>CAYGLF010000001.1:0-324229 GCA_964350945.1 uncultured bacterium
ATCAAACTCCATGGAAAATTTTGAAAGATAATCAGAAAAAAGTCTACTCTGCAAATGTTCCTTTGGCAAACGTCTAGTCTAGTTTTAATAGAAAAATAAGGGGAAGTTTCCTTGTTTTTTGGAAGATCTTAGGTAATGAATCAGACACCAGCTCAACTCTTCCTAATTCAAAAAATTTATAAAACGCGATCAAGGATTATCTACACAACTTGCTGATTAAACATCTTTAGCGGGACTTTTCGTACCGTTGGACTTCAAACCCCTTCGACTAGTCATTTAAGAGTCTTTTCTTAATGTAATCTTAATAAAACAACGGTATTATTATCAGTGATCTTATACATAGGTATCTTTCATGAATATAAATACGATTAGTTTTGTAAGCTGTAATACCTTAGAAAAAGCAGACTCCCCCTTTGAATTTCAAGGTAAATTAGGTTCCCAAACAGATGCTAAGCAAGAAATTCTGGATTTTTTGACCCCCCTTTCAGCAAAGGTAAGAAGTCAGAATGGTTCTGTAAAAGAAATTAAGAACGCTGAAAGTAAGATGCTTCGTGAAAGCCCTTTGTTTAAGCAGTTACTGACCCAAGAAAATCTAGAGATTTTCAAGCAGCTTATAGCAAATAGCCCTCTGAGAGATGAATTTTACACAGTATTACCAGAGCTTGATGCTTTTACCAATATAGTAAAAGAATACCCCTCGGTGCTCTTTCTTGCTGATGCTCCTATTGCAAAAATTGATAAGTACATGTGTGGAAACCTTCCAACAGTCACATCCACAGCGCTTCTCGAAGGTGCAAATTCAAAAGAACTTGTCACTTGTTTGACTCAAGCCATTTTTGTAGACCAATGGACCGGAACTCAGCTTGCTATTGATCGAACCCAACTTCAATCTGATGTCATTAAAAAAAGTTTAAAAAAAACTTATTCCTCACAAAACATTGAGAGGTTGTTTGGCCTCAATTCTTCACAACATCTAAAAGTAGAAGACTTTCAGTTTTTTACCACGATGGTAGGACAGATATTTCTTTATTGGATGCAAAATGCTTTCTTACTGCAAAAAGTTTCTGTAAAGGGCCCAGAATTGTTAAAAACGATTAACATTGTAAAAGACGCATACAAAAAAACTATTTCTGATGATCAAGCAAGAGCTCAATTTTATATTGGACAGCTTAATGAAATAAAAGCATCGGTGGTTGCAACGCAAGAATGTCACAAGGCTATCTACGCAGGATTGTGTAATCAGTACCAAGATCCAGTAAATGATCTTCATCAGAACCCTCTAGATGGAACCATGGTCTTTTTAAAGAAGGGAGATTGGCAAGAAGGGAAAACCATTTCTCTCATCGATGGAGATAAAAGTTGGGAGGTCAAAGGAAGAATTAATGGTGTGCTGGCAAAGCATATTAACTCTCAAATCCCCTATTTGATTTTTTCTGTTCACAGTGATGCAAAAGATGAACAGGTTGCGTTTGAGCAAATAAAATCTATTCTCTCTACTTATAAGTTTCATCAAAAACAAAACAACAATTTGATTTTGCTTGTTGGAATCGACGCAAATATAAAAAAGACAACTGCAGCTTTTGAAGATTTTCTAGATGCTAATAAACTGGTTCATACTGGTTCATTGGGAGTCACAACTTTAAAAGAGAGAGCAATCACCACACAGTATGCAAAAGCTGGTCTTAAGGTGAAATCTAAAGGTGACTATATTTTAGCGGGCGCTGAAACTCTTTCTGCAGAAATTACCAATCAAAGACTGGGCATCTCGAGCGATTTAGATTTGCAATTACTACCCAGTGGAGATTGCCCCTCTGACCATTTCCCAATTACAGCTCAAATAACAGTAGTTTAGATCAATTATAGATTGATGACCCTTAAGGAGCTACGGACGCTTTAAATTTTAGCTATTGCTAATAGTGTTTTAGGCATCTGTCAGATCTATCAGCAACATCAACTAGACAACTCCAGAAAAAAAATATTGAGCTAAATTAATCAAAAGATTTATGTCTTTAAATAAGCATAAAAACTACAATTTAATGAGGTTATACTCATGCCTTACGCTCAAGTGATAGAGCACTTTTTCATAAATCTTTGGCAAGGCAATTCTAAAGAGGAGCTTTCTAGAACTTTTACAAAAAAAGCCGTTTTTAAATCTACAGAAGGAAAGCATCACGGCCTAGAAGAAATTAAGCAATATTTCAGTGATTGGAAGATTGCATTTCCAGATTTTTCAGTGCAAGTAAAGGAATCTTTTTTGAGTGCAAATGTCATGACAGTGACCTGGGAAGCAAGCGGGACACAAGCAGGCCCTTTTAGAAGATACATCCCCACAAATAAAAAAATTCAACTGCAAGGGACACACATTTTTTCCTTTGAAAATCAGTTGATTACAAAGATTGAAATGTATGCAGATATGGCTCCACTTTTGCATGCTATAAATCATGTTAGTTACAAAGTCTACGATGAAAGTGATTTTATAAATCGCTTTGAAGGCCCTTGTAAAAAAGTATACGACGTTCTTCTACATGGGCTAGAACCTCCAAAAAGTGTCTCACAAGCAATGACAGATGCCATGAGACAGTTTTTTTTACAGTACCCCTTTTCATCGTTACCTCCCGACTACGAGACTCTCATGAGAGATGTTCAAGTCAAGGAAATCACCATTCCAAGTGAAGGTGAAGACCTTAAAGCACTTTACTACCAGCCAAAGAACCAGTTAAATAAGAAAGCACCCGTTATGCTCTACTGCCATGGCGGAGGTTGGGTTGCTATAGACCCAAAGGGATATGACCTGCCAAATCGCAAGCTTGCCTTAATGGCGAACATCAATATTATTTGTGTTGATTATAGATTAGCTCCAGAACATCCAGCGCCCGCTGCGCTTGACGATTGTTGTACAGCTTATCATTGGATTAAAAAATATGGTGAATCGATTGGCTGTGACTCTAAAAAAATAGCTGTTGGTGGAGATTCAGCCGGAGGCTCGCTCTCAGGGGGATTAGTTATGCGTCTACAAGATGAGAAAGTGGAGCTGCCAAATGCTGTTTTTATGGCCTCACCGGTTATTGACCTTGAACTGGAAAAATATGTAACCTACAATGAAAAAACATTTAATAATATCATTATCAATGCTGCTTTAATCGCTTTTCAAAGAGCTGTATATGTGCAACAGGATAAGTGGACTCACCCCTATTATAGTCCAATCAATGGAGATTTAAAGAGTTTTCCCCCTACCTTTATTTTAGGTGGTCAGCTTGACCCCCTATCCGAGCAAAATGAAGCTTTTGCCAACAAACTGAAATCAAATGGTCGAGAGGTTGACATCCAACTTTTTCCTGATGTAGACCACGACTTTCACATTATGGGGATGGGCCTAATCCCTGAAGTGGCTCATGAAGGGTTTGCAAAAGTAAGCGATTTTTTAAACCAAGTTATGTTTAATATTTAGTTAGCTTAATACTTTGCAGCTGTTTGTTAATTGGTCATAATACACTGTTTATATCAGCAGCTTCATCAATCATAGTTTTTCTAAATGTTATAGAAAGCCTTGTGTCAAATCCCTTAGGCACTGCATGAAAGTATGGGGCATGACGAGCTTTCCCTTGTATTAGATAAGTCAACCCATCTTCCTCTTTTAATTGATATTCGTGCGGGACTATTGAGGGTTGGCCTAAGCCTTCGTGATAGTAAAATGAAAGTCCTCTTGTTGAATCTGCCTTTAAAATTACTCCAATTATAGATTCAGCAAAACGGTATTCCCTTTTGCGAAGATCTTTAGAGACTCTGTCGACATCATAGTGTGGAATAATAAAGTGATTTGGATTGTAATGATTGACAATCACATTATCAAAATCTTCAGGTTTAGCAGGCCTTTGAAGTTTTTCTTTAAAAAGTTGTACGACTCTCTCCCGCAGTTCGACTATTTCTGGTGGTATTGGTTCAAAAAGAAATTCTTTATTTTCCATTCGCTTAAAATTCCAGCCAAAAAATTGTGAGAAGCGAATGATCTGTTGTTTACTATCATAAATAGGTATTAATAAATGATTATTAACGCATGAGACAACTTTTGACAACAACAATGGATTGACGACAGGCCCCACTTCAAACCCGTTGGTAAAGGGGTGCATTATTGACGTAATGTTATTTTTAGAGATTTCCTGGCAAGACATAGCAAATATATTATGGAGAGAAATCTTTGAACTCAATTTTTAAAATTGGAAATTCATTGAGTTGTTAAAAAATTATCAGGAAATTACAGCTTTTCTTTTTTTATTCGAGAATAGATAAAAATGAGATTTGTCCAAGCCGTTGCCTCAGCATTTAAAAAATATTGGGATTTTAAAGGGCGCTCTTCAAGATCTGAATTTTGGTGTTTTTTTACTTTTATACCAAGCCTTTTTCTACTTATAAGACTGCTGCATGATACGAATAGAAGTGGTTGGTTGGTGTTTGTGCCCATAACCATTGTAGGGATTCCTTTCTATTTTTATTGGTTAGTAAAAAAATCAGACGACGGCATTAATAACTACGGTGCGCCTCCCTTCCCAAAAAAGGACGTTCTTGAGTCTTTTTTGTAAAAAATTTTCTTACCCCTTTTTTTGTTAGATTTATAACTAATAAAGTATAAAAATAAGTAACAAACCTTTAGAATTGCGCTTTTAAACCTGATAAATGTAGAATTTGTTGTTCAAACTTACAATCAGCGTTTGAATATTTCTTGTAAACCTTTTATAATAAACTCACTATGCAAAGAAATTCACAAATCAAAGTCTGCGGCGAAAATATATACCCTGGAGAATCTCTTCCTCTAGCGATGAGACTTCCAGAGTTATACTCCTGTCTTCCTGCCTATATGCCAATTAAAGTTTTTAATGGTAAAGAAGCAGGCCCTTGTCTCTTAGTTTTTTCCTCAATAAATGCAGATGAACTCAATGGCATAGAAGCCATTCATCGCTTAACGGGGTTAAAACGTTTAAAAAAACTCAAAGGAACTTTAATTGCTGTTCCAGTGGTCAATGTTTTTGGGTTGGCTAACAAATCAAAATATTTGCCCGGAGATATTCTTTTAAGTGAAAATTTTCCAGGTGCTAAGAACGGAACGCATGCTGAGCGCATCGCTCACCTATTTATTAGCGAACTATTTAGTTTGGCCGACTATGCTATTTCCTTAGAGACTGGCCCTTTGAATTATACCCACTTACCAGAAGTTGCGACGAACTTAAAAGACGAAGCCTGCAAAAATTTGGCTAAGATTTTTGGTGCTCCTGTAATCAATCAAGCAGAGTGCAAGCCCAAAACTCTTCAAGAATATGCACTACACAATAATAAGCGGCTCTTAACCTATACCGCAGGAGAGGCTAACCGCTTTGACTATCAATCCATCTCATTGTGTGTGAAAGGACTGCTAAGTACAATGCGTCATTTGGGAATGCTGGTCGATAAAGATGTTAAACCCATAAAAAAAGAACCAACTTTCATTTCTTCAGCCTCAGAGTGGATCAGAACTCCACAAACAGGCATTGTAGCTAACAAAGTTAAAATTGGCGCTCATGTGCGTGCAAAACAGCTAATTGCAACCATCCATGATCCTTTTGGCAACTACGGCTCCTTAGACATACTAAGTCCCATGGAAGGTGTTATTGTAGGAGTCAACAATGTCCCTCTTGTAAAAGAAGGTGAATCTCTTTTTGAAATTGCAAGTTTTGCAGATTATGAAAAAGCTTCTAGTCATTTTGAAAAACTAAACGACTCCCCTATCTCCAGCCATGAATAATGCAACCCTTAAAAAGGTCTCAATAACGGGTATCATAGTTTGGCTCTGCTGCCTAATATTTTATTTTTATGAGTTTTTTCTTCGAACTTTTGTGGGGACTCTTGCCCAAAGCGTCATCGCCGATTTAGGACTAAGTTCTGAGCAGTTTGCTATTATGGGTGCTGCCTACTATGTCACATATAGTATGATGCAAATCCCAGTGGGTTATCTAACTGATCGTTTTGGAGCTAAAAGAACCGTAATTGCAGCAACAGTTTTATGTGGGCTATCCATAATTCTATTTGCCTTTTCAAAGCATTTCTATCTTTTAGTAACAGCTCGTTTTTTAATGGGATTGGGCTCCTCTTTTGGATTCGTCTCACTCTTAGTTGTGATTACTAACTGGTTCCCTGCAAATCTCTACCCTACATTTATAGGGATCTCTCAGTTCATAGGAACTTTAGGCCCCCTTTTGGCAGCTGGGCCTCTTGTGAGCGTTTTAAAGTCCTCGGGACTAGGCTGGCCGGCTTTATTGCTTAGAGTTGGCTACGTAGGTCTTGGGCTTGCGCTGTTATTCATTTTTGCAATTCGAACTAAGCGCAGAGACCTATCTACTGAAACTGTCTTTATTGAATCTTCTAAAAGTATTTTTCAGCAGTTTAAAAGGTTATTTACCAACAAACAAGCTTGGCTCATTGCATTTTACTCAGGCCTTTGTTACGAGTCGGTAGATTTTTTAGGCGCTATGTGGGGAACGTACTACCTACAAGCAAGAGGCCTTAGCCTAACCCTTGCAGGCTATACGATCTCTGCAGCTTGGCTAGGTTTTGCTATTGGCTGCCCTGTTTTGACTCTGATTTCAGATTGCATGAAAAAAAGAAAACCCATTTTAATTCTATGCTCTGTCTTGGGATTTGTGATGACTGCATCCGTCACCTATCTACAGCTCCCTTTCCCATGGCTTTATTTTCTTTTCTTCTTTTGTATTGGGTTGGCTGCCTCTGCCCTGAACTTAGGTATTGTCGTTATTATTGAGCATGTAGAGATTTCTATAAAATCACTAGCACTTGGTTTTAATAACGGACTTGTTGTGTTATTTGGAGCTGTTATCCCTGTCTCTACTAGTTTTCTTCTTAGAATACCCTCAGTGGGAACTCCTACACCGCAGAATTTTATAGTAGGCTTTACTATATTGCCACTGATGTACTTAGTTGCCCTTATTTTGTCTATATTCTTCATAGAAGAAACCTTTTGCCGTTCTCAAAAGAGCTTCACTGTAGTTAAGCGTTAAACCACATTGCTCTTTTGATTATAAATACTTATGAAGTGATAAAGTTTAGAGGGTTGAGGCTTGGTTCTATTAAAAATGTTCACTATGACTGAATAACAGGCCCAATAGCTAATAGGAGACTTGTATTTTAAAGAAGCCCAAAAAATGAAAGGGTTAGAGCACTAACTACACAAGCATTGTCAAATAAATTTCCAGCTCCGCTATTTGTGGTAAGCTGGGTAGTTGTTGTTCTCGTTGAACTTTGAGGACAATCGAGATATTCATGTGTTCCCATAAATCGATTATCCCCTCCGTTACTGTAGCCATGCCTGGAAAGATCCATAATTGTATTTTCTGGGCAGTCAAAGGCTCCTGTGCTGCGAATTTGTAACGCTGGCGACCCCCATCCCCCTGCATGGCAGCGCAAGTCTAAAACACCAGCTTGCTCCCCTACCGAAGTGATATTGATAAAATTGCAGCAACTTCTAATTGCAGCGTAAGTAAAAAGTTCAAGTAATGGGGTTGTATAATTTTCACCTGTATAATCACAGGTAGGCAAACTCAGATTACTATTGGTGCTAGAACTCTTGGTTTCAGCTATGGAATTGGTGGTAGTCGTACCTGATGATAGTTCATTGGTTGCCGTTGGAGAAGTGTTTGGGTCTGCAGTTGTGGTGGTCGGTTGGGGGCAATCAAGATAGCCATGAGTTCCTTCAAATCGATTATCTGATACTCCTGAGGTATGCCCTTGTCTTGCTAAGTTCATGCTTGTATTTTGACGACAAGAAAAAACGCCTGGACTTGTAATTTGAAGAGCGCGTGTAGCAAACCCTCTGTATCCACAACGTAAGTCTAAAGTGCCTGCACGACTTCCCACATAGGTGATATTTATAAAATGGCAGCAATCAATAATTGCCCTGTAGGGTGTTGTTGAAAATAGTTGAGTTGTATAATTTGCACCTGTGTAATTACATACGTCCATTTTTTTCTTCCTTGCTTTGTTGAATTAAGGAGATATTCTGTAAAAGTTAAAGAAATCTTAATATAATCTTTATTTGAAGTCTTTAATTTTCTAGCTCATCTAACTCAGAAAATTCATAGAAGCACCTTCTGGTTGACAAATATATTTTTAACTGACTAAGACAGAAAAATGTGATTTTATCAATATGGAGGCTGATGAATCGACTATTTTTGATTGTTTTAGCGGCACCTTTAGTTCTTTCATCTTGTCTTTCCCGGTCAGATAACAAGGAGAATCAAGCCTTCCTACCTCCTCAAGAGATCTCAACGTCTCTAGAAAATGCGCTTGCGACCTCTTATTTCTCTTTGGCTGAGTGGCCTGATTTTAACTGGTGGGAGAATTTTAAAATCCCTGACCTGAATCTTTTGATTGATGAAGCTCTAACTAATAACCCAACGTTGGAAGCTATTAACCAAAAAGTAGAGATCGCTAAACAGATGACCATAAAGGCTAAAAGCCCCCTTTTTCCTACGATCTCTTTTGGCTATAAAGAAGAGTGGGAACATATAAGCAAACATGGCTCCCGTCATGCCTACAATCCTAGTTTAGGGATTAACTTTAATCAGATTAACTTGGATTTAGGTTTAACTTATGAGTTTGACTTCTGGGGAAAGTATCGCAACCTTTTAAAAGCAAGTAACCGAGAATTTTTATCTCAAATAGCAGAATCCAGGCAGGTTGAGCTAAGTGTTTCAACTTCAGTAGCCCAAACATATTTTTTACTGCAAGGTCTTAGCAAAAAACTAGAATTATTTAAGCAACTTTTGACAGTTCGAGAGCGCGTCTATAAGCTTGTAAAAGTGCTTCAAAAGCACTACATCGTTTCGAAAATTGATCCAGCAACGGCAGAGCAAAAGCTCGATGAAGTTAAAAAAGAAATTTTTGACCTTGAAAATCAAGTTCTAGCTGCCCAGTATTTGCTCAATGTCTTAAGAGGCCAGAGTCCCGATGCCCCCTTAACGCTTTCAGAAGAATTTGAAAACATGACACAAAGAATTTCCCTACCAAAAGATCTATCCTCTGACCTATTAGTGCAGCGCCCAGACCTTGTCGCTTCTCTTTTACATATTGAAGCTCTTATCAGCGAAAAAAAAGCTTCTGAAGCAGACTTTTTCCCCCGAATAAATCTGATAAGTTACACAGGATTTGACAGCATTGGTTACAAACATCTCTTAGATTGGCAAAGTGGGATCATGGGGTTGATTCCCTCTCTTCATCTTCCAATCTTTAAAGCAGGTGAGATTAGAGCTCAGTATAGAGTTAAACAAGCCGAGCTTAACGAGGCAATCCACCAATACAATAACTTGATTTTAAAGAGTTTGCAAGAAGTAACTGACGCCCTTTCCCTAATTACAAGCGCCTTTGAAAAAAAAGCGGCCCAAGAAAATATTTTAGATAATGCCAAACTTAAGCTCACGCTAGTTAAGCAAAAAACTCAAGTGGGTATGGACAGTTACTTAAATCTCTATTATGAGAAAGAGATGCTTATTGAAAAGCAAATTGCGGATATTGAAATCATAACTCAGCAATATACATCTTCAGTCCAGCTTATCAAAGCGCTGGGCGGTGGTGTGATGAATGAACCATTACAAGTACAGGATTTGGATGGAAGTTGAGACTATAAAGAGTTTAAAAAAATCAAGGCGCTGGATTCCTATTTTATTTTGGGCGATAGTTGCAGTGGGGCTCGCTATAGGTGCATGCCTGTGGATCTATTCTTCGAAGCATTATAAAAGAACTAACGATGCCTATGTTGAGGGGAATCCCTTGGCTATATCTCCCCTAGTAGAAGGATTTATAACTTCTATTCAGTCAGATGATACCTACCTGGTTAACAGTAATCAGCTGCTGGTCACACTAGATCCCCTAAACTACGAGATAGCCTTGAATGAAGCTAAAGAAAACTACGCATCTACCGTTCGCCGCGTCTGTCAAATTTATCATCAGACATTTGCTTATCAATCAGAGATTAATTCACGATTTGCAGAGCTTCTCAAAGCTGAGGAATTTTATAATCATCGCCTAGAAATTTTACATACAGGAGCTATCTCTCTTGAAGATCTACAAGCCTCTGAGGAGCGCTTTGGTACAAGCTTAAGTCAGTATGAGCTGGCTAAAAGTTTATATCTTAAAGAAAGCTCACTCATTCAAGGGAAATCTATTCGAAATAACCCCCTAATCTTAGCAGCTTTTGATAAGTTAGTCCAAGCATGGGTTAATTTAAATAGAACCCATGTATATGCTCCGCAAGGGGGCATTGTAGCTCAGCGATCGGCTCAGCTAGGAAAATGGGTTTCTACTGATCAAACGCTAATGACAGTCATCCCCCTCGATCAAATTTGGGTGAATGCTAACTTCAAAGAAACACAGATGAAAAAAGTAAAAATTGGGCAAAGTGTTCGTCTCTATGCAGATATGTATGGTAAAAATGTGATGTACCGTGGAACCGTCGCTGGAATTCCAGCAGGAGCAGGAAATGCATTTTCAATTTTGCCGCCCCAAAACTTATCAGGAAACTGGATAAAAATTGTTCAAAGGCTTCCTGTAAGAGTTGAAATTGACCCTGAGGACCTAAAAGCTCACCCTTTAAGACTTGGAATGACCATGCATGCCATTGTTGATATTAAAAGCTCAAATAAAGGGTATTTGCCAAAAAGCAATCATCTAAGCCCAACTTACTCAACCTCAATCTATAAAAATGAGACCGAAGGGGTTTGGCCAGTTACTAACACTATTTTTGATTTGAATTTAGATGCGTCTCTATCCAGTTATGTTGACACTCCTTTTGAACCTATCCCCTTAAATCCATGACTACAAACATAATTGAGAAAGTAACACCAAAGCACGTATCTCTACTGATAGTTGTTTTGTTTATATCTTTGTCAGGACCTGCATTACCCGCCATGAGTGCGTTCTATATTTTAGGAGATTTAGGGGGATCTATACAAACAGTCTCATTTGGATCCGCTTTATCCCTTCTTGGAGTTTTGATAACTAAGCCCTTCGGTATTATCTTAGCTGAAAAAATAGGAAGATTAAAACTGTTAAAGATGTGCATAATTGGCAATCTAGTCACCACCTTACTTGTATCAATTAATAGCAACTACTATGGGTATCTCCTTCTTTGGTTTGCTCATGGACTTGTAGGGGGGCCAACTTATCTTTTAATTTGCACAACTATTCGCAAGTACGCTTCCAAAGAAAAGATACTGTTCTATACCAAGTTTATTTTAGGTTCTCTAATTTCAGCACCTGTATTTGGGGCGGCCATTGGTTCCATACTAGCCTATCAGTATCAATGGCGCTGGGGATTTTTTGTTTATGTTTTTTTCTACCTTATTTGTACGTTTTATGTATTTCTGTTCTTTTATGGCTCTGAATTTCCTATAGAGGATAATCCCATTGACTGGTTGGGGTACCTATTTTATGCAACTAGCCTTCTAACCCTAGGTTTTTGTTTGACTACCTCAATAGTTATCGATGGTTTCCGATCTGAAGTTTTTAACTTTATTTTTACTACCGGCCTTGTCTCATTTTTATTCTTTTTAATAAGAAACTTTACTTCAGGTAAGCCAATTATTAATTTCCAGATTTCAGAAAAAAACCTTTCACTTTTTTTAACTCTTTCAATTGTCGTTGTTCTCTTTGCATTTCACTATGCTATAATTGTTTTACTCTCTCACTGGCTTCATCTATATGTCAAGTATTCTCTAAGCTGGATAGGCTGGATTTTACTTGTGAACTTAGTGGGCGTCTCTTTAATTCCAGTGGTATTTAAATTTATAAACCCTTTCGCTGAATCCATCATGTTACTCGCGTCTATTACAGTTATTTTGTATGTATGCCTCGATGTGATGCACTTTGACCTATACATTAATTTAGGAAGAATCATGCGCGCTCGCTTAATTGGAGGGATTGCTATGTCTGTATTTATGCCTGCAGCAATTATGCGCGTTTTAGATAGTTGCTCAAAGAAATTTGATCATTGGGGAATCGGGCTTTTCACATTTTCAAAATCACTTGGGTCTTTTTTTGGGGTCGCATTTTTTTCTGTACTGTGGGACAAAAGAAGCACTTTTTACTACACACGACTTGGTGGAGGGTTGACCAATGCTTCACCTTCTACCCAAACGGTGTTAGAAAAGCTCAATTCATTTTCATTTAGTAACCTCATGAAACTAGAAGGGTTGAATGAAGCCTTAAATAAACGCTCACATTCTTTAGCAGTCAATGACTGCTTTTTGCTCATTGGCATTGCTCTTGCAACTATAACTGGTGTACTTATAGTTTATATCATCTATGAAAGGAAAAAAGACCTTCGTTTGGAATCAAAATAACTTTATCTTCATCTATAAGAAAGTATAATTAGAATTTGCACTGAAGATAATCAGCTAAAATGTTGACGATCTACCTATTTACACGGTGCCCTGTCTATTAAATTAGAAAATCTGCTATCTAAGTTTTTGAAAATATTTATCTCGGTAACACTAGTATTTTTTTAGGAAAGACCAGAATACAACAATAACTTTGCAGTCTTAAATATTTTTTTATCAACTCATACTAGACTTAAATTAGACAGATTTTTAAACTTTTTGTCAAAAAATAGATATTTACCTCCATGAAACAATATTTACTCACCTTAAGCCTTATTTTCCTCTCTTCCTTCCTCGTTTCAGTTGAGATCGATACTTTTTATGGTCCAATAGAAGTTAAAGAGCCAGTTTTACTTGAGCTGATTGAAAGTCAGGCCATGCAACGCCTCAAAGAAATTCATCAGTATGGCGTCTCGCATTATACAACACATAAAGAGAACTACAACCGCTATGATCACAGCTTGGGGGTCTTTGCCATCTTAAGAGTTAACCAGGCGCCTCTAAAAGAACAAATAGCAGGTCTTTTACACGATGTTTCCCATACTATTTTCTCTCATGTGGGAGACTGGATTTTTGATGTTTTGCACCAGGAAAACGATTATCAATGTTTAACACACACCAAATTCCTTAAAGAAAGGGGGCTGGAAGATATTTTGATAAGACACGGCTATTGCGCTGAAGAGATGCTCCCAACCCACGACGCTTTTCCAGCTTTAGAATGTTCCTTACCGAGATTGTGTGCAGATCGAATCGACTATAATATTCAAGGTGCTTTTTATCAAGGATTTATCTCTTGCCAAGAAGCAGTTAAAGCTTTTAATTCCTTAAAATTTGCAGATGGGAATTGGGTTTCTACTCGTCCTGACTTAATGATGAAATTAGCTTCTTTTGCCTTGTATATGTCCCAAGACTGTTGGGCGAGCCCTACAAATTATCTTCAATCTCGCTGGTTAGCAAACGCTATTCTACGGGCTTGTGAATTAGGCGTGCTTGATAATGACACCATTCACTTTGGCACAGATGATCAGGCCTGGAATGCATTATTAAAACACGAAGATCCTATTATTCAACATATGATGAATTTAGTATTACATGCTGATGAGGCATTTGAAAAAGTCTCTCCTTCTAATGCCGATTTAAGATTCCCCTGTAAATTTCGTGGAATAGATCCTTTAATTTCTCACAACGGGAAAGTATCAACACTGTGCCAATGGAGCAAGAAAGCATCTCAAAGACATGAAAAAGTAAAGGCTATCATGAAGCAAGGCTGCTCTATTAAACTTGTTCCTCAAAATGTGAACCTCCTCTAGGTAAAAATCCATCACAGGCATGGATTTAGACACTAAGAGGTATAAAGCCCGGTCTTTTGAAAGAGCAATTTATTGCTTACATAAAAATGGCGGCAACTACAATTCTTTGATTTTAAAGTTATGAATTTGGTTAGATATTGATTTTAATTTAAGTTTTACAATTTCAGAAATTTTTTATAAATCTTAAGCTTAAGGGGTAAAGTGTCAACAACTATTACAACCGCTATACAATATGATTCGTTAAAAAAACAAGGGTGGGTTTATAGAACAAGAACACCCAACCTAGAGCCAAAAAATGGTTTTTACTCTATCACTTTAAGTAAAACCAAGACATCTAATCCCTGCGAAAAAGTTCAGGCAGTCACTAGCTTTGTAGCCCGCGCAAGTATTTACACCGTAACAGCCCCTTTTCTTGCTGCTATTACTTTGCCCTTGAGCGCTCTTGGAGCTGCAATTACTTGTAGTTGTAAGTGCATTGAGTCGGGAGCTGTTCGGAGTACAGCGACAGGGTATAGCTCACTTGTTACTGATTATAATCCTGTCATAGACGCAACTTTGAACTCTGCAGGACGTGATGAGGATTATTGGTGTGCAAAAGGTTTGGCTAATAGTAACTGTCAGTATTATGATTATATGGAGCCCTACCAAGTAAAGTGTCCACCAAAACAAAACTTAACTACCGGAGTTAGAGTTTCAGAAGAAATCTATCGTAATCACATAGACACCCAACCAAAGATTTCCAGCGAAAGTGACAGACTTATTAATGTTTAACGTGCTTAAAACCTGCTGCCAGCTTGCAATTATGGAACAGCTCGTTATTAAATCTAAAAAAACTCCCACTCAAACATAAAGAATTAAATAATATTTAATTCTAAAGTTCATATCCTTTTTTTAAACGGTAGCTTGTTGCCGTGCTACCCTGAGGAGTTTTAGCAGACTCTTTGACAACACCTCCAATTTTCATCGCTTTTAACATAAGTTCTAGGTCATACACTTGCACTTTTTGGTACACAAAATTTAAATATTTATTAAAGGTTGGGTCTTTCATATCTGCAGAGCCTTCAAAAGCTTTAATTTCTCCTTCCTGTTTAAGCCTTTTGTAGTACTTAAATAGCTTGTTGTCCTTGTAAAGAAAAGTAGGAATTTTAGCTTGCCCCTCCATACAGTTTTTACCTTTACCAATTTGAGCACAGTAGACGCCTTTCATAGCCCATTTTTCCTCAAGCATTCTTACTGGTATTTGCAATGAGTCCAGTTTGTCTTCAGATGTTTTTTGAACCCGTTTTAATAAGCCACTAAATTCATTGTAATTTTGGCAAAATACTTCCATTAAGTTTAAAGTGGCTGCCTTTTTAAAAACTTTGTCTGAAACCCCTCCAACTTTCTCTAAAAAAGCTTGCAGTCCATTATCACAGGCAAGCATAAAACTGAGTTCATGATGAGGTATTTTATAGGTTCCTTGAAAGGAGTAAGGAATTTCTACTGAAATTGTCTGAACTGACATCTTAAATCTCCAAATTTGATTTTTATAATAAGGGCAGTATAAGTTTTCAAGAAACTTATGTTTAAATAAAGTATAACTGATTCTTATTTCATGATTTCTTGAAACTCTGAATAGGTCCCTTCAAAATCTAAAAGCCCGTCTGGACTAAGGTAAAGAATACGGTTAGCCGAACCGTCGACAAACCGATGATCGTGGCTGACAAAAATAGCAGTTCCGTTAAAAGTTTTTAACGCTTTTGCAAGAGACTCTCTTCCTTCAATATCTAAGTGGTTTGTGGGCTCATCTAAGATTAAAAGGTTGGGTTTTTCAATCATGATTTTGGCCAGAACAAGTCGTGCTTTCTCTCCCCCACTGAGCACATTAAGAGTTTTGAACTGTTCATCTTGTGTGAAAAGCACTTTTCCGAGAGTGGATCGCAATGTTTGTTCGTCGGCACCTACAGTATGATTGCCAAGCCACTCTAGAACCGTTTCAGAACCTTTGAGTTGTTCATGTGACTCTTGGGCGAAATAGCCAACTTTTAGGTTATACCCCCATTCAACCTCACCACAACTAGGCTTTAGCTCTTTAAGTATGAGTTTTAAAAGCGTTGATTTCCCCACTCCATTTGGTCCTAAAACTGCAATCTTTTCACCGCGATGCACCGTCAAATCTATGGGTCTTAAAACTTTTTTTTCTGAAAAATCTTTAGAAAGCTTTTTAAGCTTGAGGACGCTTTTGCCTGAATTCTTTTCCGTTTTGAAAAGAAGGTTTAAATACTTTCTAGAGGAAACATCAAATTTAGGCCACTCTAATTTTTCAAGCTGCTTTTCTTTTGATTGGGCTTGCTTAGCTTTAGTCGCTTTTGCTTTATAACGATCAATAAACATCTGGATGCGATCAACTTGTTTTTGTTGACTTTTTCTAAAATGTTCTTTTTGCTCCTGAACGAGCTTCTTCTGCTTACAAAACTTATCATAATTTCCCGTATAGGGGCGTATCTCTCCGTAATCAACGTCGAGAATATAGTTGCAAACTTTATTGATGAAATGGTGATCGTGGGATACTAAAACCACCATTCCATTAAAAGAACGCATCAAGTAATCAGCGAGCCAATCAATCGTTACAATATCCAGGTAGTTAGTTGGTTCATCTAAAAGAAGGATGTCAGGTTTATTAAAAAGAGTTCTCGCTAGTAAAACACGCAGCTTATACCCCCCTGAGAAATTTTTAAGGGGTTTATCATGATCTTCTGTTGCAATGCCTAGGCCAAGTAATAGACTCTCTGCCTGCGCCTGGGCAGCGTAGCCATCTAGTCGCTCGATTTCCTCTTCGAGTTTTCCAAGCATCTCAATATCTTTTTCTGAAATTTCTTCTTTGTTTAAAATATGCTCTTTTTTCTGAAAAGCATTCCAAAGATCAGGCTTGCCCATCATCGGAATTGTCACTATAGAGTGGTTAAGATAAAGATGCTGATCTTGCTTTAGCCAACCGACTTTACTATCTTTTGGGATGGCAATTTCACCTAAAAAAGGTTCTGCCTCACGAGTTAAAAGACGAAGGAAGGTAGATTTCCCTGCCCCATTACCCCCTACTAAACCATAGCGATTCTTCCCTTTAAGGTGCAGATTTACATTATCAAAGAGGACTCTTGCCCCATAGGACATGGCTATATTTTGTATAGAAATCATTTAAATTAACTATGTTTAGATTTTATGGACAAACTCTGTAAAGTCTACAATTAGAGTAATCTAAAATCTATTAAATGTAAATCTGCTCTCTTCATAAAATTAGACCCAAGTTGTAGGGTGTTATAAAAAACAACCCTAAGAAGCTGGCATAGCTTCAATAAAAATATTGAGTAAATATTAATACAAGATAACAATAGGTTCTCATAACCAACCAAAGGCTCACTTATGAATGAAGTTACCCATCAAACAAGACCTCAGGTATACCTTTCCAATCAGCTGGGGTTTAGTGAAACAGGTCGTTATACGTTGACCCATCTTATCAAACCTAGATTAGATAAAGCTGGTGTTGACGTTATCGATCCTTTTAAAGAGTGTGGTAAGCTACTTGACTTTAAGCAGCTCACAGAAATTGAGGCTGAGGGGACTGTGAGTAAGCTGAAAGAATTTTGGAATAGTTTTAACAGTAAGGTCACCTCAACTAATAATAACTTAATGGAGCGCTCAAGAGCAATGGCTCTTATTTTAGACGGTGGGCATGCCGCAGATGATGGTGCTTGCTCTGAGCTTGGTTATTATGCTCATTTTAAAGACCGACCTGTATTCGCCCTTAGAACAGATTTTAGAGCAGCTGATAACCTTTCTACGACAATAAATTCTCAGTTATTAGGTTATATCAACAAAACTGAAGCAGCTGCAGGTGGTTTATTTGATAATGTAGATGATTGGGTAGATGCTATTGAAAGCTGGGCACAGAAATCAAGCTCATTAAAAGAACATTGTTTGAGTTTATAATTTGCTCCATTTTTTGGACTGAGAAGAATTTATTCTAACATAGAAATACAACCGTTATTCATACCTCTCTAATGGTTGAGTTATTTGTTTTTTTTAAGACTAAATCCCTCTCTAATTAGGCATTTATGCCTATTTTTATATTTATCTAACCACACATTATTTTGGTTGTCTAGTTGCTTCGATAAGTAGCGGTTGATCAGGTTAAGAGTTAGAGATTTTAGGTTGACTCGATTTAATAGTCTAAATTATTCAATTTTTTGAAAAAAAATAAACAGAGTAAAACTCTATATAATCTTTAGAGCTTAGAGTGAGGTTATGCATAGGGTTTATATGATCTTTAGAGTAAAAAGATAAAATAAAAAAAAAAGCACCTTTGGGATTATCCAAAGATGCTTTAATTTTTCAAGTAAGTCCAAAAAAGATTATTGATTTTTTGGCTTTACGATACTAGCACTTGCTTCTAAGCCACTTGCTAATACTGTACGTACGCTATACTGGCCTCTATTAAACGCGTCTGCAGCTCTAGTTGCTCCACCTTGCGCAGCTTCTACCGTTTTAGTTGCCCCGTAACTTACAGCCCCTGCTGTTCTAGAAGCTCCTATAGATACTGCCTCAGCTGTTTTAGAAGCACCGTCTTTTACTGCAGATGCTCCTCTTTTTGCGCCACTTACAGTTGCACTAAAGAGATCTACAATAGCTCCAGGCGTAGCTTTTAGCGCACCCCATCCGCGTCCTGGAAGGCTTGCAACAAAAGAACAGGTGTCTACAGTTGCGTCTCTACCTACTTCACAGGTACTTCTAGGTATTGTTGAATCCATGTAAGTGAAGGGCACGCCCTTTTGCGTACCATGTCTTATCTCATGGTTAAGAGGTCTACCTGGATATTGAGGTGCTGTATCCGGAACTCTTACTAAAACTTTCCCCTCTCCTTCATTATGACCAACAACAATACCTACAAAGGTATTTGTACGTTCAATAACATTTTTTCCATTAATGTTGAGAGTCATTGCTGTCTCTCCTTTTCTATCAGCTGGAAGATCATACGTTACTTTACTTAATACAGTGGTAGTTCCTGGTTGGGTAAAAATAAACTCAGAGGGTGTATTTTGTGTATACCCTGCACCATCTTCCCCTCCAGAAGGATACATTTTTCTTCCTCCGACTACCAGGGTAACTCGACTACCAATTTGGCTAACAGCTGGATCTCTGCTTGCGCACGGATTTAGACAGCTCGGCTGACTAAACTTAACTGTTGGATGAGCTACCCCATCTTTATCAGTTTCTCTATAACTTACTAGACTAGCTGCTGCATTATAAACGCTGCTTGCTGCTCCGCTTAAACTTACCATGTTTCACCTTCCTTGTTTGTGTTAATAACATTTTCAAAATATTGTAATTCAAATATTAATTTACATCCAAGCTATAAAATTAAAATTTTAATTACTACTTTCTAGAACCTCCCATGTCACTTTTTGAAAATCCAAAAATTGAGATAGGGATATTTTAATATATTTAGCTTCAACCGCATAAAGACTTCTAGCCTGTTGCTCATTAGAATTTAAAACAGGACTTCTATTTTCAAAATGAAAGCCTAGTTTCGTTACAAAATTAGTCATATGTGGGTTGTTGTCCAAAACCGTGACCGCTAAACGCTCAAAGGGTGCTTTAACAGAACGCCTGCCAGTTTCAAATTTATTGAGGTAGTAAACATGTGCAAGAGTTCCTGTTAGAAGAGCCGCCTCTGTACCATATTTTTTATTATAGTATTTTGGATTTAAAATGAGAGCTGATTGCGACTCCCCTTTTTGTGATCCGTAACCAAGTGATACAAACCCGATAATTTTTTGACTTACATTTTCGATAACGGCAAAACCTGTGAAAGGATTGCCTTCAAAAGCTCTTCTAGCATTAAATTCTATCCGTTCACAAATTTTATCTACACTTTGTGGCTTTCGATCTCCATAATGTTCTCTTGCTACTGCATTACCAAAAATTTCTTGTAAGTCATTTAGCTCATCATATTTTTTAAATGACAGATTCGAAAAAACAGATTGAAGCTTGTCATAGTAAGAACCTTTAAAAGTCTCCAAAGTAAGGCGGAGACCGGATACTTGAATCCATTGCGCCTGCGTATTTTTGTCTCGATGAATTTGGACGTGAACGTCCCCTGTGTAGTGATCACCCTGAAAGGGAACTTGATCCACGATTTGACTTATTTTACTACTCGGTACTATCACCACAAGACCTCACAGAAAAACTAAACAACGATTTTCAGGCATTTCAAAGTTTTATTGCAAATAAAAAGCAATTTAGTTGAAAGCGATTATTTTCTAATAAATAGCTTCTGAAAATGTTATTTTAATAAGCGCCAACTTTCGTAATAGCTTGTCTATAATTAAAGAGACTTCTATTCTAAGCTACCTTTAAACATTAATGAGGCTGTTATGCATTTTTCCAAACCTAAATTAAGAACACTTTTTTTATCTATTTCTGTTTTTTTCTTAGCTTTATTTATTCCTCAAAAGCTTATGGCATCACAAGAAATTTTAGACGCCATATCTTCAAGCCAGTATATTTTCTGTTTAGAGGGCGGCGCTAGCAAAACGGAACTGAAAATTTTAGATATGAACGGGAAAGAGTACCCTCTTTTCAAAGAGAACGAAAGCCAGGGAATGCTTTCTCATTGGGGTAAGAGTAGTAATATTACAACCTACGGAAAAGATCATGTGAAACAAATCTTAAAAGCTTTAATTCTTGAGGCTCGTGTAGGAGCTGAGCGTACTCCCGCTGAGCAGCTAATTAATGAGGCTGCCTTCATTGGTGGATTTGCAGGAGCAGGAAGAGTTGAAGGACTAGCTGCTCTTCGTAGTATTGTAGAAGAGATCGGTTTTCAGTCTGAAAAGATAGCTGTTTTTAGTGATGCGGCTATGTCTTTAGAGCTGGTTCATGAATCAGGCGGCATTTTAATTGCCGGAACAGGCTCAATTTGCTTTATGAAAAATAACGATACCCAATGGCGATTTGGTGGCCTAGGTCATCGCATAGGTGATCAAGGCTGCGGTTATTCTGTAGGAATTGCTGGGATCAAAGCTGCTATTGAAAGTGAATATGACCCCTCTGAATTTACTTCAATCACAGAGCCTATCAAAGAACTTTTTAATGTTGAGCAAGCAGCGCATCTAATTGCCCCTATTAACACCAATATGACGACTCCCGCAAACATCGCAGCTGTTGCCAGAATAGTTTTTTCACAAGCTAATAATAATGACCCCATTGCACTGGAAATTGTTAAGCAGACTTCAAAAGAAATAGCAGGGCTTTTAACTAAAGCCATTCAAAAAACACGGCTTACAAACCCCCACATTTATTTAATCGGTGGTTTGTTTAAATGCGAACAATCTGATTCCTTTATTGAGGATATTTACTCTTCGGATGCTATGGACGCGCTTGACGATTTTCAAAAACCTGTTTTGATTAATATCTCTTCAGAAATGATTCCTGCTCTTGTGGTTCAAGATACTATTCGTCTCAATTGTTATCTGTAGCCTAAAATTCTAAAAACTATCAGCATTTACTTATCCAAGGTAAAATATGCTAATATGTGCGATCAACAAGGATCAATATGGGACAACTTATCGATGGCAAATGGAGTAATGATGACAGCGCTTTAACAAGCTCAAAGGGTCAATTTATCAGAAAGGAATCTTCTTTCAGGGGGAAAATAGAAAAACAAGGAGCTTTTCCTCCTTCTAAAAATCGCTACCATCTCTATATTTCTTATGCATGCCCTTGGGCTTGTAGAACGGTTATGATGCGCTTATTAAAGGGGCTTGAGCAGGTTGTTTCCCTTTCTTCAGTCAATGTGGTGGTGAAAAAAAATGGCTGGTCTTTTAAAGAAGATGGAGTCGTCTCTAAAGACCCTCTCTATGACTTTAAATATTTGCACCAAATTTATACGAAAGCAGACCCACATTATACCGGAAGGGTAACTGTCCCTATTCTATGGGATAAAGAGAGCCAAATAATTGTCAATAATGAGTCAGCTGAGATTCTAAGGATACTCAATGCAGACTTTAACGAATTCACAGATCAAAAAACAGATTTTTACCCTAAAAAGTTCCAGGCTGACATTGAGAAGATCAACACTTTTATCTTAGAGAATATCAATAATGGGGTTTATAAATGTGGCTTTGCATCAAATCAATTAGCTTATGACCAAGCGGTCTCTGAGCTTTTTAAAGCTTTAGGGGTTATTGAAAGTCTTTTGAAAAAAAACTCCTACCTTGTAGGTGACACTTTTACAGAAGCAGATATCCGTCTATTCACGACTCTAATTCGCTTTGACATGGTCTATGTAACTCATTTTAAATGTAACCTTAGACAAATCAAAGACTATCCTCATTTACATCGCTATATGCTTCAAATCTATAAAATGCCTGGAGTCTCTCAAACCGTTAAAGAAGATCATATTAAAAACCATTATTATCAAAGCCACCTGCACATTAATCCAACAGGAATTGTGCCAAAAGGCCCACCACAAAACCTATTTCTATGATTTTACCTCTATTTTCAAAGTTCAAAACGATTACAAAGCTTCAGAAAATTGAAAAGTATATAAAACTCCCTGAAAAGACACTTATTGTACTCGATATAGACTATGTTCTTACACACCCTAAAAACCCTACTTTTCAGATGAAAAATATGCTTAAAGAAAAATCTTTTATTAAAAGAGAATTTTTCAAACTTCCGGTAGTTGCAAGAGATATATTAGCTAGTTCAATTGTTTTTACTGGGCAAGGCTCTGAGCTTATAGAGCCCTCAACCCCTAATTTCTTAAACAGTTTAAAGGATAGAGGGTGTAAAATAGTGGCTCTAACTGCCGCTCTTTCCGGAGAGCTTGACGGCCTTTCTTTAAGAAAACAACGCATAGAAACACTCCATAAATTAGGGATAGACTTTTCTGATTCATTCCCCAATTTTTCTGATTGCTTTTTTGAAACTCTTGCTCCGAATATGAATCGTTACCCAGAGTATTACAAAGGTATCTTATTTACTAATGGTGAAAATGCTCTAAACCAAAAGGCTGCGCTTTTGCAGTTGTTTCTCAACCAATGTGGCTATGTGCCAGAGAAAATTCTTTTTGTGGATGATCGCATTGCTAACCTACAAGCCATTTATCAGGCCTTTAAAAACCAGAGAAAAGTGATTCCCTTTCATTTTCAAGGTGGTTTCAAACGATTAACTCCCCATATAAGCACCCAAAAAAATCAAGAAAACTGGAAAAGTCTCATCGAGAAAGCAAAAAAGCTTTCTCTCAATTTCTAAATAGGCTATTAATAAACTTTTTATGAATTTTCCATACCATATCATAGATTTGAGCCAGGTGCTTTGCCCAAGCACCCCTACATGGAATGGGTCTTGTGGATTTAAACACGAGATAAAATTAGATTATAAGGACTGCAAAGGTGAATATAAATTTCGAGTTCAGCAAATGACGCTACATGCAGGAATTGGAACCCATATGGACGCCCCCGCTCATTACTACGAAGGAGCAATGACCGTCGGTAACTTAGCTCTAAGTGACCTATGTTCTCGTTGCGTAAAAATTGACATCTCAAAGGTTGCCAATAGCTCTTACTCTCTTTTGGTTGAGGACATTTTAGCATTTGAGGAGGAGTACGGACAAATCCCCCCTAATAGCTTTGTTGTCGTCTACACTGGGTGGGATCAATATTGGAATATACCCAATAGATATCATAATAATCACAAATTCCCCAGTGTTTCTGAAAAAGCAGCAGAGCTTCTTTTACAAAGAAATATTGCAGGCCTTGGGATCGACACTCTAAGTCCCGATAGGCCCCAAGATGGATTTTTAGTTCACCGACTGCTTCTAGGTAATAAGAAATATATTGTTGAAAATGTAGCGAATGCTCAAAAATTACCTGCAAGTGGAGCTTTTTCTTTGGCTCTACCTTTAAAGGCTCCTGACTTAACTGAATCCCCACTAAGGCTCGTGGGGCTAATTGAAAAAAAACGAACCATGTGATTTTATTTGTGAAGACAAAAACGATTATTTTTGATTTCGATGGAACAATTGCAGACACTCTAGATGCTGCGATCGCTATTTACAATAAAATAGCTCACCAATTTCAATGCAAAACGGTCAAAGAGGAGAATCGCGCCGAGCTGCGCTCTAAAAAAGCTCAAGATTTTTTAAGAGATCATGGAGTGACAAAGCTTAAACTCCCTTTTGTTGTTTTGCTGATGCAAAAAGAACTTCGACGAGAAATAGCAACCCTAAAACCTTTTGAAGGCATTGTCGAAGAATTAGAGAAAATCAAAAGCGCTGGATATAACTTAGGGATTATGACCTCTAATTCAAAAGAAAACATCCAGGTGTTTTTAGCAGCTCATGAGCTTACTCATATTTTTGACTTTATTTATTCAAGCAAAAATATTTTCGGGAAAGCCCACATGATGAAACGGCTTTTGCATGAGCAAAAGATTACAAAAAATGATGCCATTTACGTCGGCGATGAAACACGTGACATTGAAGCGACCAAAAAAATACACTTGCCAATGCTCGCTGTTAGTTGGGGATACAATTCAAAAGAAGCCTTAAGTCCATTAAAACCCGATTTAATTGCTGATCACCCCAATGAGATTCTATCCTGTCTGAAACAAATTCATGGATAGTTAAAAAATCCGCTATGTTACTTCCTTGTTGTAACTGATTTTAGCTGTTTTTTAGATAGCAACCAAAAGGGAAATGTAAAGCAATCGTTCTTTTCACGCTACTTAAGTGAAAGATCAATAGTTAAAATGGCATTAGCAAGCTTTGCATCTTTTAATTCAAATCCAGGCAAAGCACTAATTTCATAAATCAACTGGTCTCTTTTTTTATCATAAGTGGGCTGATGAAGTTCAAAAACATGTGATGGAGAATCCTTGCTATCACTAGAGCTTAAATGACCCATTGCCCCACGGACATTGTCATCAGAAAACATAGCGCGCCCCAACTTGCAGTACCACATATATTTTTTAATCGTCAGCATTCCAAAATTACGATTGGGCTGTACTTTATAAAATGCAATATGAGTGTCGGGCTCCTCGAGAGTGAGAACCATCAAATCAGAATATTCAGGGTGCGGTTGAATATAAACACTGGAGGCTTTTTGAATGAGTAAAAAACGCTTATTTTTTTTAGAGATATATTTATTTTGCTCTTTAAAATGCCTTTTCTCAGTCTGAGCTTGAAGGTCTTCTTTTCTCCAAAAATCAAATACACTAGCTGAAAGTAGACAAGGCGACAACAAAACACATAGCCATACACTAAAATTTCTAAGCAAAAGATCTCTCCCTTTCAAAAATGACTTGTAACTCTCATAGTTAATTTGATATTTTGCTTTCAATAGCAGAATTCCATATCAAAAGTATTTATTTCTTTTTCTTATTTTCCTTATGCTTCTAAATAGATGAATTCATATGAGATGACTTATGATAGACTTTCACTTTAAAGCCACTTCAAATATCGAAGGCAACCTAAAAGATCTTAGAGGTAAATGGGTTGTTCTGTATTTTTATCCTAGAGACAAAACACCCATGTGTAAACATGAGAGCCTCCAATTTAAAGCCTTACATGATCATTTTTCAAAGTTTAATGCTACTATCTTTGGAATTTCAAAGGACAGTTTAAAGTCACATGAAAACTTCAAAGAGACCCTTCAACTTCCTTTTGAGCTGATATCAGATCAAGACTGTAAAATATCAAGTCAATTTGATGTGCGTAGAAAAAGCTCTCTTATAGAAAAATGGATAGGGATTAAAAGATCTACTTTTTTGATCTCTCCAAAAGGAGAGGTTGTCTATGAATGGCGTAAGGTTCACCTAAAAGACCACGCTCAGAAAGTTCTTGAAAAGCTAAAATCACACTAAATTTCAATATTTAAAATATCTGACCAATTAGTTGTGTACTGAGGACTTAAGTGTTCCCTTTTTGAGGCCCATGGCTTATCAAAACCTTCTGCAGCAAGAAATAATGATCTTTTTCCATATTTTGCATTTACAGAATCCACAGCCTTCATAAGTTTTACTTCTTTAGGATCTTCAAAATACATAAAATCAAGCTGCTCTTTCTTACCTCCTTGCACTCCACCAAGAAAGATCCCTGCTTTTTTATAATACCCTTTGCAATAAATCTGCTTTAAAAGCTGCAGTATTTCTTTTAAAATAACGGGAGTTGAATTGCTCGCATACTTCAAAGCTGCAGACTTTTGCATAGAAGATTGATCTGTTTTTAGATACAAGGTAACGCACTGAACTTTTAATGAGCGCTTACGTAGTTTTTCACAAGCTTGCACTGTATAGTGAACCACGGCCTCTTGAAGCGCTTTAAAGCTTTCTATTGGAGAGCCAAAGCTTTTAGAGTAAGTTAGTGACTTTTGACTATCCTGAAGATCTCTAGAAGCCAAACATACAACCGAGTGAAGCTCTAAATAAGTTCTTTGCATAGGAACGTGAAAGTGTTGGCTAATCCATTCTTTTGAAGCCTCACTAAGCTCAAGAGCTGTAAAAATATGATGGGTGTTTAACTTCTGGCTCATTTTTTTGCCCACTCCCCAAATATCTTCCACGGTAAAATTTTTAAAGACATCTTTTTTGTTGGATTCTTGAAGAGTAAAAACGTCCAGCCCATTTTTTTTAGCACAATGGTTTGCCATTTTTGCTAATGTTTTGGTTTTTCCTATTCCTATAGATACAGGGATTCCTGTCCACTTCTTAATCATTTTCCTCAGATTGATAAAATCTTTTTCATTTTGATCTGTAATGGGGATAAAAGCTTCATCAATCGAGTAGATTTCTAAATCTTGGGAAAAGTGAGCTATCACTTGCATGACTCGATTAGAGATATCAGCATAAAGGGCGAAATTGGGAGAAAACAGATAAACGTGGTGCTGGTTAATTAAATCTCGACTGAGAAAAAAAGGAGCACCCATTTTAAGACCCAGGTCTTTACTCTCTTTGGAGAGAGCAATAATACACCCATCATTATTTGACAAAACGACCACAGGCTTACCCTCTAAAGTTGGTTTAAAAAGCCTTTCACAAGAGACGTAAAAACTATTGCAATCAATAAGAGCAAATCCTTTACAAAGGGTGGATGGCATAGCTTACAACTCCCCAAACAGTAAAATCCATCTCTTTAGTTAGTAAAATTGGCTGATAATTTTTGTTTTCAGCCACTAAAAACCAGTCTTTCCCTTTTTTACAGATCTTTTTAACTGTAAACTCTCCGTTAATAACAGCAACAATGACCGTGCCATTTTTTGCAGCTAATGAACGATCAACAACTAGTATATCTTGGTCTAAGATGCCGATTTCTTGCATAGATTCCCCTTTCACTCGCACAAAAAAAGTGGCGGCAGGGTTTTTGATCAGAGTTTTATTAAGATCCAAGCTTTCTTCTATATAATTTTCTGCAGGCGACGGAAAGCCTGCTGAAACTTCATGATAGAGAGGCAAACTCAACGCTTCTTGTGAATCTGTAGATGTAATTGAAGTGATTTTCATGATTTTTTTTCCAAAGGGCGAATGCTAAAATATTTGTCTTTTTCAAGACAATGCTTTTCATATATTAAAACAATAAATTATCCTGTTTATTCAAACAGATTGACCACCCTCCAGGAGGAAAGTTATGAGCACACTATCTTTACAAAAAAATGATTACTTAAAATCGCTTACCGCTCAGCATGAAAAAAACATAGCCTTAGAGTTTTCTATTGATGGAGGGGAAAAAGGGGACCTTCTAACCACTGAAAATCCAGAGCGCCTACTTCCAGAAAACTGGTCTAGACTAGACCTGAATTTTTTTATACAAAATACAGAAGAGCCATCTATTAGACAAAGCTGTTCTCTTTTAGCACTACGAACTGAATTTAAGCCAGGTCCTTTAAGAATAACTCTAGTTCATAATGAAGACCCACAGCTACCGCCTATCTTTAAAATTGAGAATGTGTAAATAAGCTTTATATTAAGGAATTAAAAAATCTATCAAGCTGGTTGCTTTGAGTCCACCATGACCCTATGAATCTTTTAAAAACAGATTGATACGTCCGATAATATCTAGAAGAGCCTTTTTAGCATTGGTGACGCCTGTACATTTTAAAAAACCATGAATCAACTCCTGGTAGCACAAATACTCACAGTCACCGCCCGCTTGAAGAAGTTGATCTGCATAGGCTCTTCCATCAGACCTTAAGGGGTCATAGTGAGCTGTAACCACTAAAGTTTTGGGAAGGTTTGAAAAATCATCTGCATTCATAGGCAATGCATACTTCTCGCTCATATCAGATGGGTTTTTGAAATATTTAGAGAGATACCAGCGCATCTTTTCTTCAGACAAGATATACCCTTTTCCCATACTTTCATAAGACTCACTTTCAAAATTACTATCTGTTAAAGGATAAATAAGAACCAAGTAACCAATACCAGGTCCATGCTGATCACGAAGCATTTGAGACAGACAAGCAGCAAGACAAGCTCCAGAGCTCTCTCCCATAAGAACAAACCCCCTGCTTTCAATGTCAAAAAAGCTTGCTTTTTGTATCAGTTTCATCAAGGTCTGATAACATGCATCTAAGGGAATAGGATAAGGATTTTCAGGGGCCAGAGGGTAGTCGATTGAAAAAAGAGGAGTTTGGCACAAAGAAGCTATCTGTGAGCAGAGTTCATCTGAGTCTTCAAAGTTGTCGACGACAAAACCACAACCCCTTAAGTAAACAATAGGGCGCGCATAGGTATTTGTCTGAGGATAGAATGCTCGAACTCGAACAGGGCCGTGCTCAGTTTCAAAAGTATAGTCTTTGATTTCCTTAAGTTTAGAATCTAAATTTTTAGAAGCATTTTTCGTAAACTCTTTCATTCGTTTACGAATCACTTTGACAGAAGTATCCTTATTGTATTCCACCCACCCAAGTGAGTCATACAACTTAATCAATTCCTTTATTTGAAAATCTAGAGCCATAGCGTCTTCCTTAAATTGAAGTAATCTGTTAACCTCACCATACTTGAGCCCTGTTAAATAATTCACGAGAAAAAAGTGCCTGCTTCTATTTACATCTTATATTTACTACTTGGATGTGTAACTGGTTGTTTTTCAGGTCTTTTAGGGGTTGGAGGGGGATTGTTAGTCGTTCCTGTGCTTAGTGTCATCTTCCAAAAGTCCTCCTTGATGGCCCCCTATCAGATGCACTTAGCAATTTCCACATCGCTGGCAGTGATGTTAGTTACCTCAACGAGCGCCACTCTTTTCCACTCTAAAAAAAGAGCGGTAGACTGGCGCTCTTTTAAGTGGCTAGCTCTAGGCATATTACTAGGAGCTATCTGCGGGTCTTTTATTTCAGACCAACTTAATAACAGGACTTTAGAGATTATATTTGGGTGCGTCGAAATTTTAATTGCCATTGCACTACTCCTTAAAAAATTTTACAGAAATCAAGAATCTGAAAAAAATGCTTCCCCATCAATCGCTCTTCTACTGTTAGGAGGTTTTGTAGCGGCTACTCTAGGATCTCTTCTCGGCATTGGTGGGGGGCTCATTTTAGTCCCATTTTTAATTTTTTTAGGCACCCATGTACGCCATGCTGTTGCAACTTCGTTAGCTGCAACCATTGTTACAGCATTGATCGCAACAGTATCGCATTTATTTTTAGCATCGCCACACGCTCTCCCTTACACCTATGGATTTATCTATCTCCCTGCTGCTTTGATAATTGGAGCTGGAACTGTTTTAGGGGCACCTATAGGGGTTGCTCTAGCCCACAAACTTCCACAACATTATTTGAAGATAATTCTGATATTTGTTTTATTAGGGTTTGGAACTAAGATGCTCATATAGGGGGTTTTTTATGGAAATAGGACCATTTGATGAATCAGTTGCTGAAGATTTTGATGCTTTTAGCAAAAAAGTAGATCGCATTCACTCTCAAATTTCAACACGTAAGATGATGACAGCCTCCGAAAAGCACCATCTTGAAATTATGCTGAACCAGATTAAACTTTTTGCTGACACCAACCATCAACAAAAAGATGGGATTAAAGAAAAAATTCTTTATTTGTTAAAGACTTACTATTCTCTTTTTGATGGCTAGGCGTATAAAAGTTTAAGTATTTTGAGCCTCTCTAGGGCTTGACCAGCTGAATATATTCAACCCCCTAGAGTATTTTTATGTACCCACCTTTGAGACAGAGCCAAGTCAAAAAAAAGGAATCACAGTTTTAGCTATAGCTGATAATCATCAGATCTAAGCACAAGAAACATCTCTATTTATATATCTAAAATTTGAAATATTAAAAGTACTAAAGCCTGCTCTCATCCTTTTGACTCTTGTAATAAAATACTGATTATCTTAAACTTAAAATTATTATTAAGATTGATAATCATGGCGCTTATAAAACAAATTATAGTTATACCTGCTCGATTTGCAAGTACGCGCTTCCCCGGAAAAATGCTCGAGCTTATTGGCTCGAAGTCCTTGATTCAACACACTTTTGAAAATGCAAAAAGATCAAAGAAAATTAAAGATGTTTTAGTCGCCACGGATCATTCAGAAATAAAAAGTCAGATAGAAAAGCTTGGAGGAGAAGTTGTGATGACTCCAAAAAGCTCCCCGAATGGGACTACTCGTGTCCATCAGGCACTTGAAAAATTAAAAAAAGTCTCTCAAAATGCCATTATTCTTAATATACAAGGAGATGCCCCAACGGTAAATCCAAAGTGTATTGATAAACTTTTTGAGCTCTTAAGTAACAATTCTAAGATTAAAATGGCGACGATTGTCATTCCAATTACAGAGAAAGAAGATTTCTCAAATCCCTCTATTGTTAAATGCGTTCTGGATAACCAACAAAATGCACTGTACTTTAGTCGCTCTCCAATTCCGTTTATGAAGCAATCAACGCCATGCTATAAACATATTGGTGTTTATGCTTTTCGTAGATCATTTTTAAAAACTTATGTCAATTTACCCCAAACACCTTTACAGAAAGCGGAAGATCTAGAACAATTAAAGGTCTTAGAAAATGGTTACTCTATTAAAGTGATCATTGACAAACAACCTTCTGTAGAAGTTGATGAACCAGGTGACATTCAAAAAGTAAAAAAGGTTTTATGTCCATAAAATATATCTTTATAACAGGCGGCGTATCTTCTTCTCTAGGAAAGGGTTTGACCGCAGCGTCCATTGCTCTTCTTCTAGAACGTCAAGGTTTGAAAGTGAGCATGCTTAAGTTAGATCCTTATCTCAATGTTGACCCAGGAACGATGAGTCCTTTCCAACATGGAGAAGTTTATGTCACTGACGATGGAGCAGAAACTGATCTAGATTTAGGACACTATTACCGCTATACAAACTCCCCTCTTTCTAAAGATTCCAACACCACATCGGGTCAAATTTACGATACTGTCATTAAACGCGAAAGGCAGGGAGACTACTTAGGGAAAACGGTCCAGGTGATCCCTCATGTAACTAATGAAATCAAAAGTCGTATTAATCGCTGTGCAATGCAAACTCCAAAAACAGATGTTGTTTTTGTAGAAATAGGAGGAACTATTGGAGATATAGAATCGCTCCCTTTTTTAGAAGCAATCCGTCAGTTTAGACATGAGCATGATCGCGATACAATTTTTATCCACCTCACATACACCCCCTATTTAAAGGCTGCTGACGAAATTAAAACAAAGCCAACGCAGCATTCTGTACAAATGCTGCGCAGTATTGGAGTAATTCCAAATATGATTGTATGCAGGTCAGAATACCATTTGTCGCAAAGTATTAAGGATAAAATAAGCTTATTCTGTGATGTTCCTCGAGAGGCTGTTTTTGAAGCTGTCGATGTTGAACACACTATTTATGAACTTCCACTTCACTTAAAAGAGCAAAATGTCGACAAACTTATTTGCGAGAAGTTAAATTTAAAACAACGCGACATTGACTTAGATGACTGGAAAAAAATTATTAAAGCTGTCAAGCAGCCCAAAGGGGAAATTACAGTTGGAATTGTAGGGAAATATGTTCAACACCAAGATGCTTACAAATCTGTTTTTGAATCTTTAGAGCACGCTGCGCTTTCTTTTGGTTTTAGTATTCAAATAGCGCGTATAGAATCTGATAAACTAGATGACAAAGAAAATATTGCTCTTATAAAAAAATGTGACGGCTTCTTAGTCCCCGGCGGATTTGGAGAGCGAGGCTGGGAAGGTAAAATAAAGATAGCAAAACATTGCCGAGAAAAAAGCATCCCCTATTTCGGAATTTGTCTAGGCATGCAAGTTTTAGTCGTTGAGTATGCTCGAAATGTTTTGGGGTATCAAAAAGCTAACTCCACAGAGATTGTTCCTGAGACCCCAACACCAGTAATTTCTCTACTCTCTGAACAGAAAAATGTTCGTAATTTAGGGGGTACAATGAGATTAGGTGCCTATCCTTGTAACCTTAAAGAACGCTCCAAAGCCTTTACAGCTTATAAAAAGACTAAAATATCTGAGCGTCATAGACACCGCTATGAAGTCAACAATGCATTTATTGATGAACTTCAAAAAAAAGGCCTTATGTTTAGTGGAACGTATGCTAAGCAAAAACTTTGTGAGATTGCTGAAGTAAAGAACCATCCATGGATGCTTGGAGTCCAATTCCATCCAGAATTTAAATCAAAACCTACCGAGCCACACCCTCTTTTTAGAGCATTTGTGCAAGCCTTAATCCGGCATCAGAAAGAAAAAAGGAACCCAAAATGAAAAAACGACTTATTGGAATAGATTATGGGATGGCCCGTATTGGAGTTGCCCACTCTGACCTTCACCAAATTATCGCGACTCCAATGACAACACTGATAAACCCAAAAAAAAGTGAGCTAGCAGCAAAATTATTACTTCAACAAATACAGCCTTTAGACGTTGAAGAAATTGTAGTTGGAATGCCTTATCGACTCAATGGATCAAGTAGCTTTTCTACAGACGAAACGCGCCATTTTATAGAAGAACTTCAAAAGCTAACCGAGATCCCCATCCGCACATGGGACGAGAGATTGACCACCGTGCAAGTAGAGAGAGCTATGAAAGAGGGAAATATGAGCCGGAAAAAACGCTCCCAAAAAGTGGATGCTGCGTGTGCTACTTTAATCTTACAAAGTTATTTAGATCAAAAAGCTAACTCTTTGGTAGGTCATCTATGACTAATTACTGGTTGATGAAGTGCGAGCCTAGTGCTTATTCAATTAATGACTTAGAAAAAGATAAAAGTTCGCCATGGGAAGGAGTTCGAAATTATCAGGCACGAAATTTTATGCGTGATGAAATGAAAATAGGCGACCTCGCATTTTTCTATCACTCGAATGCAAAGCCCTCAGGAATTGTCGGTCTTATGCAAGTTTCAAAAGAAAGCTACCCTGATTTCACTGCTTGTGATCCCACTAGTAAATATTTTTGTCAAAAATCTTCGCCGGACAAAAATCTCTGGCAAATGGTTGATGTCTCATTTATAAAAAAATCCCCTCGCCTTATTAGTTTAGAGGACTTAAGGAGCCATCCTGAACTTCAAAGCATGATGGTTTTAAAAAAAGGCTCTCGCCTTTCTATACAGCCTGTAACAAAAAAGGAATTTCAGACCATAAGGAAAATATATGAATTTTGAAAAACATTACATTCAAACACAAAAAAGCAGACTCAATTGGAGCGTGAGTGTCACCGCTCTTCTAGTTATTTTAAGTTTCTATACCATTATCACAAAAAAAAGCGCGGTTGCAAGCTCTCCCTCTACTTGGATTGGTGTTAGCTGCTATCTAATTGTGTTTATTGGTCAATTAGCCTCTCGCCTAACTATTAACCCAAAAATTGCAGGCTCCACTCTAATTCTTTATCTTCTCTTCACCGCTTATTATTTAATTGAAATGAGCCTTAAGTATCAATCGATTATAAGCAGCATTAAAGAGGCTTCAACGCTAAACCCTCGCTTTATGGTTATATTCAGCTACACTGTAGCTGTAATTTTTTTAGGAGCTCTCAATTTATTATTTTACAAATCTTTTAGGGCAACGCAAAATATTCAGATGGTTAAAAATCAACACCAACAAAGTCCTACTTCCTAGAAAGAAACCCAAATTTATTAGAAAAAAACATAAAGTTGACAAGTTTGTTATAAAAAAGGCCCTTCTGGTTCGCTTTTTTTAATTCCTACTCTTTATTTTAATTGACAAACCCTTTACTTATAAATTATCATACAACCTTGTGTGTATGTAACTAAACGAAGCCTCTCTGGGAGTTTTTAATACAAATGAAAAGTCAAGTGCGTTCTAGCCTCTACATCATGGCGGCTCTTATTATTGGAGTTCTTACAGGTCTTCTCAAGCAACCTCTTTTAAATCATTCAGCAAACTTTATTTCTGAGTTGTTTTTAGGAGCATTAAAATTGATTGGCATCCCCATTATTTTTCTTTCGATCCTCTCAACAATCAGTGGATTTCAAAGTTTAAAAGAAATGAAAATAATGGGACGAAAGGTCTTAAAGTATACTCTACTGACCACCATGATAGCTGCCTCTATTGCACTTTTATTCTATATAGTAATCCAACCATCTACAGGGATAGGAATTTCTCGTGATTTTGAACTTCCCAAACAACCTCCCTTTTTAAATGCACTCATCACGATGTTCCCGACTAACCTTGTGGGAGTTGTTTTAGAAAATAATGTATTCGGCGCCGCCTTGATCTCTGCAGGGCTTGGGTTTGCCGTACTAACTCTTCCTGAAAAACAACGTCTCCACCTCCACACTCTTTTTTCTAGTTTGTTCCAAGCTCTTTTAAAAATCACTTCGACGATCATCCTTTTTATTCCGATTGGGATATGGGCATTTACCACTCTCTTTATGCAGCAGGTTGTGTATGATCTTCAAGCAATCAGACCCTTAATCTTTTATGTGGTTTGTGTAGTAGGAGCCAACCTCGTCCAAGGATTCATTGTCCTCCCAATTTTACTTAAGATAAAAGGAGTTTCTCCGAGAAAAACATTCAGCATGGCATACCCAGCTCTTTTAACCGCTTTTTTCTCTAAATCATCTTCAGCGGCATTACCTTTAACTATTGAGTGCTCAATTAAGAAAGGGCGTATTTCCAGTAAAGTAGCTAACTTTTCACTTCCGATGTGCTCAGTCATTAATATGAATGGCTGTGCTGCTTTCATATTGATCACTGTATTATTTGTGTCTGCAGAAGCTGGACTTTACTTCACACTACCGATGATGCTCTTTTGGATTGTCCTCTCAACGCTTGCAGCCATCGGAAACGCCTCGGTTCCTATGGGGTGCTATTTTCTATCAAGTGCATTTTTAGTAAGCATGGGAGTTCCTATTGCTGTTATGGGAATGATACTTCCTATTTACGCTTTTATAGACATGATTGAAACAGCTTTAAATGTATGGTCAGATATTTCTGTCACCTCCATTGTGAACAAAGAAATTTCAATAAAAGAGCCCACTTTATCTGAAAAGATTGATGGGATAAAAACAGCAAAATAATTTTAAAAGGACTTTAATTTGTTTATTAGTGTCTTTGATTTGCTATCGATTGGGATTGGACCATCAAGCTCTCATACTGTAGGGCCGATGAGAGCCGCCCTGGCGTACTTGCAAGAACTTAAAGAAAATAACCTTCTTCATATAACCGCTCGCCTAAAAGTAGAGCTCTATGGCTCACTGGCCCTTACTGGTGAAGGGCATAAAACGGATGAAGCTATTTTGCTAGGCCTTGCTGGGCTCCATCCAGAGACCGTAGAACCCAAAGCGATCCCTAAGGTCATCCAGAAAATTAGAACCCAAAAAAAAATCGAGCTTTTAAAGCAGCGTTCAATTCATTTTGATGAGAAAAGTGACCTTTTATTTCACAAAGACAAGGTCGTCCCCTATCACAGTAACGCCATGCGCTTTGTTGCCTACGACTCAGATGAAAATGAACTTTTCAATGAAATTATATACTCGATAGGTGGTGGGTTTATTGTCGAGCACCGAAAGATACAACACAAAAATCCGATCAACCAAATTTTTGAGACCCCTTATCCATTTGAAAGCTGCAAGGAACTTTTAGAGCTATGTGAGAAACACGGCCTCACTATACCTGAACTCATGCTCCAAAATGAAAAAGCCTACCATGTTGAAAAAGACATTCACAAGGGACTTTTAGAGATCTGGCAAGCTATGCAAGAGTCGGTAATTAATGGTTGTAACAATCATGGTTTTTTGCCAGGAGGCCTCAATGTCAAGCGCAGAGCCCCTGACCTTCTTAAGTTCCTCCAAGATCCATCTAGAAAAAAGTCGCCTGAAGAAATTTTTGATTGGGTTTCACTGTTTGCTCTTGCTGTAAATGAAGAAAATGCTGCTGGAGGCCGCGTTGTCACAGCTCCTACCAACGGGGGTGCTGGAGTCATTCCTGCTATTATGCATTATTATGACAAGTTTACAGAAGATAAGATGGCAAACTGGGAAGAAATCTTTTTACTAACAGCTTCAGCCATTGGTATTCTCTACAAAAAAGGGGCTTCTATCTCTGCTGCTGAAATGGGGTGTCAGGGAGAGGTGGGCGTTGCCTGCTCAATGGCAGCAGGAGCTCTTGCTGCTGTATGGGGTGCTAATTCTAAACAAATCGAAATAGCCGCTGAGATCGGAATGGAACATAACCTCGGCCTTACCTGCGACCCTGTAGCAGGCCTTGTTCAGATTCCGTGTATTGAAAGAAATACCATGGGAGCTATTAAAGCGATTAACGCTGCGCGCCTTGCGATGCAGCGCAGCGGGACAAACCATAAGGTCTCCCTGGATGATGTTATTAAAACCATGTTTCAGACAGGCAAAGACATGCAGTCAATCTACAAAGAAACCTCTTTGGGCGGCCTTGCTGTAAATGTAATTTATTGCTAGAACGAAGTTTTATCGGCTAACAGCCCCAAATAACTTCATATGCACGTAAATCCTCTCCAACACACCCTCTCACAAAAAAAGCCCCGCCTTCCCGAAGTTCTCAATGACCCTAAACAAAAAGCATTTGAATTTTATCAAAAGTCCAAGACATCTAAAGAAATAGCCCCCCTATTTAAAGCTATCTACAAAAACGACACTCTAAAGCTGGCTGAAAGCGCCCCTCAACCAACGACTCCTATTACTGTAGGAGTCTTATTTTCAGGGGGTCAGGCCCCTGGAGGGCACAATGTCATTTGGGGATTATTTGATTATATCAAAAAACTGCATACAGACTCCCGTTTGATGGGGTTTTTAAATGGTCCCAAGGGATTAGTTGAAAAAAAATATATAGAACTTAGTAGGTCAGATATCGCTCCCTTTAGGAACTCTGGAGGCTTCCAGCTACTAGGATCTGGGCGTACCAAGATAGAAGGCCCAGAGCTTCTTGAAAAAGCTTTTCAGAGTGCTTCTGAGCTAAAATTAGACGGTCTGGTGGTTATTGGTGGAGATGATTCAAATACCAATGCAGCTATTTTAGCCAACTACTTTAAACAAAAGGGTGGCTCAACCTGCGTGATTGGAGTTCCTAAAACTATTGATGGGGATTTACAAAATGAATATGTAGATATTTCATTTGGCTATGATACCGCTTGCCGCGTCTACTCTGAGCTTATTGGCAATATTGCCATGGACGCTCTTTCTGCTAAAAAATACACCCACTTTATTAAATTAATGGGACGAGCTGCTTCACATGTTACTTTAGAGTGCGCCTTACAAACTCAGCCTAACCTCGCTTTTATTGGAGAAGAAATTAAATCTAAACAAATAACCCTCAAAGAGATTGTAGAGCAAATAGCTAATATGGTCATTCAAAGATCTAAACTGTCTAAAGAATACGGCGTCGTCTTAATCCCTGAAGGGCTCATCGACTTTATCCCTGAATTTTCCGAGTTGAATCAAGAAATTAATAGTTTACTAGCATCAAACCCTGAGCTAAACCACCAAACTGCTCTTGAAAGTCTCTCCTCAGCATCAGCTAAACTTTTACAATCTTTGCCTTTAACTATCCAAAAACAATTATTTTTAGATCGAGATCCACACGGAAATATCCAACTGGCTAAAATCAGTACCCACCAGTTATTAATCGAGATGACCCAAAAACATTTAGAAAAGATTTCTTCTTTTACAGGGTCGTTCAACCCCCTCTCTCATTATTTAGGGTACGAAGGACGCTGCTCAATTCCTAGCCCATTTGATGCGGACTATACCTATACCTTAGGAGCTAGCGCAGCTATGATGGTACAGTCACAGCTAACAGGCTATATGGCCTGCGTTCATGGTTTAAAAAATCCCGTAGAGCAGTGGGAAGTATACGCCCTTCCCATTACGAATCTTTTAAATATCGAGAAAAGACATGGGAAAGAAAAACCCGTGATAAAAAAGGCCTTAGTCAATTTAAAAGGCAACCTTTTCAAGCACTATGAAAAAGTGCGCAATCACTGGTTAGTGGGCGATGAGTACAATTCCCCCGGCCCCATTCAATTTTTTGGTGATTCAAAAATCATCGATGTGAGAAACTATCTCCTAGATTTATGTTAAAAGTTACTTCAACCGTGATTACGGGAGCTAGCTCAGGTATCGGATGGGAACTTGCGCTACAATTAGCAAGACCCGGTACTTCGTATTGCTTAATATCTCGTAATCAAACTAAATTAGATTCCATTCAAGCGCTTTGCGAACAAAAAGGGGCTGTTGTCCGCACCTATGCTCTAGATATCGCCCAAAAAGCAAAATTACAAAAAGCCCTTTTGGAATATGACCAAGAATTCCCCGTAGATTTAGTCGTTGCCAATGCTGGAGTAGGAACAGCTTTGAGTGCTTCATTAAACGGAGGCAAAGCCGATTATGAAAAAATCATACAAACCAATATTTTAGGGATTCACCACACAGTTGAACCCTTGATCCCCCTACTTAAATCAAGAGGCTCTGGGCAAATTGCTCTTATGAGCTCACTAGCAAGCTACCGAGGCTATTCTAAGTACTATATCTATAATGCAACCAAAGCCTATGTTCGCATTTATGGACAAGGGTTGCGCTTAGATCTAAAAAAATTTGGTATAAGTGTTTCAACCATTGCACCAGGTTTTATAAAAACACCCCTGACTGATAAAAATGGGTTTAAGATGCCACTTTTAATGAGCCCAGAAAAGGCCTGCAAAAAAATTATCCGTGGTTTACAAAAGAAAAAGTCTTTAATAGCATTTCCGAAAACACTTTATTATATTGTGCATCTTCTAGCTTCACTCCCAGCACCCATAGCTGATTATATAGCTTCTAAAATAAAATAAAGCTCACTCTTTACAAATAAATGAATTCACTTTATTAAATATTGAAAAAAAAGGAATGTAATGCAGTCTAAAATTTTATCCAAAATTGAAAAAATCCTACAAAAAGAATCCCTTGAATGTTACGTTGTTATGCTTGGAAATAAGTCTGAGACTAGTGACGAAGTCACCGTTGAGATGACCTACGATGGAGACGAGGCTTTAAGCTGTTATATGCTAGAAAATGCCCAGTCCATCCTCAGCTCCAAGATTGAACAAACAAATAAAGAGCTTCCAAGCAATGAATCCATCGGTTAAGTATTTCTCTCAAGAGTTTGAGGCCCATCGAGATAATATATTCGACGATTTTTTTAACTACTTACGCTTTCCCAGTATTTCAACATCCTCTCAACACAAGCAAGATATTTTAGACTGCGCTAATTTTGTTCAAAACTACTTACAAGACATGCATTTTGAGGTCCAACGCTGGGAAACTTTAGGACACCCTTGTATTTTTGCACAAAATTTAAATGCCGGAGATAATGCTCCTACACTTTTAATTTATCTCCACTATGATGTGCAACCGGTAGATCCTTTAGAGTTATGGGAGACACCTCCTTTTGAACCCACACTTAAAAATGGAAAAATTTATGCGCGAGGAGCTTCAGATAACAAAGGACAAGCTTTTTTTACGCTTTCAGCACTGAAAGCAATTTATAAAAAACATCAAAAGTACCCCCTCAACCTTAAGATTATTATTGAAGGAGAAGAGGAGGTAGGCAGCTCTCATCTCTACCCTCTTCTAGAGGAAAAAAAACAATATTTAAATGCCGACTACTTAGCCGTTGTCGATGTTGATATTCCAAGCGAAGACAATCCCACAGCTAACCTTGGTTGTAGAGGAATCTATACTTGTGAATTACATTTAAAAGGCTCAGCCTCAGATCTACATTCGGGGCTTTATGGTGGAGTGGTGTATAACCCTTTGCGAGCCCTCAGTGAAATATTTGCTAAAATGTATGATCAAGATGGAAGAGTTACCATTCCAGGATTTTATGACCATCTCTACGAACTTTCCGAAGAAGAAAAAAAAGATTTTTTTCTCTCCTTTGATCAAAAGGCTTTTGAAAAAGAACATCAGACCCTTGCCAATGGAGGTGAGCATGCATTTAGTCCTCTAGAACGCATGGGCCTACGTCCAACTTTTGAAATCAATGGAATCTGGGGAGGCTATATTCATGAGGGTTTTAAAACAGTGATACCCTCTCTAGCTTGTGCTAAAGTTTCAATGCGTTTAATCCCCAACCAAGACCCACAAAAAATTGCTGATTTATTTGCAGCCCACATTCAGTCACTGGTACCACCAGGTCTTACTTTAAAAATAATCCCAGAAAGTTTACCAGCACGTGCTCTTTGGTGTGATTTTAATTCTGAAGTTGTTAAAGCTGCACAGTGGGCCTTTGAACAAGTCACTCAAAAGCCCTGTAAGAAGTACATTGGAGGAGGAAGTCTTCCTATAGCCAGCGCACTAGAAAAAGCATCAGGGGCACAGTCAATCCTGCTGGGAACTGCCTTGGGCACCGATAAAATTCACGCGCCCAATGAACATTTTTCTGTATCATGTTTTAAAATGGGTTACTTAATGATCACGCAGTTTGTAGAACGATTGTCAACAAGCAACTAACTACCACTATTCTTCTTTACACAAACTTTACACTAGCTTATCATATTTCCCATTATTGATAATTTTAACCCACTAAAAGGTAATATAATGGTCCAAAATATAACTCAACCTAGTCAAGTAACTCCCCTAACTATAGAACAAAACAAGAGCGGAATAACCAGCCGTACACAAAATGTACTTTTAGATATTTATAAAAATTGGAAACCGATTGCTGCCACGACAGCTCTTTCTGCAGCAACACTAGCAGCAGTGTATTTTTCATATACAATACAGCAAGATAATACTGCCATCGCTAAACATACTTGTGACTCTCAGCATTGCTATTTAGCTCCACAAAAACCTTCATTTTATGAGATTTCTTTCGGCAATCAAGAGATGTGCTTTAACACACCTTTAAATGATAAGAGTAATGCAACCTTTGCAAACACTACAATTCTTAATTTCATGTGCTCAAAAGAGCAATCAGCAAGCCTTACAAATTCAACTGACGTGAAAATCGATACTCGTTCAATAGTCGATAACAAAAAAGCGAATTATACTAAAAAAGAATTTGATGATCTCGAATCACTGCTTAAACAAAACAATGTTCTGCAACAGGACCTTAGAAAACTGCTCACTCAACTAAAAAGTGTACTAAGCACCGAACTTGTTTAAGCTTCATAGTCACAAATAATTTCATACAAAGAAATTACTCCTGGATAAAAAATTTATTCAGGAGTTTTTTTTACAACCCAACAAATGACAAAATTATTTCATCGTTCTTGACAAATGATTTTCTATCCTGATATGTCCCTTTGTTAACATAACTTACAATGGAACAAAATTTTTTCATCATGAAGATATTTCAATTTGATAACTGGATAGAAAAAAAAGGTCTTTTTTCTTATCTTTATTTTTTTTACTTACTTTTTGCAACGGTTCACCTTTTTACCCACGAAGACACCACACCATTTCCTGAACAATACCAGGACATCTCTTGTGAACGTATTTATATCCACCCTTGTGAAAAGGCATCTTTAGTTCAAAACCCTGACAAAGACTATGAATATTTACTCAAGATAGATGTAAAAAATCAAAAGGTCGTATTTTTTACGGATAATCCTCAAAGGGATGTTAAAAGTATGCCCATTGTACAGTTTATCAAAAAGTGGACCTTAAATGCCGCCTTTGATGGGATGCTACCTAACGCTGTGATTAGCTATATGAATTTTAAAACGACTTCAGAAGATGGAGAATGGGCAGACGTTTTACAACTAGGAAGTCCTCGCTACGATCAAGGGGCAGAAGAAGTCATCTTTGAGGCCAATCCACTTCATGAATATGAAATTTCAACAGGCGATTTCGAAAATGTTGTGATTGTCTATGATGGTGTGGAATGAAAATATAGGTAAACTCATAGCGGTAGTCGGATTCGAACCAACGACACGCGGATTATGATTCCGCTGCTCTAACCAACTGAGCTATACCGCCAGAAGATTGCGGGAGAAGGATTCGAACCTCCGACCTTTGGGTTATGAGCCCAACGAGCTGACCGCTGCTCCATCCCGCGATAAATTATACTGAAGAGTTTATGAATTAAAGCCTTTTTTTTCAAGGACCTTTTCTATAAAGTCTAAAGTTTTTTGCGCCCCACCTGAAGACTTTATAAAAATGTCTTTCCCTCGACGACCCATTTGTTTGAGTTTAAAGTTATCATTTAAAAGCTCGTAGGTTGTTTTTTGTAAGTCTTGGATCTCAACTTGTCTCCCAGCCTTTGCTTGTAGAACTAAACGGACAAAAGCATTTTGTGTATACATATAAGGGCCAAACAAGCATGGAGTGGAAAACCAAAGAGGTTCTAATATATTATGACCACCGACTTTGGAGGTAAAGCTCCCTGCAACTATAGCTAAGGTGCAAAGTTGATAAAGAGAGCGAAGCTTGCCCATTGAATCGACTAAAATAATCTTTTTATTAACATAGGTCGTTGCTGTACTTATACGTGCATATGGAACTTTCAGTTTTTTTAATATAAGTTCAACCTCATCAAATCGCTGGGGATGCCTTGGAACCACAAAAATCTTCAATGAGTTATAGCAACTAAACAAAGGGATAAGCTGCTCTAAAATCTTTTTCTCTTCCCCTTCATGTGACGAGCCTATCACCAGGCTCAAATCTTTAACATCATATTTATTCTTTAGATCTAGAAGCTCATTTTCTGACATTTCATCATAAACATCATCTAACTTTAAATTAGGAATAATCCGGATTTTTTCTGGGGCAATATCTAGATCAATAAAGCGAGAGCGGAAAAGCTCGTCTTGAAGACAGAAAAAATCAATGTTTGAAAAATACCATTTTGTAAATGACGGTATCCATCGCAAACGACTAAAACTTTTCTTTGAGATTTTGCCGCTTATAACCCCTATTTTTGCGCCATTTTTTTTACACCGCTTTAAAAAGTTTGGCCAAATATCCCCTTCTACAAGCAACACTAAGTCAATGGGGTGGTTTTTTAATACGCGATTTACTGAAAACTGGGTATCGAAAGGGAGGTAAACATGATAATCGGCCGTTGTTAAGACTTTTTTAGATTCCGCATGACCTGTTTGAGTGACTGACGAGACAATGATACAGCTTAGCGGATACTTTTCTTTAAGCATTTTTATAAGCGAGGCAGATGCTTTTATCTCACCAACAGAAACACCATGAATCCAAATGGTAGGCGATCCTTTGTGAAAATGAACCGTTTTAAAACCAAGCCTTTTTAATAAATAACCACGATATTTTTTAAGTATAAAATATTCGTAGAAAAACTTTGGTAGATAGCAAATGGAGACGACTAAAAGTAGCAACTGGTAAAAAATGGGCATCTATTTTATGACAAAGTTAATCAGTTTATTCGGAACAAAAATTATTTTTACAATTTCTTTGTCCAGGTGTTTCTTAATATTTGGATTTTCTACAGCTTTATTAACAAGCTCATCTTGTGGCAGATCTTTAGGAAGTTCAAAGCGACCACGCAACTTTCCGTTCACCTGAATGATATACATAGCGCTGCACTCTACCAGGTATTTCTCATCATAAACTGGGAAAGAAACTTTTGCAAGCTCCCTCTTATCTCCCAATGCCTCCCAAAGTTCATACGATAAATGAGGGGCAAAAGGATAGAGACATTGGAGCGCGCTTTTTAGAATACTTCTTGGCAAGGTTGGAAGTTTTGCAAACTCGTTCACAAATATCATCAACTTAGAAATCGCTGTATTAAATTGCATGTCTTCAATATCGGCAGCAACTCCCTTGATGAGAGTATGTCCAATTTTGAGTGCTTCGGGGGTTTCATGGTCTGATAATTTTTCAGAAAAAGCGAGTTCATGAAACTTAGAAAGCAGTCGGTAACAACCACTAATACTTTCAGTAACCCAAACTTTTTCCTTTTCTATTGGTCCCATGAACATCTCATAAAGTCTCAAAGCATCAGCGCCATACTCGTCTATAACAGCATCAGGACTCAATCCATTTAACTTCGATTTCGACATTTTCTCCACTTGAGCTGTTAACTTCTCGCCGGTTTCTTTATGAAAATGATCTTTATCTTTTTGGATAACTTCGGAGGAGTCTACATAGTGATTATCTGCTGATTTGTATGATTTAGCTGTCACCAGTCCCTGGTTACAAAGTGCCTGGAAAGGCTCTTTTGTAGAAACAAGACCACAGTCATACAACACCTTATGCCAAAATCTAGCGTATAACAAGTGCAGCACGGCGTGTTCTGCTCCTCCAATATAGATATCCACTGGCATCCAATACTTTTCAGCTTCTTTACTAATCATCTCTTTATCATTGTTTGGGTCCAAATACCGTAAGTAGTACCAGCAAGATCCCGCCCACTGAGGCATTGTATTGGACTCTCTTTTTGCTTTTTTCCCCGTTTTAGGATCCACAACATTCATCCATTCCTCCACATTGGCAAGTGGACTGCGTCCATCTAAGGAAGGCTTATAGTCCGCCGTATCAGGAGGTAGGAGTGGTAATTCATCTAAATCCAAAGTACGAATGCTACCATCTTCTAGATGTAAAAGAGGAAAGGGCTCCCCCCAATAGCGCTGCCTAGAAAAAAGCCAATCCCGAAGTTTATAGGTAATTGCACGCTCCCCATGCCCTGTTGCTTCAAGCCATTCAACAGCTTTCTCTTTGGCTATTTCAATAGGAAGTCCATTTAAATTAAGAGATTTAGACTCACTATTTACCAAAGTGCCTGCATGGCCGTGAGAACAACTAAGACCTTCTCTCACCTGCCTTCTAAATTCCTTTAAGGCCATACCTTTGGGCGAACTTGCAGGTTCTATGACAGGGTAGATCTCTATATTGAATTTATTTGCAAATTCAAAATCTCTTAAATCATCGCATGGCACACCCATCACAGCTCCTGTACCCACACCAGACAAGACATAATCTGCTACCCAAATAGGAATTTTCTTATTGTTAACTGGATGGACACAAAAAGCACCCGTCCATACCCCTGTTTTATCTTTGGCAAGTTCTGTGCGTTCTAAATCTGATTTATTAATTGCCTCTTGAACATAGGCGAGCACGGAAGGTCTCTGCTCATTGCTGGTGATTTTTTTCACAAGAGGGTGCTCTGGCGCTAAAGCAAGGTAGCTAACTCCAAAAAGAGTATCGGGGCGTGTTGTAAAAACACTGAGCCCTTCTTGCGATTTCTCTTCTTTAAAGTGAAGGTGCGCTCCTCTGCTTTTTCCGATCCACGTGCGTTGAATTTTCTTTATGCTCTCTGGCCAGTTAAGCTCCTCTAAATCCTCAAGTAGTCGGTCGGCGTAAGCTGTGATTTTTAAAACCCACTGCCTTAGTGAGCGTTTTTCAACAGGGTGCCCTCCTATTGCCGACTTCCCATCGATAACTTCTTCATTTGCCAAAGCTGTTCCAAGAGCAGGACAAAAGTTGACTTTCATTTCTGCTTGGTAAGCCAACCCCTTTTCATACAATTTATTAAAAATCCACTGAGTCCATTTGTAAAATTTAGGATCGCTTGTTTTGATCTCTCGATTCCAGTCATAATCAAATCCTATTCGTTTAAGTTGGCGACGAATATTATCGATATTTTTTTCAGTTGTCACCTTGGGGTGAACACCTGTTCGAATGGCATATTGCTCTGCTGGCAGACCAAAACTGTCCCATCCCATTGGGTGCATCACATTATAACCCAATTGCCGCTTATGACGAGATATGACATCTGTCGCCGTATAGCCCACAGGATGACCCACATGTAGACCTGACCCCGAAGGATAGGGTAGCATATCTAGAACATAGTACTTAGGTTTAGAGGGATCAATTTCAGATTGATAGACTTGGCTTTCCTCCCAGATGTCTTGCCATTTTTTTTCATAAGTTGCTGGGTCAAATTTTTTCTTTGATAAACGTGTCATTTTCCATTCTTTCTTTGTAAATATATTTTAAAATACTGCCATAAAGAATGTTAAAAGTGAACGAGAAATCTTATTCTTCAATTAATGATTATTGACCAACTTGCCCCCTACTTAACAGAATAGATAAAAATTCTACCCTGTTAAAATAGGCGGGATTTTCAAAAAATATTTCAATCCCCCAAATGGGAAAATAAATCCTTAAGTCTCTCAAAGAATATAACTCTTGATGAAATTTAATAATTTATTTAGGGTTAAAATTTTAAATCAGGTAAAATAAGAACCTAATTATCTAAACCACCAATCCCTTTTATTTTATCCGTGAACTCTAAAAAATATATTACCGGCATTTTTAAGTCCCACCGCGTAGGCTTTGGCTTTGTCAAACCGTTTGAAGGCCTAGATGCTGAAGTTTTTATACCCAAAAATGCCACCTCATCTGCAGTTGAAGGAGATGTTGTTAAAGCTCTTGTCTTAGGCAAAGACAGCAAAGGTTACGAGGGAGAAATTTGTGAAATTATTGAGCGTAAGCTTTCACTGATCGGTGGAACGGTAACTGAAGTTGTGGGCAAGCTAGCTGTTATCAACTGCCCTCTTTTAGGGCCCTCTAAGCCAGTTGAAATCCCTCAGCCCAAAGAATTAAAACTAAAACCGGGTGATCGCATTCAGATCAAGCTAGACTTTGAGAACTCAGAAAAAAACTTTAAGGGGTTTTTTGAAAAGTTTATCGGCAAGACCAGCGATGCGACCTGCGACACAACTGCTGCTGTTGTTGAGTTCAATATCCGCAACTCATTTCCACAAGCTGTTATTAATGAAGTAAAGAAGCTTCCCCATGAAATTATTCCTGAAGATTACCCCGAGCGTGAAGATCTGCAAGACCTGATCTGCTTTACCATCGACCCAAAAACGGCTAAAGACTTTGATGATGCAATTACCTTAACCAAGGAACCCGATGGATCTTATCATCTAGGTGTACACATCGCCGACGTTTCTTTTTTTGTCAAAGAAGGCACCGCCCTTGATCAAGAAGCCTTCGTTCGCTGTAACTCAACCTACTTTCCAGACACTTGCATCTCAATGCTTCCTAAGGAGCTCGCTGACCACCTCTGCAGTTTAAAACCTAACGTTCCAAGGCTTGCCGTCTCCACCCTCATGAGCTTTAATAAAAATGGAGAGATGCTAAACTATCGGATTACTCGCTCTATTATAAAAAGCCAAAAACGCTTTAGTTATGAAGAGGTCAAAGAGATTCTCGACAAAAAGAAAAAGAGCCCTTATCTTGAGCAGCTTAAGCAACTCGAGGAACTGGCTCTGTTACTCAAAAATATGAGAAAGGTTAGAGGCTGCGTCGACCTAGCGTTGGCAGACTCTAAGATAGAGCTCAACTCAGAGGGAATCCCTGAAAAAATTGAGATTGTTCAGTATGATATTACTCATCAGATGATTGAAGAGTTTATGCTAAAAAACAATGAAGTTATAGCCAAACACCTGGGCGATAAAAACATTTCAATTCCCTATAGAATCCATGAACCTCCCAAAGAGGACAATCTAAAGAACTTTTATCAGACTCTGGACACAATGGGATTTAAATTAAAAAAAAATCCGTCCCAGGCAGACATTCAAAAGATCTTTGAGCAGGTTAAAGGCACACACTTAGAGCATCAGCTTTCAGTAAACTTCATTAAATGCATGAAGTTAGCATTCTATAGCCCTGATAATGTCGGGCACTATGGATTGCAACTTGAGCACTACAGTCACTTCACAAGCCCCATCAGGCGCTATGTAGATCTTGTTTTACACCGCAAACTCTTTAACAAATCCTCAGCCATTAGTATTCCTCAGATAGCAGAGCGCTGCTCCGACCGCGAGCGCCTTTCAGCTAAAGCAGAAAGCTCTGTACGCACCTTAAAAATGCTTCGTTATTTCAAAGCTCAAAAAAAAGAACGGCTTTACACTGGAGTAATGACTAAAATCAAACATTTTGGTGTTTTTTTTGAAATTCCAGAACTCCTTTACGAAGGTTTTATTCACGTTTCACAACTTGGTAGAGACTACTACATATACAATGAGAAAAAAAATATGTTTAAAGGTGAAAAGGGAGGTCATACCTTTAAAGTTGGCAAGCCCATTAGCGTTCATGTAAAAGCAGTTGACCTCATTGCCCAAGAAATTCAGTGGTATGTGGTAAAAAAAAGATAAAAGCGATTACTGCTTAAGAACTAAACTATCTTTTAGAAAGCACTTAGCCACTAGCTACAAAACCTACTTCAAGCACATCTTTAATAAAAATTTAAAATAATTCTAAGAACATAGTCTAAAATTATTGGACATGATATCTTTCTGTCTGCTTAACTATTAGCATTACAAAAGAAGCTCTTAAAACTATGAAAAGAAACTTCCTAACAGGTCTTGTCATCATCCTCCCCATGGCACTGACCTTTATTATCATTTTATTGGTCGTTGATTTGCTCACCCAGCCTTTTTTAGGATTCACTGAATCTCTCTTACAAAACTCACCTTTGCTCAATAGAAGTAACCCCATTATTAGCTCTCACCAGGCAATCAAAATTTGGAGCCAAATCATCATCTTGGCTGCTCTTTTTCTACTGATTCTTCTCTTAGGGCTATTTGCCCGCTGGTTTCTATTCCGCTTACTTGTAAAGTGGGGCGATCAAATTATCCATAGAATCCCTATTATCAATAAGCTTTACAAAACCGTTAAAGAAGTCATTAATGTTATTTTTGCCTCGCAGGACAAAGCCTTTAAGCAAGTCGTGATGGTCTCTTTTCCAAATCCTTCCACTTTTTGTGTTGGTTTTTTAAGTAAAGAATCCCCCCAAGTTTTTAATCAACCTACCAAGCACGACCTTATCGCTGTTTTTGTCCCCACGACCCCTAATCCCACAACAGGCTACTTACTCCAATTTCCCAAGAAAGATGTGGTTCACTTGGACATGAGTATTGAAGAAGCATTGAAATTCATTGTCTCATGTGGAATGGTTTCTAATACGGATGATCTTCCGCCACAAAAAATCCAAGGAGTTCTATGAAAAAAATTCTCTTTTCTGGGCTTGCACTGCTGCTGCCTGCGGCTTTGACTATTTTTATCATCTTATTTTTTTTAAACTTTCTAACGCATCCTTTTGTAAAATATTTTTATAATATTATCCTTCACTTCCAACCTACACTTTTAAATTACCTCTCGCCAAAAGTTCTACACTACTTAGTTCAAATTTTTATTTTAGTTAGTTTATTTTTGGTCACCATAGTGGTTGGGATGCTTGCCAGGCTCTTTTTGATAAACACTTTCTTAAGGTTGGGCGACCTTATTATACATAAACTTCCTATAGTCAACAAAATATACAGGACTACTAAAGATATTATTAAAAGTTTATTTGCTCCAGAGGCCGCTAGTTTTAAAAAAGTCGTCTTGGTTCCTTTCCCGAGCCCCGATAAGTTCTGCCTTGGCTTGTTAAGCGGCCCCCCTCCCAAAGGCTGCCAAAAGACCCAAGAGGAGGAGTTAGCAACGGTCCTTTTACCCACAGCCCCTCACCCAATATCAGGTTATTTACTCCTTTTTAAAAAAAAGGATGTCATTGAGTTGGATATGACTGTAGAAGACGCCATTAAGTTTACAATGTCTTGCGGCATCGTTCATCCTGAACCAAACTAATTATTTTAACATAAATAGCTTGTAAAATTATTTATATTTGAGCTAAAATTCCTGGCTTATATTTCATCAAATGGAAATCACATGACACGTTTAAGTAAACAAGCACGTAAAAGAAATATTAGCCCAAAAAGACCTGCCCCTAAAGGGAAAAAGACAGGATCTAAAACAGACGCGCTCAAACTCGGATTTAAAGAACGAGTAAACGGTCTAGAGGGAGAGCAATCTAATCTTTTCTTCATTAGTAAAATCAAATCGATTTAACCTTAAAACCCAATAGTAGAATTATGTCTCGCCACCCAAGTTTTGGAAAATCAAACAAGTCTGGAAAAAAAAGAAACGTCTTAAAACGCTTTGAAAGAATTGATATGCTTAAGCAAAGAGGACGTTGGGATGAAAACAAGAAGAAAGTAACCGGACTCCCTAAGACACCCGTAGAGTAATTTGGACGTTCAGGTAGAAAATCATCAATCAGTTCTTCCAGTCAATTTAGATACTATCAAACCGATTGTTGAAGCAGTTCTCATGCTCGAAAATAGTTTTTGCTGTGAGCTTATGATCTATTTTGTGGATGTTGAAACTATCTGCAAACTACACCAACAACACTTTGATGATCCAACGGAAACCGACTGTATCTCAATACAGGTAGACCCCCCCAATAAGATTCCTTCATTTTTAGGTGAAATTTTCATTTCACCCCAAGCTGCTATTGACTATTGCAAGAGCAATTCTCTACAGGCCTATGAGGAACTCACCCTCTATTTAGTACATGGACTCCTACATCTTTTAGGTTACGATGACCGAGAAATTGAGCAGCAGGAAAAAATGCGGCTTGCAGAGAAAAAATGTATGGACTATCTATTAGAGAATAAAAAAATAATTTCATAGTGGACCCCTTAGTGAATTTAATCACAACTAGTCTCATCATCTTCTTTTTCTTTCTTTTCCAAATATTTATTTTGTCTGCTCTTTCACACCTATTTAGAAAGGCACACAAATACCAAACTCTTCAATTCCTAAGAGAACACCCGTTCTTAATTTTCTACGCACCCTTTTACAGCTTTTTTTTCAAACAAAAAGCGCACACCGATATTTTTAGAAGCTGTTTATTTGCAAAAAACCTAGCACGTTTTGCTGCTGGATTTTCGTGCCTCTTCTTAATTCAGGTTTTAGAAAAATTAGGTACCCGATGGTCTACACTAGCAATTGTATTAATCGGGTGTGTCTTAATATATATTATTTTGAGTGACCTCATCCCAAAGCTTTTGTCTCTAAAACAAGCCCAGAAATTGGTCTTGATTGGGGCCCCTATCACTTCCCTTTACCTCATTTTAATTTTTCCCATAACTTATACTTTTCTAAAAATAGCCCAATATAACCTAAACAAGCAAAAATCCAGCAGCGAAAATCTAAAACTAGCTAAGGAAAAAATTTACGAACTGATTCAAGACACTCTTCCAGATAAGAACTTAGAGCCAAATGATAAAGTTTTAATTGAATCTATTTTACGTTTTAAACAAAGGATTGTGAGAGAGGTTATGATCCCTCGAATGGATGTTTTTGCTCTTTCAGCGACAACAACTATTCAAGAAGCAGCCAAAATCCTTCAAGAGGAAAACTATAGTCGTATCCCTATTTATCAGGATTCATTAGATAATGTGACAGGAATGTTAATGCATAAGGAGCTTTTCAACGCCTACATAAAAGCAGTTGAAAAATCTGACTTTGAAAGTTTAAACCAACCTATAGACACTCTTTTATCAAAAACACTATACACCCCAGAAACTCGTAAAATTTCACACTTACTTCAAGAGTTTTTACAAAAGCAGCAGCATTTGGCTCTTGTGGTTGATGAATTTGGAGCTATTGAAGGGGTCATCACCATTGAAGATATCTTAGAGGAAATAGTTGGTGAAATCGCAGATGAATACGATGATGATGAAGACGACCTTTTAACAGAACAGCAAAATTCATGGGTTGTTGATGCAAGGGTCAGCCTCTTTGAGATTGAACAGAAATGCCATGTAAAAATACCTCGACTTGGAGATTATGATACTGTTGCTGGCTATATTATTCACCGCTCTGGCTGTATTCCCAGCCCACACCTGAAAATCAGCCACGACGAATTTGAACTTGAAGTTTTAAGCACCTCGGATCGTCAGATTAAAAAGGTGCGCATCACACCTAGAAGTACTAAAGTCTAGAGTTGTTGCTTTTTCCAAAAACCGAGGCAAAGAGCGCTAGCTTGAGACACATTGAGAGAGTCAATTTTACCAAACATCGGAATAGCAACAGAATCATCACATTTTTTTTGTAAAATGGCTCGAATCCCTTCCCCTTCAGAACCTAAAATCAGAGCTGATTTTTCGGGAAAGGTATATGTAAACAGATTCTGGCTGTTGGGTGTGACCTGAGCGCCTATGATATGGAACCCTTCTTTTTTTAATTGATCACAAGTTGTTGAAAGGTTTGAGACAGTATGAATAGGAACAAATTCAGAAGCTGAAGAGCTTGTTTTGGCAACGACTGGTGACAAAGAAGCTCCTCTATTTTTCGACCAGATAACTAAATCCGCTCCGAAACATTCACAAGCCCTTAAGATAGCACCCAGGTTATGTGGATCATAAATACTATCTAAAATCACTATCATTGAGGAGCGATCACTTTTAATAAATGTTTCAAAGTCAAAAGGAGCTTTTTCCTTCAGTGATGCAGCAATCCCCTGATGAGAAGTAGACATGCACAGATTATCAAGATATTGCTTAGAACAAAGCTCTAACTTTTTGTTAAGCTTTTTAAGGCTCTCGATTAGCGAGGTCTTACGAGTGTTTGGCTGATCACTAATTTTCTGATGGAAGACCTTTAAAATGCGATCTGGAGCATGTCTGACAATCTCTTCAAGGGAATGACAACCCATAATCAATCGCATTTTATTTCAGCCTCTTTAGAATTAACCCTCAAGTAAATCAAGAGCTTCTCGATCACTGAGGAGTTTGGGTAAGTGTTTTTCTTGAATATCTGCAAGCTTTGCATCAAACTTATGAACCCCTGAAGCATTGTACTTCATGCCGACATAGTCGATTTTTAACATCTCTGAAAGATCCCCAAGCTCATCAATATGAGAGCTTTGATCATCTACAAAAACGATTTTTGAAGGTTTGAAATCAATATGACTTAAAAAGAGGTCTAAGCCGTGGTCTTTCTTATTAAAACCGCAGAAAATAGCCCCTTTTGTATATTGACAAGGATAGTTACCTTGCAATTCGACACAGGGCTTTTGAAATGAAAAGACATCACCTAGCTGTACAGATGCCAGCTGCTCAAAAGTTAGATCTGACAAAGTGCTATCTCTAGAGGTAAGCCCCATCGTTTCAATCTTTGACGATTTCAAAAAGTCATGGAACTCATAAATTGACTCTTCCACTGGACGCACTTGGGTAAGGTGCTGGATGGTTCTCCACTGATGAAAAGCTCGAATGCAGGCCTCGTGGTAAGTATAGCCTGAATCCATCAGCTTTTTAGCTAAGTGTCTTTCCCAATGAGTACTTCCTATCGATTGGACCGGTTCAATAATGGTATGATCAATATCCAAAATAAAAAGAGTTTCTGGATCAATATGTTTTAAAATATCCCGTATGGAATCTGATTCGAATTTATATGCGCTCATAGATGAATGATAAAGGTTAAGCGCCTTTAACTCAAGTTGAAAGGATTTAAAGAAATAAGTGGATAGTAATCAATTATTTACTCCATTTTAATGTTTGATGTTTTCTTAAAAAGTTTCTACCTCTTTTAGGACTTTTATCGCTTTAGATTTTGGCTATAACTTGTTTATAATTAACTTTTGTGTTATAAATTCTCTTTTATTTATTACAAACGGATTATCTCATGGTAAGATTACAGCCTGAAAACTTTAAATTTATTTCAAATGACTACGCAGTGGAAAACCTTAAAGATACAGGGAATAGGCCTACAGGTTGTATTACCCTTGATCACGGTGAAAGCCTTGAGGTCAAGCCACAAGCTATGCTCGCTTACAAAAATGTCAGCTTAGAGTCAAATTTAACCAGCATGTCTTTGTATCAGAGAATTCTAAGAGTTTTTTTTGGATGTGAGAGCCTCTTTAAAAATACCTTTACAGGTAAAGAAAATGGTGGATGGGTCTTACTAGAAGAGACACACAATCACCAAATTGTAGAGGCTACACTTTCAGATCACACACAAGGTCTTGTTTTGTGTGCGGGCACCCATTTAGCCTCATCTCCCAATATACAACTACAAGCTAAATATGAGGGCTTTTCAGGTTATATTAAATCAAAAGGCTTTACAACTTCGCTTGCTAACTTAAAACCTCTGACATTGGAAAAAGTCGGTAAGGTATTTTTTGCATCCTATGCAGGCCCCATAAAAATGATTAAAGTAGAAAAAGATCAAGAGGTTGTAGTCGACAATAACTCTCTTGTAGCTTACACAGAAGGCCTTGAAAGCAGCACTGAAATGGCTGGAAATAGCCTTAAAAGCTACTTCTTATCTGGAGAGGGGCTTGTAACTAGATTTAAAGGAGAGGGCTTAATTTTTACAGGAAGCTCTGCTTTACCTATGCTAGTTTACTCTGCCTAAGCAGCCATACAGATTCTGAGCTCTAAGACAAAGCTCTCTAACTTTACTTTAAGTGATTAATTGACATCTACATAAGTGATTTATGTTCATTTCAAACCGCTATACAAGTAAAACATTTTATGATACAGATATTACAGCCCTTTGACTTAAAAAACATTGAAACGCAACAGCTAATTGCACAAACCCATGCGAAACAAAAAGAGGTTTTCTCTCTTCTTAACGAACAAACGCTCTTAAATGGACTCTATAGCCCTCATTGCATCACTCACCCAACGAAACTTACTGATAGGGTCAATGATCTTTTTAATCTCTATATGCAGCTCCCCCCCTCATTAGCAACTGAAGGTCTGCAACAGTTAAAGCTTCATAATTTTAATCAAATCTCGCCTGCCCAAAAGGTCGCATTTTTAAGTCAAAAGACTCCCAACGGCTATTCACTTTTAGAGGATATGAAAAAAAAGATTGAAGAAGTGATTCCCTCTTTTATTCTTCAAACTCCCACCAACAGTTTTTTTTACCATACCGACCTTGTAATTTATAAAAACGATTACTGTGGCCACTTACCTATTAATGGAATTAGACATGAGGAATTTTTAGACATCAATCGACTTTTTAACCGCATAGTTCGAGGGCAAACAAAGTTGATTCCCCTTGGATCGCCTCACTTTAAATTGACAGTAAATCTGGCCATAGGAAAGCTCCTAACAAGAAGTATAGGGCGGCAACTACTCAAATCTATTATTGAACCAAGGTTTAAAAATAACATTCAAAATTCAGCATCTGTACAACTCAATCGTTTTAACATCTTTATTACAGAAAATCACGAAGAGTCAAAGGTACGATTAATGTCTGATAACCAAAACGGTTACTACTTTGACTTACAAATGAATACCTTAAATAATTGCTTTGTATTTATTGACAACCCACCAAATCACCTTTTAGTTGCTGAAAACCCTAAGCTCAATGAATGCGGATCTGAGAAAATGCCCTTTTATGTCTGTTTCGCTCATGAGTTGATTCATGTCCGCCATATGATACACAATCGCAGCTGGAAGTCTAGCAATCCCACAGCAGATGAACTTGATTTATATACCAACGAAAATGAAAAAGTTACGATCTCTGGGGAATTAAACAATCAAGTTAAAGATGTTATTTGCGAAAACACCATCCGCAAAGCTTTTGGCTTGTATCCAAGAAAATATCACCAAGTATACTATGCGTGAAGAAGTGCGGTTACCAAGACTTGAACTTGGGACCTCGACATTATCAGTGTCGCGCTCTAACCAACTGAGCTATAACCGCGAATTTTGGAGGCAAGGAGAATCGAACTCCTGACCTTCTGAATGCAAATCAGATGCTCTACCAGCTGAGCTATACCCCCACAAAAATTAAGAATTGCTTCTTAAAAGAGAGTAAGATACCTAAATTTTGAATATTTAGGCAATCTTTTAATTACAAAAATGTAGAGGAACTATATAAAAAACTTGAAATAACCCCAATTTTACCATGCACGCCAATAAAAGTTTAATCGTCGCTTACCTTAAAAACCTGCAAAAGACAATCATTACCACCTTTGAGACACTGGAAAGCAGCGAGACTTTCACATTAAAGCCCTGGTCTTATCCGAATGGAGAAGGAGGTGGTGTGATAGGAGAGTTGCGGGGCTCTATTTTTGAAAAAGCAGCGGTTAATTTCTCGTCGATCACAGGCCCTAAACTCCCCTTTAAAGAAAATTCAGGCCCTTTTTTTGCTACTGGAGTTAGCCTAATCACACATATGATGAACCCTCGGATGCCCACAGTACATATGAATGTAAGATATATTGAAACCTCTGATGAATTTTGGTTTGGTGGAGGCTATGATCTGACCCCAATGGGCTTTTATCATAGTGAAGACAAAGAGCACTTTCATCACACTGCTAAATCAACCTTAGATTTTTTTGATTTATCCCTTTATCCAAAATTCGCTCAAGCAGCGAAAGAATATTTCTACATACCACATCGAAAAAAAGAAAGAGGATATGGTGGTATTTTTTTTGACCATTTCAACAGTGGGCAAATAGATAAGGACCTAAAAATGTGGCAAGCTGTTGGAAATAGCTTCTTATCCTCAGTCATGCCAATCTACCAGCAGCACTCAAAGAGAAACTATAGTGATGAAGACAAAGAGCTACAAAATAAAATGCGCGCTCATTATGTTGAATTCAATTTGATCTATGACCGTGGAACCAAGTTTGGTTTTCAGTCTAATGGCAACCCCGAAGCAATTCTCTCGTCAATGCCACCATGTGCAAAATGGTGATCGCCCCTATAAAAAATACTACTGTTGTGGCTTCTCTACTTGATTTTTCGCTCCGCAAAAAGGACAAAAATCCCACAAGACTTCTTGTTCTTCATTACATCTTTTGCAATTAGGATCTCTTCGATCATGCCAGCGATCATCTCGGTGGTACAAAATTTGAGCAACAATAATAATTACTGGGATAGTGGTTGCTATTTGCTTCACTAGAAAAATGAGAGACCTCTCAGCATATGCCGTCACCCCCAAAATACCAAATCCTATTGCTAGAAGTATATTATAAGATAGAGAAAGGTCTCGAACTTCTCTATGCGCATGAATCTTCCATATTTGAAACCAATAACTAACAGAAAGGATGCAAATGGCACCCCACGAAATGATGTCTAAAAACATAATAACTTATTCTTTTCTTTATACAGGAAAAAAGATCCCCGTGTGGTCGATAATATGGGTTTTGTATTTTACTTTATAATTAGGGCCATCCAAAAAGCAACTTTTTAAAAGGAAATAGGTTGCAGCTTTGACGGTGTCTGTTGAAGCTCGATGATTCACTCCCCCCTTTTTCAATTGTATGAACTGATCCGGATGCTGAGCTAACCAAAGGGCTCCTTTAGAAACCTCTTTAGCTTCAAGTGGCAGAGATAAACTTGAAAATAGTATTACATCATGATCAGCACACCCTTCTAGGGCTTTCAAATATTCTCTCTTTAACGAGGTATCGTCTAGATCAGATCTATGGGTTGATAAATAAATGATTTTTGCCTGGTAGTTTGCAAGCCTTGATTGATTATTTTGATATACTGATTCTTTACCTGGCTCTGAGACCTGCTCTAAAATCACAAACACATCTACAAGATGGTCAAGTTTTGCTAGATGATTTTCTAAAAGACTGATGTCCCCATTAAGATGAACACAGTCATAAATTTTGGCATTTTTTTTCACTAGAGATACTGAGCTGCTTTGCAGGCTAACCAGCGTCACCACAAAGACTCCAAGTATAGCTATAAATGCAATATAAAAACTTCGATTAACCATTGAAATGAACCATAATATTTAATTTACTCTTAAACTTTTTTTAATTATTATTCAACTAAAACCCACGAAAGGAAACCATGAATCATTCTTTTGATTTTTTACACCTAGTAAATGATGCTAAAACCCGTATACAGGAAATTAACCCTAAAGAGCTTATACAGATTATAGAGGGAGATAAACCATTCTATTTAATTGATGTACGCGAAATTGACGAGTGGGAAAAGGGTCATATCCCTCAAGCTACTTTCTTACCAAGAGGAATTCTAGAAAGGGATTTTGAAAAGGTGACTTCTGATAAAAATGCTCTCATCGTGGTCTATTGTGCAGGAGGATATCGCTCTGCTTTAGCCTGTGATGCGCTGCAAAAAATGGGCTATCAAACAGTTTTTTCGTTACAGGGAGGAATCCGTTATTGGGTAAGTCAACAGCTCTCAATTGTTCATGACTCCCATTAATCTGCAATAGCACACTCTAAGTTTTCATTTGAAGAAGACAACAACCCCACCGCCTCATGTACATCACAGTTCTTTTTGAGCATGATAGAAACTATCTTTGTAGGAGATGGAATATATCTTTTCAGTTGTTTTTCACTCAGTTCTTTATATTTATTTACTCGAGTAATGTAATCATATAGCATCTCATAATCTAAAGCATCTTTTGGCATTCCAGCCATATTTAAAACTTTTTGAGTCGTTCGAATAGATCGATCAACCAATTTATTGTTTAAAGGAAAAACATCAACCATCGCATTGCCCATGATTTTATTCATCGAAAGCATCGCAGACATACTGTTAAGATTCATAATTTGTTTTAGTGTTAAGGTGCTAACCACTCCAAGTGGATCCTTTACAATATCTTCTAAAACAATGGCAGCATCACATTTGGAAACAAAACGAGCAAAAGATTTAGGTACTGGATGCTTTTTTTCTTGAATTGCAATGATAGCAATCTGCGCGCCCTGCTTCTTTTTTTGCTCCATCTCATTGAAAAGCTGTTGCAGCTTAGCAATCCCCTCATGAGATTTAAACACTCCAATTAAGATATTTCCCTTCTCTTTAAATCTAGATTCAAAATCTCCATAGCCCATACTATTTTTAGATATGAGAATATCTAAAGCATTTTCGTTATCTCGAGGTAAAATTTCCTTACATAGCATCGCTTCCCAAGCTTCTATATTCGTTTTTTTTCCAGATAAAAAAGTTCTAAATTCAGCTCTTTTAAGATGCCTCTCTTGATAACCCCGCGGAGGGTTGATCGAAAAACAAGGCGATGTACCTACACAATCTGTAACTAGCTCACGTAAACAGTCATCATTTGATAAATAAGTCACATAACCCAACCCTGTTTCATCTTGCACTTTTCTTAAGTTTGCGTTGGGGTTTGCAAAAAGCTCTGCTTCCATCTTAACAAGCTTAGAGATCTCTGGAATCTTAAATTTTGTTTGTCCCCAAGCTTTTTTTACTGATAGCAGTAAATCAAGAGCCCTTGTTTGCACAGGAAATGGGCTCTGATAGACCATTTTATGAATCAAAGAATCGAGTAGAATCCCAATGGTTAACTCACAGACACACCCCCCCTGCATTCCCGTTGCACCCGCAATACTCTGTCTACCAACATCGATTAAGACAGGATATGCTTTGTTCGAGGTAAAGAGCTCTTTGGTTTTTTCAGGAACTTGAGAGCTGTTATGGAAGTAATAGACTTGACTTTGCGCCTTATAAGCTGCGTGGGCAGCTCCAATATTAAATTGTGCAGAGCCGCTTGAAGAAATCAAAATCACTGTATCATTGCGATTAAGCATAAAATTATTAAGGCTGTGATAACCTGCCATAAGGTGATCCTCTAAGTTCTCTTGACAGCGAACAAATGCTTTATTTCCTCCTGCCATCACTGGAATCACTTTATTTTCAAAATCAGGAGAAATATTTTTCCAAAAATTATTCCACTTTGCAGCAAGGTTAACAGCAATACGGCCACTAGATCCAGATCCTAGTAAAAAAATTCGACCATTTTCCTGAAGTTTCCCCATAATTTCTTCATGAAGTTTATCCAAATGGGTGCGACTAAAGCTTTCAGCTCCTTCTAAAACACTGGCATCTAGTTGATGTAGCATTTCTATTGCTGCCATTGGATTCTTGTGAAAAATATTGCTTAAGTCCTTTGTCTGAATACATTCTTTTTCAGTGGATATATAACTGGTATCTAGTGTCGAAAATAGATTTGAAGGGCGCTCGTCTTGTAAAATAGGAAGACGCTGTAATTGAGAGTAATAGGGACTTTTTTTATATTTTAATGCCTCCTTTACAACTAGAACTGGAATTGATAATTTACTGATGTTTATTAGAAGGGGTCTCTTTTTTTCTGAGAGTCTTAAAAGTGAACTAGACTTTAAGATCATGTCCACAAATTCTGATGATTTAGGGTCTCGAAAAAGACCACCTACCAAATAAATATTTGGATTTAATACCGCCGATTTTGTAATAGCTTCCCCTAGTAAATTAGCAAGCTCATTCGCTGATTTTTCCACAATTATTTTAGCTGTAAGATCATTTTCCCAAGCACAGCGAAAAACAATGGGGGCCACAGACGCTAATTCTTTGGGAAGGAGTTGATTGGAATTTATTGGAATAATCAAATCCGACATATTCTTTAGGCCGAATTTCTTTTTAATTGCCGAAGTCATGTCTGTTCGAGTCCCATTGCAGTACTCATCTAAAATGGCAGCACGTATAGCTGTAAGGCCAATCGTGTACCCACTGCCTTCATCTCCAATACGATACCCAAGTCCACCAAAACGTTTTACCCCCCCTTTACCTTTCATAAGACAAATAGAGCCTGTTCCCGCAATCAGGACTCCACCTTCATCACCTACCAACTCAACAGCTAATCCTGCATCAGAGAAAATTCCTATACGTTTGCTATTAAAACAAAGCTCTTCTAACACTGAGCGTGCAAATTGCAAGCTCTGATCTCTTCCAATTCCCGCCCAGCTACCAATTAGGGCTGAATCTGGGATAATGGATGAAATAGACACTTTTGAGTCCGCTAAACAAATGCCATCAAGAAGATCATCAACGACTTTCTTAAAGTTCTCTTCACCAAGTGCTGCTATATTACTAGAAGATCCTTCTGCTTGTAGTAACTCTTTATTCCCCTTTCTTAATTTAACCGTCTCTCCATTTGCATTTAAAATCTCTAAGCTTGTTTTAGAGCCTCCCCCTTCAATACAAAAGATATATTGGGCGCCATGGATCAAATTACCAACCTTCTCTAGAGGTGCTGCAAAAGACTTTTGTGAAACACATACTACTAAGGCTAAACATAAAAAAGAAAAAAGACTATTTTTAAATGTAGAGAACATAACAACCCCAAAATATCTAAAAGAGTAATTTTAGACCTCGCAAGGAATAAGTAACAGTTTTTTCTTTTACATCGGCAAGTACAATCCCATGAAGAATATGCTTATCAAAAAAAAGGATAGGCCTATATTCTGGCTATAAAAAAGAATGTGGCTCCAGCTATAACAGTGAATAAAAGTAGATCGCTAGAACAGAAAAAGAAAGAGGCCCTTTTAGACTTTCGAAGAATTCCTGGGGTGGGTCAACGGATTGCACTTGACCTGTGGGAGCTTGGCTATCGCTGCGTGGAAGACTTGAAAGACCTTGATCCGGAAGTAATCTACCAAAAGCTCAATGAACTCACTGGTGAAAAACACTGCCGCTGCATGCTATATGTATTCCGCTGCGCGGTTTATTTTGCATCAGTTAAAAGCCACGCCCCTCATAAACTTAAGTGGTATCACTGGAAAGATTAATTCAATCCTAGCCCTTTTATTTTTCCAGAGCCGTATAACTGGCTATGGATTGAGGGCTCTCCTTTAAAATAGAGATCACCGCAACCATAAATCTTTGCATTAAGCTCAGAGTTTACTTTTAAATAAACTTTTCCTATTCCATAAATTTCTACATTCGCAGAATCATTCATAAGCTCTTCTGCTTTGTAATTTCCAGCTCCGTGAATAAAAACATTTTGATGCGCTGCAAACCCAGAAAATAACATATCTCCGGCACCCTGAATATCGACTTCAAGATTTGCGACATTAAGAGCAAAAACAGTCTTTCCTAATCCATAAGATGTTATTTTCAGGTTCTGAACAGCAAGCTCATTCTCACCCATTAGGTGGACATTCCCATTAGTGTAGATTTCCGATATAGAAGGAGTCGTCAAGAAGACGCTTACTTTTCTGTAAATAAACCTTTGACCAGGATTTACTTGCAACACAATCAACAGGCGATCATCGTCTTGCTGAACTTCAATTTGTTCTAGATAGATTGGATCCCCTTCTAGGCGCAGCGAAAGTTCTTTCCCTTGAGTTAAAAAAACGTTAAAAGAACCAGACAAAACCAATTCATTAAAAGGAGAAACTACATAATTCTCATAAGAAGATTCTTCAACTATAGGCAAATCATTAGCAAATAAACCAACTGTGCACAGAGGAGAAAAAAAAGTAAAAAATAAAAAACGATAGAAAAAAAGCATCAAAAAGTCCTTTTTTTTGACTGATTATAGCTTGAAAGGCTATTTAAAGCTATTTAGCATCTAAATTAACAAGGTGCTTTATCACATCCCATCTTAATTTCCAGCTTTCTTCAAATGGAAGATTTAAATCATAGCACCATTTTTTAAATTTCTCTAAGTGGAGCTTTTGTTTGTAATCTCCCGCTTGATTGGGTTTCAAAGTTAAAACCTCCAAAGGACAATTTAGATCCAAAATATGCCTGATATCAAACCGTTTAGAAGTAACATCTATCAGGTTGTCTTTAAATTTCAGATAGCAGTGAGCTTCTAATATATAAGAAAGATTTAGCTGAGTCATGTGATCTGCAAAATGAGGCACTTTATGGGGCATTAATTTAAAATAACCCACTTCAAGATAAATCTCTGGGCAGCCATTTTCAAGAGCTAAGGCCGCTAAAAAAGCATGTTTGGAACTACAGGTTCCTTTTTTCTCCGTGCAAACTAATGAATAATTTTCAAGATCAGATATTCTTGCATAGGTATAATTTTCAACCATTTCAAGAGCTTCATAGAAACTAGCAACCCCCTCTTGAATCAAAAGAGCACCCAATGGCTTGTTATCGTTCAGCAAAAAATTTGGGCAATCAAATAATTTCTTCATTTTATAAAAGGGAATGGGGAAATGGGGGTAGCTGGATTTGAACCAGCGTAGACCGAAGTCGATGGATTTACAGTCCATTGCAATTAGCCGCTATGCGATACCCCCAGAAGGGATGCTGGCAGTAGGAATTGAACCCACAACCGTCCGATTACAAGTCGGGTGCTCTACCAATTGAGCTATGCCAGCAAAATTTCAAGTAATCTAACAAACACTCATATTTGCTACAAGCTCAATTTTCAAAAAAGCAATTGTTCAATTGACTTGCAAGGCTTAAAGGAATAAACTCTATAGAAAAAAACACTGTTTAAATATAAATGTTAACAATTCCAGTCGCACAGCCTCCCTGGAAAGCAACCGGTAGGCGTTTAGAGTCTATGACAAGGAAAGCTCTTTATGACTACAGCCTTCTAGAAGGAGTAGACCATCTAGGGATTGCGTTAAGCGGGGGAAAAGACAGTCTAACACTCCTTTACCTGCTTTGCGCTATTAAGGGTCGAGGAATACAAGATTTTAAAATCACAGCATTTACCGTTACGGGTGAATTTTCTTGCGGAGCTTCTATCCAGGACTCTTACTTAAATAAAATCTGCAAAGAATTAAATGTTGAGCTTGTTATGATTGAACAAAAACAATCCTTAGAAAAGTTAAGCTGCTACCCATGCTCTCGAGAGCGCCGGCGTTTAATTTTCCAAGAAATGAAACAGCGTGAGATCAAGACCATTGCTTTCGGTCATCATCGGGATGACTCAACGCTCACTCTTTTGATGAACTTACTACACAAAGGAGAGTTTGCTTCAAACCTCCCAAAAATACACATGCAGCGCTATGGAGTCACTTTAATTCGCCCCCTCATTTTGATCAGCGAACAAGAAATTATTACTTTTGCAAAGGACAATGGTTTTAACCGAATCATGTGCCGCTGCCCAGTAGGGCAAAATTCTATGAGAAAACAGACAGAGTCTCTATTACAATATATAGAAAAAACTTTTCCTCAAGCTAGATCTAATTTAGCCTTTTCAGGAAGGGTTTATGGCTCAGACAAAGCTAATAGACCTTTAACTTGAGAAAACTATGTTATTATCCTTTATAATTTATGCGTGTGTGTTGCTTCTCATTGTTTACTTATCGTACAAAAAAAACACCACTGAAGCAGACTTCATTGTAGGAGGAAGATCTCTCAATTTTTGGGTCACTGCTATTAGTGCCCACGCGAGTGATATGAGCTCATGGCTCTTCTTAGCATTTCCATTTATTGTATTTACCTCAGGACCTCAACAAATGTGGATGGCTCTTGGGCTTTTAATTGGAATGTTTTTAAATTGGCACTTTGTAGCTCCTAAGCTAAGAACTTTGACTGAAAAATATAAAAGTCTAACACTATCTTCATTCCTAGAGGCTCGCTTTCATGACCACAGTGGATTTATCCGAGTTTTAACAGCGCTGATATGCCTGCTCTTTTTTACTTTTTACATCTCTTCAGGGCTCCAGGGAATCGGGTTTGTTTTTGAGGAAGCTTTCAACATCTCTTACACCTGGGGAGTCTTTCTTGGACTTCTAATTGCCCTGCTCTACACAATTACCGGAGGATTTGTAACTGTCGCGTGGACTGATTTTTTTCAGGGCATGTTTCTAATCTTGGTTATCCTCATCCTTCCAATAGTAGCTTTTATTCATATTGGAGGCAGCTTAGCGATTGTTCAAGGAGCACAAGCTAAAGGACTTTCCCTAAACCTATTTCCAAATCAAGGTTTCTCTGGCTGGATTGGAATTATTACCTATATTTTGGCTATGGGGCCTGGTTACTTCGGTCAACCACACATCTTAACAAAATTTATGGGTATTAAAAACCCAAAGGACATCTATAAATCTAAATACTTTGGAATGAGCTGGCAGCTGATTGCACTAGCAGGCGCTGCCTCAGTAGGAATTGTAGCCATTGGTTTTTTTAAACAAGGTGTTGAAAATCCACAACTAATTTTTATTCTAATGACAAAGTCTCTTTTCCACACCTATATTGCAGGCTTTATACTCTGTGGAATTTTGGCAGCCAGTGTATCTACCGTCGAATCACAAATGCTTGTTCAGGCATCTCTACTCTCAGAAGACTTTTATAAAAGGTGGATACGCCCTCAGGCAGACTCTAACGAGCTTGTATGGGTCTCAAGAGCTTTTGTTGCTCTAGTAGGCGGAGGAGCCTTTATCATTGCATTTTTCAAAATTTCAACGATTTACCAGTTAGTCTTATACTCATGGTCAGGGCTAGGAGCCTCTTTTGGTCCCATTATTCTTCTATCACTACATTCAAAGTCAGTAAATAGACACGGAGCTATAGCAGCAATTAGCGTGGGCGCTATTACAGCAGCATCTTGGAAAACCATCAACAAGCTCTTTTCTTTTGAGATACCGGAACTGATTCCTGCCTTTATCTTAAGCCTAATTTCTGCCTGGCTCTTTTCTTATCTCTCGCGAAATAAGTTCTCCCCTCACTCAAAAAGATAAGATGGGGGTGTTTGCTTGCAAAGGGCTAAATAATCTTTTGCAGGCAATAAGTCTATCCCCACCAGAAAAGAGGCATTTGACCAACCAAATCCCCCTCTTGGATAGTAATCAAATTGTTCACCCACATTCCCATATTCAGCTTCGAGTTGATGTGAAGCTTGAACCACATCGTACTTCTCTGTGATCACTCCATTATAGTCTCTAGATTCACAAACCATCATGTAAAGCCATTTGTAAACTAAGCGATGAGCCAGCTCGGCTTGGTTATAATTCAAACACCCCTGCCAAAAGATCATTTGATGAGGGGCCCAGCCAAATGGATAATCCCATTGCCTCTGTGGACGGTCTGAGCTAATTGGCCCTCTAGAGGTCTTTGTTGTGCTCACAATACCACCCTTCGTTTCAAAAAATAAAAGCGCTTTACTAAAAAGGCTATCCGCTTGATGTTGAGTCGCTAAACCCGCAAAAAGCGGATAGAAAGTCGTTGCACTTTTAAAGTGAGTTGTCTTGTTTCGTTTAAAGTCATAGTCAAAAAAAAGCCCATCATTTTCACTCCACATAAGTGCAGTCATTTTTTCAGCCCTACTTTCAGCTCTTTTTAACCACGTCTCTGAGGTATGATATTGATGAGAATCATCTTCGAAACGACCTCCGAAATAATCTTGAATGAGAACGGCAATATCTTTTTCATACTTATAAAGAAGGCTGTTTAAATCTACTGTATTGAGGTTCGCCCCATTGCTAAGTAGTCTGTATGTTGTATCATGTCCAGACTCTCTCATCGAACAATCATGTGTAAAAAAAAGATCTAACCTAGGTTCTTTGATGGTGCCATCAATAAAGCGCTGTCTATAATCTTTGACTGAAAGATTTTTTTCCTGGGCAAAAGGCGCATATATAGAGTCAAAATGATGTGGCTCAACCTCAATAGGCTCTTTAGAGCTTTCTCCATAATATCGACTTAACCCATTTTCAGTCAGTCGATTTCCAGATGCCCAAACATTGAAATACTCAAAAATTGCCGTACTAAGAGCCTCTTTTAGCCAAGATTCATCAGTTTGGTAAGGTAGCAATTCATTAATAATAGATGTCAAAAGTGGTGGTTGAGAACGAGAAAGATAGTAGGATCGATTCGCGTTTAGAATTTTTCCATAGTGTTTGATCTGGTAAATTAAGTGTTTTAGCATTGAAAAAGCTACTTCACCACGTCCACTTTTTAAAAGACCTAAAATAATGAAATAGGAGTCCCAGCCATACATCTCATTAAAACGACCTCCAGGAACGACAAAAGGATTCTTCATCTTAGGATTTGCAGCTAAAGAAAGGGATAAAAGGCCAGGTTTTGCTTCTAGCGATTTCATCAATTTCGAATTGATATCGTGGGAAAGACGTCGCACCTTGAGATTTTCAGCTTGCTGCTCACACTTTTTGAGTGTTTTAAAACCATTCAGATCATTTCCAGGCACATACAAGTAGGTTGATGGCGCCCTGCCTTTAGGGTCTTCTAACAGTTTTAAAACCCCCTCAGGGTCAAAATATCTAGTTAAATCATCCCAATAGTATTGTTCAATCTTGTCTTTGAGATTCTTAACGGGGTTTTGATTTAGCATGTTTAAATCGATAAACAGCGTTAGAGCCTTCTTGTCATTCGCTCTAGCAAGAATTTGTAATAGGTTAGCTAGAGCATAATGGCCCGCAATTTGCGAAGTTTTACCATCTAGCGCTTCTAAGCTAAACAATTTTGGACCCGTATCATCTTTAGTAATTTTACAATCACAGTCCAGGTCTTCTTGTTTAAGAAGCCTCTTTAAATTTGAAAGGACATCTACTTCTATATCTAACTACCTTTTTCAAACATGCAGTTTTATTTTTTTCTACTTTTCTTAGGCTTTTGCTTTTGTGACTGGTTGAATGCTTTTAGATCTTTAACGCCAAGTTTACTCTTGTCAACCATCATTTTTTGACGACCTTTTACGACACGAGGGGTGCACCAATATTGATCACATTCAGCAGCAATTTTCCCAGCATAATTCATCAACCCTCTTACATAATAAATATAAATAGCAAAAAAACGACTCAACTTACCCAGTTGGGCAATTTTCATTTGATCTAATTTAAAATGTGCAGCCCGATTCACACGTTTCATTTTACATAAAGCAAAGACAATTCTATGAAAAATAGATAAACAAAAATCAAATATCAAAAGAGGCACAAGCATTGCAAGCGCAAACGGCAAAACAAAAATATGCCTAAAAAAACCTGCTCTATTTTTTTTAACAACCATAAATCAAATCCTAATTTTAAGTTAGGTTCGCTATATTACTTATTTATAAATTATAATGCCAGATTTCAATATTACTTTTATCTATAAATCCCACTAAAAATAAGCGATAAACTATTTCACGCGATTAAATTTAGACACTAATCTATTTATTTGGTTGATAGAAGAAGTATTATAGCAAAACGAATCTAGTAAAAAAAATTGACATCAGGATCAAGGTTTTGCTATAGTCGCTGTTAAATTTTAATTATTTAAACTTAGCGTAGGTATATGACAACACCAGTAGTTACAGACAAACCAGTTCAAAGTACTTTTATCGGCTCTATCTCACGAGGTGCTTTTAAAATTGCAAGCGCTACCACGTTAGCTGTTGCAGGAACAGGATTGATGGTTACCGGAATCTATGGAGCCTACCTAACCTCTATCAAAGTGAATGGTTTCTTTTTTGCCGAAGGTGAGGCTGCAAAAGGCTTTGGAGACGTTCCGGGATTTAACAAAACTTGCTCGTGGTCCTGTGAAAAATTAAACATTCAGTTCAATCTCCCTGAGCTCGGTGAGGAAGGGGCTCTTCCTCCTTTTTGTGAATCTATTGGATCAAAAGCTTTTAATCAACAAGGAAGCTATGGACCAGCAGCACTTGCAACTGCTATTGGAACGTCAAGCCTTTCCTACATAGCATCCTTGTATGCATTCTTAGGTGGAGCATCGCTTATCGGCCAGTCTGTAGAAGTTTTTTCATCTATTCTCTAGTTAATTAATGCTGCATTATTGATTTGTGTGATTTATAGAAATCTAATCGCTCGCCTTTTTTAGAATTTTCAAAAAGGCTCAATTTCAGATAGGCATCCTCCTGAGAATCTTCAACTAACTCCCTACCTCCATCTAAACGATAAAGACGATTAAGCTCGCTCTCTAGTTCTAAACAAAAAGATTGAAGTTCCTCAGAAGGTTCAAAATTTAATTCAGGATGCTTCTCTATGTAGTTCGCATAGCAAATTAAAGTTTTAGAAAGCCTTATAAAGTGCTTTTTAAGCTTTTTCTGCGCGCGTTGTAGTTGAACTGGGTCCTGTAACTTTTTCAAGTCTTTTACAAGTTGAGATATTTGATCCCTGGCCTGTAACTGATAATCTCTCGACGAGGTTGGATTACAGCTTGAGAAAATAAAAGCAATCAATAACCCTATAACAGGTGATATCAACCTCATACTGAGCATTTTTTGACCTAATTAATAAAACTACTTGTATAATATTGCATAATCTTTTAAATTTTAAGCTTATTTTTTTTGGGCGTATAGCTCAGCGGTAGAGCACCTGTTTTACACACAGGCGGTCATAGGTTCAAATCCTTTTGCGCCCAAACAGTTCCAATTGCGGGAGTAGTTCAATTGGTTAGATCGCCGGCCTGTCACGCCGGAAGTTGCGAGTTCGAGTCTCGTCTCCCGCGTTTTTTTTTCTAGTAAAAGATCTGGAAATATGTGTATTCTATTTTTTAATTATAACCACGTAGTTTCATGGCAACTGTAGAAAGAAAACGAAAATCAATCTGGCGTACCTTGCCCTGGATTGTTATTGGCGCATTTATAGCTGCAGCGTCTATTAGATTTATTATTTTACCTAATAAAGTTATCGATGGTGGTGTCACAGGGATTGCAATGATCCTTGCTCACATTTTTGGTAAATCGTGGCTCCCCTACCTTGTACTAGCCTTAAATGTTCCCTGTATCCTAGTTGCATATAAAAACTTTGGGAAGTCTTTTCTAGTTAACATGATTGCAGGGATCATCCTATTTTCATTTTTTCTTTTCATTTTTGAAGAAATTCTTCACAACCTTCCCTCATTCCATGGAGACGCTCTGGAAGTTGTCGTCCTAGGTGGTATAGTCCTTGGAATTGGAATTGGAATTATTATTCGTATGGGAGGTTGTTCTGATGGTTCTGAAATTTTAGCCATCTTAATCAACCGCAGTAAAGGATTTACAATCGGCCAAGTAGTTGTTTTCCTCAATTTCTTTGTCTTTTTAGCTGCAGGGTATTTTTACGGAGAATGGAACACCTCTGTTCGTTCTTTTATCACCTATATGGTGACCTATAAGACTATGGACTTTGTCATTGTTGGGCTGGATGAAATTAAATCCGTCCTGATTATCTCTAGCAAGCCGAAAGAAGTGGCTGACACGATACTTCACGAGTTAGGCCTTGGTCTTACTATCATTTATGGACGCGGTGGATTTACTGGTGATGATAGAGAAATACTATTAGTTATTGTAGATAGGCTACAGCTTTGTGAATTAAAAGATATTGTATTAAATATAGATACAGCCGCATTCATTGCTGTTGAAAATCTACATGAAGTTGTTTATGGAAAACAAAACTACTTCAACCCAACGAAAATCAATAAGAAACAGCAGAAGCTAGTTGTTTAAATTTTCTTTTAGTCTTCGTGAGATTCAAACAGACAGCCGTTATCAATAAGATTGTCTATATAGTTTAGGTTGTAATTATTATTTAGAAACTTCTGATCAGAAAGCATGTGCTTATGAAAAGGAATTGTCGACTTAATACCACCAATATGAAACTCTTTAAGAGCCCTTTTACTAATGGCTATAGCTTCAGAACGATCTTTCCCCCTAACTATCAACTTAGCAATCATAGAATCATAATAAGGTGAGATAAAGCACCCCCCGTAGCAGGCACTATCAATACGCACATGCGGCCCACCAGGAGGCAAATAGTAATCAATTTTCCCCGGAGAAGGAGTGAAGTTTGCTGCAGGATTTTCCGCATTAATTCTAAATTGCATCACATGCCCAGTAAACTTAACATCTTTTTGCTTGAAGCTCAATGGCTTACCCATAGCTACATTAATTTGCTCTTTAACTAGGTCAATGTCTGTCAATACCTCAGTAACTGTATGCTCTACTTGGATACGTGTATTCATTTCCATAAAATAGAAATTTTTCTTCTCATCAATCAGAAATTCTACCGTACCAGCTGAGCTGTAGCCTGCACTTTTAGCTAACCGAACGGCTGCTTCACCAAGCTCTTTCCTCATTTTGGGAGAACATATTGGCGAAGGGGTTTCTTCGATTAATTTCTGACGTCTTCGTTGAATCGTGCAGTCACGTTCACCTAAGTAAACACAATTTCCATGTTTATCAGCTATAATTTGCACTTCTACGTGGCGCGGATTCAAAATCATCTTTTCAAGATAGACATCCGGATTATTAAAACTTGCTCTTGCCTCAGCTTGTGCTTGATGAAAAAGCTTTGTAAATTCGGATTCGGAATGGACGAATCGTATTCCTTTTCCACCACCACCGGCAACGGCTTTAATTAAAAGCGGGTAGCCAATTTTTTTAGCTACTTTAAGTCCTTCTTCTAAAGAAGGTACAACCCCATCAGAACCGGGAATTACAGGACATTTTGCAGACTTTGCAGTCTTTTTTGCCATCGCCTTATCACCTAAAATTGAAATGGCCTCAGAGGAAGGTCCTATAAATTCAATATTGCAACTTTTACAAATTGAAGCAAAATTAGCATTCTCACTTAAAAAACCATACCCAGGATGAATTGCGTCAGCGTGAGTGATTTCTGCAGCAGAGAGCACACGAGGAATATTTAGATACGAATCCATAGAGGATGCTTTTCCAATACAGATCGCCTCATCAGCTTGAAGAACATGAAGTGCTTCTTGGTCTGCTTCAGAATATACCGCTACTGTTTGTAGCCCAAGCTCGTGACATGCCCGGATGATACGAAGCGCAATTTCGCCACGATTAGCAATAAGAACTTTTTTCATAGATTATCCAAGCTTAAAGATTTTAGTTCCAAATTCAACAGGGTGCCCATTTTCAATTAAAATTTCTTTAATGACTCCACTCTCTGTTGATTTTACTTCATTCATTACTTTCATGGCTTCGATAATGCAAACTACATCACCTTCTTTTACACGATCACCTACCTTGACAAAGTCAGCTTCATCAGGAGCCGAAGCAGAGTATAAGGTTCCTACCATCGGGGATGTAATAAATACTGCATTTGCATCATTATCTGCTGGAAGATCGATTTGAGCTACGGGAGCTGGGTGGTGTGCAATGGTCGCCTGCGGAATGATCGACGAAGGGGCAATTTGCTCAGCACGTGGCGGGGTTCTTTCCAATAGAAGTTCAAACTCACCTCTTTTAAGTTGTAGCTTCTGCATGTTTCTTTCTTCGAAAGCATCCAGTAAATCTTTAATCTCATCTATACTAAATTCCACGAAAACCTCACTAGATTCTTTGAATAAATTCACCTGTTTTGGTGTCTACTTTAATAATATCTCCGACCTCAACAAACAAGGGCACTTGTATCTTAGCTCCTGTTTCGATAGTTGCAACCTTGGTTGCATTTGAAACCGTAATTTTTTCTTTTGACTCTTCTGTTTTAGAAACCATAATTTCTAAAAACTGCGGGAGTTCCACTGAGAATATTGTCTGTCCATAAAAAACAGCTTTTACAGAAACACCTTCATTAAGAAAATTCATTTTTTTCCCAATAATTTTAGGCGATACTAACACCTGCTCCAAGGTTCCTGTGTCTAAAAATAAATAGTTTTTCCCTTCGAGGTACAAGTACTCCAAATCTCTTTCTTCTAAAAAGACTTCTTCTACAACTTGATCGGCCTTAAAGTTTTTTTCAAGAACTTCGTCGGTAATCAGATTTCGAAGTTTGGCTTTAATAAATGCGGGGCCTTTAGCAGCAACTTTAATGCTAGAATCAACTCTAAAAAGCTCTCCTTGCAATGAAATAACCATTCCTGGGGATATTTGACTTTGAGACACCACTAGTGAACCTAATTGTTATATATTGTAACTACATTATGCCATATCATGGAGTTGGGTTCAAGCAATGTTTATGTACAGCTTCTAAGCGCAGCAATCGACTCTTTCATTGAGGGCGACTTAAAAAGATAAGTACCTGAAACCAAGTCGTTTGCTCCTGATTTAACGCATTCTTGAGCCGTTTTTTGGTTAATACCACCATCGACTTGAATGGGGAATTTTTGCCCATTTCCCCCCTTCAAACCTCGTGCTTCAAGCGCTTCTCGTATAAATTGAACTTTCTCCAGGACATGAGGTATAAAGGACTGCCCTCCAAAACCTGGCTGAACTGTCATTAGTAAAATGAGATCACAGCGATCCAAAAAAGGCACAACCATAGAAGCTGAGGTTTCAGGGCAAAAGGCCAACCCTGCCTGGATATTACACTTTTTAATATAGGATAAAGTTTCTTCTACATCTTCTGTAGCCTCAAAATGAAATGTTACTCTATCAGCACCCGACTCAACCAGTCTCTCTATGTAGTCAAAAGGATTATATACCATGATATGCACATCTAAAAACAGATCCGTAGCGCGATTAATAGCGGCCACCGCTTGCGGACCCATAGTTAAATTGGGAACAAAATGTCCGTCCATTATATCAATATGGATATGGTCTGCACCAGCCTCTGTTATTTTTTGTGCTTCTGATGCTAAGTAGCCGAAATCTCCAGCAAGAATTGAAGGAGAAATAAGCAAATCATTTTTATTCATCATCTTAAAAAATTCCAAGTTCTCTATTAAGTGTACTTGTAGTCTATTTTTTTACCCTTTTCTTGACAAGCAAACCTTTTCTTGACAAGAAGGAGCCAGATGCGAAATATAAAAAGTATGAATTTAAAAAATAAAAAAAAGATGATTTACCTCATTCGCCATGGAGAGACAGCTTGGTCACAATCCAAGCAACACACAGGTCGCACAGACATCCCTCTAACTGCAGAAGGAGAAAAGCAAGCCAGCTGTCTAAAAAACAGGTTGAGTGGCATTGAATTCAAAAAAGTACTTGTCAGTCCATTAATCAGAGCCCAAAGAACCTGCGAACTTGCCGGCTTAAAGGAGCAAGCAGAGCTTAATGATGACCTATTTGAGTGGGATTATGGTGAATATGAGGGGTTAACCACCCAGGAAATCCGCTTAAAAATACCTAAGTGGAACATTTTTGAAAACGGACCCCAAAAAGGGGAAACATTGAACCAAGTAGCCCACAGGGCAAGTCACCTGATAGAGCAAATCTCGCAAATAGATGGGAATGTTGCCCTTTTCTCAAGCGGGCATATTTCGAGGGTCTTGGGGGCTCTATGGGCCTCACTAGACCCCTTAAAAAGCCAGTTTTTGGCCCTATCCACGGCCTCTGTGAGCATTTTGGGCTACGAGCATGAATGGAAAGCCATCAGATCATGGAATGACACCTCTCACCTCAACTAGGAGTATCTAGCACTGGCAATTTAGTATATAAATAGAGGATAATTAACCATAGTTCATTAGGGCGGTTTATTTAATAGCTTGCAAAGTTAATCAATTAATTAGTATAATGTATATGAAACACCAATAGTTAAAGGATTTTTTTTATGAATGATATGGACTATAAAATTTATAGGTGGGTTGCTGGAATCTTTCTAGGAGGCTACCACTTGGCGCTCTTTATTCTTGTGCCACTTTTCTTAATAAAATTTGGAATTCCCTCTATCGGAATTTTGATTTTTTCATTTATCGCATTTGTAATAAGCGGTTTAGCTATAACCGGAGGATATCATCGCTATTTCTCCCATCGGTCGTATAAAACAAATCCTATTATTGAGCATTTTTTACTCTTTTTCGGCGCAGTGGCCGTACAGGGAAGTGCTCTACGTTGGTCTTTCGACCACAGACTACACCATGCCTATGTAGACACTGACAAGGACCCCTACTCCATTAATAGAGGCTTTTGGTACGCGCACTTTATCTGGTTCTTTGATAGACCGATTGATATCGATCCAAAGCTTTGTCAAGACTTGATGAGGAACAAGCGCGTCATGTTTCAGCATAAATACTATGGAACCTATGCCATTGTAGCCAATCTGATTGTTATCGCTGCTGCTGGATTTCTATTTCATAACTTTTTTGCAGCCTTTATTTTTGCAGGGCTTTTTAGGTTATTTATGCTGCACCACTTTACCTGGTTTATCAATTCTCTAGCCCACACATGGGGTGCTAAAACATACTCTAAAGAGCATACAGCCGTCGATAACTACATTATCTCACTAGTTACCTTTGGAGAAGGCTATCATAACTATCACCATACTTTCTGTAGTGACTATCGCAATGGAGTTCGCTGGTTCCACTTCGATCCGACTAAGTGGATGATTTGGATTCTTAATAAATTTGGGCTTGCTAAAGAGCTCAAAACTGTGAAAACATTTAAAATGCGTGAAAAGCAAATCTTGTATGACAAGAAGTATTTACTGAAAAAAGTCAAACAGATGCTGCACATTAACCCCAAGCCCACAGAAGATAAGGTCAATAGCTTGTCACATTCTCTACTTGAGCTTCTCTCTCAGATAAGTAATATTTCAGCTCACTACGAAAGACTCAAAAATAATTTGAAAGAAGCAGCTCCCAGAGAAAAACTAGAACAACTCAAAGTTGAGCTTCAAACGGTAAGAGAAAAATTTGATGCGCAATGGAAAAGTTGGCTTAAACTTTCTAGTTCAATTGCAGACAACAAACTTAAAGCTGCATAAAACTAGACAATTAGGTTGACTTCTGTAAAAATACAGCTTGATTAACATCAAGCTGTATTTTTATGTCTGCGAATATTCCTGTCAAAAACCATAAACCCCATATTGGCATCCCCTTGGTTATTGTCGCATGTTTTTTCAATGCTTCAATGGCTTTTACCGTTAAATTAATTTCTACCCAGTATGACCTTCCTAGTCAAGCGCTTGTCTTTTTTCGCTATACAATAAGCTTTTTATTGCTTCTTCCGATGCTTTTCTTCGTGCCGAAGTACCGCCCGCTCACAAAGACTCTTAGGATCCATCTTTGGCAACCATATTTTGTTCGAATTACCGCCGGATTATTGAGCATGTTTGCCTATTTTTATGCTATTCAAATGATCTCTCTAAGTAATGCGGTGCTACTAGTCTTCACCTCTCCTTTCTTTATACCTGTCGCCTTTTGGGTTTGGAAAGGCGTACCGATACCCAATAAATTATGGAGTGGGTTAGTAGTTGGTTTCATAGGCATGCTTTTTGTAATTGGTCCTGAAATGGAGCACCTTAATATTGGATATCTTGTCGGCTTAGCAGCAGGTATGTTTGCAGGTATAGCTTACGTCGCCGCCCGGCTACAAAACTTTACAGAGCTACCGATTCGCATTAACTTTTACTTGTTTTTGGTTTCTGCCTTAGTTTCATTTACAACCGTTGCAAAGCTACTTATCCACAACCTCAAAGACTTTCCTGTAAAATTGTGGTGGCTGTTAGTACTTCTTGGTTTAACAGGTGCTCTATACCAAGGTTTTATTATCCTAGCCTTTCGCTGGACCAAAGCAAACTACATAGGGGCTTACTTATACATAACCGTTGTATTCTCTGTAATAATTGACTGGCTTTACTTTGCTAAACCACCAACACTTACATCATTTTTTGGGCTGGTATTGATTATTTCTGGTGCTATTTTAATGAGTTGGCTAGATTCTAATCACGTCAAAAAAGAAGCTGAAGCACCACCTACAAACTAGAATCATCATTCAATTCTTCTAGTGTATTTCGAAGATCATCGCAAAAGCGCTTTCTCTCATCTGCTCTTTCGCTGTGAAAAACAAGGCCAAGATAAAATGCATCTTGTATGTTTAAAAAAGCAAATACCAACTGGAGGCGAGTTAACTTGAAGCCCTCAATGTTTTTTTTCACAGCCTTTTGAAAGTCCATATTTTGAGATTTAACATAGGCAAAGATATACTTACTCTGGTAGACAAATTTAAGAACATAGCCCTTCTGTAAATCAAACTGCTGATCAAAGGCCTCTTGAAAGATAAGGAAAAAGGTTTCTAAAAGTTTAGGCTCCAACATGCTTCGAGAAATACTTGGGCTAAGAGCGTAAAAGAAATTTTCAAGCATTAACTCATTGAATTCACCCTTTGATCTCAAGCGATTTTTAAGATTATCTAATAGTTCATTCTCTTTAGCAATCATTCCTCCATTATAGTCTCTGACATCTGTGAAGATGCGGAATAGTTCGTCTAAAACCGACTGCCTCGCTTTATAGAGATCTAATGAGTGATCCTTCCTTAAAAAATCTTGTTTTTCGAGTCGAACATAAAACACATTCGCCTCTTTCAAAAACTTTTTCTTGATCTGACCAATAATTTTAATTCTGTCAGGTAGGTATTCATATTTAAAATCGTTTTTATGACAAATGTCTTGAACGGATAGCTCCTCTGCTCGAATAACTCTCAGAAGAAGGACTGTAAATGTAATATGACGCGAGCTTTGACTATCGAAATTGATAATAATTTGGGGGATATCCCCATAACGCTTCAGCTGTTTGCTTAAATTTAAAATATTACGCATAATCTCTTCTTCATTACGAGGCAAAAAGATTGGATGCATAAACTGCTCAATACGACTTTTTAAATCTTGCGGTAATAACGTGCGAAGACGGCTTAGCTCTTCAAAAGTAAACGACTGACTGTGCGGTTTTTCATACTCTGCATAAATCATAAGCCCCAAGTCTCCCACCTTTTTATTCTCTATAAATGATTGGTTGACTAACTTTGCACTTGGAATACAATTTTGGATTGCTTTGGTGATTTGACTCTCACCGAATAGCTCGTTTTCTCTTGTATGGGAAATCCCAACAAGCACCCCTAGAACTGTTTTTGCGCCATAGGGGTAGTGCAAACGAGTTTTCATTAATTTAGTACGTATTAAACGGGCACTCTCGGGATCCTTACTCATTGAATCTCTAAAAAGATATTGCCAACAGATAATTCGTACTAAATGCCGGTACTCTCGAAGTTCCTTAAAATAATCCGAAGAATAAACAAAAAAACGCTGCATCTCAGTAAATAACTCTCTATCAAAATGGTTCGATTTCTGATTCATCAAACTGACAATAGAGTCTTGTACCAGATTTGTTTTTTCATCTACGTTTAAACCTTTAATCTCTAGGATTCGCATCCCCTGCTCAATAGACACAACCCCTACTTGAATTTCAGAGGCCACCATGGGAAGCGTTTTTTTGATAGTTTCTAAGTCTTCTCTTGTTTCAATATTTAGCAAGATACTCACTAAAATGAAACGCTCGTTAGGTCTGTCTTTAAACGAAAAATCACTTCCGAATGTAGAAAGGATATTCAAACGCTTACCAGGAATTAGCCAACGCGAAATAATATCATAAATAAATTTACTGGAGTAGATACGATATTTATAAATACACTTTATTGAAAGTGTCCCTAGTTTACTATCATCGTAATCCCATACAACACTCGGAATTAGCCTTTTAATAAACTCAATTTTATCATTTACAGTTTTGCAGTAAGCATAATCCTGAGGAAGAATTCTCCAGATGCTTGCCTTAATAAGGTCATTGTAACGCTCTTTGAGTGATATATGATCGTCGCAAAAGTCAGGTATTATAACATCTGGTAGATTCAATTCGGTATTTTCTATCAACTCACTCTCTTGCATACGACTTAAATGATTTATTAATTGGTTTCGTAAATCTTTTCTGGAGCTCTTTGAGCACTCGTACAGCCAATGACTGTACCTAGGCCCGATTTATTTTTGAATGATAAAACACTCATGGGTAGATTGTTTTTTTTTGCTAAAGCTATACTTCGGGGATGTAAAATAGGTTTTTTTGTTTGCATCAAGTCAAAGGCCTCCTGGTGGTCAAGCTGACTTAAAAGTGTTGCTTGAGGGTTTTCATTAGGATCACAATCATAAACACCGTCAACATCTTTATAGAATTCGACAGTCTCAGCATTTAGAGAAACAGCTAAAGCTACCGCCGATGTGTCTGACCCTCCCCTTCCAAGAGTAGTAATATTTTTTTCAAAACAAACTCCCTGAAAACCAGCCACAATGACCACTTGCCCTTGATTCAGGTGTTCCCAAATGCGCTCTGGGCGGACATTTGCAATTTTCGCAAAAGAATGCTCCGAGCTTGTGATAATCCCAGATTGACTGCCCGTCAAGCTCACCGCTTTAACTCCATGCCGATCAAGCGCCATTGCTAGAAGGGAAATACTGATACGCTCTCCGACACTTATCAGCATATCATATTCCCGTTGTGGCGGATTAGGATGTACCTGGTAGGCAAGATTTATAAGACGGTCTGTCATCCCTCTCATGGCGCTTATAACGACCACGCAGCCATCATAGGCTGCTGACTTATCTGCTATAATCTGAGCAACATTATCAAATGAGGCCACATCAGAAACTGAAGAACCCCCAAATTTTAAAACTATAACTTGCATATTTTGAACTAATAATAAACCTAATTAAAGTGTAAGATTAGTTTTTTTAAGGCATAAATCACAATCAAAATAAATCTTTGAACTCTCTAAGATCTTTATGATTGCATTTTTTCCAATCTCTCTGCTAATATTTTATTTCAAAACTCCTGTAGTAACAGTTCAAAAAGTAAGTTTATAGCTTACTTTTCTAATTTTAGGTCTTATCTATGGGAGAGTAATCTTAAGGAGAATTTTTTAAACTATGTCAACCCAAACAGAAAACCAATTACACGAAAACATTCTAGATGATGTTAAATTCAAGAAGGAAGATGCAGATCTTTTTCGAGAGCTTCTAGGCGGATCGAAAAAAAATAGCTGCAATACAGATGATCTTGTCGTCGGCGCCTTACTCAAAGGAGCCATTGTTGAAATAACAAAAGACTTTGTTGTCATTGATGTAGGTTTAAAATCTGAGGGTCTTATTCCAATTCAGGAATTCTCAACACGGGATGAAATTAGTTTAGGAAGCGAAGTCGAAGTCCTACTTGAACAGCCTGAAAATGACAACGGACAAATTGTTCTTTCAAAAGAGAAAGCTGACAAACAAAGAAAGTGGGAATACATTGTCGACAACTGCAAAGAAGGCACTGTTATTGAAGGAAGCGTCATACGTAAAGTCAAAGGCGGCTTGATGATTGATATCGGAATGGAAGCATTCTTACCTGGTTCACAAGTTGATAACAAGAGAATCAAAAATTTAGATGAGTACATCGGGAAAACCTTCGATTTCAAGATTCTAAAAATCAACCTCGAAAGAAAAAATATTGTGGTTTCAAGACGTGAACTTCTTGAAGAAGAGCGTATCTCTAAAAAATTAGAAATGCTTGAAAATATCCAAGTTGGTGAAATACATGCAGCTGTAGTTAAAAACATCACGGACTTTGGTGTCTTTTTGGATTTAGATGGCGTCGATGGACTACTTCATATTACTGACATGACATGGAAGAGAATCAAACATCCTTCTGAGATGGTCAATATTGGGGATGAGATCCACGTAATGATTCTAAGTATTGATAAAGAAAAAGGACGTGTTGCACTAGGTTTAAAACAGAAAGAAACAAATCCTTGGGAAGAAATTGAGCAAAAATACCCAACGGGAACTAAGGTCAAGGGTACAATTGTAAACATGCTGCCCTATGGAGCCTTTATTGAAATAGAGCCAGGTATTGAAGGGCTTATCCATGTATCAGAAATGTCATGGGTCAAAAATATCACTGATCCAACTGAAGTTGTTTCTAAGGGTGAAGAAGTGGAAGCTATTGTTCTCTCAATTCAAAAGGAAGAAGGGAAAATTTCACTTGGTATTAAACAAACTGAGCGTAACCCTTGGGAAGAAGTTGAGGGAAGGTATCCCATTGGAGAAGTTGTAGAAACAGAAGTTAGAAATCTTACGAACTATGGTGCATTTGTAGAGTTAGAGCCAGGTTTAGATGGTTTGATTCATATTTCAGATTTAAGCTGGACTAAGAAGGTGTCACATCCAACTGAAATCCTAAAAAAAGGTGAAAAAGTAAAAGCCAAAATCCTCACAGTCGATAAAGAAAGCAAGAAGATTACTTTGGGCATCAAACAACTTGAAAATAACCCATGGGAATCTCTTGAAGGTTCTGTCCCTATCAATTCCTTTGTTAAGGGTGTGGTTGTTAAAATAACAGCGTTTGGAGCCTTTGTAGAGCTTGAAAATGGCATGGAGGCTTTGATCCATGTTACGGAGCTTTCAGACAAACCTTTTGGGAAAGTAGAGGATGTCATCTCTAAAGGAGATTCTATTAATGCAAAGGTTATTAAAATTGATCCTGAGCAGAAAAAAATTGCGCTATCCCTTAAAAAAGATGCCCAGGGAAGCTCTATTTTAGATGATATTATAACAACCTCAAGTCACCAAGATGATGTGGACTCAAAGGACTCGTAACTCAAAACAATTAGGACTTGAAAATGAATAAAGATCTCTTGGCAGTTTTAGAATACCTTGAGCGAGAAAAAGGCATCAAAAGAAGTATCGTCTTAGACGCTATCGAAGAAGCCCTCTATGCTGCAGCCAATAAAAGCATCAAAGGGATAGATGACGTACGCATTGATATTGATTACAACTCTGGCAAGATTGAAGTTTTTGGAAAAAAAACTGTTGTCGAAAAAGTAGTTAAGCCTCAACTCGAAGTTTCTCATGAAGAAGCTCTTGAATTGTTCCCTGAATGCGAGCTAGGCGATGTTTTAGAAGTCCCTATAACTCCTGAAGATTTTGGACGAATTGCCGCTCAAACAGCAAAGCAAGTAATCACTCAAAAACTAAGGGGTGCAGAGCGCGATGTAATTTATGAAGAGTACAGACATCGCACTGATGAGATTGTTTCTGGATCTGTTAAACACTTTGTACGTGGATCCGACATTATCGTTGACCTAGGAAAGGTTGATGCACTAATGCCTATGCGCGAGTATCCTAAGATTGAACGTTACCATATCGGTGATAAGGTCACAGCTGTGTTGTTAGAAGTTAAAGACACAGAAAATGGAGGCGCCGAGGTTATATTAAGCCGAAGCAGCACTCATTTTGTAAAACAACTTTTTTTACAAGAAGTCCCAGAACTCAGTGACGGGGTTATCGAAATTAAAAAAATTGTCCGTGAGGCTGGTTACCGCACCAAAGTTTCAGTTCAGTCAACAGACCCTAGAATTGATCCAGTGGGTGCTTGCGTTGGAATGCGTGGAAGCCGTGTTAAAAACATTGTTAGAGAGCTCAACAATGAAAAAATTGATATCATCCCCTATGCAGAAGATCCTATTGAATTACTTCAAAATGCACTTTCTCCAGTAGAGATCAAAAAGATTAGCATTAATGAAAAGGATCGCATAGTTACAATCGTGGTGGATGATGAAGATTTCCCTACAGTTTTAGGTAAAAAAGGGATGAATGCACGACTCAATGGAAGATTGATTGTAGCTGAGCTAGAAGTTAAGCGTATGTCTGAATATAAAAAAGTTCAAGCGATTCACCAACGCGAGTTGGCTGACTCAGAAGATGCGAACTTAGACGAGCCTCTAGAGTTAGAATCCGTGAACAAATTAGTTTTAGAGAACCTCATTGCTGCAGGTTTTGATACAAAAAGAAAAATATTAAAAGCTTCTCCTGAAGAAATTGTTACATCTGCCAGCCTCAGCGAAGCTATGATTGACATTATTTTGCAAGAGATACGCCAAAAGGGAGCACATCTTGAGTAAAGAGATTAAACCATCCATTAAGAACAAACAGCTGGCCAGCTCCTTAAATTTAGGAAAGCTTAAAGATAAGCTTATTAAAAATCAGAATAAGGACCAGACTGAGGAAGAACCTCCTGTTGAAAAAAAACCAAAAACTGCAGCAAAGGCAAAAAAGGCTCCAGCAGAAGTCAAACTTAAAAAGGTTAAAGAAGAAAAAGTTACCCCAAAAGTTAAAGCTGAGCCCGTTAAGGAAGTTCTTGAAAAGGTAGAATCTTCACCAGCACCACATGTGTCCCCTGAAAAAGCAGAAGTCAAACCCAAAGCACAAGAACCGAAGAAAGAAGAAAAAATAAAAGAAACTTTTCAGCATATTCTAAAAACTGATCGGCCCATTAAGATTAAGAGAGACGCTAAAGAAAAAGAGTCAGATAAGCCGGCTCCAGAGGTAGTTAAAGAAAACACTCTTACAGTTACGGAGACCAAAAAAGAAGATAAAAAAGCTCCTCTTAAAATTAAGAAAAACATCAAGGGATACCACGACCTCCCTCCCCTAAAAAGATCTCCTCAGCAGCCTGGTAACTTCGATTCCAGAGGACGCCAAGGGCTTGTTTCCCCTGATGAGGGAACCTGGCAGAGAAGAAGAAGGCCCCGAAATAAGATAAAGTCTAAAGCTGAAGACACTACAATACGTCCTTCAAATCTCAAAGTTCGCCTTCCTATTTCTATTAAGGACCTATGCGCTGCAATGAAAATTAAAGCCTCGCAGCTACTTTCAGTGCTATTTAAGCAAGGTCTAACTTTGACTCTGAATGATGTGCTAGATGATGAGACAACCGTACAGCTCCTTGGTCAGGAATTTTCTTGTGAAATTGAAATCGATACAGATGAACATGATAGAATTCAAGTTACTGACAAATCGCTCAAGGAAGAGATACAGTCTATTGATCCAGCTGAGTTGGAAATAAGGCCTCCAGTTGTAACCTTTATGGGGCACGTCGACCATGGTAAAACATCCCTAATTGATTCTATTCGTAAATCAAATAGAGCCTCGTCTGAAGCTGGAGATATTACGCAGCATATTGGTGCTTTCCAGTCTAAAACATCTCATGGATATATCACTATTTTAGATACTCCTGGCCACGAAGCCTTCTCTGCGATGAGGAATAGAGGTGCCACAGTAACAGATATTGTAGTACTAGTCATTGCGGGAGATGAGGGAGTTCGAGATCAAACCATCGAAGCTCTTAACCAAGCAAAAGAAGCTAAAGTAACTATCATTGTTGCCATAAACAAGTCAGACAAGGAGAACTTCGATCCAGAGCCCATATACCGTGCTCTTGCTGACCAAGAATTGATACCTGAAGCTTGGGGTGGGAGTACAATAACAGTCAACTGCTCGGCAAAATCAGGAGAAGGAATTTCTAATTTACTTGAATTAATAGCCTTACAATCTGAGGTTTTAGAACTTAAAGCTTCTCCAAAGCACCGTGCCCGTGGAACAGTTTTAGAGTCAGAAGTTCACAAGGGATTAGGAAATGTTGCTACACTCCTTATTCAGAATGGAACACTCAATGTCGGAGATGCAATAGTTTTTGACTGTTACTATGCACGAATTAAAACGATGATCAATGACTATGGCAAGAACTTACAACATGCGCCCCCATCGACTCCTGTCGAAATTACAGGAATGTCAGGACTTCCAGAGGCTGGCAGCGGCTTTATAGTTGTAAAAAGTGAAAAAGAAGCTAAAGAAATTGCCGGAATTAGAATGCGTGATTTCAAAGCATTGAGATCCACTTATCGCAATAAGTCGAAACTGAAAGATCACTTTATGGATTCTGAAAAAAATCAGATCGATAAAAAGGTACTTCCCCTCATTATAAGAGCAGATGTACAGGGTTCTTTAGAAGCTTTAAAGCACTCTCTTAATAAAATTGAAACTCAAAAAGTAGATTTAAATATCATCAGCGAAGGGGTTGGCGAGGTCACAGAGTCTGATATCCAACTATCTAAAACATCAGGAGCTTGCATCATCGGTTTCCATACAAGAATTGAAAGCCATGCAGAAGAGCTTATGAAAAACTTAAATGTGTCCATAAAAATGCCAAAAGTGATCTATGAAGCTGTGGATATCGTTAAAGAAATGATGATAGATCAACTTGACTTGCTTCCACAAGAGAACGAAAAAGGGAAATTAGCTGTTAAAGCTGTCTTTAAAGCTTCTCGAATTGGAAAAATTGCAGGTTGTAGTGTCGTTAGTGGCAACATTCAAAGAAACCAAAGTGCGAGACTAATACGAAATGGAGAAGTGGTTTGGAAAGGAAATATAGCCTCGCTGAAAAGAGAAAAGGAAGATGTTAAAGAAGTTAGAAAAGGAATGGAATGTGGTGTCGTTTTAGATAACTTCTCGTTAATTGAAGAAGGCGACAGTATCGAAACCTTTGAAATTACCTACCACAAGCAGGATCTTTAAAATATGTCACCTTTAAAAAGAACTGATCGACTCAACTCACTTCTAAAAGAGGTTCTTTCAGAAGTGATTAGAAAAGATGTAAAAAACCCCCATATCCATGACCTGTTTACAATTACACAAGTAGATATAAGCAGCGATTTAAGCTCTGCAAAAGTCTTAGTAAGCGTGATCGCTAATCAACAAGAAAAAGAAACCACCTTAAGAGCGCTACAATCAGCTGCTGGTTTTATTGCTGTAAACGCTTCAAAAAAAGTGACGTTACGTCACTTCCCACAGCTTATTTTTAAACTAGACAACTCAGCTGAAAAACACCTACAAATTGATCAAATATTAGCTAAAATTAACCTCGAAAAAAAAGGTGCCGATGACCTTTCAACACCCTAAAGGTTATGGCATTGCCCTTCTTAATAAGCCTCTTGGAAAAACCTCTTTTCATCTAGTTTCTTTTTTAAGAAAACTAACTCAAATTCGATGTATTGGACATGCTGGAACCTTAGACCCTTTTGCAACAGGGGTTATGGTTTTACTCGTTGGGAAGCCCTTTACGAAGCTCTCAAATCAGTTAATTACAGTTGATAAGGAATACACCGCGCGTATCCTGCTCGGCTCCTCTACGGATTCATTTGATTTAGATGGCACTGTTACTGCAACCTCCTCCTATGTTCCAACTCGTGAGGAAATTGAAATTGCTCTTGAAAAATTTCAAGGAAATGTTTCACAGCTCCCTCCGATGTTTTCAGCAAAAAAAATTAATGGCCAAAAACTTTATGACCTAGCAAGAAAAGGTTTGACCGTCGAGCGTGCAACTAAGCAAGTTTTTATGCAAGTAACGCTACTTGATTATCAGTACCCATACATTGATATTCACGTTCGCTGCTCGAGCGGAACTTATATACGTACTATTGCCTACGACTTGAGTCAAAAAATTAACTGTGAAGGACACCTTATAGAGCTCACACGAACACGACTTGGTCCTTTTAAGTTGAATGAATGTCAAAATTGTGAGAGTGTTAAGAGTCAATCTGATTTAAATTTAAGGCAAGGATTTGAAAATTTCACACCAGCTCAACTCCCACTTTGTTAAAAATAGTCCTATTGTGTTAACGATTGGTTTTTTCGATGGAATTCACCAAGGACATCAAAAGATTTTTTCTAAACTAAGAGAAATCAAGCAAGATCAAGGCTATAGTTACACTTTAACTTTTTCTAATCACCCTAAAAATCTAGTTCGTTCTAACACCCCTGTTCCCTTAATTTCCACTCTCAATCAACGACTAGAACTTATTGAAGAGCAAGGGGTAGACTTTCTCATACTCTTAGAGTTTACAGAGCAAATTAAAGAGAGATCTGCGGATGATTTCATTCTTGAACTTATAGAAAAAATAAACTTTACAGACCTTGTTTTAGGACCCGACTCAACGATAGGTAAGGACAAAAAGGGTGACATCGATCTCATTAAACTTTTAAGTAAAAAATACTCCTTTAACCTACACCAACTCACACACCAGCATTTTGAGAATAACCCCATTTCCTCTACTCTGATAAGAGAAAAAATTAAAGAAGGGGATTTTCCTGCTATTGAAAATATGCTGGGGCGACCTTATTCTATTTTAGCAACGACTATCCAAGGAGCTCAAAAAGGTGAGCTACTGGGATTTCCGACACTAAACTTTGAAGTTAATGGTTTATGCCTCCCCCCCTGTGGAGTATATAAAGTATGGTTAAAAAAAGGCTCTTATAGTGAGCTTGCTATTGCCAACTTAGGCTATGCCCCAACACTACAAGAACGTAAGTCCCCTATTTTAGAAGTTCACTGTCTAGAATCTACTTCATATAAATATGGAGATGAACTTGAAATTATTTTTGAAAAGTTTCTACGCTCTGAAAAAAAATTTCATTCTCTAGATGAACTTAAAGAACAAATTTCTTTAGACGTCAAATTAGTACAGTCTGAGTAACCCTTAGCCTTCTTTTTCAGCTTGACTATCCTGACTTTTCACACAACTTTTTGAGGGCAGTGATTGAAATATCATATCCCAAAAAGGTGATGATACTCCAAAAGCTTTATTCTCATCCTGATAGTGATGCTTAAGATGATGGGTCCAAAGCCATTTAAGCTTTTTTGGAGCCTTTGCTTGGTGAATTTTAAAGTGTGTATAAGCGTAACAAAGATACCCTAGTAAAAAACCCGGGAGAAAAACAAAAACAGCAGTCCCCATTATGAGATAGAAAATGGCAAAAAAAGCCCCCATAAAAAGAGTCGCTGGCACTGGAGGCATAAATAAACGGCTATAATCATTAGGATAATCATGGTGAATTCCATGAATGGTATGGGCTATTTTTGCAAAAAATGGACTTTGTTTTTCTGTTATATGAAAAAAGAATCGGTGCAGTAGATACTCTGCAAGGGTCCATGAAACAAATCCTAAGAAGAAAACAGCCGCAGACAACCAAAAATTGGACATCAAACCCAATTTATAGTTTACGAACAACAGAGAGGACATGCAAGTGAGGTTATATAAAATCGCAACCAATGGATTGACCCTTGATAGCCGCTCTAGAAATTGACTTTTAAATAACTTCGTTGTTTTTTTTTGTCTGTGATCTTCTTTCATTGCCTAGCCTAAGATAAACTTGTCCCATCATGCTTAGGGATAGAATAAACTCTTAAATTTAGCAAATATTTATTTATCTATTTACATATCAGATTTTTAGAAAATTTTTGAGCATTCTTTATAACGAAAGCAATCTGTTGTATGATCTTGAACCATGCCAATTGCCTGCATCAACGCATAACAGATCGTTGAGCCGACAAATTTCAAACCTCTTTTCTTTAGATCATCACTTAATTGATTGGATTGCTCGGTTTGAGCAGGAACCTGAGAAGGGTATTCCCAGTTGTTAATCAGAGGCTTAAAATCAACAAACTGCCACAAATAATCATTTAATGATCCGAATTCATTTTGGATTTCAAGCACTTTTTGAGCATTATTTATTGAAGCATTTACTTTTAATCGATTTCGTATAATTCCAGGATTTTGAAGAAGTTGGGCCTTTTTTCCCTCGTCATAAAGAGCTACTTTTGCGGGATCAAAATAATCATAAGCCTCTCTGTACCCCTCTCTCCTTTTTAAAATGGTAATCCAGCTAAGCCCTGCCTGGGCTCCTTCTAAAATTAACATTTCAAATAATTTATTGTCATCGTGTAGGGGGACTCCCCATTCAAGATCATGGTATTCTCTATAAGTAGGGCAACTTTCAGCCCAGAAGCAACGTTTTGTCATTATTAAGTCCTTTTTAGGTACTAAATACAACAATCTTAACGGTATCTTAATAAGATCGAAATATAATTAGTCTAATTTTTAGAATCAACTTTTTAGGATTACAAATATGATATCATCTGTCAATGCGCTCTTTTTCAAACCTGCCATTTCAACAAAAAAGTCCTTTGATGTACCACCCAAAAAAAAAATGGAACCTCAATTTTCGTCTTCAAAATATATGTGGGTAACAGCAACCACGCTTTTTTCTTTGGCTAACCTTTACCTTTTTTACTCCTATATGCGAAATACTTCCCCTGGGAATAAAAGCATAAGAAAGCCAGAAGCCCCTACTTTTGATGAGAAGATCATTCATGGACCATTAACCTGCCTACAGGCAGCTACTTTATCAAAAATTGACTCGGTTATCACTGTATATATTGAAGATGTTTGTCATAAGATCATGACATCCTCTACCATTGATGCTTTCAAACAGTTTGAAATGATTAAAACCCAAATCGAAGGAGAAAACCACCAACCCCTAAAAGAGGCTTCCTTAGACCACTTTGTAAAAAAAGCGACCCATTCCCCCATTCAGCAGTTTTTGCCTGAAATTGGTCTAAAAGAAGCTTGTGTAACTCAACTTGCAGCCTACCTCAATGATGCATTCGTTATAAAATTTTACAAAGAAGGGTTCAACCTCGTCAACAAACAAGATCGATTACAAAGAACTCCTTTACACTATGCAGCGCTAAGAAATCATGCGGATGCTGTAAAAGCACTCTTGAAAAGAGGAGCCAATCCAAATTTGGCTGATATAGGCCAAGACACCCCCCTTCATGATGCTTTGATTGGGGATGTTGATCCAGAGCTTATCCGCTCACTTTTAAATAGTGGGGCCAACCCAAAACTTTTAAATGATCAAGGCTTTTCAGCGTTTGATTTAGCCAACAGAACCAACAACCATGCTATCATCCAGATGATTGAAGAAGGTCTGATAACATACAATTCACAAATAAAAAAGATGGATGAAAACAAAGTCACAATTAATACGGATTAATTAATGTTTCCATATCTACTCAGCTAAAACTTACAGAGCACCTATCACTTAAGTAACTCTATCTATTGTACTAAAATTTTATTTAGATTGCCCCTTGAAATCACTTTTAACATCTGCTAGAAGAGATTTTAAGTTTAAGTAGTCATGAAATGGAGGCAATTAGCATGGAATTAGGAATGGTTGGATTGGGTAGAATGGGGGCAAACATGGTTCGTCGCCTCATGAAACAGGGACATGATTGCTTTGTTTTCGATTCTAAAAAAGAAAATATTGAGGCTTTAACCAAAGAAGGTGCCAAAGGAGCGAGTTCTTTAGAGGACATGGTTTCAAAAATGAAAGGCCCTCGAGCCATTTGGTTAATGGTACCCGCTGCAATTACTGATAAAGTCATCCAAGAACTGCTTCCTCATCTAGATAAAGGCGACATCATCATTGATGGTGGAAACTCCTACTTTAGAGATGACAGACGAAGAGCTGAAGAACTGAAGCCAAAGGAGATTCACTATGTAGACTGTGGTACTTCTGGAGGAGTTTGGGGCCTTGAGCGTGGATACTGTTTGATGATCGGTGGTGAAGATGAAGTCGTCAAACATTTAGACCCTATTTTTAAAGCAATTGCTCCTGGAAAAGGTGACGCAACACCAACTCCTGGAAGAGAGAAATTTAAAGACACTGCTGAAGAAGGTTACCTCCATTGCGGACATGTGGGTGCTGGTCACTTTGTCAAAATGGTTCACAATGGTGTCGAGTATGGGGTAATGGCTGCTTATGGGGAAGGATTTGGGATTTTGAAAAATGCAAATTGCCACAAAGAAAAACGTGAAGTGGATGCTGAGACAGCCCCTGAGATGCACCAAGACTTAGATTATGATATTGATGTGGCAGCTGTTTCAGAGGTTTGGAGACGAGGAAGTGTGATTGGATCTTGGTTACTAGATCTAACTGCACAAGCATTTGCAAAAAATCCTGATCTCTCTGATTTCTCAGGAAAAGTCTCTGACTCTGGAGAAGGACGTTGGACTATTATGGCGGCGATTGAAGAAGCTGTCTCTGCAGAGGTTTTAACATCTGCTCTATACTCTCGTTTTCGCTCACGAAGAGAATTTACATTTGCAGACAAAGTTTGCTCTGCAATGCGATTTATGTTCGGCGGACACCACGAGAAAAAATAGAAGGCTTATTATGATAAAAAAATATGAAGAAGGTGGCAGTGAAGCTACCATTGAAAAACCGAAAGGTTCTCATTGTATTGTCATTTTTGGCGCCTCAGGAGATTTGACCAAGCGCTTGCTGATGCCGGCTATCTATAACTTGGTTCACTATAATGCCATGCCTGAAAAGTACGCCATTTTAGGAGTTGCTAAAGATTCCATGGATGATAACTCATTTAGAGAAACCATGTCAAAAGACTTGGACGAGTTTGGTGGAGATAAAGTCGATAAATCTCTTAAGGATCAACTAATTTCAAATTTCTATTACTTAACAGGTGACTTTGACAAACCAGAGACCTATGAAAAGGTGAAGAAAAAGATTGAAGAGCTTGATAAAAATTTCTCTGAAAAAGCGACAGTCACTTTTTACTGTGCCATCTCCCCTGCCATCTTTCAAATGGTTTCCGATCACTTGGGAGAAGCAGGCCTTTCAAAAATGGAAGATAGGCAAAGCCGTATTATCCTAGAAAAACCCTTCGGACGCGATCTTCAAAGTGCGTTAGATCTCAACAACTGCCTGCACAAACATTGGGATGAAAGCCAAATATGGCGTATTGATCACTATTTAGGAAAAGAAACAGTTCAAAATCTGCTCGCTTTTCGTTTTGGAAATGGAATTTTTGAACCTATTTGGAATCACAATTATATCCAGCATATTCAAATTACTATTGCCGAAGAAGTAGGAGTTGAAAAGCGCGGAGATTACTATGACAAAGCAGGCGCTTTAAGGGATATGTTTCAAAACCATATTCTACAAGTTTTAAGCTATCTATGTATGGAAGCTCCAGGCTCCTTTGATGCCGAGACCATCCGCAACTGTAAAGTAGAAGCAATTAAAGCTATTACAATCATGACTGAGGAAGAAGTTAAAAAAAATGTGGTGCGTGGACAATATGGACCTGGAGAAGTTAAAGGTAAAAAAACTATAACATACCGTGAAGAAGAAAATGTAGATCCCAAGTCCAATACAGAAACTTTTGCAGCAATTAAACTCTATATAGACAATTGGCGTTGGTCAGGGGTTCCGATCTTTGTTAGAACCGGCAAACACTTGAAAGAGAAAACAGCTAAAGTTATTGTTCATTTCAAGCGGGCCCCTAAACGGCTTTTTAGCATTGTGGAAACAGATGAAGTTCATGCCAATGAACTTCGATTTTTTTTACAGCCCAATCAGGTTATTTCTTTAATTTTAAAGACCAAAGTCCCGGGCTCTAAAATGTCATTAAAACCCGTCAAAATGTCTTTCGACTATAAGGAAAACTTCGAGACAGATAATGGCGCGGTAACTACAGGCTACGAAATTTTGCTCTATGATATTTTTATGAATGATCCCACTCTTTTCTCACGAGCTGACTTAATAGAACATGCATGGAAAGTCACGCAGCCAATATTAGACGATTGGAGTAAAAATCCCCCTGATAACTTTCCGAATTATGCTGCTGGAAGTTGGGGGCCTGATGCTGCTTATAAACTGATTGAAGAGTCTGGCCACTTTTGGAGAGACTGATGCTGCTTGCCGCTGATATAGGAGGAACCAACACCCGTTGTGCTCTTTGTGAATATGTATCAGGGAAGTTACAGGTTATTGAGAAAGCTCATTATAAAAATAGTGAACACAAAAACTTTCATGAGATTGTTAGTCTCTTTCTTAGTACGATAAACACACCCATTGATTCAGCCTGCATTGCTCTTGCAGGGCCAATAAGTCAAGGTCGCGCAAGGCTCACGAACCTCTCGTGGGAAATTGACTCAGAAAATCTACTGCAATCATTTCCTATAAAAAAAGTATGTTTAGTCAATGATTTAAAAGCAAATGCAGCTGGGATTGAGCTTCTTGATCATAATGAGCTTGTCGTACTACAGCAACCCACAACGCTCTATAGGGGAAATCGCGTCCTTATCTCTGCAGGTACAGGCCTTGGAGTAGCAGCTCTTTACTTCGATTCAGCGCGCTATCATCCCTTTGCTACAGAAGGAGGACACGCTGATTTCGCCCCTAAAAGTGCCAAAGAGATAGAGCTTTTAAAATATCTCTCAAAACCTTTTGGTCACGTATCAATTGAGCGCGTTCTTTCAGGTCCTGGCCTTGTAAACATCTACAGATTTTTAAATGACGCCCGCACAAAAAGTCTTCCTAAAAATGATTCCATGCCAACACCTGCAACCATTTCAAAAAATGCTTCAGAAAATCTTGATCCCGTTTGCATTGAAGCAATGGAAATGTTTGTTAAGATCTATGGTGCTGTATGTGGAAACTTAGCACTAAACTATTTAAGCTATGGCGGGCTGTACCTTGGAGGAGGAATTGCCCCTAAAACCGTTAAGCTGCTCAAAAGTCCACTGTTTTTAGATGCTTTTTTAGAAAAAGGACGCTTTAAAGCGCTTCTTAAGAATATACCTATTTTTGTGATTACGAATTCTGAGACAGCTCTTTTAGGAGCTGGAAAAATTGCCTTTCAAAGGCTTGTAAAATAAAAAGCTAATCCCTAACATATTTATAGTTTTTTTTTTAATTAAGGTTGAATATGTCTTCTTGTTGTCGCTGCCTACCTTGCTGTCCAGTAAAGAGAGTCAACCCAATGATGCCAAACGATGAAAGTAGCTATGGTTCTACTCATATTGGAGAGCAGCCACTAAGTCCTCGAAGCCTAGCGTTAAAAACACTAAATGGAGCTGAAGTTCCTGTTTCTGTGTCTTTTATTTTCCCTGATGGTACTGGAGTTAAGTATAGAGAAGTCTTTAAGGTTACTGAAAGTCACAGCACATACCAGATTTGCAACCTTGTTAGGGATGTTGCGACCCCGTTTGCTGGTGTTGATAAGATGATTGAACAAACTTCGCAAGATACCTTCTTTTTATCAAGAGATTGTGAAAGTAGTGTCATTCAATTTAAGTATGGGGTCTGGAAAAGGACTGAACAAGGTTCATTTATGCAATCTTTTAAGCAAGTAAGAGGAGATTGCGACTTACAAGTTGAGACTGCAAAAAACAAAAATACGACTTTATTTAGAGTTGTAGAACCAAAAACTTTTAGAGGAATATCAGGTAAACAAAAAGTATCTATGATTGCCATTGAGTTTTTCCCTTTAGAAGATGTAAGCTTATAGGCTTTTAATTAAAATCAAACCTATTTAAATGACTGCTTCTTTCCTACCCAAAGACATTGGCCTTGATACCTTTGTAAGCAGCTATGCAGCTGCACTTGTTGAAAATGCCGAACGTCTAACTCCCACTCCTCTCTCTTTGCAAGCTCAGTGTAAGCAGACCTATCTTTTTACTCCAGAATCTGGCCCCTATCCTTTGATTCAAAAGGCAGCAAGTTATGCGGGAGAACAAGATAGCCTGCTTGAAATTTTTGCATCGAGAATTACAAGCTGTGCCCACGAACAAAGAGCTAGTCGATCACATATTTTTTTGGAGAGCATAAATTCAAACCCTGATCTTCATAAAGAAGCTCTAAAACTAGAAGAAACGCTTTTTAAAGTGGAAAGTTCAAGAGCTAAATCTATGAAAACTCTTCACAAAGCAAGACGAACAAGCATCGTTGCAATAAGGTATTTAATGAGTCAATCTAAAGATGATTCTTTGAACAAACTAAACTTTATGTTATCTGCCCAAAATGGCAACTTAGAAGCTCTCGCAATGGAGCGGACCTTCAAACCTAATCAAGCTGATATCAATTTTGCATTTATTGAAGCTGCAAAAGGTGGGCATACCGAATGTATGGAGCAACTGGTCAGAGCGGGAGCCCAGATCAATGGTTGTGATAGATTTGGCTATACTGCCTTATCTTATGCAGCATTTTTTCGTCGTTTAAGCGCCATCAAATACCTTCTTAAAGATCCATCAATAGCTGTCAATCATTTGGATACTGCTGGCAGGACTCCTTTAATGCACGCTTCAAACTTACTAAAAAGTAGAGATCCAGAAGTTCACTCGGCGAATCTAGCTAGAAGAGAGGCTGTTTGCTCGGCTCTAAGAGCTGACCCTCGCTGCGATGAAACTTTAAGAGACGTTGATGGGAAAACAGCCCTAGATTGGTATCGTATGCAACCTGTTTAGATTCAAAATAATGCTCGTCTCTTCCAACTTAAACTTCTTTTTATAAAAGGTTTAAAAAATATGAATAGAGCTTGTTTTGAAGATAGTTTTTCATCTTTGAGGTTCTTGACTTAGGTCTTTTTTAAAAATTATAAGCAGCTGATTTGAAGAAAATTAGAAAGCTTCATTCCTTAAGATCCTGAGGCTATTACCTATTCAAAAAATCCTCTTAAATAGCTTATTTATAGATTTTTAAAATTTAATTACACCTTTTATTGCGTTAATTATTTTCATGGGAAATAGTGGCTTATAGAGGGCATAATAATAGATAATACCCTCCTAAAAACATCCTGTAATAAATGATATTTATAAGCCCACAGTTATAAATTTCATTCATAAGGATTTGAATGGTGGCTAAAGAGCTGTTGAACGGTGAAACTGGCTAAAATAAAGAGATTAAAATCCAAAAAGGAGCACTTTTAAAAGCTTTCATTCAAGTCATTACGAAATTGATGGTTTATAGGGCTGAAATATCAGCCCTATTTTTTTTTAATTGTGTAGAAATAAAATCACATCTCCATCACAGACAATATAATCTTTACCCTCTGTAAGAACTAGTCCAAGCTCTTTTGCTTTAGCACGCCCTTTAGACTCGATCATATCTTTGTATTTGATCACTTCAGCACGTATAAATCCTTTTTGGATGTCCGTATGGATTTTACCGGCGGCTTGCGGGGCACTCATTCCTTGAGTGATCGTCCACGCGCGCGTTTCCTCAGGGCCAACAGTTATAAAGGTAATCAACCCCAAAAGCTTAAATGAAGCTTTAATTAAACGGTCTAGGCCTGATTCTACAAGTCCTAAGCTCTCTAGCATTTCCATGCGCTCTTCTTCATCGAGCTCTACGACTTCTGCTTCTATCTTTGCGCAAATAGGAATGACTTCACTTCCCTCTTTACCGGCATACTCTTTAACTTTTTCGACATATTTATTATGACACTGCGGTAAATCTTCTTCTGATACATTTGCGGCATATAAGATTTTTTTTCTTGTTAAGAAAGGGTACTCTTGTAAAATATCCAGTTCTTCTTCACTGAATGATTCGCCTCTTAATGACTTATTGTTGTTTAAAATCTCTTTAACTTTGGAAAGGAGTTCGACTCGAGATGTGAGGGTACGATCTCCTCTTGCTTGTCTCTCAAGCTTAACCAGTACATTTTCTACCATTTGAAGATCGGCTAAAATCAATTCAAGGTTGATTGTTTCGATGTCAGCAATAGGATCTACTCCTCCAGATACGTGCACGACATTGAGATCCTCAAAACAACGGACCACGTGGACAATGGCATCAACCTCTCGGATATTAGCTAAAAACTTATTCCCCAGCCCTTCTCCTTGAGAGGCACCTTTGACAAGTCCTGCAATATCAATAAATTTCATATGCGCATAAACCACTTTTTTACTGTTGGCTATTTTGGAGAGATGGCTAAGTCTTTCATCTTTAATTTCCACAATACCCACATTAGGCTCAATCGTGCAAAAGGGGTAATTGGAAGACTCAGCTAAAGTAGCCGTTAGGGCATTAAATAAAGTCGATTTACCAACATTAGGCAGACCGACAATTCCACAAGATAAATTTGACATAATATTACTATTCTTAAGTTGTTATTCGCTTTATTTTAAAGTAGAATGATCTCTCAAATCGGCTTAAAAAGCACCTATAAAAAGCCGTATTTATAGTTAATTTTTTAAATCTAAAATGATCTACTCTACTGATAACTGAGAGACCCTCTCCCAATCCTGAATAACCTCATTACATACCACCCGAGATGATCTAAACCTCATCACTCGATCTCTAAGATCTACTAACTGCTTACTAACGTGCTTTTTGTCCTCATTAGGGTCATCCAGCTTAAGCCGAACAGCTTCGATTTCAACAAGGAGCCGCTCTTTTTCAAGGGTAGCAGCCGCAATCTCGGCATTCGTTATAGGGGTCTGATCAGCTACAATGGGGACAAAATCGTTGGAAGACTCGAAATCCGCCCTAGGAATGTTGGGGTCTACTACCGTATGAACAGAAGAGTTAAGCCCTATGCTTGAATTCCTAGTGGGCGGTACTTGATCGTCCAGGTTTTTTGTTGCAGCATCTGCTTCATCTAAGGGGGCTTTATCTCCAAGAACAGTTTCCTCTAGCAATTGTGTAGTTACTAAGAAATCATCGCTACCTCCTACAGCATCTTGTTTTTTTTGCCATCGGACGGTAAAGGTTACGTTTCCAACTAGGTCTGTAGTTTCTATAGGCTCAGATTGAAGACCTACGGCTTTTATTTTAATGCTTGCAAGAGCACGTTGACGAACCCACTCTTCGTTAAACTCTTGATGAGTTTTTCCAAGACGTGTCACCACGTAGGTTGCTGTCTCAGGCTCAAGGGCAGCTGCTCCCGCCTCTAAAGGAGCCGAACCCTCATCTTGTATCTGAAGTTCTCCTAAAGAGATCTTCTCAAATTCAGAAAACAAACTCTCGTGTGATCTAGCTCGAACAATTCCCCTCTCACTTAATCTTGTAGGAGATCCTGGTGCAGACCTAGGACGGACACGAATTGCTCTCCATCCAGAGACCTGTGAAGCCGCATCATCACGAACTTCAGGGTACGCAGTGACAGCTCCTTCTCCGAGCATCTTCCGCGTTAAATTGCCAAATCTTTGTGATCTCAAAGCTTCGGCTGCGCTATCAATGATGGGACGTTGAGAACCAGCTACACTTTTGCTGACAAAGTCACGACCTTTATGAAACCACTCCCCAGCAAAATTCACTACAGAACCAGTCAAGGCAACTGCAGATTCACTTAAAGTTCTCCTATGGCCGATTCGCCGACCAATATCAGCTTCAAGTAGATGGGAATGGGCGACAAGCTCAGCAAGAGCTTCTTCAACAGGTTCATGCCGACCTTCACTACAGGTAAAAAGCCCCAGTAGGTTTTCAGATCTTATTGTCCTTGCCAGCTTCAAAGTTTTGTACGCACATTGTAGATGACGGATATTGAGACCTTTGAAGGGAGCCTCAAGCTCACATACCGAACACTCTGTCCTAAAGACAGTTTCGCCAAGCTTAAAAGGTCCGTCACAGAGACGATCAGTGCAAAATGTGCCTGGATATTCGTCAGCAGATGCGAAAATGGGAAATGAAGATGTGAACAATTGGGTATCTCATTGAATAAAAAGGAGACTAATTATTGAGTGGGTTATAATAAATTTCAATTTAAATTTGACAGTTGTTTTGGGCGCTTTTAATTATTAAAAAGTCTCAAGAACACAATCACCATGCAAGATACTAGGCTCTTTTGGTGCAATTTTTTTTTTAAAAATTAGAAATGATCGAAAGCGCCAGATTTTTAGTAAGTTTCAAACTTATAATAAACTACCCAAATGAAAACTGAGAAACCCTATCCCACTCTAGAGTGAGCTGAGCATCCGATCCCTGGGAGGCGCGGTACTCTTCCACCCTAGCTCGGAGACTAGTTAACTCTCCTCTAAGCTGCAAAGAATTACAACCTGGTTGATCCAGCTTCCTTCCAAGCTCATCCAAATCAGCTAGTAGTAAACCCCTTTCTGAAATTGCAGCTAATCCTGCTGCATCCGAATCTGCAAGACCTCCAAGTACAATAGGAACAAAATCATCAACCGACTCACCCGCTGACCCCGCACTTGGCCCATCTTCTACCGTTCGGACTGAAGCTCCTAAATCTTCTGAATTCACAGTGCGCGCCAGATGCCCATCCAAGCCTTTAGCTGCTACACCTACTTCAACGAGGCGCTGTTCTTTTATAGTAGCAGGCGTTATCAGTGATCCTGCTGCCGCTAAGGCTACCACCCCATCAGCAACATCCCCTTGTTTTTTTTGCCATCTCACAGTAAAAGTTACGTTTCCGACCAAGTCGGTCGATTCTATAGGCGCAGAGTCAAGACCTACTGCTTTGGCTTTGATGCTTGCAAGAGCGCGTTGGCGAGCCCACTCATCACCAAACTCTTGTAAAGTTTTCCCATGACGCGTAACCACATAGGTTGCTGTCTCTGGTTCAAGAGCAGCTGCACAGGCTTCTAGACGTGGCAAACTCTCATCTTGATCGGGAGGGAGATCTCTTAAAGAAACTTTCTCAAATTCAGAAAATAAACTCTCGTGTGATCTAGCTCGAACAATTCCTCTTTCACTTAATCTTGTAGGAGATCCTGGGGCGGACCTTGGACGGACGCGTATGGCTCTCCAATCAGAAACCTGTGAAGCCGCATCATCACGAACTTCAGGATACGCAGCGACAGCTCCTTCTCCGAGCATCTTCCGTGTTAAATTGCCAAATCTTTGTGATCTCAAAGCTTCGGTTGCGCTATCAATGATGGGACGTTGAGAACCAGCTACACTTTTGCTGACAAAATCACGACCTTTATGAAACCACCCCCCAGCAAAATTCACAACAGATCCCGTCAGAGACAAAGCCGATTCACTTAAAGTTCTCCTATGGCCGATTCGCCGACCAATATCAGCTTCAAGTAGGTGCGAATGCGCGACGAGCTCAGCAAGAGCTCCTTCAGCAGGCTCATGCAGACTTTCACTACAAGTAAAGAGCCCCAGTAGGTTATCAGATTTTATTGCTCTTGCGGTAGTCAAAGTTTGGTATGCGCACTGTAGATGACGGATATTGAGACCTTTGAAAGGAGCCTCAAGGGAACATACCGAACACTCTGTCCTAAAGACAGTTTCCTTGGGATTAAAGGGCCTGTAGCAGAAACGATCAGTGCAAGATGCACCTGGGTAATCGTCAGCAGAGGCAAAAACTGGAAACGAAGATGCGGTCAATAGGGTATCTCCTTAAATAATGGGGTAACTAATTATTGGATGAGCTATGATAAATTTCAATTTGATAATTGCTTCAAGCGTCTTTTACACTTAGAAAACTTAACAAGAGAAACAATCTACAAGCTAATTTATTTGTTTAAATACGGCTCTTAAAAATTGAATTCATTTTTACAGTTTTTTAATTCTCTAACATCCGATTTTCCAATTTCATCAAAAACTCATCTCTATACCAGCCAACAAAACCGTCTGGTTTATAACTATTTTGATATTCATCAATCGAATGAAGAAGAGGGGTTAAATCTGCTTTAAGTGCCAATAGTTCCTCTGAATTCAGGTCTGGCTTCTCTATTCGACTTTTAAATGCCTCAATCTCACTAAAAAGCAAATCCCGAATTGATTTATTATTTTCAAGAGGGGCGTTCTTTCTGCTATCGATATTGATGCTACTTTCAGGCTGTGTAAGTCTAGATAATTCTGTTGCATCGGGCTGAGAAGCTGCCCCTACATGTGAAACTCCAATAGCTGAGGCAAGCTCTTTTTCTACATTATATTCTCCCGAACTAGAGCCGTCATCGATTGTACCGAACGTGCTATGTGTAACAACAGATTTTTCAGATTGTTTATCCGAAATAGTTGGAGGTGAAGTAACTGACCCAAACTCATTTTCACTGTTAGCGCTCTCTGTTTTTTCCCATCGAACTGTAAAGGTCACATTTCCCACTAAATCTGTTGATTCAACGGGCTTAGTCGTAACGCCATGACTCCTACCCTTTTTAACAGCAAGATCATATTGACGCTTACGCTCGCTTTCAAATTCACTATGCGTTTTTCCCAAGCTCGTTACCACATAGTTTGCAGACTCCACTTCACTGTAAACTTCAGCATGAGCAGATGGAGAAGATCTTCTTTGTCCTCGATGCAACTGAGGTAATTCGTCCATCGAAAGATGCTCAAATTGGGAAAAAACACTCTCAAGTGATTGAACACGTCGTAGAGCTCCTTGATTGGCTCCTGAGCGAACATTTACTTTTCCCCAACCCGAAAATTGTGAAAGAACCTCCGATTGAACGTCAATATGACTCAAGTTGTCTTGAGCCCCACTAGATAAAGCACTCTCGTGTGATTGGGCACGCCTTAGCCCTCTTTGATTCAATCTCGGCTGAACATCAACCTTCCTCCACTCTGAAAATTGTGAAAGAACATCAGATTGAACGTCAATATGCCTAAGATCTTCACGATCACCAGCAGGCTCATAATTGAAAAGCTTTCGACCTAAATTACCTAGGCTCTGTGATCTGAAAGCATCTCCTACAGAGGATTTTCCCGAATGCTGCGGCGAATGCAAGCTTTGATTCATCAGATGGCGACCTTTTTGGAACCACTGACTTGCTGTCTTGACTACAGAAGAAGTTAAAGCATGTACAGATGAGCTTAAGTCATTAGGAGCTTGAATCCTATGATTTATTTCGTTTTCAAGATCATAAGAGTTTTCTACAAGTACTGCAAGATTCTCTGCAATCGGTTCATGTAGGCCTTCTCCACAGGTAAAAAGCCCTAGTAAATTCTCTGAGCCAATGGTTCTCCCCGTCTTCAAAGTTTTTAAAGCGCAGTTTAGGTGGCGTATATTAAGACCTTTAAGCGGACTCTCTTGACTGCAGACCCCACATTCTGTTTTGAAAACAGTTTCTTCAGCATCAAAACCCCTAGTGCAAAACTGTTGGGTGCAGCGCGCGTTTGGATAATCTTTTGCAGATGCAAACACTGGAAAAGAGGAAGCAGACAATTTGGTATCTCCATAAATAAATAGGGACAGATTATTCAAGGAGCTATGATAAATTTCAATTTGAATTTGACAATTGCTTGATATATTTTTGCATCATTTCTTGCTGCTCTATAGAAAGTGAATCAAAAATAAAAAAGCTTTCAGCATTTTTTGAAAATGCACGACTAGACCAGTTGGGCGATCCATTGAGTAAAACTTTGGAATCACAGAGCATAAACTTATGATGTAAAAGCTTGTTGGTTGGATTTTGACAAAGCTTAACTCCTGCCTGCTTGAGTTTATGAAGCACTTTAAGCCCAAAACTATCAAGTCCTCCCTGATGAAAAAAAGTTACCTCAATCCCTTTCAAGCTTGCACTAACTAAAGCATCAGCTAGCTTGTGATTGGTAAATCCAGCATTGGCTACAAAAATGGTTTTTTGAGCACTTTGGATCATTTTTTCAATTCTCTTTAGCGCCAGTACATTTTGTTTTGCCTCATTACTAGCAAGTTTACCCTCACTAGCAGGCAAGTGCCAATACTCAATTTCCATTGGACCTAATGATTCTTTAATTTGATATGAGGATGCTTTTTTTTCCTTTAAAGCTCCTTGCATTTGGTTTGCAAAAGTTGAACTTTTGAAAAGATGATATAAGTTCAATTGCTTGTTAAAACCAGAATTTGTGAAATTTCCAGAAGCTGACCAAATTGTATTATTATCTATAATGGCTGTTTTGTGGTGATAATGACCTTCTACCTCATCCATTTGCAATGAGATATTAATGTTACCATCTAGTGATTGCCATAGATCCATTCCACAGTGGTTGCTATCAATATTGATGTTGATTCGAATTCCTTCTGAAGCTTTGCGATTGAGAACCTCAATAAGATCTTTTGAGCTCAAACTAAATGTATACAAGTCAATAGTCTCCTGGGCATTTTCAAGAGCTTGCAATAAAGGCTCAAGCGCCTTTTCTGCATAAAAAAGTTCCATCGAAGGGGGGGTGACATTTTTTAAACTAGAAGTTGAAAAATGGGTTAACTGACTCATAACAAAAACCTATTTTACTCATATTTAATAGTTTATATTATAACAACCCATACTTTTCGCTACAACTATTTTAAGGGTTTCCATCCTAAAATATGAGGTGATTTTAAGGTTGCCAATGTTTTTTGCTTCGGGTAGATTAAAAAAATTACTACCTAATGAAGAGCCATGGCTGAAAAGAGTGAAAAGGCGACCCCGAAGAAGCTGCGGGATGCTCGAAAGAAAGGCCAGGTGGCCAAATCTCAAGACTTTCCCGCAGCGTTTACCTTCATCGTTGCCATAGCGACCGTTTTATCAATGTCGAAGAAAATTGCAGAAGAGATTACCACCTTTATTCGGGGTGCTTTTGTAGCTTTTCGCGGCGCGAGCGATTTAAACTCCGTTTTAATTAATTATTTGTCAGCTGCCCTACAAATCATCCTAAAAGTCAGTTTACCTATTTTACTGATTACGGTTTGTGTAGGCGTTTTGTGCAATATGCTGATTGTGGGGCCCCTTTTCTCTTTTGAAGCCCTCAAGCCTGACCTGAAAAGGTTGAACCCCATTCAAAATTTAAAATCAAAATTTAAACTTAAAACACTTGTCGAGCTTATCAAACAAATTTTGAAAATTAGTGGAGTCATCCTCATTATTTATTTTACAGTACGCCATGACATTCAAGAGGTCATTTTTGGAGCGGCCGTCCCTCCAATAGCAAGCGCGCTGATTTTTAATTACTTTTTAGTCAAAGTCATTGTCCGTGTTGGTATTTTTTTTATTGCAATTGCACTTTTTGATGTCATATATCAAAAAATGAACTTCGCTAAAGAAATGAAAATGGAAAAATTCGAAGTTAAACAAGAATATAAAGATACGGAGGGAGACCCTCACATAAAAGGTCGTCGTCGACAAATTGGGCAAGAAATTGCTTATGAAGAAGGTTCTGTAAAAAATACACGTAAAGCTAAAGCAGTTATTACAAACCCGACGCACTACGCCGTTGCCTTCGAATATGAGGAAGATAAAATGCCTGCTCCCATCATTTTGGTAAAAGGTCGCAATAAAACGGCCGAGATGATAATACGAGAAGCGGAAGCACATGCAATTCCGATTGTAAGAAATGTCCCCTTAGCCCAAACGTTATTTAAGACAGGTTCTGTAGGACAATATATTCCAAAAGAAACATATGAAGCGGTTGCTGAGATATTGAAATGGCTCGCTTCACTAGAGAGAGACACGCTATAAATGAAAAATTTATTTCAAATATTTAACAGTTTTTTTGCCGGTGAAGGCGTTTTAAAGAAGCTGACAAAGTCATCCGATATCATCCTAGCATTATTTATCATCGGTATTATTACGATGATTATCTTGCCGGTTCCTCCGCATCTTATCGATGTCTTATTAGCTATTAACTTAATGGTTGCCATTACTCTCGTAATGGTCTCTCTTTATATCCCGAGTGCGATAGAACTTTCAATGTTCCCCTCCATCCTGCTGATCACCACTCTTTACCGTTTAGGGATTAATATTGCCTCTACTCGCCAGATTCTACTGCATGCCTATGCGGGTGACATTATTGAGGCATTTGGTGAGTTCGTGGTTGGTGGGAACTATGTTGTGGGGGGGGTAATCTTTTTGATTATCACTCTTGTCCAATTTATCGTGATCACCAAAGGGGCTGAGCGTGTTGCCGAAGTAGCTGCCCGCTTCCGCTTAGATGCGATGCCTGGAAAACAAATGAGTATTGATGCCGATATGCGAGCGGGAACCATTGATGCGAACCAAGCACGTGATAAACGCCTCCTTCTAACAAAGGAGAGTGAACTTTATGGTTCGATGGATGGTGCTATGAAGTTCGTTAAAGGGGATGCTATTGCAGGGATTGTGATCACATTGATTAACGTCATTGGGGGGTTGATTATTGGAGTTGCTCAGCATGGAATGAGCGCAAGTCAAGCAGCCAAGACGTATTCTCTTTTATCTATTGGAGATGGACTCGTCTCTCAGGTGCCTGCTATCTTAATTGCAGTCACTGCAGGGATTGTCACCACGCGTGTATCTAGCACTCATAAAGATCGTAACCTTGGGAGTGAAATTGCAAGCCAGGTGCTCACTCAACCCAAGGCACTTTTACTAGCAGCTTTTGTTCTGCTTGCTATCGGCTCTATTAGAGCATTCCCTTTTTGGCCTTTTGCTTTACTTTCAGTAGCTTTAGGATCTGCAGGAGTAGGGTTGATACGTGCAGGAAAAAAGCAACTGGCTAAAGAAGCTGCAGGTATTGCTGCTGGAACCATGTCAACCTCAGTTGATGGTCATGAAGTAATGGCAGGAGAGAGTTCAGCTGACTATGCACTGACAGTACCCATTATTTTAGAATTGGGCGGTTCGATTAGTAAAATCATCCAAACGGACAAAAAAAACAAGAAAGTCACCCATATAGAAGCGATGATTCCACGCATGCGGCACGCATTGTATCAAGATTTAGGGATTCGCTTTCCTGGAGTTCATGTACGCTATAATTCCCCTAATTTACAAGAGGATGAGTACGCAATTTTACTCAACGAAGTCCCTATCAATCGGGGCCAAATTATTCAGGGTCATTTTTTAACCAATGAAACTGAAGAGACTCTAAAGCGCTATAATATCCCTTTTACCACCTACAGTAACTCTTTAGGCATGCCCGCATTTTGGGTAGAAGAGAAGCAAAAGAAAGTTTTAGATAAAGCGCACATTAAATACTGGAGCACCATTGAAGTTGTTATTTTACATCTCTCTTACTTTTTCCGCCATTACGCCTCTGAGTTTATGGGAATTCAAGAAGTACGGGCAATGCTCGAATTTGTAGAGAAAAACTACCCTGACCTCGTCCGCGAGGTTACGCGATTAATACCACTACAAAAGCTCACTGAAATTTTCAAACGATTGGTCCAGGAGCAAATTTCGGTAAAGGACCTCAAAACAATTATGGAGTCTTTAAGTGAATGGGCTCAAAGTGAAAAAGACACGGTCCTTTTAACTGAATATGTCCGAGGCTCTTTAAAGCGTTATATCAGCTATAAACACTCTCAAGGTCAATCAACGATTTCTGTATATCTATTAGATCCTGAAATTGAAGATATGATTCGTGGGGGGATCAAGCAGACATCTGCTGGCTCTTATATTGCACTCGACCCTGACTCCACCCAACTTATTTTACAGGCCATGCGAAAAACTATTTTGCCTCCTCAATCGGGTGGACAACCTCCTGTTTTGGTAACAACGGTAGATGTCAGACGCTTTGTACGCAAGCTAGTAGAGGCTGACTTTCCCTTTTTATCAGTGATGTCTTTCCAAGAGATTGTACCTGAAATTAAAGTGCAGCCTTTAGGGCGCGTACAAATAACCTAGAGAATTTTCTATGAGTTTTTCTAATCCTGGAGTCAATCCCGTTTCTCTAAAGCGCCAGGCAGCTTTAGAACAAGAAATGCGCCGCATGGCTCGTCAAGAACTTAGCCAAGAAGATTTTATGTTTACAGTCGATGAGGGCAACCAGTATATCGCTTCTCTGATAGACAAGGAAATGAAAAATAAAGCTAAAACGCTTGAGCAACGCGCGACAAAAGAAGGAGAAACCAATAAAGCAAGTCCTCTTTTTGGAATGGAAGAGACCGATGTATTGCCTTCAAAAGAAGGAAAGCTCAATCCCGAGCTCGATGTAAAAACACTACTCATCCTCAAGGCAAATATATCTGAGAATGACTCTGCTGATGAGGTTTTAAAAAAAGTTCTAGATGTATACCCTGATTTTTCTACAGCTGATGACGCCCTTGATTATTTAGAGAAAATTTCCAATGATGAGCAAATTCGGCAGGTAAGAGAAGCACGCTCTGATTTTAACAAAAATTTCTCAAGAGAAATCATTGCGGGTAAAAATATTTCTCAAGAGGCTCTTGCATTTTCAGCGCAAGGACTTGGTAGTGCAAATGCTCTTAGAGATTTATATCGTGATATTACAGGAACTCCCAGAACTCCTAACAAGTTATTTGAAGAACTATCACAACTTTTTCCCTTTAAAAAATTGAACAAAATTATTAAATTTTTGCTCAATTCTTTGGGAAGAGATCTAAAAAATAAAGGCCCATCAATCCCCAAGCCGCTCCTATTTCGACTGATGACAGAAACACGTAGCTTACAAGCTATTTTAGCAGTTTATCTATTTTTTAAAGATCGTATGAATATCATTTATCGTGGATTTGACAAACACGATTTATATTTTCCCAAAGAACTCTCATTTGAGATGATGGCTCGTCTTTTTATGGAACTGATTGACGAGCGCTATCCTTCCCCTGTAAAAATAATTAAAATGTGTCAACGCATGGATATTGATCAAGAAATTATAGCTCAAATCCTCGTGCTCACTCAATTTAGAGATGCTGTTCGCAATGTCGCCCCTAAATTATACCGCAACCAGCAACACCGGCAAGAACTTCTCAATGCCTATATGGACGCCCTTGAAGAACTCGATGAAGCTTTAGAAGAAGAGGAAGAGGAGGAGTCTGAATGATCGCTAATAAATTTACACTCCTACTCCAAGAACTTTCGAAAGAGCTCTCTATGGATCTCAAGCCCGATGAAAACAATTCGTGCTTAATTGTAATCCAAGATAAGCTCAAAATTCAGTTAGAGCTAGACCCTGAAGAAAAAAATTTAATCATAGGCTCTATCTTAACCGAGCTTCCTCCTGGAAAATTTAGAGAAGATATTTTGCTTTCTTCGCTAACTGCAAACGCTAAAAGGTATCCACGACTTGGCACTTTTGCATATAGTAAAAAATTAAATAGCCTTGTTCTTTTTGAAATGATTGAATTAGAATTTTTCAATGTCGAGAATATTTTGAGCATGCTTACACCCTTTATAAAAAAGGCACTGCTTTGGAAAGAGGCTTTAGAGCAAGGACATCATGCCCCTTCTGAAGATAATTTTCACTCTCACAATGACAACACCCACTTTTTTGGAGGCTAGTGCAGGAGATCTTTCGTCAACAACTTTTGAAAAGTGCCTGCGCCTTACAATGGAAAAAGGTAGGTCTTTTTCCACACCACGGAATTGTCATTATGTTATCCGCGCTGCATTCTAAAAAAAGCTGTGGAGGCGGGGAGTTTTTAGATCTACTACCTCTTTTAAAATGGGCTCCTAGGGTCGGCTTAAACTTTATCCAGCTTCTTCCTCTCAATGACACGGGCTTTGACAATAGCCCCTACAATCCCCTTTCAACACTAGCCCTAAATCCTGTCTATCTCAGTCTCTATGCCCTAGACCATCTCAATGCAGACTTAAAAAAAATGGTTCTTAAATACCAAAGCCAGAAACTGACACAAAAATATAATTATCAAAAGATGAGGCTGCAGAAATTTGCTTTCTTAAGAACATATTTTGACACCTGCTTTTCAAAAATTAAGACTTCCAGTGCTTTTAAAAAATTTCTCGAAGAAAATGCCTGGGTCAATGACTACGGCCTTTATTGTGCTCTCTCAGATTTTTACCATTCTGATCAACCAGAAAAGTGGCCTAGAAACATTCAAAAGATAAGCTTAACCCAAAAAAATGAGCAGCTTAAAAAGCACTCCTTAGAAATTAGCTTCTACCAAATGATCCAGTTTTTATGCTTTACGCAGCTAAAACATGTCCGCTCTATTGCTGAAAAAAATAACGTGCGACTGATGGGTGATCTACCTTTTTTAGTAAGTAAGACAAGTTGTGACGCCTGGAGTTATCCCGAGCTATTTTGCATGGATCAGTCGGTAGGATCGCCTCCTGATGATTTAACACCCAAAGGGCAAAACTGGAACTTTCCCGCCTATAATTGGGAAAAACACCATCAATCGGATTACTCATGGTGGAAAACGCGATTGCAGGTTGCTGAGAATTTTTTCCACCTCTACCGTTTAGATCATATTATTGGTTTTTTTAGAACCTGGAATATCCCGAAAGGACAGCCGGGATCTAAAGGTGCTTTTTCACCCTCAGACCCAAATACATGGTTAGATCACGGCAAACAATTTCTACAAGTTTTGATTAAAAGTTCTAAGATGCTCCCCATTGGAGAAGATTTGGTTATCCCACAAACCGTCAAGGACACCCTTCGAGAGCTGGGCATTTGCGGCACCAATATTTTAACCTGGCAACGCACAGGAGCTGGAGGGCTAGACTTTGTTCCCTACCCCCTTTACGTTGCTGCAACCATCACTCATATTGCCTCCCATGATACTGTGACACTGTCTCAATGGTGGAAGACCTACCCTAAAGTTGCCAAACAGTTTAGCTTATGGAAAAATTGGAAATATACACCTCGGCTAACTCCTAAAATGCGCTTTGAAATTTTGCACGACAGCCACCATACAAGTAGTTTATTTCACGCAAACCTTTTGCAAGAGTACCTTGCCCTTTTTCCAGAGATGTCTTATAAAAATGACCGTTTAGAGCGCATTAACTACCCAGGAACCCCCTCAAAAAATAACTGGTGTAATCGCTTCATACCAAGTGTAGAAACGATCACCTCTTCACGGAAACTTTTCGATGCTTTTAAAAAAATTACCACTTAGCTTACTTCTCTTTTTCTTAAGCACTTTAAACCTTCATGCTGATGACAATGGAGCTCTTCTCAACATTTACAATGGGCTTGAGCCCACCTCGATCACCCAGCATATTGCCCTATATAAGCTATATCCCGACCATCCTATTGGTAAAAAAGCGCTGTTACATGCCCAAGAACTTTTGCAAAAAGCGCAACTGTCAACCGATCATGTTGAAGATTTGCCAATCGTGGGTCTCTCTGTTGAAGGGTTTGTCTCTTTCATGCTTGGAAAAGAAACTAGAGAGGAGTTTTTAGAACCTAAATTTTTAGATGCGATTGAGCAGCTCGGTGCCCATCTTGGCAATCGCTCTTTAAAAGGACATCACGCTCAATCCGAAGGAGAGGTGATAGCTTTAGAAGATGATCAAATTGATCTTTCAAGAGCTGTCTTGCTTGCCCAACAAGGGGACAAAATTGATTGGAACTGGATTCGCAATTACGAAGCGCAGCTAGATTTTCTAGCTCTTCAAGTGCTAGCAAGGCTGCCTGAAAACCCGACTCCCAAACAAATGATTAAAGAAATCAATCGCGTGTTATTTTTTGACCTTAAATACCGCTTTCCCAACCAAAACATACAAGATGACCACGAGCGATTTTCACAATTATCTGAAGTTTTGGATGTTCATCAAGGGGTCTGCTTAGGCACGAGTGTCGTTTATTTGTGCCTTGCGCAACGCTTAAATTTTCCCCTTGAAATTATCACCCCTCCAGGACACATATATGTACGTCACAATGACAATGGGGTGATCACCAACATTGAAACAACTCATCGAGGGGTGCATGTCCCCTCTGATCATTATTATTCGGTTAATATGAAGTATTTAAAGAAAATAAGCCTTAAAGAGACCGTCGGGCTTATTTCTAGTAATTTGGCCGCTTCAAATTTAATGGAGAGACACTACCCACAAGCAATTGAGCACTATCAACGATGCCTTAACTATGCTAAAGATCACCCCATGGCGACTTTAATGCTCGGCTATGCTTATGCATTAAACAAAGAGCCTAAAAATGCCCGACGCATTTTCAACCACTTTAAGAGTCTTTCATTTGACGACCAAATAGCCCCTATGGATTTAAATGCCCATCAAGACTATTTAAATAATCAAATTGACCTACCCCTTTTAGAAGCAACGATTGCACTGACAAAAGAATCTTCACTAGAAGCGCTTCAGGCCGACCAAAAAGTTTTAATTCAAGGGCTGAAAAAACACCCTCAATTTACAATGGGGTGGCTGGTCCTCTCAAGCATCTATAATGAGCTCTCACAGCCTCAAAAAGCAATTGAAGCTTTAACCCAAGCTCATAAAATCAACCCCAACATCCCTCTTGTTGAGCTTAATTTAGCACTTCTACACCATAGTCAACTCAACACTCCTGCTGCTTGGAAGCATTTTAGAAACTGTGAGAGCATTTTAGAAGAACACCAAGTACACCCTAAGTTCATGCATCAGATTGAGCAGATGTTTTCATCAACCTCAATGCCTCCAGATTGAAATGACCTTTATCAATTATTTATCTTTAGATAGTTACTAACATTTCACACCTACTGTGAGTCCCTATTTGACAAAAAAGGGCTCCTCATGATCATAGGAAATGAGGGTGCCCATTATGTTTTTTTGTAAAAAACCAATCATTATCTTATTAATTATCAGTGCTCTATATAGTACTCTAGATGCAAAACAAGGCAATTCTCACTCAAAAAACTTAAAACCTGGCTGGGTGAATGTCCAAAGTCCCCAAGGCTTTTACCTTTCAATCAATGTGGGACCTGGATTTTTATTTTTTAAAGGACCTAAGGGAAACTTAAGCCCCACCCCAATAGCTTTTTTCTCAGATTATCAAGGAGTCGACTTTAAAAATGTGCGTCAGTTTAACAATAATACAACGCCTCTTTTTGAAGTGATGGCAAGCTTTCGAGTTCATCCCCTTCTACAATGTGGGATCAGCTTTTATACCCAAAGTGGGATTCATGCCGAATCAGCAACATCATCTTCAACTAATTCATTAGACGCCCCAGCTTGGGCACAGTTTCGCTCTGATTTACAACTCCAAGCTTTAACCTTTAAATTAAATCTACAGCCTCCTAAATCACTTGTTATTGGCTCTTTGGCGCTTAACAGCTACCTTGGTCTAGGTTTGGGCCCCTGTTGGCAAAGCTGGACCAATAACCAGGTCTATGAATCGGTGCTCATTAACCAAGTAGCCACTAGTTCCCTCATGGTTTTGAATAATAAAATTAATTCAAACCTGCTCTGGACTGCAGACTTAGGCTTTTCCTTTCAACCAGCAACACAAAAAGCAACTTGCAAAGTTTGTATTGGATGCAGGTATGTGGATTGGGGCTCTATGCCCTCAATTGGATTGATGAAGCAGCAAAGTATTAAAGTAGCTCCTTTCAAACCTGTGCAAGCACAAAAAGTTTTCTCATGGACTCCATATATTGGCGTGCAATTTTGTTTTTGATTTTAATCTTGTAAACAAAATCTCTTTATCTCACTGATATTATACGCAATAGAATTTCTGTTTGATCAACATTCTTTTAACATCCAAGAGAAATTTCCCTTTACACTATCCAATAAATTACCGCTGCATAACACGCAAATAGCAGTAATCCTGAAAGTCTACCTATTTTGCGTTGCACACTCACTAAAAACCACAGAAGAAAAGAAAAGGCTAATAAGACTGGAACATCTTGATTTAGAAACTTAGGAGCAAATTCTATAGGATGTACAATGGCTGCAACCCCTAAAATAAAAAGGATATTAAAGATATTACTTCCTAAAATATTGCCAATGGCAACATCGCCTAGTTTTCTTAACATGGCGACTAACGAGGCGGCAAATTCAGGAAGTGAGGTCCCAAGAGCGACGACAGTCATTCCAATAACCCGATCGGAGATTCCAAACTTATGAGCGAGTAAAACTGAGCCTTTGATTAAAAGCGTCCCTCCAACTGTCAGTAACACAACTCCGCAAATTATAAAAATTACACTCATAATCTTTCGAGAAAATGACAGGGTTGATTTAGGTTCAGAGGAAGATGATTTCTCTACTTTTGAACGATTAATGTGGCGCTTGACATAGAAAAAAATAGCAACAATAAAAAAAATTCCCATCCATCTTGTAATGACCCCTCTAAGCATAAAGACCCATAGTAAGAGAGTGACTAAAATAGTAAAGGGGGCTTCAAACTTTTTGATCTCCTTTTTGACTTCCAGAGGTTTAATAAGGGTGATTAGACCTAAGATAAGACCTATATTTGCAATATTGGAGCCAACAATGGTGCCCAGGGTAAGGTTATAATCGCCCTGAATTTGAGCGACCACCACACTAGCAAGCTCGGGAGCTGAAGTCGAAAAAGCAACCACGGTCAAACCAACCACTAAAGGAGTCATTCCCAAGGAGATGGCTAGGCGAGCAGCAAAAATAATTAAAAGCTCCGCTCCTAGGTATAAGCATAAAACCCCACCAGCAAGAAGAGCACCTAAAGGAAATGTTTGCATGATTTAGAGGGCTTCACTTATAGTTCAACTTTTTGAGATATATACAAAACCTGGATTGTCGTGAAACATCTTTTTATTTTTTTACTCTTACTCTCTTCTTTGCATCTCAATGCCAGTTTTAACTTAGATGCGCAGCCATCACCATCTCAGCAATTAAATTCAGCCTCCTCTCAAGGAACAAGCCCAGCTGCCACTCCAGAGCCTTCTTCACTGGATCTCTCTAAAGAGATGCCAGCTGCCGTCCAAAAAGCAGTGGGTTTAAGTAAACTTTCTGACACGCAGCAAAAAGCCCTTGGTCAGTGGATGATACACTGGAAAGAACATGGTTCAAAAAGCAGTTTGCCGGATAATGCCATCGCAGCGGTTTTACAAGATGGTCACTATGTCAAACTCAATGATGGGAGCGTTTGGAGTGTCAGCCCCAACGCTTGGATTTATACATATTATTGGAAAGCGGGTGAAACTGTTGATATCGAAAAAAGCCCGGATGTTCTTTTCCCAACCACACTCAAAAACTCAAGTTCATTTGGTCTTGTGAACGCCAAAAGAGCCTCTAAAGCATTCACTGACAGTCTACAAACAAACTTTACCATCAAATCGATAACTGACGGAGGGGCTACTTTGACTTTAAGTGATGGCTCTATCTGGCAAATTCCACCCTCTACAAGCTATATGGTGGCTGGCTGGGCTCAAGGGCAATCTGTCTTTGTGCAAAAGCAACCACAAGCTGCCGGAAACAGTTATGTGATCATGAATGGGGTCACCACGCGCTCAGTTCTAGCCACACAACTGCAAAAAGGACAAGCTTCATCAGAGGCTACAAGTTCATCAAAATAAACTGAGTTAACATGACAACAACTATTCACCTTAAACAAATTCATGTTGAAACTCTAATTGGAGCACGCGCTCATGAAAGAGAGCAAAAACAACCTTTGGTTATCGATCTTAGCTTTGAAGTAGATGCTGCAAAGGCTATTGAAAAAGATCACCTAAGCGCTACGATTGATTATTCATCAGTGGTTCAAGAGGTTCTTGGTTTTGCCGCCAAATCGGGGTTTGTTTTGCTAGAAAGCTTCTCCCATGCTCTTGCTCAATTTCTCATGAATAAATTCTTTCTAAAAAAAATCCACCTTTTGATTTTTAAGCCTCAAGCTACCAATGGGCGAGCTCAAGTCTTTATAGAAACCACGCACAATAGTTGAAAAAAAACGTTTTTTCTGCTAACATATTAGTTAAAATTTGACAGAAAAAGGAGGGTTAAAATGAATTATCAGTTTACAGAATCTGTTCAACAAGCTCTTGAATCAGCCTCTAAGCTAGCCAAAGACAATCAAAATACGGAACTAAATGACCAACATATCCTCAGTGCCTTTTTAGAAGATAAGGCGGGATATTTTAACACTTTACTGAAAGATTTAGGACTTGAGAGTGACTCGGTAAAGACTCAATTAGAGCCGTATCTTTCAAAACTAGCAACCACTCAAGACGTCAACTACCAGCCAACTCCGTCACAGTCTTTGCAACAACTTATTTATAAAGCTCACTCAAAAAGCCAACAATGGCAAGACTCTTTTTTAAGTGCAGATCACTTTTTGATGGCCTTTTTCGAAAATAAAACAGAGCCCCTATATTCACAGATAACAAACAAGAAACTCACTCTCAAACAAATTCAAGAGAAAATCGAAGAAATTCGAGGAGGTAAGAAAATGGATTCCCCAACCGCTGAAAATAACGTCAAGGCCCTCGAAAAATACTGCAAAAATTTAACTCACCTTGCAAAAGATGGAAAATTAGATCCTGTTATTGGTAGGGATGAGGAAATACGCCGTACCATTCAAGTTTTAAGTCGACGCACAAAAAACAACCCCATGCTTATTGGAGAGCCTGGTGTTGGGAAAACAGCCATTGCAGAAGGACTTGCTCTGCGCATCATTCAAAAAGACATTCCCGACTCACTAATAGGCAAACAGCTCTATGCCCTGGACATGGGCAGCTTAATTGCAGGGACTAAATATCGCGGTGAATTTGAAGAGCGCCTTAAAAGCATTCTAAAAGAAATTGAAAAAAATGAAGGAGAGGTGATCCTATTTATCGATGAGGTTCACACTCTAATTGGAGCGGGAGCTACAGATGGAGCCATGGATGCTGCCAATTTACTCAAGCCCGCTCTAGCACGAGGGACACTGCACTGCATTGGAGCAACCACTATCAAAGAGTATCGGAAATACATTGAAAAAGATCCCGCCCTAGAAAGACGCTTTCAGCCTATTATGGTTCAAGAACCTTCTGAAGAAGATGCTATTAGCATCTTACGAGGCCTTAGGGAGCGTTACGAAAATTTTCATGGAGTTCGGATTACAGAGGGAGCTTTGCAAGCGGCCGTTCATCTCTCAACGCGTTATATTTCAGATCGCTTTTTACCAGACAAAGCAATTGATCTGATCGATGAAGGAGCGTCTATGATTCGCATGCAAATAGGCAGCTGCCCTCTTCCCATTGATGCCCTTCAACGCCAGCTCTCTAGTTTGATTGTAAAACAAGAAGGAGTAAAAAGAGAAAACAAAGAAACTTCGACTCAAGAGGAATCATTACTTCAAAAAGAAATTGCGGAGACTCAGGAAGCTTTAAAAAACCTCCAACAGCAGTGGGAGCAAGAGAAAAAAGCACTCGAAGACCTTAAACAGAAAAAGAAGACGTTTGAAAATCTGAAATTTCAAGAGGAGGAGGCTGAAAGAGTCTCCGATTACAATCGCGTCGCACAAATTCGCTATAGCGATATCCCTGCAATTGAAAAAGAGATTAAGCAAGCAAGCGAGAATTTAGATAAACACCCAAACCGTCTTCTAAAAGAAGAGGTCGACAGCCAGCTTATTTCACAAATTGTCGCTAAATGGTCAGGAATTCCTATACAAAAAATGCAGGGAGACGAAGCTGAAAAGCTTTTAAACCTAGAATCAGATCTTGAAAAACGAGTGGTAGGGCAAAGTTTTGCAATCCAAGCAATCAGTGAAGCCATTCGCTGCTCGAGAGCAGGTTTGCAAGACCCTCAACGTCCCCTTGGAGCCTTTTTGTTTATGGGCCCTACAGGAGTTGGAAAAACAGAGCTTGCTAAAGCTTTGGCAGAGCTTATGTTTAACAGTGAGGAATCAATCATTCGCCTAGATATGTCTGAGTATATGGAAAAACACAGCGTCTCACGACTCATTGGCTCCCCTCCTGGATATGTGGGGCATGACGAAGGTGGACAGCTAACTGAAGCTCTAAGAAGAAAACCTTATGCCGTTGTCCTTTTTGATGAAATTGAAAAAGCCCACAACGATATTTTCAATGTTCTTCTACAAATTTTTGATGATGGACGTATTACAGATAGTAAAGGACGCGTCGTTAATTGTAAAAATGCTCTTTTTATTATGACCTCTAATTTGGCCTCTGAGCAACTGCTTAAAGCCATGCAAGAAAACGTTTCCCCCTCTAAAGTAGAGCTGTTAAAATTAATTGATCCTGTTTTAAAAGCCCACTTCCGACCTGAGTTTCTCAATCGACTCGATGATATCCTCCCCTTCTTTCCTCTTAAAAAAGAAGATATGGGAGGCATTGTCAAAATACAACTACGTAGAGTTGAAGAGAGGTTAATTCAAAAGCATATTACTGTAGAAACCTCTCAAGAGGTCTTAGATTACCTTGCTCAAAAGGGATATGACCCTGACTTTGGAGCTCGCCCTTTAAAACGTTTAATTCATCAAAAGGTAACCATTCCTCTTTCTAAAGCCATTTTAGCAGGTACAATTAAAGAGCACTCTCAGATAGAAATTGCTTTAGATAACGATGAAGTGGTTTTCAAACAAAAAACGGCCTAGCTTTCAAAAGCTATGTTTCATCAATGGCGCTTCTAAGGGGGCGCCATTAAATTTATAACTTATTGAAACCGTTGAGCGCAGCAATACGATACCCCTCAGCATAAGTTGGATAGTTAAAAATCTGATTAATAAAGATGTCAATGGTCGCTTTGTATCTCATTGCCATTTGACCTATATGAATAACTTCTGTCGCTTGCCTCCCTACAATATGAACTCCTAGAATCTCTCGAGAGGATTTATTAAAAATAATCTTAAAAACGCCCATATCATTGGAGCTATAGATATGGCTTGCAGCAATTTCGTAGTAATAGGCCCTGCCAATTTCATACTCAATTCCCATCTTTTTAACTTCTTCTTCTGTATAGCCACAGCAAGAAATTTCAGGGATCGTATAAATTCCCAGTGGAAAAACAGTGGGGAACGCGAGAGTCTTATGAGTACATGCGTGTGTTGCTGCAAGCCTTCCCTGCTCCATACTCGTGGAGGCTAATGAAGCCCCCCCAATCACATCACCAACTGCATAAATATTTTCTACATTTGTTTTAAAAGATCCATCAACACAAATATATCCGCGACCATCGACTTCGATACCAGTATTTTCCAGTTTAAGATCTTCAACATTGGCTGTTCTTCCCAGCGCGTAAAGAAGGATATCTGCTTCAAAGCGCTGCTTATCTTTACAAACTACAAATGCTTTATTTCCTTCTACCCCAATTGTATCTGGGTGCTTATTTCCAAAAAATTGTAAACCAATAGAACTAAGTCCATCTTGCAGATGAATTCCTATTTCTCTATCTAAGCGGGGCAGCATATGATCTTTCTTATCAATAACACTCACTTGCACACCAAGTGCTGCAAAAAAACTAGCATACTCAGCACCAATCACTCCGCTACCCAGTACAATCATACTGCTAGGAAGTTTGTCTATTTTCAGAAGAGAACTTGAGTCAAGGATACGCTTTTGGTCAAAGGGGACCTCTTTAGGGTTCCTAGGTTTCGAGCCTGCAGCAATAATTGCTTGCAAAAACGAAATCTTTGCACAAACTTCCCCTTCTTGGTTACGAACCAGCAACTGATTGGAATCTAAAAACTCGGCCTTTCCGTCTATAAGTTCTATTGAGTTTTTTTTAAATTGACGCCGAATAGATATGAGTTGATTTTCCTTGACCTGATTTAAACGAAAGCTTAAATCACTAATAGAAATATCTTGAACCTCGTATTCTGTACTGTAAAAGCTTCTAGAATAGAATTGTGTTAAATCTAAAATAGCTGCTCTAAGTGTTTTAGAAGGAATGGTTCCTGTGTGAAGACAAGCCCCCCCTAAAAAGTTCTCGTGCTCAATAACAACAACCTTTTTTTTCAATTTAGCCGCCCCAATGGCAGCCTTTTGACCCGCAGGCCCCGAACCAATTACGACAATGTCAACGGAGATATCTTCCATAACCTACTGATGTAAAATATTTTAAACAAAACCAACTCTTAATCTATTCGTGAGTGTGCCAAGATATTTTTTCTTGTGCAATAAGATTTAAGGTGTTAATATTCTTGCCATATTTATTATGAGGAGTTAAATCATGGCTAAGGTTTGTCAAGTTACTGGAAAGAAGCCCGTTAAAGGAAGAAGCTATGCAATTCGTGGAATTGCAAAAAAGAAAAAAGGAATTGGTCTTAACATTACAGGGGTCAATAACCGTCGTTTTTTACCTAATTTAATGAAAAAGCGCTTCTGGCTCAGTGAAGAAAACCGTTTCATCAGTCTTAAGCTCAGCGCTAAAGCGATTAGAATCATTGAAAAGAAAGGTTTGATGAGTGTCGTTAGAGAAATGCGCGCTCAGGGTCAAAAGATATAGTCTTTTTTAGAAAAAGACAGGTGATGTAAACCACATAACCATACATTTTGCAAATATAGCCCCCAAGTTCTCCAAATATTCCTCTAGAGTCTGCACTTGATTGTTCTCACGGTTGACCATACTAATAAAACTGGCTGTTATAGATGCAGCAGCACATAGAGCTATACATGAGAGGATCAAACGCTCAAAGCCTCCCAAACTTTGTTCCCCAACGACTCTTTCATCTGCTGGAATTACAAAATGAACATCCCTATTCCTGGTCCTACTGACCAAGTTCTCCTCCCCTTGAACACTAGAATCTGAACTAAACAAGATTATCGAAGTGTAACCGATACCCACAAATACTGTAAGAACTCTTGTTAAATCCCTTTCAAAAGCATAAGGGATATCTTCTCGATCTGTTATTCTGCAATCACATACATCTCTAGAAGTGATTGGGCAGCGGTAGTTCCCGGTTAAACAGACCCCATCTAAAGAATCTACCCTCAGGTTTTTTTCTATCCAGAATGTAGCCGTAAGAACGAGAGAGGCGAGAGCTAATCGAGCACATAAAGAGATTCCATGCTCATAACTGTATCGCGACGATCCCCGCTCTAATACAGAAGTTCTATCGTCAAATCTGCGTTCACAACCATCACACATGTCATCAAGCCATTCATCGTCAGAGACTTGACTGCCTTCATCTAAACCATCTAAGTCTCTCGGGATCTTATTATCAAGCTGTTCATAAAAGTCATTATTAGATACAATTTTAACCACTAACTCCTCCTGGGCCACACTAATTATAAGCTAAATAAAATTTTTTTTCAACAATAATGAGTAAAAAGCTAATTTTAATTTTGTCATTACTATTACTCATAATATTAAAAAATATTATATACACCCCCCTGCCTTCTAAAAAAACGCCTCGACTGATTTATTCTAATCAAGCTCGCTATGATCTTCAAAAAAGCCTCAAAAAAAGTCTTTACAATGCAAAAAAAGACATTTTTATAAGCGTTTACTCACTAACAGATCATCAAATAATAGATCTTCTGAACCAAAAAGCTGAAACAGGAACCAAAGTCTCACTTCACATCGACCCGAAACAGTTAAAAATTATCAAAAAAAAGCTCTCTGAAAAAATTGAAATCTTTTCAAGACCCATGAGTGGGTTGATGCACCATAAAGTTTTCTTAGTTGATGACATTACCTACCTTGGATCTGCCAACTTGACCCCCTCCTCTCTGAGGATGCATGACAACTTAATGGTGGGGCTTTTAGAACCTGAACTGAATAACCACTTAAGACAATCTCTACCCAATGCTAAAAATGAGTCCTACAGCTCACTAAACGGCAATTTTGAGCTCTTTTTTTTGCCTAATAAAGAGGCTTTAGTGCGCATTATACAACTGATTGAATCAGCCACAAAAACCATCGACATCGCCATGTTCACTTTTACTCACCCCCAAATTGGAAATGCACTATTAGATGCCCAACAGCGAGGAGTTCAAGTACGTGTTGTTTTTGACTACCTCTCCCACAAAGGAGCCTCTAGATATCTTTATAAAAAACTCAAAGATGCCCACGTTGCAGTTGGCCACCATAGAGGCATGCAACTGATGCACCATAAATTTGCAATAATTGATCAAAAGACACTGATTATGGGATCTGCAAACTGGACACAAAGCGCCTTTAGTAAAAACCAAGACAATGTGCTTATTTTTTCAAACCTAAATCAAAAAGAGAAAAAATTCATGCATAGTCTTTGGAGAAACCTTTGGTGGGAAGCAAAAAAACAAGACTAAAGGCTCGTTTTGATCTCACAAGCGCGTTCTAAGATACGCGCTAGCTCTTTTAAATGACCGTCCTTAGGAAAATTCATATCCACCCAGACATGAGGATATCCTTCCTGATTAATCTCGCGCATCGCTTTTATAATAGCATCCTCAATTTTAAACGTTTGACTCAAAGATCCTAAGTAAATGACTTGTTCGGCTTGAGGGTATTGTCGATCACTAAATCCTAAAACCACTTTGATAGACCCGTCATATGGGTGATCCATCAAATGCAGCTGAGGTGCAATGGTGTATTGTTTCTTGGAAAAATCTAGCGCTGTAACGAAAGGCGGATAGTAACCTAGTGTCTGATTGAGTTCTTTTAGGGAAATAGGTCCTAAGCGCAAAATAACCCAGCCGGCATCGATATATGCTAAGATCGTAGAGGCTTTGCCAATTGCATTGGTTTTTTCCTCAGAAAGTATAGGAAAACTTTTACCAAAATTTTCTTCAATCTCATCAGGGTCTAGAAGCTCTTTCATCCCAGATGTATTTGCCGAGGTGACCGCAAGAGGGCCATACTCACTGATGAGGCGACGAATTAAGGCATTGTCTGAAACCCTAAAGGCAGCTGTTGGCAAATGGGCTCTTAATATCCCAGGCACTTGGTCTTCTTTCACTGGCAGAACTAATGTGAGCTGACCTGGCCAAAACCTCTGAATAATTCTATCCAGATCAAAAGGGATGTGACTTAAAAATGAAGTTATTTGAGTTCCTTGAGCAAGCTGAACGACTAATGGCTTTTGCAACTTACGACCTTTGAGGTTGTAGAGTTTTAAAATACCCCGCTCACTATACATGTCGGCTGCAATCCCATAGACCGTGTCGGTTGGGACAGCCACCACCTCTCCACACCTGAGCAGCTCTTGCGCTCGGTCGATGCTTACCTTCATATATACAATCCTTTATATTTTTTTTTAATTGTGTCAAATTACCAGCGATTAATCAAGTGCAAAGCAAATAATCTACTGACAACTAAATAGACAACATGATATTTTTTATAGTAAAAAAACAGAGCCTTTATGACCCTATTCTCTTTGATATTATCGTTTTTCTTGATCATGGATCCCCTGGGAAACATCCCCGTTTTTGCATCGATCCTTCGTTCCTTTTCTCCTGAGCGCCAACGAAAAATTATCATTAGAGAAATGCTTATTTCTCTTGTTATCTTGGTCAGTTTTCAATACCTGGGTTCTTTGGTACTAGGATGGATTCATATTAGCATCCCTTCAATTCAAGTTGCCGGAGGGCTTATTTTACTCATTATTGCCATTGGAATGATTTTCCCAGCCATTAGCTCAGCAAGCACTACTACTGAAAACGGAGGTGAACCCTTTATTGTTCCTCTATCAGTCCCGTTGGTGGCCGGCCCTTCTATTTTAGCTGCAATTATGGCCTATGCTCCACAGGTAAAAAATCATTTAGTTATGCTCACTGCTATTGTATCTGCCTGGGCTATTAGCGCACTTATTTTAGTTTGCACTCCCGTCTTTTTAAAAATTTTAAAAGAAAAAGCTATGACTGCCGTGACCCGTTTAATGGGACTTATTTTAACTTTCATTGGTATTGAGATGTTTTTAGAAGGGATCAAAACTTTTTTTAAATAGAATCTATTTCAAACAAAACAAATTTACGTTAACCTTTACTCCGTTTATTATAACTCATCAAAATTATGTACGGTAGAAATGACCCCTGCTGGTGTGGCAGTCAAAAAAAGTGGAAAAAATGCCACTACCCACAATTACCTCCTCAACAGCACAACGACCTCGCAGCGCAGTATTACAAAAAATACCAGATCCATCTCAAGACTCCAGAAGAAATTGAGGGAATACGTAAAGCCTGCCGACTAACTAAAGAAATTTTAAATAAAACTTGTGAGCAGGCCAAAGAAGGTGTGACCACTCAGTTTCTCAATGATTTTGCCCACAAGTTAATGATAGAAGCCAACTGCACTCCTGCAACACTAGGATATGGTGAGCCTCCCTACCCCAAAAGTCTGTGCATTTCTATTAACGAGGTAATCTGCCATGGGATTGCAGACGATACAAAACTTAAGCAAGGTGATATAGCCAACATCGACATTTCTGTCATTTTAAATGGTTATTTTGGAGACTGCAGTGCCATGGTAGTTATTGGTCAGACAACTCCCAAGCGACAGCTCGTCGTCGATACTGCCTATGAATGTTTGATGCGCTCAATTGAAATATTAAAGCCTGGTGTCTTACTTAATGAAATTGGAGAGGTGATTGAAAGTTATGCAACCTCTCAAGGCTGCTCTGTGGTCTATCAGTTCGTAGGACATGGAGTCGGAATTGCTTTTCATGAAGCTCCCCAAGTATTACACTCAAGAAATAACATGAAAATCCCTTTAGCTCCAGGCATGATATTTACTATTGAGCCTATGATTAATGAAGGGGTGCCTGAAGGAGTTATTGACACAGCTGACAGTTGGACCGCGCGCACTAAAGACGGGAAGGCCTCAGCTCAATGGGAGCATACGATATTAATCACTGAAAATGGACACGAGATTCTTACGTGTTAACTTCTTGCTTATTTTCCAACTCATCGAGCAGGTCTTCGATAATTTGGTTTAAGCGACTCACCTCTTGTTCCACAGATAAAATCTCTTGCTCCTTGATAAACAAATCTTTTTCGAGGTTATTTTCAATTTGAGACTCTTCAGTCATTTCTTGCTCGTGAAGCTTGCGCAGTTTTTCAAGTTGAGTTTCCACTTTAAATCGCTTTTCTCTAGCTTCCTCTAAGACACGATTTTTTTCTTCAAATTGAGAGCGCAGTTGTCTATATAAAGCTTTAGATTGATTCAAGGTCACTATTTCAGTCGAAAATTCTTTTGAAAACCGTTGTAGTTCATGCTTGCTCACCTTCTCTCTTTTTAAAAGAGACTCAACTTCAAGTAGCCAGTGAGAATGGCGTTTGATAGGTGCTTTTTTAACCCGTAAATTTTGTTTTTTTAACCTCTCAACATCTAGCTTTGCTTGAAAAAGAGCAAAGCGTGTTTCGTTAAGGTTTGTGAGCTCTTTATGGTCTTTCTCAGCAGTTAATGCTTGCTCGCTTTCTAAATGCTCCAGCTCTATAAGTTTTGCTTCAATAACTCGCTCATGATGTTGCAAGCCTTCAATAGTTTGCTCTTTTCCTGCCAACATATTTTCCAATTCTGCAATTTGCTGCTCTCTTTCAATGACCATTGCTCGGTTGCGTTTATTTTCATTATGCTGCAGCTGTTCATTTTCTTGGTAAAGTTCAAATCGTTTTTCATAATCTTTATGCTGATCTGCAAGTTGACTTTTTAGTTGTTGTATATTGTGATCTAGTTCTTGTTTTTTTTGTTCCATAAGGTTTAAAGACTGCTCATTCTCATAAACTTTTTGTTTATAAGAGTTTATCAATTGGTCTTTTTCATAACTTACATCTTTAAGGTGATCGAGCTGCCTACTTTGCTCTTCTAGAGCATCTTTTCCCAAAGCAAGCTGTCTATCAAGATCCTTAATATGAAGTAACTTCTGCTTTAAAGTTTCCTCCATTTTTTGAATGATCAATTTATTTTCTAAAATATGGTCATTTAAATCAGCTTCAGCAACATTTTGAGCTTCTAAGTTTTGTTGCAAAGAGTATAGATTATTTTTTAAAGAGGCGTTTTCTTGTGAGAGCCTTTCATTTTCAAAAAGCTGATCATGTTCGCGTTCACTTTGAGATTGGTTCAGTTGTTCTTGAAGCTGCTTCTGCTTTTCTAAAGCTGCAATGGAATCTACTTTTAAACTTGAAACCTCTTGTCCTTTTGCCTGTAAAGCTTGCTTTAAAAGCTGCTGGTTCTCTTGAAGCTGCTCAAGCTCAACTTGCATAATTTGAGTTGTTTTTTCCAGTTTGTTTTCTTTTTGGGCTGCGATCAGTAAAAGCTGACTTTGCTCTTCTTTTTGGCTTAACAGCGTCTTTTTTAAAAGAACCCACTCTTCCTGTGAGCTTTTAAGCAGATCATCTAGTTGAATCAAGTTGTCCAGGCGACTTTGAGATTCAATGGTTAAATCAGTCATCATTGCCTTTATTTCCTCAAAACCTTGATAAGTTACAAAAAGGCCTAGAGAAAGGCTTGTACTTGCGCAAAGCTGCCAAAAACGGGAGGTGTGAGGGAAAAAGGAGGTCATAGCAAGCCCTGAAGCTGCTAAGAGGGCTAAAGAAACTAAAAAACCCTTAAATCCCCATTTCCAGCATAAAGGAAAAGCTACAAGGGTTGTCACAAATAAATACCAAGAAGCGCCACTTCCTTTGAGCAAAGTAGAAAAAAGTGTCAACAGAACAACAAAAGGGCCAATAATTCCTACAAACTGCAATCTATCTATAAACTTTTTTTTATTTTCACTCACAATATGCCTTGCTAGATATAGTCAATATACACTTTCTTCTGCTCATTCTGTTTTCTATATATATAATCTATAAAAATAGCAATTTCTTCGCCAATTTAAAACTAAAAAATTGAAAACAGGAAAAGTGTTAAATATTTTTTTAAACTAATATGGAGAAATTTAAGGAGTTATATTCAGTGAATTTATATCTTCTTAACAATTAAATTATATACTTAAGGGGCGATCAGAGAGAAAGTAGTGAAGGAAAGAATTGTAACTTGAGTTAAACTTAAAAACGTGTTATTATTCATCCGAAAACCCGTTTGGCTCTAATTTTTAGTTTAAGCCGTTTTAATTGTCTAAAAACTTATATAGGAGTATATCTAAGCCTTATGTCTCTCGATAAAAGCACTAAAGAAGAAATCACAAAAAAGTTTCAACTTCACGAAAAAGATACGGGGTCTGCAGATGTTCAGATCGCAATTTTAACTGAAAGAGTGACTGAAATTACTGAACACCTTAAAATATCTCCTAAAGATCACGGTTCACGCCTTGCCCTTCTCAAACTAGTAGGTCAACGTCGTAAACTTCTCGATTATTTGAATTCAACCGACACAAAGCGTTACCAAAACTTAATTGCACGCCTTAAGTTAAGAAAATAATTGAATCAACTTTTTATGAGCCTTTTGCCTGTTCTCAGACTTACAGCAAAAGGTTCTTTTTTTGTCATATCTCAATAAACAACCCTTTTCCAAAAAATAAGCTTTTAATTAATCTTTTAAACTTCTAGCTTATTACCTTTAAAATATCACAACTAGCATCTTATCAAAGAGGAATCAAAAGTATGAAATTAGAATTAGATCAACCTACACTAGACGTAGAAGTCGGAAATGTCACCTTTAATTTTGAAACAGGTGTTCTAGCCAAACAGGCCAACGGCAGCGTTTTACTACGAGTGGGTGATACCGCTATATTTTCCTCTGTCTGTGCTAAGAAAGAAGCGAGCGAAGAAATTGACTTTTTCCCTCTAAGAGTCGACTATTGCGAAAAATTTTCGGCTTCTGGAAAAACCTTAAATGGCTACATTAAAAGAGAAGGACGTCCGACTCAGAGAGAGACCCTTATTTGCAGACTCATTGACCGCCCTATTCGCCCACTGTTTCCTAAAGGCTACTTTAATGAAGTTCAAATAGCCACCAACCTACTTTCTCACGATACAAATATTCCTCCAGAGCCTCTTGCTTTTTGCGCAACTTCTGCAGCCCTTTTGATTTCTGATGTTCCATTTGTAAAGCCTATTGGAGCTGTTCGCGTTGGTTTTATTAACAATGAATTTGTAATTAACCCTTCTTTTGAACAGCAAACAGAATCTAAGCTAGACCTTCTCCTTGCTGGAACGCAAGATGCTATTTTAATGATTGAGGGATACTGTGATTTTTTAACCGAAGAGCAAGTTGTTGAAGCAATTGAAACTGGCCATTTAGCTATCAAAAAAATATGCTCAGCTCTCTTAGAGTGGCAGAAGCAGGTCGGCAAGGAAAAAGACTTTAGCGCGGTTTCCGACATCCCACAAGAAACTAAAGACGCCATTGGAACCGTGGTAGGATCACGCCTTGCAGAAGCTTTGGCTATCCAGACTAAACAAGAGCGTGAAGAAGCACTTGGACTTTTAAAGAAAGAGGTCAATGAAAAATTACTCGCTGAAGGTCAAACCACTCACAAGAAAAGAGATGTCCAATTTGCTTTTAAAGAACTTTCTTCAAAAGCTATGCGCGATGCCATTTTACAAACCAACACACGCCCAGATGGACGAAGAACTGATGAAGTTAGACAAATTAGTATTCGCCAATCACTTCTCCCTAGAGCCCATGGAAGTTCAGTATTCACACGCGGAGAAACACAAGCTCTAGCAGTAGCAACTATCGGTGGCGAAAGCATGGCTCAACGCTATGAAACAATGCTTGAAGCAGGAACAGAGCGTTTTTACCTTCAGTATCACTTCCCTCCTTACTCTGTGGGTGAGGTGGGACGTATTGGCCCCCCCTCTCGTCGAGAAGTTGGACATGGAAAACTTGCAGAGCGTGCTATTATGCCACTGATCCCATCAAAAGCAGATTTCCCTTACGTTGTCCGCCTTGAGTCGAACATATTAGAATCTAATGGATCTTCTTCTATGGCTTCGGTATGTGGCGGCTGCTTAGCTTTGATGGATGCTGGAGTTCCTATTAAAGAGCCTATCTCAGGGATTGCCATGGGCTTAATCCTTGAAGGTAATCAATGCGTGATCCTATCAGACATTAGCGGAACAGAAGATGCTCTTGGAGATATGGACTTTAAACTCACCGGGGGCAAAGACGGAATTACAGCTTTCCAAATGGATATCAAAGTTGAGGGTATTACAACAGAAATCATGCGAAAAGCCCTTAATCAGGCAAAAGATGGCCGCACGATTATCCTAGAAAAGATGATAGCGGCATGTCCTAAGGCTCGTGAAAATCTATCTCAGTGGGCTCCTCGTATAGAGATTATGCAGGTAAAGCCAAATAAAATAGCAACCATCATTGGGCCGGGAGGCAAACAGATTCGTGCGATTGTTGAAGAAACAGGTGTCGATGTTGATATTGACGATGATGGCATTGTAAGCATCACAGGCCTCGACCAAGAGGCTGTAAAAAAAGCAAAAGCAATTATTGAAAATCTGGTCGCTGAAGTTGAAATTGATGCCACTTACGATGGGAAAATTGTTTCTATTGTAGATTTTGGATTGTTTGTAGAAGTGGTTGGAGGAAAACAAGGCCTTTGCCATATCTCTGAAATTTCTAACACTCGGATAGAAAGTATGGAAGGACTCTTTAAAGAGGGAGACTCTCTTAAAGTGAAGGTCCTAGACATTAATAATCGCGGTCAAATTAAATTAAGCCACAAAGCAACTTTGTAGTCGTTTATATGAGAGAGCCACAAACATATTTTTTTAAGACTTACGGGTGTCAAATGAATGAATTAGACACCGAAGTCATGCGAGGTCAACTTGAACGTAGAGGTATGACACACCTTGATGATGAGAAACTTGCAGACCTTCTCATCTTCAATACCTGCTCTATCCGTGATCTTGCTGAGCGTAAGGTAATGGGCAAGCTTGGCATCTTAGGGAGGCGAAAACGCCCTGATCAAATCATTGGCGTTACCGGATGCATGGCTAATGCAAAGGGAAAGTCTCTTTTTAGGAAAATACCCCATGTTAATTTTGTTTTAGGTACAAATGATTATCATAAGCTAAGCGAGACACTCGATGAGGTGATAGCAAGTGGAACAAAATCAATTGGCACTCAAAATAAATTTAGTGAAGAGCTCAACTACGTAGATGCGAAACGAGATGACCCTGTGAAGGCATATATCTCAATTATTAGAGGATGCAACAAGTACTGCACATACTGCGTCGTCCCCTACACACGAGGCCCTGAAGTCTCACGTCAACCTGAATCTATAATCGAAGAATGCCAAATTTTGGCTGCAAAGGGCTACAAAGAAATCACTCTTTTGGGTCAAAATGTGAATAGCTATGGTAAAGATTTGAAAGAAAACAATTTTTTGTTTCACGATCTCTTGTACAAATTGGACAATATTCCTGGTATCGACCGCATTCGATTTATGACTAGTCACCCAGTTGATATTACCAGAGATCTTATGATCGCAATACGAGATCTCCCTTCTCTTTGTGAATTTATTCACTTTCCGATTCAAGCTGGCTCTGATCGTATCTTAAAGAAGATGCATCGTATCTATAACTTAGAGCAATACCTAGAAAAGGTTGCCATGCTTAAAGAACTTATTCCCGGTGCATCCCTGGGGACTGATATTATTGTGGGCTTCCCCACAGAGACTCACGAAGAGTTTATGGAAACTTATAACATTTTAAAGCAAATTGAGTACTCTGTAGCATTTTTATACACCTATTCAGAGCGCAAAGGAACTCCTGCCACACGCTTTAAAGATACAATTTCAGATGAAGTTAAAGATGAGCGCCTCCATATGTTGATGAAACTACAAGATGAAATTTACCATAAGCACCGCACTGCAATGGTTGGATCTACTCAAGAAATTCTAGTAGAAAAAAGAAGCCCTAGGGACCCAAAGTTCCTAAAAGGCCGAACACGCTGCTGGAAAAACACGTTGTTTGAAGGAGATGACTCTCTCATTGGCACACTACAGCAGGTCAAAATTCAGGGGTTTAGCCATCAAACATTGATTGGTGAAAAAATTACAAATAAGATTTTAGTGGCTTCGTAATTTGACGTACAAAAAATAAGTTTTTATTTCTCATCTAATTGAAGGAAGCTTTGAGTGATTGCATCTGCATCTTTTTATAGACAAAATTACCTAGATCCGCTTGACCCTCCCTTTCAAAATGAGAAGACACCTGACTTGGCTCCTCTATCCCCGCGCCTTCAGTCCAATCTAGAATTATTCTATCAAATTCAGCAAGACCCAGAATTTATAAATCGCTCACTATCAACAGGTCGTGTTCCCATTGAAGAGGCGATGGCTTATAGAAACTACGATCATATTCAAATTTTAAGTCACCATCATGCTAACATCAATCTTGAAGGCAACTTTGACCTGACGCCTCTAGAGAATGCTTTTTTAATCCAAGATCAAAAAGTTTTACAATCAATTTTAGGAAGAACTCTTGCTCAAATTTTTTCTTCCGAGTTCGACCGACTAAAAGAGCTCTCTTCTTACGAGTTAGACAGCGTAATGCAAATGCTACAAGCACAAAAAAATGAAATCCTCAGAACGATTAAAAGTTGCCAAGAATTTGAACCTCTTAAAACGCATGCTCCTATTCCCATGAAGGGCTCTATAAAAAGCGATCACTTTTACAACACCAAACTGATTCAAGCCATCCAATCACACAACTTGACTCAGTTAAAATCAGCTCTCGATTTTCCTGATACAGATTACACCTCCAGTGATTTCATAGATGCTATCGCCGTTGCTATTTTATCCCACAATAACGAAGCTTTAAAATTTCTCTACGAACTAAAGGGGCCTTTTGACAATAGCTCAGCTATTTTTGATGATAATGCTTTGTCTAAAGCAACTTATATGGAACAAGACAAGTCGCTTTTCCATTTAGCGGCTATTGCCAACAATGCTGAAGCCCTTTACTACCTACACTCAAAGGGCCTCGCTTCCTCTACAGACTGCACTCACCCCTATTCACCTTTTCACTATGCTTCAGTACAGCCCGACCTTAACTGTTTTTTTGCGCTCATTGAAATAGGAGAACCCATGCCTCCTCCTTCACATGGGAGTATCAATCCCATTGAGCAGCTAGCCCTTGGAGCTATCGCCAAAAACTCTCTTCAAGACATGTCACTTTTGGACAAAATTTATATTTTCAGTGAAACAGCAGCGCTTGCTCTTCCCTTTGCATCGAAGTATTTAAACCATACAACCCAGAGCGTTGCTCATTTTTCTATGATGCTTATTCGCTGTCTAGCGCTTCAACAACCCTCCTCACACACTTCCTACCAAGAAAAAAAAATCAACTCCTTGGCAGCGAGATTAAGGAGCGCTGCAAGCTTGGCTTTGCCAATTCTCATGTATGCACAGGATAATCGGTCAAAAATCTTCTCAGAAAAAGCACTAAACCACCTACAGCCGCTTATAAGAGCTACGCAGGCAGTTAGTTGCCTTGCAGTCCTGCAAAAGATTGGGGATGATTGTAAAGCCTATCGATCGGCTTTTAGTTTTAGACCCTATGAAACCCTCTGGGCCATGGGACGTGATGGGTTACGCAATGCCTTTTATATTAAAAACCTATTTTTTGACTTCCCTCAGCTTATGACAACGACAACCAAAGTGGCGCCACCCCCTCATTCACCACCACCAATGGAAACGGCTCGTTTAGGGGCTCTTTCAGAGCAGGTCAAAAAAACTTCTTTGGTAAAACTACAAGAATGCATCACTAGCCTTAATAAATATGAATACCTTCACTGCGTCTTAGGTCAGTGGCACACTGAAGATGAAGTTAGAAGAACTTTTAAGCAGATTTTTAAAAAGGTTCACCCTGATCGATGCTCTGCAAAAGAGAAAAAAAACTGCATCGAGATCTTTCATGGCTTACAAAAGTTTAACAAAAAGAGCTAACAATTATTTTTCAAAGTAATATGGGCCGATTTTAACCTTGAAATCAATTCACCATAATTTAAATTACTCTGACCCTGATTTCTATCGGGATGAATTTCTTTAATAGTTGTTTTGAAAACTGAATCTGTATTTTTTATTTGAGCGCAGTACTCAGCCCCATTCATACCCATTACATATTCCGCTGCTTTATAAATATTGCCTGGCTTATCCCCCACATAGTCTAGACGTCCCACAATATCTAATCCGGCATTTCCTCTGTAATCTGTTGATATATCCTCATCTGAGAACATGCTCTCCCAATTATGCCAATTGGCATTAAACTGATATTTAAATGTATGGTAAAAACCTGCTTTATATGTAGAGAAAAAAGACTGGCTAAATGAGGCTACATAAGGCGTCGATATCAGTAAGTTCGTAGCTGTGACCACCAGTGCGCGCAACGGCCGTTGACCAGACATTTTCCAGGAAAGCTGAGCTTTTTCAAAGGTGACTGTAGCAAGTTTATATGCGATATAAGCCTGCACGCCCATTCCCAAAGCGGGCAACTGATACCCGATCGCAGTCAAAATTCCTTTTGCAAGAATGTTTTTACCGCTAAAAAGGAGGCCGGCTAAAGCTGCATAGCCCCTAAAGGAGAGGTAAGTACCGATTGGGGAAGCTACAATCAAGCCGGGGAAATAATTTGTCAAAAGAATTAGAACATCATCACTAAGTGCTAAGGGGTCCTTTTCTTTAATACGAGCTGCCAAAGACATGAGAGGAGAATGTCCATGAATATTTAATTCCAGTGGATCCATTCCTTTTTCTACAAGCAGTTGGAAAATTTCTTCGCCATGGTCTTTGTTGGTCGCCGCATAGAAAAGAGCCGAGCTTGAATTGTAATCTTTTTGAGTCACTAGCTCCGAATGCTTTTCGGCATAGTACTTGAAAACTCTAGAGGTTGCAAAGGCTGCTAGAAAATGGAAAATTGAAGCTCCTGTTTCATCAATAGGCTCTTTTGAAAACTGGTCGAAAACATTTTCTAATAGCTGAAATTCATAATCTTCTGTATGAATTTTTTCTAAAGTAAGCTGAGATATAATATCTTTAAGAGCTAAGCCGAGGGTTGATTTTGGTTCAAATTGAGGAGCAGGAGGTAGTTTTAATAGGTTTTTTTCAGTGGTAGCCATTTTATTAAAGAGCCGTGGAAGTTGATCTAGGTGACCATTAAAAACTGCATAATCTATTGCAGTAAAACCATGTTGATCTTTCAAAGCAGGATTGACACCGTTTTGTACGATTTCCTGCGCGAGGGTGAAATTATTGCTAAAGATGGCCTTGCACAGGTTATCTGTAGTATCTAATTTGCTCTCCTTGGGGTAATCACTTCCTGCTATTATAGAAGGTAAATAGCTTGAAATTCCATTAAACATATTTTTTTTGTCCTAAAGTTTTCTTTAACTACGGTTGAGTATAAAATAAGTTTATTAAGATAACATAAAAATATAAATTCTTAGTAGTTAATAGGTTAAGAAAAACAAGCTCTTAAACTTAAATTTTTAATTTTTAGAGACTTAAAGCTAGTTAAAAACTACATGGTACGACAGCTTAGTGACACTTTCTAGGCAACTAATGGTAAAAAGCCCGAACAAGGTTAAGCAAAACTAAAACAAGAATTTACGAGTAAAGGATGTAAGTGAAGGGTGGAAGACTAGCAACAAAGTGGAAGTAAGAGATATTTTTAAATCTTTGAAAATAAAAGCCTAAAGTTCCTGAAGCTTTACCCCAAAAAGGTTTTAATCTTGGGATAAAAATTTGAGATAATTAGCTATTACTACTTTCCTATTCAACGAATAAGTCTTTTTTTAGTTATTTACCTAACACTTCACATTCATTTTTGATAAGCTCATGTGCCTGCCCAAGATTGAGCGCTAGATCAGCATAATTATAACTGCCGTCAGACTTTATTTTAGTATCTGGGTGAAGCTGTACTTTCTGAGCTTTTATAAATTTTCGAAAGTCATGTTTAGATAACTTGCAGCTTTCAGCCAAACTCTGGCCTATAATGTCTTCTGCTCCTTTTAAACAGCTTGAGTGATCGCCTACTGCTAGAATGCGATTTTTTAAATCTAAATTTCCTAATCCTTCAGGGGTTTCATAATTTAAGCAAGCCTCACTTTTTCTTTTTTTCGTTTCTAAATCACCAAAATAGAATTCGTAGTGACTCATTACACAAGCAATAACACCTTCAGCTCCTTGGGCCAAAACCTCTATCATCGTACAGCTTCGGCTAGACTCCTCAATAAAGGGCTTGGCCTTTTCAAAATAAAACTCTTTTGTCTCTTGATCATCAAGTTTATGCTTAAAGGTGTTTTCAAACTGATCCAATGTACAGTTGGTGAATTTTGGAAAATTATCTAACGGGTTTTTGCCATCAACACAGTTCTCATTGGTATCAACAGTAAATTTGGTCAGATCTACAACGTTAGGTTTGACTTTTTCCATGTAGAACTGGTGGACAGCTTCGTCATACTCAAGTTCAGTTTTAAAGGTCTTTTCAAATTCAGTCGCCGAGCAGTCAAGCTGAGAAACTATATTTTTGCTATTAATATCTAGTCCTTGATTACCAAAACACTTCTCATTAACAGAATCAAAAAACCCAAAGAATCTGTAGCTAAATTCTGCTACCGAAGCAAGTAAAACATCTATTTTAAGAAGCTTTCTGAATTGATTCACTGAGTGGGTTGCATTGGACACGTGCACCACCGAATTCGCCAATGCACGTAAAGGCCGATGAGTTATATGCGGCCTTGCTGTTTGAACCCCAAGGTAGGCCCTTTTAACAAATTGATAAGTAATCCAAGCTCTTAGCGGCAATCTCACAATAGGGACCATATTGGTCAGTATATAGAGTAATGGAAAGGCCCCAAACTTAGAATGATCTCTTAAAACTGAAATAAAGGCTTTTAGTGAAAGTAACTCGGCCACTAGAGCTCCCACAGGCAAGCCCGATGCTAGTAAAATAGAGGGAAGGTAGTCTCCAATAAACAGATAAATGTCTCTGCGATCTAATGTTAAAGGATCTCTTTTTTCAATAGCGGCCACTAAGGTTTTTATTGGGGTTTCCATTGTTAAATTTTGAGCAAAGATATCTGCCCCTTGATCAACTAAATGCTTGAAAATTTCTTCTCCATAATCTTCGTTTGATGCAGCAAAATGTAAAAAAGTATTTCCCTGATTGTCCTTTGCATTCATTAGCTGTGGAAAATTATCAGCAAAGTGAATAAAAACTTCTGGCCTTGCAAAAGCTGCCAATAAATGCATCACTGAAACTTGGTGCTTTCCATAAGTTTCATTTATAGATTCAGCGCGAAGAAATTTTGGCACATTACCAGCTTCAACATCTTCTATGGTTAATTTTGAAAAAATATCCTAAGATGAGAAAAATCAGCTAAAAAATTTAATACACTGTATCCAGATCCAACTACTGTATCAAACTCTTTTTCAGAGAGTTTTTTATTAAATAAAAGAGGCAGTTTCTCAGCCTTGCCATCTAAAATGGTGTAATCAATAGCAGAAAACCCATAAGCATCTTTGGTTGCTGGATTAGAACCTCCCTGAATCATTTTTTCAACAGTAGCAAAATCTCCTTTCGCAACTGCTTGACCTAGTTGATCAGCATCTGAGCCTTTATTTGTTGAAAAATCGATAAAACTGAGCGAAGGAAATTGACTCGTGATTCCTGAAAACATATGCACCTTTTGCACCTTTTTTAAAGAAATAAAGCGTTATAATAAAAAACAGTTATTAAGATAATATTAAGAAAGACTTTAAATAAAGTCGAAATTACGAATTATAGCCCAAAAGCTTACAAAATATTTGAGAAAGGTGTGCTGATTCGATAAACTATTTAACAACAAACTTTGCAAGTCTGTCGCAAAGCGCTACGGGACAGCTGGCAGTTACTAAAATGTCATTGTCTTGATATTCATGTTCTAAAACATGACCCTCTTTAAGAATTTCGCTGAAATACTTAAATTGTTCTTGAGGAATTTTAAGCTTTAAAACGCGCGTAGTTTGCTCTAAAAAGCTTTCCATAATTTTAAAGAGATCGTCAAATCCCTCTTTTTCTAGAGCTGAGACCTGCACAGAGTGCGGCAGAGCCATTCTAAGGCGGTGTAAAAGCGCTCTATTGGTGCATTTATCAACTTTATTAAGAACAGTTATCATCGGTTTTTTGTCTGCTTTAAGGGCTTTTAAAACCCCCATGCTCGCTTCAATATGTTCGAGTGCCATAGAGTTTGAGGCATCTACAATATGCAGCAATATATCGGTATACAAAGACTCCTCTAGAGTGCTTTTAAAAGCAGCAATCAGATTATGTGGCAACTTACGGATAAAACCAACTGTATCGATTAAAAGAACCTTACGTTTATTGGGAAGGGTAAATTTTTTCGTGGAGGTATCTAGAGTTGCGAACAATTTATCTTCCACCAAAACACCCGCACTTGTCAGTGCATTGAGTAAAGTAGACTTACCGGCATTAGTATAACCAATAATGGCAAAGGTTGGAATAGAGGCTTTTAAGCGCTGAGAGCGCTGTGTCATCCTCTGCTTTCTAACGACTTTCAATTCATTTTCTAGTTTAGCAAGCTGCGTTTTTAAAAGACGCTTATCAATTTCAATCTGCTTCTCCCCTTCCCCTTTGGTGTAGCTAGAACCTCCGCGCTGTCTGGAAAGGTGTGTCCACATTCGCTTAAGACGTGGAAGTTGGTATTTCGCTTGGGCAAGTTTGATTTGCAGTTTTGCTTCTTTGGTTTGTGCTCGTTGAGCAAAAACAGATAATATGATTTCAGAGCGCTCCATAACAGGACACTCAAATGCTTTCTCTAAGTTTCTTTGCTGGGCTGGCGAGATCTCTTCATCAATAACTACAAGGTCAATAGCATTTGTTTTTACAAAATCAACCAACTCTTGTAGTTTCCCCGACCCCATATAGGTCGCCGCTGTAATTGTTTTAAGGAAAGAGGACAAGAGGGTTGTATCTTGAGTACCGAACGTATTGACAAGAAGCTTTAGTTCTTCAAGGTGCTCATTACAGACAGGTTTGTCGCTTCCATGTGCATAAAAACCAATCAAAAGAGCTTTTTCTTTATTTAACTTTGTCTCGTCTTCCAAATACCACTCCTAATCAAATTCTATTTCTAAACCATCGTAACTAAGTTCTGCCCACTCTGGAAGCAATTGATTTTCCTCTTCGTGGTCCAGCTCGTGATCAATATGGTTCAAATACACTTTCTTTGCTCCCACTTTTTTCCCAAACTCTAGAGCTTCATCAACTGAGAGGTGAACCAATGAGGGGCGGTGCCTTAGGCCACTAATGATCAAGGTTTCAACTCCTTTTAAGTCCTCAAAAATGCTTTCAGGATAAGTGCGTATATCCGTTAAATAAGCGAGTTTTCCTATCCTTAGCCCTAAAACAGGCATATCTCCTTGATAATAACTCATGTACTGAATATGCATTCCATGAAAGTCAATTTCTCCTCGTTCATGAGGAAGTGTTAAATACTCAAACTTAACGGTTTTACTATTATTTTTCTTTGTCTCCAAAAACTGGTAGAAGTACCTTAATTTTAGCTCATCATAAGATGCTTTAGAGAGCATACAATGAATGGGTTTATTTTCAATAAAATAAAAAATTCTCAAGTCATCCAAACCACCAATATGATCGTAATGAACATGGGTGATAATGGTTGCTGTAAGGTGCTTGATACGGTGTTTAAGCGCCTGTTCTCTAAAGTCAGGGCCTGCATCAACTAAGATATTTTTCGATCCATTTTTAATTAATATCGAAGATCTTAGCCGCTTGTTAAAAGGTGATGTTGAGAGACAGACTTTGCAATCACAGCCTATTACCGGCACCCCAGCAGAGGATCCTGTCCCTAGAAATAAAAGCTTCTTTTTCATATACTGGTTTCCTTATTCAAAATAGATACATTTTCTACAAGTAGATTTTACATCCTGTTCATATGAAAATAGCCGTTATAGGAGCTGGCCTAGCAGGCCTTGCACTTTCTTACAATCTCCTTAAAGAAGATCCTTCTATAAAGCTCACCATTTTTGACCCCATAAAAGCTGATCAAAGAACTTCCTCCTTAGCTCACTTACTTTATCCATATGTTGGCATGAGGTCTAAACTCAACTGGAAGGGGCACGAAGCCTTTGAGTCAAGTCACGCTTTACTTCAAGAGATCCAGAAATTTACAAAATTTCCACTATTTAGAGAAACTAAAATCTTAAAACTAGCTAGTGACATAAGACAGCAAAAGGCCTACCAACAAGCTGCACAAGACTCTCCCTTACTTTTATGGAAAGAGCAAACCGTTTATGGATCTCCTGCATTGATGATTGATATTTTGCAAGTCAATGCCCCTCTTTACCTGACAGCACTACAAAAAGCCTGCTGTCAACAAGGAGCTCTTTTTAGCCCTCAAACATTTAATAATCATCTTCATGAATATGATCAGATTGTCCTAGCCTGTGGGGCTCAAACCAGCTCTTACTTACCGCAAAAAGATTTTTCAAAGCTTAAGGGGCAAATATTAACCCTTAGATGGCCAAGCTCATCTTTTGAACTCCCCTATAGCTTGGTTGGCAATAAGCTGCACTTAACACCATCCATAGACGATTCGCTCCTCTATGTTGGCAATACATATGAAAGAGAGTTTCATAATCCCTTACCTGACAAGCAGAAGGCAATTAGCTTGTTATGGCCCCAACTCAATACTCTTTTTCCAGATCTTTCACCTAGCGATGTTCTTAGCGTTCATTCAGGAGTCCGACTCAACGCTCCCAATCGCCTTCCTCTGTTAGGAAAAACAAGCTCTAAAAGTTGGGTTTTTACTGCCCTGGGGTCTAAAGGGCTTCTATACCACAGCTACTTAGCTAAGCAACTGGCACAGGCTATTATCCAAAACTGTGAAAGCCACATTGCTCATAAAGTTCGTCTTAATAAAAATTAGCCTTTTTAAAAGTTCCATCGTTTGTAGATGCTTCTATAAAATCTGGGTAGGATTCCATCAGCTCGTCGGCCACATATTTTTCAACATGCTCTTTCACAAGCTTACTTTGTCGATCCACTTCATTTAAGAGAAGCACCACCTTAGACTCCACTTCTTTTAAAACATTATAAGTGTTGCCGCTCGCCCACCAATCTCCCAAGCCCAGACTTGTATCATAATCAGGATGGTCTTCCAAAAGCTCTGAATCTATAATCCGCTTGCCTGCTCCATAAAGCTCGTTAAGTGGAGCTATAGAAGAATCCATAAAGTATGAGCCTGTAAGTTGACGATTATAATCTCTAACAGCTTGGTTCAACTCATTAATTAGTCGAGCCACCTTAAAATTATCCTCTTTAGACTGCTGATCGTAGCCTTTTCCTAGGTAACCTCGATTAGAAGTTCGCCCATCTTTAAGCTCACTGTCAAGTGCTTTTGTTAAACTCTTTTTGAGTGTGACTCCAAAATGGTTCATAAATTGAAGAAGCATCAAAGCGCTTACTTTCTTTTGGATAAAAGGATCTGATCCTTCTTTTCGAATCACCTTTTTAAAGATTGAGTTCACTGTATCTGAAAGCATTGCATCTATTCTAGCTAAAGAATCCCGACTCTCTTTTAAACCGCTTACCACGTGATGATACTCACTGACTTTTCCATAGTCATAAGCCAACAAATAGCTAAACATGAGGGGTAAGCAGTTCAAAGCTGTATCCCAGTAACTTAATTGAGAGTAGATACGATCTTTAGATTGATAAAGACTCTCTACAGTCTTTTGTGTATCGCCTTGCTCTTTGTGGAGTAAATGCCACCTATCAATCTCTTTTCCAATCCAATCTTGTGTTTGCTGGTGGTTAATTTGCATCATTCCTCAAGGGTATTTTTCAAAAAAAAGGAAGAATAGAGGATAAATGTAAAGGCTTTATTAAGAGAGGGTAAATATTTTCAAAAATTTTATCATAAAAAGAATGAGGCCTCAGACTAATATGATAAAAAAAGACTCACAGCTATTGAGGAGAAGCGCTGCCCTGCCCTGGAGATATCACCTCAACCACACTTTGGTAACACTCTGAAGAAAAGTTAAAAAAGAAAATAATAGCAGGGGTCATCAGAGCATTGAAAGGGAGCATGAGAAAAAACCATTTAAGGCCTACCAAAAGAGGACCATTAGAGGCGAAGTAGCTGATCTGCGTCAAGCAGGCAGCGGCTACTAAAAAGGTCAGAATAAATAAGAGAGGAAGCGCTCCTATGAATAAATTCACAGCACTAGTGAGTGGATTTTTTGAAATAGAATGTAGAAGACTTTTCCAAAAATTGATTCCTATCTCACTACCCACCACCAACCGAGGAGTCACGAAGAAAAGGAGTACTATGTTGAAAAAGACAAGTAAAAGCGTTGTTAAAATTAAAAGGAAAGGAGCAAAAGAGAGAAAAACACCAACCGTATTTCCCACTTTCGGGATTTCTTTAATCAAAAAAAAGAGTCCTAATATCAACCAACTGAACAAACAAACGACTAAAACTGGAGCTGTAATGGCGATGACTGAAACAAAACTTTTTTTAAGGCTCATCATAATTTGTTGATAGGAAACGATCTTTTGACTCTGCTCTTTTTGATAGACTTGGATGAGAAACACTCCCAAGCAAAAAAGAAGTCCCATGACAAAAAAAATAGGGGTAAATGATAGGCTCAGAGCCATCCAACTTCCCGTAGTAAGAGCTACCACTCTTGAAAAAACAATCAAAAGACCGGAAAAAGAGAGACACAGGAAAACAAGCAGCAGCTTTTGCCTCGTCATGTTTGCCCATGCTCTTTGGAAACGCTTTTCAAATGACTCTAAGTTCATGCCTTATCCGTAAAAAAATATTTAGGTCGATATATCGGAACCCCTTTTCCATGGCGGGCAATCGTCCTTTCATAAAGGATTTGGATGCTAATTCCAACCGTCCGTGACATTCCGAACAATACTGTATAATATTCGGGACAATTAAAACCAGCAGCACTTAACAAAGCTCCTGATATAGCGTCTACATTTGGATAAGGATTTGCAATCTTGGGATTTTCCTTTAAGACATTCGAACCGGCTTCTCTAAGTAAAAGAGCCATTCTCACAAGAGGGTTGTCTTGGTAAAGCTTTCTGGCTGCTTCATACTGGATTGTAGCTCGAGGATCTTCAACTCGTAATACGGCGTGGCCAAATCCGTAGACTAACTCATTTCTTTTCAACTTTTGACGCAGTAAGTTTTCAACATCTTGTAAGGAGGCATCTTCTCCTAAGGTTTCTAAAATTTCCTTCGTAAATTCTAGGCAGTCTTGGTTTGCCTTTCCATGACGAGGTCCCTCTAAAGCACACATACTCGCTGCAATGGACCCATACATATCTTCGAGTCCTGAAGCGACAGACTTACCCACAAAAGCAGAAAGGTTACCTCCTCCATGATCATAGTGCAATTTGTTAAAAAGAGAAAAAGCTCCTAAGAGACTTTCGTGATCACCACCTGTTACATTGAGCATATCTGTAAAATTTTCGATATATCCTTTTTCGGGGTCTGAGGGCTTAAGCTCCCAACCTGCATGGTGTGTGATAACGCAAGCTGCAATCAGTGGAACCCTGGCAATAAGATTCAAACAGTCTTCTTTATAATCATTGGTCCCTTCTAGCATTCCACAAGTTAGCAATGCACAGGCAAACAGCTTCATAGGGTGCCCTCTTTTTGGAAGAGTTTGGATAGTTGCAATTGTCTCTTGTGATAAATGAGCTCTTTTTTTTAATTCACTATGAAAAGCCTCAACTTCTTGTACACTTCCTTGTTTTCCATGATACAGCAAATAGATAACTTCTACAGGGCTTTCATTAACAAGATCTGATAGAGGAACATCCATATAGTAAAGCCCTTTTTGGGGATCTACAAACGAAGTTGTGCAATACCCCACTGGATAGCCCCTTAAACCTGTCTCTAAATGCTCTTTAGTGACTCCAAAAATAACCTCGCTCATCGCTCCTCCTTTATAATTCTTTCCACAAATTCCCTTTCTTCAAGTAATTCCTGTTCTGTAATCAATAGCTTCTCTTTCAAAAAAGCGTTTAGTTCCAGTCCATATACAAAGTCCCATTCTCCATCCCCAGAACTTACACAAGGGAATGAAAAAATTAAATCATCAGCAATTTGGTAGGGATTGCCTGTGCTAATAACGGCATCTGAGTACCACTGCCCTGCTTCAGTCGGCTGCATGAGCGACTGAACAGCGTCTACAACAGCATTAGCAGCAGAAGCTGCTGATGATTTTCCACGAGCTTCAATAATAGCGGCCCCTCTCTGCTGTAAGCACTTAAAAAAGTCTTCTTCAAGCCACTTAGTATCTTTAATGACTTGACCTATGCCTGTTTTATTAATATGAGCATTTAAGATATCAGGGACTTGCGTTGCTGAATGGTTGCCCCAAATAAGCATCCGTTCCACATTAGTAATGGAGACATTTGCTTTTTTGGCAAGTTGATAGGCCCCTCTATTTTGATCCAACCGCATCAGCGCGTGAAACTGCTTAGGATTAATATTTGGAGCACACTTCATCGTAGTCCAACAATTGGTATTGCATGGATTGCCTACAACTAATACCTGTACATTGGAGGCTGCATGTTCGTTCAAAGCGCGGCCCTGGTTAATAAAAATGCGGGCATTTTCTTTGAGTAGATCTTTTCTCTCCATGCCTTTAGATCTTGGCTTAGCCCCCACTAAAATAGCAAAATTAACATCCTTAAAGACTTTGCTGGCGTCCTCACCATGTACCACATCCACAAGCGTTGGAAATGCACAGTCCCATAACTCCATGGCCACTCCTTCCAGAGCATGAGCCATCTGAGGGATCTCTAAGATATGAAGAGCTACAGGCTGATTAGGACCAAACATTTCTCCACTAGCTATCCTAAATAGAAGACTATAAGAAATCTGACCCGCGCCACCTGTAACAGCCACGCGCAGTACTTTTTTCATCATTTTGAACCTTTTATAGATTAAATATTAAAAAACTCATTTAACGATATTTTTCATATTTGTGCAAGGAGACACTTTTTAATTATCCACGAAAATTAGGACTCTTGAAAAAAGGAGCGAATGCGGTGAATAGCACTATTTACTAGCCTAAATGGTTTGTCACGAAAAACCCACAAAACGGCACTAAGCAGACCAAAATACTTAAAAATAATCGTATAAAATCTTAGAAAATCTCTTACAGTAAGTCCCGCGTTTCCCCTTTTATCATAGGCAGTGGTTGCCCAAAATGTAGAGGCGATATTCGCCTCTTTATCTCGATTGATACGGCAGAGCAAATCAAAAATAGCCAGTTTTAACGAAAAGGTATTGTAGCGAATGCCCCCTAGCTTTTGAACATAATCTTTTTTAAACCAAATGGAGTAAGGGCTTGAAGGTGAGAAACCTCTCTTAAGCCATGTTTTGTTAAAAGGAAAATAGGTATAAAAAGGTTCTAACTCATCCAAATCCCGAGAAACTGCATCTCTTACTTTTACAAAACTTTCCTCAGAGAGATACGTTCCTGAAAACATCATATCAGGAAGGTTATTATCAAAAGCCACATGTGCCATATGACACAAAGATGACTGATTAAGATAACAGAGCCCTGGTTGCATCACACATACATAAGTGCCCGAAGCAATGTTAAAGCCTTTATTCACCATAAGTGGAGATGCTCCAGAGGTGACGTAGTAGACTCTGGCAACGTGTTGTTTATACTTATCAAGCAAAGAGAGGGTGTGATCTGTCGAGCCCCCATCTACAATAACAAGCTCTTTATCCACATTTTTCTGCTCGACAAAACTATCTAGAGTCAAGCTGAGTAGGTGAGCTTGATTAAAAGAGGGTATGACAACCGTAATTTTAGGCAATTTTTCACAGCGGTCTCTTTGGTAGTGATCTTGAATCCGTTTCCAACCGCTAATATCAGGTTTAATTTCTTCTAAATCCATAATTGACACCATATTTAAATAGGAGAAAAATTAAAAACTTTTTATGCTTTTATGCAATTTATTTTCCAGGTCAGTTAATAATTGAGAATTAACATGGGTCCAATTAGAATAATATCTATGATTTTTTTACAAGACATGATCCAAAAGCTCACTGAATACTGGGCAAAGCAAGGCTGTGCCATTCATTTTGGCTATGACCTAGAAATGGGAGCTGGAACATTCAACCCCACCACCTTCTTTCGCTCGTTGGGACCTGAGCCCTATAGTGCGGCCTATTTAGAGCCAAGTCGACGCCCAACAGACGGTCGTTATGGCGACAATCCCAGCCGCATGCAGCATTTCCTACAGTTTCAAGTTATTTTAAAACCCTCCCCTCAAAATATTCAGCAACTCTATCTTAAGTCACTCGCTGCAATCGATATTCAGGCAAATCAGCATGACGTACGCTTTGTCCACGATGATTGGAAATCACCGACTCTGGGAGCTTGGGGACTTGGCTGGGAAGTATGGATTGATGGGATGGAAGTCTCTCAGTTCACTTACTTTCAAAGTTTTGGTGGCCAGCCACTAGATGTAATCCCTGGTGAAATCACCTATGGGATAGAACGCCTTGCAATGTACAAACAAAATGTTGACAATGTTTATCAGCTAAAATGGAACCAAGACCTAACTTATGGAGAAATCTACCATCAAAATGAGGTTCAGTGGAGCCGATACAATTATGAAGTTGCCAATACCGACTTATGGAGCCACACCTTTGAATCTAGTGAAAAAGAAGCCTACGCTCTATTAGAGCAAAAACTTCCAATTCCGGCCTATGACTTTGTAATGAAAGCCTCTCACGCATTTAATATGCTTGAAGCTCGCGGAGTTATTTCTGTCTCTGAAAGAACAAACTACATCAATCGCGTTAGAAAACTTTCCTGCAAAGTTGCAGCCCAGTATTTAGAGCATCGAAAAGTCCTTGAGCACCCGCTTCTAAAAACAAATACTGTGCCGCCTAAAGCTAACAAATCCAATCCGCCATCCCTTGAAAAATTTATTCCAGAAAAAACGGGAGATTTTGTTTTAGAAATTGGGGTTGAGGAGCTCCCTCAGTCTTTTATTCCGATAGGCATCAAAAATCTTAAGAAAGACTTAGAGTCCTTTCTAAAGAAAAACCAACTCTCTTTTTCTAAAATAAGCACTTTTGGTTCTCCCAGGCGCTTGACGGCTTACGTTGAAGAGCTTGCCTGTGGCACCTTAGAGCAAACCATTGAAAAAAAAGGCCCCTCCACAGAAAAAGCATTTGATCAACAAGGAAATTTAACTGCAATTGGAAAGGGCTTTTTAGATTCTCTTGGTAAAAAGCACCTTTTGGAAAGTGAAATTATGTCACAAGCTGACCCAGATTTAACAATTAGAGACACCCCCCAAGGGAGTTACCTTTTCGTATGCTCAACCATTCCCTCACAGAGCACTGCAGATATTTTCATAGACAAACTCCCAAAGCTGATTCTAGATTTAGACTTCCCTCAAAAAATGATCTGGTCAGATTTAAAGGTCCCCTTTCCCAGACCCCTCCAGTGGCTGGTGGCCCTTCACGACAAGCAGGTAGTTCCTCTTGAAATTGCAGGTATTACCGCCTCCAATCATTCTTGGGGACATCCTTTGCTTTTTCAACAGAAGGTAGAAATTAAAAATGCCACAGATTACTTTGAATCACTTGAAAAAAGCTACGTCCTTGTTGACCCCAAGAAAAGAGAACAAAGCATCCTCCAGCAGTTAGAGGTGATCGAAAAACAGATGGGAGCTAAAGCCACCCATGTACAAAAAGTTTTAAAAGAGGTTCTTTATTTAACAGAATATCCCCAGCTGATGCCCGCCTCTTTTGATCCTAGCTTTCTACAAGTCCCTAAACAACTTCTCGAGCTGGTTTTGATTACTCATCAAAAACACTTCCCACTTCAGGGAGCAGACAGCCAATCAGAACCTCACTTTATTGCCTGCTTAGATACAAAACCAAATGATTTGATCAAGAGAGGGCATGAAAAAGCCGTTTCTCCACGGCTTGCAGATGGTTTGTTTCTCTATCAGCAAGACTTAAAACATGGGCTTGATTTTTTTGCCGACAAACTGACTAGCATCACGTTTCATCAAGGCCTGGGCAACCTGAGCGAAAAATCAAAACGAGTGTTAAAACACGCCCAAGTTCTAAACCAGCTTTACCCTTTAGCACCTAATGATAAAACCTTTTTGCAAATAGCTCGTTACCTCAAAGCTGACCTAGCCTCTAGTGTGGTATTTGATTTCCCTGAACTTCAAGGAACGATGGGACAAATTTATGCAGATCATGAAAAGCACCCCCCACCCCTTGGCCAAGCTATCTATGAACATTGGCTACCGAGATTTGAGGAGGACAAGCTCCCCACTTCTCCGCTAGGTGTGATCTATAGCTTAGCTGATAAAATAGATAACCTATTAGCCTGCTTTTTATCAAACCGCCTGCCAACCTCATCCTCAGACCCTTTTGCTCTCAGAAGACAGGCCCTTGGAATTGCCCGTATTTTAATCGAACACCGCATCGACATTCCCCTATCAAAAGTATTCGAAAAGTGCCAGGAGCACTTTAACTTCCCCAAAAACACCGACGCTGTAGCCGCTCTTAACGCGTTCTTTGAGTCTCGCCTCAAAACAGTTCTTTCACAGTACGATCTTACCAGTGATGAAATCCAAGCAGCCTACTCACAGGATGAACTTAATATTTATGACCGCTATTTAAAAACTGTTGCCATCCATACCTTTAAAAACAACCCCCACTTTGTACTCCTATTGGAAGTTTACAAAAGAGCTAAGGGGCAACTTAGCGATAAAGCATTACAGCCTGTCGACCCCAAGCTGTTTACGACCACTCAAGAATCAGCTCTTTTCGAAACCTTTCAAAAGGTAAATCACCCTCTACAAGATCTTTTCTCATCGCGTTCCTATCTGAAGTGTTTCGATCTACTTCTTACATTCCACAAGCCTCTCGCAGATCTTTTTGAAAATGTTAAAGTGCTTGTAGACGACCCTACTATCCGCAACAATCGATTAGCATTGTTACAAGAAATTATTCTTCTTTTCCATAAACTTCTAGATTTTGATGCCCTTAAAAAAATTTAGTTTTTTAAAAATTAACTTACATTTAAATCATCTTTTGACATTTAATAGACCCTTTAATTTTTAATAATTTTAGGAGATTAAGCATGTCATATAATAATATTAATACAAATTCAATGCATAAAATGGCACTTGTAGGAGCTGCTGGGTATACAGCATTTAAAGCAGTTTCACTCCTAACACAAACTATTTCTGGTAGTGATACCGTTTATGAGAGAGTCAATCATTGGAACCAGGCTCAAAATCTAAAAAACCCCATATTAGCACTTGGGAAACGTGCACAAGTGCTTACTGGATCTGACTCATTTGTATGTCGTCTTTCTAACTTTTCAAAAGCAATCGCCTATACTGTTTGTGTGGTACTTTTTATTGATGTTTACAACCAATTGGAAAGAAGCTCAATGCAGCAGACTGCCACTATAGATCTTTTAAATAACGTGACCTCTCTTCAGACACAAGCAGATAAATGCTCTAGAAACCTAACGATTTCCTCAAAGACTTTAACCAACCTCCAAAAAAACTTTGACCAAATTCAAAATGAACTCAATGACTGTAGCACAATAAAAGACGGGTTTAAGAGGTTTTCTGATGACTGCAACCAAAGAATGGTAGATTTAAACGAACAATTTAAACTTCTACAAGCAAAAGCGAATGACAAATTAGCCCTTCAAAAACTGTTGGAGACATGCAACCGTGAAAGGACCACCTGCCAAGGCGACACAGAAGAGAAAAGCAATCAGATCAGTGAACTTAGTGCTCGCATAGAAACAGCAGAGCAAGGTGGCCGTACGCTGCAAGCGAGTGCCCAAGCGGTACAACAGCAGCTTACTACATGTCTTGATCAATCTGCTCAGAAAGAGGCCGAGGTTCAAAAGCAGCAGGATCATCTAGAGCAGTGCATCCAGAAGAAAACAGCCTGCACGGGTGAAACAGCAATAAAAACAACTCAAATACAAGAACTTAGTGACCGCATCAGGACCACAGAGAAACAACTTGCTGATTGTCTTAATACACCTGCTAAAGCGCCCCAAGATCCACCGAAAAAACCACTTTTAGAGTCGACTGGCAAGCAAGGCCAACACGGCGTTCCTGAACAATAAGTAGAGGGTATTTACCCCTTCTTCCCTCCTATAATTCAAAAAAATTCTAGGCTTGTAAATACTTTATTTACAAGTCTTTTTTATATTTTTAATTAAAACTATTTTATTATAGTTAATAAACTGTAGATTAGTTTATAATTTGTATAAATGTTAAAAATTAATATATACTAAGGTGAATAATGTTCGTAAATTATCAGAATACTACTACTGCTCAAACAGTAGGTTTTGCAGCCTCTCTAGCAGTCGGATCAGCATCTTTTTTTGGAACTTCAACTCTACAAAAGCGCATAGACTATTTAAAAGAATGCTCATCGAGCAAGAGTGCTTATCAAAATATTCAAAATTTCTCAAAAGCCCTTTTTGGAACAACGCCTTTAAAAATGCGTGCATCCCTCGCTGCAACCTCAATCCTACTGGGTACAGCAAGCTATGCGTTAACTCAAATAAATCCAAAAGATATTGAAGCCGTAAATAAGAAGAACTTGTACCCACAAAAACAAACCAACCTTTTAGATAATAATTTTTGCAATACCTCTACCTTGGACATTTCTTTAAACCTCTTTTCAACGAATGCCTCAAGCTCCCCTATTAATTCTAAAGATATCGATACTCGCTCGAAGGGCAACTTCGTGGAACTGACCATTATTATCGGAGGGGTTGCACGTAAAGCAATGTTTGAAATTATACCACCTCCAACTAAAGGCTCTAAAAAGCTCTCAGCAAAATTCGTTAATAAAGGATCTGATCTTAAAGATCTCTTTCCAGGTATCAGTAGAATTTCAGGAACTTATAAAAATTCCTCTCATGAATGCGCTGGATTGTCAATGCAACAGCAAAACTCCTAGATTAACCACAAACTAAAAAAAATAACTAAAGATTAAAACAGGATTTTTATAAAGCATGAGTATTAATGTTACCAATATTACGCAAAGGGCAGGACTTTTAAGCGCCTTTTTTACTGGTTCAATGTCAATTTTTGGGATTTCAAGTATGCAGGAGCGTTCTAAGTATTTAAATAAATGCTCATCGACTAAGAGTGCTTATCAAAATATTCAAAATTTCTCAAAAGCTTTTTTTGGGACTACCGACTTTAAAACAAGAGCCACCTTTCTCTCTGCTGCTGCTATATTTGCAACTACTTATGCAACAAACAGCCTTCCTTTGAGTCAAAACAATCTAGCAATCAATGGAAATGCAATGCCTGCAGATAGGGTTCAGTCTCTAATTAAAATAGATACTTTCTCAAATTCCACCGCACATTGTCCTTCATGGTGTTTTTTAAATGACAAAGACTCTGCAAAAAATATTGAACCAAACCGATTTTCAATCGATTTAAGAGCTTCATCAAAAAAATTGCCTCAATCTACTTATTCAACAAATACCAGCACCAAACTTTTGTCATCTGATAGATTTTGCCCTTCCATAGGTTCTCGCACCTCATCAAATTACTCCATGCTAAACGATCATACGTTTGATGGTCAGGAGCAAATTACCAGTATTTTACCATCACAGTCTAAGGTCAATCAACCGCTCCAAGCACCAGATGTAATTGCAACTAATGGATATGTGCGACAAGTACAAACAGCAGTTATCCTAACAGGACTTGCTCTTTTCGCAAAAATTAAAGGCGAGAAAATTATAGAGGATTGTTTTAATACTATTGCAGAAACCGGTCTGTTTCAAGAGCTACTGGATGGCGGGGCTTTTTTGTAGACAAGTAACGTCGATTGCGAGCAATCAGATTGTAGGCCCAATCAAACAAAATGGGTGGTAAAATATACTTCCACCCTATCAATTTGTAAACTCCCCCCAACTTCCAGCAAATTTTAAAAACGGCTTTTGAGCGATTGGAAATGATCTGTTCCCCCTCTTGAAAATTTTCAATCAAAATGAGAGCTTGTTGATCGAGCTTCAGCCCTCTCATAGAGTGTGCTGTTTTCCCTTTCAGATCAGCAAATAAAAACTGTTTTTTTTTATCTCTCTTGAGGATAAAAAGAATACACTTGGTACAGAAGTTACATTGCGCATCATAAAGAATTAGATTTGCCATACCTACACCTTGACCTGGGGACGTTTTTTTTGTATTTCGTCGAATTCTTTGGCAAGTTGAATGGCCTCATCATCAGTAAGGCGCCCAGACTGTATCTTTACTTTAATTTCCTCTCTCTGCTTCATCCACTTTTGATCTAAAATGTGTTGCAAAGCTTTGATAAAGTTTTCCTTGGCGTCTTCTTTTTTAATGGTTTTTTCTAATAAAGTCCCTATTAGCTTCTGCGTTTCATCCTCAGGAGTTTCTATCAATAACGAAAGAGTATCTAACACATTTTGATTGATATAACCTCTTTCAAGAGCTTGGTAGATCGTTTTGCACTGCTCATCAATAAAATCTTCAGGGGTGATATTTTGATGTGCTATTTTAAGAAGCTCTGTCGTTGGCACATCACGCTGCAATAGCCATGTTAAAAGATCTGTTTCTAAATATTGGTGTTGTAGCTTTGTCGAGGAAGATGAACGAGGTTTTGAGGTGACATAAACATAAGGAGCACTCATTTCAGAAATACCAAGAGTACTTTCTGGGATCTGCATAATTGATGCGACTTTCTTTAGACTCTCATGGACCATCACAGGGTCTTCCCACTCTCTGATTTTAAGCACTACTTTTTCAATCAAGCGCGCCTTTTTAGCTGGATCACCAACATCTACACGCCTTCCTAGAAGATCCATTAAAAAAGGAAGATAGGCCACTTTTTTGGCCAAGAGATCACCAAATGCACGAGCTCCTTTTTCTCTTAAAAATGAGTCTGGATCATAGCCAGCAGGCATAGGAACGATATATGTTGCGATCTTCTTCTTTTGTAGTAAATGTCCGCTTTTAATCATTGCATTCTCTCCAGCAGCATCTGAGTCAAATGCCAAAAAGGCTTCTTCAACACCAAGCTGATTGAGTTTATCAACATGGCCTTCTGTAAGAGCGGTTCCTAGAGGGGCAATCGTTGCATTTAAACCATGATAAATAAGTCGCAGAGCATCAATCTGCCCTTCAACAATAAGCGCTTTTTTCCCTTTTGCAAGCCGCATGCGACTATAATTTAGGCCATAGAGAACCTGTGATTTTTTAAATAAAAAGCTCTCCTTGGAATTGATGTATTTTCCACCATTAGTCTTCTCTTTGTAAAGTCTTGCTGAAAAAGCGATCACAGCTCCTTGAGAATTATGAATTGGAAACATAATCCGATCATAGAAAAAAGCAGACTGGTAGTTATTTAATAATCCAACCTCTTTGATTTCATCTAAAGATATATTTTTAGAACGAAGATGCTGGACTAAAAGCTTGCTGTCAGAGGGGGCAAGTCCGATTTCAAATGCTTTTATAAATGCGCTTTCGATCCCTCTAGAGGCAAGATAGTCAAGAGCCTCTTTGCCCTCACTTGATTGAAGAAGAGTATGATGAAAAAAGTTGTGAGCCTCTAACAGGACCTCTAAAAATCGTTTTTTATTCTGCCCTCCAGTATGATTTTGGTCATACTCTAGCATCACCTGATAGCGTTGAGCTAAGATTTCAACAGCTTCTATAAAACTTAAGTGTTCATGTTGCATTAAAAATGCTATGGCATCGCCGTGTGCTTGACACCCAAAACAATGATAAAATGAAGAACCCGCTTGCACCACAAAAGAAGGTGTCTTTTCTTCATGGAAAGGACAACATCCTTTATGGTAGAGCCCTGAGCGCTTCAACTCAACATAACTTGAGAGCAAGTCAACAAGGTCTACCTTCTGGCGAAGCTGTTCGAGACTTTCTTTAGTAAGTGTTGGCAATTTAAGAAACCTTGCTCCCCGAGGGCAGCTTGTCAAGCGAGGGAATTTCTAAAAAATCTTGGTGTGAGCCCGCTAAAATCATACCGTGACTTTCAACTCCCATGATCTTCGCTGGTTTTAAATTAGCCACCAAAATGACTTTTTTCCCAACCAGACTTTCAGGTTCATAGTGCATTTTAATGCCAGAGACAACCACCCTCGTTTCTCCTCCAACATCAACAGTGAGCTTAAGCAGCTTTTTACTTTTTGGCAGTGGCTCTGCTGAAAGTATTTCAACAACTCTTAAATCTATCTTTGTAAAACTTTCAAAGTCTATCATAGTGTCATTACTGGTAGGTTGTTTTGGGTTCAGCTTATCAAGCTCTTTTTGTATACGTTCATCTTCAATTTTATTAAATAAAATCTCAGGTTTTTTAAGCTCAAGCCCTGCAACCAATGGCTTGCAAAGTTGCTGATCAAACTCACCTAAGGTCAACTCTCCTTCAAATCCTATCATATTCCATGCTTTTTGAGCAGCTTTTGGAATGATCGAAGCAGCGCATACCACGAGATGTTGAATACCTTGTAGGCAAAGGGACAAAACTGTTTGAGCACGCTCATTTTCTTGTTTTAACAACGTCCAGGGCTTCATTTCATCAAAGTAAACATTGCAACAAGTTGCAAGTTCCATCAGCAGTTGAGTGCTCTTTCTTAGCTGAAAGGCGCACCCAGCCTCTTTAATCTGCTTTGAAATGGCTTTTATCTGTCCTTGAAATTGTCGATCTCTATCTACTAAATGGTTTTGCTCAGGAATCCGCGCTCCCATTTTTTGAAAAATAAAAACAAGAGTCCGATTAATAAAATTGCCCAATTTCCCTACAAGCTCTGCATTGTTTCGACTTTGAAAGTCCTTCCAGCTAAACTCAGAATCATCGGTCTCTGGGGCGTTGGCCGCCAAACAATAGCGTATCTGGTCGCTGTTATAGTGCTTGAAAAAATCTTCTAGGTCAATAAACCAGCCTTCGGATTTGCTAAATTTACGACCCTCATAGTGGAAAAAAGCGTTGGCTGGAAGTTCATCAACCAGTTTATAGGGTTTATCTTGCCCAAGAGTCATTGCTGGAAAAAAAACTGAATGGAAAGGGATGTTATCTTTACCGATAAACTGAACATATTGGGTTTTAGGGTCTAACCAAAAATCTTCCCAAGCTTTTGAGTCTCCTGATATTTCAGCCCAATCTTTAGACGCTGAAATATAACCAATAGGAGCATCAAACCAAACATAAAAAACCTTATCATCTTGCTCTGGAACTCGAATCCCCCAGCTTAAATCACGAGTGATCGAGCGTGCCCTTAAATCGTTCACATACTGCATTGCCATATTAACCACTTGTGGCTTCCATTTTTTTTCAGATAACCACTTTTTAAGGGGCTCTTTAAAATGTTCTAAATGCAAAAAATAGTGTTCCGTCTCTTTAAGACCAAGAGGAGCTTGAGTTAGTTTAGAGCGAGGATTTATTAACTCTGAAGACTCAAAGCTAGCTCCACATTCTGGGCACTCATCTCCTCGTGCATTGGGAAACTTACAGCGGGGACAGGTTCCCTCTACATATCTATCTGCTAGAAACTTATGATCAATCTCAGAGTACAGCTGCAATGATTTTTTTTGCTCTAAGTGTTTATTTTTTTTTAGATCATTAAAAAACTCAAGGACTGTTTCTGGATGCTTTGACCAAGTGGTTCTAGAAAAATGGTCAAAAGAAACATCAAATTTATTAAAAGATTCAAGAGCTTGTTGGTAATAATAATCCACATGATCTTGAGGCGATTTTTTTTCTTTTTCAGCACTTAGGGTAATTGCTGCTCCGTATTCATCAAGCCCCGATATGAATAAGACACGGTGTCCACAAAAGCGCATAAGGCGTGCATAACAATCAGCAGGTAAAAAGGCCCCTGCTAAATGTCCAAAATGCAGTGGGCCGTTTCCATATAAGAGCGCTGAAGTGATCAGTATTTTTTCTTTCATATCACCTAACTGTCAGTCTGTGGATGATCCTTGTTTTCTTCTTGGGGAGTTGTCGCTTGAAAAGCAAGCACTTGACGGCTCATTTCTTCACCTTGATGATCTTTAACCATCTTCTTTAAAATCTGGGTGGCGCAGTTTTTCCCTGAACTATCAGAGAGTTCACGCCCCGACTCAACTAAATGATGAGCTACCCCGATTGCGTGATTTACTAGATCAAAGGGATTATCGAATAGTTTCGATAATTCTTCATTGGTTAAATTATGTTCAGCTGACATTTCGTCTCCTCATTTATTTTCTTACTTTATGTTTTTCAGCACAAAAGATGCTTTTTAGTGTGGTATAGGCGTCTTCTAGATTTTCATTGATGATATTGTAATCATACAAAGGTGCCTGCTTCAACTCTTGATTAGCCCAAGATAAGCGGCCTTCAAGCTGCTCACTTGTCTCAGTCTTTCTCATGCGTAATCTTATCTCTAGTTCTTCCATTGAAGGAGGTGCCATAAAAATATAGACGCCTTCAAAGAAAGGCTTTAAGCTCATAGCCCCTTGTGTGTCGATCACTAGTACGACATCAAGTCCCTGGTTTAACAAACTCTCTACATCTTTTTTATCGGTTCCATAAAAGTTATTAAAAACTTCTGCGTACTCAATAAAGTCCCCTCTTTCAATTTTGTGTTGAAACTTTTGAAAACTGATGTAGTGATAGTCTTTACCTTCTTTCTCATCTTCACGCATTTCACGCGTTGTGTAGGATGTGCTCTGAACAATATGCGGAACTTCACTCGTTAACCGGTTAACGAGAGTCGTTTTCCCTGTTCCTGCAGGCGCACTTAAAATAAAGGCTTGTCCTTTTTGATTCTTATTCAATATTCTGAACCTGTTCTCTAATCTTTTCACATTCGCTTTTTGCTTCAATCACTAGGTGAGAAAGCTGATGGTTGGCGCATTTTGACCCGATAGTGTTCCACTCTCTGTTGAGCTCTTGTGAAATAAAATCGAGCGTTTTACCTAAACTCTCCCCCTGTTTTTCTAACACACTTTTAAAAAGAATTAAATGTGATTCAATGCGTGTTAGCTCTTCGCTAAGGTCTCCTTTATCTGCTAAAAAAGCAACCTCTTTAAAAAGGCGCTCGTCTTCTGTCAAAGAGCTCTTGAGTAACTCTCCAACCCTTATAAGAATTTTTTCTTGTAGGTATAAGCTGGCCCCCTTGCCTAGATCCTGAGACTTTTTTAAGAGAGCTTCTAGGTTAGTAATGCGCTCTAGAAGTTCTTGTTTTAAAAAATATCCCTCATCACTTCGCATTTTTTGAAGTTTTTTTAAAGCTGCTTCAACAACGCTTTCAACTTCACTTTGGATACTAGTTACAAAGCTTTGACTTAATTCCGACCTAAAAAGAGAGGGCTCTCTAGATAACAGTGAAATCAAAGTTTCATTCGTCACTTTTAGCTCTAAATGCTTTGAAAGTTCACTCCACCCTTGCTGCAGTTCTTTAGCAAGCAAAAGGTCCGGGATAAACTTGCGCACTTGGCTCTTTTCATTCAAAGTATAGGTTAAATGCAAGCTAACCTTTCCTCTAAAGAGATGCTTCTGAATCCTTTTTTTTAGTAAGGGGTCAAAAACCATCCACTCTTTAGGCAAAGAGGTATTTATTTCTAAATGTCTGCGGTTGACTGACTGCATTTCAGCTGTCAGAGTTCCCCATTCAGTATTAAGGGTAACACGGCCATAAGCCGTCATGCTACTAACCATAAAATATCTTTTTTACAGGAAATTTTACCACAGAGAAGAGTTTGTCAGCAAGAAAAGCTTCAAAAAGAGCTCTTTAGCCCTCTTTTCAGTTCCCCCAAGCTAACCCTTAAAAAAGTTAATCTTTTCTTTTAAAACCTAAAAAATGATTACATAGAGCTGATACAAAACTAACAATCAAAATTGAAACAATGAGCGATCCAAATGATGGGGCTGTAATCCCCATCCAGGCAAAGGAGCCAGCTGAGATCAAAGCATAAAGTATCACATTTACCCCAAGGGCAAATATAGAGACGAGCCCCCACGAGAGCTTCCACTCAAACATTTGAATAATAGGGCGAATAAAAGCATTCACAAATCCAAAAAAGAGCGCTAAAAAAAACATATACCATTGATCTTCAATGCTAATTGCTAAAGATACTTTGCTTGCAAATAATACTGCGACAAAAATAATTCCTAGTCGAGAAACGTATTTCACACACCCTCCAGAGGCTAAAACACCCTTGTAGAACTTTTTTGAAATAAGCTCAACAACAAATCCTTGTCATAAACTCTTTATTTCTTCTAAGATGTTGCCACCTAAAAAACAGTGGATATTTTCAACATGTCGTCGATAAACCCGTTCAGAAGTATTTCAGACCCATACATATCTCCACAATCACACATTGAAAATCAGTCTCTTACACCTAGTGTTGAATCTATAGTCTCTATAGAGAATCTCAACCCACAGACATTAAATTCTCAAGATCTCTTTCCACTGATCGCACAATCTATCTCAGATTTGCCCAATGAATCTATCATCGTTTATAGAGGATCTCCTATTGGCCAGTGCTCAGGCCCTAATATAGTGATTCCAACACTGAACCTTGCCGTTAATAATAGCCAGGAGCACTCTCAAATTCATGTTAGCTGTACCTCTACCTATCCAGAAGCTGCTCCCTATAACCCGATAGCGGACCGTTATGAAGTCCGCCTTTTTAGAGATGGATGGATTTTAACTTTAGCAGATGGTTGTGGTCTACAGCCTTGTAGTAGACAAGCTCCTAAAGCTGCAATGGAAGGCTTTTGGAATTACCTAACAGATCGTTTGAAAAATGACCACGAAGGGTTTAAAGTTCAGAAGTTGGCACAATACCTATTAGAAGCTATTAAAGCTGGTCACTTTAATATTTACTGGGATGCATATTTGCGCAATCAAGATGGCTATAAGGCACACCTAAATGAAGTTACAAGTAATTTAAGAGCTCCGCAATCTCAAGCTGATGAGGCTAGCACAGAAAAGACAAATAAGGAACTACGAAATATCATCGAAGCCCTCAAAGGAGATCGCAGCTCTCAAAAAATATTAGTGGAGAAAAATTTAGATCCTTCACTTTTCATGAATTTTGCTGGAGCAACCACTTTCCTTTGTTCTGCATTGATCAAAGGAGGCGCTTCTTCTGCTCCCTACTACCTTTTAAGTGTTAGCTTAGGAGACTGCAAAGGCTACCTTTATAGGGACGGCTCATTAGTAGAAGTGACTAAAGACTCTAGAGAAGACATTTCGAATCCTCGTGATCCAGGGGGGAAAATTGGGATGTGCACTCCTGTCCCTCTTCTTATAGACTCTCGTAACTTGCAGTACTCTCTGACTTCCTGTAAATCTCAGGATCTTTTATTTTTTATGACTGATGGAGTTGTGGATAATTTAGATCCAGAGCGATTGGGCCTTTTGCCCAAAGCCTCTTCCTCTCCTGACTATATCCTTTCAAAAATCCAACAGGCAGCTCGACTTGAGCCTGAGGAATTTGAACAGCTTATCAATCTTCTTTCTCTAGATGTCGATACTTGGAATCTTATTTCTAATGAAGAAGGCAATGCTATCAAAGCAAATTTTGGACGAGCGCTTTTAGAAAAGATTATTCAAAAAAGCACCGACCCCAAAGATGCCAATGAGCGTATTTCACAGTTTTGCCACGATATCACCAGCGATTACCGTGAAGAAAAGCCCCACTTTACGTCTCTTTTCCAAAGTGACTTTACTCCAATTGGAAAACCGGACCACACCACATGCTTGACTATTCAGGTCCCATAAAAAGCTTTTAAGCCAAGTTTCGCTCAAAATTCAAATTAAAACATGACACTACCTTTATGTAATCTTTACACAGAACTCCTATGATATTCGCATACTTATAGATAATTTAAGAGAAAACAATGAGCCACTTAAACATCCATTCACTCCCCCTTGAAACCCAATCCTATCTAAACAAAGCCCGTCAAATGTCTCATGAAATTGTCCATGAGACGATCGCCCCCACCTTCTTTTCAACCACGCCAGTTTACCAAACCCACCGCTATTACCACTCTCCTACTTCAAGTTTGTTCAATTACTTTTTTCCAAGACACCACCATATCCACCACTATAACCACAGTGCAGAATCCACAACGACCCACAGGGAGGGAAAGGGCCAAAAAAAAGATAATAAACAAAATGCTGCAGTAGCTGGTGTAGCATTAACTGCACTAGCAGCATTATTACTCTATTCATTCGGGTCGGAAATGGCCATTTTATCAAATGCAAAATATGACCTGAAACAACTTGAAGAGGATCATAAGATATCTCTTTTGGCTCTTTTTGAGAGTAACACAAGCAAAACAACCATTGCTAAAGTAGAGCGTATTGCGGCACAGCAAAAAGATATTCTTGAGTACTACAAAAGTGACTCTGAGTCTCGTTTACTGATTAAGGGAGCAGTGACTACGGGGGTAGGAATGGGAATGTGGGTCTGTGCTAAATTACTGCTTCAGGATATATTTTTACCACAAACAGCAATGATAGGATCTGCTCTTGCCATAGGAGGTGGGCTTGTTTGGGCCTATAAATCCGGTTTTGATAGCGCCACAGAAATTGTACAAAGAAAGGCTAATGACCTACAGTTTTCTATTAACAATCTATAAAAGCCTTCCGATGAAGGTATGATACTTTTAGGATATAAATAAACATGAATACCATTGCTAATGACACCTCTACTAGACTCAATCAAAGAGCTCTGATCGAGCAAATAACATCCTATCATCTACAATTAATTGAATTGCCAGAAACTAAGATTTTAACCAAAAAAAATCTTATAATTTTGGATCTCCTTGAAGAATATTACCTTTCACAAGAAGAGAGAAGCGCTCTCCTTAAAGGGAAAGGTTTTTTTGATAGACTTCACTTTTATTGTATCGGACATACACAAATAGTCGATAAACGTATTCAAGCGCGGATGAATATAGACCAAGCCATCACTAATGTCTTATTCAAACAAATTATGGCTTTAAATCCGCCCAAAAAAACCATCGATCAGATTCGTAATATTCAAAAGGAACAAACTGACTATCTAAACTCTTTAAGAAAAGAGCAGTACTATTTGCAAATAGCCCAGATCTCCTTGATAGCAACAACTGTTTTTACTGGCCTTTATTTTGGATATAGTATCTGGGAAGATTCAAAAGCACACTGCTCATTTACCCCAAATTCTAATACTCCAGATGTCATCTATCAATTCCATAAAGATCACTGTTTTAGCCAAGACCCTTTCAACTACCTAAAAAGATTTGTAGTAAAAGTCAGCGCTCTGCCCATTATGGTAATGGGAGCGACTCTTCTATCTGAGTTTGAGATTTTCTCCCGCTTTGCTTTAACACCTATTAAAACAGCCCGGAAAAAGGCTGCTACTATCACTCATAATGTGTCTCAAATAAAAGACTTTTTGATCAAAAAATCTCTAGAAATAACTAACTAAGAAACCATCGAACGGATGGGCTCAAAGGTTTTTCTGTGAATTTTGCAAGGGCCGTGCAGAACAATAGCCTCTCGATGTTGTTTTGTACCATATCCTTTGTGAGATGCAAAATAATATTCTGGCCATTTTTCATGATATTCTTTCATTATTCTATCACGAGTTACCTTTGCTAAAATTGAGGCAGCTGCAATCAGGTGAGATTGCGCATCACCTCTAATAATTTTTTTAGCAGGGATCTCTAAATCTAACTGCACACCATCTACTAGCAAATAATCTAATTTTAAATTTATATTTTGGTAGCTAAGAGCCATGGCTTTGATGGTAGCTCTCAATATATTGATGCGATCTATTTCTTCAGCATCGATGATTCCAATGCCAAAATGAATTTCGGGGTGTGTTGTGATTTCCTGGTACAGACTTTCCCTTGTTTTTTCGGAAAGCTTTTTACTATCATTAACCCCCTCAATAAAAATATGGGGTGGGATGTGCACACAAGCTGCGGTTACAGGACCCGCCAAAGGGCCCCGACCCGCTTCATCAATGCCTCCCAATAGTCCAAACCCTTGGGCAATGAGCTCACTTTCAAAGTTCAGCCAATGCGCAGGATGTGTCAGGGTCATCGAAGTTTTGCTTTTACTTTAGCAGCTTTTCCTGAAGTTCCACGTAGATAGTAGAGTTTTGCTCGTCTAACTCTTCCTCTACGATCAAGTTCTATCTTAGAAATTTTAGGACTGTTTAGTACAAATACACGCTCCATCCCTTCACCGTATGCGACTCTGTGGATTGAAAATGTTTCTGATACGCCAGTTCCTTTTCGTGCAATAACGGTTCCAGTAAAAACCTGAATACGTTCTTTACTTCCTTCTACAATACGCGTGTGAACTTTAATGGTATCACCAATGCTAAAGTCTGGAATATCACTTTTTAGATAGCTTTGCTCTAGTTCTTGGATAATAGGTTTTTTACTCATGACTCGGTCTCCTAATTCTTTATTAAGTCAGGTCTTTTTTGAAGAGTCTGCGCTTTGGCAGTTTCCACTCTCCACTTTTCAATTTTCTCATGATGCCCTGAGAGTAATATCTCGGGCACCGATTCCCCCTCAAATTGTTGAGGGCGGGTGTAATGCGGGCAATCTAACAGTCCCCTTGCAAATGAATCTTGTTCACTTGACTGCTCATGTCCTAGTACTCCGGGGACAAAACGGGCCATTGCATCTACTAAGACACAAGCTGCTAAACAGCCATTTGTGAGCACATAATCACCGATGCTCACTTCTAAATCAACTTCCTTCTCAAGAACCCTTTGGTCAATCGCTTCATAATGCCCACATAGTAAAATGAGGTGAGATTCAGTTGCAAGCTCTTTGGCAAGCGCGTGATCTAAAGGTCTTCCTTGAGGCGACAGATGCACTGTCTTACTCTGAGAGCTCTTACAAGAGCGAATAGCATCAGCCACTGGCTGAGCCATCATCACCATTCCAGGACCTCCCCCATAGGGACGATCGTCGACTTGACGGTAACGATCGATACAAAAATCTCTAATATCCACACTATTAAATTCTATCAGTCCATCTGTAAGGGCACGCTTTAAAATGCTCTCACTAAAAAGACTCTTAAAATAATTAGGAAAGAGACTCAGAATATCAATCTTCATGACTTACTCAGCGCTTTTTCCTGCGGGAGCTTTTTTCACCAAAGCTTCTGGTTGGAATTTGCTAACTAAAGAAGCTACTTTAGGAGTCATTTGAGCTCCTACGCTCATCCAGTACATAAGGCGATCTTTATTGATCTCAGCTTTCTTCTCTTCTTCAAAAGGGTTATACCACCCAAGCATTTCAAGATATTTACCATCTCTAGGTGCTCTACTATCTGTTGCAATAATACGGTAAAAAGAACGGTTCTTTCTTCCCTGTACCTTTAATCTAATTTTTACTGCCATGACATCCCTCCCATAAGTTTATCTAGCATTTTTCCTTTCGGCATATTTTTCATCATTTTTTTACAATTCTTAAAATTTTTAACCAATCGATTGACCTCGTCGACAGAAGTCCCGCTTCCTTTAGAAATGCGTCGTCTTCTTGGCATAATCAACTCTACTTTTTCCTGGCGCTCAGGCTTTGTCATCGACAAAATTATGGCTTCATTTTTCGCAAAATCATCTTCATTAATAGGAAGATCTCCTAGAGCACTTCCCCCTGGCAACATTTTCAAAAGTCCTTTTAAAGATCCCATTTTTTTGATCATTGAAAATTGCTTGAGAAAATCTTCATAGGTAAAAGAGGCTTTTTTAATTTTAGCTTCTAAATCTTTTGCATCCTTTTCACTGATGTGCTCTTGAGCTTTTCTAACCAAGTTGATTGTGTCGCCCATTCCCAAAATACGATCGGCCATAGATTGGGGATGAAAAAGCTGTAAGTCTTCTATTTTCTCTCCAACCCCTTCAAACTTTAGGGGTTTTTGAGTAACATTAACAATAGAGAGCGCAGCCCCTCCACGAGAGCTTCCATCCAACATTGTTAAGACCGTCCCATCAAAGGCGATATCTTTATGGAACTGCTCAGCAACATTTACAGCATCTTGACCAAGCATAGCATTTGCAACAAACAACACTTCATGGGGATTAACAAGCGCTTTAATTGATTGAAGTTCTTTCATTAAATCTGTATCAATATGCAGGCGGCCAGCAGTATCAAAAATAATGACATCAAAAGCGTGTTCTTTACTATACTTCAGGGCCTGTTTGGCTACCTTTTCAGCACTTTGTTCTCCTTCTTGATCATAAAACTTACAGCCCACTTTTTCTGAAAGCTGCTTGAGCTGTAAAACAGCTGCTGGGCGTTGTCGGTCACAAGGAACCAGTAATATCTTTTCTGCTTTTTTCTGATTCAGCAGATATTTTGCAAGCTTAGCACAAAAAGTGGTTTTCCCTGATCCTTGAAGACCGCACACCATAATATGAAAAGGACTGGCTGAAAGCTTGACATCACAAGCTTCTTTTCCCATAAGAGCAACTAGTTCATCGTGAACAATTTTCACAAACTGCTGACCAGGATTCACAGCTTTAATCAGCTGGTCTCCCATTGCCTTTTCTTTAACTTGAGCGATAAAGTTTTTGATCACCGAATAATTTACGTCAGCATCCAAAAGAGCCATGCGAACTTCAGAGACGGCTTTTTTGATGTTGTCTTCATTAAGCGTACGTTTCCCCATCAAGGGGGATATTACGTTTTGAAGTTTTGTTGTTAAATAGTCTAGCATAAGGCTTTATCTTTATAAAATCGTAAATAGAATACTTGAAAAAACTATTCTAGTTCAAGGAAAAAGAAACGATCATTTGAAGAGTAATCTTTCTCAAAATAAGCTTTGTCAAATCCTTGATTTTTGAAAATTTCTTTTATCTTTTTTCCCTGGTTATATCCAATTTCGAACCATGCTTTTGCATGCGGTTTCAAATGTTTTTTAAGATCATTTGCATAGCGATGGTAAAAATCAAATCCTGATTGTTTGGCAACGAGGCTCAACCTGGGCTCGTAGTGCTTTACTTCTGCCTCCAAACTCTCATACTCCTCTTGGGAAATATAGGGGGGGTTGGAAACCACAAAGTCTGCTCGTTCCCCTTCAAAAGGCTCTAGCAAGTCCCCTTCTCTCCACTCGATATCCACCTTGTTTAAGTCCCCATTTTCACGAGCAAGCTCTAAAGCTTGCTTAGAGAGGTCCGAAGCAACCACTCTTAGCTGTGGAAATCTCTTTTTCAAAGCGATGGCTATTGCCCCAGATCCTGTGCAGATATCCCATAAGACTTGATTGGTGCAGGGCTCTTTTTGGAGCTGCTGAACGATTAAGTCGACCATAATTTCGGTCTCTTGCCTCGGAATCAACACCCGGGGATCTACGCGAAGTTCACAGTTGTAAAAGGAGATCTTCCCTTCGATGTACTGACAGGGCTCTTTATTAGCTCGCCTTTTTAAATTTTCACGAATCCCTTGCAATTCCTTTTCAGTTAGTGGCTTTTGAAACTCCATATAGAGGTCTAAGCGAGACTTTAACAAAGAGAGACTAACCACCTCCTCCGCTTGCCTGCGGGGAGAGGACACCCCCCTTTGTTCAAGGAAATGGGTTGATTTATCTATAACCTCTTTGATCGTTATCATGAGGTTTCAAGCTTTTTTTGATGATAATGGGCAATGAGCGCATTACTAACTTCCTCCAATGAACCATTCAGTATTTGTTCTAGACTGTACAATGTCAAATTAATTCGATGGTCACTAAGTCTGTTTTGCGGAAAATTATAAGTGCGAATCCGCTCTGACCGATCACCACTCCCTACCTGCTCCCCCCGCTTATCTGAGCGTTCTTTAGCTTTTTTTGCCTCCTCATGCTCTTGAATTTTAGCTTTCAGTAGGCGCATTGCTTTGTCTTTATTCTTATGCTGGCTCTTTTCTTGTGAACAGTAGGAGACAACACCTGTTGGGACATGGGTAATTCGAACTGCTGAGTCAGTGGTGTTAACATGTTGGCCCCCAGCTCCTGAAGCGCGGTACGTGTCGACTCTTAGTTCACTTTCATTAATTTTAATTTCAGTCTCTTCAGGCTCTGACATAATCGCAATGGTGATTGCCGATGTATGCACTCGTCCTTGTGATTCGGTCGCAGGCACACGCTGGACGCGGTGAGTCCCCCCTTCATACTGCATATAGCGATGGACGTTCTTACCACTCATCCCCATAATGTATTCTTTGTAACCCCCTGCATCAGATTCACTACAAGAGAGAAGCTCAACACTCCATCCCATCTGATCTGCAAACAGCTTGTACATCCGAACACAGTCACCAACAAAAAGAGCAGCTTCATCGCCTCCTGTCCCTGCTCTAAGCTCAACAATCGTGTTGCAGTGGTCTAAAGGATCTGGAGGAACTAAAAGCTGGTGAATTTTGCTGTCTGTTTCATCAAGCTCTTTTTGATTATGAGCGATATCATCCTCAAGCATTTTGATAAAATCTTGATCTTGACCCTCTTCTTTCAATAGAGCTTTATTGTCTTTTTGAAGCTTTTCAAGAGCAGTTTTCTTTTCCCACCTCTCTTTAAGTTCGGTAAGATATGAGTGTTCTTGAGATAACTTTTTAAAGGCCTTTTGGTCAGAAATGACTGAAGGATCGCTTAACTTTTGCTCAATATCAGATAACGCTGAAAGCATCTGAAGAATGCGTTGTTCCATGAATGGCTCACATACTCTGCTTTACTTCGGATCTGACTTTTTGCGGCTGTAGCGCTTTCTAAACTTATCAACACGGCCTTCAGTATCAATAAACTGATTGCTTCCAGTATAAAATGGGTGAGAGTCTGAAGAAACGGATACGTGACATACAGGATACTCTTTCCCTTCAAATTCAGCCTTTTCTTTTGGATTTAGTGTTGACTTGCAAAGAAATTTTCCATTAGTTGACGAATCAACAAAAAGAACTTCTTGATACTCAGGGTGTGTATTTTGTTTCATGGGTATAGCTCCTAAATGATTTATTTTAGCGGCTATTTTATAGCAAAGTGAGAATTGAGACCAGATTAATTTTATAATCCCTGACAATATACGCACAAATAGGCGTGGAAATGCTATTATAATGTGTTATAAAAAAAAATTGAACCCCTTAAAATTTCTTTTGTCACTTATAAAAAATGCAAGCAATCACATTTTTTTAACCACCAAAGCTGCCACCTATGTTTTATTATTTCATAGTCTTCTCATATCAGCAAACAAAGCGCCCTCTTACTGGAAAACTTAACAATCGTCAAATATATATTTGATGATTTATTTCAATAAGTTAAGAATATAGTTTGGCAAACAAAATGCAGCCTTATGGATGCCTGGATTATAGTATTTCAAAGACCCGTTTAGCTTAGAAATTCTCTCTTTCAAGTCACCTTCATCCATTGAATTTAAACTCTCAGATTAGGTAGCAATTCCAAAGACCATAAAGCCTCCTAAAAAGTTGGAACGGAAGCCACATAGTAAGAGGCAGACTCAAAATGCCCTCCCCTTCTTTTATGAGAGTCTACAAACTCTTTGCTTTGTATAAAAGGGACTCCATTTTGGATGGTCAAATGCGCCATCAGAGAGCATTGAGAGATATTCTTTATCCATCAAAAATATGACTTTCTTCATCTTAATAAACCTTTTTTTTTAATTTTTAAAAAAAAGGTTTTACATATGGTTAAATTATGTAGAAGAAGATCTATTGATCTACTTGAACCCATCTTCACAACACTAGTTTTTGGTTCTTCTTTAAAAACCTTTCTCAAAGCAGAAATACTTCATTAATAGCGCATGCTATAAACCCCTATTTATATCTTTAAAAACAGCCTTTTTTACCGTTTTTTTCTGGGGATTTTATTGAAAAAAAGGTAAAATGGACCCTTCAAACCCCGGTATTTATGATGACTACTTCATTTAAAACTCACTTCATGCCCCCTCTAACCCCAAAGGTTATTAAATACCTTATTATCATTTGCTTGACCTTTGGTCTTTTCTCGGGTCTTTTCCATTCCTACTTAGGCCAAAAACTTTCCATTTCCTTTACCGGCCTATTTGCCCTCTCTACCCACAAGATTTTAAGTGGTTACCTTTGGCAACCCCTTTCCTTTTTATTCCTACCGCAATCCCCAAGCTCACTTGACTTTTCTTACCTCATAAGCCTCGGTTTTGATCTTTACTTATTGTGGTTTTTGGGTTGTAAAGTACACCGTTTATTTGGCCCTAGAACCACCCTCAAATTATTTTTTATTCCCTCAATTGTAGCTGCTCTTTTATCTTCTACTCTGGGATACTTTTTCCACTTTGGCTCGCCTATTTTTGGTTTAAGCTTTGCCATGATCCCTCTTGTAATTGCCTACAGCTTCAGTCATCCTGATAGCTCTCTAGGATATTCTCCTCTTAAAATTTTACAAACGCGCTGGATCGCGATAGGGCTACTTGCTCTATATCTATTGCAAGATCTTGCTACTTTAAATCTCACTGCAGGAATCACCCACCTTTTATGCGCTTTTCTTAGCTATCTATACATGACCTTTTTCCACCGACTAGGCAGCCCTTTTTCGGTCACGAGCAGATTTGATCAATTCATTATGTCACAAAAAAAGCGACCGACATCTTCAAAGATCATCTATATCTATGGACAAGATTACGTACACAGTAAACCACGTAAAAAAAGTTTGTCTAAGTTTAATATATGGGTTCAGATAAAAAGACGTTTTAAAGGACGTTCGAGCGGTCTTTAAAGTAAGCTGCTAAAGCCATTGCAGCTGTTTTAAGACCTTCTAAAGCCCCCTCTTCATAGCGAAACAAAGGATTGGCTTCAAGCTCTGGGTAGTCGTTGGGTTGCAAAAGGTCTTCTTCTGTCAAACGCGGTACAATCTGTCGCCCCATTTTGAACAATTTTTTCTGTTGCCCTTCAACCAACTCTTCTAAAAGTTTTTGTAATGATAGATCCATTTTAAGTTTCTCGTCTCATCTGAAAAAATTGACGCATTAAATCTGCACAATAAGGCTCTAAAACATTAGGAACAACTTCAATAGAATGGGTCGGGTGTTTTTTCTGAAATAAATTCACCCAACTTCCACCTGCACCATGGCGAAGATCTGGAGCTCCCCAAACAAGCTTCTTGATGCGGGACAAAAACATGGCTCCCGCACACATCGTACAAGGTTCAAGCGTACAGTAAAGGGTCGACTCTAATAACCTCCAGTTATCGAGGTAATTGGAGCCCGATGTCAAACAGATCATCTCTGCATGTGCTGTAGCATCTCGTAAAAGTTCTACCTGGTTATATCCCTTGGCGATAACTTCTCCTTCATGCACCAAAACAGCTCCCACCGGCACCTCGAGAGCTTCAAAAGCTTTTTCAGCCTCCTTAAGCGCCTCTTTCATAAAATGCTCGTCCTCACTTTGAGGCTTAATCTGCCTTGCTATTGATTCAAAATGCTTCATAGTGGTTTATTCTAGCGAATAGCTGAATAAAAGGGTCAAATTATTTGAAAATCTCAAAAATGCTTAATTTTTAACTAAAAACCTCAATAATAAACAAAACTACCCTTTTTTTAAAAAAAACTTGACAAAATACCTAAAATAGTCTATAATATCTCCAGGCAAGCAACTCTCTTAAAGAGATAAAAATAACTGTAATAAATAATAATAAATTTAATGAATATACGACCATTGGATGGTGAGTAAGTTTTGCCGTTTTATTTGCAGAATCGCTGTTAATCAGCTTATTTAAAATCCCAGCAGTTCCTCTTGTGGAACTTTTGGTTTTGGTATATTTGTTGTTTTAAATCTATCCAATAACTACCAGAAAACAATGAATTTTTGCCATGTTTGGCCTTCTTAAGGCGGCATAAAAATGTTTATTTAATTAAAAGGAATCTATGAGTTCTATCTTAGCATATTTTGGATTTGGAGCAGATTCAAATTCAGAAATAAATCCTTCTTCTTTTGATGGCACACTTGATAAATCACGTATGCTTATTCCACGATACAAAGACCAAGGAACACAAACTCAAACGTCCCTCGATGACTCTGCACAATTTTTTGCCAAACAAGTTTGTACTAAGGCAACTCAAATTGCTGCTGAAGTTATCCGTCATACGTCTACATATGCTAGAGAAACAGATCTTATTTTAGCCCAGAAAAACCTTGAAATTCAAAATCTTCAAAGAGCTGTCGCTTCGCTTCAAAGTGATCGAATCGACAGAATAAAAGGATCGTTTCCAGATCTTTTTCCAACAGAAAGACCTGCTAATGGACTACAGTCTGATGCACATGAAATATCAGCAAATCCAACCCCGGCAGAGATTCGAGCAGCCTGCAATAGTGCTCCTATGAACCTCGATGACATCCCTAATCCCCATCCGGTCGAGGAAAGTCTTCCAAAAGCTGATATCGATAAAGACTTGATTGAACCTAACCCGGCTCCTTCAGGTGATAGCAACTCCCCTGTAACTATTGATAGACAAAGAATGCCTACCAGTATTTTCAGTCGTATTAGAAGTTGTGTCGGAAGCATGTTTTCATCCATTATAAAAGGTGTAGGTTCTTTTTTTACGCGGCCTTGGAGAAACAAAAAAGTGCGATTGATTACCCCACAAGTTAATACTGCAAGAAATATGCCTATGGATCCTGTGACCAAAATTTCAACCACAGCAAGGGCCCATATTTTTATAAACCATCACGACATAACAAGTTTATATCCACTAGAATTTCATTCCTACTTACTGGGCTAAGACCCTTTTAAGTGTAGAGTAGACACAGTGTAACTTAATTAGTTTCAAGTAGCTGTAGCTGCGGTGAAAAATGATTTTTCTCTAGCATCACAATCAAAGTAAATCCCACTAACAGCGCCATCAAGGCTAATCCTGTTTGGTAGGAAGTTATAGAAGGAATAACAGGACTGATTCGCTGTAGTGCTAGGCGATAGCCGCCTCTATAGGGGTAGAGATTGTAAGCAGTTTCCCAGAAAGGCCAAAGACTTGCTAAAGAGCCCAGCATAAAACCACCCATTAACGAAAGTGTAGCTAGAAAATAGGTTTGGTAAATATAGGTTAAAAAACGTGAAAGCAAACCCACTCCCAGTAATATGCCAATGCCAACACTTACTAAAATCCAAAATGAAGGATTGATCCATGAACCATGAAGAGCTCCTGCTGTCCATGTAGAAATCGCTTCGATAATTGGCTCATAGAGCCCCATAATTTGCATCACTTGATTCCCGGAGATTCCCGGTAAGATCATCGCACTAATAGAAAGGGCGCCACAAGCAATCAGCTGGATATGCGCCCATGAATTCTGATCATTTTCTATACAACTCTCAACTTGTAAAGGTCGGTTAAACTGATGACTAAAGACCCAGGTGTCTGCATCGAGATGCTGATCTTGGTAAAGCGCTTGTAAATGAGACCATTGAATCGCCTTAAGACGTTTTTGACCCGGTTCATAGTTTGCTGATTGTTCTAGTATAGAAGCTGGGACTTCCATTTTTAAGGGAACATCGTAGGTGGGTTCTTTAGAAACCCCATGACTGAAATAACTCATGGCAAGTGCCACTAAGCAGCCAAAAACAAGACACAAAATTCTAGGTACATTCCATGAAGTGATCTTTCTAAAGCAAAAGTAGAAGGACCCTATCACAAGTCCCATAAAAAGCGCCCGCAAAAGACACGAGGATAAACTTTGATTCAGTAAATAAAAAATTGCATGAGATCCAAGCGTGATGCTCGACAAAATTCCAAGAGTAATCGCAGATAGCACAAACCAAGCAACCTTATTAGGGGCCTTTATAGCAGCAAAGTTTAATGTCTTTAAGCTTTTTAGTAATGTGGGGTGAATACCTGTAATAAATGCAACGGTTCCACCTGAAACCCCGGGGATCAAATCCGCAATCCCCATCACTATTCCTTGAACATACAACGCAAGCCAGCGTCTCACGAAAAGACTCCTAGGTAACGGGCAAATAACCATGCTGAAACAATGACAGCACCTCCGACAACCACCCACAAGGCATTTGGAAACCATTTCATTCCTTGTCCAGGAGTCGAGCGCACTTCAAGTGTACCCAGTCCATAAGCAAAATCATGTTTCATTCCTTCTTTAAGAGCCGGCATCTGTTCTTTCAAGATTCGATTGCCATCGAGTCCTAAAAACTGAGCATACTGCTTGATAAACCCTTGGGCATAGACAGTCGATATAATACTAAAGATATCACCCTCTTCGATCGCTTTTAGGTATACCATACGAATGGAAGTAGCTGTTTCTATTTCTTTTAAAGAGATATTACACTCCGTTCTTCTCTCTTTGAACATCGTTCCAATTTTGTGGAGTATTTCTTGCATATGAGCCTCTAGTAGTCAACAATTAATTAATGCATATTTAATAGGCGTTTTGATAAAATTACTTTTTTCCTATTCAAACATGCAGTGTACTATGTCAAAAAATGAAAACAAAGCAAAAAGTTCATGTTTTGTTGTTAAGATCGATTTATCTCTATCCGATAAGCTACAAACAGATCTAACTGATCAGGGTTTTCAATTCTCAAAACCTCCCTACACCATTTTTAGTGCACAAAAAAAAGGGGTCTCGGTCTCTTTGTATGAATCGGGAAAATTAACCGTGCAAGGGAAAGAAATGGGTGATTTTATTGAAATGTATTTAGAGCCTGAAATTATAAAGTCCTTCACCTACAGCTACCCCGAGGAATATGTTGATAAAAACCCCCACATGGGGTCAGATGAAGCAGGGAAAGGCGACTTTTTTGGTGCCTTGTGCATCGCTGCTGTTTATGCCGATGGTCCAGGCATCATCGAGTTGGTTAAAATGGGCGTTAAAGACACCAAAGTCCTTAGCGATAAAAAAACCTTAGATATGGCAAAAAAAATACGCGAGAATTTCGCTCACCATATTATAAAAGTTGGTCCTGTAAAGTACAATGAACTATATGCAAAGTTTAACAATCTCAATACTTTATTAGCTTGGGCTCATTCAGCAACCTTAGAAAATCTGGGGCAAAAAACGGGCTGTGAGCAGGCAATTGTGGATCAATTTGCATCGCAAGCATTTATTACCCCCATTATTATGCGTAAAAACAAGGGGCTTAATTTAATACTCAAAACACATGCTGAAGCAGACCCTGTAGTCGCTGCGGCGGCAATCTTGGCAAGAGCTGCGTTTTTAAACAATCTCAAAGATTTAGGTGAAGAGCTGGGGATTGTACTTCCTAAAGGGGCATCCCAACTAACTAAGAAAATTGCCTCACAAATTGTAAAGCAGCATGGGGCTGAAACTTTAGATAGACTCTGTAAAAAACATTTCCAAACCTACAAACAAGTCCTAGAAGCATGTTAAGAGAACTGAGAATTAACAACATTATCCTCATCGAAAAAGCTGAGTTAAAGCTTCAAAATGGGTTGGCCGCTTTCTCAGGAGAAACGGGCGCAGGGAAAACTGCTCTTTTACAAGCCATGCGACTTCTACTAGGCTCTAAAACTGACCCTAGCCTGATTCGTAACTTAGCAGATAAGGGAAGTGTCAATGCTCTTTTTGAAGTAGAAAACAGTTCGCCAGTTCTTTCTATCCTTGCCGACTCTGGCATTGAAGTCACCGCCGGAGATGACCTGATTATTCACCGTGAAATAAACCTAAACTCTAAAAACCGCATCTACATCAACAATCAACCTGCACAGCTAAACCTTTTAAAAAAACTAGCCCCTCATTTAATCGATGTGGTAGAGCAACATGCCTCACAAAAACTACTTGAACCACGTATTCACAAAGAAATTTTAGATCACATTGGCAACCACACAAAGCTTGTTCAAGAGACAGCCCAAAGCTTTTTAGAAAAAATAAAGCTTGAAAAAGAGCTTCAAGAACTTCTCGAAAATCAACAAAAAAATGATCTTTTAAAGCTCAAATTAAATGCTGAGCTTGAAGAGATTGACAGTGCGGCGATTATCTCAGAAGATGAAGATGAAACCCTTTTCCAGGAATATGAGGTTCTCTCTAAAACCCACGAATTACAAGAAGCCCTCTCTCAGGCCTACTATCTTATACAAGAGCAAGAACCCTCTATCCTATCTGGTATCAACTCTCAAGCCAATGCCCTCAATCGATTAGATGTCTCATCTCCCGATTTCAAAACCATTGTAGAAGGACTTTTTAATATCTCTGAACAGCTCACTGAGACTTCTTTTAATATTTTAAATTTCAAAGAAAAACTTTGCGAAAACCCCGAACGCATTTTCCAGATCGAAGAGCGTTTGAAACTTCTTAAAACCCTTTCCCATAAATATGGACCCTCACTCAAAGACGTCTTGGAAAAACGCCAAGAACTTTTTACCCATCTAGAGGGTCTTTTGAATCACCAGAAAAGTCATGCTCAATTAGAGGAGGCTATTGCCAAGCAAGCTGAGCACTTTCAATCTTTGTGCTATTTGTTGAGTGAATCTAGAGTCAAGGCACAAAACCTTTTAGAGGAAAAAATCCAATCACTCCTCAATGACTTGAACTTGCCGCAAGCTAGGCTTTTTGTTCAATTTATACCCCAAACGCCTTGTGAGAGTGGTCAAGAACAAGTAGAATTTTTCCTTCAGGCAAACCCAGGAGAAAAAGCGGCTTCATTAAAAAATCGAGCTAGCGGTGGAGAGCTTTCACGGGTGCTACTTGCTCTAAAAATTCTTTTAAGTGAACAAGACAAAACCCCCACCCTTTTCTTCGATGAAGTCGACGCCAATCTAGGTGGTGAGACAGCCCCAAAGGTAGGGCAACTGCTAAAAAGATTAAGTCGGCAAAAACAAATTTTAATGATCACTCACCTTCCACAGGTTGCGGCTTTCGCAGATCACCACTACCAAATCTACAAACAAGAGAAGAATGAACGCACCTTTTCTTTGATAGAGAAGCTCAATCAAAAGCAACAACAAGTAGAAATTGAAAGGATGCTGGGGGGTAAAAAAATGAGTTCTAAAGCTACTATACTAGCCCAAGATCTTCTTGACAAATCAAAGGCATAAAACACGCATTTTCGATTCAAGGTTAACAACTTGTTTTTTATCTTATAAACCCTATAATATTCTTAATTTTTCAAAAAGGGAGACCTGGCTAAATGTCAGATATTACAGACGAAAGCATTGAACATCTAGCAAAGCTAAGTCGCATAGAATTAAATGCAGATGACCACAAGGTACTCTATAAAGATTTAAGCCGTATTCTCGACTTCATTGACCAGCTAGAACAAGTGGACACCGAAGGAGTGGCAACTTGTGATTCTGTCCTTAAACGCCACAGTCTGCTTCTTCGTGAAGATGTGGTTCATGAAATCCTACCTCGAGATCAGTTTCTCAAAAATGCCCCCGACCATATGGGCGGAATGATAAAAGTCCCTCCAATTATTAATAAAGAAACCCCATAAAATATGTACCGAAAAACAGCACATCAATTGCACGAAGCTTTTGTTTTAGGTGAACTATCTGCAACAGAAATTTGTGAATACTACTTAAAGCGCATTAAAAATATAGATCGCGAGGTAGGTGCATTTTTGCAGATACTGCCCGAGTATGCCCTCGAGCAAGCTCGTAAACTTGATGAAAAACGCCAATTAGGAAAACCTCTTGGCCGACTCGCTGGTGTTCCTGTTGGCATCAAAGACAATATCCATATCAAAGGGATTAAAACAACCTGTGCGTCAAAAATGCTCGCCAACTATGAAGCTCTTTTTGATGCAACAGCCACGCGGCTACTTCGAGATGAAGACGCCATTTTTATTGGGAAAACAAATTTAGATGAATTTGCAATGGGAGGCTCTACAGAGCATTCTGCATTCTTAAGCACACGAAACCCCTGGAACCTCAAGTGTACTGCAGGGGGCTCTTCTGGAGGTTCTTCAGCCGCTGTAGCAGCGCGTCTCTGTCCGTTAGCCCTTGGATCTGATACGGGTGGATCTGTGAGGCAACCCGCAGCTTACTGCGGAATTTTGGGATATAAACCCACCTACGGAAGAATTTCTCGTCATGGCCTAGTGGCTTTTGGTTCCTCGCTTGATCAGATTGGAACCTTTGCAACCAACACCCAAGATATGGCTTTAATTGCTGAGATATTAGGGGTTCACTGTAAGTATGACGCCAATTCAGCAGATCACCCCAAAGACAACTTTATCAAGCATCTTAAAGAGGACTTTAAAGGTCTTAAGGTAGGAGTTCCCTTTAACTTTTTAGACAACCTTTCAGAAGAGATGCGTCAATCTTTTGATAGTTCTGTTGAAAGAATGAAAGAGATGGGGGCTCAGATTGTAGACATCGACTTGTCGGTTCTTAAATATTCCATCCCCACCTACTATATTTTAGCAACTGCAGAGGCTTCGACGAACCTTGCTCGTTTTGATGGTATCCGCTATGGAAAGCGAGATCCTCACGCAAAATCTTTAGATGAAGTGTATGATCTGTCAAGAGAGTTTGGATTTGGATTTGAAGTTAAGCGCCGTATTATGCTTGGAACTTATGTTCTTTCTTCAGGACACAGCGTGTCCTATTATAAAAAAGCTCAAAAAGTGCGCACCAAAATCATCAACAGCTTTGAATCTGCTTTTGAGCAGTGCGATATCATTTCTTTCCCAACGACCCCCACTCCTACTTTTGAGTTAGGATCTCTGCAAGACCCTGTTTCGATGTACCTTATGGATCTATATACTACTAACGCCAACCTTGCGGGTTTACCTGCCATTAGTGTTCCTGCCGATTTTAGCAAAGACAATAAGCCCGTTGGAATACAGTTTATTGCTCCACAGATGCAAGATGCATTTTTGATTGGATGTGCACATGCCTATGAAAAGGCCAACCCACAAAATCTAAAAATTCCAGCGCTTGCAAAGGAGGAAGTATGAGTTACGGAGAATGGGAAGCGGTTGTTGGAATTGAAATTCATGCCCAGCTAAACACAGCTTCTAAACTCTTTAGTTCGGCACCCAACAGCTTCGGGGAAGAACCAAACACCAATATCTCTGTAGTCTGTACAGGTCATCCAGGGACGCTCCCGATTTTGAACAAAGAAGCTGTAAAAAAAGCGGTCTTATTTGGATGTGCGGTCAATTCTGAGATATTGCTATATAGCAAGTTCGATAGAAAGTCGTACTTTTATCCCGATTGCCCTCGAAATTTTCAGATTACCCAGTTTGAAAAACCAATCCTTAAAGGGGGGTCTATTACCTGTGAAATAGATGGTGTGGAAAAAACGATGCAACTCGACCGCACACATATTGAAGATGATGCAGGAACGTGCCGACACTTTAGCGACTTTGGCGGCGTCGACTTTAATCGCGCTGGAGTTGGCTTGATTGAAATTGTCTCTACCCCTTGTATTGGAACTACTCCCCATGAAATGGCTTCCTTTGCAAGCCATATACGAGCCATTTTACAGTATACTGATATCTGTAACTGTAATATGGAAGAGGGGTCTCTTCGTATTGACTGTAATGTTTCTGTAAAGAAAAAAGACGAAGATGAGCTTCGCACCAAAGTTGAAATTAAAAATATGAACTCTTTTTCCAATATGGAACTTGCTCTAGAACAAGAGATCCGTCGACAGATTAAACTCTATGCAGCAAGCCCCCATAAAGACCCTAAAGAAGTCGTATCTCAAGTAACCCTTCGATGGGATCCAACAGTTAAACGCTCACGGATGATGCGCAAAAAAGAAGGTGCTGAGGACTATCGCTATTTTCCAGAACCTGACTTACCTCCATTGGTGATTACCCAGGATTATGTTGATGAAATTCGCTCACAAATGCCCGAGTTGCCCCATCAAAGGCGTAAAAGGTATCTTGAAGACATTAAACTTGCTAAAGACTCTGTGGATGTCTTAGTCAACGACAAGGCTCTTTCTGATTATTTTGAAAAAGCACTGGAAACCTGTCTCAACTCACGAGTCCTTGCCAACTGGATTATCGTTGAATTTTTGGGGAGATTTAAAGATTCGGGAGTGACTCTACCCACCTCTGAAATCACTCCAGAAAATGTCGCAAAACTGGTCAATATGATTGAAAAAAAGGTAATTACCGGCAAAATTGCTAAAAAAGTTGCTGATGACATGATCTCTTCAAGTGGAAAAGATTGTGAGAAGATTGTCCAAGAAAATCCAGACTACCTTCCTGTGCATGACGAGAAAGAGATTGAAAAAATCGTCGATCAGATTTTAGCAGAAAATCAACAATCGGTTACTGACTATAGAAGTGGGAAACCGAAAGCTTTTGGTTTTTTAGTAGGTCAGGTGATGAAAGCCTCAAAGGGAAAAGCATCCCCTGGAGTCGTCAATGCTTTGTTAAAAAAGAAGCTATAGTCTAGGGTGTGAGTTTTCAAACGCCTTTTGCAAGTGACTTTGACTCACCTGTGTATAACGATCGGTCGTAGCAACATTTGCATGCCCTAACATCTCCTGGATCACTCTTAGATCGGCTCCATTTTCTAGAAGGTGGGTTGCAAAAGAATGCCGCAGTGTATGAGGAGAAAAATTTTGGCAAATACCCGCTCTTTGTGCATAAATTTTCAACCGTTTCCACACTAAAACTCTATTGATTGGTTGTTTTTTGGGAGTGATAAATAAATAAGGACTCTTGTCATCTGTTCGGTGTACCGATAAGTACTGGTCAACCGCCTCAATTGCTTTACTTCCTACAGGGACTAGACGCTCTTTATTCCCCTTACCAACAACTCTCACAAACTGATCATCCAGGTCATTAATTTTTAGCTTACACACTTCACTGACCCTTAGACCACTACCATAGAGCATCTCTAAAACGGCTCTATCACGAGACTCTGTAGCAAGCTTCACATTCGGTTCATTAAGAAGTTTATCTACTTGAGAAATACTTAAAACAGTTGGCACCATCTGCCAGATCTTAGGGCTTGATAAATAGTGGGCCACATTCGATTCTATATGCCCCTCTCTTTTTAAAAAGGTAAAGAAGACCTTTAAGGTAATTAAAAGCCTTCCCATACTTGACGAGGCGTACCCTTTCTCCTGGCAGCTTCCTAAAAATGCAATGCAATGCTGCTGGGAAACTTGCTTCAAATCTCTTTGATCTTGACTCAGAAGATACTCGATAAAACGATCTAAATCATAGCGGTATGCGATCAGTGTATTTTGAGAAAGGCCTTTTTCTGAGGCAATATATAAATAAAAGTCGTCGACTTCTGAGAGCATATTCAATTTAGGTTTTTAAAAAAGCACCCTTGTAACAAAAAGAGTCTTTTTTAGCGATGATCTCTTTCTTTTATCCCCTTGATTTTTAATATAAATGAGATGATACAGACAACTTATTTTGAAAAAAAACGAAGCAACTGATGGTCAAAAAAACAACTTTCTCAGTGGATGATTATACTATAGGTGGACAAAGGGGCGCCTGTGTGCTTGCGGGGCCTTTGGAGACCTTTTTTGATCACAGTGTCCCTATTTGCTCTCTATTAGATATTCCCCTTATTACAAACGCCCCAATGCTTATTTTTAAGTTAAAGCGCTTCTACCCTCCTTTTGACTATAAACTGGTTCCCAACCTTTCTTTAGAAGAAATTATTCCCCACTATTCAAACATCTTCTATGGATTTGGAACGATGCCCTACACATATAGAGAAATTCTAAATCAAAGGCTCCAAGACAAAGACTGTCCAGCTTCTTGGAAATGCCCCACTCAATTTATCTATCATTTGCATGGGTGCTCAGATAAGCATTGGTTTAGCCCTCAAAGCCACTTAAGGGATGCTGATCATGTGCTCGTATACGGAAATAGGATGCTTGACATCTTTAAAAACTCAGGGTTTGATCTAGAAAAAAAATCTTTCCCATTAGTTGGCAATTACCGGTTAGCATATTACCAAAAAAATAAAGATTTCTTCGATGTCTCTGCTCAAAAAAACATCTTTTCAAAGTTTGAAAAAAAACAACCGACGCTTCTCTATGCTCCCACTTGGCATGACAAAAACAATTCCTCTTCTGTTTTAAAGGCCACCTCTAAACTCCTAGAAACCCTTCCAGCTCACCTCAACTTACTCATTAAGTTACACCCTCTTTTGAAAATGGATCTTCCAAATAAAGGTTCTTTCAATGAGCTTTATCAGCTACTGCTCCCCTACCTTGAAAAGCCCAACCTACAAGTTCATTCCCTCTTCCCCCATATGCACTCTCTTTTAAGCCATGTGGATGGATACATCGGAGATTATTCATCAGTCGGCTATGACGCCTTAGCTTTTAATATCCCTCTATTTTTTATCAACCATAAGCAACGTGACCCTTTAAATGACCCGTCTGCCCTCCTCTTAAAATCAGGAGTCAATATTTCCTTAAAAGATCTTAATCGTCTCTACTCAATCGTTGAAAACCATCTCGATCAAGAACCCTATGAATATGCAGCAATTAGACAGCAAATCTATCACTATGCTTTTGGAAAAGATCTTTCTTATAAAGAAGTGGCTCAGAACTTGAAAAAACTATGTCATAAATATTAAAAAAAGAATAAACAAAATCTTATTAGCTAACTCATCAAAGGCTCCCTTGAAACCTTCCAATTCCTTCTCTGTCCATCACTTTATTCCTCCCACAAATAAAAGAGGAGCCTGCGTGCTCATGGGGCCCCTAGAGTCTTTTTTTGACCATAGTGTTCCGATTTGCTCTTTATTAGACATTCCTCTTATTTGCACATCCCCGCAATTGCTATTTAAGCTAAAGCATTTTTATCCTCCCTTTGCCTTCAAGCTGATTCCTGAGCTTGCCCTTGAACATTTGATCAAAGATTACTCGAGTATTTTCTATGGCTTTAGCATTTACCCACATACCTTTAGAGAGCAGATAAATCAAAAAATTGAAGAAAAAGACAACCTTGACCTCTGGGAAAAACCAACTCAATTTATCTACCACTTACATGGCTGCTCTGACAAGCATTGGTTTCAACCCGTAGGACACCTTAGTGATACTGATCAGATCCTTGTATATGGAGAGCGGATGCTTGATATCTTCAAAAGTTCAGGGTTTGATGAAAGAGCAACCACTTTTAGTAAAGTGGGAAATTATCGCCTCACCTATTACCAAAAACACAAGGATTTCTTTGATGCGTCTGCAGAAAAAAATATTTTTTCTAAGTTTGAGAAAAAGCAGTTAACTCTTCTTTATGCTCCTACCTGGCATGACAAAGATGACTCCTCTTCAGTCTTAAAGGCCCTTGGCGATCTTATTGAGAATCTTCCTAGGCACATCAATTTACTGGTCAAACTCCACCCTCTTTTAAAAATGGATATGGAGCAAAAAGGGTCGACCAAAAAACTTAGTCAACTACTTGAGCATTACCTTAACAAACCCAACTTACAGGTTTCATTTTCTTTCCCACATATCTACTCTCTTCTCAATAAAGTTGATGTCTATCTAGGAGATTACTCTTCAGTTGGCTATGATGCACTTTACTTTAACATCCCCCTTTTTTTTCTCAACCATGATGACCGCAATTCTCTTGCTGATCCTTCTGCCTACCTTTTGAAAGCTGGGCATAATCTACACCTAAAAGATCTAAAAAATATCTACTCAAATATAGAAAAAGAGCTCCCACTAGACTCTCTCAAATACAGCAAAATTCGAAAACAGATTTATGAATATGCTTTTGGCAAAGATCTTCCCTACCAAGAAGTTGTCCAAAACTATCAAAACATACTAACAGGGTACTGAAGCAGAAGAAGAGGTCCCTGAATTCAACTAGGGAGTCACTTTTTTTAAAGTTTTTTAGCTTAACTATTTGAATGCTCAAGTTCATTAATAAACTGAACTTTAAGTTTGTTGACGTCACTAAGAGGGACATCTTTTTTAACCAGTGCGTAAATTTCAGAGGTTTTAGGATCTTCAAAAAAGAGTCTATTTTCTTTTTTGATCTCACTGCGAAGAACGAGTTGCTTTTTGCGTCTTAAATACTGAGCTACAAAAAAGAGGTACTCTAAATCTTCATTTTTATAGGCAGAAAGAAAGATCTCCATAGCTCGTTCGTCGGGGGTTAAAACTTTTTTCTCTCTTTTTAATTCTATGTGCCAATGACCCCAAATATTCTCTCCACAAAGAGCTTCATTAAAGCAATTGTGACAGTAATCTTTACGTAAAGGGGCCTCTTCCTCTCCTTCTACAGTTGAGAAGATCTGATCATTATCTTCAAAGCGCTTGTTACATTCAATACAGCTTCTTTGTCGTGCGGGTATTTTAAACTGGAAGGGATTCATTCATTAAACCAATTTTCAGCAGTAGTAGACTTTGTAAAAACTCTTCATTACACGTTTGGTTTTTTGCGATCAACTCAATTTCAAAGAGAATAGCTAGCATTTTTTTAAATTGCTCAGATGTATGCTGAGCACTCCACTGAATATTTTTATCTAAAAAAGTGCCCCTTAGCTGCGGGTAATATTGACCGATATCTTTGACCGCTAATCCCTTAATCCTAAAATTTCTCTGAAAGATGGTCCGCAATGAATAAATTAAAAGCATCATTGGGAATTTATGTGAATGAATTAAAAAAAGGGCTTCTTTGAGGTTATTTTCTAGTAAAGCTTGTCCTATTTTGAATAAAGAGCTTTGAGAGTAAGAACCTAAAAGTTTTAAATCTTCACGACACACCTCATTTTTCCCATTCAAATAGCAGATCAGTTTTTCGATCTCTTGATCAATGATTGCAGCCTTAGAGTCACTCATTTTCACCATCTGGCTAGCTAATGCTGAAGATATTTTTAGTTGATTCTCTGAAAATTTCTGGACTATCTCAAACATCAAGCGCTTGTCTCGATCCCATGGTTTTTCTTGAGTTAAGTCCAAAATAATCCCACTTTTATTAAACGCGCTTAACTCTTTAGGCATGGAAGCTGCCGTTAAGATCAAGCGCAACGGGTCTCTTTTTTTCTCTGTGGCTTGAAGAAGTTTTTTTAAAAGAGGCTTTGTAAGCTTGGAGATCTCATAAATACAAACCACTTTATTTTCCGAAAACATCGAATGGGTCTCTAATATTTCACTGAGTTTTTGCAACGTCAACTCAGCCCCCGTATATATTTCGGGGTTTTTATGAAGATCCAATAACTTTTTGGCCACTTTTTGTTGAATATAGCTCTCCGGGTCTAGAATAAGATACACATTACACAGGTGCTCTATGCTAGCGGTCTCTATATGCTTTTGGAAAGCTTTTACATTTGTAAACTTCATATAGAAAACATCTTATTGAGAAATGGAATCAAAAGAGGGAAAGAACAATCTAAACTGTTCAGTAGTAGCAGAGCTTCTTGAACAGTTTCTTCGATCAAAGAACGAGCTTCTTCGTCTGTTTTCAGAGAGAAAATGGTAAATTTTTCACATTTTTCGTCTTTGTGTTTACCCAAAAAATCATTTTGAATTTGAAAAGCCCAGCCAATTTTTTGCCCAACTTCACGTAGAACTTTTTGGTTGCTCTGGTATCGGTTGGCTAAAATGGCCCCAAATTCAAGAGCACAGCAAAAAAGAGAGGATGTTTTTCTCATATAAATGCTTAAAAGCTCATAGATATGTCCATTTTTTCCCCCCATTTGTAAATCTAAGAGCTGGCCTTCTAAAAGCTGCTGCCCCCCACTATAGTAACTTAAAAGCTTGATAAGCTCTACTTTTTGATCGTTAGAGATGTGAGGACTCTGTGATATCATTGCAAAAGATTCTGTAAGTAAGAAGTCTCCACACAAAACAGCCGTGGCTTCGTCAAATGCTTTATGTACAGTCAGTTTCCCGCGCCTTAGATCATCATCATCCATGCAGGGCAGGTCATCGTGCACCAACGTGTAGTTATGGACAAACTCTAAACTAGAAGCTGCATCAAAAGCATGGTCTACTTCTTGGCACAGATCATAACACGTTAGTAAAACTAGTAGGGGACGAATTCTTTTCCCTCCGCTGCCAATTGCATAGCGGGCTGCCTCATAGAGAGTTTTTTCCTCTCTTGAAATATGACTTGAAAGATTTTCCTCTAGTCTATCTAGAAGTTGCTTGGATATTGATTTGATTTGCATATACACTCTTTTTGCCGACACAGATGTAATCAAAGCCTTTTTGTGCCATATCATCAGGTTCATACTGATTTCTACCATCAAAAAAAGCTTTACCATTCATTGTACTTAATACTTCATTAAATTCAACAAAACGAAATTGTCGCCACTCTGTCATGAGTACCACTGCATCTGCATCTGCACAAGCATCAAGCTCAGAAGAACACCAGGTAATCTGATCCTCAAGTCCTTTTAAATATAATTTTGCATTTTCCATAGCAATCGGATCGTAAAGTTTAAAATGTACCCCATGCTCATAGAGCAATTTGATAAGAGTCAACGCTGGAGCCTGACGCATATCATCCGTATCCGGCTTAAAGCTAAGCCCCCAAACCGCAATGGTTTTACCCTCTAGATCTCCCTCAAAATACTGGTGGATTTTCTGGGGCATGAGTTGCTTTTGCTTTTGATTCACACTTTCAATTGCATCGAGCATATCTGTAGAGCAACCAATTTTTTTTGCAGTCGTTCGAAAGGCTTTAATATCTTTAGGGAAACACGACCCTCCATAACCCACTCCTGGATATAAAAAGTGCGTGCCAAGTCTTCGGTCAGCTCCAATAGCCTTGCGCACCTTCCCTACATTAGCCCCTACTTTTTCACAAATTCCAGCAATCTCATTCATGAATGAAATGCGCGAAGCTAGCATGGCATTGGCAGCATATTTTGAAATTTCAGCAGAAAAAATATCCATGATAAGCATTTTATCGTGATTAATAGAAAAAGAAGAGTAAATCTCTTGCAAAGCTTTCACAGCTCTTGGATCTTCTGCCCCTACAATAATACGATCAGGTTTCATAAAGTCGTAGACAGCGCTCCCCTCTTTGAGAAACTCTGGATTCGAAGCCACACAAAAAGGAATCTGTTTGTCTAGCTCATCAAGTCTATTTTGAATAATGGTTTCAATGCGAGCGGCTGTCCCTACAGGAACTGTGGACTTATTTACAATAATGTAAGGGTCGTCCATATGCTCCGCAATTTGCAAGGCAGCCTGGTCGACATACTTAAGCTCTGCTGATTCATCTTCAGCTTGGGGAGTGGACACTGCAATAAAAGCAATGACCGAGCGCTGCACCCCTTCTTGGTAGTCTGTTGTGAAAAATAACCTTTTATTTTTCATATTACGCTTAACAAGCTCATCAAGACCTGGTTCATAAAATGGGACAATTCCTTGCTTTAAAGTTTCAACTTTTTTAGCATCTATATCTAGGCAAGTTACCTGATGCCCCATCTCAGCAAAACACGTTGCAGAAACCAAGCCCACATATCCCGCTCCAACCACTAAAATTTCCATAATTATTCCCAGTTTAAAATAACTTTACCCGACTGACCTGATAGGATCAGTTCGAAAGCTTTTTCATATTCCTCTTTTGCAAAACGATGAGTGATTGTCGGTTTAATATCTAGACCACTTTTTAATAAGTTGGTCCCCTTATGCCACGTTTCAAAAATTTCACGCCCTGAAATTCCTTTAATCTCTAGCCCTTTCATCACAATATCGTTCCAAGAGGTTTCCACTTTTCCTGGACAGATCCCCAGTAGAGCGGCTTTCCCTCCCTTCATTAGATTCTTGAAAATTGATTCAAGGGCCACGGCACTTCCTGCAGACTCAAGAGCCACATCAAACCCTACTTTAATCCCTGCTTTTTTCATGACTTCTTCAATGGATTGATTGTTGACATTCACAGTATGTGTTGCACCCATTTTTTTAGCTAAGTCTAGGCGAAAATCAAAGAGATCTGATGCGATCACAGTGCGCGCTCCCACTTTTTTGGCAATACCACAAGCCATCAAACCAATGGGGCCAGCACCAACTACCCAAACATCTTCTCCAACAAGATCAAAGGAAAGGGCCATATGAACCGCGTTTCCATAAGGATCTAAGACACTCGCCACTTCATCATCTATCGAAGGATCAAGTAAAAAGACATTCTCTTCAGGAACCACCACATATTCAGCAAAACCGCCATTACAGTGAACCCCAATCCCTATCATGTTCACACAAAGGTTTTTAAACCCTCTAGTACAGTTTCTACAGTGATTACAACCAATTCTCCCTTCTACAGAGACACGATCACCAACTTTAAAACGTGTTGCACTCGTTCCCAGCTGAACAATTTCCCCCATAAATTCGTGACCAATAGTCAATGGGACAGGAACCGTTTTTTGTGACCAATCATCCCATTCGTAGATATGGACATCGGTCCCGCAAATCGATGATTTCTTCACACGTATCATCACTTGCGTTGCTGAAGGGGTCGGTTCTTTGATGTCTTCTAACCAAAGTCCTTTTCTAGCCTCTTTTTTCACGAGAGCTTTCATATACTAGCTCCTTTAATAATTCCTAATTTCTTACCCACTTTTTCAAAAGCCATAATCGCACGATCTAGATCTTGTACTGAATGTGCTGCTGAGATCTGTGTGCGGATCCGCGCTTGACCTTGAGGAACCACCGGAAATGAAAATCCAATCACATAAATTCCTTCTTTCAAAAGTTCTTCTGCCATCAAAGATGCAATCTTAGCATCATGAAGCATCACAGGGATAATAGGATGATCTTTTCCAGCTAAACTAAAACCAAGCTCCGTCATTTTACGGCGGAAATATTCACTGTTTTCTTTTAACTTCTTGCGTAGCTGATCGCCCTTTTCTAAAAGCTCAAAGACCTTGATTGAGGCCTGACAAATCGCAGGAGCTAGTGAATTTGAAAATAGGTAAGGACGCGAGCGCTGGCGCAGCCAAGCAATAATTTCCTTACGACCTGAAGTGTAGCCCCCTGAAGCCCCTCCAAGAGCCTTTCCGAAGGTTCCTGTTAGGATATCGATACGCCCTAAAACTTCGCAATACTCAGGTGTCCCTATTCCGCGCTCTCCAATAAAACCTGTTGCATGACAGTCATCGACAAAAACAAGTGCTTGATATTGATCTGCAAGATCGCAAATACCTTTCAGGTTGGCAATAATTCCATCCATTGAAAAAACCCCGTCGGTCACAATCATTTTCACTTGGGCACCCGCAGCATCTGCTTCTTTGAGTTTTTCTTCGAGATCGTGTAAGTCATTATTACGATAGCGGAATCTTTTGGCCTTACAAAGGCGAATGCCATCAATAATGCTCGCGTGATTTAAAGAATCTGAAATAACAGCATCATCTGGGCCTAAAAGCGTTTCAAAACAACCTCCATTTGCGTCAAAGCAAGAAGAGTACAGAATGGTGTCTTCCATGTGCAAAAACTGAGAGACCTTTTGTTCCAGCTGTTTATGAACATTTTGCGTTCCACATATAAAACGAACCGATGCCGTTCCAAATCCAAAACGATGAATCCCCTCTACTGCTGCTTGCTCAACCTCTGGGCTGTGAGCAAGCCCCAGGTAATTGTTAGCGCAGAAGTTGAGAACTTTTGATCCCCTTTCAAGGGATATCTGTGCAGATTGTGGGCTTGATATAATACGCTCTTCTTTAAACAAACCTTGGCTTTTCAGCTCTTCTGTTTGTAAATTTAGTTTTTCTAAAAATAGTGAATTTGCCATACTTATTCCTTATTATTTATCGCAGCTTTCCAACCCAACCGAGTTTTGTTCTAAGGGTTGCAAAATAATCATGCCTAGAGAGTCTAACAATACGCAGCTTTTTTTCGTGCTTTTTTATTCGAAGTGACATCATTTGACCCATTTTTCCTTGGGAAATCCCGTCAAAGACAGCCTCTAGGGGGTACTTTCCTCTCAAATATTGAATTTCGATCTCATGGCGAGGAGATAATACAATGGGTCGATTGGAGATGGTGTGGGCGCATACTGGTGTTAAAACGACTGCCTCTAGCTCAGGTGTTAAGATAGGTCCTCCTGCAGCTAGTGAATATGCTGTAGAACCATTTGGAGTAGCAATAATCATTCCATCAGCCTCAAAGGTGTTGATAAGGCCTCCATTGACCTTGATGGCAAACTCCACTAAATTGGAACGATTGGAGCGATGCACCACTATATCATTGAGAGCAAACCCCTCTAAATCATTCATTTTAGCTTGAAGCATCATCCTATTTTCCACTCGATAGGCCCCTTCTATAAGATCTACCAGTGAAATCTCAATTTCATTTAAGGGAATATCTGCCATAAAGCCAAGGTGGCCTAGGTTAATCCCAATGATCGGGATATCAAACTGTTTGTATCTGTGAATCAAACGTAGGATGGTTCCATCCCCACCCATTGAAATTAAGAACTGTAGCTTTTTAAAATCAACGCTTGATAAGGGGGGCGCTTTAAAAAGCTCGGAATATTGATCTTCAACAACAACCATCACTCCGTATTTAGCAAGTATCTCAATAACCTGGTGGGTATATTGCTTTGAAAACTTGTTATCAATTTTTGGGAACAGTGCAATTTGCATCATAAAGTCGCCATTTGAAGAGCTTCTAAACGAAAGCTTTCCATAACATCCTCTACAATCTGCTCTGGGAGCAGACGAATTTCTTCAAGCAATTCAGCGCGACTTCCCTGCTGCAAATAAAGGTCAGGGATACCTTTATTTAAAACACGTACATGAGATAAGTGATTTTGAATCAGAAACTGATTCACGCTGTTTCCTAATCCCCCTTGGAGTGAGTGTTCTTCGAGGGTGAGAACCATAGAATGAGTTTCAAAAAGCTGGGTTAAAGCTGTTTCATCAAGGGGTTTTACAAAGACAGGGTCAAAAATAGAACTGTTGATCCCTTTTGATTTTAAGATTTCATGAACTTGCATAGCTTCCCGATTCATATGGCCGAGCGCAATAATTAAAAGATCTTTACCCAAAGCTAAAATCTCCCCCTTTCCAAGTTTTCTATTAACCTTTGGCTCTTTATCATTCTCAGTAATCATATTTGGATAGCGAATTGCCGTAGGAAGGTTCCATTCAAAAGCGACATTCAAAAGCTCTTTGAGTACTTGACCATCCCGTGGTTGGCAGATAACCATATTTGGCATTACTTTCAAAAATCCAATATCATAAATTCCATGATGTGTCGGACCGTCAGCAGCTGAGATTCCTGCTCGGTCGACTGCAAAAACAACAGGGATATGCTGCAGGCATATATCATGAAAAACATTATCCATCGCCCTTTGTAAAAAAGTAGCATAAATAGATGATATCACTTTCAATTCTCTGGAATAGGCGATTCCTCCACAATATGTCACGCTGTGGGGTTCTGCAATTCCAACATCAATGCATCTCTTTGGAAATGCTTCTTTAAAAGAGTCTAAGCAAGAGCCATAGGACATTGCAGGGGTTACCGCGATAATCTGAGCATCTTTCTTTCCCATTTCTAAAAGATGGCGACCAAAAACTTTGGGAAAGGTTGGTTTGAGCGAGGGGTTAGGTAAAAATTTACCTGATTCAGGATTAAAGGGCTTTGCACCATGATGAGAGATCGGATTGCGCATCGCCTCTGGCATTCCCTTTCCTTTGGTTGTAAGAACATGAAGCAGACAAGGGCTTCTACTCTTTTTTAAGGAGGAGAGTGTGGCAATGAGTTTTTCGATATCGTGACCATCGATGGGGCCAACATAGTTAAGTCCATATTGCTCAAAAAATGTTGCGGGATAGTTTGCAAATCCTTCAGAGGAGACCACTCCGTTGGTTTGTGTCCAACGATGATTGTGGGCGCTCAAGGAATCCTGATCCATCGACTGTTCTTTCATTGAGGGGCTTCCAACCATATGGCTTAATATATGGTTGATCGCTCCTACATTATTTGAAATCGACATCGCATTATCATTCAAAATGACGATGAAACGCTTGAGGTCATTTGGGAGATTGTTCAGGGCTTCTAAAACCATGCCACAAGTTAGGGTGGCATCGCCAATAACTGGAACGATATGTTCCTCACGTTGAAAAGTATCACGTGTCTTTGCAAGTCCTAATGCAAGAGAAAGCGCCGTTCCAGCATGCCCTGCATAAAAGTGATCATAGACTGATTCTTCAGGGTGAGAGAAACCACACAAACCTTTGTATTTACGAATGCGTTCGAACTCAGAATACCTTCCTGTCAATAGTTTATGAGGGTATGTTTGGTGACTAACATCAAAAATTAATTTATCGATCGGTGTATTAAAAACGACGTGCATTGCAATTGTTAACTCAACAATTCCTAGATTTGAGGAGAGGTGACCGCCATTTACTGAAAGTACTGAAATAATTCTGTGACGAATTTCATCTGCAAGCTCTTTAAGCTGCTCGATTGAATAATTTTTAAAATCTTGAGGATTGTTTATTTGAGAAAGCATAACTTAGTTAAGAGCACCTTCTTCAGGGTTTTGAGATGAAAATGTTTCTGCAATAGGGTGTCCATGAGTGTCCAGTTCAAGGCCTTGATTCCGTTTTTTGATGAGCACTTCAACTTTTTTCTCAGCTCCTTTAAGGTGCTTTTGGCATTGTGCAATCAAGCGATCAGCCTCTTCGTAATACTTCAAAGAATTGTCCAGTGAAAGCTCCGAACCGTTCATCAGTTGCAAAATTTCTTCTAACCGTTTAAAGGCCTCTTCAAAGTTTAACACGTTGTCTTCCATTGTCTTGGTGTACCCCATCTATGACCGCTTCACAATAACCGTCTTTTAATATCAGCTTGACTCTTTGTTTTAAAGAAATCTTTTGGACAGATAATATAGCTGAATTTTGTTTTTCATCAAAGACAATACTGTAACCTTTGTCAAGAACTTTTTTAGGATCAATCGCCTTTAAATGAATAGAAACATTCTCAAATTTACGCTGAAAATTTTGTAAATTAGCCTGCATTTTATAATCAAATTTTTCCTGGATTTGTTTTAGGCGAAAACCCATTTTTTGAATATGAGATTCAGGACTGATAGCTTGAGCTCGCATCCACAAGCGCTGCAAGCGCTCTTTTCGTCTGTGGAGGCCCCCTTCCCATGCCCGCTCAATAAGAAGTTGCATTTCATCAACTCTTTGATCAAAAAAACGTAACATATTTTGAGGAGACTGCAAATGAGGGTTGTTTAAAAGTGCCGTTAACTTTTCACGTCTTGTTTTTAATGCTTGCCTTAGAAATTGATTGATCTGTGTTAAGGTATTACTTAAAAAGCGATCCGCTACTTGTTTTTCAGCTAAAACAAGCTCAGCTGCAGCTGAAGGAGTGGGTGCTCTAAGGTCAGCCACCAGATCAGCAAGTGTCGTATCGGTTTCATGGCCAATCGCCGACACAACGGGGATATGACTTTTATGGATACTTTCAATGACACAGGGTTCATTAAAAGCCCACAAATCTTCAATGCTTCCCCCTCCTCGACCCACAATGATGACATCAGCGAGCTGAAAGTGATTCATTTCATCTATTGCCTGGCTTATTTCTTCAGCCGCTCCCTGCCCTTGAACTTTGACTGGATTAAGTAAAACTCTAAATCCGTGAGCACGCCGGTTTAAAATTTGCAATATGTCAGAAATAACGGCCCCTGTTGGACTCGTTATAACTCCAATCGTCTTAGGAAAGGTGGGTAGTTTTTTCTTACAACTCGCCTCAAACCAGCCCATTTTCAAAAATTTCTCTTTGCGGTCATTTAAAAGTTTTAAAAGCTCACCGACCCCAGCAAGCTGTAAACTTCTCACAATAATCTGATAGTTTCCCCGAGGAGGATAGACATTCAACTCACCGACAATTTCAACTTGATCTCCGTTTGCGGGGTCCACTCTGAGATGCCTTGCATCAGCTTGAAACATCGCACACTGCACTTGAGCGCGGCTGTCTTTCAGCGTAAAGTACAGGTGATTGGAGGCTTGGCGTTTGAAATTACTAATTTCTCCTCGCACAACCACTTTTGGAAACTGCTTTTCCAAATGTAATTTGACAGCATGTGTCAGTTGACTGACTGTTAGTATGATGGGAGACGTAAACATATTTTTTTATCTTAAAATAAGAGGCTAGCATAACAGTCACATTCTTTTTACCCTACAAAAAATCTTGAATTACACCATCACTTAGGCTATCCTTGGGCTCAGTTTTTTAAAGAGGTTTTTAATGTCTAAAGAAGTTCGAATTGTGGCGAATTGGAAGATGAACAAAACCGTTGATGAATCGGTTGAGTTTATCCAAAAGCTACCGATCACAACGTGCCTTGTCTTCATTGCCCCGCCTTTTCCCGCTCTCTATTCATGTGCTCAAAATAAGCCTGCCATGGCAAGTATTGGAGCGCAAAACATTCACTCGGAAGCTAATGGAGCCTTTACCGGAGAAGTTTCAGCCCATATGGTCAAAGAAGCCGGGGGTGACTTTGCAATCATTGGACACTCTGAAAGACGACGTATTTTTAAAGAGAGCAACTCCTTTATCAACCAAAAAGTGAAACAAGCTCTTTTAAATGATTTGATTCCAATCCTATGCATTGGAGAGACTGCCTCTGAAAGAGAAGACGGCAAGACCTTAGAAGTCTTAAAAAAGCAACTACTAGAAAGTCTCGCTGAAATCCCCCCTGAAAACATCTCTGAAATTACACTTGCGTATGAGCCGGTTTGGGCAATTGGAACGGGGCAAGCAGCGACAGCACAAATGACGCAAGAGACCCTCTTTAATCTTCGTAAGATCGTTCAAAATACATGGGGTGAAGAATGCGCTGAAGAGATCTTTATCTTATATGGAGGTTCTATCACTCCAGAAAATATCGAAGAATTTCTCCAAGAGCCTGATATTGATGGCGTCTTAATTGGAGGAGCTTCACTTGACCATAACTCTTTTTCAAAAATCATTCAAATCTCAGGAAATATTGTAAAATGACATTTATTTATTATTTTTTTATCGCTGTTTTTATGCTTCTATGCCTTATTTTGAGTACTGTAATTCTTATTCAGGAAAGTAAAAGCATGGGACTTGGAGCCTCCTTTGGCGGAGACTCATCAGATGCCCTCTTTGGCACCTCAACCGCTCAGGTTTTAAAAAAAATGACAGCTGTTTTGGCCACTCTTTTTTTCGTCTCTTGCATTGCTCTTTCCATGTGGACTTCTAGTTTGGGGCGCCATAAAACGAGTTTACCAATGCCAGCAATAGAGCAGACACATGAAGCTTAAACTTGCTTATTATAACCATCCTTGGCTTCGTAAAAAAGCAGAAGCAAATACACCTATTAATGATGAAACAAAAGCTTTTGTCAAAGTCTTTTTAGAGCACTTTAAAGAGCCTGATCTTTTCTCGCCAGGCTCTATTCCTATCGGGCTTGCAGCAACTCAGGTGCATTCTAATCACCGCATTTTTGCAGTTTGCCCTCACCATATGGTTAATGACCGAGATAGCTACGGCCCTCCAGTTATTTTTATTAATCCAAAGCTATCAGAACCCTCCAATGATCTTTTAATCGCCGATGAAGGCTGCCTTTCATTCCCCGGATTATATCTACCGATTGCACGCCCCGAATCTATTACAGTAGAATGGCAAGATGTTGAAGGAAATAATTTTAAAGAAAGGCTCTCTGGGTACTATGCGCGCCAGGTCATGCATGAGAATGACCATTTGAACGGTGTGCTCTTTATTGATCGAGTCTCAAAAAACATCCGAAAGCGTATCAAGTCCGACCTAGATCGGATGAAAAAGAAATACGCCTAATTCTCTTCCGATCACAGCTTATTAGTTGCGAATAAATTCGCCTTCCCTCAAGTTATTTTTATGAAAACTCTCATCGTCGTTCAGGCTCGTTTGGGGTCGCAAAGACTCCCAAAAAAAGTAATTCGCTCAATGCTAGGTAGGCCGATGCTCTACTATACGCTTTCTCGCCTGCAATTATTACAACATCGAGCAGAGCTTGTCGTGGCCACCACTAAAAAAGAAGAAGATGATGCCATCATCACTTTATGCAACCAGCTTAGCGTTGCCTTTTACCGTGGAGATGAACACCATGTTTTAAAACGCTTTTATCAGGTAGCTAAAGAATATAAAGCGAACACAATAGTTCGTATTACGGGAGACTGCCCTTTGGCAGATCCCCATTTGGTAGACCAAATGCTCACTCTGTTTTGCAAAAACCCTCAGTGGGACTATCTTTCCAACACACAGCTACGAAGTTTCCCAAAGGGATTTGACATAGAAATTTTTAATTTCAAAACACTTAGAAATGCTTACAAGTATGCCCAGACCTCTTTCGAAAAAGAACACGTGACTCCCTGGATGACCTCTAAGAAGATGCCTATTAAGTGCCATAATATTGCTCAGCCTCAAGACGACTCTCATTTTAATGTTTCCGTGGATACTGAGGAAGATTTTGTACGCGTTGAAAAAATTCTTCAAGAAATATACCCTAAAAATCCCCATTTTGGTTACAACGAAATCCTTGAACTTTTACACTCTTAATGGAGAAGTGACCAAACATGCCCATTAGCTTAGAGCCTATTGATCCCTCCTATCAAAATTTAAAGCTGATGCATTCTTGGCGCTTTGCCCCCGCTACCTGTCACTACTCTTTTGATTCTCATCAAAAATGCTTAGACCTTTTCTGTAAAGAATTCTTGGAAAAATATCACTCTATCCCCTCTCTTTCTCCTTTATTCGTGATATATGAAAATCAAAAAGTTGGAGTTGTTTATTTTTCAAAATGGTTTAAAGAGGATGTTTGTGAACTTTCCATCTATTTAGACCCTAAGCAACAAGCAAAAAGAATAGGCTCCAAGGCTCTTAAAAAGGCGCTAGAGATGCTTGTTAGATCTCCCCTTAGAGAGGTCATTGCTTTTTGCAAACCGACAAACACTCAAGCTTGCCATCTTTTTTTAAAAGCTGGTTTTGCAGGACCTTTAGATGTTCAAGTTCCAAAACATGGCTCTTTACACCCCGCAAAAAAGTTTACCTATTCTCTGATAGATTCTGCAAAAGAGCGCGTCTTTATCATAGGAGAAGCTGGGTCTAATTTTTCACTGGGAGACGCTTCAAGGAGCCTTTGTCTTGCCAAAACAATGATCGAAGAAGCCTACCTGGCCGGCTGCAATGCCGTTAAATTTCAGCTCTATCATAAGCAGCGTGTCTACGCTCCGAAGGCTGGAAGCCCAGGGTACCTCAATAAAGACATTCATGAGATTTTTTCTCAGTATGCCCTTCCTCCTGATTTTGTCCCATTACTTGCCCAACATGCAAATTATGTGGGCATTGAGTTTATGTGTTCCTTTTTCTCCAAAGAAGATTTTAAAATCTTAGACCCTTACGTAAAGAGGCACAAAATAGCGTCTTATGAAATTAGACATCTTCGGCTGATTGAGTGTGCAGCTCAATGCAAAAAGCCTCTTTATCTTTCAACAGGAGCCTCAACTCTAGAAGATATTCAATGGGCCATTGAAACTTTTAAAAAATCGGGAGGCCAGGAGCTAACTCTTTTACACTGCACGGCTCAATACCCTGCAGCCAGCAACTCTTTAAACTTAAACTGCATCCCCTCTTTACGAAAGCAATTTCAACTTCCAATAGGCCTGTCAGACCATAGCGCGCACCCTCTCTATGCTCCTATTGCAGCCACTAGTTTAGGAGCGGTGGCAATTGAAAAACACTTTACCATTTGCTCTAAACTTCCGGGCCCCGATCATTTTTTTGCCATTGACTGCAAAGAACTTAAAGAAATGTGCCTTGCTATTCGTGAAACAGAGCAGATTCTTGGGGTTGCAAAAAAAGAAATTTTCCATCAAGAAGAAGAGTTAGCTCATTTTGCAAGACGAGGCCTGCAAGCAATTAGTAAAATAGCTGCAGGAGAAACACTTAAAGAAGATGGAAATATTGCAATTTTGAGACCTGGAAACAATCGCCTGGGCCTGCACCCTAAGTACCTTGAAGAGATGGTCGGAAAGGTCGCTACTCGAGACATTGTAAAAGGGCAAGGAATCCAATACCAAGATGTATTATGGTAAAATTAAATTCGAACTTATCTCACTTATTTTTAGACTTAGATGGCACACTAGTTAACAGCTTGCCTAAATTGCGACATATTTACCAAGACTTCCTCTCAGAACACCAGATTCAAGGCTCCGATGAGGAATTTTCACAGCTTAAAACCTCATCTATTGAAAAGTGCATTGAATACTTTAAGATTAAATACTCTCTCAACTACCCTCCACATAGCTTAAAAAAGAAATATGAACAATATCTGCAGAAATATTACCTAAGAGCTCCTCTATTTCAAGGGGTCAAAGAGTTCTTAAAAAAAGTTGAAGAAGAAGAAGGCATAACATTTATTTTAACCACTGCAAATCAAAAAAAATCAGCAGATAAAATTCTTAAATTTCACAAAATAGCACATCATATTAAGGATATTTACACTCCAAACTGCTTCAATGTCCTGCAAAAAGACGCTGAATTTTACCAGAAAGTCTTAGACCACCTTCAACTTAAACCTGAGAATGTTTTAGTGATCGACGATTCAATTGAAGCTGTTGCCTCCTCAACTGAGATTGGCATGAATGCCCTTTTGTTTTCAAAAGTTCCAACTCACCCTCTGCCCAGCTTTGGCAGCTGGAAATATCTCTCAAAACTATGGCCCGCCTATGTCACTCAATGAATCTTTAAAGGTTAAAGCTCTCGATGCAAACTTTCGGGCTGTTTTAGAAAATAACCCCCATAACTTCTCTATTCCTGAAAAAATTGCCGATGAAATCTTTGAAAAAGCCTGTGAGGGGAAGCCTCTTTTTAATGGGACCTTAGTTTGTGTCAAAAACTTCTCTCCCCATCAAATTACGGGTTACACTATTAGCTTTAAAGAATTCCTAGCGTGCTACCACTTAGGCTATCGAGACATCCACCACCCTCTTGCTGTCAGTGGTTGGATTAGGCATCGTGATAAGATTCTATTTGGCGTCCGCTCAGAAAACGTACTGTTCTCTCCAAGAAGACTCGAACTGGTTCCTTCAGGAGGGGTTGATGAGTGTGCTCTTGAAAATAACGTGATTAACCTCCAGTATGCCTTGATTAATGAATTCGAACAAGAGACAGGTCTTTTATGTGATGTCATTGAAAAAGTTACCCCTGAAATTATTGTTTATTCTAAAGATCAAAAAATTTACGATATTTGCCAATCTATTACTTTAAAAGAAGATCTTGATATCTATTGTGATGCACTCAATGATGAATATAGCGATCTTTTTTGGGTTCCAAAAAACGAGTTAAAAACATTTGTAAATGACAATAGAAAAAAATTACACCCAACAAGTCTTGCAATAATTGAGTCAAAGATTTTATCCTAGAGCTCTAATAGTTATGAATCCTCTTTTTGTTTTTATTCTTTTTTTTGTTTCCTTGCTGCTAACGGTCTGCTCTCCTGTTTTACTTCCATTTGTGAAAATCACTTATTTTGCTCCCTATCTTAGTTTGATGGCTCTTAAAGCAAGCCACACAAAAGCACTGTGGCACGCTTTTTTGATTGGTTTTATTTTAGACCTCTTGACTGCAAACACCCCTTTTGGATTCTGGGTGATTAACTATATACTTACGCTGTACGCTCTCAACTTTCTCAAAAAACTTTTTTTCGAGGACCAGATAACGACACTGCCTTTGCTGTCCATTTTTTTTGCACAGATCTCGACCCTGCTCTATATGTTCTCAAATATTTTTTCCGCCAGAACCTTAGAGCTAAATGTTAAATGGGCTATGATTGAGCTAGGTCTTCTCCCCCTTGCTGATGGAATCTTTGCGCTCATTTTTTTCTCGCTTCCTCTCTATTATTTTCGGAGCTCTGTTCGAAAAACTCGAAAAGATCCCTCGTCCTTTAGCATGGTTAAAGATTAGTTAGATTTGCCGTAGAAGTAAAAGACGTCTAGGATTAAAATGAGGCATGTACAACCCATCTTAACTATGATTATTGACGGAAAAAAAATAGCTCAAGAAATATTAGATTATGTTCATGGTCAGGTAAACTCTTTAAAGGGAAAACGCCTGCCAGGCTTAGCTTTTGTTTTAGTAGGCGACCATGCCCCTTCTAGGCTGTATGTCAAAATGAAGGAACGCGCTTGTCAAAAAGTGGGACTGATTACAAAAGGCCACTATCTGAAGCAAGATGTCGAGCAATCAACTGTTTTAGCGCTTATCGACAAACTGAACCAAGACCCCTCTATTGATGGAATTTTAGTGCAGATGCCACTTCCAGAAAAACTGAACTTGCAAAAGATTGTAGAATCGATTGATCCTAAAAAAGATGTCGATGGGCTACATCCCTTTAATGTTGGACGTCTACTACAAGGATACACTCCTTATTTTATCCCATGCACTCCTCTTGGAATTCAGCAATTACTTATAAAATCAAAGATTCCAATTGCAGGACAACATATCGTTATTATGGGAAGAAGCAATTTGGTAGGAAAACCCTTAGCAGCTCTTTTGATACAAAAAAATAACCATGCGAATGCAACTGTGACTCTCGTGCACTCAAAAACTCCCCGCCTAGAACAGATCACTTCTCAGGCAGATATTTTGGTTGCGGCAATGGGGGTCGCTGAATTTGTTACAGTGCCTATGGTTAAAAAGGGTGCAACCATAATTGATGTCGGCATCAATCGACTTGATAAAAAATTAGTTGGAGATGTTGCATTTGAAAGCGTCCGCTCTCACTGCAAGCATATTTCTCCGGTTCCTGGAGGAGTTGGGCCTATGACTATTGCGATGCTCATTTCTAATACACTAAAAAGCTATCAACAACGCGAGGATATTTAACACAGTGTATCACGACCAAAGGGAAGAAGCTTAAAACAGTCTTGTTGGTTACAAACACCAACCTCTACCATACCGACTTCAAAAAGTCTTTGCATAATCACATAACTCATAAACTGCATTTCTTCTGGATTATATTTTGGAATGCGATAGCTCCAGTTAGGCCCTTCTTTGTGGAGAGTCACAGCCCCACTTTGGCCTATTGAACAAATAGCACCTTCTAAGAATTTGTCGATCATAAACCAACCTTCAACTTCAATGCGCTCCAAAGTTTTTTCAGCTTCTCTCACATTTTTTTCAGTGTCTAGGTTTGGATCAAAACCCATTTGTAAGGTGCGATTTTGCGGGTGCCTGTATAGATAGAGAGCTTTATCTTCAAGTTCCATATTGAGCCAATGAGCTGCTTGATGGTGGGGTGAGAGTTTTTCGTCATTACGGACTGTAAGCTCTAGGCGGGTCAGACGAGAAGCCAGTCTGCTAAAGTAGTGCTGCCACTGCATCAGCTTGTCTTTTTTCAAAGGACCCATCCCACAACCTACCACCAGCTGACTTAATATATCCTCTTCAAAAAGAAAATCATTCTCACTGGCAGATGGCTTTAGGGGAAGTGGTTTATGTACAATCTCTTCAAGGAGATAAGCCATGTCTTTTATAAACTGAAAGGGCTTAGTCGTTTTTCGATCGATTGTCTGCTTAGAATCTATTGGCTTGGGCGCATGTGATTGCTTGAACTTTAAAAACTCAGCCCACTCGTGGAAAGGAACAATCACTTCAACATACTGATCGCCTTGTTTGATATATTTTAAACAACAGACAAAGCTAAATTCTAAATGGAGCATGTATTCTTCAAAGAGCTCTCGGTTCAATCCGTAGGTTTCAATAACCTCTCTAGTTTCCAATTGAAGATCTTTAGAAGCAAAAAGCTCTGAAACAATTCCTGCCATCACAGGCTCTGTTAAGTTCAGTTCTAGTAAATACCTCTCATAGATATGGGGAGTTTTAAAATAGCGCTCTACCATCGACTCAAAAATATTATTCGAAGAGCGAGGTACAGCATACCAAACCGGTAGTACATGGATGGGAACCTTGCGTAAAATTCCCTGGATATAATTCATATTAGGCTTAAAATCTTCGTCGAACTTCATTACCTGATAGTCGTAATACTTACGCATGTCTTTATCAATGACAATGGCATCTTTTTCTATCGTAAATAAACCTGTTGGCTCTATTTTTTTCAAAAGGACATTCAACTCACTCGCGGTGACATCCAGGTTCTTAGCTAGTTTGGCTAAGGGAATACGAATAGACCCGTATAAAATTTCTTCGAGTAGTTCAATATCCTGGGATACAAACTGAGACATAAACGAGCGATTTTTAATGTCCATTTCATAATCATAGTCAGTAAGATTGATCTTATTTTTGCGACTGACACTCAAATCTAACATAATCACATCTCTCTTAATTCTCGTTGCAAGGAGCGTTTTGCCTCTTGCGATTTTAGTTTCTCTCTTTTATCAAAGGCCTTTAGACCTTTTCCAGTGCCTATCAATAGCTTGATCTTTCCCGCCTTTAAATACATCGATAAAGGGACTAATGCATACCCCTTCTCTGAGGCACTCCCTTTTAGACGCAAGATTTCATTTTTGTGCATGAGCAACTTGCGCTCTCTTCTCTCTTCGTGGTTTTGCAAATTACCATACTTATAATGAGCAATATGCGACCCTACTAGCCATAATTCGTTCTTCTTGACCTTTATGTAGCTCTCTTTTAGGTTTCCTCCATTGTCTCTTAGAGACTTAACCTCGGTCCCCAGGAGGGATAGCCCCGCTTCAAACGTCTCGAGAATCTCATAATGGTGGGAAGCTGCTCGGTTACTAACCAGTTCGTTATTTCTTTTTGCAGCCATTTTCCTTACCTCAAGAATCTTTCAGTATAAGTGTAATTCCTAAAATTGTCCAGGTTAAACAATTTTTTAAATCAAGACAATTTCTTGACAACCCACCCTGAATTAAAGTATGTTTGCGGCAAAAATACAGTACTTGGAGTTCTCTCTATGAAATTTGTCGTCCCTAAAGAAACCCTCTCTCAACTGATTACAAACATTCAAAATGTCGTCAGCCACAAACCTTCAATCCCTATTTTATCCAATTTTTTAATTGTCGCTTCTGATGGAATGCTTACTGTTACAGCCACAGATCTCACAGTAGGAATCCGCTGCCATGGAAACGCGCAAATCGAAGAAGAAGGGGCAATTACTCTCCCCGCTAAGCGCTTTTTCCAGCTGACCAAGGAACTGACAGCCCCCTCTCTAGAAATCAGCTCTGAAGACGGAGAAATTTCCGAGGTAGTGGCTGGTTCCTCCCATTTTAAGTTTCATGGAATACATCGCCGTGATTTCCCCGATTTACCCGATCTAAAGTCAGCTCCCGCATTCAATATTGACCAAAAAACACTCAAAGAGATGCTCTTTAAGACTGCTTTTGCAGCTTCTAAAGAAGACAGCCGTTATGTCCTTACAGGTGTTTTATTGAAAATAGAGAACCAGACGGCCCTTTTTGTAGGGGCAGATGGCAAAAGGCTTGCAGAAGCTAGAGCAAAACTTGAAATTGACCCCTCTTTGGACGGTGAGTACATCATCCCTCTAAAAGCAGTCGAAGAAATCTACAAATCGCTATCAGAAAAAGGGGTAGCAAAACTCTTTTTAATGCCCGATAAGATTGCTATCGAGATGGACAAAACAGTGATTGTTACCAAGTTGCTTTCAGGAACCTATCCAGACTTTAAGCGGATTATCCCGGAAAAACTTGAAATTTCACTCACCTTGCACCGAGAAGAGCTCATTTCGCTTTTAAGACAGGTTTCCCTTTTCACTGATGAAGAAAACCAATCAGCACGGTTCTTGTTTCATGAAGGATCGCTTAGTCTCAAAGCCAACCATTCATATATCGGAGAAGGTCAGGTTGCAATGCCAGTAAACTATCATCAAGAGCCTTTTTCAATTGCCTTCAACCCCAACATTTTTCTAGACATTTTACGCCATAGTCGCAGCGAGGTGATTCAACTGGGTTTAAATGATGCCTACAACCCAGGCGTTGTGACCGATGAATCAACCGCTCGCTTTGTAATCATGCCGATGAGACTCAATGATGAGTCATGACCTACTTAAGGACCCTTCGACTTCAAAACTTTCGTAATTACCAAGACGAGACTCTAGAATTCTCCCCTCATATCAACTTTTTTGTAGGTAAAAATGGTGAGGGGAAAACAAATTGCTTAGAGGCAATTGCCTTAATGATTTCAGGAAAATCATTTAGAACTCCTTATCTCAAGGAATTAATACAGCATTCTCAAAAATCATTTTTTATCCAAAGCCACTTTGTAAAAAATGACATTGAGCAGTCCCTCTCAATTTACTATTCACCAGAAAAAAAACAGATCCTCCACAATGCAACGACCTACCCTAGCTTTTTGCCCTTGATAGGATTGGTACAGGGGGTCTTCTTCGCAGGATTTCAAGATGAGCTTATTAAAGGGTCCCCCCAAATTAGAAGGCGGTTTTTAGACTTGCAAAATGCGCAAATAGATCCTCTATATCTACATCATTTAAAACATTTTCAAAAAGCTCTGAAAGAGCGCAATTTTTTGCTAAAACAAAAAGCATTTCAGACTCTACCGATCTTTGAAGAACTGATGAGCAAAAGTATCCCCTACATAATTGCTAAGCGACTCTCAACCCTCCATGAGATTGAAACAAATTTACAAAAAATTCACCAAGAGCTTAGCTCTTTACAAGATGTTGTGAATCTGCAATACAAGTCCCCTTTTTTACTTCCACAAAATACACTTCCCGACATTGATTTTTGCAATCAACTCTTTGCGAAAAATCGCACCAAAGATCAGCTTGTTAAACATACCCAACTAGGTCCTCACAAGGATGAAGTGGGAGTGTATCTCAAAGGAGAAAGTGCTAAAAAGTTTGCCTCTGAGGGGCAAATACAGACCGTTCTGATGGCTATTTACCTGGCTGAATACTTTCGACTGGAAAAAAAGATCGGGCAACCCCCTCTTTTTTGCTTAGATGATTTAGGCCAAAATTTAGACCCAAGCAGATTAAACCGTTTGCTGCTGCAGATTGAATCAATGGGGCAGGTCTTTATTACCTTACCAGAAATGCCAAACTACCATTTTTCTAAACCGGTAAAAATATTTAGAATTGAAAATGGATCTGCAAAGCTATGCTAAGCTTTTTTTGCCTTAAATGACTGATCGAGCTCAGGGATTTTTATGTTATAAAGGCTAAATCCAAAAACAGTGGTATCTTCTAGTTTTTCATATTTCCAAAAGTTAGTTCGGTACACAGCCGTTAGTAGGATAACTGAGGACACCCCCATCAAAACTCCTGCTCCTAGCGGCGATGCTAACGCTACTAAAACTCCAATAGTTCCAACTAGAGCTCCTGCCATTTTAAGAGCGGTTAAAGCTAGATTTTTCATCAAGCTGAGGCGGTATGACTTTAAAAGTTGACCAACTTTTTCACAGGCCTCATTTTTCGCAGCCTGATCGCCACCAATCAAGTCTCTGGTGAAGGTCTCAAACTTAGAGATTCCACCATTTTTTTCTAAAAACAGGTCTTTAATTTCTTTGGCCATGTTTGGGCCTACTCGACGAGCTAGACGCTTATATTTTTTAAGCTGTAAATTTTGTATGGCTGTTGAAATTTTGTTTTGCTGCTCTAACTCACACTCAATATCTTGATATTTATCCTGTATTTTTCTTTCTTCAGCTGGAGTCAGAATAAGCTGCGCTTTAAAATCTTTCAGAGATTCTATATATTTTTCCGTTTCACTAGTGCTCTTATTGAAAATCTTTTTGATACGATCTAAAGATCTTAAAATTCTACGAAGAGAAACGAACTGGATGGCTCCATAGACCGCAAAAGCTCCAGCTCCTAAACAAGATGATGTCACCGTAATTGCTCCAGCTGCAATGCTCGATACGACAAATTTTGTCTTATACAAGACGTAAGCAGTGATGCCCAATAAAGAAGAGCTTAAGTTTAGTGTTGAAGAGGTCGTATTCGCTGCATGATCACGAACTCCCTCATAATCTTTGATCCAATAAGACTTAAAAGCTCTACGTGTGTCTTCATACATACTGTAGATAGAAAGAACTACATTAGCAACCCCAAATATAATACCGAAGTTTTGTTTAAATGATCTCAAAAAATCTTTAGCACCTTGAACTCTTTTCATAATAGCGTTGGCGGTCTCAACTACAAATGAGGAGCATCCCTCTAATGTTGTGATGGTCGAAGTCACCGTTAATACTCTTGTAAGAGTCTGCGGCTCCACATATTTTTCGATAGGACTTGCACTATCTACTCTAACAGCACTGTCTTCGACGGGGTCAAGATCCTTATTATATTTAGAACTAGAATCCAAAATCACCCAATCAGTTTTCTTACCCTCTTTATCAAGGAAGTCCATTTCAAGCTCGCGATTCACAATAGCTTTAGCCTGCGTCTGAACCGAGTCAACAACCCTAAAATCTGTAAATTTGCTAAAAGTCATTTTCTAAATGCTTGTTAAAGTTTTTTTTTAATCTTTTCAATTAATCAACTATTTTGTACATATGGGCCTAATACCTATGAACCTTTTGTACTCCAACTTTATTATAGCAAATATCGATTAAAATGTCAAAAAATAGATCCATTATTCCTCCTATAGAAGGTAAATGTAGCTCCATACTTCTTTTTGGCCCCCCAGGGGCTGGAAAAGGCACTTTAGGCAAGTTTTTAAGTAGTGTCGGCAGCCATTTTCACCTCTCCTCAGGAGATATTTTCCGCAGCCTCCCTATTGACTCGCCTGCAGGAAAGATCTTCCACCAATACGCCCTAAAAGGGGCTCTCGTTCCCGATGAGGTTACGATTGAGATCTGGTACTACTACGTCTCAGGGCTTATTGCTACCAACCAGTACTACCCTAAAGAGCAGCTTTTATTGCTCGACGGCATCCCTCGAACGGAGAGTCAAGTAAATATTTTAAAAAATCACATAGATGTCAAAAAAATTATTGTCTTAGATATCCAAAATCCAGAGCTGCTTTTTAGACGACTTGAGAAAAGAGCGCTAGTAGAACGTAGACAAGACGACCTGGACCCCAAGGTCTTTAAAAAAAGAATGCAGGTGTACCAGGAGGAGACGAGCCATGTACTAAGCCTCTATCCTGAAAAAAACATTGTTCGATTTGACGCAGAACTTAAGCCCTTAGAGGTCCTAAGAGATGTACTGATGAAGCTGTCTGGTATTTTAGTGGGGAAATCGGAGTAGAGGGATTCGAACCCCCGACCTACTGCTCCCAAAGCAGCCGCGCTAGCCAAGCTGCGCTATACTCCGAAAATGTGAGATATTTTATACCAACAACGATTTATTATTTCAATGACAAATATTGAAGCTCCCATATAAACATTAAAAACTCGTTAAATAATTACTTTAAAAATCTGCAATTGCTAAATTTTAGAATAAAAAAAAACACTTCAAAACTAAGCTTGAAGTGCTTTTAAAAACGCTATTTTAAAAAATCTTTTTACAAGGAATTATTTAATAATAAAACCTCTTCCAAAGAGCCTTTAAGACTTTCGATTCCCTCAGAAAATCCGAAATCGATTAAAAGTTGGTTGATATACCCAAGCTCTGTCTCTAAATGATCAACTTGACTCTCTAAATTAGCTATTTTTGCAGTTAAATTCTTATTACTCATTATTATTATCTCCACTATTATATATTATAGAGTTACTACACTGCAGATTATATTAATAATAGTTAATTAAATCAATAGATTTAATTAACTATCCCGCCATTGTATTTAACAAAATACTCATTTCATTCTCAGAGATAGGAAAACTTTTAAAACCAGCTAGTAAACCACACTCCTCACGGCAAATAGCATCAGTCATTTTCTCCTCTAACAAGACGATTTCCCCCCAAATTCCACGGGGGTCAACCTTGCTTATACGTCTCTTTTTAAGAGCATTACGGAATTTTTTCATCGATGAGAGGTCAAGCGTAAGCATTTTTAGATGCCGATCGAGCTCCATCTGTTCAATTTTCACTTTTAGGGAATATTCGAGCTTTTGAACTCGAACCCTTTGCGTCAATATTTTTCTTGAAAAATTAGCTCCATTTAAAGCCTCTTCTAAAATACTTTGAATTTCATAGAGCTGGTGAAGCTCCTCTAAGAAACGTTGACGATGTGACTCTCTTTCAAAATCAGAGATTTCATTTAACTGACTCGGAAAACAATCTTGAAACATGCTCATACTTTCCTCCTCGCAGGTGTTAAGTATAACAAATATTTAATTAAAAATCAATTCAACTCTTTTTTTTAGGAGTCTATAAAAAAGTGTATACTTGAATTTTATTGATCAAAAATTTATTATTTGCAATCTAAAATAATGTTGAGTTGAAACAAATGCCTAAATTAATATTCGAAGATTCCTCTGAAGAATTTGAATTACCCGAAGAAAGCCCTATTGTAGAGCCTTGTGAAAGTGCCGGAGTTCCTTTTGCTTGCACTGAAGGTGTTTGTGGAACTTGTGTCATCGAAGTTAAAGAAGGCATGGAAAATCTTTCTGAGTTCACTCAAGAAGAAGAAGATTTTTTAGGTGAACTCGAATGCGAGCGACTTGCGTGCCAATGCAAAATCAAAAAAGGAGTGGTGAAGGTTTCCTTCTAATTTTTTATGGACCATCCTCTAGAACAAGTTGACCCTGACATGGCTATTGAAGAAATCTTTGCGACTTTTCCACAGAAAAGCCAAAAGCTTGCGCAGGCCATGAAAAATAAAGGCCTTAATTGTGTCGGCTGCAATGCTTCTACCTGGGAGACATTGGAAATGGGTGTTTTAGGTCATGGCATGACTCATGATGATTTAAATGCGCTTGTTCAAGAACTCAACGATATCATCAATGAGAAAGTCAACGCCACCACTGTAACCATTTCACCTAAAGCAGCCGATAAATATCAAAGTATTTTAAAGGAAGAGAAAAAAGAAGGTTATGGCCTTCGTTTTATGGAAAAAGCAGCCGGCTGTTCGGGTTTTGAATACACCTTAGACTTTTCAGAAAAAGCTTTAGAACATGATGAGATTTTCTATTCGCAAGGTTTAGAGATCCATATTCCTAAGACGATTGTCTCTAGACTCATTGGCAGTGAAATTGATTACATTGATGGGCTCCAAGGAGCTGGATTTAAAGTATCCAACCCCAATGTAAAATCCTCTTGTAGCTGCGGAACTTCTCACAACTATTAAAAGTGAATAGCCTCTTTATGAACAGCAAGGGCCGCTTCTTTAATGGCCTCTGAAAATGTGGGATGTGGAAAACATAGCTGTCCTAATTTTTTCGCAGTCACTCCCATCTCAATGGCTAAAGATCCAATGGCAATCATTTCACCAGCATGTTCACTCATAATATGCAGCCCTAAAACTTTATCACTCTCCTCATCAGCGACCACTAATACAAGCCCTTCTTTAGCATTCACACAGTGTGCTCTAGAGTTTGCCAAAAATGGGAAAGATCCAACTTTAACCTTGAGGCCATGCTTTTGCGCTTCTAGAGCTGAGAAGCCCACTGTGGCAACTTCTGGCAGGGTATACATCACATTGGGTATAGCCAAGTAATTAACTTGAGGTTTTTTACCTGCGATCTTCTCAGCTACAGCAACCCCCTCTTCGGAGGCTTTATGAGCAAGCATCGGGCCATCCACCACATCTCCAATTGCATAGACATTAGACGCGCTTGTTTGCAGCTGATTATCAATTTTAATAAATCCTCGCTCATCTTTTTTTACCCCAGCAGCCTCTAGCCCTAGATCATCTGTAAAAGGTGTGCGTCCAATGGAAACTAGGACCACGTCACCTTCTAACTCTTTAGGTTCCCCTGATTTTGACTGAGCCACCACCTGAACTCTTCCATCTTTCTTTAAAACAGATTTAACTTGATGTCCTAGATGGAACTCAAGACCCTGCTTTTGTAAGCTCTTTAATAATGCAGAGGAGATAGCCGGATCTAAACTTCCTCCAATGGCATCCAAGGCCTCTACAAAAGTTACCTGAGACCCTAAGCGTCTATACACTGAGCCTAGCTCTAGCCCAATTACCCCTGCTCCGATCACCACTAGCCTCTTTGGGACTTCTTTTAAACTCAAGGCGCCCGTAGATGAAATGATTTGTTGCTCATCAAAGGGCAAGTCGGGCAAGGCACGCGCTTGAGACCCTGTTGCAATAATCACGTGCTTGCCTTTAAAAACCCCAGCCCCTTCAACTTCTACTTCATGAGCATTTTTAAAGCGTGCATGACCCACCTTGTGAGTAACTTTATTTTTCTTTAAAAGAGAAGCAATCCCCATATTCAGGCCTTTGATAACACCAGATTTGGTTTGCATAAGCTTTGGAAAATCCATTTTTAGATCTGAAAATTGCAATCCCGCTTGGGTACGATGACTGGTATCTTCATAAAATTGTTCCGAATAATACAGGAGGGATTTTGAGGGGATGCACCCGACATTTAAGCACGTGCCACCTAGATGGCTCTCTTTTTCAATCACAAGTGTTTTTAAACCTAGTTTTGCTGCACGTATGGCTGCTACATAACCACCAGGCCCAGCTCCAATTACAATCACATCAAACTCTTCAGCCATAACACATCCTCTCTTACTAAAATTTAATGTTAACTGTAGCTAATTTAAATCGATAAATCAAAAGAAAATTAGGATATTCCCATAAACTACTTTTGAGTTATTCATCACCAAACAAGCTAATACTTTTATATATTGACACTAGAAAAGAGCAGTTCCCAGGTCTAGAGATCTATTAATAAGCATGCTGGATCTTGAATCGCTTTTGCAATTTGTGCTAGAAAAGAAACACCTTCTTTTCCATCAACAATGCGATGATCATAGGTCAGTGCTAAAATCATAATTGGTCGTATCTCGATTTTACCATTAACAACATAGGGCCTCTCTACGATGCGATGCATTCCTAAAATAGCACTTTGAGGAGGGTTGACAATAGGCGTTGAAAAGGTCGATCCAAAAACGCCTCCATTACTAATTGTAAAGCCTCCTGCCCGCATCTCTTCCATCGAAAGTTTATTATCACGAGCCTTTTGCGCCAACTCTGAAATGGTCTTTTCAATCTCAGCAAAGGAGAGCTGATCACAATTGGCAACGACAGGAACCACGAGCCCACGATCCGAGCTAATAGCCACATTGATATCCACGTATTTGCGGGTGACCAGGTCATTGCCGTCAATATATGAGTTAACCAACGGAAAATCTTGCAGGGCTTTGACTGCTGCTTTAATAAAAAAGGACATAAAACCAAGGCGCACCCCGTGCTCTTTTTCAAAGCTTTCTTTGTACTTTTTTCGCATTTCTAAAACAGCGCTCATATCAACTTCATTAAAAGTTGTTAGAAGCGCCATGGTTTGCTTTGCCTCTACAAGCCTCTTAGCAATAGTTTGCCGAATCTTAGGCATCCGCTTGCGCTCTTCACGTGCATTTGTTGAAGCAGGCCCGCTCTCAGTCAAAGGGTTTTGAATTTCAGGTGAACTGGATCGGGGGGTAACTGGAGCTCGCAGCTCTTGTACAAAAGATTCTGGAGACTTTCTAATATCATCAAAAACAGCCGGCTCATTTTCACTTCTCTCTTCTTTAGGAGGTGAGGCTTCTTTTTTAGGTGCTGGGGCGCGCTCTTCTTTGGATGGAACAGCTTGGGGAGCTTGCTCTTTAGCCGCTGATTCTTCAGGGGTATTTGGTTTTGGAGGCGCCTCTTTGGGGGCTCCAGCGCCCGCTTCGACCGATCCAATAACCTGACCAATAGTCACTGTATCTCCCTCTTTAATAGAGAGGTTTAAAACCCCCGCCTGCGGAGCAAAGAGAACTTGATTGACCTTTTCAGTTTCAATTTCAACAATTTCTTGGTCTTGAGTCACGCTAGATCCATTTTGCACCAAAATGGCACTAATAGTAGCTTCTGAAATGGACTCTCCTAGTGATGGAACTTTTATTTCTACGCTCATACGACCCCTTCAAAGGCTTGTTTAATAATCGCTTCTAATGACTCTTTGTGTCGTCTATGTGAACCTGTAGCGGTTGAGGCCTGCCGATCTCGCCCTACGTAACGAAGATCAGCGCCTTGAAGAGTTTCTTTTAAAAGAGATTTTATGTAATACCAGCAACCCATATTCTGGGGCTCCTCTTGAACCCATAAACACTCTTTAAAACCTCTGTATTTATCGACTATCTGTTTGAGTCCTTCTTGATCCAATGGATATATCTGCTCGATGCGCACTAAGGCAACTTTCTTAGATGCAAGTTCTTCTCTTCTCTGTAATAAATCGTAAAAAATTCTTCCAGAACAAAATATTAGCCTCTCAATATTTTCTAAAGATTCGGGGTCATCTTTAATGTATTCAAAATGCCCAGATGACAACTCATTGACTGAAGAAGTGCAGCGCTTGTGACGCAAAAGAGCTTTGGGAGTAAAGATAACCAGGGGCTTACGGTATGATTTAAGCACTTGGCGACGCAATGCGTGAAACAGTTGGGCTGGTGTTGTAGGGTTAATTAAAATCATATTATTTTCGCCAGCAAGTTGTAAAAAACGCTCTATACGAGCTGAAGAGTGCTCAGGCCCCTGCCCCTCATAACCATGAGGAAGCATCATTGTTAAATCTGATAAGCGGTTCCACTTTTCTTCGGCATTGGCAATATATGCATCTGTAATAATCTGCGCCCCATTGGCAAAATCTCCAAACTGAGCTTCCCAAATCACCAAGCCCTGAGGTGTCGAGATGCTATAGCCATACTCAAATCCCAGCCCTCCGTACTCTGACAATAAAGAGTCATAAATGCTCAGCTTTGCCTGATCATTTTGAAGATGATTTAACGGGTAATAATCCTTGGCATTTTTTTGATCAATTAAAGCCGCATGTCGATGGCTAAAGGTTCCTCGACGTGAATCTTGTCCAGCAATACGAATAGGAAAATTTTCACTAAGCAGTGAAGCATAAGCGAGCGTTTCTACCAAACCCCAGTCTAGAATGGAGTGATCAGGATCCCCTAAAACAGCTGCTCGTCTCATACTAAGCAATTGAGCGACTTTACGATGAGGGGTAAAGTCCTTAGGAATTTCTGTCATTTTAACCGCAAGAGCTTTCAAACGCTCTTGTGATACTTCTGTCACCACAGCTTCGAAAATCTGCCCCGGACTCTTAAGCTTGTGGTCCTTCCAAAAGCTCCAGCGATTGCCTAATACTTCATTCTCATCAAGCGGCTGTGAAGAACTACTTTTAACCTGTTCTAATTCTTTTTGTAAACTCTGCCTAAATTCTGTCTCTTTTTGTAAGACTTCTTGCTCGGTGAGTACTTTTTCATCAATTAGCTGCGCCACATATAACTTGCGAATAGAGTCTTTTTTTCGAATCATTTGATACTCAAGTGGCTGAGTGTAGCTTGGTTCATCCCCCTCATTGTGACCGTATTTGCGATACCCACAAAGATGAATAAAGACATCACACTTAAACTTTTGACGAATCTCAACAGCAAGCTGTGTGACCAGCACACACCCATTGGGATCTTCAGCATTAACGTGGAAAACTGGACATCCAAAAGTTTTGGCAATATCTGAAGGAAATAGGGTAGAGCGACTCGCTTCTGGAAGTGCTGTAAACCCCACCTGGTTATCCAAAATAATATGAATGGAACCTCCCACCTCATAGCCATTAATCTTGTTCATTTGCATCGTTTCATAAATTACCCCTTGCCCTGCGACAGAGGCATCTCCGTGCACCTGAATACCCAAAATTCGAGTTTGGTCTTTATCATTCTTATGAACTTGCTTCGCCTTTACCTGCCCCAGCATTATAGAATTAACCGATTCAAGATGACTAGAATTAGGGGGGATTGAAATATGAATGCGATTGCCATGATCATTTTCAATATCTGCAGAGTATCCTTTATGGTACTTGACATCACCCGAGCCTTCGAAAGAACTCGGCTCATAACTTTCTTCGAATTCATGAAAGACAAGCTTATAGGGTCTTTCAAAAATATTGGTCAGTAGACTGAGTCGCCCGCGGTGCGCCATACACAACACAATTTCATCAACACCATACTCTCCTCCATGATCAAGTATGGATCTCACTACGGGGATAAATGTCTCTAAACCCTCTAAAGAAAACCGCTTTTGCCCAACAAATTTAGTATGCATGAAAGATTCAAAAAGCTCGGCCTTATTTAAATAACTTAAAATCCTCTTTTTTTGCTCAGCATTCAGCTGTTGTTCAAAGTGCGATTCTACTCTCTTTTCAATGAATTTAATAAGTTCTGGGTGGTCTAAATGCTTGTATTCAAATCCTATACGCGAGCAATAAATACGCTCTAGCCGCTCTACAAGTTCTTGCAAAGGCACACTACCTTCCAAGATTCCATGAGTATTCACTACTTCCTGGGAAAATTCAAGACCGTAAGACTCTAAGCGTAAGCTTTCCGGGATTTTTTTAGGCTTTAGCTCAAGGGGGCTGATATTCGCAACCTTATAACCTTCAGATCGATAAGCCTCTATCAATCGATAAACATTTAAGTCACCGCCTTGAGTTTCTGGGCTGCACGAAAGAGGTTGTTCTTGCGCAAATTCCATCCCTTCAAAAAAAGATTTCCACGAACTATCTACAGACTCTGCATCTTTCAAATACTGCTGGTAGATTTCTTCAATATACTCAGCATTAGAAATTTGAGCAAAGCTCTTTTTTTTAGCATCCGTCATTACAAATCCTTAGTAACCCTGCCTTTGAGCTATAATAAAAAGAGGATTTAAAAACTATCTTCGATTTTAGAAATTTTTCCATTTTAAAAAAAACTCAAGTCGGGTAAAAAGCTCCAAAGTAAAAAAATATTGCTGTAATAGCTTCAATCCCCTTTTTATAAGGAACTAGAAAATGAAAAGTGAACGATTAAAAAAATTTGAAACTGAGCTGAAAGATTTAGAACAATGGCAGAAACTGGGCCTTGTCCCAAAAAAAGACCTTCAAAAGCACCAAGAGGAAATAGATTTAATTCGCGGTAAAATTAGAGAAGAAACAGATCGCCTCAAATTTCTTAAAGAATCCGGGGATGTTGAGGAATATATTGTCCCTAAAAAAACAGCTTCTAGAACTCCCTACGCGGATAATCCCACCATTGCAGAAATAGATTTACAAGATGACGATATGGACAACATGGAAGTGACGATGGATATTGTAACCATGACTGCGGAATCTACAACGAGCAGCGAATCTAAAGACGAGGACAATGGCGATGATTACTCGCGATCTGATGAGGACGACCCTTTTAGTGACAAAAATCGCTGGAAAAGAGGTATCTTAGATGCTGATCCAGACTCCGGTCAATGGTGAGCTAAGTCTCTACTTCCATCTCCCCTTCTGCAAAAAAAAATGTCACTACTGTCATTTTTATGTTTTGCCTAACAAAGAGATTTTCAAAAAGCAGCTTTTAGAATCTATGATCAAAGAGATCTCTCTTAAGGCTCCTCTTTTAAAAAACACTTCAATTATATCCCTTTATTTTGGTGGAGGCACTCCCGCATTAGTAGGCCCCTTTTTTCTCGAAAAAATAATAAGCACTCTGAATAAATACGTGTCTCTTGCTCAAACTGAAATTACCTTGGAGATCAACCCTGAAAACAACGACCTAGAAAATCTCAAATCATTTAGATCTTTAGGTATCAATAGGCTAAGCATGGGTGTTCAAACATTTGATGACTCTCAGCTCAAGCGCCTCAATCGCTCTCATAACTCAGAAGATACTTTAACTGCTGCTGCCAATGCCTCACTTTCCGGTTTTGAAAACCTTTCAATTGACCTGATGTATGAACTGCCCGGGCAAACACTTACTATGTGGAAAGAAACCCTTAAACAAGCCTCACAGCTCCCTATTTCACACCTCTCGCTTTATAACTTAAGTATTGAACCACACACCGTATTTTACAAAAAACGCGAAGAAATTAAATCGCAAATGCCACCAGCTTCTACTGCTATTGAGATGTATACATTGGCCCTTGAATCTCTAAAGCATTTAAACCACTATGAAATATCTGCGTTTTGCAAAGGAGATTCTTATTCAAAACATAATGTCGGATATTGGCTACAAAGACCCCATTTAGGATTTGGCCCTTCAGCCTTTAGTTTATATGATTCAAAAAGATTTCAAAATATTGCAAACATCCATCGCTATAGCCAGCAAATTTCTCTTAAAAAAGATTTTGTTTCCTTTGAAGAAACTCTTGAAAAAGAACCCTTTTTAAAAGAAAGCTGTGCTTTGCATCTCAGGCTTGTAGAAGGGTTTGACCCATCTGTTTTCCAAAAGCGATTTGGCCCATTCCCCTTAGAGTTGATAAAAACACTCTATCATCTAGAAAAAACAGGTCTTTTGACACAATCTCCACAGGTTATTAAGCTCACAGAAAAAGGACTTTTATTTCATGATTCAATTGCCAGTGAAATTATTTGACCCCCTTGCACTCATCTATCGTTGTTATTTATAACACCGCTTTAAAATAGGAAGTTACGATCGCTTTTTTTAAAGATGACTTTGAAAAAAATGGCTGTGAGTTGGGGCAGCACAAATATCAGCTAGAGCTTCAAAAAAACAATTTGAGCACAAACAATCATGCACCTCCCAATCAATCTCTACAGGGTTCAACTCCCTCAAGAGGAAATGAAATCAAAAATTATTGGAATAGAAGGGCATAATATAAACCTACTTGAAAATATTCTAGGATTGAATTTGCCTCGTGACATTTTTCTACTATTACTGTAATTTCTCAGAAATATATTTCTATAATAGGACTAAACTAAATGACTCAAACAAAAAAATTAAGATGGGTCATATGGACCCTCGCTGCCCTCTTCTATTTCTATGAATACCTGCTGAGAGTCTCTCCCAGTGTAATGGTTCCAGAGCTTATGAGTGCCTTTAATGTTTCGGCTGACACTCTAGGGATTTTGGTAGCCTCTTTCTTATTTGTCTATGCTCCCATGCAGTTGCCAGTTGGCATCCTCATGGATCGTTTTGGAGCTCGTAACCTTTTAACATTTGCATCGCTTGGATGTGGAATTGGTGCCATCTTATTTGCTGTTGCACAAACCTTAGCCCCTGCTTTTATTGGTCGAATCATTATTGGAGTCAGTGCCTCTTTTGCCTTTGTAGGTATGGTCTATGTTTGCACTCACTGGTTTGAAAAAAGTAAGCGAGCAGTTCTTGTTGGAGTTGCCAATTCTATTAGTATGCTAGGAGCTATTGCTGGAGTGGGTCCTTTAAGCATTATGGTTCAACGATTAGGTTGGAGGACCACACTACTTATTTTTGGAGCTATTGGCTTTTTGTTAGCCTTTGTTATTTACTCTACAATCCGTAAAAAAGAGCCTCAAAAAGACACCGTTTTAGAAACCCATGAAACTCCCCATTCCCTATTTGAAGGCATTAAAATCTTTATAAAAAGCATTCAAAGTTGGCTCAATGCAATCATTGCTCTTTTAACATACACAGTCACCACAGCTATGGGAGGACTTTGGGGAGTTCCCTTCATTCAAAACAGCTATCATGTAAGTAAGGAAATTGCTAGTTTTGCAATTACTATGCTCTTTTTAGGTTGGCTTGTAGGCGGCCCCCTGTTTGGATTGATTTCTGATCGTGTTGGAAACCGTAAATTTTTTATTTCATCAGGAGTTCTGCTCACCTTTTTAAGTGTCACACCCATTATTTACTTCACAGATATGTCAATTACTATGGTGTATATCTTAGTCTTTCTCACAGGTCTCTTCTCTTCTTCTCAACTTCTTAACTTCACATTTGCCACAGAAATCAACCCAAAACGCATTAAAGGCGCTTCTATCGCTGTCACCAACTGCATTGTTGCATCTGGAGGCACCATAGTCCAACCTCTTATCGGTTATCTTTTAGTGCTAAAATCTGCCAAGGCAACAGTAGGATCTAATAGCTACAGCTCTCAAGATTATCGCTTTGCGCTTTCTATTCTTCCCTTATGTTTAATCGTATCTTGGTTGCTTACGTTCTTTCTGAAAGAAAAAAATCGCAATACGTTTGAGTAGAAGGTCTTTTGTTGAAACTTTAATCACAGAAAAATTAAAATTTTAATTAAAATACTTAAACTGTTATTCAATTGAAAAAGAATTCCAATCTTTGCATAATGCCGCCAAAAAATTAGGACTATATCATTGTGAGACGCTCGATTTGTTATTGTGATCCCTCTCAATCCCTTGCCGGGGAACAGGGAACCTGGAAATTTATATATACCTCCTCTCAAAATCTAGATAAAGGCGCTTGTATCAAGTTTGACCTTCTCTCAAAAGGAAGAGAGATTGACTGGGAAATTCCATCGTCCGACCCTGCCGATAAGTCAAACATTATCTATGCTATTTCAAGCAATGGTACGATACTATACGCTAAGCCCGTCGAGGTTCCCAATCAATTTGCTCCTCAATTTGCTTTTACTCTGAAAGAGGACATGAAGGCCGGCTCTAATTTTACCGTTGTTATGGGACCATCTCCAAAGCTCACTGCCAAGCAGGCGAAAACAGCTAGAGGAAATACCAGCCAAAATTTAACTCAAAGAAGAAGACACTTTTTAATTTACGTGGATGCTAAAGGGAACGGCCAATTCGCAGACCCTGAAATTTTCACAATGGACGTTAAAGGAAATGCTCTGGATCGCATCCGCATCATTACACCTTCATTTGTTACCAAAAATAAGAGATTTGACATCGTGATCCGTTTCGAGGATCAATTTGGAAATTTAACCAGCAATGCTCCTGAAGATACTTTGGTAGAACTGACGTACGAGCAGCTTCGCGAGAATTTAAACTGGAAGCTGTTTGTTCCTGAAACAGGGTTTGTCACACTCCCCAACTTCTACTTTAACGAAGTAGGCACCTACCGCATCCAGCTTAAAAATTTAAAAACTGATCAGCTTTACTTCTCATCTCCTATTAAAAGTTTTGCAGGGGATGAAAAAAACCTTCTATGGGGCTTACTGCACGGTGAGTCTGAAAGAATGGATTCTTTAGACAATATTGAAAACTGTTTAAGGCACATGCGTGATGAGCAGGCTATGAACTTTTACGCTTCATCTCCTTTTGATTCGATAGAAGAAACCCCAGAGAGCGGCTGGAAGGCTATTGCCCAAAACATTGGTGAATTTAATGAAGTCGACCGCTTTATAACTTACCTAGGTTTCCAATGGATGGGAGAGCCTCTAAAAGAAGGGTTGCGCCAATTTTTATACTTAAAAGATGGCAAACCACTGCTTCGCTTTAAGGACGCTAAATCAAATTCTTTGAAAAAAATTTATAAGATATCTTTACCTAAAGACTTTTTATCGATCCCCTCTTTTACAATGGCTAAAGGGATGGAATATGACTTTTCTGAATTTAATCCTGAATATGAAAAAGTTGTCGAAATCTATAATGCTTGGGGCTCTTCAGAGTGCACCGCCAAAGAAGGCAATCTACTGCCTATTCTAGGAACAGGTAAAGATAGCGTGAAAGAAAGTGCTAAGGGATCAATCCTAGCCGCTTTGAAAAAAAACCACCGCTTTGGATTCGTTGCAGGCGGGTTGGATGACCGAGGCAACTACACCCATCTTTTTGACGCAGGACAAGAGCAATATCCTCCTGGACTCACTGCCATCTTAGCAGATGACCACAGTAGAGAATCTATTTTTCAAGCACTTCACCAACGTAGTTGTTATGCAACTACTGGAGAGCGTATTTTGATGGGATTCGATATTTCGGGGACGCGTATGGGCCAGGAAATCTCGACCCAATCAAAACCCGGCCTTGTGATAAATCGTCATATTTCAGGATTTGTAGGCGGTACATCGCCCGTTAAGACCATTGAGATTATTCGTAATGGGGACGTGATCCACACCATCAAACCTAATGTCTGTAACTTTGACTTTACATTTGACGATCTAGTAGACTTAAAAGAGATCGCCTTAAAGCAGAAAAATTCCAACCCTTTTGTGTTTTACTATCTGCGTATTACACAAACAGACTACCATATGGCATGGAGTTCTCCAATTTGGATTGACTTTGTTGAGCCAGAAAAAGGCACCAAGAAGGTGCCCAAGAAGTAGTCTATTGGAGACTTACTTTAAGAAGTTGAGATAGGACTGCCCCACAGGAAAGTCCTCGCCGCTTAGCTTGTTTTTTCGCTTTTTATCAAAAAGGTCTATCATTTGGTTCGCTAATACTTTTCCAAGCTGAACCCCCTCTTGATCAAATGAGTTGATATTCCAGATAAACCCTTGGAAAGCAACTTTATGCTCATAGTAAGCAAGTAAAGCCCCCATTGTAAAAGGGTCCAATTTATGGGCCAGTAATATGCGTGAAGGTCGATTTCCTGGAAAGTTTTTATTAGGGTTTTCATTCGCATGTCCGTTGGCAAGAGCCATTGATTGAGCCAACATATTTGATAAAAGCTTCTCATGAGACGTGGTCCCTTTAACTTCTAGATCATCCCCATACTGACTTTCACAAAACCCAATAAACTCTATGGGGACAGGCGTTGTTCCCTGATGTAACATTTGAAAAAAGGAATGCTGAGAATTGGTCCCTGGCTCTCCCCAAATAATAGGGCCTGTATCAAAGTCAACCGCCTCACCTTTTTTAGTAATCCTCTTTCCGTTAGATTCCATATCTAGCTGTTGCAAATGAGCCGCAAATCGCCCTAAAGCTTGACTGTATGGAATAATTGCAACTGTATGGTGCCCTCTAAACGATCGGTTCCAAATACCAATCAAAGCTGTTAAAAGGGGTAGATTTTTTCGTAATGGGGTGTTTTTTGCATGTTTATCCATGAAGTTTGCCCCTTTAAGGACTTCCATAAACTGTTGAAAACCTAAACAAAAGGCGAGAGGAATTGCTCCGACCATTGAAGTTACTGAATAGCGGCCTCCGATAAAATCCCAAATGTAGAATCTCTCTAAATAACGTTTAGGATCGTCCAGCTGACTTTTTTCTCCAGTTACCGCTATGAAATGACCTGAAGGGTCTAGATTTCTTTTTTCAAACTGATGACGCATTAAAGCTTCGTTTGTTAAGGTCTCTAAGGTCCCCCCCGATTTAGAAATTGTAGCTACTAGAGTCTTTTCTAAATTAACTTCAGCAGCTACCTTAGCCGCATTATCTGGATCCACGTTGGACACAAAAAACAATCTCCTGCTTGGTCTATTGTAATGCTCAAGCCCCACTGTAAGCGCTTTAGCCCCTAACTCAGACCCCCCTATTCCAATGACCACCAAATCTGTAAAACGCTCATTCTTATCATTTTCTTCAAGAAACTTTTGCAACTTATCCAGCTCTTTTTTAGCAAGCTTACTGGCTTTTTTCGCACCTTCTCCTTGATTGGTGTCACCAAAAAAGTCACGCATTGACGTATGAAGAACCGAGCGTTCTTCTGATTCAAAACCCTCTATGCGATTGAGGACCTCTCCATTTTGCATTGCTGCCATTTTATCAAGAACTTTAGCTTCATCTGCAAGTTCAAAAAGCTGATCTAGAACCTCTTCTGTAACTTGTTCTGTAGCAAATAACAGTTTAAAATGTTCACTACAAAGGCTCATTTTTTCAATCCGCTCAGGATTGAATTTTTGTGCATCTGTTAAATCAAATGGCTCCTGGGCCAATTTTGTTAAAGAAGAAAAAGCTTTTAGTTTTTTAAAAGATGTCATGAGACCTCCAAAGATTTGTAGAATGAAGCAAGTGAAATTTCATTGTTAAGACCTAGTGGTTGCCCCTTATTAACCACACGTCCCCCTGCGGCGACAAACCCTTCCAATTTACGCAGAGAGTGTGAATCTATATCAACAACAACTAAATCTTCAAGCCCTTGCCAATCGATTGTCAAAGTGCGCTCAGAGATACGTTTGACTGGGAAATGAGTCTTTAATTTTTCATAGAGCTCATCGTAGAGCTTCAGTTTTTCAGGATCGTAAATGGGATTTGAAGGGATCACCAACCCAATCGTCACGTCAATTAGAGGAGGTTGGTAGGCTTGGTATTCTTTACCCAAAAATCCATTGGGAAAGGGTTTAGACTCCCAACCAATAGCATGAGGGCACTCAAAGGGAGCATTTTTTAAACCAAGTTGTAAAAAGTCAAAATCTTCCTGATCAAGCAGCTGAAAAAGGTGGGTGCCAGAGGCCACTTCTTTTGCGTCCAACAGTGTATAAGGCAATAAGTCACTTTCAAAATGAGCTGTCAGCATACTCAAATAATCTAAAGCAGCTCTCATGCAGTAAGTGCGCAGCAAGTTTTTACCGAATTCATTAGAATTTAGCACTTTAAGATCAAGCTGCATTAAATTTTTACAAGGAATAGCACTCTGATTAATAAACGTATGCTCATTCCCAAATTGATCTAAAATCCAACTTCTTAGATTGAAAATTTGATCATTACAAAAAGGCCATTTATGATTGAAGTCACACGATCCTTTATAAATAATCATTCCAAGCGTAGATTCTTTAAAATCGCTCAATATATTCTCAAAAAAATGATCGAGAGCAAGCCCTAAAGATTTGTACTGACTCATGTCAGATAGTGGCAGCGGCAGTTGATTAAAAAGGCCAAAATCTAAATCCCATATAATTTGGAAACCCTCTTTAAGACACTCTTGAGCCATTTTTTTAGATGAACTCCAGTTTAGTGTAGAGTCTAAAGTAGCGTCAATAGGCACGACGATTGCACTAAAGTCTTTCTTCTTTTTATCTTCTAATGGCCCACTGAAAATATAAGGAAATGATTTTTGAGAGGAGTCTGTCATAAGAGCACTTATAATAAGGTTTGAGAATTTAATTTCAAGATACAGTTATATCATCTTACCATATGTACCTGTTTTCTGAAATTTTGAAAAATAAAAAGAGCGTTTTTTTTCTTCCCAAAGAGATCTAAAGTAAGAGGCTCCATAATCTCCTAGTAATGAAGTAAAAAAAGGCTCTTGAATCTGAGAACTGAAATGGGGCTCTTCTAAAAAAGTTTCGATTGTCTGTTTTGAATACTTCAAATCGTCTGTCACAAATGTCACTTCTCCATTTAATTTTAAAACGCGGTTCAGCTCTTTCGTAAAATTGTGTTGGATCAAACGGAATTTAGCGTGCTTGTTTTTAGGCCATGGATCAGGAAAATTAATATAGACATGATCTAATACTGCATCTTCAATATAGCTTTGAGTAGCTGATAAACCCTCTCCACAGATAATTAGGACATTATTGAGTAAACCATTGCGCATCTTAGACCATATTTTGCGAACACGATCAAATTTTTTTTCTACTGCGACCCAGTAGAATTGAGGGTATTGAGCTGCCTTCTCACAAATCCACTGGCCATTTCCACTACAGTACTCAACGTGAATTTCTTCAAAACCTGTCGCAAGCTGAAGAAGAGAAAACTCAACCTTGAACTGAGTTGTTTTTGAGGGAAGATATAAAATCTTCTCTATAGAGTCAAAGAAGTGATTATCACTCTTTGCACTCACCGGAGGTAATAGATCTTTTGGTTTCATATTTACATTCCTTAAATATAGAGCCATTATTATACTGATGACAAAAAAAAACACCAAGTGGAACCTAGCTAGCAACTTGTCATGAATATCATTCACCCAAAGATCACCCAATTGAGCTTAAGCCAATTTGGTCTTGATGAGACCCACCTCGAACCTAATGACGAGCCATTCTCCATTGTAATATGTGATGTCATTTCTATTTCCACAGAAATTGATGCGAGAAAAGTCGGTCTAGATTTTGAAAAAAACATCAAAGAATATCTAGAAATGCATCATAACGATTTAAGCGTAAAGCTGTTAAAAAGATCGGTCGAGAGAGCTCAAAATTATTTTTTTAAGCAGTATCTAAAATATGAAGGGCTACTCAAAATATCTCTACTAATTCTTCTCAAAACTCCAAAACTCACAGCAAGCAGCTCTCCTGATAAAGTTTTAGTCACCAGTATGGGAGATATTAAATTTTTCAGTTTAGACTCATCGATTCAACTAGCCTACTATGATGCCAAATCCCCACAACTACCTGATAACCTGTCGACAAAAAAACGGTTCAGCTACCTCAACAATGCGATTGGCTGTAAAGACTTAAATTTCAACTACTCTGAAATTCCTGTTGAGCCTCGTACTAGCTTACTCATGGCAACTTATGGAAGTTATCAGCAGACCCCACAAGACAAGCTATATGCTCTTTTTTCTGACTATGAGAACAAGCGACACTTAGTTGGTAAGTTAATGACTAAATCAAAAGGAAAAAGTGATTTGCGATCCTTTTTACTGATTGATTTTCAAAAAAAAGCACATCCTGACTTTTCAAGTCCTCTAGCCCTCTCATCATCAAAACTGCCCCATCACGAATTAAGCTCTAAGAAAGTGAGACTGTTTCCAGTGTGGGCTATCAAGATTGCCTGCGTTGCTGTAGTCTGTCTTTTAAGCCTAGAATTTTTCAACCACTATCTCAACTCCCAAAGAGATACTACCGAGCGAAATCTAGGGGTGGGGCGCCCTAAAGAAATTCACACTCAATTTACTCTTAAGTCCATAAAAAAGCCCCTCGAGTTCCCGTTCTTAAAGGAAAGGGCCTATATTGTTGACCTTAAAGATCGTTATAAACGCCAATTAGAGCTGATTGATAAACTCCAGCAAATTATTAATGAGCAAGATAAAACTCTTTGTGAACTACAAGTCAAAGAGTTCTACCAACAAGAGGCGGTCACATCAAATAATTCCCCCCAAAGCGAACCACATCTAGAAAATTAAATTACTGCGTTCTAAAATAGTTGCATTATTCGTTCAAGAACCGTATCTTAAAAAAACTTGTTTATTATGAGGATTTCAATGAAAAAATGGCTCTTGTTTTTACCTTTTTTACCCGTTGCCTTATTTTGTAAAGACATTCAACTCGATGGGGTCGTAAAATCTAGATTGGATCTAGTAAAAATCTTTAATGGAGCTCCCATTATCTATACAGTCTTACTCTTACTTTGCGTTCTCTCCGTTATTATTTGGTTGTATAGTCTATGGACTTTAAAAATATCTGAAATGATGCCACCTGGATTTATCCACCAAGTGCGTGAACAGTTGGTGGAAAAAAGATTTGAAGCTGCCTTAATGACTTGTCAGCAAGATCATAATTTTTCTTCGCAGGTGATTGCTTGCGGAATTGCCGCTAGAAAGCATGGCCCCCAGGTCATGATGGAAGCGATGCAAGCTGAAGGAAAACGATGTGGCACCTCTCTATGGCAGCGCATTTCAGTTCTCAATGACGTTGTCATTGTCGCACCAATGCTAGGCCTTTTAGGAACTGTCTTAGGAATGTTTTATGCTTTCTATGACACCAATCGAACCCAAGAGAGTATCACTTCTATTTTTGATGGCCTTGGAGTCGCTATGGGGACTACCGTTTTTGGTCTTTTTGTTGCTATCTTAGCTATGGTTTTTTATACGACTCTCAAGTATCGCGTAGGGACACTACTCAATTCTATAGAAAACGAGGCATTGAGTCTAGGCAGCTTAATAGAAACTGATTTGGTAATGGCTTAGTATGAGTTTTGTTCCTGAAGAAGCACTACACCCACGGACAGGGTTTAACTTTGCCCCTATGATTGACTTTCTCTTTTTAATGGTGGTTTTTTTTGCGTGCTTAGCTGTTTCTAGAATTCAAACCAAAGATACTGACATTGATCTTGTAAAGATTTATGAAAACAACTCCGAACAGGCCTCTAATGCCGACTCTGAGTACAAAATACTCAACATTAGCATTAATAATAAAGGGGAGTATAAATGGGTGACTGAAATTCGTGATTACCCTATGCCCCAGGCTGAAGACATTGCCAATGAATTATTAAACCAGTATCAAAAAGGGCTCTTACCTGAAAATAAACTCAAAACACAAGTTCTTTTAAAAATAGATAAAGAGGCTATGTGGGACCCTATCTTACAGGCCATTTTTGCAATTCGCGACGCAGGATTCGAAGTGCGACCTGTTTATTTACCCGATCAATTTCCAGGCTCATCTTTTCATATGATGGACCTTAACAATGAAAGCTTACAAGGCGGTTTAGAATGAAAAAAATACTAATATTTGTGATGTTCCTTGCACTATACTCGTGTCAAAAGACAAATAATAATAAGAATATATCGGTGATGGAAGACAAAAAATCACTCATCAACCAATGGTATGGAGAAAATCATTTTGACAACTCAATTTCAGATCAAGATGACGATATAACCCCCGATTTGAATACAGAGACCTCCCCGAAGGCTCCAACTTCCTCTAAACCAGCTAGCCAAGCTTCTACTTCACCATCTTCAACACAAACTAGTGAGCTTATGAGACGCCCTGAGGATAGCCTAATCGATGCCTTTGATCAGGCTCTGAATCTAGAAAATTAGGATTTTTTAATGAACCGCTCTCTTCCCATCACACTCACTTTAATTATCACACTCTTAACATCAGGGTGCTTTGATTCTAATAAAGGGTTGGCCCCAAAAAATATAAAAGATAAGCAGATCTCTTTTTTGTATGACTCCAAAAACCCAGATTTTACCCACTTAGCAGGAAAAAACCTCATATATGCCTTCTTTCAGAATTTAACCTATGAGAGCTATTTAGATAACAAGCCTTATGCAGCAGGTAATTATGCTTATAATAAGACCGGGCCTGACTCAGCAGAATTGTCAGTAAGCTACGCTGATGACTTTGATGTACAAACTCAGTCACTGTATTTACTTTTTAGTTCACCTGATAGGGGTAAATTTGATCAAAACTCAGACTCTAAGGATACTGGCCTTGGAACAGGAACTTTTGAAATTCAGCACCCTTCTAAAGATCTCTTAACAAAGTGAGGTTTGAGATAAAGAAGAGGCTCTTGCTCCCCCTTCTGACAAATTTTACGACAAACTTCTTTGTTATAACTAACGTGTATCAACTGATGTAAGTATTCTCGCCTTTCTTTAATCATGGGTCTGATTTTAGCAAGGTACGGTGGAATATGGAGTAAAAATTGCCTTTCCTTCATAGAATCTAGATCATTTTCAATTCCCAAAGATGTCTGAAAATAATAAAGTAACTTGGCTTGTTCACACCCTGCTCTATCAATTCCATCTCGGCAAGTAATATTTAGTGAGTCTATTTTGAAATTTTGCAAACAAGTAATTATTATTTGTGTATAAACATGATCTATAAAAAAACGTCTTTCTGTAACTGTAAGCAGCTCTTTAGAATCAAAATAGCATTCGTGAACTTGTTCTAAAATTTCACAAAGATCTTTCTCAAACGACTCACTTTTTAGCCAACTTTGAGGAAGGTGATAGTAACCCACTCCTATTTTACCCATTAAAAGGTCTTGGAAAGTCTGTTTAAACTTACTAGCCTGATGTTGAGATGCATATGACATCTCTTGGTAATAAAATGCACCATCTGAAGGAAGACTGATACAGTAAAAATTGTCGTACTCAAGCTCTAAGTTCTGAATTTCTAAACTTCGAAGCCCCTCTTTCCCCCAAGTTTTTTGTTTATTAATGTAAAGGTGGACCTTTTTCTCTTGCTTGAGAAGGGTTAGAAATCCTTTAAATTCTTCAATAATCTTTGGAGGTCTACCTGGTCCCTCCTTGGTAGGAGACCCCATTCGCACCATTTTAAGGCGGCGAACACGGCCTTGGCGAAAAAATGCAAATGTATAGAGTAAAAACGGGTGATTATACTTGTGTGGATCAAAAAAAGATTGATTCAGAGATTCATTAAATCGCCGGACTTCTCTTTCCATCAAAAAAGTTGGCCTTGAGCGAATAATTAAAAGAGACTCATCCAGAAATGAATGCTGGGAAAAGTGCTCCTTATAATCTAGACATTTACCATCCTTTGGAGCAAGGGCGGTAAACATTTCTCTTAAAAGGTCATGTCCAAATGCAAAAAGGTGAACTCGATAGAATTTAGTTTTGCATAATTCTAATAGAAGTCTATTTAGTCTCAGATACCTATTCTTTTCGATCTCACTGGAATTCAAACGATGTAAGGTCTTTCGAAAGGCATTTAAAAAAAGGCCATGCTTTCTCTTCTCGCCTCTAGTTGAGGGGCGTAAGCATTTATGAATTTTCCGTAGGTTTCTGGCTATAAACCTTTCGTCTTTAGTAAGTTTTCTTAGTGGAACAGCTCTTAAGTCCGCAAGAATTGCCTCTCCTTGATTGCTTTGAAAGGTCTTTCTAAGCTCCTCTAAAGCAATCTGATAACGCTTATCTCGACTTTTATGAAAGCTCAATCTCATCACCAACCCCCTAAAATTTGAACATTACAAATTTCATTTTTTTTGAAAATGTCCGTTTTCAAAATTAGAGATTTTATCTAAAAAAGGGGAACTATTAAATAGCTAAGCTATTTATATTATACTCTTTATGACTTTCAGAAATTGAATCTTTTTTAATTTCTAATAATTTCCGAACAGCCGAATAACAGCGCACCAAGCGCTCTGTTTCAGGGTGACGGTGATAATTTAAGATTGCGGGCCATGAGGAAATGTAGAACATCGACCCTAAGTGAGCTGGAGAATCTGAAAGCGATTGCAATAGAATATCAAATACAGCAACTGCACTCATAGATCGATCGATCCCATAGCGACAGGTCCAATTGACAATGTCAATATTCTGCTCTTGAATAAGGTATTTCACGATATATGCATAAGCAATGTCTATAAACTGACAACGCTCAACACGCTCTAAAAAATCTTTCTCTGCAAAATATGTGCAGTGCAAATCATCGATCAAGGTTTCTAAAAAACTCACAAAATCTGAGTCTTTAAGAAGCCGTGACGGAAAATAGAAACCCTCTTGCTTCATTAACATACTATTTAAAAAAGTCTCTTTAAAATAGCTTGCTCTTAACAAACCTAAGTTTCCTTGTTTGTAAAAAGGACTATCAAAGGGAAGTGTTATAAAACAAAAATTTTTACGGTATTCTGACCTTCTGGAAAGTTCTTGCAGTTTTTTACTATTTTTATACTCATTTGAAAACATATTAGAAAGAGTATTTAAATTGTTAACATAAAGATGCTTCTTTCCTTTAACTTTAAGGGTTTCTAGGTACTCTAAAAAAATGGGATCTACTGACGCACAGTAATTTTTTCCATAAACAGGGCATGACATACGAATTAAAGAAACTGAGCGATCCGCCCATTGATAGTCAGCAATTTTACAGCGCAGTGAAGCTAAAGCTCCGTCCCAGGAAGCAAAAATGGGGGCATGCATCTTACGGTGTATTCGGCTAAGAAAGACTCTTGGTGAACGTAATGGAAACAAATGGTTGATTGCCTTGTTCATCAGTTTCACATTTAGTTGAGAGGGGTCTAAAGATAATAATTTTTTAGGCATCAACTCCCAAAAGTGCTGGTAACCCACTTTAGTGTGATTGAGGCTAATCGAAAAATGGGCCATGCTGATTTCTTGTAAAATAGACTGGACTGTATGTTGCACTTTAGGATTCGACCATTTAGCGGCATTTTTTTCATTAAGAGCTGTTCTAAGAGTGTCTATAAAATACCTATATCTCTCCTTGCCCGTAAAGTGTTCCTTATATTTGGGATTGTGCAGCAGATTCAAAACGCACGTTGTTTTACTAATAGACTTGAATTCATGAGAAGAATCTGTCTGGCTGATAAATTCTTCAAGCTGATCAATCTGCCCCTGAAGCTCTAGAGGATTATATGGATAATTGTAGCGCAATTCTTCAAGAGCAAGCGCATACCGAACATGCAGATGATTACAAAGTTCTTTAGTATTTACTGGAGGCAAAATGACTTGCACATCTTTTTTTTGATAGGCTCCATGCTTATAAGAAGCAAAGGGGCAGCCTTCTACAAAACTAATCGAAAAAAAGGCGAGTAGGGCAATCCAAAAATGAAGCTTCCAACCGAACATACTGAATCCTTAAATACAAGTAAGAAACTCAGCATAGGAAACAGTGAGATTTGCAGCAATACAAATAGATGATTGGGGTTAATTAGGATCTAAAAGCTAAGGATCTTAAAATAAGACCTTAGCTTTTATAGGCTTAAAGACAAGTTACTTCTAAACTCTTTGACTATTAAGGCTCAGTGAATCTACTGACAATTTGATCGATTCAATATTTGAAAGATTTGCATCATCTAACCCCTTAGGAGACATATTTTGTTCACCAGGCAAAGATTGTGAGTTAGGAGTAACCTCTAGACTCTTGAGTGTTGGATTAAAATCAGCCGCAGGCAAACTCTTACTAGATCCAACAAAACTGGCTTCATTTCGCTCACTTAAAAGAGGTTTTGACCTTACTTCCTCTTGTTTGCTCTGAGTCGAAGAGATAGAGGATTTCTCCTCAATAAACGATAGCACTGGACATGCTTCCCATTCATACTCTTCAAGCTTAAAGCCATGCTCTTTAAAAAAAGAAACCATTTTAGCATCCCCGGCCTCAAATGCTTCTTCTAAAACCTCTTCGATGGTTTCATTAGAACCTAGTAATTGGTCCATGCTATAGCCTTGATCAAGCATGCAGTTGATCATTTCCACGCTTTTATCTGTAAAAAAACCGACTGAAAAAAAGGAAGCTATCTCAAATTCACGAGAAGTATTTTCTAGTTTCCCAGAATTACAAAGGGCTTGAAGAAGCTCTAAATCTCTAGTTCCAACCGCAAGTTCTAAAAGAGTAATGGTAATATCTTTATCCTCACCGAAAAGGCCGCCTAAGTGAGGATAAAGTAAACCAACCGTTTCTTTTATAAGGGCCGTCGCTGCGTCCAAAAACTGGGAAGTCTCTAGCCCTTCTTTTGAGAAAATATCTGAAATATTTGGAGCATTATCTCCCATTAAATTTTTGAAAATTGCATCAAAAAATGCAGTTGCCACTCCTTTTTTATCTTGCACAAGCTGAATGATCCCAATCACTTTATCGATGTCTTGACATAAATCTATATGAAAGGATGTGTTAGGATTTGCCCCTTTTAGAACTAAGTCTTTAACTGCATCCATATCCAGCTGATCTAAAGCAATAGATAGCTGATTGTCTAATGGAGCAAGGGAATGATTGCTTACGATGCTATAAGAGGGTTGAATTGATGCTACTGACATTTTAACTTCTCCTTTTAACTTAATTGTAAAGATTTAGGAAACTATAATGTCAGGTGTGGTTTAAAATCTATGCTAGATTTGCTTTTATATATGAATTTGAAGTCATGGCTGTATTCGAATTTTTAAATAGATGGGCCACTAGTTGCTGTATAAATAAAAAAGCAGCCTAAAATTTTTTGGCGTAAAATCCACTAGTAATTAAGTGGATTGCTGAGGGGCAAACTTAACCATCCTTTGTAGGGCTGGAATAGCTCTTTGGTGACGTCCCTCTTTAGGAGGTCTTCCATGGTTTAGAAGAGAAGGAGCTCCCAAAATCCATGTAAGATAATTCATTTTTTCAGGATCAAGTTTCCCTTGATAGTTTGCGATGTCAGCGTAGACAATCAAATTGACAGCTGACCCAGCAGCTCTATCAACGCCATCTTTACAAGTAATATTAGCCGCTGCAATATTTAGAGTTTCCATCACATCAGCTGTAATGAGTGTGTGTGCTAGGTTGATAAACTCTTTACGCTTTTTTTGATTAAGAGATGTAGTATTTTCAAAATATGTCTTCAAAACACCTTCTAAAATTTGACGTATTTGAACTTTCTCTTTTTCTTGCAAATATTTTTCTGGAAGGTGATAGCCTTGCTTTCCTTGCATCAAATTCTCCAAAAATTCATTAATAAAATTTTCAGAACTCTGAGTTATAGAAGGCTTTTGTTTGTAAAAGTCACTATCGTGGGGAAGACTTAGAAATTTTAAAGTATCTTTAATGCCATCTTGCTCAGAAAACTTTAAAAGGGCTTTGCTGCGATTAGTCTCAGCAATGGCTTGAGCTTGTGAATAGGGTTTCTTAGAGTTTCTTCTTCTATCAGAGCTTAAATCAAAACTCTGGTTATTCACATAAAGATATTGCTGCTCATTGATTTTATAATGCTCAATTAATCCTCTGAATAAAGGATCTATCTCAAGGTTATTATTGTGGCCCATAACAGGACATGCTGTTCTTAGTAGAGTAACCTTTTTGCCACCTAGAGAAATCTCTGCTAACTTTGAGCGCACGCTATACTGTGCTGGATCCCATGAAAACCAAGAAACGCTATTAGCATTTTTACTTCTACAGACACTATTAAAAACGCTTTTAATGCGGCTCCACAAACTGCGAGTTTTCATATTCTTTTTAAAAGCTGCTACCATTTTTTTAGCATCTAAATCTGCAATAGATTCAGGGCTGTAATCTTTACCCATACAACTAACAATAAAGTTTTTACCTATTTCTGGGTCATGCTCAGTCTCAACTGCAAAATGTGCATAACAGAGCTCTCCTACTAATTTTCTTTCCTGGTTTGTCTCTTGATTTAAACTTTTAGTTGATTTGCAAAAAGCTCTATTCACAGCTTCTCTGAGTAACTTCAAAAATTTTGGGTATTGTGATTTTCGAACTTGGGAGGGATCGGAGCTATCTAGATCGAAAATGTCACTTATTTTGCACTTTCCTACTAATTTAAGCACTGATTTTTTAAGAGCTTGCATAACAACTGCATATCTTGAGCTACGATAACTTTGCTTTGGTTTCAATCCTTGTATCTGTCTATCATGTAAAGGAGTACTAGGAGCGCGTTCAGATAGTGCAGCTAAAGCTACGCTAGAGACTACAGGGACAGGACTCAATCCCCTACCGCTATCACCGGAACTAGAACACAAGCTTGAAGAAGAGGTAGAACGATTCAACTCACCATTGACACTTCCGCCATAAGCACTATCTCTGGAGTCTGCACGTTTAGGACTCAACTTTGTATCAGAGGTATGCTTTTTTAAATTTTCCTCTGTTAAAACGCGAACTGGTCGATAAAACATCTCTTGGGATTGAATGCTTATAGTCATAGTTATATTCTCTTTATATTTCCTTAACACACTTATTATATACTATTTTACTTAATTTGTCAAGGTAATTCTTAACCCTTTTGAAGCTTGTTTGAATCTCAACCAATTAAAGTATAGTTATTTATGACCAAAACACTCCTAATCAACGACCGAGCCCCTGACTTTTGGGGAACTCATGAAATTTCCTCCACCACACAATATGCTGATTTAGAGGGCTCAAAACTCAAAATACTTACTGAAGACGAACTGGCTGACACTTTAGACTCCCTTAAGGGAAAACGAATTTTGGTCTATGTTCATGGCCTTAAAAACACTTTAGAAGATGTGCTGCTTAGCCACCAGGCTCTACATAGAAACATCTCCCCTCTTACTATTAAAACTTCTTATTATCAAAGAATTAAGAGTGTTTTTATGTACTATGTTGCGGGGTACTCAGAAAGTGAAGCTTACCAAAACCAAAGGCCCTATGACGTCTTTATAAATTACAGCTGGCCAAGTTACGACAATGAATTTTACTACTACAGCGCGAAAGAACACGCGAAGGTCCTCTCTCCAAGACTTGCCGATCACCTGCACAAGCTATCAGGAGTAGCACAAGAGGTCGATGTCATGGCCCATAGCTTAGGAAATTTTTTACTTTTTGAAGCTCTCTCTCACCCCAACGGAGAGGCACTTAAATTAAAAAATATTTACTCACTAGCCGCTTCGGTCCCCAACAATAGTCTGACTCAAGGGGGATGCCACGCAAAGGCTCTAGATACTTGCCAAAATCTTTTTGTGTTTCATTGCAAAGACGATTTCGCTTTAGATCTTCCTTTCACACTTGTAGAACCGGGAGCTCCTGCATTAGGTCTAATTGGCCCTGCCTGCCCTCAAAATCAGGATTTAAACCATAAGTTAAAAGTGGTCAACAGCGCTCCTTATATTCAAAGACACTCAGACTATTTTACCAACAAAGATTTTTTCAACACCTTGCTGATGATCCAGAACCAAGAACTGGATTTTCAAAACTCTCACTTTCAGCTGCAACCTGCAAGCGAAACTCATTAAACCTATTTCCAAATATTTTTTGATCCGATAGAATCAAGACAACATTAATTCTCAACTTGTGGGAAGTCTCAATGGGTTTGTGGCGCACTACTTTTTTTTCGATGACTATGCTTTTGTTTCCTAGCCCCCTACCGGCTTATTCACAGACTATGACCAATGCAGAAGCAAGCTTAAAAGCTTTAAGGGCTGATGAAATGCTTCTTAAGACCTCTTTAGTACCATTCGACTTTGAAGACAGTTCGCCTGCAGTGATTGAGCCCGAACCGCCTTTAAAAGCCGAACTACAACCCACCGAACCCTCACAAAACCCTCAAGCTCAACTAGAGCTTAAGCTTGCAGATTTAAATCAAATAGCCCCCCCTATTTTAGAACTTTCAGAAACCTCTAAAAACTGGATCCCCAAATTTGCATGGGTCGGTGATATTAATTCAGCAGATGAACTGAAATGCGTCGCCGCATTTTTGATTGGCTCGCTATCGAATGATCCCAAAAAAGCCCCCTCACCAGGAGTTTTTGTCACCCCACAAAATCTAGCCAGAGAAACCTCTGAGCCAGTCATTACCAAAGATGCAACTCAAAACACCTCTACAATAAACACCGTGAATTTTAACTCTAAAGCTTTTGCTGAAATAAGCGCAGGCGTAGGATTTGTTTATTTCTCAGGGGTTAGAGGCGTCCCCTCACCGCGTCCAACCTTTCTCTACCCTCAAAATGCAGGAGTTAACAGCACAGCTAGTGATCAACCTGGAAATTTCCGAGGTCACCTTGAGCACAACAACCCAGCTTTGTTCACCTTTGATTTGGGATATCGGTTAACCCAATGGGTACATTTAGCGGCGACATTTCAAACACAGCAAAATATTTATATTCGATCTAAACCTTTACAGATAACGAGCACCATTGATCCTGGAGGCACTGAAACATTTAATCTTGCTACTGATATTTTTGAAGCTAATCTAGACAACTACTCTCTTGGCGGTAAACTTACCCTTAATTGGCCAGGAGTTGTTCGCAGAAAAAACTGGACCACTGACTTTTATTTTGGCGGCCAACTATCTGCTGGCTGGCAAAGCTGGACTCGCGTAAACGCTATCCAAACCTACACTGTAGCTAGCACCAACCTACCTGGTTTGTTGGAAGTTCGCAATGCTGATATTTCTTTTAAACCAACCACATTTGCGAATGTCTGCTACGGTGCTGACGCAGGCCTTTGCTTTAAACCCTCCCATGCCAGCTCAAAACTGTCCTGGAAACTCGGTTGTAAATTAATCGTCTGGGGGGCTACTCGAGGTTTAGCAGATGTAAAAGATCAAAATGATCTCACTCGCCTAGGAACCTCAGATAATGCATCTCCAGCAACCACTGGGAATGAACCTATTCGCTCAAGTTACTTTAAGCCTCTTCGGATACAAGCTGTTTACTCTTGGGCGCCCTACTTAAGCTTCAAATGGCAATTCTAATTCTTCTATATTGATAAAAAAGTTTTCAATTTAATCTTTGATCCATATAAACATGGAAAAATCTTTTTAAGATAGAATAAGGAAGTTTAAACCATGCCATCCAAAAAGCACCTCTTTCAAACCTGTTTTCTAATTTTTGCGTTGTGCCTGACACAAGCATTGCGCGCTGAAAATGAGTTCCTTGGTGAAAATGCCGTAGCCTCTTACTCAAAACGTTCTAAAAAAAAGCAACGTCGACTCAAATCACCAGGCGTCGATTCTTGGTTTCCATACTTTACACCTGTTCTATCAATAGAGGATGAAGATCTCAAAAGATTCACCCAATGCACCATCGGAGTCGGTTTTTTATACCTTTCAAAAGTCAAAGGAAATACAACTTTAAAACCCTCCCCCGCTAAAAGCATCTCCAATGCCACAGACACTAAAAAAGTAGGAGGCTTTAGCTACAATCGCACCCCTCTTTACCAGTACGAAATTGGAACTCGAATCGCAAGTTGGCTCAAACTCTCGCTAGCATTTCAGAATCAAAATAGTATTTATTTTCAGTCGCGCTTTAGTCCTACCTACGTCCCACCAGGTGCAACTAGAGATTCTGATGTAGGCCTTCCAAAAACTCAATTCAGAGCAAACCTAAGCCTTAATAGCGTTTTTGTAAGAGCTCTTCTTGTCACCCCCTGGGCAATGGTTTTAAAAAGCTGGGCACATACAGGGTACTTAGCAATCGCAACAGGCCCATGCTGGCAAAGTTGGACAGACATTCGTCAATATGTACAATACAACAATGATGGGGTCGAGTCGACCTTTGTAAATACCCTCAAACAAAAATATGGCGCTAGTGCACTTCTACAAATTGACTGTGGTTTGCGCACACAACCAGCTTTTACAAACAACTCTCTTTCTTTTGTGGTAGGTTTGAAGTTTAATCTTTGGGGAAGGGTCCCTAATTTGGGGGATGAAAAAGACCAAAGCAGCTGGAAACATTCATTTAAAAAACCCTACTCAGCAACTAGCCTCTATTCTTTTTCCCCTTATTTAGGTGGCCAGTGGGTCTTTTAAAATAAAACAATCATTAAAAAAAATAATCTAATATTGTGTACACAAAAATTTATACATAACTTAAGATTCAATGAATCATTACAAAACTCTTGCTCGATGCTTGAACCATCGAGACAAACAACTCTAAACTTTGAGGTGAAAAAAATGCCTATGAAAAAAATATTTAATAACGCGATGAAGTCCCTTACGACCATTGCTCTGCTTGGTAGCTTTTTAGCAACACCTCTGTTTGCTGCTGATAATCAAGTAGATGATTCTATTAACTTTGATAAATCTGGGGCTCTTGAAAACCCCAAGCATTTAAGCTCTAATAAAGAGTCTAGAAGAGATCATAAATCTCAAAAAAACAAAACAAATAGCAGCCCAGAGCTGATCAGCTACACAAAGGCAAGTTCCTCGATGACCCTTTCAAAGCTCGTAGACAGGAAGAAACAATTCTATACAACTTTCTCAACAGGTGTTGGCTTCATTAAAATCCGTAAAGCAACGGGCCTTTTAAATGCCAAACCTTCTGCAGGAGCTTTTGATTTAGGAGCAAACTTAAAAGTTAACCGAGTGCGTAACAACAATCCTCCATGTTTTGAAGTCGGAATGGGCTACAATATTTTAGATTGGCTCAGCGTTGAGTTAACCACTCCCTTTCAAAATGCAATTAATGTAAGTAGTAGTGCAGTGTCTTCAGCATTCGTCACGAACGCTCAATTTTTTGCAGACCTAAGCGTTCAGGGACTTTTGGCAAAAGGTGTTCTACAAGCTCCTTGGACCCTTCTATGGAATAGAACGAAGTTGAATCTTCAAGCAAAAGGTGGATTAGGTCTTAGCTGGCAAAGTTGGACAAACATAAGAAATTCTCAGTCACATTTAGACGATAATGGACAACAGGTATCTTTTGTATCACGCATTAACTCCAAAACTTTTGCAAACGTTTTAGGGGAAATTGGTGGCGGTATTGGATTTACTAGGCTCAATAAAAATGGCACTCCCTCTAACTTAAATGCAGGAATAGAAGCTGTGGTTCTCTTCTGGGGCAATATCCGCAATATTGGCCTAGCAACCCAAGCAGGTAGCCAGCGCTACGCTCTATCAGACCCCTTTAAAGCAAAAGGACTGATCTCTACAAACTTAAGATTTAACTTAAGCTTAGACTTTTAAGATTTTTTTTTAAGTTTCTAATTTTATAAAGGCCAAAGATTGAAACTCTTTGGCCTTTTTTATAACTTCAATCGAACCATCATTTTAAATGTCTGAAACCTCCTCAACTCCTCTTTTAAAAAGCATCACCATATTGACGATGTATGTGATTTATCTGTTTGATCTAGCAGCAATTGTCATAGTCTTTGTTATCTTTTCAGACCTATTAATCAACCCGACAAGCAGTATGGTGCTTCCTTCGATGCATTTACATACTCGAAATATACTACTAGGTTTACTGTATGCAGCATATCCTCTCACTCAATTTATAGGAGCTCCTATCTTAGGAGAGCTCTCAGACCGGTTTGGGAAAAAAATCATTTTAAATTTATCGACACTAGGCACCGTTTTCTCCTTTTTTTTAACGGCACTAAGTGTATTTTTTCATGACCTGCCTCTTTTATTTATCAGTCGTCTAATAGGCGGTTTTTTTGCAGGAAATGCCTCACTTGCTCAAGCAACGGTATCAGGATTAGTGGAGAAAAAAAATCGATCGCGATGTATGGCTTTATTTACAATTGTAGGCGGGTTTGCTTGGATTGCTGGTCCTTTTTTAGGTAGTTTTCTCTCTAACCCTAATATCATCTCGTGGTTTGGCTATGATGTCCCCTTTTGGTTTTTAGGATTCGTCTTTTTATTCTGCTGGGGTTTAATCTTAGCTTGCTTTCCAGCTCTAAAAGCTCCCCCTGAAAAAGGAAAGCTTTCTATTGTTCAAAGCTTTCAGAATCTACTGCTTATTTTTAAAATTAAAATCATCCTCCTTCCTTTTTGCGCCTCCTTAATCTCTATTTTTGGTTGGATGATGGTACAAAACTTTTTGGCTCCTTTTTTGATGGAAAAGTTCTCCTTTTCTCAGCACCTGGTAGGTTATACCTATGCCTATATCTCCACATGTTGGCTGTGTGGAGGCATCGCTTCTATGTTTATTTTAAAGCGCCTCAGACCCTCGCAGCTGATCTTCCCATCTACTCTGATCAGTGCTTTGGCTGTTTTCATGTACGTTCTAGATCCCAAGCCTTCTTTTATCTATTGGGCGGGAGCTACTGCCAATTTTTTCTATTCCATCAGCTTAAGTGGTTTTATGGCGATGTTTGCCCATCTTTTACCCCAAAATATGCAAGGAAGGCTCTACGGATCGTGGATGGGCGGATTTGCATTAGCTAGTGCGATGGCACCTGCATTGGCGGGTTTTGTTGCATCTATTGGTATTGACATCCCCTTTTTATTCGCCGCCGTGGTGCTTTTGATCAGCACAAGTCTCTATTTAGGGTGGTTTTTAAAACACTCTCAACAACTCAAAAAACAAGAAGCTTGATTTTCTCCAATATAAGTGAGGATGCCTATCTCGTATTGTCGTGTCTTTAACCTAATTAGACAAATAAAGAGAATCAATTAAAACCTTGACACATAAATGGATAACCAGTAAAATGAATGTAATGAAACGACTTATATTTATAACTTTATGATTAGATCCACCTCTTATAATTCCTCCTCTTTAAGCCTTGATAGGGCTTTTATAGGTTCAAATGAAAATTCTGCAGCAACTTCTATTCAAGCTTGCTTTAGGGGTTACCTAGCAAGAAGGGAGCTAAATAAAATTGTACAATGCACGATCTGCCTAAATCCAGCACCCTCTTTAGCCTCTAGAACCATCAAAACCAGCTGTGATCATATTTTTCACGTAGACTGCCTTTCAAAGTGGTTAAACACGGGAAGAAATATGAGTTGCCCATTTTGTAGGAACCAGAAACTTTTAGAAAATCAGAAAATTAATGAGTTCAATCAAAAACTTGCCTTATATGAGAGTATTGGCCCCACAGGAGTACAATCGCTCTTATCAGCGAGACTTCAAGCACTCAATACATTATTATTTTCCTGCGCTAAAAGCTTATTCTTGTTTATTATATTCTCTATTCATGTCAGTGTAAATTCCTCCCAGTTAACTGCCTCTTTAAACGGCTTGTCTATTGAACCTAAAGACTATTTTCCTTCAGAAAAAATCTCTCCAAAACTCTTTGAGAAAGCGGTCATTCAATCTGGTTATGAAATCGTCCAGTTTTTACTTCTTTGTTTTGTCTATGTATACGCTAGCAAAGCTAACAGCCCTACTAACTGGAAGTCAAATGTAAAACTCGTAGGCATGGCAACCATGCTGCTATGGGCAGCGACTCTTTATTCTTCAGATAATCCTTTAAGTTTTGATGAACTCACCTTAAAAGCTATTCCGACCCTTTTAAAGTTTATATCAACCATTTACATCAGTTACAGCTTACACTAGACTCACTGCATTTTTAAAATAAGTGCAGAATATTTATTGTCTCTTAAGATATCCTTGTTGCACTAAGAGAGTCTTAAAGTTGACAAGCTATGAATATACAAAATTTAACACTTAAAGAGACTCTAACAGGTGATACCGCATTCTATCACCAGAAGAGCTATGTTGACGTAACTCAGCGGGAAATGGCAGCTAAAACCCCTCCAGACAAAGCTTCCTACACCTATGAGACCCAAAGCTGGCTTTTGCGCACCTTTAAAGTGATTGTCTCAACTCTTATTTTTCCAATTGGCCTCTATCAACTCACTCATTCTCTTGCAGGAAAACTAGCGCTATTACCCGCTTCCTCTCCAAGGCTTTTGGGACGCTGTGAGAACTATGCTAAGGACCTAAGGGAAAAGCTTCCTTTAGACAGTGCATGGAAATTTAAGCGCATTTCAGTAAAAGTGGATGGCTACACCATTGATGCGACTATTATGGGAAGAGCATCCACCTTTAAAAATGGGCGCTGGATTCTGCCTTCTCTTGGTAATGGAGAATTTTATGAAGAGAAACTCTATGACCATTCATTTAAAAACATTTTGACAGAGTTAAGAGGCAATGCGCTTGTTTTTAACTATCCCGGCGTAGGTGCAAGCTCAGGGCTCCCTAACCGTTTTGCCATGGCCAAAGCCTACCGTGCCATGCTTCATTTACTTGAAGACTCAGAAGAAGGTCTTGCTGCCAAAGAAATTATTGGATACGGACATTCTATTGGAGGGGGCGTTCAAGGAGAAGCTTTAAACTCACACACTCTTATACCGAGCATTAAATACCTCTTTATCAAAAGTAGAACCTTTTCAGATATTAGCTCGGTTGCTACACAAACAAGTGGAAGGTTTTTTGGTTGGATGGTAGAACTTTTGGGGTGGAATATGGACTCAACTGAGTCTTCGCTCAATTTAGAAGCCCCTGAGATTATTTTGCAATCGGCAGATGTTCAAAAGTATACCGACATTTCAGATCAACCAGAAAAAATCAAACATGATGGAGTCATTCCTGCTGAAACCACGTTAGGCAAAAAGCTTCTAGAAAAAAATAAAGGTTCCAAGGTCAACAAATATTTCATGGGAATTCCAGAGGGACATAACCATGATTTAGACCGCCCACACCTTTTAGTCAATAAAATCAATGAGATGATCTATTTCGCTTAAGATTCTATTTTCCAAGCTGTCTGTAGCTTGGATTTCCATTTCTCAAGTTTCTTTGGATCTGCTACAGCCAAGCGAATGAGCGCTCTTAGTTGCGCCTCATATTTAGCCACCACACTTTTTTGCATTTTATCAAATCTTTGAATTCTAAGAGAGGCCTTTGGATTCAGTGTTTTTTGATTGGTCAAAAGCATCCGTACTTCGTCTGGGACCTCCCCTTTTTTATCTCCTGTATAGTATTGAGAGATCAACTTATTAGCCAGGGGATATCCCGTTGGGGAGGATGGATAGCAGCTTGTATCTGCAATTGAATACGCCACACTTTCATCGAATATTTGTAATAAAATCCCTCGATCGTCCTTCAAATGAGTTGCCCCTACTTCAAAGGCTTGGTCAACGATACTCTCATCCATTCCCAGCTCTGAAAACAAATTTTTTAAATCATTGATATAATCACTAGAGGGACGCAGAGAAGAGTTACAATGGAAGTACTTAATAGGCTGATAGCCCATTTTATTGTAATTGCCATAAAGCGCCTGATTTATTTTAAATACTTGAGACTCTATTTTCGACCCTAAGTTTTTATCAGGTAGATAGTAATTGGAGACTTCTTTGATATCAGTTATTTTTTCATTACGAAAACATGGGATATCAAAAAAATGAAACGAAGATGGGACACTGACTCCAGCTTTTTCTTCCACGATCATACGAATCACATCTTGAAAAATCCTATATTCTCTAGAATTACCGTGATACCCTAAAAAACCCTCTTTTTCAGCAGCGATTGCTTTATCATAAATATCTTTATAGACCATCGTTACCTGGTCAAGGCGAAGATTGTACTTAATCTCTTCTAAGGAGTTCTTTTTTAAAAAATCGCTGGTAGGACTTTCCCATACATGATCAGGCACAAAGCCTGCTTTTATTTGAAGTGGGTTATTAGAGTTGAGCATCGTCAATCCCCCATAGCTGAGTAAGCTCTGCCTTATATTTTGCTACTTTTTCTGGATCAGCTTCCAAGTTCCCAAGATAGGCTTTTAGCTCTTTTTCATAACTTTGAGTTGCTGCTGGATCAGCTGTGTCATATCTTTTAACTACCAAATCTGAAAAAGGGTTCAAAGTGCTTTTATTACTCATAAGCATTCGTATTTGTGAATAAAACAAAGAAGGTTCAACCCCTTTCATTGTTTGCGAGATACTCTCCTTTGTATAAACTCCACCACACATTTTATCAGCGAGCTCATAGTGGGCCTTCCAGGGATTATAATGCGACGTATCAAATAGTTGCATGATGACTCCATTTTTAGCTCCTAAGCGCTGACGTCCAATATCAAAAGCTTTTTTAAGTTCAGACGCATCTATACCCAGAAACTCAAATAATGGGAGCAATTGAGATTCATAATTATGATGTGTTAGTGACGCGTTATTTGCAAAATAGTAATACGAGCAGCTTGGCCAGGTATTAAAGTTTCCGTATAGGGCATAATTCATACAAAGAAAATGTGTTGGAGAATATTTTGTAACACAATCCCCATAATCAGACAGCGTTTCAGAATCAAAGGTTGACTGACCAGGAATCCTAAAAAATTGAAACCCCTCTCTTATGGGTATCTTTAACTTTTCTTCTATTAGCAGACGAATAATATCTTGGTAGATTCTATATTCTTGTGTCGACCCATGATATCCTAAAAACCCAGGCTCTTCACGGTTCCAAATACGGTCAAAAAAATTCCGGTGTACCATAGAAACACCCAAGCCTTTTAACCCACTATTAATTTTATCCCAGCCATTAGCATGAATGAAACGCTGGGTTGGATATTGATACTCAAAAGGAGCTTTTTCAGCGGCTACATGGTGAATTAGAGGATTTTTAGTATCCTGACATTCATCAAATTCTGACCCTCCCAATGGAGAGTCTATCAACCCATTATTTAAAACTGATAAACTGTCAATGCTCATACGATCTCATGGATTTAACATACTAAATTTAAAATATATCATATTTAGATAATTAAATTAATAATTTAATTAATTAAATTTATTACTTAATTAAATAAAACTACGAAGAGAGATAAAATAATAACTTAACAAAAAGCGAATTAAGAAGAGAAATAGCTTATTACAACAATTTAAATTTATTTTATCTTTACATTTCGGTACTCTCTTGCTCTATTTATCAAAAAACACAAAGACACATGCCAATGCTTATTACAAAGACAACCTTTCAATCAACCTCCCCTAACTTAGAAAATACAGCCTCACTAGAAGCTCAAGAACTGTCTAAAAAACTCATGGACCAACTAGAGGGCCGCTTCATTGGCTACTATAGGAATTCAACTCACTCTCTCTCTAATTTAGCGATTGCTCTCAATGAGTTTTCAAAAACAAACAACTTAGATAGTAAAATTAACGCTACAAGTGCTCAGGGAATGGGCAGCTGGCCCCAACCAGATACAGTTGGAGAAACCTTTCAGTGGGCCATAAACCCTAAGGTACATGGCGGCATTATTCAAACAATTGCAGCCATGAAAGAGAGTCATTCTAATTTAGAAATTGCACAAACTGCCGAGAAGGCCACAAACTTTTTAAAAAAATCTGGGATCTTAAAAGTATAAACTTTGATCGTTTAAAGAAAGTGAGAACATGTTTTTTTCTCAAGTGAAATGCCCAGGATAGGACTCGAACCTACACACCTTACGGCACCAGATCCTAAGTCTGGCGTGTCTACCAATTTCACCACCTGGGCTTATTTTTGATTGTAGAGCATTTTAAAATGGTCTATCTCATTTTGGAGTTGTGAGACTAAACCTGCATCAACAGAAGCTTTTACTTTTGCACACAGCTGTAAAATTTTAAAAGCACTACTTAGTTGCTGAGGGAACTGACTCTTACTGGGATCCAACCTTTGCTGTAAAAAGTAAAAGGTGATCGTATTGGCCAACCGGTTAGCATACTCATCTTTTAAAATGACAGCCCGAACTCGTTGGTTCAACGTAAGCGCCACATCCGCATCGCTACTTTTGATTTCTTTAATTGCTTTACTGAGTGTCTCTATATCCTGCTCTAAAGAAGCAAACTCTAAGTCATCATGATAAATCCCACAAGGCAGTTGACAGTGTGCTGTCAAAGAAAGTGGAGCCATCACAAAGAGGCAAAGGGCGATAAAAAGTCTCATGTAAGTCCATTACTCAAAATCGACAACCATTTTCGTTGATCGATTGATTTAATCACAAGATTTTTTTCTTAAAAAACGAAAGCTTGCAGAAAAATAATCAAAATCAAAACGGGAGCGATGTATTTGATAGTGGCCCATAAGTATCCTTTCACAACTAAATTTTTTACCCAAAAATCTGAAGAGCTTTTTTTCAGCTCGTTGTAGGCAGGCTCCATCCCCCATTTCCAGGCGACTAGAAGGACAGCTAGAAGACCTCCAATAGGCACTAAAATCTCGAGTGCAATAAATGAGATCCAAGCAAAGAAGCTTTTTCCCATAATGGTAAAGCGAGGATCCATAGAATTGGAAAGGGCGGCTACAACCCCTAATGAGAAGGTCGCAAGAGCCACGAGACTCACTGCCATTTTACGGGGCCACTTACGCTCATCAATCAAATAGGCAATAAGCGGTTCCATGGCACTGATTTGAGAGGTTAGGGCCGCCAAAGAGAGCAGGAGGAAAAATAGAATAGCCAACCAGTAGCCGGCTTTAAGCTGGCTGAAGACTAATGGTAATGTATAGAAGACCAGAGGTTCTCCCACGTCGGGACGAAGGCCTGCTGAGAAGACAATAGGGAAAATTGCAAGGCCAGCCAAAATAGCAATGAAAGTGTCGAGGAGAGCTACGGGCAAGCAGTTATTTAAAACACTTTCTTTTTTGGACAGATAACTTCCATAAGTAACCATCGTCCCCTGCCCGAGGCTTAGAGTAAAAAAGGCATGTCCTAGAGCAAACAAAAAGGTTGTCGGTGTGATTAAGCTCCAGTTAGGCTTTAAATAGAAGGAGAGGCCTTGTGAGGCATTTGGCAAGGTTACTCCATAAGCAACTAGGCCCAGTAAAATGAATAATAAAAAGGGAACCATGATTTGAGAGCCTTTTTCCAATCCGTTGCGCACCCCTGAAAATAAGAGAAAAAAACTAAGCAGCATAAATAAACCGTGGAAACCAATTCCCCAAAGAGGATTGCTCACAAGTCCTATAAAAAAGGTTTGCGCTTCAGCAGCGGATGTAAAATGATTGATTTGCCCAAAGAGAGCCGACACTAAGTAACCCAACACCCAACCTGCCACCACACTATAAAAGGAGCTAATTAAAAATCCTGTGATTATGGTCATCATTCCTGATTTGGACCAAAAGCTATTTTTTCCCAATGCTTTAAAAGATGATCGAGGATTTTTTTGCCCCTCTCTTCCGATCAAGACCTCAGAGACAAATACCGGAAACCCTATCAAAAAGAGGCAACCTAGATAAACGTAAATAAAAGCAGCCCCTCCATACTTTCCTACAATGTAGGGAAAGCGCCAGATATTGGCAAGACCAACAGCCGATCCAGCAGCAGCAAAAACAAACCCTAGTTTTGATTTCCAAGAAGCTCTCGCTTTCATTTTAAACTCTCTTAATTTTAAAGGCTTCAACTTTAAATTATTAAATGAATTATTACCAGAATTAGCGTTCAAAAGAGCAAATAAAACTTATTAATGACTAGCAAATAAATCAAGAGCTTTAGTAAAATAAATCGTTGAATATTAAATTATTAAGCCAATGAACACCCATTTTGAAAGTGAAATCACTTCCCTTAATTCCCAAGGACAGGGAATCTGCTCTGTTAACGGCCTCAAAGTTTTTGTTGACTATGCCCTTTCTTCTGAGAAAATTAAAGGTGAAATTGTCGAGCAAAAAAAAAGCTTTGCAAGAGGGGCTCTCTTAGAAATTGTGACACCTTCTTCAGATCGCATTCCTGCTATTTGCCCTCTTTTTCAAAAATGCGGTGGCTGTCAAATTATGCATTTAAGCTATGCAAAGCAAGTGGAATTTAAACAACAAAAAGTATCCGAGGCCCTTGAAAAAATAGCTCATATTAAGTTTCCTGTTTCCCCATGTGTAGCTTCCAGTTCTCCCTTTGAGTACCGTAATAAAATCCAGCTTCCCTTTTTCAAGCAAAATGGGAAAATTAAGCTTGGACTTTACCAAAAAAATTCACATACACCACTTGCTATTGACCGCTGCTACATCCACTGCGAACTCGGTGAAAAAGTCTTTTGCGCCTTTTCTAAGCTTATTGAAAATTCCCCTCTTTCTGTTTTTGATGAAAAAACTCGAACAGGTCTTTTACGCCACCTTCTCATTAAGACAGCAATTCATACACGCCAATGCTTGGTCACAATTATCACCTCTTCAAAAAAGCAGCTTTTACAACTTAAAGATCTTGCCCTTGAATTGATGCGACAATGCCCCGAAGTTCAAGGAGTCGTTCTAAATATCAACAAAAAACGCATCAACTCGATCATGGGAGATCTGTGGCTCCCTCTTGTAGGCCAGCCTTACATCCATGAGAAACTGTGTGGAAAAACTTTTAAAATTTCGGCCCATTCTTTTTTTCAAGTCCATATTGGACAAGCTGAAAAGCTCTATCTTGAGGCATTAAAGCAAGCCCACATCCAGGGGGGCGATGTCGTTTTAGATGCTTACTGTGGCACTGGCACTCTGGCTCTCTTAGCTTCTGGACACTGCAAAGAAGTCGTTGGAATTGAATCTGTAAAAAGCGCTATTGACGATGCACGCGCTAACGCAAAGTTAAATCAGATTACAAACTGTAAATTTGTTCTAGGAAAAGTAGAAGACTCTATAGATCAAATTCCAAAGATCAATATCGCGTTGATCAATCCACCTCGAAGAGGGTGTGAGAAGAAAGTTCTAGAGGCTCTTTACAAACTAAGACCACGCAAGATTGTTTATATCTCTTGTGACCCAGCAACGCTTGCGAGAGACTTGACTTACCTACATCAGCTAGGTTATGAAACTCATAAAGTGCAGCCCTTTGATATGTTTCCCCAGACCTCGCATGTTGAAACATGCGTCACCCTAGAACTTAAGTAAGAGAGTCTTGTTTTGATGTGCGGCCTCGCAAACCCCATAGCTTTACTGCAATATTCACTAAAGTTAATGCAATAATAAGTGGATAGAGAATCGAAATTACAGAGTGAATCCATAGGCTAATTGTCTTAAATCCTACAGCCGTCATAATCAATGTAGTCAATAGAATCAAAGCCACACATGAGCTATAAGAAGTTCTTTTTGGAAAAAGTTCTTGAGAGACAATATCTGAAATTGTCATCGTTAGCCCTACAACTGTAGTTAAGCAAGCCAAAGCAACCGCGATGTTTGCCACAATTGCAAGATGTGGCCCAAGCGTTAAAATAGCCAATTTGCTCATCAACTCTTGCTTCGGAATATGCTGTAAGAGATGACTGTGAGCAGCAGCGACATGGCCTAACCCGAAATAGATTGCTCCTAAAAACAAACAGGCAATACTCCCTGCCAATATGGTAATCTTTAAAGTGCTTTTTGGGGTTGAAGAGAAACTTCTTGAAACCATCCCCCAGATTCCAGCAGAAAAAATAATCGATGCGATTAAATCCATCGTATCATAGCCAGTTGAAAGTCCAAATTTAAAAGCGTGTGCCGCACTCCATGAGCTGATTGCTAAAGGGACATGCAAAGCTAAACCTTTGCCAATGATTAAAAGCAGACAGCCAATAAGAATCGGCGACAATACATAACCTAGTATTGCTAAAAGCGCCCTTCTTCGTATGCAAACTAAAAAAGAGAGGATACAAAATATACCTGCAAACAACCATAGCGGGCATATACTAAAAATAGACACCACTGCAGCGTGAGCAACGCTGACACAGCGAGGAAGCACAGCAAAAGGCCCCAAAAGAGCCAGACAAGCCCCTAGAACAACGAGTCCGACCTTCTTTCCTCCTCTAGAAAAAAAATCTAGGCAGCGCCCTTTATATAACGCCCCTCCGACGAGACCTAGTAGTGGACCAATTATGGCAGTAAGAGCAAGGCCTAAGAAAGACCAGCTAAATAGGTGGGTTGTTTCAATCGCGGTCACAATTGGATAAATGGTATTTCCAGCACCAAAAAACATCGAAAAGATGGCTAATGAGATGAGTAGTATTTTTTTTATATCTGCTCGGTTCATATTATTTTAATTGCTCTTAAAAATAAAAAAAGCGACCACAAATCGCCCTTTATCTAATGGTAAATAACTTCTATTTTTGAAGAAAAAAAAGTCTTCTAAAGTCCATTTTAAACATTTTTTTTATTAAGATCAAATTAAATGCCTGGTTTCAGGGAAAGTATATAAAAATATTTTTAAAATATTTCTTCTACTGCTTCACTTGAAGAAAGACTTGGCACGTCCCCCACGGATAGGAAACACTAAAAGTTTTTAAAACATGGAAGATGGATTCTGAGCAGTATTCATTTAAAGCAAAGCTTGTAGAAATAATGCGGGTACCTGGCTTGAGACACGCCCATCTATCAATGAGTTGGTAAATTATTTCATCGGGAAAACTAGAGCCGTAAAAATAGATGACACTTGCCCTTGAGTAGTCCACTTCTAAAAAATCTTGCTCTAAAAACTGGACTTTCTTGAGGTTTAAGTGTTTTTGTATTTTACGAGCAACTTGGTTAAAAAAAGGTACTTTTTCAATGGCAACCACCTCGCATCCACTGATAATTTGAAACCAAAAACTAATGCGACCAATGCCACTGCCTACTTCAAAAAGTACATCATTACTTTTGATGGGCAAAAAACGTATAAAATGAGGCACGCTAAAGGGCCAGGTATCTCCATACAAAACATCGTTTTGTGAGCTCTTTTCAAAGTGTTTTTTGCAAACGCGGTAGGGATTAAGGTTCCAGTAATGGAAAAAATACTGTAAATCACATCGGAAAAGCGGATGCTTTAAATAAAGTGGAATTATTAGGAGTTGCTGCAAAATTCGCAGCGCTGAAAGCCTAAGGTTGGCCAGAATGAGTTTTATAAACTGCAAGAAACTACCAGTTGATTGTTTGACCCGGTTTTAACACACGAAACGTGTTATGATCAAGCTCAGCTTCTTCCATGGCACAAAAGAGGTCAAAAGGAGGCTGCTCTACGCTCTCTTTTGAAAGAGGAAAGGTAAAGTGGTGAGACCCCACGCTTAGCTTAGAGCCCACTTCTCGATGAATATATACAGCTTCGTGAGGCGCGATATGAACTGGCTGCATAAATTTTTTGGGGCTGTAGGTTCCAATAGGAATTAAACTTAGGTCAAACGCTTCAAAACGCTCGCCAATTTCATTAAAATGAATCGGGTTATAACCCGTATCTCCCACAAAATAAAATGACTTTTGTATTTCAGGAAACTGGAGCACATAACCATTCCATGGAGTTTTATTGCTATTAAGTGGGTGTCTTCCTGAAAAATGCTGAGTAGGAACTGCTGTAATTTTAAGATTGTTCTTTGAAATGTGATGTTCATCCCACCAATCAAATTCAACGAAGCTCTCAATACCCAACTTTTGAAACCAACGATTCATTCTTTTGGGAATCACCCATAAAATATCCGGTTGCAACTGGTGCAGCTTTTTTACTGTTGGTTTATCCAGGTGATCATAGTGATTATGACTGATCAAAACGATGTCAATAGGAGGCAGATCTTTTAAGCGCACCCCGGGTCGATGACGCCTTTTAGGTCCGATAAAAGAGATCGGAGAGCAACGTTTACTCCAGATAGGGTCCGTAAGCAAATGGGTCTCACCTGCTTTGATTAAAAAAGTTGAGTGATTGACCCAGGTTACTTGGGGTAATTCAGAAGCTATAACTTGATCAGGTTCTGGATAACTAAATCCTTCAGGGACCACAGGACGCGGCTCTTGATCTTCATAGGCACCTAGACAAAAGCCCATCCAGCTAAGAATACTGCGGTGTAGCTGCCTTTGAAAAGGATTAACATACCCTTTCCATGTTTTTTTCAAATTAGAAAATTTCATAGGTTATGGGCGGTCAAAATCACAGGCCCCTATTCGTCGTTTTAAAGAATAGAATATTTTTGGGCAATTTAATTATAAAATTTTAACAATGAATAGTTTAAATAATAAAACACTCAACAGAGATGACCTCAAACATCCATCTAAAGAGTCCTGCTCTTAGAAGTTTAAGAGTTGAGCGAAACTAAAGCTGTGCTGAAAATTGAGATTCTGAAAGGATTTCGACCTCAAGCTTTTGCGCTTTTTCATATTTTGATCCAGGAGAGGAGCCTGCTAGTAAGTAATGGGTCTTTTGACTCACACTACTGCTCACCTTGCCTCCTCGCGCTTGAATCAAAAGCTTTGCTTCATCACGGGAAAAATTACTTAGAGTGCCAGTCAAAACAAATGTTTTCCCATTAAAGGGATGATCTGAAAACTGCTCAGGCTTGTAAGGTTGAACGCCTTGTGCAAGCATCTTTTGAATTTCTTGTAGGTGAATGGGCTCTTGAAAGTAATCGTAAATACTTTGAGCCACCTTTTCTCCAATCCCTTCTATTTTAAGAAGATCTTCAATGCTTTTATTTGCAAGGTCTTCAATATCAATCACTGAAAAGGCAAGATCTTCAGCAGTTGTCGTTCCTACATAGCGAATATCGAGAGACATAATAAACCGTGAGAGAAGCACTTTTTTAGATTTCTCAATACTTTGCAGTAACTTTAAAGCAGATTTTTTTTGGAAGCCATCAAGGCTAAGAAGGTCCTTTTCCTCTAGCTGATAAATATCTGATGGAGTCTTTATAATTTGCAGCTCTAGCAGCTGCAAAATTACCTTTTCACCTAGATGGTCAATATCCATAGCAACCTTACTGACAAAAAAAACAAGGTGTCTATAAATTCGCTCTGGGCATTCTTTATTTAAACAGCGAGTGGCCACTTCTCCCTCGAGTTTATGCACATGACTGTGACAGCTTGGACAAAACTTGGGCATATGCCAAGCTTTGCTGCCAATAGGTCGATCTTTTAAAATCACTTCCACAACTTTAGGAATAACGTCTCCCCCCTTCTCTATCACAACCCCATCGTGGATCCGAATATCTTTACGATCAATTTCATCTTGGTTGTGTAGGGTTACTCGCGAGATTAGACTTCCAGCGACCTTTACTGGTTCTAAAAGAGCTACAGGAGTTAAAGCTCCCGTCCTCCCAACATTGACGATAATATCCAAAATGCGAGTGACTCCCTGTTCAGGAGCAAATTTGTAAGCAGTCGCCCAGCGAGGAATTTTTGAAGTTGTTCCAAGGCGCTCTTGATCTTTGAGTTCATTGACCTTCAAAACAACCCCATCAATTTCAAAAGGCAGCTTTGATCGCATCTTCAAAATGCGATTGCAAAAGGCCCATATCTCATTTTCTGTTGTGCAAAGAGAAATCTCTTTAAGTGTTGGCAGCCCCAATTGTTTTAGGTATTCGTGCACTTGAATCTGTGATAAAATCTTTTCGAAAGGGCCTTGAGACATCGTGTAAAAAACCACTTTAAGACCCCGTGATCTCGCCTCTTTTGAGTTGAGCAATTTAAGCGATCCTGCAGCAGCATTGCGAGGATTTGCCCAGATAGGCAGCCCCTCTTCATCACGTTGTTTATTAAGGTCTTCAAATTGTCTTAAATTTAAAAAAACTTCTCCTCTAACTTCAAGTATTTGAGGTGGATTTGAAACAGGCAACTTCAATGGAAGCTCTTGAATAGTTCTAATATTTTGGGTCACATCATCACCCATCTGACCATTTCCACGTGTGACTGCCCTGGTAAAAATGCCCCTTTCATAAATTACTGAAATGGCAGTGCCATCCATTTTAAGCTCGGCACAGATCTCAGGCTTTTTGCCTTCTAAATTCTTACAAACTCTTTTTAAAAAGTCTTTGATTTCATCATCAGAGTAGGTGTTGGGTAGTGAAAGCATTGGAGAGTGATGTTTCACACTAGAAAAACCCTCTGAGAGGAGTTCGTTGACCCGTTGGGTAGGCGAAAAGCTTTCAATCCAATCAGGATGTTTTTTTTCACAATCAATCACCTGCTGAAGCAGTTGATCAAATTCATAATCTGTTAAGATCGGATTGCAGTCTAAATAGTACCTGCGATTGTGCTCCCAAATTTCATGGCAAAGCTTGATATATTCATTACGTGTCACGTCTCAAATCTATCCAAAAAATAAATGTTCTTTTTCTTCAAAGAGAGGGTCGAAAAATTTTTCACAATCCTTCCTTTGTCTTGGTGGCCTTCTTTAAGCCTAAATTGCTTAATCCCAGTTTGAAAATGTAGACAAACATCCGCATCTTTTTTTGCAGTGATTACAGCTCTTCGGATTTGCTTTTTAGTCCACTCCAAATCCATTTCAAGACCCCCTTCTTGAACCCCAATCAACTTTCCAGAAAAAAGCTCAGGAGGCATGTGGGGTAAGATAAATAAATCCTGACGTTTTTTCAAGATAAAAAACTGACGGATCAATTTGAAAAGTTCGCCTAGAACTGCCCATGGAGAACAAGAGGCATTTGTCAACTTTGGCAAAGCTAGTCCCCAGTGTTTATAGTCTTCTAAATAAGGAACCATCATAGGAGCAAACCCAGTAGCCAACAGCGTTTTTAAACAAGGGCCTAGAGCATCGTGTTTTTTATGATTTATATCATCATGCAACTGCTTAAGAAATACAAGCATTCCCTCTGTGTCTTTTGCTGTATGCTTAATAAGACAAAATTGTCCCCATAAATACCAAAGAGGTAAAAATTCACAAAGGTCTTTTCGCTCTAAAACCGCTTCAATTTCCTGTTTTTTATGGCAGCCTAAAAACAAAATCTCAGGCTTGGGAACTGGATCGATATCTAAATTATTAAAAAGAACGAGTGGTTTTTTAAGGGCTAGCTGTTTACTAATCACCGCAATTTTGTGCGGCCTTTTCACTTCATAATTCAAAAACTCTTCTTTATAACGTAAAAGTGAAAGAGCAAAATGCTTTTCTGGTTCATTATAACCTAGTCTAAACTTTGCAAAGTTGTCATCAAACTGACACTCAATATCAACTTCTTGTTTGACAAGATCTTTGAAGACCGTAAATCCCGTGCAGGGAGTTTTAAACTTGAACTGCAAAACCATCAGCACTTTTTGGCTGTCTTTCCAGTCAATAATTTTTAACTTAGTAGGGTAAACGATACAAATAATCTGCAGCAGCGGGTAAGGAACGGCCACCCCTGGCTTATGAGAAAATGGACGCATCTTACGAGTTACTTTAATCGGCTTCACTAATTACCTGTCCTATGAGCCCCTCGGGCCGGTTTTCAATTAATTTTACTTGGATAAGTTCATTGGGTGGGTATTCAATATGGGGAATCACCACCTTAATAAAATGGGGGGTGTACCCACTAGTCCCCTCTTCTTTATTTGAAGCTTCTGTTAAAACCATACAGCTTTTTCCAACAAACTGATCTCTTAACAAAAAACTATAACGCTCACTCAGTCGAAGGACCTTATTTTTTCTCTCTTGAATAATTTCAGGAGAAACCTGGTCTTGAAATTCTGCTGCCTTAGTGCGGGCACGGCGGCTGTAAGGAAACATATGCACTTTTGCAAATTTGACTTCTTTCATCACATCCAGTGTTTGCTGAAAATCAATTTCACGCTCCCCTGGAAAGCCTACAATAATATCTGTGGTAAAGGTAAAATCATTGGATATACCTTTCAGCTTATCAATTGTTGCAAAAAACATTTGGCGGGTATACTTGCGGTTCATGCGTTTTAAAATCCAGTTAGAACCCGACTGCAATACAATATGCATTGAGTGACAGAGCTTCGAACAGTTTTTTAATGCTTCTATAAGGTCATCATCAACTTCATCGGGGTCAATGGATGAAATGCGAATACGCTCAAGCCCATCAATGTTTTCAATTGCTTGAATTAAAGAAGTTAATCGCACCGGATTTTTAGGATCTCCACCATCAAAGTCGCCAATATTAATTCCTGTTAATACAATCTCTTTGACCCCAGTTTGAACCACATTTTCAATTTCTTCTTTAATCTGGGAGACGGTTCGTGACTCTGAGCGCCCCCTCACGTAGGGAATAATGCAATAAGAGCAAAATGAATTACACCCATCTTGGACCTTGATAAACGCGCGTGTTTGACTCTCAAGCTTTGCTATTTTAAACTCAGGAAACTCCTCAAGAGGAAATATCTCGTTGAGAAGCTCATCCTTTTTTTTGTTAGAAATAACCCAGTCAGCTTCTCGAATTTCTAAGAGCTTATTTTTTCCAGCCTCAACCATGCAACCTGTCACGGCAATTTTGGCACTTGGATATTGCTTCCGAAGCTTGCGTATCTGGTTTCGGCTGTGGCTGTCTGCTGATTGTGTCACCGTGCACGTATTGACAATACACACATCAGCATCTTCACCTTCTTGTGCTTCTTGATAACCCGCTACTTTGAGCTGATTTTGATAAGCCTGAGACTCATATTGATTGGTGCGACATCCCAATGTGGCTATTTTAAACTTTTTAGTCATTTCAACTGAGCCCTTAAAATTTCTTTAGGGACTTCAAAGCTTACATCCTCAACGATATGAGTAAACTCTTCCACTTTTGAAGCACCCCACTCTTTAAGCTTATGGATACAACTTTGCACGACATGATCCGGGGTTGAGGCCCCAGCTGTCATTCCTACTATAGAAACACCTTCCAGCCATGACTTTTGAATTTCTTCAGGGTTGTTAATTAAATACGAAGGAATCCCCCTGTTTTCACCGACCTCTCTTAAGCGATTTGAATTGGAGCTTTGAGTGTCTCCTACAACTAGAATAAGATCTGCTTGTTTGGCAATTTCTTTGAGTGCTTCTTGGCGATTAGTCGTTGCAAAACAAATTGAGGAACTCGGTAAAGTTTGTGCTTGCGGATATTTTTTTAACAATGCTTGTACAATTCCATCGACCTCATCCATGCTAAGAGTCGTTTGCATTAAATAAAAAAGAGGTTCGTCTTTTTGGAATGTCAGAGCTTCCACATCCTCTATATTCTCAACAACAGTGGTGACTTGCGGGGCCTCCCCTAAAGTCCCAATAACTTCCACATGATCTTTATGTCCTATTAAAATAATCTGAGAGCCTTTAGATGCAAAACGCTTAGACGCTGAGTGCAACTTTGTCACCAGAGGACATGTCGCATCTACTTCGATAAACTGGCGCTCTTTAGCAAGTTCTCTAACTTTAGGAGAAACGCCGTGAGCAGAATAAATCAAACGAGATCCTTGAGGAGCCTCTTCTAAGTCTTCGATAAAAATAGCCCCTTTTTGTCGCAGTCCATCTACTACATGACGATTATGTACAATTTCGTGTTTCACATAAATTGGGGGGCCCCAAATTAAAAGAGCTTGCTCTACGACTTCAATAGCTCTTTCTACGCCCGCACAAAATCCGCGGGGATTAGACAATAGAATTTTCATAAAAACAACCCTCAATAAAAGCTGGGTATTTTATCAGCCCAAATTATTGACTGCCACCTAAAAGAAATTTTATAAAAGGTTATTTAGCGTCTGCAGCACAACGGAAGCCATAGGTTCTATTTTCACACCCCGGATTATTGCGGTGACGATGAGAACATCTCAAATCATCCTTAAGACTTTTCCAACATCCCCCACGAAGAACGCGGTAAACTCCTTGAAGAGGCCCTTTGGGGCGATCGGGTTCTTGAGCAGATGTTTCATAATAATTATAGCCATACCAATCTTGACACCATTCGTAAACATTACCAGCCATATCGTAGAGACCTGATGCATTAGGGGGATAACTCATCACAGAAGTGGTGTCTGAGCTAAAAAAGTTGGCCTGATGCTTTTCAATTTCACTCCCTGTTGGATAGATGCTGTGTGCATCGCCTGAAGCGGCAGCCACTTCCCATTCAGCCTCTGTTGGAAGTCTCTTTCCGATCCACTTTGCATAGGCAACTGCCCCATACCATGAGACCCCAACCACTGGATGCTTGGCATAGCCCGACTCAATGCTCAAGATGCCTCCACTGCGCTTAATTCGGGATTCTTTCAATCTAATAATATCATTATTTTGAGCATCCTTTTCTCCTCCCATAGCTTCTAAAAACCTAGAAAACTGCTCGTTAGTAATAGGGTGCATATCAATAGCAAAATCATGAAGCACAATGTGGTGCTCGGGCATTTCATCGCGATTTCCATCTTTACAACCCCTTACAAATCGTCCTCCTTTGATTGCAACCATCTCCGTTAGAATTGGCTCAATATTTTTAGCTTCAGGTTCCTTTTTGGGTTGATAGTGGGTGACCATCGTCTCCATGCTAAAGATAGCCCCTGGGTTGGGGTCATATTTAGGTCTTTTAATTTCACTTTCTTGCAAAATGGGGCGCAGCTTTTCTTGAGGAGGCGCTGCTGGTGCAGGCTTGGCCAAACTAGGTGTTGGAGTAAAGCCATTAGCAGGGCGGTAAGCAGAAACTCGCTTGAAAGCTGGAGTTTGCACATTTGAGCTCACAAAAGCAGTCTTTTGCAACGTGCTTTCAGCTTCTACTTTTTTAAAGTTCTCCGCTTTACTCCCTTCTACTTTTGAGATCGAATGTGAAAGCGAAGGCTTCTTTTCTTCAAGTAACGAGTCTAAAGCAGATAAAAGAGAGCTGGGCCTCTTCGCTGGATCCGCTTGCAAGCACTTTGAAACTAACAGGTTCCAATTTTTCTGATACTGAGGGACCAAATCGCAAGGCATGTCAAACACACCTTCTGGAAATCGTTTTGTAATTGCATAGTAGACTAAAACCCCAAAGGCATAGGCATCACAACGGTTCTGACCCTCTAAAGACTCCGATAATTTTTTTTGCTCAGGAGCTAGAAAAGCATAGCTTTGTAAAAAAGAGTTGTGTACGCGCTGCAACTGGTCTGCCTCAAGTTCTTGGGTAGCAGGGGAAGCGTTTCGTCCGCTTTCGAGAGACTTCATTAAAGATTGATAGATTCGACTGAGCACTGTTCCCATTCCAATAATCCTTGAGAGCCCGAAGTCTGCGACATACAACCCCATCTTTTGTTGAGAATCACGTCCAATTAAGATGTTGTTTAACTTCAGTCCCCGGTGCATCATGGCCTGTGCTCCAGGTCGAGTATTGGCGTAATCCAAAGCACCTGCAATTTGCTTCATCCAGTCATAAAGATTTTCTTCAGTAATTGGATTTTTTTGCTCCGCCATATACTGCGCAAAATTAGTGGTCTCTCCTAGTTCATCAACCACACAATCCATCACTAGAAAGTAGCAACCATCTGCATATGAAATGTTGTGTATTTTAACAATATGTGGGTGATCAAGTGCAGCAATCAATCCTACCTCTTCTTCAAATCTTTGGATAAATCCCTTATTTTGTGAAAGTTCTTCAGGCAAAACTTTGATAGCATACTGCCGCTTCATAAACCGGTGTTCTGCTAAATATACATTTCCCAAAGATCCTTGACCGATTTGCTTTACGATCGTGTAGTCTCCCAAATTCCGAAGTGACATGGCTATCCTCAAATATATCTATAGGTTTGCAATCCTTTTCCTAAAAAAAGGTTAAAAAGTGGTTTTTTATACATTTAGCAGCATATTAACTACCTTGGCAATTATATTCAATTTCTCGATGTCACAAGAAGCTATTTAAATTTTTTTGAGTTAAGTTTATAGGTTAAAGCTCGTTGAATACATGTTCGCAAAGCCTGCTGATCATAGCCGTTTCGAACATCGACAATCAAAGCACGATTGCTTTCATATTCAAATGTATTTGGGAACTGTTGTCTAAATTCTGAGATCAGGGTGGTTTGGCAATGAAAGAACAATGCCAGCTTATTTTTGAGAGACCCATACACATCTATTCGTATAAGACTTCCACTTTTAGTGGCTAACGTTAAATAACTAATTTGCCCCCAACGAACATCCTCTGTCAGTTCTCCGATCTCTTGACTGCAAGCTGCTACCTCAAAGATCAAGTCCCTAATTTTCATAAAGCTTTCTTGAATGTCCAAAGGAAATTTTTCAAAAATATCTTTAACACTTTTTTTAAAAAAATAATTTTCCATCTATTTTTTCACTCGCTCTAAGGTAGTTTAAGGAAATAATTAAAATTAAAAAAAAGTTTAATAAAATTTAAAGGTTAAAAAAAAACTTGATCAAACAATTTAATTCTCTTGGTTTAATTCAAGAGAATCTTGTATACTTTAGTTTGATCCGGCGTCTAAAACCGGTCATGTTTTATAACCAAATTTAAGTATTTATTATGCAAAAACGTTCGTTAGTCTTTCTATTTATTTTAACTCTATCTTTACTGGCCGTCAATCTTTTCTTCAAACCACAAAAAGAGGCTCAAAAAAAAGCACAAACAGAACAAGTTGCACAAACTAAATCTTTGGAAAGCCGGGTTGCAACCCAAGCGGGGCTCCCCTTAGTAGATCTTTATAAAGATTCTGATGGAAAAACATACTTAACAACAGGTCTTCTACTAAATGGAAATTTGTTTACCTTCAAGTGGGACGAACAACTTCCCAAAACAGTTTATTTTAAGAAAAGCCACACCTCCCTTCCTCTTCAAAGCGCATCTCTTAATGACAACGAAGCTTCTATTCTAGACCCTATTGTCTATAAATCTAAGGAAGCTGAAAATCATATTCAAGCCGCACAACTTCCATCTAAAGGTTCTTTTGAAGTTCAACTAGTACAACCTAAAGCCTACAATAAGAATCCTCAGATATATAGTAGCTTCTTTTCTAATGGAAATTTCTCATCGATCGGACCTATTAATGGAAATGCGATTGCGATGGCAGCTACTCAAGATGGTTATGAGCCTATTGGAATCTACTTGGGAAGTGAAGCAAAGTTGATCCCTCTCAAAGACTTTTTCAGCCTCAAACAGCTTGTAAGCCTACATCAGGCAAACTTTCAGTCAAATTCTAACGAAAATTTTTATGTTTTAGAAAACGAGTACCAACAGCTGGTGTTCTCGACCAAGGGAGGAGCTCTTGCTGAGATTAACCTTCCTATTAAGTCTAAAGAAAACTCTTCAAGCTACGTTTACCCAACCTCGCAAGATCAGTTAGTTGCTGAGAGTGCTTCGAAGCACTCCGTCTTTCCTGCACATAATTTTCAAAGTGCAAACTCAGCTAAAAAAGATCAAGACCCACAAAGAGGTGGCTACTATCCTTTAATTCGTCGATCTCTTGATGCTCCTTTGACAGATTCAAGATATTATGCTTTTAACATCGTTTCAGATTACCCAGGTATTTCTGATCAGGAGTATAAAGTCACCCACATAGACAAACAAAAGATTGTTTTTCAAGCAAACCAAAACTATCGCAAAATCACTAAAACATTCACCTTAAATAACAAGGTTCCATATGGACTAGGGGTTGACATCCAGATTGAGGGAGACCGCAACAACCTTTGGATTACAACGGGGGTTCCAGAAGCTGAGTTTGGTTCCAACATGCAACCTCCATCTATTAAATATCGACAGCTAAAAAACAATAAGTTTGAGATTGTCAAGCAAAAGCTTCCAAAAGCTTCAACAGATCTAATCGCCGCATCCCCAGACTGGGTTTCTAACTCAAATGGTTTTTTCACCATTTTGGTCGATCCTGAAACGAAAGGAGTTCCTGGCTATAAAGTGAATAAAGTTTTGCCAGAAACCCTCTTATCAAGGGTCGATACAACACCTACAAGTAAGGGGAAAAAAGCAGCTGGATATGAGTGTTTACTCCCCCTCTCTGACTCAAGCTCGCACTTTGATGTATACGCAGGCCCTTTAGACAACACGCTTCTAAAACTAGCAGACACCAAAGTACAAGGTTCCAACTATTTAGGCGCTCAATCTTACCAAGGATTTTTAACCTTTATCTCAGAGCCGTGTGCAAAGATCTTGTTTTCTCTCATGTCTTTCATCCACAAAATGGTGGGCTCATGGGGACTTTCAATCATCTTGTTAACCGTAGTTCTTCGAATTATTTTATACCCTCTTAATACATGGTCTATTCGAGCTATGCGTAAAACTCAAGAGATTGCTCCTGAGGTAAGCGCGATCCAGAAGAAATACAAAAAAAATCCAAAGCAAGCACAGATAGAAGTAATGTCACTTTACAAAAAACGTAAGGTAAACCCTATTACAGGTTGCTTGCCGATGCTCATACAGATGCCATTTTTAATGGGGATGTTTAATTTGCTTAAATCAGCATTTGTGCTGCGAGGAGTTCCTTTTATAAGTGGCTGGATCAATAACTTGACAGCCCCAGATGTCCTCTTTACCTGGTCACATTCAATTCCATTTTTTGGAAATGAATTTCACCTGTTACCAATCATCTCTTGTGCGATGATCTGGCTGCAACAAAAAATGACCAATGTTGCTCCAGCAGATAAGGCTTTAATGACTGACCAACAAAAGCAACAAAAAATGATGGGGAATGTGATGGTCATTTTCATCACTCTCTTGTGTTACAACTTACCCTCGGGACTGAACTTATATTTCATCTTTTCGACGCTTCTTGGAGTCGTACAGCAAGTGGTTACCAACCGCTTGCTTGACAAAAAGAAAAGTAAGCCTAAAATCCTTACTAGTAAAAAAGTAGATTTAGAAGAGAAAAAAGCATAACACACAATTGAATCCTTATGCAGGCATGGGATAAATACCTTAAGACTCTCGAAAGTGAGCTTGGAAAACCGACGGTTGATCGCTGGCTTCGTACTCTTAAAGTTGTCAATTATGACGCTGCTAATCTGTACCTTGAGGCATCGGATACTTTTTCAACTCAGTGGTTTATAGAATACGCGAAACCGCGTATTACTCAGAATTTCTTTAATGAGAACAACCGGCTCATTAAAGTACATTTGCAAACTGCACATAAAAAACCTCCGCTTAAAGCCTCCAAAACCTCTGAAAAACAACTGAGTCCAGGTTCTCCGTTTACAATTGACCCATTAGACCCAAGCTATACTTTTGACCAGCTGGTCGAAATTTCTCAAAACCGCATTATCTTAAAATTGCTTCAAGACTTTGAGAACTTTAACCCTAAAACACCTCCTCTCTACAACCCCATTACCCTTTTTGGTTCCATGGGAATTGGCAAAACTCATCTTTTGCAAGCGGTTGCCAATACGCTGGAAAAACAAAACCAAAAAGTGTGCTATGTAAAAGCCGCTACATTTACTTACAATATGGTGGCTGCAATTAAACTTGGGCAGATGTCTGAGTTTAGAAAGTTATACCGCAAGGTGGATGTGTTGATTGTAGATGATATTCAATACTTTGCACACAAAAAGGCCACCCAGGAAGAATTTTTTCACACCTTTAATGCATTGCATACAGAGGGGAAACAAATAATTCTCAGCTCCAATATTAGCCCGCAACAGCTCAAAGAGGTAGAGCCAAGGCTCATTAGCCGCTTTGAGTGGGGAATTGCCCTCCCACTACAAGCCCCCAATAAAACTCAGTTGGAAGAAATTTTAGAGCTAAAATTAAAGCAAATTAACTTTTTGTTAACTTCTGAGGCTAAAGACTTCCTTTTACAAAAGTTTTCAAAAAGCCCTAAAACTCTCCATAGAGCGTTAAGTGCCCTTATTTTAAGAGCCCACCTTAAGTTGCCCCAGGGGAAAAATATTAATTCTCTTGAACTTGAGCCAGATGCCATCGAGAAGCTCTTGGGAGACTTGATCAAAAAAGAGGCAACTTTGACCATGACTGCTGATCGTATTCTAGAGCATATTTCACTCTATTTTGGAATCAAAGTTAAAGATATCCTGGGGAAGTCCCAGAGTAGAGAGTGCGTCTTGCCCCGGCAAATGAGCATGTTTTTTTGTCGTAAATACCTCAAGCTGCCCTATATGAAAATAGGACGCATTTTTTCAAGGGATCACTCTACAGTAATGTCTAGTGTCAAGCAGGTTCAAAAAAATATTTCACAAAAAGATCACAACTTTGAAAAAATTAAGCTGGCACTCGAGCAGATGCTCTTTCCATCTAGCAATTAGCTAATCAAAGTCAAAGGCCCTAACCTAGTTGGTCGTAATATAGCGGCTTTTTCAAGGGCTTGGTGCGTTTCAGCGCCCAACCGGACCACCTCTTTATTCTCAGATTGATAGGTAAATGGCTTACTGAAGGCTAGGGAGAGGCCCTCTGCCTGCTCTAGAATGGCCTGAAAAATCAATTTATCGAATAAATTAGCCTTTTCTTGAGCCTGTTTAAGATGAAAATGGCGCTCAGAGAGATCCTTTTCAGCTTTCTGACGCCTTTTTTGCGAAAGTGTACTGATAATCGAGACCATTTTGGTTTTTTTACGCTCTTGATCCATAGAATTACCATTCCTCCAACTAGTATTCTACCACACCTAATCTTTTAATTATAGTTTAAACTTTAATTCAAGCCCCTTCTTCTAGGAGGAGACAATGAGCCCTGGAAGGGGAAGACAATATGAATTAATTATTAAACAAAATGAATTTAAAAAAATAATTGTCAATTAATAATTAACTTGGCAATAGAAAGTATTAATAAAATCATTTAAGGGCCCTTCATGTTTAAAAATTTCCTAAGACTCCCTCTTTGTCTATTGCTGATTGCGGGCCTAACAAACAGCTGCTCTACTCCCAAGAAGGAAAAACACACCCCTTCTTCTACAGAAACGCAAAAAACAGAGAGCCAAGCTGCCTGCTCAGCTGACCTAGAGCTTGCTGAGCTATGCCCAGAAGATATGCACCTAATGCCAACCGATGAGGTTATTGGGCAGTTAGCAAGAATTAATTGGAAAAACTTCAACTCTTCAAAAGATAAGTTCCTTCTATTCCTACTTCCTGATCTGATTGATTTTTTAAGATATATTAAAAGTACTACTGATGAAAATACCCATATTTGCTTTTTGTCTAGAGATTGCTACTTTTTAGATCAACTCTATGGAAAAATGTATCCTAAAGATAACAACCATGAATACGTATATGCATCTAGAAAAATATGCTACTCAGGATCAAATCACTACAAAAAATATATTCGAAATATCCTCGATAAAAGAGATAAGACCCTGTGGGTTGATATTCAAGGGAGTGGAGACTCCCATGTCTACTTTTTTAAAGAAAATTTTGATACAGTCCCCCCAAAACTGTTTTTCAAACTCAATGACTTACAGGGTCAATACACTCAATTATCTCACAGTAAAAGGTCCCGTGCACCTAAAATGGACCGCTCGGTATATAAACAAACGATCACATCTTTCAAAACAAAGGGATGGGGCGTTAACATTGGTGGACGAGATGCCACACAAGGAGCTTTTTATCTAGAATCTCTTAATAGGGCCCCCCACCCTAGCGTTATAAATATGGATGCAAACTACAACCCAATTTATGATAAAAATTATGAGTATATGGACAGCAACCTAGAACTCCTTTTAACAACATACCAACATATCTTAGATAACTTTTGGGCAAGTAACAACATTAACTTGAGAACAGATAGCAGTAAGTTTAACTTAAGCCAAAATCAATCCTGTCAAAAGTGGAATGGAATCTTGGCTTTAGATGTTGACGAAACCGTGACCCATGATGATTATGGCTTATTGAACGAGCTTGTCCAGTATGGGCTCGACAACAAGATCAAGATTATTTTTATTACTGCCAGACACAACCCTTTTAAAGGAAATTACAATGGCCACCTAAAAGATATTATAGCACCCTTTGATAGACAAATGGGATACCCTGTTGATATTTGGTACAATCCTTTTGCAAAAAACCAACCCATGTCATTTGTATCTGGCATTAAAATCCAGCAACTAGAAATTGCACGCCAAGAGTTGGGTCTTCCTAAAGACAAGTGTATGCTGGTAGATAATATCTTTATGACCATAGATCTAGCAAAAAAGTCTGGTTTTACCTACTCGACACAAGTCTCTACAAGCCGTAAGATGGGCGTCAACCCAAAGACTCTCAAAAACATTAAAAAGATGGTTTCTCGCAAAGCTTCCCTTGCCAAAAACTCTGATCGGCAACAAACAACACCAACTTTCTTTTATTTTGACGAGCTGCCCAACGTAGAGCAAATTGAAGAGCAAATTGAGCCAGCTAAGACACTAGCTCGTTAGTAAAAGCTTTTTTGCTTGATAAAACTTCTTACTAGAGGCTTTTGGTTAGCTTGTGTACACTGTAAGCAACTAGTAAGAGAGTACTATGCACCCACATCCTAATTGGATAGAGATTGATCTAGAAAAACTACGCTTAAATATCCGTACAATTAAATCGGCCCTCTCACCCTCTCCATACTGTTTACCCATTAAAGCTAACGCCTATGGCCACGGCCTCATTGAAGTTGCCCAAATTGCGCAACAAGAAGGTGTTGATTACTTGGCTGTTGCCCATACCTTTGAAGGTAAAAAATTGCGACAAGCAGGCATCAAAATGCCTATTTTAGTTTTAGGCCCCTTTTTAGAAGATCAAGTGCAGGAGGCTGTTGAATATAATTTACAGTTGAGCGTTAGTTCGCTGCATAAAGCCAAACTTTTGGAATTAAAGCTTAGCTCATGTCAAAAACAAGCTTACGTTCATATAAAAGTAGAAACGGGAATGCAGCGCATTGGAGCGCGTCCTCAAAGTGCCTTACAAATCTACCATTTTTTGAAAAGCTCTCAATGGATCTCTCTAAAAGGGATCTATTCCCACTTGGCCTTTGCTGAAAATGATGATGTGACTGATCAACAAATTGAAATCTTCAATTCATTTCTAAAACAAATTGATACCTCTAATCTCATCTGCCATCTCTTTAATTCGACAGCTGTTTTAAAAAGGCCCTTAGAACCTCACCATATGGCCCGCTGTGGACTTCTTACCTTTGGCATCTCTTCAATCCCTAAGACAACAGCCTTTGAAAGCCTTGAGGGAATCTTCTCTTTAAAAAGCCGCGTAGGCTACTTTAAGACCGTTGAAAAGGGCTCTGGAGTCGGTTATGGACATACGTTTCGCACAACCTCGAGAATACGCTTAGCGACCATCCCTATTGGCTATGGAGATGGTTTAAGACGCGACCTTTCGAACCAAGGCCATGTTTTAATCCGCGGTAAAAAGTGTCCTATTCGTGGAGCTATTTGTATGGACCAACTGATGGTAGAAGTTAAGGAAGCCTATGTTGGAGATGAAGTTGTTTTAATCGGCAAACAGCAAGATCAACAAATTACTCTTCAAGAGGTAGCCACCCAGTGTCAGACAATCCCCTACGAAATTCTTTGTGGCTTTAACGAACGGGTCCAAAGAGTTTATACAGCACAAACTCCTACGACTGAATCATTCCATTCCAACAAAACTCTTCATCCCCCTCTTTGATCACCATAAAGATTGATTTTTTCTTTTAAATCAGACAGCATATTTAGAAAAAAGCAATCAAGGAGTTCAAAATGTCTGTACCTGCAACAAGAGATAGATCTCTATCTCCATCCCTCAAAGCTGGATCTTTAGACGGTTCTCTAAGAGAAAGATCTAACTCATTACCTTCTTCTCCAACCGGAACTTTAGAATTAAGTGATAAAAACAAACCTAAAGCCTACCGCTCTGTTGAGGACCTTACAGTGGGATTAGTAGACCCCTCAAAAGCAACCACCCTCTCTAAGGATGAAGATTTAGGGTCTTCTTTCAAAGTACGCGCCGACACCCCTTTTAGAAAACACACAAGAGATGTTTCTGCACTTATGGGCAGAAATCGCTTAGTTGCCACTGAACAGAAGCCTGATGATATACCGGCTGATTCAAGCCATGAAGAAGCTAAGCAAGCAGATTCTGATGCTGCGACAACAGCGACTAGTGTTAGTCGCCAAAACCACCCTGCCCAATCAGAAAAAGAATCCACTGAAAGAGTTAAAACCACACAACACGATGAGCTAGCAGAACTTGAAATAGACCAGGTAGTTTCCCAGGCCGCTCTTAAAGCTGCTGCTGGCGATGGCGACAATCTTGTAAAGCAGACCTCTGGAGAGGTTAGCATAGATGCTCTACCAACACGCTGCAACCCATTTGACCCAGATACAAAATATAATGAATTAGCAAGCTATGAGAACACTGCTCATGTAAGAGAGGATTCACTATTTAGCAGAGTCCAAACCTGGGTCGTTGGCAATCCACATATTACAGTCCCTGCAGCAACAGTTGTAACAGCAGTTTTATTCAGCTATTACTGGGGAGAAGCAGATCCTGCAACAGAGAACTAGACTATACTCAAAAGCCTAGACGAGGGGTGTCTTTTAAAACATCCACTCAAACTTGGCTTTTATGGTATAGACTTCAAAGTAGCTAAACAAATCAGCCTCAAAGTTCGCGGTGATCTCAAACTGATCAAATCTACGTGCAAAAAATTCAGCACCTAGAATCAACTGATTCGTAGTTTGACTTCCCCCCTGTATATTGAAGAAAAGGTTAGCTGGGGCATCTGTAAAACGAGCACTGGTCAAACCGTTATCCAAAGGAATATTGGCAAGCCACCCGGCGTAGATATTAGGTGCATAACAAAATTTAGCAGTTTCTATTTCTTTAACAAAGCGCGCCCGAACACTTGGCTGCAAAATATTAGTAACTTTACGCTTCACTTGCAGGCTAATCCCTCCAGCTCCTGTCTCTGTATAATCTTCACGCACATCAGCAAGATAATTGAGAGTCAACTCGGGTCTTAACCAAAAATCTTTACGAACATATACTTGAAAACCACCATTAGCTCGGATAAAAAAATCGTAGCTGTTGTAATTACTAGTTGCTGTACGGTCGATTCCAGGGAACTGCACTCTTCGATTCGTATCGTAGAAATTAGCAGCCCACATAAACATTAGGTTTGCAAATCCCTGATCATTGAACCACCCTAAAAAAGGAGCTAGATAAAAAGAATTCCATTCAGAAGATCCAAAGTTATCTTTCCAGTTAAGGTTTGTGTGAGTGTAACCTAACCCCCCCTCAAAAACAAACTGTCGATCCAACACATAGCTATAGCCTGCTCCGGCTCCATAAGTCGATGCTTTGAAAGGAACTTGCTGGGTCGTCGCTAAAGACTCCGTCGTCTTTTGCTGGTTATAAAACAATGCGATAGGCTGCACAAATCCCCCCGGCTTAACTTGTGCATACTCTAGGTAGTTACAGGGATTACTACTTGCCTCTTGAGCTTCACTTTGAAACTGGCGGTCTAAAACAATGGCCATCTGCACATTATTTTGAAAAGTCGAAAAAGTACTGCCTGCTTGCGTTAACGGCGACAGGCGCACTAAGGAGTCTTCAAAAGGTCCCCCTGACGACAAAACAAGCGACTGATTCGCCACATATTGGAGGTCTTGAGTTCCAAAAGCAACTTCTTCCTGATCAAAAAAATACTGACCCACTTTTCGGGGGTTAGTTGCTAGATTACTAAGTGCTAAAGGAGTGATCACCTGGTTAGTCGTAGGGGTGACAATCACACTGCCAGCCTGTTCAGTTTTTGTCCAATTAGGTGGAGCTGTAAAGGTATCAAAATTACCAGAAACACTATTAGCAGTCAGTACTGTAAATGGCACATCTTTTTGGTAGACGCCACTACTGACATCAATTTCTAGATCACCCCCTATGTAGGCGGTTTGGGTTACTAAAAGTCGACTAGCCCCATTACCATTAATTAAAAACCTCATTCCATTAGAACCGCTGCCGAAAGTATAATCACTTAAACATCCGAAGATCTCTCCAGGATTGAGTCCTGCTTGCACCGTTCCATTAGTAGAAGCAATCCCTGATACACTTCCATTTCCACTCAAAGTGGTGTCGGCAGCTAAGCCAACATAACTTTTAATAGATCCGGTTACTGACAATTCACCGGCATAAACGGTAAAAGGCACATCAACAGCGCTAACTCCTGAGTAAGTTAGGGTTTCAGATCCTACTTTGTATGCTGCCCCCGACCCAGAAATGTTACCGGCGTACTCGCCCGCTGTTGTTTGGTTAAATTGGATGGTAGAACCAGGAACGAGTGAAATGGCTCCTTCTCCTGAGATGAGAGCGCTTACAGTGTTTGCGCTAACTTCTAAAGTGCTTCCACTTTCTATCGTAATATTTTGGACAGTCGTACTTACTGAAGTTTGGAGTGCTGCATCCCCTGCTAGAGAAATTGTACTCGTTGATGGAATAGTTTGTGGCGTTTGCAGTTGAAGACGGCCCGGACCATTAATATTTATCTGGCTCGACGAGAATACGGATCCTGTAAGAATTAGATCCGCCCCAGCAGGTGTAATGTCGAAAGTGGTAGTATCTTGTGGAAAAACTGCTGGGGCTGCAGTGCTACTTATCTCAACATTTATCGTATCAGCAGCTGTACAATCTATGTTGTCATGAATACTAAGAGAGGTTCCCGCACCCACAGTTAGAGTAAAATTTTGTGCTGAATTGATTTCCAGTGTCTTCAAGTCAATGAATCCATTTATGGTGATGTCTTCAACAGTAGATGGAATCGTTGCGGTGGCTGCGATGCTATTTGGGATACTACCCCCATCCCAGTTAGCCGTTGAATTCCAGGTCCCAGCAGTATCGGGACCTATCCAAAGGGTCGCCGACAGACTCGAGGTAAAAAATAAAAACGATAGGATGGAAAAAACTTTTATTTTTTTTAAATTCACAGTAGGTTCCTAATTATTTTCAATTTTTTCATTGATACCAAAACTGGAAAATATTGCCTACAAAATTAACTCTCAGTTTACCCAATACACCCCCTCAATAAAAAAAAATGATGCAAAATTTCCGTTTTTAGTTTGAATTTTTTCATTTGATCCATTAGTTTATTTTTCTAAAAAATATTTACCAAAGGAGAATAAATGTCTTTTCCAAGACCCATTAGTGGACTAGTAACAGCAGCGTTACCATATTCCCCGACTGAAGCGGATGCTAGAATTTCACAAGATCCGACATTTGAAGCCAATAAACCTCTCTTTACAAATGAGCAAAAAGCCAAAATAGATGCTGCCTTAGAGGGGGTCGACTTAGAGCCTGGATTTCCTCCTTTTGAAAATCTTTGTTTCCACGATCCTAATTTAGCTATTGAATTAATGGACAAAGAGCCTAGGATTTTAGAGCCTCGAGAAGAATCACAGTATCACCTTTTGGAAAATCTTTCTTTTGCGGCTAGCTGCGGAGCTTATCCAGATGCGTACAAAAATATTCGAACTGTCATGAGACATATATTACAAAAGCCTGAAGCTATTAGCACAATTTACTCAAAAAATCGCACCGTCGATCAATTACTCACAGCGAACTATCAAGGAACTCATGAAAGCTTCCTCGAAGAAGAAGAAGAAGAAGAAGAGGGCATTAGAACTCCAAACGACCCTCAATTCTCCTCGGAAATGCCTGCAGAAGCTGAAAGAGAAGAGCTCCAAGCTATGGGTGGGGATGGGATGCTTCGAAGCCTTGGACGCTTTGTCGCTCGACACCCTGCGCTTACCTCCGCGGTGGTTGTTGCCACAAGCTTTGTCGCCAACTCTTTTTTAAGGAGCTCTGAACCACAATCGGATCGCTTGAGTTGATAAAAATATGGATAATAGTTATTTTACTTATAGCTCTATAAATAGTTGCGTAGATTCCATTGACTTTACACTTTTTAAAACGTTAAGATGCTTTTCTTTTCTAAATAACCAAGGCAGACGATGACTCGACGCTCTATTCATACTTCTCTTGCTCCTGAAGCAATCGGTCCTTATTCACAGGCTATTGAAGCAAATAACCTCCTTTTTGTATCAGGGCAGATCCCAATAGATCCTAAGACTGGCAGAGTCTGTGAGGGGGGAGCTTGTGAGCAAGCAAAACTTGTCTTACAGCACATTGGGGCTATTTTAAAAGAAGCAGGCTATGGCGTAGAACAGGTTGTAAAAGTAGAAGTTTTTGTTGATAACATGGAAAATTTTGCAGCGATTAATCGGGTCTACTCCCAATTTTTCTGCCATGAGCCGAAGCCCGCTCGCCAGTTGATTGAAGCTGCCAAACTTCCCAGAGGAGTTATGGTTGAAATCTCTTGTATTGCCGCCTCTTAAGAAATAGCGGTCTTAGAAGAAGAGCAATCCCAATGGCAATAAAGGGAAGACTTAGTATTTGCCCCATCTGCAAAAAACTTGTAGAGCTAACCACTATCCCTTGATGTTCTTTTAAAAACTCAATACCCAAACGAAATGTAAATAAGCAAGTTAGCAAGAGGCCTGTTAGCTGCCCCTGCCCTATTTCAAAGCGCTTTTTTTCCCAAAGACGCCATATGAGACACCCGATGAAAAGGTAAAAAAGCCCTTCATATAGCTGAACAGGATGCCTAGGAACAGTTTGCTCTTGGCTTAGGGGATTTTTAAAAATAATTGCCCACGGCATTTTTGATGGGATTCCCACAATCTCTTGATTGACAAAATTTCCCATGCGAATAAAAAAAGCCATAAATCCAGATAGGATTGCCATGATGTCTAAAAGCTGCAAATATGTAAATTGAAGCATTTTCTGAGAACGCCTATAGACCACTAACCCCAATGCAATCAACAGCCCCATGCATGCTCCATGAGAGGCAAGCCCCCCTTCCCAGATTTTCCAGATATCCCCAGGGTGAGCTTTAAACTGTGGCCACCCATAAAAAAAGACGTATCCTAAACGAGCTCCTATAATGACCCCACCTACGACATAGGTGACAAAACGGTCATACGAGCGGATCAAAATATCTTGAAATTTTAAGCAACCATTTTGAAAAAACTTGAAAGGAAGTATTTTAGACTTAAGGTATTTCTCTAAAAGAGGTAAAATGTCTGAAATCTTATTACTTGGAAAGTATTGAGGATATTGCTGACAGGTTTTGATCAGTTTTTTTTCATTTACAACGAAGCTTGGATCCCACTTAAGTTTACTGGCCCCTTCAATGAAAAAAAGACGCCTCCCCAAAACGTAGGTCACCAAAAAACCGATAGCAAATAAGACGCCGTACCAAACTACGGGATGATTAAAATACGGAATGGTGAAACAAACTCTATTGGGGTTCCAAACAATCCATCCTAAACTATAAATACTATTGACTATGTACAAAATTAATCTCTATTCAGTTGGTAAAAGTAAAGAGCCTTGGCTCTCTCAAGCACTGCTCTTATATAAAAATCGCCTCAAAAGCAAAATACAGCTCAACTTTCATTGGGTTAAAACCACCGAGCATCTTAGTAAAGCCTTAGAGAAAGAAACCCTTATTTATGCTCTCGATCCTCGTGGTGACCTTCTAACCTCAGAAGAGTTTGCAGATAAGCTTCGTTTGGGTTTTGAGAAAAATGGCTGTGAGCTTGCTCTCGTTATAGGAGGCGTAGAGGGGCTTCCTTCTATTTTGAAAAAACACCCCTTAATTAGTCTTTCGAAGATGATTTTCACCCATCAACTCTCCAGGATCATTGTCGCAGAGCAAATTTACCGTGCGGTTCAAATTTGGAACAACTCACCCTACCATTTTTCTTGAGCCAAAGTCCCTTTTTTTTCTGCTAAAGCATACTTAAAGTAGCTCAAAGCTCCTTTTAAGAGTGCTGACCCAACAGCTAAATCAATCATCCCATGTAAATCAGCAGGGATCTTCAATATTTTCAACGCCATCCCTAAAAGCATCATCCCAGCAATTAAGAAATAGTATTTTTTAGAGTAGATGGTTTTAATTTCAGAGGGATTGGGATAAGATAAAATTCGTTGTACCCCAGACTTTACCGAGCGGTTTAAAACATAATGTCCTTTTAAATAGCCCACCAAAAAACAGATTCCTAAGATAAGAACCATTGCCTGCTGAGGATTTTTCACAAACTGATAAATAGTTTTAAGTACAGGAGGACCCCCAATTAAGGCAATTTCATCCCAAAGATGCATTGCATCCATTAAATGATGCATGCCAAGCGTCATTAACAGTATTCCAACAACAGTCCAAACAACACCCGAAATTACGATCATGAGGAAATGACTACATTTATACATCCCCTATCTCCTTTTAATTTTTACGTTTGTACAAGCATACTTGAAGATCGCGATATTTGCAACAAGCCAAATTATCAACTAAATTTTTAATTTGTATATTTATTAAAATAATGAATTGATGTAGATTTATTCATAAACGCCTACCTTCTATAAAAACATAATAACGCAAGGTCATAAACTATGAGCCTCTCATTAACTTTTATCCGCACCTTTTTCACACTTCTGAGTATGCTATTTGTCACAATCTACACAGTGCATACCTACCACTCAGTACAGGCCACAATTATAGGACTGTTCGTTGGGTTTATATTTGGTATTTTCCTTATCAGTCTTGACGTATTATTTAAACGTTTTAATTTACGCTCTTTTAACATTGCTTTGATTGGTCTTTTTTTTGGCTATCTCATGGGACAAGCCCTATTGCTAATTCTACAGGCTATTTTAAAAATCAGTGCATTAGATCAAAGTGTTCTAAACTCCCCCTTGGCTGAAATTTTTGAAATTGGCATTTTTCTCTTGGGCATCTATCTGGGGCTGATCCTCACTTTAAGATCTTCTGAAGAGCTCTATGTCAGCATTCCTTTTGTAAAATTTACGGCTCTAAAGCAAAAGAAGAAAAATTTAATTATTGATTCTTCGGCTCTTGCAGACCCTCGCATTATTGACCTTTCTTTATCTGGTCTTCTCGACCAACATGTGGTGATCCCTCGTTTTGTCGTTCGTGAGCTTTATGCTCAAGGGGAATCTTCAGATGAAGCAACCCGCTCTAAGGCAAGACGATCGCTTGAGTCACTCAAAAAGCTAGAGGAGTACACCCAATTAGGAGTACGCTACAACGACACCGACTTTCCTGAGGTGAAAGAGATGCAAGCAAAATTGATCCGCATGGCAAGGCTGATCGATGCTAATATCATCACTGCAGATATTAGCGGTCTAGAAACTTCCACGATTGAGGGAGTGCGCGTAATTAACCTCCACTCTCTTTCAAATGCCTTAAAACCACTTGCTGAAACTGGAGAAGTTTTGCAGGTGAAAATTCAACGGCATGGTAAAGAACCAAATCAAGGAGTTGGTTACTTTGAGGATGGAACGATGGTTGTGGTCAATGGCGGTGGAGAATTTGTAGGAAGTACAGTGACAGTCAACGTCTTGTCAGTAAAGCACACATCATCAGGGCGTATGATTTTTTGCAACCTCAGCGATGAAAATCCTGGGACCCAGTCAGAGAGTTAACTCCAAATGGCAGTTGCAGTGGTATACTCTATGCAGTGGCTAATAGAAACCTCTACCTGAGGGTTGTTGAATTGCTCCACAGCTTTTTTGGAAAAACGGACCACGGGTTTCCCCTCGCTATTATTTTCAATAATGATATCTTGGAAAGAGAGCTTTTTCCCAAAACCACATCCCAAAGCTTTTGAAATTGCCTCTTTAGCTGAAAACCTACCAGCTAAATGTTGAACACGATCTTTGTACTGATTGCAGTAGTCGGTCTCTTCAATTGAAAAAATACGCTTTAAGAATCGATTTGAATGCTTTTTTAAAACATTTTCAAATCGGCTGACTTTTAAAATATCAGTACCCAGTCCTTTAATTGTCATAATTCGTACTCTACAAAAGGGGTTTTAGAAGTTTTTAATAATAAGAATACGTTTAAGAATAGCAAGGCTAAAAAGCCTGTAAGACCATGACCACCGAAATACAACCGGTTTTCAGCATTAAAAACGTAGGGCAAAATATTATAACAATGCAGTAGAGAGCCATAGAAAATAGCAGGCCCAGCAATCGTTTTTGAGTTCAGCCGAATATACATCATAATAGGTGATAGTAACAGACAGAAAAGGACCTTCCAAACCATTTCCAGAAGGTGATCTGAAGAACTTTTTACGACGAGTAGAACAAGAGGCGCTTCCCATATCCCCCAGAGGGCTCCACTGATCCAAGAAGCCTTCCAAAAGCCTAGATGCTTCACCTTCTCTAAAGCATAGCCTCGAAACATAATTTCCTGTCCCATATACCCCACAAGATGAAGGCTCATACTTAAAACAAATCCTAAAGTAATCCACAGAAGAGTGAAGGTCGATAACATTTGCCAAGGAGGCATTCTCTGTAAAAAAGTAGGCAACAACAAACGAAAGCTGTCAATAGATCTCATTTCACAATAAGGAAGGCAAAAGGCCATCGTTAAAGCTAAAAGAATAAGAGGAAAAACCCAAACAGTAGGCCAAGCTTTAAGCAGAGGCTTAAAAAAAGGCAGTGAGTAACCCTCTTTTTTTGCAAAGTACAGCCCTATAAATCCGGGCACCCACAAGTAGAGCATGTAAAAAACTTTGAAATTTCTAGAAAAAAAAGTACCCCCAAGGCAGATAAATAAGAGTAATAGAGTCCAAGACAAAATGATCGAGCTAAATTGAGATCTCAAATAACTTCTCACAAGGCTAGCCCCCCTCTTTTTCTGCTATCCAGCGCTCTGCATCCAGCGCTGCCATACACCCAGAGCCTGCTGCTGTAATGGCTTGACGATACACAAAGTCTTGCACATCTCCACAAGCAAAAACCCCCTCTACATTGGTTTTAGAGCTGTTGGCTTCTGTAACAAGGTAGCCTGAAGAATTTAAAGTCAGCTGGCCATTTAAAAAATGAGTGTTTGGAGTGTGGCCAATGGCAAAAAAGAGCCCTCCTGCAGGATGCTCTGTGGTCTCGTTACTCACAGTGCTTTGTAGTGTGACACTTTCCATATTATCTTTGCCTGAAACTTTCACGACTGTTTTATTCCATAGAATTTTCACTTTAGGATGTTTTTCAAGCCTCATAGCCATGATTGGTGAAGCTCTTAGCTGGTCTCTACGATGCACTAGATAAACGCATTTGGCATACTTAGTTAAAAAAAGAGCTTCTTCAACTGCAGTATCCCCCCCTCCTACCACAAAAAGGTCACGATCTCTAAAAAGCGGCATGGCACCATCACAGACAGCACACGCAGAGACTCCTCTCTGCCAAAACTCTCCATCTCTAGTCCCCTCAATATCTAATCGTTTCGCGGTGGCCCCAGTGGCAATAATCAAAGAATCTGCCCAAAATTCTTTTTTCTGTGAAATGACTTTAAAGGGGCGAGAGCTTAAGTCTACTTCGGTGACATCTTGCGTCAAACAAGTTGTCCCAAAACGCTCAGCTTGTTTTTTAAAATGCCCCATCAACTCTGGACCTGTGATCCCGTCAGGAAACCCTGGGTAATTCTCTACATCGGTAGTTGTCATCAGCTGTCCCCCTGCGGGTCCTGACATAAATCCCTCAAACATCAAAGGAGCTAAATTAGCTCGTGCAGCGTAAATTGCTGCTGTGTAACCCGCGGGCCCAGATCCAATGATAATAACCGAGTGTTTTTCCATAAAAAAGCCTTATTTATTATTTTAATCGATTGTTTTACAAAAAAAATTTGAAACATTTTGGGAAGGTGTAGTCTATCTCGTTTGGCTTAAAAAGAGCAAGAAACAAAGTTTGTAAATATTTGTATCCTAAAACACCACTTCTTGATAAAATGCTTGAACCTATTAAGTCTAAATGGCTGTGTTGATAGGCAATATTTATTTGATGGGTCACTGCATAAGCCTTTGGATGCGTAGCAGTAATTTAATGAACGAATGGGGCTTTATGACACATGCTAGAAAAATTTCTTTGTATACGACCTAACGAGCGCAAAAGCGTCTTCCTTCTCTCTCTTCTCTGTTTTTCGTGGTCGATTGCCTCTTCGTTTGGTGTCGCATTTTCTGATGTTTTGCTGATTAAGCATATTGGCGCCGACTCTCTTCCGTTTGCCTTTGTTATCACTGCCCTTGGCCTTTTTTGCACTTCTGGCCTTTTCATTGCTCTTTATAACCGCTTCAATGTCAACAAAGTATTTATTATATGGACCTTCATATCCATTGGTTTTTACCTCTGCTTTATTTCAGGGGTCGTCTGTGGATTGAAATCCTTTTATTTTTTAATTCTCTTTAAAGCCTTCTCCTATGTGGTTCAAATAGGTTTTTACTCTTGCTCATGGACCTATATCGACCAGTTTTTAGAACTTCAAACGGCCAAAAGAACTTTTGGAACTCTATACTCCGCCATTTTCCTAGGAATGGCTGTTTCAGGGACAATCCTTTCTGTGTGCGACAATGCCGCTCGTATCGCAGGTGTCTTATGCCTCCTCTTAGTCTCTTTGAGTGGATGTTTGTTTTTGATTCAATACATTCATCGAAATGTTCCTGCTCTTGTAGATGACTTTCAAGAATTTGCCGTCTTAAAAACTAAAGCCCGTGAAATCATTCGATCGATCGCCTCATCTCCCTTTACGGTCATGCTGCTTTGTTTTTGCATTCTTCTTCACACTCTATTAGTCGCCTCAGAATGTGAGTATATGGCAGGACTCCAATCCTTTTTTCAGGGGCGCGGGGAAAATGAGCTCTCACATTTTTTAGGCAGACTGTACCTATTTGGAGCCATTTTCAATATTTTCTTTGGGATTTTTCTCTATGGTAGAATGATCAAAAAAGCGGGCCTTAACAACATGATTTTAATTGTCCCTCTTTTCTTCACCTCCCTATTTTTAGGCTGGCGATTCTCGAACCATCTTATATTACCTATCATGGGATTTATCGCTGTTGAAGGTGCCTTATCCCTTGTAGAGGACAATAACTTCACTCTCCTGTTGAATGCGGTCCCTCTCAATCTAAAAAACAAAATCCGTGTGGTTATTGAATCTTTAATTGAACCTGCTGGAGTGTTGATTAGTTCTTTACTTTTGATGCTTTTCTGTAAACACACAAAAGCTCTTGGGCTTATTATGTCCCTTGTTTTTTTAGCTGTAGGATTGATGCTACGAGCCTACTATGCTAAGGGGATCTTTTACAATTTGATCTCTCATGTGGTTAATTTTCACCATGCGAACCTCTCTAAAAAAGACTATAACCAATCAAAGTATCGACTGCTCAATCGCCTAGAGAACCTCAAGCCTTGTGAACAAATCCTTCTCGTAGAATGTAGCTTAAAGTTTGATGACACCTCATTTTTAATCCAACTTTTAGCAAAAGGGCTGCTCCTTTCTAAGCACACTCAACTCAAATTTTTCCAACTTCTAGAAAAAGCAAGCGCTATGACCACGGAAAAGCTTTTGCCACACCTGCGCGTTTGGATTAAAGAGTACCCCAATCTTGAAAAACACCTCCATTTACACCTCGCTAAAATCAAGCTCCTCGCTCCTGAAGATTTCACAAAAACGCCCAGCTCTTGCCCCTATGTTAAAGCCTCTCATTTAATTTCAATTTGCCACTCTTTGAAAGGCTCACAAGAAGCTAAATATGCCCAGCAAGAAATCGTTCACATGCTTCTTTCTAAAGATAATGAAAAGGCCCTGGTAGCCATTCAAGCTACTCATAAAGATCTCGATTATAATTTCACTCCGCATCTCATTGACCTATTAGACTCCAATCCCTCCCTTAAAAAACCTGTGTTGGAGGCACTTGTTGAAAACATTACAGCTGAAAACAAATCCTATTTAAACAGTCTACTTGATTTGCTTCATCAATCCGACCATCACGGTGAGCATCATCTTATTATACAATCGCTCGAGCCCCTAGTAGATGCAGACAATCTAGCCTCTATTTTACAAAGTGGTTCGTTATCTATGAATGCGGATAGACGTAGCCTGGTTCAGCTTATTTTGAAGTTAAATGAACCTTTAACCGAGCCACTTGTAAAACTTTTGTCCAATCCTTTTTCTCCCACTAAAGCGAGGTTACTCGCAGGTGAAATACTGGCTCAAAAAAACCATAAGAAACTGAAACATACTTTTCATAAAATGGTCTCTCAAGAGGTCCAGCGAGCCTACCTATACCACTACCACTTCATCACTATCCAAAGAAGCTATCCCTATAGTCAACTACAGATGTTGGAAATGGCATTGAAAAATAGTTCAGATGCTATTTTAGACTTTTTAATTCAAATTCAAGCTTTTGTTCAAAATTTTGAAAAAGGAGAGTATCTAACACTTTCCTTACACTCCTCAAATTCAAAAACTCATAGCCGGGCTCTCGAATCACTTCAGAAAATGAGCACTCGCAACTTTTACAAAATGATTCAACCGCTGGTTGAAAATAGCGACTCCAAGTCTTTCTTTAAAAAGTATCATCTTCTCAAGCTTCCGATGCTTTCGTTAGATGAGCTGTTAGATCTTTTAGAAAGTTCCCCATCACAAGCCAACCGCCTGATTGTTGGGGCTCTCAAAGAACGGCTAAACATTCAAAAAATAAAACTCACCCCTAATGCCAAAGCTTATCCAATGGAGGCCATCCCCACATGAAACGCCTAAACCAAATTGACAAAGCATTCGTTTTGAAAAAAACCTTTCTGTTTGAAGATCTAAACTTAGAACAATTATTTGCCCTTGCGTCTAAAATTGAAAGCCACTCCCTTGATAAAGGTGAGTATATCTTTAAGGATAACCAATCTGCACTTCACATCTATATCATAGCATCGGGAAGTATCCACCTTTTAAACCCCAAAGGAGAACTCCTTACCCACTTAAGAGAAGGAGACATTTTTGGAGATGAAGCTCTTTTAAACGATCAGACCCATCAATATCAGGCTAAAAGCGCGGAGAAATCTCACTTACTTGCTTTGACTAAAAAAAGTTTAAGTACAATTATTTCTGAGTGTCCCTCTGTAGCCCTGAACCTTCTAGAGGCTTTTGCGAGACACATTCCTTTTCGACATGGTGTATGCTAAAAAAAATCCCCCGTCAAAATAGTATTTCAACGAGGGATATCAATTAAGAAAAAAACAACTAGGCTTGTTGTTTCTTATTATGAATGTATTGGATAACGTCTCCAACTGTTTTGAGCTTTTCTGCATCTTCCTCAGAAATTTCAAATCCAAATTTTTCTTCAAAAGTCATGATAAGCTCTGTAAGATCCAAAGAATCTGCATTCAAGTCTTCAACAAAGGACTTGCTAGCATTAACTTCTGAAGCATCAATTCCAAGTTGCTCTACGACAATCTCAATAACTTCTTTTTCTAGTGATTGTTGATCTGTTGACATTCTAACCTCTTTTTTTTTTACGATATTTAATCTTTTTAACCTACATGGTCATCCCGCCATCAACGGAGATAACCTGACCTGTTATATAGTTTGATCCATCACTGGCCAAAAACAACGCTGCATTAGCGATTTCTTCAGGGCGCCCAATTCTATTCATGGGAATTGCGCTTAAAACTTTTTCTTTTAGAGCATCGCTTAAGCCATCTGTCATTCCAGTTTCGATATAGCCAGGAGCAATACAATTTACAAAAATATTTCGACTGGCAAGCTCTTTAGCTAGTGATTTCGTAACTCCTATCATTCCTGATTTAGAAGCTGCATAATTAACCTGACCAGCATTTCCTGTCAAGCCGACAATGGAACTTACATTAATAATGCAACCACTTCTAGCCTTCATCATGGTTCGTACAACTGCTTTTGAAGCATTATAAACTGATTTAAGGTTAACGGCAAGTACTTGGTCCCAGTCGTCTTCACTCATACGCAAAAGGAGACCATCTCTCACGATACCGGCATTATTGACTAGGATATCTACAGTACCAAACTCCTTAACCACCTCGTCGACCGCCTTCTGAACTTTCTCTGTACTCGATACATCCACAGCTAAAAACATCGCACGTTGCTTTGTTTTACTTTGAATTTCTTCAACGACAGCCTGTCCTCGCTCTGGGTTAGTTCCAAAAATAGCGACATCAGCTCCATTGGCAGCAAATTTAAGAGCTATCTCTTTTCCAATTCCTGCTGTTCCACCTGTCACAATGGCTATTTTGTTAGCTAAGCTCATCTTCAACCTTCCTTCTAATTTACAAGCGTCATTTTATTTTTCAGTAATTCTAAGTCTTTTACAGAATTTATGCAGCAAGTTTGTCCTAAAAGACCCATTCTTTTATTCAGCCCAGTGAGGACTTTCCCGCACCCAATTTCTATGAAAGATTCAACAGCATTAGCTGACATTTTTTCAACACATGCTTGCCAACGAACAGGGTGTGTAATCTGCAGGATTAAATTTTCTTTAATTTTATCCACGTTACTCTCAGAGTCACCCGTCACATTCATCATCAGTGTATTTTGAGGAGCTTTAAGATCCATGGAACTAAGCATTTGCTCAAGCTCAGTCGCAGCTGATTGCATCAAAGGGCTGTGAAAGGCTCCGGCAACATTTAGAGGTAAAACACGTTTAGCACCAGCTTCTTTTGCACTAGGAATCAACGCTTCAATACCTCTATGCGTTCCTGAAACAACAATCTGTCCAGGACAGTTTAGGTTTGCCAACCATAAATCTTGTGGCATTTTAAGATCATTAATCACCTGCTGCAAATCAGATTCTGCCATCCCCAAGACAACGGCCATCGTACTCGGATGGTCTAAGCATGCCTGTTGCATCAAAGAGCCCCGTGCATGCACTAACTGAAGCCCTTGAGAAAAGGTTAAACTTGAAGCCGCACATACTGCGCTATATTCACCCAGACTCAAACCTGCGCTATAACTTGCAACGAGACTTGGGTACTCTTTTTGAATAACTTTTAAAACGGCCATACTCACAACAAAAATAGCAGCTTGGCAGTATTTGGTTTTAGAAAGCTCTTCTAAAGGACCTTCAAACATTAATTTTTTTAGATCATATTTTAACTCATCATTTGCCTCTTCAAAAAGGTGACGAACCAAAGCAAAATTTTGATAAAAATCATGCCCCATCCCTACGCTGTGAGATTCCCCTTGTCCTGGAAAAATAAAAGCTGTTTTAAGTTGTGTCATCTACAATCCTCTTAAAATAATTTAATTTTGTGTAAGCAGTGAAGCGCCCCAGGTTAACCCTGCACCAAAAGCGACAAGCAAAACATTATTTCCAGGTGAAATATTCTTACCTTTGACCATTTCATCTAAAGCAATGGCTACCCCAGAAGCCGAGGTGTTTCCATACTTATGGACAGTTTTATAAACATTTCCATCTTTGAGAGCAAAACGCTTGGCAATAGCGCTGATAATACGAATATTTGCTTGGTGTGGAATCAGCCAGGTGATATCCTCTTCGGTCAAATTGAGCTTAGCAAGACACTGTTTGGCAGCGGCTTCCATTAAGCGAACAGCATGCTTGAAGACTTCGCGCCCTTCCATTTTTAAACAGTGTTGCTTGTTAGCAATCGACTCTATAGAGGGGGGAATGCGCGTGCCCCCTCCTGGTAAAATAAGAAGTTCGGCTTGATTCCCATCAGTTCCCAAGCAAACATCTTTAATTTCAAGCCCCTTTCCTTCATCACTGATAATTGCCGCAGAAGCTCCGTCCCCAAAAAGTACACACGTATTGCGATCTTCGTAATCTACAATCGAAGATATTTTTTCAGAGGCGACAACTAGGATATTTTTATAATTTTGAGATTCAATATAACTTTTAGCAATAGAAAGCGCATAAATAAAACCCGTGCACGCTGCCTGAAGATCAAATGCAGCTGCGTTAGTCGCTCCAATTTCCCGCTGAATCAAAGCGGCTGTACTGGGAAATAGGTAATCAGGGGTGCAGGTCGCTACAATAATTAGGTCTATTTTTTTAGGATCAAATCCAATCCCTTCAATAGCCTCTTTTGCCGCATGAATCCCCATGGTCGAGGTATACTCTTTGTCATGAGCGATGCGGCGCTCTTTAATTCCTGTCCTTGTGACAATCCACTCATCGGAGGTGTCAACCATTCTCTCTAGCTCTTTGTTCGTCAAAATCTTGCTTGGAAGATATGAGCCCGATCCAATAATGCGAGCTAATGGCTTTTTATTCACGTGTATTACCCGTATATTAAAGTCTAATAACCTAAGATTATAAGCGATGAAAGCTTAAAACACAAAGAAACTTATAAATATAAGTATCAACCTTAAGGACAAAAAATATTATTTAAAATTTTAATTCCCCAAAATGAAACTTATAGAGGTTTATAAACATCCGCCTCTGAGCGTACTGCCCATGAAGTTTCTGGCCGCGCTCTAGTCTTTGGCAAACCATTAGATCTCAATTCTTGCTCATCCCAAGCTCCCATTGAAGGGGAAAGAACTCCATAAGGTCCCGTTAGGGGAATTTGAGCATCATGGTGCAAGCCTAAAAGCTCTTTTTTTAATTCTTCAAGCTGCTCTTCATCCCCAATCGTGAACTCTTCCACGCGATCTTCACCCAATTCTGTAAACGCCACTTTATGACTAGCTCTAACACGGCTTTCACTATTTTGATTGCTCAAAAAAATGGATGTTATCGCTGATTTATGCGGCCCCCCTCGCAGCTCTGTTAAAAAATCAGGGTCTTTAGCTTCATCATGTCCCGATGTAAACCCCGCATTAATACCAGAGACAACCGCTGATTGCACATCACTATATCCCTCTCTTAGCGAGTAAGTATAGCAAGACTCATCACCACTTTCTCTTAAAGATTTGCCAGTATGCTCATTACGAGTCACGCTGCCAAAAAAACAGGCCGACTCAGCTCCGGGGATTCTGCTCCCTGTTGCTAAAGACAAAGTTTCAGCTGTATCTTCATCAGTACACGAAACTACAGAGGGATCTCCTCGAGCAGCGGCCTCTTCTAGTCCATACTGCTGCAATCGAAGTTCTTTGGGACCCCATGAAGAAACAAACTCTCTATAATCCCCAGCATCTGCTTTTCGTTTACTTGATGGCATTTGGGACCTTACTGTTGTAAGGCCTACAAGAGTTGGGACGGCGGCCTTGAAAACAGTAGCAACTGAAAGTTGGGCAGGCCCATCTTCAACATTCAAATTAAAATCCAGCAAATTCATGACTTGGGGGCCCCCAACATCAAGCTCAGTGCCAGCAATGTTCACTGGTGGCTGATAATCAAACGTTGCCACCGGCTCACTAACTGAGTTTTGGCTTCCAAGAATAACACCCCCAGCAACCAAAGCTACCCCTGCTGCCACGGCTCCAAAACTTGCAAGTGATTGTGGACGGACACTATAGCGATCAAAAGCTTCCTGTAAGTTCCCTTGAATGGCGCACGTAGCAATCTTACTTAAAGAAGTATCAATGGGGACCTCTGACCCTGCTGGAATATCTGCTCGAACTATCAAACTTGCGTTGCTGCCAATTGCACTCATAAAAACCCCTAAAAAAAAATGAAAGAAAAAACTTAACCTTTCCTCTAAAAAAGAACAATGGTTAAGTTTTAATGCAGTCTATCCGATTTTTCTTATGGAGACTTTATTTCCAGAAAGTAAAATTTAAGTTTAAGCCTCTGTGGACTTGAAACGCAATAAGCGTCTATCCAAAAACTGCTCCATTTCTACCTAAATGGCTTGCCTTGCTTGCAGCTGTTCCAAGCCCCGAAAGCTTAGATCTAGTCATGATACTTGCTCCTCGTCGGGTGCGACCCAGCATGGGGGAAAATTGATCGTCCTGCACCACTGAAACGGTTGTACCTAAAACAGTTTTTCTTCTGTCTTTTTTTCTTCTATCTGTCTTTTTTGCTGTAGTTTTTTTACAAGCGGCTCGACTTCTTGAAGCTGATGCTGTAGAAGAGTTTTTTGCAAGTAACCTAGTAGAATTACCTTGAGGTGTGCGTGAAATTTTATCGCGAGTTTCAAATGGATCTAAATCCCTATCGTCTTTTTGAGCGGCTCCTGTAGCAGCATTGCGAGCCACGGAATCGAATCCTACCACGCGCGCGCCTCCATTTTGAGGCGTACTTAACGCCACAGAAAGTCTGCGACTATCAGAACTCAAAACACTAAGAGCTGGCGACAGAATGGTTGGGGTCAAAGCCGCCGTTAGTGGAGTAGCTGGGCCTTGAGAAACTATAGCTCTGGTGTCTACTTTTGCTGAAAAGTAGCCTCCACGTACCAATCGATCTGTAGTATACGCTGTAGCTGTAACCGCTGCGACCCCAAAAGCAACCTCGGGGGTAAAGAAGGATTGAGAATTAGGGGCTAAGGCTGTAAATTCCATGCTTCCAAGATCTGTACAGGAGTCTACGGGAAAACCGTCTGCTTCGCCTGTAATACTATTGACTGCGGTTTGGTATGCAGCACCGAAAAAAGCACCGACTCCCTCTGCGGCAGAAAGAGCTGTGTTTAGAGAAAATTCTCTTGCATTAGCTGAGGCAAAAGCTCCGATTGATCCTAAAAAACTCATTGTTTTCTCCTTTAAAAAAAATTAATGGCAACGATTAAAACATGTAACAACATTAACTACAATCAATAATTTAAATTTAAACAGCTACTTTTTATAAAGTTATTAAACAAATTTTTAACTTTATACAGTAATAAAAAAAGTGACCATAAAACTTCTCGTGCTTGCAAAAATGAATTTACAATGTTAAGATCCCGACCCTTACATAAAAAATAATTATAAAGGATTAAGCGCCATGGAAAAACTAAAGCGTTGGCATTTAGCACTAATTGTTGCAGTCGTCGTATTAACCGTTTACAACGTTCTCCCAACCATTATTTACTATTCTAAACCTCTCTCAAAACCTATCGATCAAAAACAAGCACTTGCAGTGGCTTCGCAATCCTTTAAAAGGGTGAATCAATTGCAAGATGATTCTGTTAATTGGGTCCATTCTTTTTCCAAAAATTTAGGAATCAAACCTAAATCGGTAAAAGTGGTCGACGACAACCCTCAACTTATTGAGGTTGCTCTGCACAATTCTGAGCAAGCAAAAGTATTTAAATCCTATCTTCCAAGAGCAGGCTCGCTCGTTTCCTTCGTCCCCTCCCAATTGTCCTTAGCCCCTGTCGTTCATGACACCCCCAACACAGTGTTTGTTGAAAGAAAAATTGGTTTTGTGGCCAACCCAAATGAAATTGAAAAATTCATCTCATTTGTTCCTAAAAAAACAAATGATCAAATTTCTCCAGATTATCGCGATTTAATCCATGATCGCTGTGCTCAACTTGCACTTGGTCTTGCAGGCAGCACCCCTGAGGCTGAGCTTATAGCTGCCCTCCCACAAGTGGATTCCAATACCTCTTTAGATGTAGAGCTTTTAGAACTCGCTCAGAATATCGTCATCTACCCTAAATATTTTGGCGAAGATTCTTTAATAACAAAAAGATACCTTCAGAGGCTAAGTCAAGTGAGATCTTGGTCTGAAAAAAGCACTAGCAACCTGTTGAAAGCATTTCATAAGCTGGCAGTTAAACAGGCCTCAGACATTGAGTCGTTAAAAACAAATGAAATCGAAAAAAAAGAAGTTCTATCCCGTGGGCGAGAGACGATTTTACAAGCCCTTCAAATTTTAGAACGTCAGCAAGGCAAATTAAAGTCCTCTAGCGCTCCACTGTCGATTGAAGACATTCACCAAAAGCTGAAAGATCAACCTCTAGTGGTTCTTGGAAACAACAATCCTTTCATCCACTCTATCAGGATAGATTGGGAAAAAGAAACCCTTTTTCTGTCCCTCCACCCTGACCTGGTACAATTGCAGACAAGCCTGACTCAAGATGAAAATATGCAGGTGCAAAAAGAACGACTCAAACAACTAATTATCAACGAAATTGCTTACATATCTCAAGCCTCTAATGAGGAAATCACTCCCCGGGAAACAAATGGGTTTGAAGTTCAACTAGAGCACCTTACTAATAGTACGGGTATGCTAAAGCTAGACCTAGCTTATATCGCTCAAAATGAGGTTCAAAAGCTCAAAGATAAAATTTCAAAATATTGGAATCCTCAATCCCCTGAATTCGCAAATAATGCGTTTCCTGTTTGGGATACTGAGACCTATCGGTCCCTAGATCCTAGTGAGAAAAAATTTGGTTTACTGCTTTATGCTCCTGTCGCAGATCAGCAAAAAACCCCTAAAGGTTTTGACAACAGTTCTATATATGTGATTGCTAAAGGGCTCCACCCGATCATCCAAAAATATCAACAGTGGGCAAATTTAGAGGAAGCTGAAGTCTTCAAAGAAGAGTTTGTCGCATTACAAAATATATTCCGTCAAAATGGCTACCAATTTTCCTACCCAGCTGATGCTCCGAAGTTTGACCTATCTTTTCAAGGTGACTTTATCTTTGAAAACCCGAGTTATTACTCTGATGTGCTCGCAGCAACTCGTGAAGATTTTACTGTAAGTGGTAGCAAGCGCTATGCAACCCTCGAATTTACTAATACCGAACAAAGGCTCGCTACTCTAAATAGAATTGAAGGTGAAGTTCATGAAGAGCTCTTGAAGTGGAAAGACGACTACCAAGCGGCTAAAGTTGATATCTTTGACAAACAGGCAATCTTTTTCATTCCCCCTCCGACCAAGAACATCTACCTAAATAACCTTAAGCTTAGTGTGAAAGAGTACTTTAGAGGAGATCATCGCAAAGTTTTAAAATGGGGCCTTGATTTGTCAGGTGGTAAGTCTATTTTGATTGGACTTAAAGACTTAAATAATCGACCCATCACAAGCAAAGAAGACCTAGCAGAAGGCGCAAATGAGTTAACTCAACGCGTTAACAAAATGGGACTTTCTGAAGTAGATATCCGCGTTGAGGGAAACAATATAGCCCTTGACTTTCCCTCTTCTCAAGGACTATCGGCTACAGAGCTTATTAAAGGATCTACGATGTCTTTTCACGTGGTTAATGAAAAGTTTGCCTCTAAAAACTCACCTTTCTATGCTCCGATGCAAAAGTTTTTACAAGAGGTTTGGAATGAAGCTGTCATTACTCACCAAAAAGATGCTGAATCTATCCAGTCAATTGCGTGGAGGCACCTAGGGGGATCTCTTGATAGCACCACACTCTCGCCACGTAGTGAACATGCAAAAGAACTCGTTAAAAATGGGTTTATGCTGCCCTCTCCAAAAGAGATGCAGCGCGGTTTTGATGCAGAGAACACCGTAAGCTCTATTGGAGTCTATCGTGGTCAAGATTACACACAATGGCAGGGGCAAACACACCCCCTTATCCCCTTGTTTAATGATCATGCCTTAGAGGGTTCAGACCTTGATAACATCCGTACAAGCTATGATGCAGCTCAAGGGAACACCCTTACATTTAACGTTAAAAACACCTCTAAAACGAGTGGAAAAGAAAACCCTAGAAATGTCATTCACGCTTGGACTTCCAAGTACGCCAAAGAGCGTGTAATGGGCACCTCTAAGGAACAATACACCCCTTCTCGAGGATGGAGACTGGCAATTGTATTGAATGGACAGATCATCAATGACCCGATGCTCAACCAACCTCTTAGAGACAACATCCAAGTCACCGGTGGTTTCACTCAGCATGAGGTGAATCGTTTAGCTTCTGATTTAAAAGCTGGATCACTCTCTTTTACTCCTCAAATTCTTTCTGAAGAGAATGTCAGTGCTGACCTAGGACACGCTGAAAGAGTTCAAGGGATTGTTGCGATGCTAGTTGCACTAACACTTGTAGTTGTCCTTATGGTGAGCTACTACCGTTTTTCTGGTTTGGTAGCATCGGTTGCTGTTCTCTTTAATTTACTTGTGATGTGGGGAACTTTGCAGAACTTACAAGCGACCCTCACACTTTCAGGAATAGCTGGAATTATTCTGACTGTTGGGATGGCTGTGGATGCGAATGTCTTAGTCTTTGAAAGAATTCGTGAAGAACTTAAGCACACCAAGCAATTGGGAGCTGCAATCGCTGTGGGTTACCAAAAAGCATTTAGTGCAATTTTTGATTCCAACATCACGACGATTATTGCAGCTATTATTTTATTGAGCTTCGATGCCGGTCCGATTAAAGGTCTTGCAATTACCTTGACTATTGGAATCGCATCTTCAATGTTTACTGCCCTATTTATGACACGTGTCTTTTTCACCCAATGGTTAAAAAAGACACAACAAAAAACTCTGAAGATGGCCAACTGGTTTCATGTCCGCGCCTTTGATTTTTTAAGGTATGCACGCCCTGTTGCCATTCTGTCTATTTTTACAATTTTGATAGGCGGCACACTGGTTATTCAACAACGTAAATCTATTGTTGGTATGGATTTTACAGGCGGCTACTCGGTCAGCTTACAACTTGAAGAAAAAGCAGGTACAAATTATCGCGAAAAAGTTTCTAGTGCTTTGCAAAATGCAGGTGCCAAGCTCTCTGATTTCCAAGTCAGAGAACTCAACTCCCCACAAGCTTTGAGAGTACAATTAAGTTCATCTCTAGAGGAAAAAGGACGCCCATTTTTTGGGATGCCTTTAGAGCGCGGCCTTGCAGGATCTAGTAACACATGGCAAAATAACCCCCGTTTAGATTGGGTGGTCTTAGCTCTGCAAGCTGAAAATCTTGAAATTAATGCAAAAAGCCTTTCAGCCTTAGATAAAAACTGGTCCAATATGAGTGGTCAGCTTTCTAAAACTACGAGGAATAATGCCTTTATCGGGCTCTCTCTTGCTATGTTGTTCATTTTAATTTACATTTCATTTAGATATGAAATTAAATACGCACTCAGTGCCATTCTTTGTGTGCTTCACGATGTCCTCATCACACTAGCCCTCATCGGAATTTTGCACTTAATGAAGGTCCCTGTTCAGATAAACATGCAAATTATTGCAGCGCTGATGACGATCATTGGGTATTCTCTTAATGATACCATTATTGTTTTTGACAGAATTCGCGAGGAGAAACGTTTATTACCAAATCTCTCCTTTGCAAAGATAATCAATCATTCTCTCTCAGTGACCTTGAACAGAACTTTAATGACTTCGCTCACAACGTTTGTCGTTTTGTTTGCTTTGGTCACTTTAGGAGGGTCTAAGATTTTTGATTTCTCATTGGTGATGAGTCTTGGAGTTATTCTAGGCACACTTTCGTCACTATTCATAGCGCCTCTGCTGCTGAGCTACTTTCACAAAAAAGAAACTCAAGCAACGCCCTATGTTTCTCACAAAAAAAATCGCAAATTAGTCTAGTCCTTTACCCGAGGGCTTCTTTATAAGAAGCCCTTACTTTTAAAAAATGTTTATTGCATCCCATTCTTAAAAGTGTTAAATGAATACTTTGAATATAAATAGAAAGTAAACGCAATGAACATGAAGTTCCAAAGCCAAATAACCTCAAGCAGACAAAATAGCTCTTCCATTTTGGAGGCTTTTTTATGCCGTATTTAGAACACTCTGAAGATCTTATTTGGGTAAAACCCAAGACTGATGAAGAGGTCATTAAAAGAATCCAGTATGAATTTAATGTACATGAGGTCACCGCTCATTTGTTGGTAAATCGTAAAATTTATGAATTTGACTCCATCAATAGATTCCTCTATTCAAAGCTCCCTGATTTAATTGACCCATACCTTTTTCCCGGCATGGATGATGCGGTTAACCGTATCTGCCAAGCGATCGATAAAAAGGAAAGTATCTTAATCTATGGGGACAATGATGTTGATGGGATGACAGGTACCGCGTTACTTACTGATTTTCTAAGAACACTAGGAGCACAAGTTTACTTTTACGTCCCTAATAGGAATACGCTCAAACAGTCTGTCATTGTTGATGCCCTACATTTTGCAATTGAGCATACTTGCAAACTGCTCATTACTGTCGACTGCAGCATCACCACGACCGACGAGATTAATGAATTGCTCAAAGACAAAGTAGAAATTATCATTACAGACCACCACGAGCCTACTGCCAATCTCCCCCATTGCATAGCCACTCTCAATCCCAAACTACTTAATACTACCTACCCTAACCGAGAGCTAACTGGTGTCGGCGTTGCTTTTAAATTAGCACACGCTCTGACCAATCACCTACTTGCCAATCAAAAGATTGACCCGAAAAAAATTGACCTTAAAAATTATCTAGATTTAGTCGCTCTTGGAACCGTAGCAGATATGGGAGCCTTAACTGGAGAGAATCGTATTTTTGTCCAATATGGCCTTCGGCAGTTTAAAAAAACTTCACGCATTGGTCTTAAAAAACTTTTTGACCTATGCGACCTTGGTTCCCAGGAAATTACGGCGAACACAATCGCTTCTAAAATAGCCCCACGCATGAATAGCCTAGGCCGCATTGCTGACCCACGTCGGGGGGTAGAGTTTCTGCTTGTAAAAGACGCTACTTTAGCAGAGTCCATGGCCAAAGAACTCGACTTAAATAATATTGAACGACAAAAAATTGAGAGAGTCGTAACCAATGAAATTGAGGAGTTTATTAACTTTAACACCGAACTTTTAAAAGAACGGGCCATTGTCCTCTCATCTAAAAATTGGCACCCTGGAATTATCCCTATTTTAAGCGCTAAAATAGCCAAAAGATACAACCGCCCTACCTTAATTATTTCCATTGATAAAAGTGGTTACGGCAAGGGCTCTATGCGCACGATTAAGGAATTTCCTCTGCTGCCTTTTTTGAAAAAAAATGCCTCACTACTCGTGAACTTTGGGGGCCATGATATGGCCTCGGGCCTGACCATTGCTGAAAAAAATATCCCTCAATTGAAAAAAGCATTTATCGATGATGCTAATAAATCCCTCCATATCCAAGATGTACGTTCTAAGCTATACTTAGATGCCGAAACCAATTTCTGTGATTTAAACTTCGAGCTTATGGATTCGTTAAAGCTGCTTGAACCCTTTGGAAATGAAAACCCTCCACCTATTCTCTATTGCCATGCTAGGCAAGCGTGGGCCCCTAAAATCATTAACAAACTACACCTGAAGCTTTTTTTAGAGCAAGGCGATCGCTTTTTAGAAGGGATTGCAATAGGGATGGCACACCGACGCAAAGAACTTTATAAAAAAGGTCTTGCTCTTAAAATTGCCTACACCCCCCAGGTAAACTATTACCATAATAAAGCCAGTATCCAACTTGTGATTCGAGACTTTAAAATTATGTCCTAGCCCTATGCACTGTCACCATTCAAATTCATGTTCTAATCGAAAAGAAAGCATCAAGGCTTTAAGAAAAACACTTATCATTGTGTTTTTCTTTATGTTAATCGAACTGATTTTTGGGTGGATTGCAAACAGCTTAGCATTAATCACTGATGCGCTACATATGTTCACAGATGCCGGTGCAATCGCCTTAAGCTTATTTGCCTTTTGGATCGCTAAAAGACCTGCCAACAAAGTGCTCACTTACGGTTATCATCGAGCTGAAATCATAGCAGCTCTCGTTTCAGGATTTTCAACTTGGGGCCTTTCAGTTTGGTTAATTTTTGAAGCAATTCACCGCCTTATCCATCCAGAACCTGTAGAGGGTCCTATGGTTTTGATAGTCGCCTCTATAGGATTTCTTGCCAATCTTGTGATGATGATGATATTACACAAAAACCAAAAAGATAGCCTCAATGTAAGGGGCGCTTATATCCATATTTTTGGAGATCTTTTAGGAAGTCTTGGAGTAGTCATTGCGGGAATTTTGCTTATTACAACAAAGTGGTACCCCATCGACCCTCTGATTACGCTTCTTTTTTCACTCATTGTGATCTACAGCGCTTGGAAGTTAATCAAAGATACGTTGTGCGTTTTAATGGAGGGCGCCCCACCTAACCTGTCTCCCGATGAAATCCAACGCGATCTTGAAAATATTGATTGCATACAAGCTGTGCATGACCTGCACATTTGGTCGCTAACAAGTGACCATGTAAATCTGAGCGTTCATCTAGTTTCTGATCAAGGAAGCCTCTCTTTAGAAAAGGCCCATAAACTCTTAAAAGACAAGTTCAAAATAGCTCATTCTACAATTCAAATTGAGCCCACAAGCGGGTATCAATGCAGCCCCTGCGAGTTTCATGAAAAAAGCTAGCTTGTTATAAATTCCCCAGAATTGCTATCCTGTGATGACATTTTATAGGATTGTGTATGACATATGATTTACTAACTTTTGGATCGGCTGTAATCGACAAAGTGATTTGTATAAATGATGCATTTCTTGAAAGCAAAAATTTTGAAAAAGGTGGAACACGGGCTTACCTAAACCAGGACCAGCAACAACTTATTAATGAAATTTCACCAAATACTATTCTTCCAATTCCCGGAGGTAGCGCGGGAAACACCACTAAAGTAGCCTCAGGATTGGGTCTTGAGTGTGCCTATATTGCAAAAATAGGAAACGATCAGTGGGGCCAGCTTTACAAAAACAGTTTTATTGAAAGAGATATTAAGCCCTATTTTAGCACCAGTAGCTCCCTGCCTACAGGATCCATTTTGTGCCTGATTACACCTGATGGGGAAAGAACTATTTGCCCCGATCTACGAGCCTGCCAAAGCATCCAGGCAGAAGATATCCAGCCGTCCTATTTTAAATCAGCGCGCCATTTTCATCTAGATGGTTACAACTTTTACTATGAAGATGCTTGCCGACGAGCCTTAGAGTGTGCTTTGAATGAAGATTGCCCTATTTCTTTAGACATAAGCAGTTTTGAGATCGCAAAATCTCACTTTGAAATGATTACAGGGTACTTAAAAAGCCATGCGATTAACCTCTTATTTGCTAACGAACGTGAAGCTGCAGAGCTTACTGGAGAAAAAGACCCTATAAGAGCTTGTGAAGAGCTTTCTAAGTATTGTCCAACAGTAACCGTAATGATGGGTGAAAAAGGCTCTGTAACCGCTCATAAAGGTCAGTTATACCTCAAAGAAATCGACACTATTAAACCTCTTGACACAACAGGTGCTGGAGATATTTTTATTGGAGGTTTTTTGTTTGGAATGCTCTCAGATCTTTCAATTGAAGATTGCATTGAAATAGGAACGGCAACAGCCGCTGAGGGGATTCAAGTATTTGGAGGCGAGCTCCCAATGAAAACCCTTCATCGGCTGAGGAAAAAATTCTTGAATGCAGCTTTGGTTTAGCTAGCTACTTTTCTTCTTCCATTTTTTTTAGATAAAAATGCTTCACGGTACGCATTCACGTCGTCTTCGTGGATAACCCAAGCAGCTCCCTTGCGAATAGCTTTGAGCATATTCACTCTCGTAGCATAGTAAATCTTTTGAGCAGGAACTCCTAAAATCTTAGAAACCTGATTGACAGAGAAATATCCTTGATGATTATCAAAAATAAGCTCGCCTTCATACGTTGACTTACTTCTTGAATACTTATTTCTTCTATACTCTTCTAAATCACGTAGATTAATAGTCCAACGCGTGGAGTCTTTTTGAGCTTTTAGTTTTTCTTGTTTGATGGCGACATAAATTGCTTGTCGAGTCACCCCATTAATCCGAGCAGCTTCTGTAATAGTAACAGACTGATTTGGGTCCATTGTTTCAGAAACCTGAGCACTTGAAGTGGCCTCTTGAGCAACTTCTTGGACTCCTATAGAAGAATCACCCATTTGATTGTATTCTTCATTCATAAGTATACCCCCTTAAAAAGATAAATAATCAATTGTTAATTAAAATTTAATTTACATTATAACTTTAATTTAATTATGACATAATAACTAATAATAATCAACTATTATACCCATAAAACATATATTTTTGTTTATTAACTATAAAAACTTAGTTTATTAAACTTTTTTTAATACTTACTAATTGAACTAAAAATACTCAAATATCTTAGAATAAACAACTTAACAGATGTTGCTTTATCCTCTATTTTCCCACTAAAAACAAATTTCCTCCTAAATTTTTAAAGCTTATAAAAAAATAAGGCTCCAGTTTCTAAATAAAAAGTCTGTGCAGAATTTACTTAAAAACCAAATTTTCCTAAAGTGTTTATATACAAAAACTTACATTCAGTTCATTTTCCCAACTTTAAAGCTACTAACTCTAATTTTTATAAGGTGCTTTATATTAGATACTTAAGATTTAATATTTGACTTGATTTTTGAATTCTATTCCGTTTATACCTATGTTCAGTAAAAAATAATCAGGAAATTTCATGAGATTTAAATATTTAATTTTTCTTTTCGTCCTTCTAATCCCGATTGAGGTTACGGCAAAAACGGCCCCATTAAAACCAGATGATATCCACGTTAAGGTTAATGAGCTTCTCTTCAACCATGTTTCTGATAAAAGCCTGAACACAAAAATAATGGAGCGAGCGTTAAATAACTTTGTTGATTACCTAGACCCTTTAAAAATGTACTTTACCCAAGAAGAGATCCAGCCCTATTTGGAACCCTCTGAAAAAGTGCTAAAAAACACGTTAGCCAGTTTTTACAAAAGTGACTTTTCTCGCTTTGAAACCATCTACCAAAGCATGCTCCAATGTATTGAAAGGCGAAATGCGTTTGAAAAAGAACTTGAGAATGCCGCATTTATTGATGAGGTTTCTCTCCATGATCAAGACGAGAACACTTGGTGTAAAAATACCGAAGAGCTCAAGAACAAGCTGTTAAAAGTAAAAAGCATCCAGCATAAAATCTCACAAAAATTTGAAGATGACTTTAAAGATAAATTTTTTGCACTTCTTCACAAGAGAAGAATGTGGAGAGAACAAGAGATTAAAGGAGAAAAACTTGAAGATCAACCAGCAATTGTTTATTCATTTGTTTTAAAGTCAATTGCCTCCGCTTTAGACTCTCAAACAGATTATTTCACTCCCAGTGAAGCCAAGGCGATGATGTCACTTGTACAGCAAAGACTTCTGGGAGTTGGGGTCAAACTCATGGACGATCTAACAGGCTTTAAGATACTAGAAATTATTGATGGCGGCCCCGCATTTAAACAAGGGGGAATAAAGATTAATGACAAAATTATTGCTGTGGATGAAGAACCTGTTATGGGAATGGATATCCACCAAGCAGTTCAACTGATTCAAGGCGCCGAAGGTTCTGTGGTCAAGCTAACTCTCCTACGCCCATCAGAGCATGCTGATCAAGAGGATCAGACTCTTAATGTGACCATTACAAGAGGCGCAGTGGTCATCGAAGATACCAGATTACAGGCTTTTACAGAACCCTTTGGTGATGGATCGATTGCTCATTTAATTTTACATGGATTCTATCAAGATCCTAGTAGTTCCTCTTCGCAAGATCTTTACCAAAAAATTGCAGAGCTGAAAAAAGAGCACCATCTAAAAGGGATAATTTTAGACCTGCGCAATAATGGAGGAGGACTGTTGTCCCAGGCAATCTCCATCAGTTCATTTTTTATGGATAATGGGATTGTGGCCTCTACTAAACAGTATGACGGCTCTTTGGTTCATTATAGAAGTGAAGTGGGCCAAAAGCTATGGGATGGCCCCCTAGTCATCTTAATGAACCGAGCCAGCGCCTCCTCTGCTGAGATCGTTGCTCAGTGCTTGCAGGATTATGGAAGAGCCTTAATTGTTGGAGATGAGCAAAGCTTTGGTAAAGGAACTTATCAAATAACTTCCATTGTTCCTGAAAAAGGAGAAGTCAACCCACTTGGGGAATACAAGGTGACCCAAGGCCTTTACTATACCGTTTCTGGGAAAACCCCCCAGCTTGTTGGGGTTTCTGCAGACATTGTCGTCCCTGGCTACTTATCGCAAACTGAATATGGGGAACAATACTCAAAATACCCTCTTTCCAACAATTCTATAGAGCCTAACTACAACGACCAAATGTTTGATATTATGCCTTGGAGACGTGAACGTCAGAAAAAAAATTACCTAAAAAATATTCAGAAAAAAACAGACTACTTTTCCAAACATATCGAAACATTGCGAGAGAATTCTAAATTACGTATCAGCGCAAATCCAGATTACCAATCTTTTATTCGTAGCTTAGAAAAAGACTCTTCTCACGAGGCAAATTTTCATGCCCAAAATGATTTACAACTCCATGAGGGTTTCAACATCATCAAAGATTTGATCTACCTTTACGAGAAGGAATCTCTTGCTGAAAAAAAAGCTTAAGAAGGTTTATCCTTGAGAAACAAAAAATAAAGCTGTCCAACACTTAACATGTCTGCAGCTTTTGCGTAAGCCTCATCCCCTGTACCATAAAAAATCTCACAACGACCAGGGCCCATGATGACTCCTCCTGTATCTTGATTTAGAACAAAATGTCGGAACGGGTGATTTTTTTTATTTTTGTATAAAGACAGGTCTACGAATGCCAAAGCGGCTTTAGGAAAAAGGCGGCTGTCTGTTGAAATAGATCTCTCTTTTTTAACAACCACACTTAAAGCACCCGTAGGGCCTTTTTTCTTTTCAGTAAAAAAAATATAGCTTGGGTTGCGGCGCAAATAAAAAGGAAGCTCCGCGGGATATTTATAAAAATACTTTTCTAAATTTGCTGGCAACACCTCTTTTTTGGTCCATTTTTTATCTGTTAACACCTCTTTAGCCAAGCTAAAACCCACTGTTGAACAGTTGCGAGCGTGGTAGCCGAGATGGCATAGCGGCTCGCCCTCCAGCTCAATCGCTACCGATCCTTGAAACTGAGCCATATAAGCATCGTAAATATTATCTAGATAAACTAACTCTAACCCCTGGTTTGAAAGCACTCCCTGCTGGTCAATCTCTTGGCGAGTCCAGTAGCGATTAACTAGCTTCCCATCGGGTGTTTTTCTACCCAAGACTTTCCCTTTGGCATCTAAAACTAGGTCGGGCGGCTTTCTGTAAAGAGGGTATTTAAAAGCTCCTTTTTTAGTTCTCGAGCCTTTGTAAAGCGGCTCAAAATAACCCGTAAATAAGACCCCCTTTCTTTCAGGGGTTCCCACTGATTGGTAGACATCAAACTCCTCTTTAACACGCTGATCAAACTCCGCACCATCGATATCAAGCTCTAGAAGCTTGTAAAAATGCTTTAAACTTTGGGTAACCCTTTGGTGGGTGATTCCCTGCTTGGGAAAATTTAGTTTAGAACTTTTACGATTGAGATATTCTAAACTACACTCTATCGATTCTTGAATCTCTTTTTTGTCAGAAGGTGTGAGGTTTCCAAAAAATGGCATCTTTGAAGTTTCAGTGACTAACTTCCAAGGAGCACCTTCAGCCCATAAGTAAGTTCCACAAAAGGAAAAGATGGCTAAAAAAAGAATTAAAAATGTTTTAAGGTATGTTTTAAGTTGCATAAAGCTTCTCGTTAAGGTGCTATAGTCATTGACACATAACACTAAAAAGTTAAAAATGTTCGTCCTTTATAGCTTAAAGTAAATTATATGTCAGCACGAGTTAGAATAGCCCCTTCTCCTACGGGAGACCCCCATGTAGGAACTGCCTATATGGCACTATATAATCTTTTATTTGCAAAGAGCCATGGCGGTCAATTTATTTTGCGTATTGAAGATACCGATCAAAAGCGTTCTAAGCCTGAATATGAGCAAAATATTTTCAGAGCCCTTCAGTGGTGTGGGCTTCAATGGGATGAAGGCCCTGATATCGGGGGTGAGTTTGGACCCTATAGGCAGTCTGAGCGAACCGAAATTTACCAGAAGCATTGTCAAATTCTCCTTGAAAAAGGATTGGCATATAAGTGTTTTGCAACACCCGAAGAACTAGCTCAAATGCGAGAGGTCAACGCCAAGATGGGGCAAAAGTCTGGCTATGATCGACGCTATCGTAATTTAAGTGAGGCGGAAATTAAAGATCGACTAGACCGCAAACAACCTTATGTAGTGCGTCTAAAAATGCCTCTAAAAGGAGAATGTGTGATTGAAGACGAAGTTAAGGGACGTATTGTGACCCCCTGGGCAGATGTCGATGATCAAGTCCTTCTTAAATCAGACGGCTACCCCACCTACCATCTTGCAAATGTGGTGGATGACCACCTGATGAAAATCTCTCATGTGATCCGTGGAGATGAATGGCTTCCTTCAACTCCCAAGCATATTTTTCTCTATGAGAGTTTCGGTTGGCAACCTCCCAAGTTTATCCATATGCCTCTTTTGTTTGGCACAGACGGAAAAAAACTTTCAAAAAGACGCAACCCCACTTCTATCTTTTTCTATAGGGATAGCGGATACTTACCAGAAGCTTTTCTCAATTTCTTGAGTTTAATGGGCTTCAGCATGCCAGATGATCAAGAAATATACAGTTTAGAAGAAATTATTGCCGCGTTTGACACCAGGCGCCTCGGAACCTCAAGCGCTGTTTTTGATGTTAAAAAACTCGACTGGCTAAACCAACACTATTTAGTACATTCCATTCAAGAGAAGGATTTGTGGTCCCGCATTCAGGAATGGGGCTTCCAACCAGAATTTATGGAGAAGCTGATGCCACTTTGTCACACTCGCATTAAAACCTTTGGAGAATTTATCGAGCTTTGCGGCTTTTTCTTTGTCAACCACCTCCCTCTGACTACCGAGCTGCTATGTCCTAAAAAAATCTCCCCTGAACTTGCATGCGCCCTCTTGCAAACTGTGATTTGGGCCCTTGAAGAAAATGACGATTGGAGCCGTGACCACTTTTTTGAAGTCTCTAAAATCATTGCCGAACAATTTGCTCTCAACCATAAGAAAGTCATCATTCCCTTGCTCTACGCAGCCCTTACAGGAAAAAGTTCTGGACCCCCTCTTTTTGATTCAGCAACCTTACTGGGAAAAGATCGGACTCGAGCACGACTTTTAAAAGCAATGGAAGAACTTGGAGGCTTATCGAACAAGCGCCTTGCTAAGCTGCAAAAATGCTGGGAGAAAAAAGAGTGCCAGCACTTTTTAAACCCTGAACCCAAAAATTAAATGGCCTTTGACAAAACCCATCCTTTTTTGGCAACAATTACAGATCGTAGAGTCTTAAATAAGCCCGGTTCACAAAAGTGTACGGTTCATCTTTCTTTGGATATTAGTGGGTCGCACTTTCAGTATAAAGTTGGAGACTCAATAGCCGTCCTTGCTCAAAACAGCCCTCTACTCGTTGGGGAAATTTTGCAAGCGTTTGGGTTCGACGGGACAGAGTCTATTTGCGCTCCTCGCACAGAGGAAGTAATGCCCCTTGAATCATTTTTAACAACTAAAGCAAACTTATCTAAAGTCACTAAAAAATGGGTAGATTGTGCTTTGTTTTTTGCCCAAGACCTCAAAGACAAAGAAATCTTAGAAAGGCTCCTGCTTGTTGAAAACAAAGACTTGCTCAAACAATTTTGCGCAGAGCGCGAACTGTGGGATTTTTTTAAGGAGATTCCCAGCATTAAAATGGAACCTCAGCAGTTAGCGAACCACTTTGCACCATTGCTGCCTCGTTTCTACTCCATTGCTTCCTCGCAAAAGGCCACTCCAAATCAAATTGACCTACTCATCGCTCACATTAACTACAAAACTAACGAACACCTTCGCCATGGAGTCGCTTCTCACTACCTTTGTGAAATGGCTCAGATGCATACGCCATCAGTCCCCATCTATCTTCACCCCTCTAAAGAGTTTACCCTCCCTAGTGACCCTTCGCTCCCTTTGATTATGATTGGTCCTGGCACGGGCATTGCCCCTTATCGAGGATTTATGCAAGAGCGTCTTTTAGAAAAGGATCCAGGAGATCACTGGCTCTTTTTTGGAAGTTGGAACAAGGAAAATGACTTTTACTATCGTGATTATCTCACAGATTTAGAGGAGAAGGGCCTTTTAAAGCTTTCTCTTGCTTTTTCAAGAGATCAACCACAAAAGATCTACGTCCAACATAAAATGTTGCAAGAAGCCCCTTTATTTTGGAAAAAAATTCAAGAAGGTGCCATCGTATACGTTTGTGGAGACGCGAGCTACATGGCTAAAGACGTAGACAAAGCACTTCATCAAATTATTGAAGAGCAAGGTGAGATGACTGTTGAAGAAGCTAAAGAGTTTGTTAAGCAACTAAGACTTGAAAAGCGTTATCTAAGAGATGTTTATTAGCTACAGTTTTCAGCTGTTTACTCAAAACCAAGCCCCATTTTTTTAGTGCCCCCGATGGATCAAAGTCGATGCTGACTGAGCCGTTGCTGTGATAAAAACTTCTCTGATATCAACATGTGGTGGTCGGCTGATACAAAAATAGATTGCCTCGGCAATATCTTGGGCTTTGAGCGGCTGTGTATTTTCATATACTTTGCCAGCTTTGCTTTGATCTTGTTTGAAACGAACGAGAGAAAATTCGGTTTCGGCAAATCCTGGATTTACTTCACTGATGCGAAGAGAACTGCCATGCCAATCTTTTTTCATTCCTTCTGTTAAAGCACGAACCGCGTGTTTAGTCGCACAATACACAGATCCATTAGCATAGACTTCTCTTCCTGATATGGAGCCAATGTTAATAATATGACCCGCATCACGCTTGAGCATGTGCCCTGCAACCGCTCGAGTGACATACAACAAGCCCTTAATATTGACGTCAATCATGGTTTCCCAGTCATCGACATTTCCTTGGTCTAGCCCCTCCAGACCGAGAGCCAAACCCGCATTGTTAACCAATACATCAATCGCTTGCCATTCTTTCGGAAGGTTTTCTATTTTATCTTTCACCTCTTGTCTTTGAGAGACATCTAAGGTAAACGCATAGACCTCTGTTTGAAACCTTGTTTGAATTTCTTCACGAAGTTTTTCAAGCCGATCTTTTCTTCGAGCGCAGATTATGACGCGATGACCGTGAGAGGCACACTCTAGTGCACTTGCCCACCCTATCCCACTAGAAGCTCCTGTAATTAAAATGGTTTTAACCACCTTAGGCCTCCTCTTTGTAAACAGTGACAATAGACTGACAAAAAACACCATCTCCGCACCCATAATCAGAAAGTCCTTCCCCGGAAGTTGCCGTCACCCCAACATCAGTCAATTCAATCTCTAGTAGAGTCGCAATATTTTGTCGCATTTGCACCAGGTGATTTTTAAAAAGAGGGCGTTTACCCTCCAAAGAAAGAGCTACATGGGAAATCTTATAATCAATTTTATGCAGTGTTTTGAGGGCTTCTTTTAGATAGACTTCGCTATTTGTAATTCCATCTTTTAAACACAAATCATCAGCAATCCCACCGAGCACTAAGACCCCTGTTAGAGAAGAAATAGCATTACAAACAGCATGGTAGGCGACATCTCCATCTGAGTTGGCCTTAAATCCAGGCACTTCTTCAAAATAGACCCCGCCAACGACACATCTTTTTGAAGAATCTTTTCTTTCAAAGCGATGCGAATCTTGTCCAAATCCTGTTTTAACAATCATATGTCTACTCACCATTTTTTTTCCTATTTATAGCACGTCATTTTTTTGAAAACCAGAATAAATCCTTTAAAAGGGTTGAAAAAAACAACCAAATAAACGATCTTCTATCGAAATTTAGCCAAGAGGAATAAATGTCATTTTTAGAAATTGAAGGAGGAGCGCCTCTTAAAGGAACGGTTCAAGCACAAGGTGCTAAAAACGCAACGACTAAACTCTTGGTGGCATCTTTAGTTTCTGACCAACCATGTATACTAAATAATGTTCCAAATATTGGAGATGTGGAAATAACTTTAGATTTATGTCGCGAACTGGGAAGCCAGGTTTTGTGGGATAAAGAAAAAAACCGTATTGAAATTGTCACCAAGCATCTTAAGACCTCGTATATTCCTCAGAGATTTTCAGGTGCCAATCGCATTCCTATCTTGCTTATTGGAGCTCTCCTTGGGAGAACGGACGAAGACATTATTGTCCCTACAGCCGGTGGAGATCGCATTGGACAACGACCGATTAATTTCCACATCAACGCACTAGAGACGTTGGGGGCACGCATTGAAGCGCGTATTATGAAAAAAGAAGGTGCTTACTTTGCACAAGCCCATCAGGGCCTTCAAGGAGGACTGGTCCACTTAGATTACCCTTCAGTAGGTGCCACAGAAAATGCCATTTTAGCAGCTATTCGCGCAGAGGGGAACACTACGATTCGCAATGCAGCTATTGAACCAGAAATTTTTCAATTGATTCTCTTTCTTCAGAAGATGGGAGCCATTATCTCCTTTGATGCCCACAGAACTATTTATATCCAAGGGGTTAAAAAGTTCTACCCCGTAGAGCATACCATAATGACTGACCGCATTGAAGCGGCCTCCTATGCAATTGCTGCAATTAGCACCAAAGGGCGCATTTTTGTTGAAGGAGCAGAACACGCTCCGATGATTACTTTTTTAAATCGCATTCGTGAACTGGGCGGTGGCTTTGAAGTGAAATCCAACGGCATTGACTTTTTCTATAAAGGAGAGCTTAGCGGTGGGATGCACTTAGAGACAGATGTTCACCCTGGATTTATGACGGATTGGCAACAGCCTTTTGCAGTTCTTTTGACACAAACAAAAGGGGCTTCTGTCATTCACGAAACAGTCTATGAAAATCGATTTGGCTACATCGACATGCTCCGCAAAATGGGGGCTGATATTGAGCTTTTCAGACAATGTCTTGGCGGCAAGACCTGTCGTTTTGCAACTCGTAACTACCTCCATAGTGCGGTAATTAAAGGGCAAACACCTTTGAGTGGAAAACAAATTGAAATCCCTGATCTCAGAGCGGGATTTGCTTATGTACTAGCAGGACTCTTAGCAAAGGGCACGACAGAAATTAAAGGAGTGGAGATGCTAGAGCGAGGCTACTCATCACTGGTTGAAAAGCTCACCTCACTAGGTGCTAAAATCAAAAAAAAATCACCAACAAAAAAAGCATTAGCCTCTGTCTAGTTCAAAACAACATCTAGTTTTTTAGGTTCAACCCATCGATCGTGCTTTTTAAGAAGATCTACCAAGCTTTCAACAGCATCTTTGTAGTCTATGTCTTTTTCCACACGCTCTTTACCCACATACAAATCAATCAAGCCTGGCTTAGAACCCACGTAACCAAAATCGGCGTCCGCCATCTCTCCGGGGCCATTGACAATACAACCCATAACTGCAATTTTCACACCAGGTAAATGAGCCGTTCTCTCTTGAATTTTCTGCGTAACCGTTTGTAAATCAAATAGGGTTCTTCCACAGCTAGGGCACGATATAAACTCTGTTTTAGAGGAGCGCAAACGAGCGGCCTGAAGTAAATTGAACGAAAGATTTTTGCGCGCTAAAAGGGTGGGGGTTGAAGCGTTGATCAAGAGGCCATTTGCAAGCCCATCACAGAGGAGAGAGCCAAATTCAGCGCCAGCATGGATCTGTAGATCTTCTGGTTGCAGTGCGTACTCCCCTTTTAACATCACTGGAGTTTGAATTTTTTGCTGTTGTAAAAACTCAACAACTTCCCTCGCAAAATGAACTTTATTTTCATCTAAAGTCAAAATTAACAAATTGCTGTTTGTTAGAGCACGGGTTTTCCAATGAGAATCATGAGCCGCAATTTCTGTAAATGAGTGGGTGTTTAAAAAAGGCTGACTGGCAGATAAAATAGCGAGACCAGACTCTTTGAGGGTTCTTATTTTTGCCACTGCAACTTGGCTTTCAACCACTTTCTCTATCCAAACACCATCCACCGTTGTATGAGTTAGCTTCAGCTCTCCTTCATTGATCTCAAAGCCCAAATCATTTTCAAAAGAATCGGCAAGAATCTCCTCTTCACTCACGCTGACAAAAACGCCTCCATCTGGATGCAATGGGTTGTTCTCTATTGCCTCCGTCCTCTTTTGATAGATGAAAGGATTACGATTTTTTTCTACGAACGGCAATCGAGAGGGCTTCTGTAGGTATTGATTTGCTAAGGCTATCAAGCGCTTAGCTGGATCTATTTCAAACCAAGGGTCCTCTGTTAGAGAAATGCGAATCGTATCTCCAATTCCATCTAATAAAAGTGAGCCTATCCCAACAGCTGATTTGATACGTCCATCTTCACCACTTCCAGCTTCAGTGACTCCAAGATGCAGAGGATAATCCCAACCCATTTCCATCATTCGGGCCACAAGCAGGCGGTAAGCTTGAATCATCACGTGGGTGTTGGAGGCTTTCATTGAATAAATAATTTGATGAAAATCCAACTTACGACAAACCTCCGTAAATTCAATGGCAGATTCAACCATTCCTTTAGGTGAATCTCCATAACGATTCATCACACGATCCGATAAAGACCCATGATTCGTTCCGATACGAATTGCCACCCCTCTTTTTTTACACTTTTCAACAAGTGGAGTAAATTTGTCTTCAAGTCGATTCAATTCACTTTGATAACTTTGGTCTGAATATTCCAACACTTTAAAAGAAGCGCGCTTATCAATATAGTTCCCCGGATTAATACGGACTTTATCGACAAAATCAGCTACCGTAATAGCCGCTTTTGGAAAGAAATGAATATCGGCAACCAGTGGAATTGAATAACCTTTTTGAATTAATGTAGACTTGATCTTTTCACAACTAAAAGCCTCTTTCATCCCCTGAACAGTCACACGAGCTATTTCACACCCAGAGTCCGCAAGCCTCATAATCTGTTCAACTGTTTTCTCAACATCCCGTGTATCGCTCGTCGTCATAGATTGAATTCGAATAGGGTGACAAGCTCCTACACCCACATTTCCAATAAGAACCTCTCTAGAATTAAACCTTTTAGTTTTAAATGTGTACGGGCAATATTTCATTTCCTACTCCTAAAAAAAGCATTTTAACATCCAGTATTATTTAGAGCCCCCTTTATTTAAAGAGCTACACTGAAAATGAACTAAATTACTTATAATAAATTACTTAATGAAATAGTTTTTATAGTTTAACAGCTTGCACAGAGGGCATGAGGTAACTTTCAAATCAATATCATATAAATAGACGTATTGGCAATATTCACAGATAAACAACTTCAGCGGCTCTATTTTCAAATAGCCTTTCTTTTTAAAGTAAACATAAAGGCTGAGTGTAAAGACGGCCAGCAGCATGATTCCTAGATAAACCAAAGAATCTAACGATTTTGAAGAACCTCAGAGGCCTGAAAGGTAACCGGTGAAATAAACCTCGTCTTGTTCAAAAGAGGAGCTCTAGATCAACTGAAAAGCCCTCTAAGACATCAAAGTCGCCTTATCTTGTGACATTACCCTCTCACCTTGCAAACCAGCTGGTTTCTGCGAGCCAACCTGTAATGGGTCTGTAGGAGCCAAAGTATCCAAAAGATAATTGAGCATAAAACCATTGCTATCAACATACAAAGAACTTTGGGCTGCATTGAAAATAGAAGTTAAGTCAATTAAGGGAAAAGAAGCGTTTAAGTTGATCTTAAAATTCATAGCCTTTTTTATTGAGCAGTAAAAGATCTACTATTTCTGAAGAAGTGGCCTGCATCTCGAGCCCAAGGCTTTCTATCCGGCTAGCAATGTAGTTGTAGCCTACAATAGTAGGAATAGCAACAACAAGACCTGCCGCCGTTGTCACTAATGCATACCCCATCGCTTCTCCAATTCGAGTTGTTGAGATATCTACTAGCCCTGTCTGGCGCATTTCAGAAAATGCCTGGATAAAACCAAGCACGGTCCCCAGCAAGCCAATTAAGGGAGTTATGTGAGCAATAACTGAAAGAACTTTCGTATTTTTTTCTAAGCGAGAGATCTCGGCCAATCCACTGACCTCCATAGCTCCCTCTATTTGATCTTTAGTTCGATCATGTCGCAAAAGACCGGACTTGACAATTTTAGAAATTGTCCCAGAGCAATCCTCGCACACACGAATGGCTTCTACAATATTCCCCTCTTTGATAAACCGATGCAACCCAAGTACAAACCGATTGGTGTTTATCTTAGCTTTATGCAAATAAAAACAGCGTTCCATAAACACGCATACGCTTACTACAAAACATCCACCAATGATGTAGAGGATAAAGTTTCCCTGAGAAAAACTTTTAAATAAATCTAGAAATGAAAGACTTGTCATTCGTTGAACCCATATTCTTTAAAGAGCTTTTCTTGAGACATTTTACCCCACTCTCCCCCTTTTTTTGAGGCCACATTTAATTGCTTTTGAGCCAGTTCCCTTTTGCCCTGCAGTTCATAAATCTCGGCTCTTAAAAACATGGCTTTGACCCGAAGATTTGAAATAACTCCCTCGTTTATCACTTTTGATAACGTTAGCATTGCCATGTCATATTGCTCTAAAAAACGATAACATAAACTTTGCTGTATACCCAGATCTATTTTTTGATCTGCGTTAAGTAGTTGGGCGCTAATACTTCTTTCAGCACAAAAAAAGTACTCTAGGGCATCTTGGTATTCTTTTTTGGCCATCGCAATCATGGCAAGCTCATACCAAGCACGGGAAAGATAGTGCCCTTGCTCCATTTTAAATGCTGCATATTGCTCTATCAATTGACCAAAAGCATTTTCAGCTTCTTCTATTTGACCATTTTTTGCATAACACAAAGCGCGGCCAAAGGAAGCTTCTTCATAAATTTTTGAGATCCTATCTTCTTTTAGCAAAAAACGTGTTCTTACATTTTCTGTATCTGCAAAGTCTCCATAGACTTCGTTAAAAAACTCTAACGATTTTGCTAGATGAATATGTCGTTTTGCCCCTTGACTTTGATCAGCTTTCTCAAGGTAAACCTGAGCTTGCTCTAAAGTAGATCGATAGTAAACCGATATGAAATAGTGATAATTTCCAGCGGGGATTTGACCTGCTGCCCAACAGCTTAAAAACCTCTCTTTGGCTTGTTGAAAAAAAGTTATTGCCAAATTAAGATCTTTCTTGAGTAAAATGCTGCCGCCCAGTTTTTTATGTTCTGACTTATAGTTTAGCCCCAGCAAGTAAGATGCGGTGATTACATAGGGACTCTGGCCAAACTCAAGCTCCATCCCCTTAAGATGTTCTAGTGCATCTAAACTCCCATCTAAATACTGGGCAAACGAGTAATAGAGGAAATAAGCCTCTGCAGCGAGGGGACAATCGGGGTAATCTTTGAAAACTTTTCTTCGCATTTCTTTAACAACACGAGGATCCCCTCCTTCCATCTCAATGCATTGGGCAACCCAAAACAAACTATCCCCTTTCAACGGTGATTGGGGATGGTTCTCTATAAGATCTTGCAAGATCAGTTTAGATCGTGCAAACTGTTGGCTCTTAAAATAAAATCGAGCTCTTAAAAATTGGGAACGTTCCTCATCAGGGCAATCCAAAATATCAAGGGCCTGAATCCCTTTTTCAAAGTAGGTCATGTCACCGTTTTGCATTAATCTTAAACAAACTTCAGCTCTTAAATAATTCAGTTCTTTAAAGCTCTCTTTAGTAGCCTTGGAGCTGATTATCTCTAGATCTTGCTCCACTTGAACTAAAATCTGAGGGTCTGAAAAGTTTAAACTTGCCTGAACCATTTTTTGGGCAGCTAAAAGGGTAAAAGATGGAAAGCTCTTTTCCAAAAGAGCCATCCCCTTCTTTAAAGATGCAACAGCTTTTTGGAGGGTTTCAAGAGAGGGATCTAAAGTACAAAGATTGCAGTAGAAAACCCCTTGAAAATAATGAGCCTTGCCGTAATTAAGAGCTTCTTTGAATAATTCAGAGGTCAGATGCTCATAGATGGCCTCTCGCCTCTGATTATCTTGTGTTACATCTGCTAAAATAAAACCCGCTTCAAGTTGGGTTTCTATTTTTTCGAAGGTATGGCTATTAAAAAGCTCAATCATTTTAGCCACAAGGCCCGTTTCACTAAGGTAGTATGATCGCATGAGATACGTTCTTGCAAGGGCAAGGACTCCTCGGTCAGTGGACTCGTGCTCTAGTAACTCCTGAAAATAACCTTCTGCTTGCAATAAGAAATCTTTTTTAGATATATCTTGAGATAAAGCATCTTCTCCCAACTTGAGATAAGAAAACCCTAAATGATAAAGCGCATCACGATACCAGTCTGCCTGTTTTATTTTTGGGTGTTCCAAAGACTCTTTAAAATCTACAGCAGCTAATTCATACTCCTTGCGTTGATAAAGAGCCTCAGCACGGAGGTAAGCCCATTCAAATTTTAAATGTGAAGTTCTTTCAAAATTAAACTGGCTACGGTTTAAAATACTCTCAACTTGAGTATATGCTTTTTCTTTTAGATAGATTCTTGCGAGGCAAATCCTTGAATGGGATTGACATTCAGAACTTTGCTGATTATCGATCAACTTTAAAAAAAACTTCTTAGCTTCTTCTAAATGGCCTAGCTGAGTGTGGATGCGTCCAGCTTCAAATAAAACCAAATCCTGCTGCTGGTTGGAAAATTTGGAGACCATATATTCATCACACAAGTTCAACGCCTCTTCATATTGGCCTAGATTTTTGCAGCAAACAATCAGCTGAAGAAAGCTATCTGACTCAAAAATAGCAGGATAGATATTCTTTGCCTGTAACAGAAGCTCTTTGGCCCGTTGGAAATTCTCTTGTTGAAATTGACAATAAGCCAGCCTTATACGGACTTGAAAAGGCAGACGAACATTGTGGTTTTGTTTATAAACCCCTTTATTTAAAGACTCTAATATTTCTTGATATAGATTTGAACTTTCTTGGTACAAAGCCCCTTCAAAACAGCGATCAGCCTGAAGGATCAGTTCTTCATATTGGCTGTTTAGTTGAGAATTCAGTTTCAAATAAAAGCGCTGGTCTTTGAGTTCCCATTGATCTAAAGGCATTTTCTCCAACAAACGGTTTGAAAAAAGCATCGCCTCTTGAAGCTCTCCTTTTTGTTCAAAAACATAAGCCTTCAAAATCTCATTGTGATATTCAATATAAGAAGTCATTCCCTCTGGAAATAATTTAGAAAGAGTCCTAAGAGCCTCATCGAGCAGTTTTAAATGTAATTGAGAGGCGGCCAATGAGATCAAAAGACTATTAACCTCCGAAAGATCGAGCCACGCTTCAGGATGTGTCGCGAGTATCTGCTGAAAAATTTGCTGCGCCTTGCGGTAGTTACAGGTGTCGATTGCCATAAGGCCCTCGTTTCGCAGCGTATTTAACTCCTCGATACGTGCTAAAGAGGAAGAGGGCTCTGACAATGCGTGATTCTTAGCAAGCAACTGATGACAACTAAAGCCCGACCAAATTAAAAAAAATACAAGCACATGTCTCATCAAAAAGCCTTTTCTACATTATTATGGATGAACGTATACCTTATTTTTTTAAGAAAAGTCAAAATCCATTTTTTTTTTTTTAAATGCCCAAATTAACCATTTCCTCTCTAGAAACTAAGTGTAAAACTTCATTTTACGAAACGTGTTTTTTAATTAATTAAAAAAAAATTAATTAATTACTTGAAATATATTTATTAAAATGAATATCGAATGAAATGTAAGAAGGCTAGAAGTATTTTGTGAATCTCTAGCGCGGATGAAAGTCCAGAATTGGAGCATTTGTACGTATTGATCAGTCTTGATGGTTAAAATCATGCTGTGGGAATCATGCAAAAAGACAAATATTTCAAATAAAAGGAAAGCTAGTTTGCAAAAGTAGGGACCTTAAAGGCCTTCAACTAGCTTAAACAATAGATTAATCTCCATAACACAGGAAGGAAAATCGTTATGTTGGCTAAAAAAACAACCAGAAGAAAAACAGCTACAAAGAAGTCTGCTTCTCCAAAGAAAGCGGTTCGTAAGAAAGCTGCTAAGAAAGCTGTTCGTACAAAAGCTGCTAAGAAAGCTGTTAGACGTAAAGCCGCTAAAAAAAGCGTGCCAAGTCCTGCCTAAACAATTAAGTAAGACTGTTTTCGATATCGCTTTAAAGGGAGGAATATCTTTCCTCCCTTTTCCCATCTCTAGTTACAAATAATTTGTTTTTTATTATTATTTATAATACATTTGTACTCCTTTAATTATAAATGATATCAGGAAACTCCCTTGAAATTTACCCGCCTAGCCCAAGATTCAAAAAGTGACGCACGCCTAGGTCTTTTGGAGACTGCCCACGGTCAAATAGAAACCCCTATCTTCATGCCAGTTGGCACCAGAGGGTCTGTTAAAGCACTTGTTAACAATCAGTTAAAAGATATTCATGCTCAAATAATTTTGGGCAACACCTACCATTTGATGCTGCGACCCGGTATGAAAATCATCGAAAAAGCGGGAGGGCTACATCAGTTTATGAATTGGGATGCCCCTATCTTAACAGATTCAGGTGGATTCCAGGTTGTTTCACTTTCCTCGTTAAATAAAATTGATGAAGAAGGAGTGACTTTTAAATCACACATTGATGGAGCCAAACACTTTTTGGGTCCCAAAGAAAGCATGAATATTCAAAAGATACTTGGCTCTGACATTGTTATGGCTTTTGATGAATGCACTCCCTACCCCTGTAGTTACCACGATACTGTTCGAGCTATAGACAGAACTACTCGGTGGGCCCAAATTTGTAGAGATTATCCTCTGCAATCTCATCAAAATTTATTTGGAATTGTCCAAGGAAGCACCTATCCAGACCTTCGAGAGAAATCGGCTAAAGCCCTGGTCCCCATGGACTTTGATGGATATGCTATTGGGGGTCTTGCCGACTGTCACCTCAACCCTGTGATCGAATCCACCCTCCCCTTTTTACCATTGGAAAAGCCCCGTTACTTAATGGGAGTTGGAACTCCTCGAGAACTGATTGAAGCTGTGATGCGTGGTGTAGATATGTTTGACTGTGTCCTCCCCTCTCGCAATGCTCGTAATGGTAGCGCCTTCACCTGGCAGGGGAAAATAAACATGAAGCTAAAGCGTTATAGTGAGGACTTTAGCCCTTTAGATACAGAGCTTAACAGCTATGCTAGTGGATTTTCGAAGGCGTATGTAAGGCACTTGATTAACGTGGGAGAAATAAGTGGGATGACCCTCCTAACGCTTCAAAACCTCGCCTTTTACCTTGATTTTATGGCCAAAATTAGGCATGCTATTAAACAAAGTACCTTGGATCAGCTCTATCAAAAAGTTTGCCAGATCTATCCATCGCAAAACACTAACAATCAATAATTTACTTAAAGATAGGTCCATTTATGAAAAATAAATTATACGCAATAGCTCCTGCCCTTTTAGCGCCCATGTCTCTATTTGCAGATGCGGCTCCCGCAGCTGAAGGCAACAGTTTAATGAAAACTCTCTCATTTTTTGGGATAGTATTGGTTTTTTTCTATCTAATTTTATGGAGACCCGAGCAAAAAAGACGTAAAAAGGCAGGTGAACTTAGAAACACCTTAAAACCAGGTGACCGAGTTACTGCAATGGGAATTATTGGAAAGGTCGATAAAGTGAACGACAACACCATAGTCATCAAAATGGTTGAAGGTGCTAAAATTGAAATGCTAAAAGCTGCTGTAAGTGAAGTGCATGCTGAACAAGAAAGCTTAGCTGCTGAAGCAAAAACAGCTCCAAAAGAAGCTGAAGCTGTTCAGTCGTAGTAATTTCTTAATTAAAAAAGCCCTCGTCAATGTATTTTGATGAGGGCTTTTTTTGATCTCTAGTCAAAAACTATGCTTAGACGAAACTCTTCTCAAGACGAGCCTTTAATTTCTTGTCTTTCTCGATTACATTTTCGTGATTCTTTTCCACGTTTTTTGTATGGTGCACGACAGAAACACTTTCATGTTTGGCCTGGTTCTTAGTACTATTTTGGCTCTGAGTATTTGATTGAATAAATCGATTCAAAATCTTTAATATTTTTTGCTGAACAATGACTCCATGGTTATCACGCAGATACTGCTTAAGCGCATTTCCAACCAGAGTAGAACTTTGTGAAAGCTCCTCTATCAAAGTAGCTTGTTCTTGCTCTTTAACCGTTATTTGGCTGTTTAATGAAGCATCTTGAGCTGCCATTGCGCTAATAGCTGTCAAAATCTTGTTGAAGCAATTAGCCGGCAGATCATGCTCTATCGCAGTTCTTATGGCATTAATTTGTGCTGCAAAAGAAGGGTTTTGCTTTGCTAAACTTGCTAAACTGCTTGAAACTTGATTAATAACTTGTTGGGCAGCAGCAATTTTAGATTTATCTCCACTAATGGCTTGCTGGTCTGCAGCAATTTTAGATTGAGCCGCATCCATTTCACTTTTTAATTTTTTAGCAGCAGGCGTAGTTTTATCCTTCATTTGGTCATATTGTTTTTTATAGTCGTTATAAGCTTTCTCTTGGTTCGCTTGATCGCTTTCTTTCGCATGGCTGTCTGCATTCGCTGAATTCAACTCATTGAGGGCTGATTGATACTGAGATTCCAGTGCCTGTAATTGCTGGGTAAGCTTTGCAAGCTGCTGAGGGGATAAATTTCCACTTAACTGTTTCTTTAGGTTTTGGATCTCTTCAGCCAATGACTGGAGAGTCTCTGCTTGTTTCATCACAAAGTCTAGAACTGTCTGAACTGTATTTCGTGATGCTACACGCACTTCAAAGCTCATCTCAAGAGCCGTTAAAATCGATTCTAAGATATCTTTAGAAGGATTGTCTGATGAAGGGCTACTTGATTGCGTAGCACCTAATGAATTGCTTCCAGGGGCCTTTTGCGGGGCTTTTGGCGGTGAATCGAGCAGGCTTTGGGCTGATTGTTGTAATATCTGAAGGAGCACAATCGTTCCCAGTTGTCCTTTGGGGACTTCTAGCGACTTTGCGACGAGATCTAATCTAATGTGATTTTGGTTTTGTACAGTCAATGCTCTACTCCTTGTATTATTATGAATCTGAATCTTCTTGGTCTCTTTCTTCTTCCTCTTCTCCATCTTTAAGAGGATCTTCCTTTTCTAGAAGCGTAGTTGCATGCACCTCTTCCATTGAATTTTGAATCAATAAGAGCATGATTGCCTCTCGAGAAAGCTGGGCTAACTGGGCTAAATTTTGTGCTTTTGCACTTTGGTCGAGTTCAAGCTGGGGGGCATTGATACTCACTGCCTGAGAAACCACTAAGTTATCCATTCTTATTACCACCTTGGTTAGCAATAATTATAGCATAAACCGCATTATTTGTAAAGGAAAAAATAGACTCAACTACCTGAAAAGGAGCCACTTCTTAGAGGGTGCGTAGTTGATTGGAACATTTTTTTGGTCCACATTGACCATGTAATAGACCCCATAACAGGTCGAGTAAGCCAAAAAAGCGTCTTTTGAGGCGGGTTTTGTCTGGGTATTGTAGAGATTTTCAATGATGGCCTCTTTTTCAATTAAAAAGCCCAAATCAGACATCTTCACCATCCGAATAGAGGCCGTTTTCTGCAGACAGACTAGGTTACCTACCTCTGTTTTTAATGGAGCAAATCTAGAAGGTAAGGACAGCTCTAAAGAAGGAGGCACTTTCTGCAGGAGACGATAGCACTTTTTAGCACACTTTTTCCCAATCACATAAAAGTCAGGCTCCTCCTTATCAGTGAATTGCAAGGCAATATAGCTCCCCTGATTGTCTAAAAGCACCTTATCAGGAAATTCAGATTGGTCTGTTTTTCCAAGCCCCTCTTGAATTAGCAGTGGCAGCTTATCAATAGATTGCTCAGTAATTCGATATCCGTAGATCGCATTTTGTTTTGCAAAATAATGAACCGGAGGACGTCTATCTTGAATCATTTTCAAAATTTCTTCTTGCTTCCAAACTTTTCGAGAAGGCGGTGAAAAGCTGCAAGTCAGCAGCATAAGAGTACTTATAAAAAGCACATATGTGATGCGTTTTCTAATGAAAAAGGCGCTATTTATCATAATTAAAAATAAGAGCCCTTTTAAAATTTAAAAGGGCTCTTTAATAAAGAAGGTCAGGAAGAGACCTTATGGGCTAAATTTTCTAAAAGCTCGGTCATACGGGTTGTGAAAGATGCCAGTTCTTTGACATCTAATTCTCTTTGGTTTAATCGAGCAAGGTCGTAGATCTGCTCAACAACTTTTTTCGCAAGCTCTTGATCTTTAGCATGAATTCTTTCAAGAGAGCTCACTAGAGGATGGTTGGTATTTATCACTAGCTTATGCTTCGATGGTCCCATCATCCCCAGGTCCATCTGGCTCAATTTCATGTACTCTCTCATGCGACGTTCTCCCTCTTCGATTACTAAGAAGGCTGGCAGAGCACTGGATGCCAAGCTTTTCGCTTCGACTTCAACGTGTTCTTTGGACAAAGCATCTGAAACAAACGCGGCTAACTTACCGGCAACTGTTTTCCCATCCGCATCAAGAACCGTGTTTTCTTTCGATGGATCTAAAAGGGCTTCGTTAAGCTCACCATCCGTACGGACAAACTTTAAAGGAGCTAATTTTCCTTCTAAATAATTCATCACATGAGAGTCAACGGGGCAATCTGAGGAAAGCACCTCAATTCCTTTGTCTAAATACATTTGGGTAAATGAACTGTTTGACTGGTCTGATGAGAGATAAAAAACTTTGTCTTTAAGCTCAGTGTTACGCTCTTTATACTCCTCGACTGTCGTCCATTCATCTTGAAGATTTTTCCAAATCAAACAAGGCTTAACACGCTCATAAAACTTATCATCTTGAACAATTCCAAGTTTGACAATCAATTCAATATCTTCCCAGCACTTGATAAATTTCGCTTTGTCAGACTGATAGAGAGAACACAGTCTATCGGACACCTTTTTAGAAATGTGCGAAGCGAGTTGTCTAACGGTGCGATCCATTTGCAAAGAGCTTCTAGAAACGTTTAGGGGAATATCTGGACTATCAATGCACCCTTGAAGCATTGTGAGATATTCTGGGATGAGCTCTTGACATTGATCTGTTACAAAAACGCGATTGCAAAATAAACTAATGCTATTTTTTTTGATCTCAAAATTCTTTTTGATTTTCGGGAAATACAAGATCCCTTTTAGATGGAATGGATAATCAACATTTAGGTGCACCCAAAATAGTGGGTCTGGCTCCATGGGATTTAAGTGGCGATAAAACTTTAGGTAATCTTCATCACTACAATCAGAAGGAGCTTTAAGCCAAAGAGGCTCTACCTCATTAATACGCTCTTCATTTAAGAAAATAGGAACGGGTAGATAGAGGCTATAACGCTTTAAAATTTCTCGGATGCGAGCTGCGTCTAAAAACTCTTCGTTCTCTGAATCAATATTCAAAGTGATTTCAGTTCCACGCGTCTTGCGATTTCCTTGATCCATTTGATATTCAGTAGAACCATCTGAAGTCCAAAAAACACTCTCAGCTTCTTCTTTGTAGGATTTTGTTTGGATATCTACTTTTTCAGAAACCATAAATGCTGAATAAAACCCAAGCCCAAAGTGTCCAATAATCTGGTCACCTTCATCTTTAGATTCATACTTTTTAATAAAATCTTCTGCGCCTGAAAACGCGAGTTGTGAAATATATTTTTCAACTTCACTCTGATCCATTCCAATCCCGGTATCGAGAAATTTCAATGTTTTATTTTCTTTGTCGATTTTAATTTCGATGCGAAACTCTTCGTCACTACATTCATAACCTTCACGCTCTCTTAAAACCTTCACCTTCTGAATGGCGTCGCAGGCGTTAGATACAAGTTCTCTGACAAAAATATCTCTATCTGAGTAGAGCCATTTTTTGATAATAGGCAGCAAGTTTTCCGAGTGAATCTTTAAAGTTCCTGTCGTCATAAAATGATATCTCCGTATTTTTTTTCCGTCTATTTTGCCATATTGGGATTAAAAATTGCATCAATATTTATCAAATTACTTTGATTTAAAATAATTAGAATCACTGCAATAGGGACGATAAATTTTAAGAAAAAAATCCAAGGTTTATAGACAAATTTAAGCTTAGAGCCGGCTAAGAATTCAGATTTTCTAATCTCGGGACTGATTGCCCAACCTACAAATAGGGCGGTCAAAAGCCCAGAAACTGGCAAGAACCAACTCCCGGTTAAATAATCAAAAGTTTCAAAAAAGTTCTTACCGTAAATTGCTTTCCATGAGGGGAAAAGCTCGTTTGCTCCCGAAAGAGCTGAGGGGATGGCAAAAACAAAAACGGCGCACGATGCGAGCACGGCTGCTTTTTTTCGGGTCCATTGAAAAACATCCATGGCTGTAGCTACCAGAACTTCCAATAGGGAGATCGTTGAAGTGAGCGCTGTAAACACAATTAGAAGAAAAAAGACCGTAGAAATTAAAAGAGCTGCCGGTAATTTGGCAAACAAAACTGGAAGCACTTTAAAGATCAAACCCACTCCTTCTTGAGGCTCAAAATTAAAGGAAAAAATAATGGGGAAGATGATCATGGCAGCAAAAAGAGAGACAAAGATATCTAGCAAGGCAATCGTGCAAGCTGTTTTAGGGATATTTTCAGCAGGGCTCATGTAGCTGCCGTACGTAACTAAAATACCAAGACCCACACTCAGTGCAAAAAAAGACATCCCCAGGGCATTTAAAACGCTCGATGCCCTAAATTGACCTGCGTGAGGTGCAAAGATAAATCGAAAAGCTTCCTTGGCTCCTGGAAGGGTCATACTATAAGCAAAAAGGCTCAGTAGGATCACAAACAAAATAGGCATTAGAATGCGACTCCACTGCTCAATCCCCTTGCGGACCCCTCCAAATACGATCCCTCCTGTCATCAGGACAAACATCAGAAGCCAAAAAAGGTTCATCTGAGGAGAGCGATAAACCAAGTCAAATACCTGAACAATTTCTTCGGAAGTTTTTCCCACATAGAATTGATTGAGTGACATCAAAGCATAGTTCAAAGACCAACCTGAAATCACCGAGTAGTAAGATAAGATAATAAAGGTTGTCATGACAGAAAGCCATCCCACTGCTCGCCACATTTTAGAATTATGTGACATTGCTGCGAACGCTAAAACGGGACTTTTTTGGGTATGACGACCCAACAGAAGCTCAGCCATAAAAACAGGAAGGGCAATGACAAAGGTAAAAACGATAAACATAATAACGAAATATCCTCCGCCATTTTCACCGGTCATATAAGGAAAGCGCCACAAGCTCCCCAAGCCAATTGCGGAGCCTGCGGTTGCCAGTAAAAATCCGACTCGGCTCGCCCAGTGTTCTCGTGTCTGTTGCATAACTATCTCTTCAAAAAATTTTTTGCAGTATTGTAAAGCAACCTATTTACGTCAAGTCTCCCTAAAAATATCTCTTTTGCTTTTTTCAATTTACATTCTCATCCATCACTGATATTTTCTAATCCATATGCTAAAAGTACTCATTGCCCAAAATAATTACACGGTTGGTGACTTTGAAGGGAACTTTCAAAAGATCATTGCCTCTTTACAAACAGCCCGTAATAAAGGCTGCTCTTTGGTGGTCACCTCAGAGCTTGCTCTTACTGGCTATCCCCCCAGAGACCTTTTAACCTATCCTCTTTTTTTACAGCAGCACGACGCGATACTAAAAAGAATAGGCGAGCATACAAAGGGGCTGACCCTTTTAGTGGGTTGTTTAAGACAAAACTTACAATCCGGGGCCCCCCTGTTTAACAGCTGCGCTGTCTTTCAAGATGGCCAATTGACCCAAACCTACGACAAGCAACTGTTACCAACCTATGACGTTTTTGACGAAACGCGCTACTTCCAACCAGGAAGCTCTTCTCGTTGCATCTTAGTCGACGGCAAAAAAGTAGCGATTACCATCTGTGAAGATTTGTGGTTTGAAAAAATGGAGCGTCTCTATCATCAAGATCCGCTAGAAAAGGTTGCCCACGAAAAACCCGATCTTTTAGTCAACCTTTCAGCCTCTCCTTTTGAAGTTGGTAAATTACCCCTTCGCATTAAGCTCTGCCAAAAAGCAGCGCAAAAACTTTCTTGCCCGGTAATCTTATCGAATCAAGTGGGAGGCAATGACAGTCTGATCTTTGACGGGCATAGCCTCGTTGTAGATGCAAATGGCCCTCTGCATATAGCAAAAGGATTTGCTCAAGATAACCCCTGCATTGACTTATCTCAGAGAACTCTCCCCCCCTCTATGACCGAAGACATGCACCAGCTTTATGATGCCCTTTGCATAGGTATTCGTGATTACTTTCACAAACAAGATTTTAAAAAGGCAATTATTGGGCTCTCTGGAGGCATCGATTCTGCGCTAGTCTGTGCGCTTGCAGCCGAAGCACTTGGAAAAGAAAATATCTTAGCGATCTCCATGCCCTCTCGCTTCTCATCAAAACATAGTCAAGAGGATGCCAAAAAGCTATCCGATCGACTAGGAGTGAGACTTATCACAGTTCCTATTGAACAAGTGCATGCCAGTTATCTAAAGCTTTTAGAAAAACCTTTTGGTGGACCTTGTGAAGGGGTTACTGATGAGAATCTTCAATCTCGCATCCGAGGGATGATTTTGATGGCTTTTTCTAACAAATTTAACCATTTAGTCATTAGCTGCGGCAACAAAAGCGAGATGGCAATGGGCTATGCCACCCTTTATGGAGATTTGACAGGGGGCCTCTCGGCCATCTCAGATCTGACTAAAACACAAGTCTACCAGTTAGCAAACTGGATCAATCGAGACCAAGAGGTGATCTTGCAGTCGATTATAGATAAACCTCCCTCTGCAGAGCTAAGACCCGACCAAAAAGATTCAGACTCACTGCCTGACTACGGAATACTGGATTCGATCATCGTAAGTTATTTAGAAACTCATAAGAGCGCTGATGACATCTCCAAAGAGCATCACATTGATTTGAAGCTTGTCAGTGAAGTGATCGCAAAAATTCATCGCTCAGAATATAAAAGAAGCCAATCCCCAATCGGTCTTAAGGTCACCTCAAAATCTTTCTCTACCGGTTGGCAGTTTCCGATTGTTCATAAGATTGAGCGAAAGCCTTAAGTCCCACATCCTGAGAACAGGCCTCTCTCCCATTCTCCTCAACCCATCTTTCTAAAGCAGACACATCTTCTCCACCAGCCTCTAGTTTATCTATCGACTCTTGCCTAATTCTTGTTGCAAAATCGAGAAGAACCGCGTCATGGCGACAATAGTCTAGCTGCCCCAAAAACATCCTTTTTTTCTCTATTTCACTCCAGGAACTTAGATCTGCCTCATTGTGCTGCACCTGCATCTCTAAGCGATCTATTGCCCGAACCAATTGAGCCTCTCTAGTTTCTCCCCTCTCAAATTCATGCCAAAGAGCTGGAAGCTCTTGAAGACCCAAAAGCTCTCCCGCCTTTTCAATAGCCTGCTCTTCTGCTAAAAACTTAGAATTAACTTGCTCTGCACTTTTCACCTCAAAGTCGGGACAATCTCCTGTATAGGCTTCAACAAGATCGTGAATCAAAGCCATTTTAAGCACTTTTTCAGTGTTGACCGTAAATTCGAGCTTGGGGGCGATCAAATAGACCATAAGCGCCATACGATATGAGTGCTCAGCGACACTCTCATGGTCTCCATTTGAGAGCCAACTATGTCTTTTCTCCCGCTTAAGGTTTTCAGATATATGAGTTAAGCTTAACAATTTAGATAAAAAATCTTCCACAAAACGACCCCTTAATTCCTCAAAATAAAGAGTCTAGTAAAAGCGGCACATATAGGCAAATAATTTTATTGACTTTTTAAGAAAAAATTGGTATACTTAACTTATACAAAGCACTTTATAACAAGGGAAACACTTCATGGCAACTCCATCAGCTCATATAGGTCTTGCTCCAGTAACACCAGGAACTCCACCCCCCGCTGCAGACGGCAGTGAAGCCACCATTGGCCTTACCCCTTTGGACCACCGGGTTGATGCAGCCGCTCGCCCTACTGCAGGAACCCCTCCTGCTGCTGCAACTGGTAAAATCGACAAGGTACGTTTTAAATTTCTTGGCAAAGACGTTGATTATTCGGTGCGTTATCGAAGAGAAAATGCGATGCTTGACCCTGAAGTGCTTATAAAATTATCACTCCAGGCAAAAAATGCCCTCCAAACTGCTTATGGCAAAAATCGACTCCAAATGCAGTACCTACAATCTACTCCTGCTGCGGGTGTAGTAAAACTTTCTTCGGCACAAAAAAGGGGTCTAGCACGAGCTATTCTCATTACAACTGCATTTGAAAACTTAGACACATATAGTTTTAAAAGTAGAAATGGCCACAACCTTTTAACCATCAACTACACGGACCCTCACACAAACCAGGCAAAGAATGTCACTATTAAATTAGAAGAGGGCCTGATCGCCCCTTCTATTGAGACTCTGAAGGATGCTCTAAATGATCAAATCCACAACTTAAAATCCCAAGAAGGTCGCTCGGATGCCCAAAACGCCCTACTGCATCGTCTCCAACATATACAAAATCGCATTAAAAATGGATCTGATTTTCAAGTTATAGCGAATCCGACTGCAGACCCCCTCAATCCTCAATTCACTCTTCATTATAAAAATTCTGCGGGGCAAGCAAAGCAAATTGACCTCTCAGGTGATGGAGAAGAGGATGTCTGGAAAAAAATTGCTAATTACACACAAACTTTTAGACTAATTCACGACACATGCTTTGATCACATTGAAACCAATGAAGACTTTGCTAAAAAGTCTGAATTTATATTAGATCAAAGACGTAACAACCACTACGAGGCCATGGAAAGCGAGCGAGCAGCTCCCAATACTTCACAGCAAGCTTTACAGGATATGTTAAGGCAACAACAAAATATGCGCCAAGGTTAGTCTTAAGTTCGTGCCATGATAGGGAAAATTGCATCTAGTTGATGGCGAAGCATCATAAGACGGTCAAAGCCAACCGCAACTCCTGTACACTGCGGCAATAATCCATTCGCTTTAATAAACTCTCTATCAATAGGGAGTTTTTTTTTGCCTCTAAGCTGTCTTTTTTCATTGTGCTCATTAAACCTCTTCTCAAGTTCTGTAGAACCAATCAGCTCGTCATAGCCATTGGCAAGTTCAACTCCTTGGTAGTAAACTTCAAATCGAGAAGCCACTTTTTGTCCTTTAACTTCCCTTACTTTTGCAAGTGCTGCCTGCTCAGCGGGGTAATCTTTAATAGCAATTAGACCCAGCTCTTTGAAGTGCGGCTCTACCATTTCAGTAAAAATTAATGTCAGTAAGTCATTTCTTGAGCCTGCTAGCAGCTTTTCTGAAACGTTGAGATTTACTTGGGCATACTCACAAAGCGACTGCTGATTTACTTCAAAGACATTTAGCCCTGTATATTTTAAAAGCATCTCTTCATACGTTGCAATCCGAGCTGTTGTTTCTGAAACAAAAAGTTTTACAAACTCAAGTGTCTCATCAATCATTTCCTGGTAGCTAAGTTTTAAGCGATACCACTCAACCATGGTAAATTCTATGTGGTGATGCTCTCCTTTTTCATGATCCCTAAAAACATGCCCTAGAAAATAGATGTCCCCACTTCCAAGAGCGAGTATCTTTTTAAGAAAAAGTTCTGGAGAGGTGTGTAAAAATCCCTCTTGATCATTGCAATAACTTGCGGTAATCGGATCGATATAATCATCAATATTAGAAGCTCTATTTAAAATGGGAGCATCGATTTCTACAACGCCTTTTTGTGAGAAAAAAAGACGGGCTTGAGCGAGCATATACGCTCGATCTTTAAGCAGTAAAATCTTAGGGTCAGGCTCGAGAGACATACTCTCCCACACGAGTATCTACTTTGATTTTTTCACCTTGCTCAATAAAAATAGGCACTTGTAATTTAGCACCACTTTCTACTACTGCAGGCTTAAGAACTCTTCCAGAGGCTGTATCCCCACGAACCCCAGGATCTGTTTGAGTGACTATAAGCTCCATAAACATGGGAGGCTCAACAGTGATGGGCGCCCCATTATATAAGATCACGCCATAGACTAAATCTTCCATCAGCCACTGCTCAACATCTCCGAGATGCTCTAAACCAATCGACGTTTGTTCAAAGGACTGGTCATCCATAAACACCACAGAATTTCCGTCTTTGTAAAGCATTCTCATCTGCAGTTCTTCGACATCCGCCAAGTCTAATTTTTCTCCAGAGCGATATGATTTCTCAACCACCCTTCCGTTGAGTAAGTTTTTAATTTTGGTCCGAGTAAAAGACTGCCCTTTTCCAGGCTTTACAAATTGGAGAGAAATCACCACATAAGGCTGCTTTTCAATTTCTAATTTCATTCCTTGCTTTAAATCGTTGGTGCTTACCTGTCCCATCTATATCCCTTATAATTAATTTTATGAACCTATCATAAATGATTGCTGATTTTATCCTCTAGCTTTGATCATGGTTACAGAACTTTTTTCAGTAAAAAGATGACCTCTTGTTCAAAAAGCTCCGGGTTACCTGCTAAAACGTATGGTATCTGATAGGTCGTTTTCTTCCCCTTGACGCTGCGCTCTACTTTTATAAAATTTTTCTTATATAAAATTTCAGTAAAACGATACGCCCCAGAAAAGACTTTGAGGCGCATGACATGGTAGAGCCAGTTCACAGAAGGGGGCGCTTGCCCAAAACGATCGACCATCTCCTCATAAATTTTTTCTAGCTGCTCAATTTCAAAAGCATCGCCTAAGCGTTGATACATTTCCATACGCAAAAGAAGATCTGGAATATATTCGGGTGGAATCCGCCGATCGACGGGAAACTCAATTTTCGTTTCAATCACTGTTTTAGGAGCTTTTCCTTGCATTGATAAGATAGTTCTTTTTAAAAGCTTGCAGTAGAGGTGAAAACCTATTGCAGAGACATGACCACTTTGTGAAGTCCCTAAAATTTCACCCGCTCCTCTAATTTCTAGATCACGCATGGCTATTTTCATTCCCCCACCATGGCCACTGCTCTCAACAAGCGCAGCAAGTCTTTTTTGAGCAATTTCGAGCAGTGACTTATTTTTTTGAACCATGAAGTAAGCATATGCCTTGCGGTTCCACCGCCCCACTCTTCCACGCAGCTGATACAAATCAGCCAGCCCATATTTATCGGCATGGTCAATCATGATAGTATTGGCATTGGGGATATCAACACCACTTTCAACAATGGTGGTCGCAATTAAAACATCCGCCTCATTATTTTTAAAAGCATGAAAGACCTGATCCAAAGCATCCGCATCCATTTGACCGTGGGCAATCTGCACACGTGCACTGGGAACCAGTGTTTGAATTTTCTCTGCAAAGCGGTAGATAGAAGCCACGCGGTTGTGGATGATATACACCTGGCCTTCTCTTGCAAGCTCTCTTAAAATCGCTTGTTGGATGATGTGCGGCTCACTCTCAACAATATGTGTTTTGATGGGCAGACGATCTTGCGGTGGTGAGTTGATTAAAGAGATGTCACGCGCACCCACAAGCGACATATAAAGCGTTCTTGGAATAGGAGTTGCTGAAAGGGTTAAACAGTCGGCTCCTTGCTTCATGGCACGCAAGCGCTCTTTAGCTTTAACCCCAAAGCGCTGCTCCTCATCAATAATGACAAGCCCTAGCTTCTTAAATTCTACATCTTTACTGATCACGCGGTGTGTGCCGATAATCAAATCGATAGAGCCAGCTTTCAGTTTCTCAAGGACTTCTTTTTGTCTTTTTTTAGGCACAAAACGCGAAAGGACCTCAATGTTAATCGGAAAATTTTCCATCCTTTGACAAAAAGTTTCATAATGCTGCATCGCAAGAATTGTGGTAGGCACTAAAACAGCCACTTGCACGCCCCCATCAACAATCGCTTTAAAAGCAGCGCGCATCGCAACTTCGGTCTTACCATACCCCACATCTCCGCACACTAAGCGGTCCATAGGATTTTCAGAGCAGACATCTTCTTTTAAAGCTTGAATTGCCTGCAATTGATCTTCTGTTTCAGCATAGGGAAATTCACGCTCAAAATGCTTCATATCTTCACTATCTTCAGGATAAGCCGCTCCTTTTTCAAGAGCTCTTTGAGCATACATCTTTAAAAGCTCTGAAGCATAATCGACAATGGCGCGCTCTGTATTGACTTTGGTGCGCAGCCAACTTTTGCCACCTATTTGATGCAATGTTGGTTTTTCATGTTTAGAGCCAATGTATTTGGTCACTAAGTGAGACTGCTCCAATGGGACAAATAAACGCGCTTGATCGGCATACTCTAAGTTAAGATATTCTGTTTCGATTCCTTCATGATTTGTTTTTCGCTCACACCCTAAGTAGCGCCCGATACCATGTTGTAAGTGGACAACATGGTCTCCAGCAATTAGTTCCATAAACTCAACAGGATCTACATGGCGTGTCGAACGCTGTTTTTTACGTTTAATCACATAGCGCTGCGTCACTTCCACCGAAGCGACATAGGCTTTTTTCTCTAAGGGAAAGACCCAGCCACTGCTCCAGTTGCCCCGCTCAAATGTCATATTGCTTGGGATCTTGTCGTAAGTGGCAAGCATCTGCTCTTTCAAGGTATTTTCTTCATCGTCATTTTGACAGATATAGGTAAACTGATATTCATCCATGCCAAGTTTAGGCAATCGCATGAGATAGGTCTGCTCTTTTTCATGGACAATCTTGGTGTTAGAAACAAACACTTCATCAAAAGGTTTGATAGCAAGCTCTAGTGTAGGAAGCGCTTTAAACTTTTCGACTTTAAGATCATCTTGAAAAAGAAGGTGCTGAAAATCATGCACTTTTTCAACAAAGCTCTCCCACTTGAGCAATAAGTTCCCTGTTAGGTCAAATAAGCTGGCAAGCTCTTGGTACTTCTTTTTCAAAGAAAAAGGTTCATCTAAAACAATCAGAGCATCTTTGGAAAAGTAAGAAAAGAGATCTGTCAAAGCCCCTTCTTTTTTTAAAAATTCCAGTTCTTTTGTTGGCAGTATCCACAAAGAGCTAACAGCGCGAACAGATGTTTGAGAAATAGGATCAAACGCGCGCATGGACTCAATGGTATCTCCAAAAAATTCGATACGCATTGGCTCTGTTTGTGAGCTTGGAAACACATCTAAAATGCCTCCTCGAACAGCAAACTCCCCTTTTTCTTGCACAAGGGTGACTCGCTGATAGCCAAGCTCCACAAGCTCTTCCATCAGCAGCTCAAACCCCCAATCCTCTTGAACTTTAAGTTCCAGACCCTTTTTTTGAAAATCTTTACGAGCAATCACTTTAGCAATCACTGCTTGCAAATTAGTCACAACAATATCTTGTGAACCTTCTTGTGCAATCTGCATGAGTGCAAGAGCTCTCTCTCCCACAATGTCTGGACTAGGCTCGATGTTCTCAGAAGGAAGTGTTTCCCAGGCAGGGAAGCTTAAAGGCTCTTTAATAGCGACATTTGTGATGTCCGCAAGTAGTTTTGCTTCACGTTCAATGGATGTAATCACAATCACTTGCCGCTTGAGCAAATAAGAAGCTGCTGCAACCACTAAAGCTTTGGGGGCATGCCAAAGATTTGGCAGCTCAAAACTTTGCTGATCTAAAAGAGCCTCTTTAAAAGGGGTCCAAGTGGAAAATTTAAGGTATTGTTCAATCACAGCTCTTGAAGGTATTGTTCAACTTTTTCAAAAACCAGAGGAATTTTTTCAGGGTGTGTTCCCCCTGCTTGGGCAAACTCAGCCTTGCCTCCCCCTTTCCCCTCTATCGGTGCCATGGAGGCGTTTACAACATTTTTTGCTAAGAGCCCTGTTTTAACAAGGTCCTGAGACACTGCAACCGCAAGTTGAACAACCTCTCCTTCACAAGAGCAAACAACACAGACACCACTTTGAAGCTTCTCACTCATTTGGAGAATAAAATCACGCAGCTCTTTTTTAGGAAGTGAGACTTTAGCCTGCGCTAAAGAAACACCTTGAATCTCTTTTTTCTCTTTAAGAACACCCTCAATGAGCCCCATGTTGCGCTCATGGGTGAGTTTTTTCAACTCCTCTTGCCCTTTTTTTTGTTCTGCTTGCATTAAAGCAATTTTATCACACAGCTTATGCGGCGTTGTTTTTAAAGAGCCTGCCAGTGTTTCTAACAACTCTTCACTCTCTCTTGAGAACTCTAAAGCAGCCTGTCCTGTCACAGCTTCAATGCGCCGAATTCCCGCTGCAATACTACTTTCTTTTGTAATGCGGAAAAGACCGATCTGCCCCAGAGCCTTTGCATGATTTCCCCCGCAAAGCTCTTTGGAAAAGTCGATGTCAACTACGCGCACACGCTCGCCATACTTATCACCAAAAAACTGTTTAATTTCAGATTGCTCTTGCGCCTCTTGGTAAGACATCTCATAGTTTTTAACTTGTTGATTTGTCCGAATTTTTGCATTCACTTTATTTTCAACTTCGATGAGTTGCTCTTTAGAAACTGCTTTGTGATGAGAAAAATCAAAACGTAGGCGATCTGCTTGAACAAGCGATCCTCCTTGTTTGATATGCTCTCCAAGAACCTGCTGGAGCTCATAGTGTAATAAGTGAGTCGCCGTATGATTGGCAGCTATTTTTTGTCTTCTAGTAATGTCAATTTTTGATAGGACTTTTTCTTGAACACTTAAAGAACCTTCTTGCATCACTCCTTTGTGAGCAATCAGCTCATTGAAAGGAGATTGGGTATCTTGCACTTTAAATGTGGCATTAGAGCTTGTTAACACTCCTTGGTCCCCTACTTGCCCTCCCTTCTCAGCATAAAAAGGAGTTTGATCTAAAATAAGAAGCCCTTCTTCACCTGGATGTAGAGTTTGAACCCATTGATGGTCTTTGACAATGCCTATAATATTCCCTTCACACTCTGTGCATGTATAACCACAAAAGGTGCTTTTAGCCCCTTCACTTGCAAAGTTGCTGTAAAAATCATCGGCGACTTTTTTTGATTGATCTTGATGTCCTTTTTTAGAAATTTCTTTGGCTTGTTGCTCGCGTTTTTCAAAACGATCAATATCGAGTCCTAAGTGAGCATCTTTTGCCATCAGTTGAATTTCTTCTAAGGGAAAGCCATAGGTGTCCTTGAGTAAAAAAGCATCATCTCCACTAATAATCTTGGTGTCATGCTCTTTAGACTTTTTAATAATCTGATGAAGTAAGTTGCCCCCTCTTTTCAGTGTTTTTAAAAAGCTTTCTTCTTCAATATTCAAAATCTCTGCCGTTTTCACTTCTGCAATTTTCAGTTCAGGATAGTCCTCTTGCATGAGCTGGGTAAGCTTAGGCAATAAATTAGACAAGAAAGGCTTTTGGGCTCCGAGAACGCGGCCATAGCGCACCGCTCTTCGTAAAATTTTCCTAAGGACATATCCTCGATCAGTATTACTAGGCTGTGCTCCATCTGCAATCGCAAAAGCAAGGGCTCTTAAGTGATCTGCGATCACACAAAAAGCTGCTTTAGATTCCCCTTGCTGCTCTTGATAACGCATTTTAAAGTGATCTTCAATTTCTTGGATCAGCACTGAAAAAATATCTGTTTCAAAAACAGAGTCGACTCCCATCTTCAAACTCACAAGCCTCTCTAGCCCCCACCCTGTATCCACAGAAGGTTTAAAAAGAGGTTGCATACTCTGATCTTTCTCTTTGTTAAATTGCATAAACACAAGATTCCAAAACTCAAAGAAACGCTCGCCAGCCACATCTTCACGTGGATGGGTGATCTCTCCAAATTTAGATCCTCGATCAAATAAAAGTTCACTACAAGGCCCACACGGCCCCACATCTCCCATCTGCCAAAAGTTATCTTTAGCACCTAAGCGCGCAATGCGCGCCTCTGGCAAGTACTGCTTCCAAAGCTCATACGATTCATCATCTTCTTCATAAACACTTGCCCAGACACGATCTAAATCTAATTCAAAGACATTTTGACACACTTCCCACGCAAACTGAATCGCTTCTTTTTTAAAATAATCACCAAATGAGAAGTTCCCCATCATTTCAAAAAATGTTAAGTGACGAGTGGTATGCCCGACATTTTCTAGATCATTATGTTTACCTCCCACACGGATACACTTTTGAGCTGTTACAGCCCGTGCATTGCTAGGCTTCTCCTGCCCTAGAAAATAACTTTTGAATTGATTCATCCCAGCGTTGCAAAAAAGCAGCGTGGGATCGTCATGGGGCACCACAGATGAAGAAGGCACATGACGGTGCTTGTGTTGCACAAAATATTGGATAAAAGCACGGCGTATTTTAGATGAAAGCATAAGACCTAAAGATTCTTTGAATAAAATGTGAGTAAGGATAACAAACTACCCATTTTGATTAAAGGATCTCTTCAAAAAGGTGTCAGTATGCTCTTAATCTGCCTGCATTGTGACTTTTCTAGTATGGATGCTATTAGACGATATATGAAAAGAGCCCGAGCTCTAGCATGCTATTACAAAGCCTGTGCTCTTTGAGCGTTTCTTTTTTCAAAATCTAGGTATAGCTCAAAAAACTTCAAAAAACCCTCTAAAGTAATGGAAAAAGAGGAGATAGGCATATAGTTTTCATCCATTGCAATCTCATTGGTTTCAGGATCTATTATATCTTCTTCAACGAACCATTCTGTTGTAAATTTACTTTCTATCTCAGCTTTATTCTCTATAAGATCTTTAAGAGATTTACACTTAGATTCTCCTAGATCTTTTTCAAAAATCTCTATAGCGCTTATTTTTTTTTGGATTTCAGCTTCTAGATCAGCTAATTCGTTTGTGTACTTCACTATTTTTTCCTTCATCTCATTTTGCGTATCTGATCGATCTACTGGATCATCTGGATCGCAGCTTTTCTTAAGGCTAGCATCGAGTCTCTTTTGCCAAAGGGTCTTTTTTGCTTCAGACTGCTTTTGTTTTTTTTGATCTGAAGGAAGTTTCAAAATCGCATTCACATACTGATCTACTAGATTTGGGTTTTTGAGATCTTTCTTCTCATTATTAAGGAAGGTTGCAAATTGATCATCCAGAGCTGTATGAAACATATCAACAACTGTCTCACTGGTAACCTCTTTCGTTTCAGCAGCTGAGGCGTCAAGACTTGTAGGTGTATTTTGCTGATTAAGCACAAGGTTTATCCCTTTTGAAAAACTATCAAGAGAGTAAGCAAAAAATCGCTTTTGAAAACCATTCATTAATTCTTCTGCTATTGACTCTTGGCTGACATCTTCGTTTGCTTTTCCGAGGTGAGTCACAAGCCGCTGATAACCATGAGCAAGATAAATATCTTGGTTGTTTATTTCATACCCAGCTACTTCAGAAAGCTTGTTTTTCACCCAATTTTCACTGTGTGTATCTATAGGTCTATCTAGTGTATTTTTAGTTATAACATTAAATAGATTATCACGAGTAACAAGTAGCCTTGCTCTTAAGTTGTCACGAAGTTGTTCTTCTGAAGTTTGAGTGGAAACAGCACTTGTACTCCCTTCTTTTAGCATGTTATAAACAAATAATGCTGATTTTAAGTAGGGGTCGATACAATACTTTTCTTTATCTATGTAGCTAAACTGAGTGAGAAGTGAAAGCGCCTCCTCTTTGGGTAAATCCAGAATTTTTAAAACCAAGTGCTTTAAAATCCTTATAAGAGGTTTGTATACCTTATCTACATTCTTTGTATTCAATCCTGTAATAAGTGTCTTGTTTTTAACAATATCTAAAAAATATTTAAAATTTTCTCGATGCTGCTTAGGTGTAATTGTTTTCTCAGCAAGGCTAATAATGCCTGTTAGATCCTCATCACTAAAAGTGTTAAAGTGGTCCATACTATAACTGTACGGATCAGTATCACCTATATCAACATCTGGAATATCAAGTTGCTGCGTACCACTCAATTTACTAACTGCGCGTAAAGCTTCTAAGCTTGCTTTAGAAATATTTTCAAAATACGTTGCATCTGAATAGAAAGAGTCACTTACATCCATAAATTTAGGATGGGTTTGAAGCATTAAAGATGTTTGTTCATCGTTCAAAAACTCTGCAATTAGTGGGTTGCTTTTGTTTTCGTAAAGGAGCTTTAAAAAATTTTCACATGAGTTTAAAAGTTTCGTAGCGTTTAATTTTAATAATAGGTTAGTTTCATCATCTGCTTTACAGACAGAATCTAGTAACTCTAAAACCTTGTCACGATCAAAGTATAAAGCACAGCCTTCTAGGCCTGCGTAATTTACTGTTTCTATAGATCTCCTTAGGAAGAGTTCTATGAATCTTTGATTTGGAATTTTAATTTTCCCAATCTTTCCAACAAGATAAGACGGAAACTTCTCAGCGCATTTAATGGCAATCTCTAACAAGATTTTTTCGTCATTAATTTTAAATTTATCAAGATTTTCAACAACTTCGTTTGGGACTTTCTCCGCACATCGAAGGGCTATTTTAATCAAGCTTTGTTCGTCATTAATTTTAAATGCATTAATGTGCTCCAATAGAGACTCTGAATCTGTTCCAGCACACTTAAGAGCAATTTCGACCAAACCTGCTTGATCCTCTATTTTAAATGCACTAATGTTTGAAGAAACATACTTCGGGTCTTTCTCAGCGCATTTAAGGGCCATTTTAACCAAACCTGCTTGATCCTCTATTTT
>CAYGLF010000001.1:324329-354925 GCA_964350945.1 uncultured bacterium
CTTTCTCAGCGCATTTAAGGGCCATTTTAACCAAACCTGCTTGATCCTCTATTTTAAATGCACTAATGTATGCAAGAACATTATTGGGAACTTTGCCAACACATTTAAGAGCAATAGAAATTAAATCACTTTTATCTTCAATTTTAAAATTATCAAGCGATTCTATTAAACTTTCGGGCTTTGTCTCAGCACACTTAAGGGCAACTTTAACTAAATCTTTTGGCTGTGTGATGTTAAAATCAATAATAAAAGCTGCCAGGTCTGCTGTATTCTTCTCAGCGCATTTAATGGCAATTTCAAGCAAACCTGCTTGATCCTCTATTTTGAATTTTTGAATGTTCTCTCGTAGGGACATTGAATCTTTCTCTGCACACTTAAGGGCTATCTCAACTAAATCTTTTTGCTGTGTGATGTTCAAATCATTGATAAAGTCTGCTACACTTGAAGCTGCCTTCTCTGCACATTGAAGGACAACTTTAACTTTACATTGCTGGTCGTTGATTTGAAAATTATTAATCTTATCTAATAAAAAATAGATGTTGCGCTCATCCAACGAATCAGCACATTTACAAGCAATAGAAGCGAGGCTTTGTTCATTCTTAATTTTAAATTTACCAATGTTTCTTATCAGATTTTCAACGTCTTTAATTGCGCATTGAAGAGCAATTTCTACCAAGATTTTCTCGTCATTAATTTTAAATTCATCAATATTTTCGATGATGAATTCGGGTGATTTTTGAAGGCATGCAAGTGCAATATCACCTAAGTTCTTTTGGTCTGTAATTTTAAATTTATCAATTTCTTTTACCGTAAAGTTAGCGTCTTTACTTGCACACTCAAGAGCAATTTCTAGCAAGATTTTTTCATCATTGATTTTAAATTTCTCAATATTTTTGATGAGGCATTTGGTTTTTTCTTCAAGGCATATAAGTGCAATATCCGCTAAGCTCCGCTGGTCTTTAATTTCAAATTTATCAATGTTTTCAGCTACATCTTGTGGAACTTTCTCTGCACATTGAAGGGCTATCTGAAGTAACGTGTCTGTTTGCGTTATTTTTAATTGATCAATATTTACAACAATCCATTTAGCATTGGTATAATCGTTTTTACGAATATTTTTACGATCTATCACCGACTTAATAGCTACTACACGCGCAGTTTCATTTGTAATCTTTAAGAGTTCTGCTACAAATGCCTCTTGATCTGAACAATTAAGTTGCTCATTCACAACTTCTTTTATAAACAGTTCAACCGTAAAGTCTTTTAATTTTTGTATTAGTATACTACTCTTTTGATCCACACAAGAGATTTCTACTAGCTTGCTGCTTAATGCCTGTGCAACATTAAACAACTCATCAAAATTCATATTTTTACTAAAAACATCTGTTATTCTGCCTTCAAGTTCTTTTTCGCCTCTATTATCTAAAGACTTAATTTTGTTTATTTCAGCATTCAATCTTTTAAATAGTGTGCCAAAAGATGGGATCTGCATTTAAATAACCTTTCATTTTAATTTATTATAACCAGCTAACAAATTAAATAAATATGGTCAAGTGGTGATTCTTCTTAGTGCAAAGTAAAGATACCCTGTTTTCATCTATGTTAAAATATCCTAACTTCAAATTTAAATTCAGCGGTTAAGCTCTTTGCTATTTAGGATTTGACCTTGGTGATCTTTCATCAGCAGCTCTTTATACTTCGACTCTCGCTTTTGATATTTGGTTCGAGATAAGCTTATAGCTATATTTTTTAAAGCACGGTTCCTGGTATTTTTTTGATCATTTCAAATAACCCCTCCATTGCTAAATCTTTTTTTAATTTATCGCGAAATTAGGACATCTTAACTTGACCCTTACCCGGCAGACCCTGTGTTCCAAGACCAACATAGATCAGATGCACATATTAAAATATTTAATTAACAAAAAAATTCATTTATTTATCAATAACATTGAAATAATAATAAAATAATGTTAAAATTTAACTGATTAACAGTAAAAACTAACAAAATAGGTTAAAAATGACAATCTCTTCAGCACCTCATGTCGTACAAAATAACATCACGGATGACATGGAGCAATACAAAACCTTTGAATTTCTAGAGGCAAATAAAAACAGATATTCTAGTAGCCGTTTTTCCCAAATTAGCGAAGCCTTAACGCATCAAAGTGAAAACATCAGAGTGGTCAGCTTCAACATTTTGTTTGACAAAGGGGACAGTAAGCTACAGCCTCAAAATCGGTGGCCAACCCGCAAAAATGCTTTAATCGAAGCTACCAAAAGAATGAACGCTGATATCTTAGGAGTTCAAGAGCCTTTAGATCATCAATTAGTGTTTTTAAAAGAGCAGCTTTCCGACTACCATTTTTTTTCTGGTGATAGAGATGGAGCGGGCATGCGCCCAGGGATCTTCTTTAAAAAAGACCGTTTTGAAAGGATCGAGGAGCATTCATACCGCCTTCAAAGCGATGGTAAGCAATATGAACATGTCACCAGTGATGAAAATTGGAAAAAAAAGTACAGAATCCTCAACCATGTAAAGCTCCGCGATACAAGAACAGATAAAAGTATCCATGTCTTTAATACCCATTTAAGTTTCAAAAGTGCAGACTGGCGAGAGATGGAAGCAACTGCCATGCATGAAATTACCACACGAACTTTACAGGAAGAGCAAACTCAATCAGGCTCAGAATCAGCTTGTATCGTCATGGGAGATTTCAATAGCTTCGCAAGTAGAGTCGACTACCCACTTCCATTTCTTGATGGAAATAATATTTTACAAATAATGACTAAAGATACCTTTAAAGATGCAAAAGATACAGCGCTTATAGGCCATACTGGCCCTATATCTACATATACAGATAGTGAAATACAACCATCTAAAGGTGGGCCATTAGAAAAATCGACTCCATTTGCAGGCATAGGAACTCCAGGAATTATCGTAGATCATATTCTGGTTTCTAAAAAAATCACCCCTATCATACATGCAATCAACCCTGTGAAAGTTGATGGAGAGTACCCATCTGATCATATGCCAGTGATCATGGATTGCATCATTAAGAATAATTAAGATCAGGAGCATTCATTAAACAAAGAAAATGGGATTCAAAAACCAAATTAAGAGCCGTTTTGGAAGGCTTAAAAGGCAGATCTGTAGCTGAAATATGCAATAGCTACCAAATTCACCCCTCTCAATATCATCAATGAAAAGATCTTTTACTTTCAAACGCAGAATCTGCGTTTGAAAGTAAAAGAACTCCAAGTAAAGAAATACGTCTTTTAGAAGAAAACAGGGCTTTAAAATCCCTTGTTGGAGCTTTAACTTTAGAGTTAAAAAAAAGCGACGAGGAATTTTAATGAGAAAGACTTCACAAGCTGTTATTGAAAGAAACAAACCTCTTTTGAAACGAATCGAACAAACTAAACAAGAGCACCCGTTTTGGGGATATCGTAGAGTATGGGCTCATCTAAACTTTGTAGATCAGTGGGTTGTAAATAAAAAAAGAGTTTATAACCTGATGAAAAAGAATCACCTTATAGTCACCAAAGAAACTAGACTCAGGGCCATTCGGACTCCTCGTGCAAAGCCCAAAGCTGATCATCCAGATCAGATTTGGGGTATTGACATGACCAAGATCAAAGTCGATGAACTAGGTTGGATTTATGTTGTAATCACCTTGGATTGGTACACAAAGAAGATTGTAGGGCATTCAATAAACATTCGCTCAAAGACTTTGGATTGGCTCGAAGCTTTGGAAAAGGGTTTATGTGCTCAGTTCCCTCAAAGCTGCAAAGGAGAGGCAGTTAAACTTGTTTCAGATAATGGCTGTCAGCCTACTTCAGAAAAGTTTATGAAAACTTGCCAACAACTGAACGTTAAACAGATTTTTACAAGCTATAATAACCCCAAGGGGAATGCGGAGACAGAGCGCATGATGAGAACTCTCAAAGAAGAGCTTCTTTGGCTCCGTGAGTGGAAAAGCTATCAAGAGCTGAAAACAGCTCTTGATAGCTGGATAAAAGAATATAACCGAAGCTATTTACACACTGCTTTAGGTTATAGATCTCCTGAATCAGTGGAGAGACACTATTATGAAAAAAGAGTGGCTTAAATGAAAATCAAAAAATACAACTTTTCAACTTGTCTTAATGGGGGTCATTACAAATGACATCATCGTCAATGTGATAAGAAAACACTTCAGGTAATCTAAATTAGAATTTCAAAATAACAAACTCAATTTTTTCTTTTCATCTTTAAAGAGAATCTCTATTGTAATGTCTTAATCATTTAAAGGTGAAATAATGGATAGCGAAGAAAAACAGGTTTTACAAAAAGTTGCAAACACGGTCAGAGGCCTCTCGATGGACGCCGTTCAAAAGGCTAACTCTGGGCACCCCGGCCTTCCTTTAGGCTGTGCAGAGCTCGGAGCTTTTTTATGGGGATCTGGCATGCATTACAACTCGCAAGATTCACATTGGATTAACCGCGACCGTTTTGTGCTATCGGCAGGTCACGGCTGTATGTTACAATATTCTCTTTTACACCTCTCAGGTTACGATCTTTCTCTCGATGACCTCAAAAACTTTCGACAGTTGCACTCCAAGACACCTGGGCATCCAGAGTTCGGTCATACTGACGGCATTGAGGTAACTACGGGCCCCTTAGGGCAAGGGGTTGCCAATGCTGTGGGACTTGCTCTTGGAGCAAAACTTCTAGGCAAAAAATTTAACACTGAAAAACACTCTATTTTGAATAACAAAGTTTTTTGTCTTGCTGGAGACGGCTGCATTATGGAAGGAGTTTCTTCAGAAGCTTCTTGTTTTGCGGGCCATGTGGGACTTGACAATCTTGTTCTACTCTACGACTCAAACCACATCTGTTTGGATGGTCCCCTTAGTGAATGTTTTTCAGAAGATACCAAGATGCGCTACAAGGGCTACGGGTTTGATGTTTTTGAAGTCGATGGTTACGACTTTGATGGTATGGATAAACTATTTAAAGAAATCCGTGAAAAACAAACAAAGCCTATCCTAGTCATTGTACACACTGTGATTGGAAAAGGTTCCCCGCATAAAGCAGGCTCTCATAAAGCTCATGGCTCCCCTCTTGGACCTGAAGAAGTCATTGCTACTAAAAAATCCTTAGGGATCCCTGAAGAAGAATTTTATGTACCACAAGCTGTGATGACATTTTTTGAGCAGAAAAAAGAGAAGCTTGAAGAACAGCAAAAAAGCTGGCAAAAAATCTTTGACGAGTGGAAACAAGAAAACCCACAGCTTGCCAAAGAATTTGACACGATGCTTCAGAAAAAACTTCCAGAAGATCTCGAAGCTCAGCTTCATGCCCTAGAAGTCGAAGACCCTATTGCCGGTCGCTCAGCATCCCAGGCAGTGATCAATCTTTTAGCAAAAGAACTCCCCTTCCTCTATGGGGGTTCAGCAGACCTTTCAGGATCTGATAAAACCATGATGACCAACTTCCCAATTGTCACCCCTAAAGACTTTGCGGGACGAAATATGAAGTATGGCGTCCGTGAATTTGGGATGGCAGCGATTTGTGCTGGACTTGCACAAACTGGTTTAATTATCCCTTTTTGTGGAACCTTTTTTACCTTTTCTGATTACATGAGAAATGCCATTCGCTTAGCAGCTCTTTCAAAATATCATGTTATTTACCAATTCACACATGATTCAATTTTTCTAGGTGAAGATGGCCCTACTCACCAACCAGTAGAGCACTGTGCAGCCTTGCGAGCTATCCCTAACCTGCATCTTTTTAGACCTGCTGACACCAATGAAACTAAAATGTGCTGGCTTTCCGCAATGCAGTATCAAGGTCCGTCTGCAATTGTTTTAACCCGCCAGAAATTGGCCAATATGCCGCACACAGAAATCTCCTTTCAAGAAGGAGTGGCGCGCGGAGCTTATACCATTGTAAAAGAAGAAGGCGGCAAGCCTGACTTCACATTGTTTGCAACTGGATCAGAAGTAAGCCTGGCTGTTGATGTGGCTACACAGCTTTCAAAAGTGGGTAAAAAGGCACGTGTGATCTCTATGCCTTGTTGGGAACTTTTTGAAAAACAAGATGATGATTATAAAGAGTCTTTAATGGGCGGCGACTTAGGAAAACGTGTTTCTATTGAAGCTGCTATTGACATGGGCTGGCATAAATATATTGGACGTGACGGAATCGCCATTTGTATGGAATCCTTTGGAGCTTCAGCTCCTGCTTCTGTTTTGAAAAATGAATTTGGATTTACGGTTGAGTCTATTTTAGAAAGGATTTTAAATGGATAGTCTTTTACTGGATGCGCTTAGTTGTAAACCAACTAAGCGCCCTCCAGTCTGGCTCATGCGCCAAGCGGGCAGATATCTTAAAGAGTATCGAGATCTGAAAAAAAAATATTCTTTTTTAGAACTTTGCCAAAATCCAGAGCTTGCGACTCAAATTACATTGATGCCTATAAAGCGATTTGGATTTGACGGCGCTATTTTATTTGCTGATATTCTGCTTATTTTGCAAACCTTTGATTTTAACATTGGCTTTGGCAAGGGGTGTGGACCTTTGATAGACACCAAGGATTATCTCAAAAAGGTCTCTTCAATCCCTCAGCTTCCTGTTGAAGAAGTTCTTTCCTACATCCCACAAACTATTCGGATGTTAAAAGGCGAATTACAAGTCCCTCTTCTCGGTTTTTGTGGAGCCCCTTTTACACTTGCCACTTACCTGTTAGAAGGAAAGACTTCTCGTGCTTTTGAAATTACCAAAGAATGGATTTATTCAAGGCCTCAAGATCTACACGCTATATTAACACTTTTGACAAAGCAATCCATCCAATACTTAAAGATGCAAATTCAAGCTGGGGCGAATGCCGTCCAGATTTTTGATTCTTGGGCTGGATTTTTTTCACAAAAAATTCTACGTGAATTTTCCTACCCATATTTAAGGCAAATCATAGAAGCTCTTAAGCCTTTCAATACCCCTGTTATTTTATTTGCTAAAGGCTCGTGTTTTAACGCGTCATGCCTTGCCTCTTTAGGTTCTCAAGCCCTTAGCTTAGATGACAGTGCTGACATAGAAACTATTTCAAAGAAACTTCCTGCCAATATTGCTCTGCAAGGAAACTTAGACCCTGATCTTTTAATGGCTCCTAAAGAGGTCCTTAAAAAAGAAGTGGAGAACCTCTGTTTGAGTATGCGTCATCGCCCTGGCTATATTATGAATCTAGGGCATGGAATTAAACCTCAAAGCAAAGTAGAAAATGTTCAATGCCTCGTCGAAACCGTCCAAAATATGTCATATTAGGTGGCGGCATCTCAGGGCTTAGCCTTGCTTTTTTCCTAAAAAAAGCCTCCCCAGATTGCCAGATTACGCTCATTGAAAAAGAAGCCTCATTAGGTGGTTGGTTGCAAACAGAGCAGCACGACTCTTTCCTTTTCGAAAAGGGGCCTCACTCTCTTCGCCTAGCTTACCCGTTTCGAGAGGTCTGCGAAGACCTTTTTAATGATTTAGGACTATATCCAGAAATTATCCACCCCTCAACGAATGCCAAAGTGCGCTTCATTGCCCACTCAAAAAAGCTCCACCCTTTAAAGTTGGGGCCATTAATGCTTTTAAATCCGTTGAACTTCACAAAGATATCGCTTCCTCTTATAAAAGATCTGCTCTCTCCGATGCAAGTCCCTACTAAGGATCAGTCTATCTATGATTTTTTTCATAAAAAGATCGGCTCTTACCTTACCCGGCAGCTACTTGATCCTTTGGTTATGGGAATTATGGGGGGGGATATCCATTCTCTTTCTTACAAAGCAAGCTTTCCTGCTCTCGATCGTATCTGCGAAGGAAGGCGCTCATTGCTCACAGCTTTTATGAAACACCAGAGAAAGCACCCTTCCTCTATGATTTCCTTTAAGCAAGGTTTTGGCCAGTTGGTTCAGGCTCTTGAAATGAAAACAGAAGCACTCTTTCTTAAAAATGAAAAAGTTTTGCGCATTCAAGACTCCTCTAGTCCATTGGTAACGACCGATCAACAAACAATTGCCTGTGATCACATCTTCTCTACCCTTCCTGCATATGCTCTAAAACCCCTTCTAAGCGGCCTCTCTAAAGCATCAGTGTCATTCTTAGCCTCTATCTCATATATTCCCTATAAGATGGCCCACATTGGATATACCGACCTTCAGAAGCTTCCCCCGGCTTTTGGCTTTATCGCCCCTTCTTGGAGCCAAGAAGCTCTCAGTGGAGTCATTTTTGACTCTCAAATTTTCCCTGATCACAATCAGAATTCTTCTCAAACGAGGCTTTCTGCGATGATTCACCCCAGCTCCCCTCTTTTTACCCTATCTAAAAAAGAGCTTAAAGCTAGGATCCTTGATCAACTTCAATCCCTACTGGGAATCAAAAAGCCCCCTTGCTATTTTAAAATTATTACTTTGGATCAAGCGATTCCCCAGTATAAGGTAGGGCATCTAGAGAAAGTGGCTCTATTAAAAAAAGAACTTACAGAAAAAAAAGCATCTCTTACTTTTCTCGGAAACTCCTTCTACGGGGTCTCGGTTCCAAGCTGTATCTACCACGCTTTTTTGGCCGCCAAGCAAATAGAGACCGTCAATCTAAAAATTTAAAAAATAAACCCGACTCATTATTTATGATTTCTTTATAATTAGAATGTACAATGAGAGTAATCAACAACTAAAATTTAGAGGTAATATGGATATTTCAACTCGGGCAAGTTATTTTTTACAAGGATCTTTAGAACTAGCATCTGCAACTCTATTTGCGGTGTATGCGCTTCACAGTTCCCGACAAGATGCTTGTTACGGGGGTCGTTATTATTCTCTCTCAAACAATCCACCAGTCACTTTTGATAATAGCTTCTCGATATGCCCTGAACAGTTATTGAAATATAAGAAACACTCCACGCATTTTGCAGTTCCCGTCTCAAAGCTAGCTGCCATTACATCTGCAGCCTCATCACTTCATTTTGCAATTAGAAGCATTCAACATTTTTCAATTGCATTTTCTTCAAGTAAGAAACCGTATACGAAGTTTTAAACTGCTTGTTGAGTTGCTGTAGAAGGGGTCTCGGCAGAAACAGGGTCCGCTATTAATGAATCGCCGTGGGCAGTTTCAGAATTTAGGTTTTTAAACTCTTTTCCAAGAACCTTAACCCCTAACATCCACAAGCAAATCACGACGAGTAAAAAACCGGCAACGTATGGGGTCGATAGAGCAAAGCTAGAGCAAAGCATTAAAAGCCCTTGGTGAATCACAGATCCCCCTGATTTTCCAAGTCTAGACCCCACCCCATCAATCGCGGCCTTTCCTTTTTTACGAGACTCTGGATTTAAAGGGACAAAAGCCAGTTCTTTGGTTGCATCAAAAACAGTGTATTTACAGCCTCTACTCAAGCAGATCTGCATGGAACCAAAAAGAGCAACTAGAGCCATCGGAGACATCCCCAAGTAGCTTCTAACTAGATGTTCCAGACTGTTACTAAAGAGTAGGCAGGTGAAAAACCCAATGCTGGTTACAAGTAAGATAATCGGTGTCACCATTGCTGAACGGGTCCAACCAAAACGTTTTAAGAAAATGGTTGTAAAAAGACCTATAACAGTCGCTATAATTCCTGTGGCTACGGTGACCTGGTTTAGGTAAATGCTAAAATCACATGGATTTGGGTAGAGCTGGCGAACCTGATCTTTCCATAAAACTTCGACTAGGTTAATTACCAAATTAAAAGAAACTACGATCAAAGCAATACAGATGAGATATTTTGATTTAGCAAGATAAGCGAAGTTTTTTCGCAATGAGAGCTTAAATTTATTTTTTGATTTTGGCTTATAATATTTACAATCGTGAAAGACATTTGAGTGTAGCCACCGGATACAAAAGATAATAATAACCCCCGATAAACTGACTACAATGGTGATCCATTGCAAGGTAAACAGCCAAGGGTCACTAACCCCTGCAAGCTTTTGTGGAAGCTTTGACAGATAAATACAGGCCTGCCCAGCCGCAATCCCTGAAAAGTTAATGCCTATCCCAAAAAAACCATAGAAACGCGTTGCCTCATTAACGGTAGTCGTCTCATTGGCAAATCCCCAAAATAATATCGAGAGGATGATACAACTCCACATCTCACACATCACATAAAAAAGGGTGAACGACCAGTGTCTGATCATCGAGATAAAACCAGCAGCACCTTTTGGTAAATAAGTAGCTAAAAAATCACCGAACTTATCGAGGTGAAAGAAAGAGCTATAAGGGTAAAAAAGGCAGGCAAAGAGAATAAAATACGTGATAAAAATGCCAATTAAAATATAAAACACCCGCTCCATTGTAAAGCGATTGGAAAGCTTTGAAAAAAGGGAAGTCATTAGCAAAGCGCACGGCAACATCACCCAAACTTTTACAAAAGGGATAATTTCTGCACCTGAGGACTGTCCTGTTATTAACACGGCATCTTTAGTGTTTCTCAAAATGTTGTAGACAAACCCTACAAAAAAGAACACTGTAAACATCGGAATGAACTTCTTTAATTCTTCTCTACGAATTGGAATAAGTTGAATAGCGGCAGATTTTAACTTAGATAACATCACCTGCTCCTAGGCCTGAAGGCGCTATTGCCGAGGATCTGTTAAGATTCGAATATTTAAAAGAGACGATTTTTAGATCACTTTTATGTAATGAGTTCACTTTATCCTAGATTATCAGGAAATAATAAAACTGATGTTAATCATACCAATGTTGAGGTCAATTTGTCAATGTCAGACATCATAAGAATTCATTTCTAATCTAGAAGACATGAAACCTTTTTTTTAAAAAAAAGGTTTCAAAAAAAGGTTTATACAACTGCTCTATAAACCTGCTTAACGGTCTCTATGACGACACTTCCAACTCCGCAAACCGCACGAATTGGCAACCTGATCAAATAACTACCCCCATCAATTGCCGCATCTCCCAGCACTTGCATCCCTTGAGTCACCAGGGAAGAGACAGCGACAACAGCAACAGTGGCGGCCACTCCTCCAACAAAAACTGCTGGGTCACCGGTTAAAACAGACACCACAAGAGTTCCCCCGCCAAGATACATTCCTAAAGACGCTGTCAACTCAGACATTCTTCGATCAATGACTTTAGAAAGGGCACTTTGATTGTTAGTGGGCTGCTCTCTTACGCAAATCACAGGGGGCGCTGATTGGTCTCCTGGAGGCTGTCCTCCGGCTTGAAGGTAGACGATATTATCTTGGTTTTTAAACACAGACTGAGCTGAAAGAGCTCCTGTTGGACGCTGTGGGTCTGCTCTATATGTTTCTGATGTGGTTGTGATGGCTGTCATAGACCTCCGAGGGGTTATAATTAATTAACTGAGAACCAAGCATAAAGATTCAATATTAAGATAAAATTAAGATAGTTGTTCAGTTTCTTGGGTAAAGATTAAAAAGCATAGGCTGTAAATTTTTTTTTAATGTGAAAAAATATTACTTTTCTTGGTTTTTTGTCAAACAATCTACTCCTACTAAATGCCCTTTTTCAATTAATTCTAAAGCAGCCCCGCCCCCTGTAGATACATGGTCAAATAGAGGCGTAAGACCCATTTTAGCAACAGCCGCGGCGGAATCCCCTCCCCCTAAAATAGTTGTTGCCTCTTGGTCAGCTAGAACTTGGGCCATTTCATAAGTACCTTTTGAAAAGGCCTCTATTTCAACAATGCCCATAGGGCCATTCCAAAAAATAGTCTTCATCTTTTCTAGTTTCTTTTTGAATACTTCCACTGTTTGAGGGCCTATATCTACACTAATACCCTGGATGGGAGTATCTTTACTAAGCACAACCCAACGCCTTGAAGATTCATCTTTAATATCATCTACAAAAAGAAGGTCTTTAGGTAAGACAAGGCACACCGAATATTGGCGGCATTTCTCAACAATCTCTAGAGCAAGTGGCAAATAAATCTCTTCATACTTTGAGCTCCCAATACAAAAGCCCATGGCTTTTAAAAAGGTGTGTGCCATAGCTCCTCCAATGAGCAGAAGATCTACTTTTTCAACTAAACTTTTTAAAATCCCTATTTTCGTTGAAATCTTAGCTCCCCCCACAAGGGCTGCAAGCGGCCGGCGAGGAACTAAGACGTGGCTCTGAAAATATTTCAACTCATTTTCTAATAAAAAACCCATCACAGCTCGACCTTCAAATTCCTTTGGAACATCTGTTATTGAGGCATGGCGGCGATGACAACAACCAAAAGCATCATTCACATAAAGATCACAACCTTGAGCCAGTTGCTGAGCAAAAAAGCAGCCTCGATCCTGATCTGTCTCCTCCTTATGAAATCTCAAATTTTCCAATACTAAAATTTGACCAGGCTCCACGCTTTTTTTCAAAGAAAGCGCCTGCTCTCCAATACAGTCTGGAGCAGTAATTACTCTATTTGGCAAAAGAGCCCCTAGTCTTTTGGCACATATGGATAACCGCAGATTTTCATCCACACATCCTTTGGGTCTTCCAAGATGACTGATAATCACCAAACTTGCTTGCTGATCTAGTATAAATTGGATCGTTGGCAGAACAGCTTGAATTCGCAGATCGTCCTCGATTTCTCCTTGAGCATTGAGCGGAACATTGAAATCGGCTCTTAAGAGCACTTTTTTATTTCTACAGTCTATATCTCTAAGAGAGAGTGTGTTTATGACGTCCATTTACTAATTTTCACTAGCTGTTAAAATCTTTATTAAATACTTATCTTCATTCTTACGAGCAATATCAAGAGCAATTCGACCCATGGCATCTTTTCGATGTGACTGAGCCTTTGCTTTAAACAAGAGCTTAATAGCCTCTCCATTTTTGTGGATCGTTGCTGTATGAAGCGGCGTTTTCCCTTCATAGTCTACCGCATTTAAGTCAAAACCAGCACGTATTAACGATTGGGTAATACGCTCATCAGACTGAGTCACTGCGTAGTGAAGTCCAGTTTGACCCATAGAATCTCTCGCTTGAATATTAACCCCTCGCATTAAAAATTCTTGCACCCTTTCAAACTTACCATGCTTTATAAGATGGAAAAAAGCGGACAACTTTTCAGAGGGGTTCAAACGACCACCAAGTTCGAGGTGCGCTGTGATAAACTCTTCATTAAGCAATTGAGTCGCAATGCGAAGTGGAGATCGATTCTGATGATCAAGCGGATTTATATTCGCTCCGGCTAACGCTAGGGTGTCAAGTGCTTGCAAGTCTCCTTGCTTCGCTGCCAAGTGCAAAGGAGTCTCCCCTTTATCATTAACAGCGTCTACATCAGCTCCCATTTGAATCAACTCTATCAAGGTTTCAATTTGTTTTCCTCTAACCGCATGATGCACTGGAGTCTCATCATGCAAATCCCGGTAGTTAATAATAGATTTATTGCACTTTTGCAGTATGATAGAGGCTATTTTATGATTCCCTACTTCAATAGCCAAAGAGAGTGCTGTTTTATCATCCGGCCCCCTTTCTATCAAATGATGGTCTGTTAATAGCTCTAATACTTTTTCTGTTTGTTGATTGAGCGCTGCTTGCTGTAAGGGGTCATAATTTGAGACCAAGACAACACCACCTAACTGTTTAAGCAACTCCACCCCGTAACTGTGACCAAACTTGCTGGCATAATAAAGAGGAGTATATCCCTTTTTATCTCGCATATTAATCTCATTGAGTTGGTGAAGATCTTTTGTTAATAGTCTTAGTATTTCTTGATGTCCCGAGATGGCTGCTAAATGTAGAGGAGACTGGTGACTTTTATCCGTCAGTGAGCGTAAAGCTCCAGCCTTTAGTAACAGCTCTACCATTTTCTGTTTTTTACCTAAAACTGCGTAGTGGAGCGCTGTTTTACCTTCTTTATCTTGAATGTTGATATCGGATTTATTCTTAAGATGGCGAAGCAGTACAGGAAAAGCTTCATCATTGCCCCCAATAACTGCAATATGAAGAGGAATTTTACCGTCTTTATGCGAGCGGGTTTGCACAGCTCCTTTTTCAAGCATTGCTAGAATCGTGTCTGAGTCTGCGTTCGATGCTGCAACATGCATAGCTGTGCGGTCTTCAAGATCAAGAATGCTAAGATCTGCTTCCAACTCAATCAAGGAACGTGCAATACGTGAATTGCCCGCCAAAAGCGCGACCATCAAAGGTGAATGGTCATCGGCATCTCTTTCATATAAAGAACTCCCTTGTAGTAGGTACAGTTGAGTCAGCTCATAGTCCCCTTTTGCAATGGCAGTATGAAGAGCACACTTTTTGTAAGGGTCTGCTTGCAACAAAGCTCCTTTTTCTTGCAGTAAATCAGCACTTTCTAAATGCCCCTTTTTTAAAGCATTGTAAAGCACCGATTTTCCGTTGTTAGAAGTTGCATTGAAATCAGCTCCCTCATCAATAAGCTTTTGCACTACTTCGCTATTACCAAGACTTGCTGCAAGATATAATGGAGTTTCTCCTTTAGTATCTTTGGATTCGAAATCAGACCCCGCGTAAATCAAATTTCCGATCGTTTCTAGATCTCCTGAGCAAGCAGCTTCGTGGATAGGAAGTCGCCCGTTCAAATTAGCTTTTGAGAGAGAGTAGCCTGCAGAAATTAATTTTTGAACCGCACTCGCATGCCCTTTTGTTGCAGCCAAATGGAGCGCTGTATTTCCATCAAAATCTTGCACATCCTTTTTGACCCGCAAGCGATGAAGGCTTTCAATAGCCTCCGTATTCCCTTGAGAGGCTGCGTAATGCATGGCTGTTTGCCCTTTTAAATCTTGCTGATTACCGGCGATTTTGAGTTTTCTGAGTAACTTAGTAACCTTTCGATGATGCGTTCCTAGAGATGCATAGTGCCACACTCCCGCCCCATTTTGGTCTCTAATTTGCATCATCATTGCAGGCTTTGGGAAGGTCAAAAAATGCTCTAAAAGTATTTGAAAGCAATCTAAAGAATACTGAGCTGCTAAATGAATGGGGGCTTGCCCACTACTGTCTCGAATGCTGATGTCTGCATTTTGCTGTATTAAGACCTTTAAAGCTTCTGGATTATCCATCATAGCAGCAATGTGACTTGGCGTACGTCCTTCAAAATCCTGAGCACTTGCTAAATGACTCTTTTTTTCTAAATAATCTTCTAAGCGACCCGATGCAAGTTGAGAAGCTAAAAAATGAGCTGCACTCGTAAAATTAACATGATCTCGTTGATAGATATGAGCCCCTGCTGCCTCATACACGTTTGCAGCAGCCCAGCGCTGGTCCTTCAAAGCTTCTGTATAGATATTATGACCCAAAGGATCAATTTGATTTAGATGAACTTTTGCAAAGACTCGACGACAAGCAGCATCCGTCTCTGACTCTCCAAAAATGTATGCCGCTGATGTATGCAAACCATAGCTACACGTAGAGAATAAATAATGGGGAGCTTTGCTTAAGAAAGAGGGTACATTTTGAATGAAATTAAGAACGTTTTGAGGCAAGTGATAAAGAGAATCATGCCACTGAAACTTGAAGTCAAACAAGGGGTTATCTGTCTTAGGCCACGTGGCTAGACAGTACTCTTTAAGTTCTGAAGGATACTCTTTTGGGGTATTAACAGTTCTTTCATTTCCACCTGACAGGCCACCGACTTTATCCACTTAAAGAACCTCATATTTTTTTCCAGAACCAGTGTAAAATCAGAGGTGGCAAAAAGCAAGGTTATTTATTGTGGCTACATTTAAAGTCGTGCTTTTTGCAGGCATTGAGATGCAAAAAATGCATGGAGCTTTAGATCCATTGCAAGTTCAGGATGAAAACTACAAGCTAGATGGCCGTTCTGGGTCACTGCAATGGGCTCTCCCTGGTATCTAGACAAAACTTTTACATGGGGACCTACTCGTGTAATTTTAGGAGCTCGAATAAAAAAGCAGTCCACTCGAACCACTGCATCTTCTAATTCAACTTCAACCGTTTCATAAAAAGAGTCTGTCTGAGTCCCATAGGCATTACGAGCTACACTAAGATCCATTAGGCCAAGAGGTACTCGGGAATCATTGACAATTTCATTAGAAAGTAAAATAAGACCACAACAGGTGCCGAAAATAGGTTTCTTTTCACCAAAAGCTTTCAGCTGATCCCAGAAATGCCCATGAAGCAACTTAAAGTGTGTGGTTGTTTCGCCTCCTGGCAGAATCAGACCATGACAGTCTTCCAGTTCATCTGCCTCTCGAACCAAGCGGCAAGGAACCTTAAGCATTTTTAAACAATCAAGATGCTTTTTAAAAGCTCCTTGTAGTGCAAGAACCCCTATCAATTACCAACCTCTTGTTGACAATCGTTCACTTTTATCCAAGAGCATGGTTGCAATCCCATCCATCCCTGGAGATAGGTCGCGTGAGGCCGCAACTAGTTTTTCGGGATCATCAAAATAGGTAGTCGCTTCTACAATCGCCTTGGCTCGCTTTTCTGGGTCATTAGATTTGAAAATACCAGATCCTACAAACACAGACTGCGCTCCCAGTTGCATCATTAAAGCCGCATCTGCAGGTGTCGCCACCCCCCCCGCTGAGAAATTCGGAACAGGAAGTTCGCCGTTTTGTGCAACTAGAACTAAAAGTTCATAGGGCGCTCCCATACGCTTAGCCTCTGTCATAAGTTCGCTAGAGTCTAACTGACTCAGTTTTTTGATTTCTCTTTTAACGTCTCTCATGTGCCGCACAGCTTCAATAATATCTCCTGTACCTGCTTCACCTTTTGTACGGATCAGCGCTGCCCCCTCTCCAATACGACGTAAAGCTTCCCCAAGATTTCGACACCCGCAGACGAAAGGAACTTTGAAGGGGTGTTTGTCAATATGAAAATCCGAGTCAGCTGGAGTTAAGACTTCGCTTTCATCAATAAAGTCAACGCCCATAGCTTGAAGCATTTGGGCTTCTACAAAATGCCCGATACGACACTTGGCCATCACCGGAATAGAGACCGCTTTTTGAATTGATTCTATTAAGGAAACAGCTGACATTCGAGCTATTTTACCATCTTTACGAATATCAGAAGGGATTTTCTCTAGCGCCATGACGGCAATGGCTCCAGCGTCTTGCGCTATTTTAGCTTGTTCGGATGTCACAACATCCATAATCACTCCGCCTTTGAGCATTTCTGCCAGTCCAACTTTTACTTTAAAAGACCCTTTTTCCATATATACCTCGTCATTAATTCTGTTCCTTTTAACCTAACGGCTCATTTTTGTCGCTCAAAAAAAACTAAAAATAGCACCCCATGATTTTCTCTCCAAAAAGAGGCTTTCAAATTATATCTAGGTTGTAAATTCTAAGAAATTAGAACATCCTTTTGAACAAAAGTTAGGCTAAAGACCTGCAAAAGGATTTGAGGCGTTTGAAAAGTCATTTAAGTGCCCCCTTCTTTTAATTTCTGATTTAATTGAATAAATGAGATCGCGATCAAAATCTTTTCTTACAGCCCATTGTAAGTAGTCCATGGGGATCTCTTTGAAATCTCTCCCCTTATGCTTTCCAAGTGGCATCCTTTTAAGGCGTATAGGCTTTTGTAAAACTTTCTCAAGATGCTCCACCATTTTATACCTAGCAGCAAGCTTTTTAAAGACTTCAATGTTCACAATAACATCGCTAAGAGCTCGGTGAGCTCCTTCATCTTCAATATTGAAATGTTTTCTAAGAGCCTGTAATGAATTCGTAGGGCTTTCGCCATAAAGACGAGCCATTCTAAGGGTATCAAAAAAGGGATTGCTGTCGATTGAGCTATGAATATTATGCTTCTTAGCAGCACGATGGATCAGTTGAACATCAAATCCAACGCCATGACCTACGATAATACGTTTCCCAATCATTTGAAGTACCTTAGGTAAAAGCTCTTTAATTTCAGGTTTTCCAGTCACCATCTCTTGGGTGATGTGATGAATCTCTATAGAACTTTCAGGAATAGTCACTTTGGGATCTACTAAAGAGTCAAAAGATTCGACTTCCTTTTCCATCGTAAACAAAACGACCGCAACTTCAATAATAGAATCATTTTCAACATCAAGTCCTGTAGCTTCGCAGTCAATACAAACGAAAGTCTCACTGTTCATCAATCGAGCCATACAGCCTCCTATTGATTTCAAAAATCAGTTCTTTGCGGCCGATGTTTTTGGTCACAGAATAAGATATAAAATCATCTTTTGGCCTGTCAAAAAGTTTAATGATCTTCGCTTTTTGACGTGCGTGTTCATTTTTGGTAACTTTATCAGCTTTGGTTAACACAAAAAGAAGGGGCATTTTTTGATACTCCACCCATTTAAAAAATTGCATATCTTGCTCAGACGGATCTCGCCTGATATCAAGTAAAAGCAGGACCAGCTGAAGTGACTGACGATTTAAAATGTAAGACTCAATCATTTTACCCCAGTGCAATTTCATTTTCTCTGAAACACGGGCATACCCATAACCTGGAAGATCACAAAAAAGACAGGCTTTATCCACTTGAAAAAAGTTAAGCAACCTTGTCTTTCCTGGTTTTTGAGAAGTCTTGACCATATTTTGAGATTGAAAAAGATGGTTAAGTAAGCTCGATTTTCCCACATTGGAGCGACCTGCAACCCCTATCTCAGGGAAGACTACACCTTGATCATCTTTTACACAAGGACACTGCTTTGGCAAAGAACAACTTTTGACAAAGTGAACATCTTTAAAAATTAATTTCTTCATAATCAGATTCAATGGTGATTTTTCGAGACTCTTGCTGGTGCTCAATGGTTATATCCAAACGCTTCTTGGGCAGAATTGAGCGAATGCGTTCAGCCCATTCAATGCAGCAAATCCCTCCTGCTGTGAAGTATTCATCAAATCCCATTTGCAAAAACTGCTGCTGATCTTCCATTCGATAGAGATCAAAGTGAAATAGGGGTTTGAGGCCTTCGTAAATATTTAAAAAGGTAAAAGTTGGGCTGTTAATTTCGCTAGCATCAATCCCCCCCACTGCCTGTGCAAGGCTTTTGACTAAGGTGGTTTTTCCAGCTCCCAACTCTCCATAAAGAGCAATCACACTATTTTCATGAAGTCGCTTTCCTAAAGAAGCTCCTAATTCAGCCGTTTCTTGATCGGAGTTTGTGATAAACTCAACTTTCATTTAACTTTCAAGCCACTTTTGAATGTATGGCATAAACTCTTCATGTTCAGCTAAATTTTCAATAAACTCGGTAATTGCTGCTTCTGCTAGCTGATGTTGAATATACTCTAGAAAGTGCGTTTCTATCTCAAAGCGATTTTGGTTTTGAATCTCTTCTAGTGAGATTGGTTTGACATATTTTTCCTTAAACTCTTCAACAATGGTCTCTTTATTTTGATAAAGAGCCCCGGTCACAGAAGAAGAAAAAACCACCTTAGTGATTGGCTCTACCGATTTTTCAATATAATTTTTGATAATCTCTGGATCTTCAGAAACAAAGAAGCGCTTGACCACAAGCCCATCTTTACGCTCGGTATTTTCAGGACAGTTCGCAACCCAATCATAAATGGCATCTTGGGGATTAGGATGGGTGTTGTCGCCAAAAACTTTCCCAGAGAAAGGACATATATATATTTTTTGAGTCTGTTCATTAACATGAGCAGCCTCATGACCAATATGAATACGAGTTTCTCTCCATAGGCGGCCTGATTTCTCTAAAATGGCCGTCGCCTCCTCGAGACTTCTAAAAATCATTTTATGGCGAGGACAAGCTACCGGAGAGAGCTTATCACGCTTTTCAACAAAAAATAAGTAGTTAGTAACTAAATCGGGCTTCCTCTTGTGCTTAAGATAAGACAGAAAGTCTTTTTTTAAAGCATTCGAAAGGACTGTTTTTGTCATGAGAACCTCAACCATAGTCTATATATCAATAGAAATTAAAAAAATATGGTTTAATTTATCCTATCATTAGATTTAATTTCAAGACTTATTACTTCATCCTTTACTAAATTGACTCAAAATAATATTATGGAAGTGACTTTATATTAATATTTTCTGAAGATAGATTCTTTAAAAAATCTTTCTACCCTAAATTTTGAAGGAGGAGCATGGGCTTGCACATTAAGACACTCAATATCGCTGGTTATGAGAAAGTCATCGAAATTCAAGATCGCACTTGTGGGCTACATGCTTTCATTGCTATTCATGACACGACTCTTGGCCCTGCACTTGGTGGCATCCGCTTTCTACCCTATAACACTCCTCAAGATGCCCTAAAAGATGTTTTGAGACTTGCTAAAGGGATGACCTACAAATCAGCCATCGCTGACCTTAAAGCAGGGGGAGGAAAAAGCACCGTAATTTGGGATCCAAATTACCCCAAACCTAAAGAACTCTTACAATCATTCGCAGAAGCTATTAATTCTTTGAATGGCCTCTACGTAGGTGCTGAAGATATGAATTGCTTGCTCAGCGATATAGAAACCATGCACAAGTTCTCTCCCCATATTTTAGGGCTACCTGGAGATGGAACAGGTGATCCCGCTCGCTTTACCGCTCGAGGAGTTTTTGTAGGCATCCAAGCCACCGCTCAATATTTGTGGGGGAGTGATTCCCTGCGCGGGAAAAAAATCGCAATTCAGGGAGCTGGTGGGGTTGGTGAAAAACTCATCCAGCATTTATTTTGGGCTGGAGCAAATCTATATGTGTCAGACCTACGCCCCGACGTACTCAAATATATCTGCCATGAATACGGCGCTCAAGCTGTTGCCTGTGATCAAATCTATGATTTAGAGTGCGATATTTTCGTCCCTTGTGCTCAAGGTGCCATTTTAAATCCAGACACGATTCCCCGCCTTAACTGTAAGGCTGTTGTGGGAGCTGCCAACAACCAGCTTCTTCATCTTAAAGACAGTCTTTTACTGAAGGACAAAGGGATCCTTTACGCTCCTGACTACCTTGTTAACGGAGGAGGGGTGATTAGCGTGGCCTCTGCAATGCCCTTAAATGACTCGCACCCTCAAAAAGTTTTATTTCAAGCAGATAAAACCTATGATCGATTGCTATCAATTTATCAGCGAGCTGATAAAGAAGGTATTTGCCCGAGCACCGCGGCAGATAAATATGTAGAAGAAAAACTTAGCGGAATTAAAGAAAAACAAAATGCTCTGGTCTAACAGTTCTCCAATCGCAGAACAACTTACAGCTCTCTTTAGACAGTTAATTCAAAAAGTGTTCCCCTCCTTGACCTTACAGCAGGTAGACGATTGCCTTGAAATTACAACTGCAAAGCAGGCATCACACGGACATTATCAGTGTAATAGCGCTTTAAAACTGAGCAAGCAGCTTCGAGATAACCCTCGTAATATTGCAAAAAAACTTTTGATTACAGATCACCCTGCTATTGCATCTTGTGAAATTGCAGGAGCAGGCTTTATTAACATCACCCTAAAGACAAGCTACCTAGAAAAAGAGCTTAATCAGTTAATCTCTTGCCCCCGATTAGGGATTCAAAAGGTCAAAGCCCCTAAACGGGTTATTGTCGAGTTTTCATCCCCCAACACGGCCAAGGAACTTCATGTAGGACACTTAAGGTCGACTATTATCGGAGACTGCCTGTCTCACCTTTTTGAATTTTTAGGTCACGATGTTTTAAGACTCAATCATGTCGGCAACTGGGGAACTCCCTTTGGGATGCTAATTCACTTTTTAAAAACAAAGCATCCAGGCGTTTTGGACGGCTCACAACCAGCTTCTCTCTCTGACCTGGCAAGTTGGTACAAAGAGAGCCGCAAGTGCTTTGACTTGGATGAAACCTTCAAAAAAAAATCACAAGAGCAAGTAGTCAAGCTTCAGGCCCAAGAAAAAGAGTCTATGGCTGCATGGAAGAAAATTTGTGAAATTTCACGCGAAGGCTACCAGGCAATTTACGATTTGTTAAATGTGCGCATTACTGAGCGTGGTGAATCCTTTTATATGGATCAGCTCTCGGAGCTCGTTACACTTTTTGAATCAAAAAAACTCACTCAAGTCTCTGACGGAGCCAAATGTATTTTTTTAGAAGGTTTTGTCGCTCAAGATAACTCTCCACTCCCATTGATTATTCAAAAATCAGATGGTGGGTATAATTATGCTACAACTGACCTTGCAGCTCTCTATCAACGCATTCATGTAGAAAAAGCCGATCGCATTATCTATGTCGTCGACAATGGTCAAAGCTTACATTTTCAAATGGTTTTTAAAGCGGCTATTCAAGCGGGTTACTACGATCCACAAAAAACAGAAGTCACTCATGTTCCCTTTGGACTCGTACTTGGTTCTGACGGCAAAAAATTTAAAACACGAAGTGGAGATTCCGAGAAACTAATCGATTTACTACACCTTGCAATTTCAAAATCGAAACAAATTCTTGAGAATAGAAAGCCTCCAATCCAAAACTTGGACCAGACTGCACAGGTCTTAGGCATCAATGCAGTAAAGTATGCCGATCTTTCAAGCCTTCGCACTAAAGATTACCCATTTAGCTACGATAAAATGTTGCAGTTTGAAGGGAATACGGCTGCTTTTTTACTATATGCCTTTGTTCGCATTCAAAGCATTGAGAGAAAAGCTGGGTTTTGTCTAGAAGTATTTAAAGATAAGTTAATCGATTTAAAACATCCCCAAGAAATTGCACTCGGTCTTCATGTCCTTCAACTTAAAGAAGTTCTTGAGTCTGTTGCCCACTCTTTGTTACCCAATCGTCTCTGTGACTATTTGTATCAACTCGCTGATAAGTTCAACGCTTTTTTTAGAGACTGCCCTGTGATCAATTCTCCAGAAAAAGACTCACGCCTTTTGTTATGCAGTCTAGTCAAAAAGACCTTCGAGATTGGTTTTTCTATCCTTGGACTGGGAACTGTTGAAAAAATGTAGGCACTAAGGGCGCGTTGACTTTTTAAAGCCCCGGTATAAGCCAAGCGCTGTCAACATTCCGAGTGGGATGAAGGCGGCATATATATACCAAGGAAGTTGTACTTGGATCACCACAAATATGAGCACCAAAAACTGAGCGCTCGTGGTAATTTTCCCCCATACAATTGACTTAAATTCGAATTGATCCCAGCCTCGACTCAAAGTGAGGTAAATTCCAAAAATAAACAAACAGATGTCTCTTGAAAGCATACAAACCATTCCCCAAACAGGCATTTGTGAGGTTGCTACTAAAATACCAAGAGAAAAGAAGACAAAAAATTTGTCCATAATAGGGTCTAAAATAGTGCCTAGCTGACTGACCGTTTTATTCTTGCGTGCAAAGTAACCGTCCAAACAATCGCTGAGCATAGCGAGTGCTATAGCGGCGAGACGAACCGTCATATTATCGATAATAAACATAAAAGCAGCAGGTAACCTGAGCAATGTTAAAGCATTAGACAGCGAAAGCATTTTTAAACAATGGGGTCCTTAGATTTTTTGTTCCTCTTTGTACGCTTATAGCAAAGAGCTGTAATAGTAAAAACTATAAAGATTGCAAAAATTACTAAATTGGCTTTCCCCATGTAGGACAACACTTTGGGATAACCTTCTGCTAAAAAATATGCTAGAAAGAACCAAACTGCATTGGATAAAAGACAAGCTAACCCATCGACGAGAATAAATTTTACGAATTTCATCCTCACCATTCCAGCAGACATAAATAAGAAGTTGCGGACTCCAAAAGGAATAAATCGCCCCACCAGTAGGGTTCTGGTTCCATATTGGCTATAAAATTGCTGAACTCTATCCATCCGGCTATTATCCACAATTTTTGCCAAATACTTATTAGATCTTAGCCAAGGGGTCAAAGATCTTCCAATCCAGTAAGACATGACATCAGAGACATAACAACCTAAAAAAATAAATGTGAAAATTTTATACGTATTTTGAGGAACTATTGTTGAGGCAATTACAGCACCAGTAAGGACTATAAGATCTTCGCTAATAGGCAAATTTAAACCCGCTAGAATTAATAGCAAAAAGAACCACCAGTGCGCTGACGCTGCATTATTTGCAATCAATTCTAAGACTGTTTCCATCAGCGCATTAACCACCGGTAATGAATTTAGAAGGCATTATACTTTTTCACACTTAATAACTAAAGATTTAAACCTTTAACTTGGTTTCTTCTGATTTAAATGCACCGTTGTTGTCGGAAAGGCAATCTCCGCCCCATTTTTCTGAATAATGCGACCTACTTCGAGTAAGACTTGTTGCTGAGCTTCTAACCACTCTTTCCATACTATGGACTTGGTAAAGGTATATATTAAAATATTTAATGAAGAGGGAGCATACTCTACAAAATCAACCAGAAGATGCTGCGAACTATCTATTTTTGAATTATTTTTCAACATCTCACGAATTTCATTAACTATTTTTTCAACAACATCAAAATCTTCATAGCGTACTCCAACTGTTTGGTAAATGCGCCGGTTTGTCATGCGAGAAGCGTTAACTATGATTTGTGAGGAAAACAGGGAATTAGGCACATAAAAGGGGCGTTTATCAAAACTTCTGAGGCATGTTAGGTAAAAACCAATATGCTCTACTGTCCCCTCAGTTTCTTTATTCAGCGTATGAATCCAGTCCCCTATTTGAAACGGGCGTGTGATATGAAGCATAAACCCACTAAAAAAGTTCGCAAAAACATCCTTAGCAGCAAAACCGAGTGCAAGTCCCCCAACTCCGCCCAGAGCTATCAGTGCTCCAATATGAATTCCAAGAGTATCTAAAATGATCAGCATGGCGACCACAAAGATTGTAAAGGAAGCTAGCTTTGAAAGAAGGTTTATTTTGGCATGATCAGGAGTTTTCCCAGAGTACAGCAATCTCTTCATCCATGAGTATTGGAATTGTTTTTTGGCTTCCACAAAAAGCCACGTAAATCCTCCAATGATGACTAAACGTCGAAATTGAGCAAATGCAGCGCTAAGGTCGCTTACCATAGGAAGTTGAACGATGGCTATATAAACCATATAAGATAATCCCAAGAGCCAAATCATCAGATGGATTGGCTTTATAATCCTTTGAACGAAGTTAGATTTTAAAAAATTTTCTTTGAGTTTTTTAGACTGTTGGTAGATGCGATGAACCACGTAGCGAACCACAATATTTAGTACAATGACAAGGAGTAAAATAAACCCCTCTTCAATCATAATACCTAAGCTAGGATGCAAGAATTCTCTTAAAAACTGAAACATAGTAAAACTATTTTTTTGTTACTTAAAATAAGGCCATCCAGCGTACAGGATTTGGCTTTTATTTGTATAGCTTAACAGCTCTTGAAAATGGAGTACGACACCCCACTTTCACAGCTTTTTTTAAGATTTGAGCGAATAACCATGATTTTCTAAAAAAGCGACCAGCTCGTTGTTACCCTCTTCGTGAGCGTCTTTCAAAAGTTCGGCAACAGAGTCGTACTCAGAATCAATCATTTCTTCAATAGCAAGCCCATGCTGATACAAGATTTCCATAATCTCTATATAAGCCCCACGCTCTCCAGAATCAGCTAAAAGAGGCGATGTTGTCTTACCATCTGCCACGATTTTAAAATGAACATCAGCTCCAGCTTCTACAAGAGCTCTAACAGCTTCTACATTTCGGGTGTGGGCAGCAAAGAAAAGAGGGGGGATTGAGCCTTCCGTAAAGGTTTCATTGATGCAAGTGGTAATGATCGTATATAAGATTTCATTGATGCAAATGGGAATGATCGTAGATTCAAAGGAGTTTGGCTTAAGTTCATAAAATCCCCCGATAGCTTTTACCAGTGCATCCATTGTTGACCCGTCGAGCTCAAGCGGAGTGTTGGGATTCGCTCCTTGAGCAAGTAGTTCTCTAAGTTTTTCACTGTCATTTAATTCCAGTGCTTCAAGAATATCTTGAGAAGTTGGGGTGTAAAAATCATTAGATAGTTCATAGTAGTTATGGTTGACTTGAATAGGCTGAATTGACATAAAAACCTCCCTTTAGGCTTTGGTATTTAAAAACATAAATTTCATTTTAAATCATTTTAAAAATTAAGTCACGTTCTTTTTGAAGGCGATTTTTCATCTAGTAGCCTGATTTCAAGGAGAATCAAATCGCTCCTTTCAGTCATTACAAAAGATTTTTTTATTGCTTAAAAATAAGCTCGTATAGGATACCTTGAAGCACTTTGTTTATACCCTTAAGGATCCCTATGAAGCTTGTTAGAGAATCACTATTTAGTTCAGCTGTCCGCTCATTTTGCATTTCTTTTTTTGCAGTCATAGGAATTGTTATTGCTGTTTTTATCATTTTGCTAGCTTTTGGAGCAGGAAAAACAGCTAAGTCTTCCGAAGCTTCCAATTTTGAAATGATTATTCCAGATACCAATGGCCGTAAATACGTTATGTCGTCACAAAAACCGCTCTTACTACGTATCGATATCAATGGAGTAATTGGATCGGGGGGCATGCAAGGGATTTCTGCGGAAAACATCCGAGCTATTTTAAATGAATCTCAAGCAGGCGCCCTTAAAAATGGATTGGTTAAAGGCATTTTGCTCTACATCAATTCTCCAGGAGGAGGAGCAACCACATCAGAGAGTATTTACGAGGCCCTCAAACAATACAGTCTCAAGTACCAAATTCCTATCTACGCTTATGTAGAAGGCTTGTGCGCTTCTGGAGGGATGTACATCGCCTGTGCAGCCGATAAGATATATGCCACAGAAACCAGTGTGATTGGATCTGTAGGTGTGATTGGAATGTTCTTCAACTATTCTGATGGGATGGGGAAAATAGGAATTCAAAACAAAACACTCACGGCGGGAACTGGTAAAGATGATCTAAACCCCTACAAACCCTGGCAGGAAAATAGTGGAAATTCGATGCAGCATATTATTGACCTAAACTACAAACAGTTTATTTCTGTCGTCTCCAAAGAAAGACCTAAATTAACTGAAAAGCAGTTGATCAATAAATATGGAGCTAATGTGTATTATGCTACTGAAGCAGAACAGTACGGATATATTGATGGCGCTGGATATCAACTTCAAGAAGTTGCTCAGATGCTTGCAAAATCAGCGGGCATTACAGACAATAAATTCCAAGTTATTCAGCTAGAGCCTAAAGTTAGATTTACTGACTTCCTCTCTCTAAAAAATAGCCTTGTAGCAAATCCTAGCTTAATGGATCTCATTAAGAAAAATCCCTTTTCCTTTTTAAGCCCAATTAACGGTGAACTCATGAATTTATATACGCCAGCTCCTGATTCGTTATGAAAAAAATATTTATCCTAGACGCTCTGGGATACCTTTTTAGATCGTACTATGCGATTCGTCGTTTGAGTCGACCCTCTGGAGAGTCGACCAACGCCCTTTATGGCTTTATCCGTGCCATCTTAAAACTTTCAAATGATTTTAACCCCTCCCACTTAGTCGTTGTATTTGATGGCCCTAACAATACCAAAAAGCGTTGTGCCATTTTTCCAGAGTACAAAGCAAACCGCCTCTCTCCTCCCGAAGATTTACCTCACCAGCTCCAGTGGGCCTATGACTTTTGTTCAATTGCCAATATTCCTAAGCTACGCCTTCCGGGTGTTGAGGCTGACGATGTGATGGCTGCTGTTGCCCTGTGGGCAAGCAAGCAAGGCTCTGAAGCCTTTATCTGTAGCAGCGATAAAGACTTATTTCAGCTCGTCTCCGAGCGTATTTCCATATTAAACACAAATAAAAACAATCTCCTATACGATTCTCAGCAGGTAAAAAAACACTTTGGAGTGTGGCCCTCTCAAATCAGGGACTACTTAGCTATTGTAGGAGATGCCTCGGATAATGTTCCGGGAATCAAGGGGTTTGGGCCTAAAACAGCGCAAAGTCTGCTTGAGCAAGCAACCACACTAGAGGAGCTTAAAAAGAACCCAGAGAAATACCTTAATGAGAAAAAATGTGAGGTATTCCAATCCCACCTTCCACAACTTGAAATTAGCAAACAGCTGGTAACCCTAGATACTAACTTAGAAATCCCTACCAACCCTGATGACTACAAGCTTGTACCCGCAAATAACGAGCAAATGGCCCTTTTTTTTGAGGACATGAACTTTAAATCTCTTCTCAAGGAATTTAAATTAGATCAAAACATACCCTCTACCGTCAAAGAGGTCATGCCTCAAGCAAAAATCATCCAAGACACTTTTCAGCTCGATGAGTTAATAGATCATCTCATGCAGCAAAAGGAAATTTGTTTTGACACCGAAACGACGCACATTAATCCACTACGCGCACAAATGGTAGGTCTTGGAATTGGCCATTCGACTAATAAGCTCTGGTACATCCCTTTCAATGGACGTATTTGTCAAAAGACCCTAGTTGCCAAGCTAAAACCTCTTTTTGAAAACCCAAACATCCGTTTTTCAGGTCACCACCTAAAGTACGATCTGCATATTTTAAAAAATGCTGGAATAGACGCCCCACAAATTGGCGACGACTCCATTTTACTTTCTTACCTCCTCACTCCCCACCTGCGTCAACATTCTCTAGATGACCTAGCACTGCAGCACTTTGGCTACCCCAAGATTGCAATCAAAGACTTAATAGGGTCTGGAAAACAACAAAAAAGCATGGCCGAAATCGATATTGAAACCGTTGCCAATTACTGCTGTGAAGATGTTTGGATGACGATGAAACTGGTTCAACTTTTAAAAGAGAAAGTCAAACAGGCTGATCTTTTATCTGTTTATAACGACATTGAACTTCCCCTGGTAAAGGTCTTGTTTAAGATGGAAAGGCAAGGAATCTACGTTGATATTAATCAGCTCAAAAAACTGAAGATCAAGCTTACTCAAAATTTAGAGCGACTCGAGCAAGAGACCTATGCCATAGCAGGCGAATCATTCAATCTCAAATCCCCAAAGCAGCTCGGCACAATCTTATTTGAAAAACTCGCCATCCCCCCCCTGAAGAAAACGAAGACAGGATTTTCCACGAATGCCGAGACTTTAGAGGCCCTAGAGAAAGAGCATCCTATTATTGAAAAGATTTTAGAGTATCGCATGTTAGAAAAGTTGCGCTCAACCTATGTAGAATCTTTAGTCGAAGACCAGTTTGAAAATACACAGCGAATACATTGCAGCTTCCATCAAACTATTACAGCTACAGGAAGGCTCTCTTGCACTAATCCTAATTTACAGAATATTCCGGTGAGAACAGAGCAGGGAAGAGAAATTCGACAAGCTTTTTGTCCCCAAAAAGAGGGATGGAGCTATATTGCTGCAGATTACTCTCAAATAGAGCTCAGACTTCTTGCTCACTATAGCCAAGATCCCCTCTTGCTAGAGACCTTCCACAATCATGGAGATATTCATACATCTACCGCTGCTAAAATTTTCAAAATCCCCCTTTCAGAAGTCAGTAAAGAGCGCCGCTCTCTAGCAAAAGCTGTCAACTTTGGCATTATCTATGGTCAGCAAGCCTTCGGCTTATCTAAACAGCTTAAAATTAGTGTTGGGGAGGCCAAAGAATTTATAGAGACTTATTTCCAGCAGTACCCCAAAGTATTAGATTACCTTGAAAATTGCAAAAAAGAGGCCGCAGAAAAAAAATATGCCCGATCTCTTTTTGGAAGAAAGCGCCCTCTTTTAGAAATTGGAAGCAGCAATAAACTGCTCAAGCAAGCTGCAGAACGCCTTGCGGTAAACTCTCCTTTCCAAGGCACAAATGCAGATATCATTAAGATTGCCATGGCTCAAATAGACGAGAGACTTAACAAGCAAAATAAGAAAAGCTTTATGGTGCTTCAGATCCATGATGAACTTTTATTTGAAGCTTTAGACTCAGAAATTGAAGAAATTTCTAGGGATGTCAAAGACATTATGGAAAATGTAATTTCACTAAAGGTCCCATTGACAGTAGATATTAAGATTGGCAAAAATTGGAAAGAATGTTAGCTTTGAAGAAAGTTGCTATTACAGGTGGAGTTGGTTCAGGAAAAAGCACCGTGGCTGGCCTGTTTAAAGACTTTGGGGCCTATGTGGTGGATACCGACAAAATTGTCCATTGGCTCATTGAAAATGATAAAGAGATTCAAAAAAAAATAATAGACCTTTTGGGACCACAGATTGTTTGTGACGAAAAGATCGATCGAGCTAAAATTGCCAAGATAGTATTCAATAATTTCTCAAAACTTAATCAATTGGAAAAGGTCCTTCATCCTCGTGTTCGAGAAGAAGTAAATAAAATATATAAAAATATCTCTAAAGAAAAAAAATGGAACCTTTTTGTGGTTGAAATCCCCCTTTTATTTGAGACGAAATCCGATATAGATTACGAGGTCACCCTCGCAGTCAACAGGCCCATAGATAGCTCATTAAAAGCATTTAAAGACCCCCAAACCTTTATGAAACGATCTCAGAGGCAGTGGAGCTGCGATGAAAAAGCTGCAAAAGCAGACTATGTCCTTACAAACACAGGCAACTTAGAAGATCTGAAAAAATCATTTCAAAAAATATATTCACAAATCACCATATAAACTCTAAATTTAAAAAAAAACTTTCAAAAGAGACCTTAAGTAATGAACGAAAAAGCGAAAACCCCTAAAGGCCAAGAACGCTCAGAAAAATCTCAAACAGTAGTCGATCCAGATAATCCTTCAAAAACACCACCACCACCTTTAAGACAACGCCCCAAGGC
>CAYGLF010000002.1:0-289977 GCA_964350945.1 uncultured bacterium
TGCCTCATCCACGCCGTCAGCGTTCAATCTGAACCAAGATCAAATTCTCAAAAAAAATTTTATATATGACGTTAGCTTAAAAACTAACTTACTAAAGTAAGTATAGAGCTATATTTGCACATAAAAGCCATCCACGCTGTCAAAATATCTTAAGCACTCTAGGCGCTTTGTTTTAACTTTGATCTCCTTTCGAGAAGACTTTCAGTTAAAAAGTAGGTAAAATATATGACATGCTTCAATTTATCACAACCTTTGTTTCATTTTTTTTTATTTTTTTTATTTTTTTTGTGATTCTCTCTCCTGAAATAGCTTATTTTATTTCTCAGACTAAACCTTAAATCAATTCGATTTTTTTCTCTAAACACTCAAAATCACTTTTTTTTATGTCTTATTTTGATTACTTTTCCACTTTTATAACAAATGCTCTTTTCCCCTACATGGGATCCTTTTATCCTAATAAGAGCATCTGCCCTTCCTCTTTATATTCTCTTTATATTCCATATCTATAATAACCGGTTAAAAACATAATACATTTAGGACACTCTATGAACTCTCCTTTAGCCTGCATGACCAATTTCAACCCTTTAGCTACTCCAGCCCGAGACCCTTTCATAGGTCAACCCATGCTATGCGCTGATCAAATACAAGATTCATATGAATATTATAAAAATTCCTTTACGCCTACTCTAAATAAGCTAATGACGATGTTTCAATCGTTTACTGAAGATAATTTTCTAAAAAATAACTTTCATAGCTATGTACAAATTGATGTTTCTAGCTTGAATGCACCTAAAAAAATGTCTCTAATGCGATCTTTTAACTTGCACAATGGCGCCTTGTATAAAGCCGGACAGCGAGTCTATAACAACTTAAGTGGATGTAAAAAAGTCCTTCCAGAAGCGAAAAAAATTATTCAACAGTGGCATTTAGGTAAAAAAATAGAAAAGCTTAGTTGCGAAATTTCTGCTGGAGAGGAGCGCGACCATAAGACACATACTTTTCATGTTGACCAAAGAGTCCGCGCCTTGCTTAACCTTCCACCCCAAGAATCCCCAATGATAGAAGGAGACACCTGGGTAACAACATCAGGCCAGCTAGTACGACTTCACAAGGTGAGTCTTAAAGATCAAAAAGTCATTGTCAGCGATCTAAAGTTTAATGAACGCCGCAAAATTCCTTTAGAGGAACTTAGCAGGCCCAAACAATATAGTGGTCAAACAACTCAAATCATACCTGGGCTCATTGTAAGCCCCCCCAAATTTGACGGTGAGAATACATTTACTTACCCTGAAGTTGATTTAACAAACCATATTCTAATGCAAACCCATTTCAAAAAAACCACCCAAACTCCCTTAGCGGCTAAACTAAAGAAAATTATTAAGATGTTCAATGAATCCTCGGTGGCAATGCCACAAGGGCCTTTTTTGATCCCTGTGAGTAAGCTGATGCATGGATTCCCTATAGGTGATCACACACCGCCAGCCCCTCCCGCTAAGAGTATCTCAGAATTTTTTGCTAGATCAAAAGAGCAAAAGAAAAACCACCCTTACGACAGATGGCTCCTTACCATCAACTATAAAGTCCTGTAAAACACCAAACAATCTTTCTAAGATTAGACCCCTGTTCAAAAAGCTTCACTCTGTCTTTAACTAAAACCTCTTAATTTAATCTTAATAATATTAACCTAAAATCTGCGTCATTATTTTTTTAGTCACTAAAGGAGGTTTATTATGATTTCATGGGTACCGGAAGGACACGCAGTTGTCATGGAAAAGTTTGGAAAATATAGCGAGACTATTGAGTCAGGTTTTTACATGTATATTCCATTTGTATACACCCCAAAAATGTTATACAACTGGGGCAACATTGCACAAAAGGGTGGTTATATGATTGAAAAATCAGAGCAACAAACCACAACCCCAAGCCGATCTTGCCAGACTAAAGATAATGTTACTATTAAAGCCAATGCGTCTATTGGCTGGAAAATTATAGATCCAAAAAAAGCTGTTTATGCCGCAGATCGACTCCCTGCGATGATTGCTGATTTAGCTCTCAATAACTTAAGAGCAAATATTGGGACTTTAAGTTTTAATGAAGTTTTCTCATCAAGAGTTGAACTTAATAATAAAATAAACTCTGAACTTTCTGATACGGTTTACAAGTGGGGAATTGAACTTTTACGAGTTGAAATTCAAGAATTGACTTATTCAGAAGCCATTGCAAAGGCAATGATGACTGAAATGATTGCTACCAGAGAGCGTACAGCTAAGATCTCGCTTGCAGAAGGCGAGAGCCAAGCTAAAGTTATGAATGCTGAAGCCGATGCTAAAGCAGCCGAGCTGATAGCTACATCAGACGCAAGAGCTATCGTTTTAGAGGCTGAAGCTAAAGCTAAAGCAACTCAATTGCGTGCCGATTCGGAAAGTGAATATTTAGCTAAACTATCTGAGAAAGTTTCACCTGAACTAGCAGCAAAACTTTTAGAAGCGGAAAAAAACCGTCAAACAATGGAAATAATGACGCTAAATCCCTCCCATAAAGTTTTCTTGCCAGCAGATACAAAAGCCACCATTATGACTAACGTTTAGAGGCAGACGAAAGGATCCCCAGGGCATGCCCCTCAAAAGGCCCCTGGGGAACCATTTTCAAATAGCAGTTAGCAAGTACATTTTGCCCTGATCGTCTTTTCATCAAAAGACGCACTTCCCCAACTTCATCTTGGTTTAATTGACGAAGCGTTAAATGCCATTGATCGAGCCCTTTTTGCACCAGCATCGAAAAATCTTGGATAAATTTATCCGGGCTCCAGCCAAGCAAATCTTTAACCTTTTGGTTAATGAAAATGAGCTTGCTCTCTTGGTAGGAGTAGACCAATACGATCTCTGCTCCCTCATGCTGCAGACGATCAAAAAAACGTCTTTGATCTATGACCAAGGAGCGAAGTGGAAGCTGGTGCTCTTTCCTAGCTCTAGAAAAGGGATTGGAGCGACTCATCTGCACCATGAGCTCCATATACCCCCCAAGCTTTTCTGCAAGAGAAAGCTCTTTGTAAATCGGTTGATGAATTGGACGAATATGGGAGGTGGGTTCATCTCTTATAAACAAGCTACTCTCATCCTTCTTTTGGCTCAAAAGACCTTCAAGATCATACTTCAAATCATTGATCTGCATTCCTAATACGTTGATCTCTTCTTGTTTTTTTTCAATCACTAAACGTTGATCTCGAATGATTAACCTGCTCTCGGAAAGAGAACTTTCTCGTTTTGAAAGCTGATCTTGCAAGTCAGACTGGAGAGAAGTATACTCCTCCTCTTGGTGACGATAGGCTTCCTTCAAGTGTGTAATTTTTTTTTGAAGCAATTTCTCTGACTCCTCCCAATCGTGCAACTCCTCAGTCAAAAGCTTTACCTGCTCAGCCTGCTGCTGATCATAAGAACCAAATTCTTTCTCAAAACCCCTAAAAACTTCCTCTTGAACCCTGGTTTCAAAAAGCTTCCATTGATAAACTAGACACCCAAAGCCAACAAGAGACCAAATAGGGATCAACAGCCAAGAATAGGGCCACGAAAAGGAGAACCTCCCCAGTACTATGAGCGGGGGGAAGTACAGTAAACACAAACTGATAAATAGCCCTTTTCGAAGTTTTTCCATGCCTACGCTTGGTTTCATTTTTTTTTTCAGGATACAAAAATGACGTTTTATCAGCCAGCTGGAAAGCCTTTTTTTTAATCTCTCTCCAATGAATAAAAAAAAGATTGAATATTTTAATCGATTCCCATTTAAGTTAAAAATATGCTACAATCAAACCGATTTAGTAGCAGTCACTAAATAAATTTTAAACTCAAAGATAAATATATTTTTTGGAAACTCTATGGCAAAAAGCTTAACAAAAGAGTTCGGCTTATTACGTTCTTTTTTTTGGCCCATTCATTCATATGAACTCAAAAGGTTCCTGCCTTTGTTTTTGATGCTATTTTTAATCTGCTTCAACTACGGCATTTTAAGACCCCTTAAAGACACTCTCATTATTACGGCGGCCGGCGCTAAGATTTTACCCTATGTAAAAGTTTGGGGAATATTGCCTATAGCAATTCTGCTAACCTATTTTTATACAAAACTGACAAGCAGATTTACTCAAGAAAAAGTCTTTTACATAGTCACCTCTAGCTTTTTGGCTTTTTTCCTTGTTTTTGCCTTCATTATGTACCCTCTAAGAGAGGCTTTTGAGCCTCGAAATTCAGCCCTTTTCTTTCAGAAAATACTCCCCAAAGGCTTCTGCGGATTTATTGATTTATATAAACACTGGACGCTCACCCTCTTTTATGTCATTGCCGAGCTTTGGAGCAGTCTTGTTCTGAGTACTTTGTTTTGGAGTGTTGCCAATGAAGTCACCTCTGTGAAAGAATCCAAACGATTTTATGGAGTTTTTGGGATTGCCTCTAATCTTGCAGCACTTGTCTCAGGATTTGCCGCCAACGCAATGGTCATCGGCAGCACTTGGAATCAGTCTATTGTCATATATATCACAGTGGTCACTTTGTGCGGCCTGGTCACCATGGGAATCTTCCGCTGGCAAAATAAAATGGTTTTCTCTTCACAAGATTATCAAACTCTACATCAAGTATCTTACAAAAAAGGAGAAAAAAAACCTTCTTTAAAAGAAAGTCTTAAAATGCTCTCTAAATCAAAATATCTCATCTCTATCGCTATTCTTTTAGTCTCATACAACTTGGCCATTAACCTCATGGATGTGATTTGGAAAGACCGTTTACATCACCTTTACCCTTCGCCACAAGCGTTTAACCACTACATGAATTCGGTCACCTCAATGATTGGGTTGCTGTCACTTTCAATCACCTTTTTTATCCCTAAATTTATAGAACGCTTTGGCTGGACGAAAACAGCTCTTATCACTCCAGTTGCAATGATGATCACAGGGATTGGCTTTTTCTCCTTTATTTTCTTTGGCAACTCGTTTAAAGATCTTGGCTTTATGGCGATGACCCCACTTGCAATAGCTGTTTTCTTTGGTGGAATGCAAAATTGCCTCAGTAAATCTACTAAATACTCCTTATTCGATTCTACAAAAGAAATGACCTTTATCCCTTTAGATCATAAGGAAAGGTTTCAGTCTAAAGCTCCTATTGATGTAATTGGAGCTCGTTTAGGGAAATCTGGGGGAGCAATTATTTACCAAGTGCTTCTCTTTTTCTTTGGCTCCATTTCAGCCTGCATTCCATTTGTCTCAGTGCTCTTTTTAGGCATTATGACTTTTTGGATCTCTACGACTAAAAATCTAGGGAAAATGTTCAACGCTCTTGTCGAAAAGCAAACACCTACCCCAGAACCAGGGCTAGAGACAGAAATGCCTGCCTCTTCTTCATAAATCTAAAATCTGAATATGAACTTTCAACTGACTCGAGACCTTTGTTGGCTCTCTTGGATTAATGGCACTAACAGGTTCTAAACACACATAACTAGCCCCTTTAGGGTGATAAAGCTGCCATGCATGCTCTGGATTTATAGACTCTGTTTTAATAGATAGGCTGTAGTCCACTGCTTGTAATTGAATGTGTGACTCTAAACTATTTCCTAAAGGTCTAAATCCAAAGTCAGCTTCTGTACTTTCATTAATATCAAAACTCAACTGATGTGAATTTTTTAACCATGAGTTTGGGATTTCTTTCCAGCCCTCTGGATGGTGATACTTAGAATCTACCTGGGCCTCAACCTTAGCTCGAGCTTGAGGTAATGCGTAGTAATAATGGAGCCCTATAACTGAAGGTTTTTTTGCTTCGACTTGATAGTCTATATGAAGGCCATCGGGCAAAAGCTTTGCACTATACTTTAACTCAAAATGCTGTCCTTCAATTGTAGACAGTTTTATCCCTTGGATAGTATCTGCCCCGGAAAGGGTTGCCGAAATAGAGTTCCCATCTCCCTCATACTTCCAAGGAACATACCTTGCTATTCCATGTGAGAAAAACTCATTTTGTCCTTTTTCTTTTAAGGCTTTAATAAAGGGGAAAATAGGCTCTAGATCTAATTTGGGGATGTCTTCTTCCTTACGATGATGGAAATGAGGGCCAATCAAAGCCCCTAAACCCGCCATACGCTCGTTAAATAGGGGCGCTGTTTTTTGGTCTATCACTTGCACATCCCCCTTACAATAGCTGATCATATTCATTCCTACAGCAGGATTGAAAGTCGCTTGAAGCAGCTCTCCACTTTCTGAAATAGCGCGACAACGGTGCATCTTTAGCCTCTCCTAAACATAAAACGACTCAACAAACAATAATAAAGAAAAATCCCCAACAAAAGAGCTGTTGAAAATAGCCTCTTTGTGGGAAATATTTTTTCCATGACAGCACGATGCGGATCTTTAGGATGAATCCAAATAGAGAATGGCTCTCTTTTCATTTTGTCAGCCTTTTCACCAGCAATCCAACTATTTTTAAACTTTTTATTTTTTAAAATATCGTGTTTTCTATACTTAACTCCGTCCACTTTGTATAAGTAATCAACCTCTATAGAAAAAAGATTGGCTCCCTCTTTCTTTACCCAGGTCTGCACCTGCTCTACCTTGACTGGCTGACTAAAATAAACATAGCGATATAAATCAAGAGACAACAATGCGGTATAAACAACAACACATCCTGTAATTACAGTTAAAAAAAGTGGCCATACTAAATTTTTACGCATTTCCCCTTCTTATAAAAAAAAGTTTTTTTTCAACAGGAAAAATTAACCTTAGAGCCTCTTTTTAACACCCCCATCGCTATCTTAGATAAAACAATATTGCGCGCTCCAGCCAAAAAGTAAAATACATTCATACCTAGGATCTCAAGGTTTACAGCTAGATCAATCAAGGCTATTTCCACACGCACAAACCCTTTTTCAAAAAAATAATATGCTCACTTCTTAATATTTCAGTTAAATATTTTCTTTATGAAAAAATGCTATGGAGAACTCTTTGACAATTTTTGACAAACTCTCTATAATGACCCGTTCAATTTTAAATAAATACAACCACGTTAGGGTTTTCATGGCTGCAGAAGAAAAGAAACAAAAGAAAAAATTACCAACAGCACAAAAACGTATTCTTCAAGATCAGAAGAAACAGCTCGTCAACCGAATGTTTAAGTCTCGTATCCGCACCGCCATGCGCAGTTTTGAAGAAAGTCTAAAAGAAAAGAATGCAGAAAACTTGACAAAAGATCTTAACAGCGTTTATTCATTAGTAGATAAAGCTGTGAAGAAAAATATTTATAAGGTCAATAAGGCCAAGAGAATTAAATCTCGCCATGCGCACATTATGCAACAAACACTTGCCTCTTAGATCTCTTTTACTCTCGTTACTCGTATTTGCTACCTGCTACACAACAGCCGTTGAGCAGGTAGAAGTCGAAATTCCAATGCGAGATGGAGTGTTGTTAACTACCCATCTTTTCATCCCCAAAGATTTAGAAAAAGCCCCCCCCTGTATACTAATCCGCACTCCTGGACCTCTGAAGAAAAAAGAAATACACAGCCAGATGGCAAGCTGGGGATACGTGGTTGCCTTTCAGAGCCTGCGTTCATTTAGCTACCCAAAAGACTGCCCGGAACCTTACTTTACAGATGGCTGGGGGGCCCTGCAAGATGGCTATGACACCGTAGAGTGGCTTGGTAATAGCTCTTATACAAACGGGCAAGTAGGAACATTTGGTGAATCTGCGAATGGGATCACCCAACTTCTACTAGCTCCTACAAGACCCAAGCACCTTAAGTGCCAATTTATTCGTGTGGCCACACCCACTCTCTATCAACACGGAGTTTATGTAGGTGGTAAACTTTGCAAACACCAAGTAGAAAACTGGTTTGCAAAAGTCGCACCACAAGCCTACCAAAGTATTTTAAAAAACACAGACTACGGCTCTTTCTGGGAAGGGATTGATGCGAGTACGAAAACAGCCTGTGTACAAACACCAGCAATTCATATTGGCGGATGGTATGATATTTTTTCTCAAGGGACCCTCGATTCATTTAGTGCTTGGCAAGAAAAAGGGGGGACAGGAGCTCGTGGGCAACAAAAGCTCGTGATGGGTCCATGGACTCACTGGGGATCTAATTTAGAAAAACTAGGAGAGTACCCTGTTCCAGAAAATGCCTATGACCTTAAAGAACCAAAGCTCATTAAGAGCTGGTTTGACTATCATCTTAAAGGGGAGTTTGCGCCTGAAGATTCATCAGCTCCAGTACAATACTATGTGATGGGCCCATTAGATCAAACCCCATCAAAAGGAAATGTGTGGAAACACGCTCAAAAATGGCCTCCAAAAGCAGAGGAGAGAAACTACTATCTCAGTAAATCTCATAAGCTTTCTACAAAAGCACCACTTTTTAGTGAAAAAAAATATTCGTATAACTATGACCCCAAAAATCCAGTTCCAACCCTTGGAGGGCGTAACTTATACCTCCCATCTGGACCTTTCAATCAATCTAAAAATGAAAAACGCCAAGATGTTTTAGTCTTTACTTCAGATATTTTAAAAGAAGATACTGAGGTGACTGGACGTATTAAAGCTTTAATTTATCTCTCTTCTTCAGCTCCCTCTGCGGACCTTTCAATTACACTTACCGATGTTTATCCAAATGGTCAAAGTGTCTTGATTTCTGAAGGGATCCAAAATGTGAAAGTAAACTCTAATGACACTTTACCCGTTGAAGTGGATTTATGGTCTACCAGTATGGTATTTGCTAAAGACCATCAATTGCGCATGACGATCTCAGGATCAAACTACCCTCACTTTGACAAAAATGAGCATGAAGCACACAATGTCATTCATGTTGGAACAAATTACCCCTCAAAAATCACTCTCCCAGTGGTCTTGGATTAGCCTTTTACTTTCAATAATATGGGTCTCTCTCCCACTTGAAGCAATCTCTTGGAGTCAAGCGACTGCTCAGTCTCTCTCGCTTGAAGAACAAACAGCGCAACTGATTATGGTTCCAGTATGGACACAAGGGCCTCAAGAAAACCTCCAAGAAACACTTTTACTTCTAGAACAATATACGATTGGAGGCATTTTGTTCATGCAAGGGTCTATTGAGGCTCAGCAGCAAGCAGCACATTTACTACAAAGTAAAAGTAAAATTCCTCTTCTGGTTGCACAAGATAATGAGTGGGGCCTTCAACTAAGACTGAACGAAGCTCTTCGATTCCCACGTAATTTAACACTAGGAGCTATTCAAGATAATCAATTGATCTATGAATATGGGAAAGAAGTGGCTAGGCAGTGTAAGGGCGTGGAAGTTCACCTTAATTTCGCTCCGGTGATCGATATTAATAACAACCCTCAAAATCCAGTGATTGCAGACCGCTCCTATGGGGAGAATCCTCACAATGTCATCTCAAAAAGCCGTCTATATACAAAAGGTTTACAAGAAGAAGGGGTCATAGCCTGTGCAAAACACTTTCCAGGACATGGAGATACCTCGACAGATTCTCACTATGCTCTTCCTGTAATCAATAAAACCATAGAAGATCTAGATCAACTCGAATGGAGTCCTTTTCATGCATTGATTGATGAGGGGATCCAATCCATTATGCTCGGACATTTGCAACTACCAGCAATCAGTCCATTCCCAACTTCACTTTGTCCCACAACGGTTTCTAGTTTCTTAAGAAAAAAACTTCATTTTGAAGGGCTTATTGTTACAGATGCCCTGAATATGAAAGCAGTCACCCAAGGATATGCACCTGGAGAAAGTGAACTGCTTGCTCTACAAGCTGGAAATGACCTTCTAGTCTTCCCCAAAAACCCAATAAAATCTATACAGGTCATTGTCGATGCGGCAACAAATAACCCTCAGCTGCAAAAAGACATTAGAAACCACTTAAATAAAATTTTGAAAGTGAAAGAAAATTTGGGTCTTGATCATCCAAAAAACCACCTACCTGTAGATCTTTTTTCAAAACAAGCTTGCCATCTTAGGTCTCAACTTTTTAAACAAGCCATTACTCTTGTAAGTTGCCCTACAAACACCTCTAAAATTCAAAAAAAAGCCGCCTCAGCCTTTGTCCAAATCGGGCGTGACGTATCTATTAAAGATGCTCTAGAGCTGATCCACACTCCTGTTAAAGAGTCTTATCAAGGAAAAACCCCTCTCTTAAATAAACTGCAAACAGCAACCCATATTCAACCCTTTTTCCTACCTAGATCCGCTACAAAGAAAGAAGTAGCAGATCTTATGAAGGCATTAGATTCATACGATCAAATTATCATCGGGCTTTATGAGATGAATAAGTCATTTAAAAAAGACTTTGGTCTTGCCCTATCGACAAGGGAATTAATGAAAAAGCTGAGCCACAAAAAGGTCTTTGTCTGTATTTTTGGATCTCCCTATAGCCTGCGTTTTTTTGATTCCTCGCACACGATTCTGATGGCCTATGAAAATGATTGTGAAAGTCAAATTGGGTGCGCCGAAATATTACTAGGTAAACGTACTCCAAGTGGTAAGCTCCCAATAACAGCAAGTGAGCAATTTAAAGAAGGACTTGGCTTTAACCGTTAAAGTCTAAAGGCATTTCAGTCTTAAGCCAATATTTAGAAATTTTTCCACCTTTCAGGTGGGCCACCAAAATAGAGGGGATTGAAAGCGATTTTGCATCAGGATTAATTTTCTGAACAGCATGTAAAACAAATGACTGCCCTTCAATAATTAGGTCTAAGATTTCAATTTTAATATTCTTCATATGCTTTTGAAAAACACCCACTTTCTTAGTAAGTAACTCTAGATTCTGCGGCTCGTCATTATAATAACCTTCAAAATCAGAATGATAAAATTGCTCGAGTTGACCTGCTTGATGTTTTTCCCAGATAACTTCAATCCACTTTTTCACAAACTGCTTTACTTGATCTCTTTCCATAGTCCCCTTTGCTACTCAATCGGTTTTGTTTTATCTACAGGAAGTTTTGTAATGATCCAACATTCTCTAACTTTTTCATCTTCAAAATGATAAATAAAAAATATGTTATCTTCCAAACACTCTTTATCTTCTTTACTTTCAATTTTCATATAGAGACGAATGCCAGCTTTTTCATTTTCGTAGATGAAATCCTGCACCTTAATCTCTAAAACCTGATAATGCTCGGCAAAATTAATAATCTGAAGGCGAAGCTCTTCTAAGTTCAAAGATTGTGAATTAATATGACACTCAAGGTGCTCTAAATAATCTCTTTCAAAATTTGTCGAATCTTCATTTTTAAAAAGCTGTAAAACAGATGAAAAAATCTGCTGTGCGTCTAACTTATTCATACTCAATCTCAACTACTTAAGCCAGATATACGGGCTACTTTATTTTTTACTAATCTCTCAAGTGTATGACTATTAGAAAAAACTTCAAGGTCTTTTTTTGCACGTGTAAGTGCTGTGTATAAAAGCTCTCTACCAAAAGCTTCACTCCCTGGAGGGATTAAAATGCTGACTTTTTCATACTCACTGCCTTGGCTTTTATGGACCGAAAGACAATGTGCTAATTCATAGGAAGGTAACAATGCTAGAGGGATTCTTCTAACTCCTTCTTGAGGATCAAAATGACTTTGCTCAGAGCCTCTCGCAAAAAAAATCGCTTCTTCAAAATTATGTATAAAACCAATATCTCCATTAAACAAATCTAAGCGGTAGTTATTTGCCCCAATTATAATGGGATGCGGGTAACTAGTAGGGAGATTCTTTTTTAGTAACTCATTTAGAAACTCAGATCCATAAACCCCTCTTCTCATAGGGGTTAAAATTTTATAACGAGACAGACCATTCAGTTTTTGAAGCAGTGTTTCTTCCCTCTGAGGGGCAATTTTACTTAAAAAATGCGTCGCTAGATCTTGCGGACTCGGAAGGGGGAATAAAGCCCCTCTTTTTTCTAAACCTTCGATAAAACAAGAAGCTTCCCCCATTTTAACACTTTGCGCACTTTGCAAAATATCTTTGATATCGGTTCTCAAACACTCTGTAAGCTCTGATTTAGATTGGCTCATTTTGAGAAGATCACAAAAAATACTTCCAGATCCTACCGGAGGCAGCTGATCGGGGTCTCCTAAGAAAATCAAACGCGAGCGCGGCTTGTAATGCTTTAAAAGTTTTAAGATTAAAGGGGCGTCAACCATAGAGCTCTCATCTACTAGGATCAAATCATAAGGCAGATATGAGTCTATCTCATGGTAAAAAAGACGATGTAATGTCATCGCATGCAGCTTATTTGATTCACCGCTTTGAGAAAAATAGTTTTGTAGATTTGAGACCGCTTTTCCCGTGGGGGCAACTAATGCCAAACGCGCCTGAGGAAAAAGCTGTAAAAAAGCACGGGTTAATTGATATGCTGTATAGGTTTTTCCTACCCCTGGACCTCCAGTTATAAAAGAAAGGCAGCTTCGCAAACTTTTTTCTACAGCCTGGCGCTGCATCACCGAGGTCGTATCTGATAAAAGTACCTCTCCTACTTCTAACTGAGGAATATCTTGCTCTACATTTAAAAATAGCTCTTTTATTTCATTTTCTAAAAGCTCATTTCTCTTTAAATACAAGCGATCTTCTTTGAAGGTTATCAAAGAGTTTGGACACTGTTTAAGCAAACGTGCACCAACTAAAATTTGATCTTCAAAAGGTTGATAATCAACATTTTCCATGGGCCATAATTGTGAAAGAGGTGGCTTTAACTGTGGTGAAACCTCAACACATAAATGCCCCTGGCGGGAAGCACAAAATAAATAAGCTAGTACAAGCTGAAAAGACTCCTCTCCTTTAGAAAGCCAACTCGCTGCTACAATATCGAGTGTATTGAGACAGTCTTGCTCTTTTAAAAAATCTATGAGAGAAACAGATGCAGACTCAGCATCTAGTAAGCTTAGTTCAGAAGTCGTCACACACACACCTTTTTTTTGGCAAAACCACTATAATATTTACGTCTATTTTTTTATATGAAATGATAGGCTATTGACCTTTAACCCCAACACGTCTCAATGAGAACCAAAATAGCGGCTTTTGCAGCTTTCATTTTTTTTTACACAACTCTTTTTACTTTAGATGCAATTCCCCTCCTAACGGACAGTCAAGATATTGTCAGTTTATTCCCAAAAAACATTACTGAGGTTATCTCTTTTAAAGAAGAGACTATCAAAGAAGGTGAACAGCGAATTCTTTGCCTTCGTAATGCCATTTTAGGAGACCTTCCCTTTGAAAAAATTCTTAACCAACTCGATGAAGTCTTAGCTTTTATTTTTTCTAGAAGCTCTATTATGGAAGCAATGTCACTGACAGTAGAAGATGAGTCTTTAAGAGATGAAATTAACAAAAGCTATGCCAAACTTACACAGTATTACGATGATTTTTTTATCACAGAAAATGAAATCTACCGATTTTTAAAAAGGCCCCGAAAAATCCTAGAACTTTCCGAGGAGAATCAGGCATTTCTGCAAGATGTTTGTAGTTGCTTTGAAGACAACGGGCAAAACTTAACCGATGAAAGTCGTCTTGAGGTTCAAGAGCTTAAAAAAGAAATCTCACAACTTGAAATCGATTTTATCCAAAATCTACAGCTCGATTCTTCAACTCTTTTTGTGAGCCAAAAAGATCTCCCGGGAGTTAGCCATTCTTTTTTAGAAAGCTATAAGAAAGACGAATTTGGCCGCTTTGAACTCCCTTGTAATCGACAAGTCTACAGCCAAATTATGTATAACTGTAAGTCAGAGAAAACCCGCCGCCAATACTATGACGCCCATACCAACCGTGCCTTCCCTCAAAATGAATCCCTATTGAAAAAGCTAATTGCTAAAAGAGATGCTCTTGCAAAAAAACTGGGTTATTCAAGCTTCAACCACCTGAGGTTACATCGACAAATCTATGAAGACCCTAAAGAGGTCATGTCTTTTCTGGATAAACTTTGGCAGCAAGGATCTCAAAAGGGACAGGTTGAATTTGAGACCTTAACTCAAAACTTGCCTAAAAATATTCAGATGACTTCAGAAGGGAAACTCAATGAATGGGACCTATCCTACGTAAGTGCCTGTTATGAAAAAAGAAGCTCTTCAATCAATCAAGAAGAAATCTCACGCTATTTCCCCCTAGAAACAACGTTTAAAGGGTTGATGGAAGTGTACCAGCAATTTTTTGGAATATCTATCACACAAGAGCCCATAAGTGGCCTATGGAACGATGATCTTCAATTACTCAAGATATCAGAGCCCAGTGGCGCCATTTTGGGCTATATTCTCTTAGACTTATTTCCCCGCCCCAACAAATACCCTCATGCTTGTGATATCCCTTTAATTCCTGGAGGCACCATTAAAAATGTCAAACATCCTGCTTTAGATGTCGTCATTGCTAATTTTCCTAAACCCCACGGATCTCAACCAACTTTACTAAAACATTCAGATGTAAGCACTTTTTTTCATGAGTTTGGACATGCTCTACATGATATTGTTATCAACAATAACACGCTATATTTCTCAAACCTATTCCACATCCAGTATGACTTTGTAGAACTTCCCTCACAGCTTTTGGAAGAATGGCTGTGGGATCCAGATATTTTAAAAATGATTAGCAGTCACTACATTACCAAAAAACCTCTCTCCAATGCCTTAATCCAGGAAATGATTCGCACTAAAAACAATTTGATAGGCTCTTATATTCAAGCGCAATGTTATTTATCTTTTTTAGCACTCAATTATTTTTCAGAAGGGGCCGATAAAGACCCTACTGCCATTAAAAATGATTTAAAAAAGCTTTTTCTTCCCCACTCAGTAGGCAGCATAGAGGATCACTCACATTTATCTTTTAGTCACTTAACAGACTATGGCCCTATGTATTATGGATATTTGTGGTCCAAAGTATTTGCTAAAGACCTTTTTCAAGAGATAAAAAAAGAAGGTTTGTTAAACCCCAAAGTTGGGTTAAGATACCGTCAACAAGTGCTAGAGAAGGGGGGTGCTGTGCGCCCTCAAAAACTCTTATATGATTTTTTGAAAAGAGAACCCTCACAAGATGCATTTATAGAATCATTACAAATGGAGAAACTATGAAGTACAAACCTTTTTTCTTTGCGCTCATCGCGCTGTTCACTTTGTCCTCATGTAACACAAATAATCCAATAGTCCCCAAATACTTTCATGGCTATGTTGTTGGATTTTTAGCACAACCATCCGCTAGAAGTGGAAGTATGGGTGTAAAAAATGAACATATTTTTCACTTTCATGATGATGATTCATATGAAAGCTTTAGAAATCAAGAAATCAATAATGCTGGAGAATACTCTTATCATAGAGAATCTACAGATACAGCGGTTATCCTTTTAACCTATTCTACTCTGCAACAAAATTATGACTACAAGATAGCGTTAACTTTTAAAGATGCTCAGCATGGAACATGGGAAACGACTTATTTCACAAACCAAGCGGAATCCGATGAAGGAACTTTTACCATTTTTCAAAGGTAAGAGCTGATAAAAGCTCTAATTAACTTTAAATAAACCCTGGCCGCTTTCATCCAACCCTCTGATAAACCAGTAATAACTGCCTCCAAAACACTCTTCAAAAGGGCGCGGATCCATGTGCTGGAGGATTTTCTTAAGGGCCTGACGATATATTTTTTCTTGGATAAAGTAGTAGTGAGCGTCCATTGCTTGCTGTAAAGAAGAGGCTGTATAAGAGGGAAGCCAATTTGTTTTATAATCAATAAGATAATATTTCCCAGATACTAAACAAATTAAATCGATAAACCCGTGCAAATAATTTCCTTTTGAAACCAACTCTTCTATTTGCAAAGAGGGGGGATGAGGATATAAAAATTCACTTTCCTTTAGGGTCTTTTCTTTTTCCAAATTTTTTAAAGAAAAAGCACCTTCAATGGACACACTCAAAAGGCGCTCTATCTGATTTCTAATAACCTCCTGCCAAGGCTCAAAGCTTGTTCCTACAATACAAGAGTCTATTGAAAATTCAGGATCTTGAAAATCAATTTTTTCTAGGATGTCATGAAATAACGAACCTGTTGCAGCTCCTGCTGGCAGCGTATGAATGGTTTTATCTTCATTCAAAAAATCATGGGGCGCTTGAATATTAGATGCGGCTAATTTTTGTGACAGTAAAAGCGAGCTAAAGGAATTTTTGGTTTGTTTAACAAACTTTAACTGACTTTGTTCGGGAGGTAAGATATCTATACTTTTTTGTATCAATCGATGTTCTACCTCCAAAGGCCCCTTGCAAAAAGTGGCTGTTATTTCAGGTTGAGTTTCAATCCACTTTTTCAGGCTTTGAGCATCAAGCTGCAACTTATCTAAAAAAAGGTCCATCGCAGAAAGATCTTTTGCTGAATCTGTAAATATACATGGGATGTAAAGCCGTTGTTTTGCACGTGTTAGAGCAACATAAAGCTGACGTAATTTTTCTGCATTCTGCTCATTTTTGTATAGCTCAAGCTCTTGAGGAGAAATGCTTTGAGTAGGGGACAACTTTTGCGAGTCTTCTTTTAGAATCAACAGATCCTTTTCTTTCACTTGATTAACCAGCCCCAGGGCAAATACAATTTCAAACTCAAGCCCCTTGCTCATATGAAGAGTCAGAATCTGAATGCCTACTTCTTCAAAATTCTGTCTTAGGGGATGCGTTTTTTCTGCTAAATAATTTACCTCGCTCAGACATTCTAAGCATTTGAGCAGTTGCATGGGAGTTTTTCCAGCAAGTTCTTCTTGAACCATTAAATCCTTGATTTGCTCTAGCTCCGAGTAGAGATAGATTCCATCTACTGAAGATAAAATCTTCTCATAAATAGAACTATTTAATAATGTAGCTTGGTTCATTAACCCATCATAAAAAGCTAAAAAACCTTTTTCAAAAAGCAAGGTATTTAAATCTAAAAAATGCTGGATGAGCAATCGTAAATGTTCTTCTTCAAAAATTTCTTGTGGGAAATTTAAAATTGAATTGAGCTTTAGTGAAAACAGCTCCCGGATACTTTTTGGATGCAAGATAGCTCTAAATATTTGGGTAAATTGCTTTACTGAATCAAGCCCCTGCAGAGACTCTGGGCGAGTGGATGTAAAGGGGAGCTGATAGCTTTTCAAAAAATGCTTCAAGCGCGCTCCTTGAAAACGATCTCTAACCAATATGGCAAATGCATCCCAGGCAATATTTTTTTGTTCGTGCAGCCTCAAAATCTCATTAACAATAAATGGAAATAAAATGGTTTCTTCAACCTTTTTAGAGGGGACTGTTTGAGCCCGTTCTTTTTGCTCGCCAATTAAAAAATGAATAGAACCTTTTTTATCCCCATAGTCCACCTTTTGAACTGTTTGTGAACTTAAAATAGGGGTATAGCTAAGGGTTTCTTTTGTTTTAGGAAGCATAAGCCATGCATCCCCACGTTTATTAAATAAGTTATTAAGCGCATCTAAAAGTTGTGGCTGAGATCTGTAGTTAGTGTTGAGCTCCATTTTTTGACTCACCCCTAACATTTGAGCTGCTTTCAAGTAGGTATAAATGTCAGCCCTTCTAAAAGAATAAATCGATTGCTTTGGATCACCTACCAGATAAAAAGGTCGATGAAAAGAAGTGTTTTCTAAGAAAATTGTGGAGAGAATTTCCCATTGCAAAGGATCAGTATCTTGAAATTCATCAATGATCACCGCCTGAGTCTCCTCAGAGATTTTTCCTGCTATCTGAGGATTTTTCACAAGATCTCTAAATTTTTGTAAAATATTTTGAGGTGTTAGAAGATGGTTTTTTTCAAAATAGCGAAGCAGAAGTTGATAACTTTTTGAACACACCATACAAAACGCATTCTCTTTACTACTAGCTTGATCTAGAAGGGGAAACAAGAGTTTGCTCAACCTCTTTTCAAAAGCAAAATGAACAGCGTACAGCTCTGGTTTTTCAATGACTTTTTTCTTTAAGTTTTTTGCTTGAAAAATAGCTTTAAAAGTGGGGTAGCTTGCAAGAGCAGATTCAAAGTATTCGCTTGTCAAACCTGGATTAAATAACTTTGAGAGCTTTTCAAGGGCGTCCTCCAAATCTTTATGAACTTCTCCTTTAATATTCGCTGCCCCCTTATAAGCGCTTAAAGCATGGGAATAACTTTGAAGGAATTGCTCCTCGTTGAGAGCTTGTATTTTTTGTAATCTTTTAATTTCTTGAAGACACCGCTGATAAAGAGTTTTAAAAGGAACTCCCTCTTCAATGGGCGTTTCTTTAGAAAGCTGGAGCACACAGCTTTTTAAAAAAAGCTGGAAATCATTTTTATACGCACGCAAAAGGAGGTGAATCTGACTGGTGCTTAAATCTTCTTTTTCCAAGTAAAAACTTAAAAAATCACGAACAATCGTCTCGTATGTTTTTATATTCACCTGCGAGTCATCGAAGTCTTGTGATAGATTTAGCTCTGCTTGAAATAAAAACTGCTTCATTTTCAGAAAACAAAATTTATGAATCGTAAAAATTTGAGCGAGATCAAAATGTGTCAATGCATCTGTTAACTTTTCAATAGCACGCTTAATAGCTTGCTCAGGCCCCAATTGAATTTCTCGAAGATATTCAAAAGAAGCTGGCAGACCTTCTTCAAGGTGAAGTTTCGCTTGGTTTAAAGCTAGCCGTATTCGAGCTTTTAATTCAGACGTTGCCTCTCTAGTAAATGTCAGCACTAATATTTTCTGTACATCTAGAGGGCGGTTTGGATCTATAATAAGCCTCACAAATGCATTTTCAATTGAAAATGTTTTTCCGCAACCTGCAGATGCTTCTATGAAGTATTTTTGATAAAGATCCATTTTAGGATTTAAAACATCAAATTGGCTCATAAGCAAACCACCTCATAAAGGGGCTTGAGTAAATCAATGCACATTTTTTTCCAACGCTCTATTAAATGTTCGCTGAGTAAATCCTCTTTTAAAAGCATTTGAGCATATAAATTATAAAAACGATCTGAAGAGAGATCTTTTTTTATTTTATTTAAAATAACTGGTGGAGAGTCCTCTATAAAATAAGGTATCCAAGAAGGTAATAAAGGTACTACGTTTTCTAAGCAAACTTCATAAAATTCAAGGTATTGGCCAAGAAGCTTACGAGGGTCTTTTAACTCGTGCCTTTTTTGTTTGAAATCTTTGCAAAAAAACCAATTCGGCGATAGATTTAAGCCTCTCTCTTGCATAAGTATCGAATAAATCAAAAAGAGGGGGAGGTCTTTAAAAACCGTCTCTTTATTTGCGGCTTTTGTTGAAATAAACCCTTTCTCAGAAATCCCTTTGATGGTTCCATGAATTAAAACAACTCGTCCCCCTCTCATGGTTACTTCTATAGGAGGCATCAGCCAGTGCCCCTCTTTAAAAGGAGTTAAAGAATCTATATCTTCTCTAAGCTCAATATTCATTAAAGGGTATATCTGATTTTCTTTGAAAAAATGCTGAACCTGTTCTTTTTCTTTACAAAGATTTTGCTTCTCTAGGTGTCCAAACACCCCTTGAGGGAGTTCTTTTTCATTAATTCCCTTCTCTGTTTCTACAAGCTTATTTTTTAAAAGTGCGCGCTGGAGAGCCGACAAATAAAAATGCTGGTCATCATGAGTTACTTTGCCAGGTTCTAGATAAATTTGATGAGCTTTTTGAAGAGTAAATTGGATAGGATTTCTGGCAAGAGAAGCTAGTTGATCCGCTGAAACCCGTTTTTTCTCGCTTCTATCGCTAATAGAGATAGATAATGGTTTGGTGGTCAAAACATAAGAGCGAAATCCTAGCTCGCACCTCTCCTTTTTATGGTAGTAACTTAGAGCTAGCTTGTAACTTTTATCCAAAAAGTGACGCCCTTTAAAGTAGTGAGCGTCAAAGCTTAGGTGAGAATGTTTTTCAACAAGAAACTGTGAGGGAGGAGATTTTGAAAATGTATACTGTTGATCACAGTAATTTAAGAGCTCTGAAATCAAAATAGAGGGTTGTTTTTGCTTAAAAGTCTGTATGCAATATCCCAAAAAACTTACTGAAAAAAATTCTTTGGCAGACAAAAGCAGTGATAGAAACAAATACCGATCATGATCCATCGGTTGAGGACAGAAATTAACAGACTGAAACTGCTTCAAAACAGTCAGTGGATTTTCCTCAATAACTCTGGGAAAAACATCTTCATTAAGCCCTACAATATAAACAGCTTTCGCATCAGATACAAAACAATTAAAAATGGATTGGAAGGTGATTCTATTGAGTTGAGAGCTCCCTTTTGTGAGTTCAAGCTGCTCTAGCTCTTTCCCAAAATAATAATGGAATGTCTCTAAAGAAACCCTTTCTTTATCAAGAAGATCTTTTTCCTGCTGAAAACCTTTCAGACGCGCTTCAATACAAGAGAGCTCTTCAAGCTCATGGCCTTCAAAAAGAAAGTAGCGATTAATCATCTCCTGATGTTTAAAAGCCCACTCTTTTAGAGGCAAAAACCCTAGCTGAGACTCTGATAAAAAATCCTGCTGGATAAGTTGTAATATTTCTATAAAAGCACTGAGAGAATCTGCATGGGAAAAATCAAGGGGGCCATTTTTCTTAGAAAAAAAGCTTTTGCCTTCTCCTAAACAAAGTTGCTCAATCAATCCATCGATACACGCTTGCCAGGAAGGGAGATTATATTGTGAAGGGGGTATATCATACTTTCCTTGTAAGGCTCCTTCCTGCACATGAGAATTATACCCCCATACCACTCCCTCTTGGTCCATCCACTGCTCCCAGTCATTGAGCATCTCACTGGAGAGATGAAAGCGCCTCTTAAATGCAGGTAGGTTAAACAATTCTAAAAGTGTCTCTTTTTCAAAACGGCTATGTAAAAGTTTACCCAAAAGAATCACAGCCCTTAGAGTCGTATTTTGGGACTGAAATGAAGCACCGTAGATACAATAGTCTAAAGAATTTTGAAAGGTTGTTTGAATATAGGGGATGTAGCTTTCCAAATTGGCTACATAGACACAAATATCACTGGGATTAAGATGAGGTTTTTTTTCTAGAAGATTTTGAATACTAAAAAAAAGCTGTTCTATTTCCCGAGCTGGCGTGGATGCCTGGTGAAGCTGAATAGAAGCATCTCTTGGAAGGTCTTTTTTTTCATTCTCACCATACATCCATAAGACATCATGTTGCACATATTTCAAAAGACTCATTGAAGAATCATCAAAAAAAGTGGCGGCAGGGCCTACCAGTTCTAAATAGCGATTATCAATTCTTGCTTTTTCACAAGCCAAGTATCCCTCCGAGGATTCTAGTTCGATAGAGTCAAGAGACTTAACCCACTCCCTTCCAAGCTTTCCCATATTTGCGAGTAGTGAGTTGGCTGTCTTTAGGTATCCCTGAAGATTTTCTACCTCATCTAGAGAAGCCCCTTTTTTCTTAAAAAAAGAAAGCAACCGAGAGCTTTCTTTGCTGCTATGAATATCAGCCCAATAAGAAGAGCAGTGAGATCTTTGAAAAAACTCAATATGAACCTGATCCCCTAGTTTTTGCAAAAGCTGCAGGTAGGGATTGGGTAAAAAGGTAGGATCAAAAATAAAAAGGCGCCACGGATCATCTATTGGTTTTGCATTAAGGTCTAAAATACACTGTGGATTATGAATATACTGACCAGGCTTTACAACAGCTTTCCAAACCTGTCTTTGCCAATGGCCCTGAAGATGACGATCCCATTGGTCTTCAAGGTTTGGACAGTAAAGAGCATAGGTTACAAACAGCGAAGCTAAATGGTCTGAAAGGGCCGTCAATTTCTCATTATTATAAATCCCTGCATCTAAGGAGGCTTCTACATATTTAAAAAGAGGGGCTAATGAAGGGTCTCTATTTTTTTCAACCACCCATTGATGAATCTTGAGTTGGATTCTTAAAGCAAGCTCCAGGTGAGATTCTACGTGAATGCTCGGGAAAAAACGTTTTACAAGCTGCATCAAAAGTGGCTGCAAAGATGCAAATTCGACCCCCATACAAATTCCATTCAGATCACTTATTTTTTTTTGGAGATCATACTTGGACTGGGGAGCTGGCACAGTGATATACACTTTTTCAAAAACAGAACATGCTTTAAGACGCTCTGACAATGCCTGGACCAAATGGCCAACATCATTACTAAAATGAAAAAATAAAGGGGATGTTCTATTCACGATCAAGATTATGATCTATTAAGGACAAAATAACAAGTTTGTGTTTTTTTTGCTCTCTTGATAACTTGAAAAAATGAATGCAAAAGTTTGGATACCTAGAATTTTTTTATGGAAACGATTTTCTTCGTTCGCCTACCTCAATACTACCCAATTTTTGGTAACCTTCAACGATAGCATCTTTCGTTTGATTGTTGTTTTCTCTCTTATTGACCAGCTTGGTAAAGCTCAAAGCAGCACAATTTTATTTATTACAGGAGTTCTTTTTGTCGCCCCTTTCTTGGTATTTTCAATGCCTTCAGGAGAAGTTGCTGACAAATTCCCAAAACAACAAGTCATTACCGCAACCCTTTTTTTAGAAATACTAGCAATGGGCTATGGAATTTATGCCATGTATAGGTGCAGCTCTTTTAATGCCTATGCCTCTTTGTTTTGTGTCGCCCTGCAAGCCTCTATTTTCTTACCATCAAAGTATGCCATCTTACCAGAAATCGTAAAAAAAGATGATATCTCTCGTGCCAATGGGTATATGACGCTAGCCACATACCTAGCCATTATTTTCGGCACCTTTTTAGCCTCTTTCTTCACTCAAATTACCTCTAGAAATTATGGGTTAGTAGCTATTTTCTGTTTTATAATTGCTCTACTAGGTTTTTATACAAGCTTGCAGATTGAGAAGACAGAAAGCAAAAACCCTCAAAAGAAAATCAATCCTCTATTTTTAGTTCAAGTCTATAAAAGCCTTAAACTAGCAAAGCAATACCCCCATCTGCTTTTAGCAGTTCTCGCCTCGTCATACTTTTTATTTACGGCATCTTTTACTCAGCTAAACCTCATTCCTTTCGGACTCCAATCGTTGCATATCAATGATGTACAATCTAGCTACGTGTTTTTAGCCGCCGCTTTAGGTATAGGGGTTGGATCGGTTACGGTCGCTTTGATCTCGGGGAAAAATGTGGAGCTTGGGATCTCTATTTGGGGAGCTTTTGGAACTAGCATCTCTTATATCATCTTATTTCTCATGTCGAGTAACTTGATCGTATCAATCTTAATGATCCTCTCTCTAGGAGTGCATGGCGGGCTCTATATTGTTCCTCTAGATGCATACATTCAAGTGGCCAGCCCTCAAAAAGACCGCGGAGAAATTGTAGCAGCTAGCAGCTTTTTAGGTTTTTTTGGTGTTTTGTTAGCCGCTTTAAGCCTAGGACTCTTTAGCGATGTTTTAAAATTGACTGCAGCAGAGGGTTACCTAATCATTGGGCTACTCTCTCTAACAGTTTCAACAGTAATTACCTTCTTCCTCCCGGAGTATTTCTCTCGCATCCTAGCAGTGACTTTATTTAAAGCGCTTTACAAAATAAAGACTAAGAACCAACCCGAAACTTCTTTTTATGAATCCATTGCTCTTATTGCAAAAAAGAGGGGATTTATTGAAATTCTAAGTCTTATTTACCTCTATCCGCGCATCTCTTTTATTCATTTTATGAAGAAAAAACCATGGATATTTTTAAGGCCTTTCTACCGCATATTGCATATCACCACAATCCCCACAAACAGTGATGAGGCTTTTAAAAAATCCTTGCAAAAGGCCATTGAATTGAAAATGCCGCTATGCTTTTTCCTCGAGTCAAAGTCAAAAGACCCCGATCACACCAAGCAAGCTCTTGAAAAGGCTCTTTTACTAATCGATATCCCTAAAATAGGCCTTCAGATACATCGCACACCCGCTCCAGCAAGTCATGGCCTTTTTTACATGATTAAGACTCTTCCAATGGATATTGAAGCTAATTTTAGTCATCAACTTACTGAGAAAATAGACTTTACACAAGCAACTAAGCTCACAGAACTTACTTAGCATACACTTGATATAAGCCCCTCATTAGAAAAACCTCTGAAAAAAAACTTCTTTAAATTATTTTAATGTGCTTAAATCTTTTGTTTTAAAACAGTAATTAGGATTTCAATGTCTACACCAGCATCAACCTCCCCTAGAACCAATCCCTTTCTAGAACCAGCCAATACAGCACCACCCGAAGAAAATGCTTCTCATCGAGATGAAGCAAGACTGAAACAACACAAAGTGACTCGCTCACAGCTACCTGTATCAGTAAACCCTTTAGACCAAACCTTTGTTTTATCTACTCCCTCTGAACTTTTCCTGAGGAATCTCCAAGCTAAAGTCACAGGTGTTACTGCTACTAAAACTGAAGCTCCTTCTAAAACCAAAGATGGCGATCTAGTAGACAATGATTTTGTATGGATAGATGGACCGAAAAATGATCGATAGAAAAATTACTTTTCAAATTGTTTAAAGTATGTTTCAATATTTAATTTTGAAGAACATGGAGGTTCTAAATGTCAGCAACTTCACCAACTACAATAAGTACTGTTGAGACTGTTCCTGGATCCCGTATGGGTGACCCATCACAATCCATTCCAGCCCCCCCTTCAAATACTGCAGATCAAAAGATATCTAAAGCAGCTACTCAATCATTTTCAAAACCCTCGGCTCTTACAGCTATGTTGACTTCAGGGGGAGTCGACTGGGACCTAATAGCAGGTAGCCAACAGGAAGATGGTGGTGCGCCACCAGTTTCACCCACTTCGCCCACTTCTAAAAAAGGAGATGCAGTAGCACGGCTCCGCTTAGAAAGACCATCTTCTGCAAACTATCAAGTGCGTTGGTCAAGAAGAGGAAGTGGCACAAAAATGACAAGACAAAATACAGATGCTGGTCCAACTTCACCTTTAGCATCTAGGGCTAAGGAAAGCTTTTTCGAAAAGGTTGCTACTGAAGATACAGCTGCTGAAGATGAAACCCATTAATTTCTAAATGGTGAGTTTTGTTTAAGGCTTTAATTTAACTTTTATTAAACTACCTGTTTTGTGTAGAATCCACGACTTTTATTCATAATAATAGGCTTTTTAATGGAATCTATACAAAGATCCTCCGATCCATCCTCTACCTGGGCCGAGGTAACACACCTAGAAGCGGGTTATAAGTTTTCCAAATACCCTAAAACATTTGCCATCACAGACCATTCTAGTGCGCTCAATTGGTTAAGTAGCGTCATCAATAGAAAGACAAAAGGAGACGACACAGTCTCTTTAGAAAAACCTCAAATAAAAGGCCAGTTTACTTTTCGTATAAAAACAGGCCTGGGCCAAGCGAATTTTAGCTCACTTATTAGAAGTGCTGCTAGAGAAGAACAACCTCACTTAAGAGTCATTCATGAAGAGGAAGAGGTTTCAGTTAGAAGCCCAGCACCTGACTGCGATGGATTCTATGATGTATCTGTGGACTTAAAAGCTGCAGCTGGAACATCAGATGGTGATGAAGAATTTACTATAGTTGAACTTCCCCAAAAAAACACCTACTTATTGTCGCTCCAATTAACCAAAGTCTAAGAAAATCAACTATGTAGCACGCATGACGACATGAAATCCAAATTCAGGATTTTCTTCGAGATTGAAATCAAAAGCGCAGGATTTATTATCCCCGCCTCTTACGTAATCAGTAGCACATAAACCACTATTTTCAACAGGTTCAAACCCATGACTTTTAAATTTATCGAACCACCAACTTTGAGGTTTTACACATTGATGATATTCAATATCGCCTTCGCTGTCGGCTTCAAGTGCAATTGACCCTATAAATAGACCATTCTGATTCATATTTTTACGTACTATACTCAGGAATTGATCTATCGAATCCTCAGGTAAGTGCTCTAAAACTTCCCAAGCCGTAATTAAATCAAAGCTGATTTTCTGTCCCTGAGCATCTAAAATAGTAAATGGCTTAGTTACATCTGCAGTAAATAACCTATTTGGGATCACCCTCCACATTCCTCTTTGAGTTCTCAAGGGATAGTCACTGCCCTCAATTCCAAATGATTGGTGACCTCTTTTGAGGAAATCTAATACTAGACCTCCTCCCGAACAACCCAAATCAACATGATAGATTGGCTTTTTTAAAAGCTTCTCAACTTGAAAGACAAACCCTAGATGTCGAGTATTGTCGTTTTTAGATCCTTTTGGATGCTTATAATCATTACTTTCATAAGCAAAGGGGTGGTCTGTTTCTATTGAAAAAACTTCTTTGAATTTACTTTGGAACTTATCAGTTAACAAATCATAAAGCCCTAATCTAGTTTCTTCAAGGTCTTGAGAAAGCCCTCGTACTATGCGATAAATATCTTCCGATTTTTTCTGCATTAATTTGGTTCTTTTTCTAGTGGGAAATAATTTGTCTCTTAATTTCTTCAACATAATGGCCAAGCATACGATTATTTAATAATTGGTGATGGATTTTTTCATATTGAATATTAAAAGAGAAGAAATTTTTAAAAACGAAGAATCTATACCATCAATTGAGAAATTAAGAGTAGGGATCCAGAGAATAAGACTATTTAAAATGTATACTGCGTCTCGAGGCTGAATCCAGTATAATTCATTGGTTGACCAAATGCCTGATTTAGGGTCAGTGAACGATCTACTTGAAACCTTAGTGTCACATCATCAGTTAGTGAATACAAGAAGATGATTTCAAACCCTTGAAAGTTGGTGCTTCCATTAATAGTTGCTTTACTTAAAGCTTGGTGAAGGCTCGTTGGAGTCGCAGGACTTCCAACTCCTGAGACATCCCACTCTGGAAGAGCTTGCAGTCTACAAAACTGAAGCTGCCCTTGCAAAGAGAAATCTTTTTTCTTTTTAGCGCTCCCGAATTGAGCACCCACATACCCTGCTAGGTTTTCTTTTCGATAATTACTCAGGGGATTGCGTGTTGCTCCATGGTTCGCTACCATGGCAGCAAAAACTTTCAGGTCTCTTTTGAGCCACTCAGGCTTATACTCCCACCCTAGCAAAAACTGGGATAAGTTATACTTAATATCTAAGCTGTTAGCATTATTTTTAGGGCGAATATTTCCCCAGTAAACGAAGGTATAATCAGCATAAAATCCAAGATCTGCAATGTTATAAAGACCGTGCCTTAAAATCCAAAAAGTTTTTGCCATGTCGATATATACACCTGATGTGAAGCGAACATCTGCAATATTATCAAGCATATAGGACGTAATCAAAGTCGCCCCATCTCCTTTACTAGAAAACTGAATTTGGGAGTTGTAAATGCGGGTCAAAGTTCTTCGTCCCACGGTCAAATCGCATACAAAAGGGCCGTGGGTGGTGAAGTGATACCCAAAGTATGCTCTTGCCAAAGAAAAGTCATTAGCGGTTCCGTTTATAAGGCCTGCCGTATTTTTAAACTGAGTTCGAGTAACTATCCAGCCTCTTCCTAAAGAATAATTCCAATCTAAGGTCACTCCAACCTTAAACTGGTTGCTCGCCTTTCCTGCAGCGCTTCCCACTTGGTTTTGTGATCCTAACTGACTGTGAACCGACTTCCAGCTACTTGACATCTGTCCAGAGAGTCCAAATTCGGCCTCTCGAACAAAGCGAGGACGAATATTTTGCTTAAGCCACTCTTGGAGTTCTCGAGCGCTATAGCTTTTTGTCATCCTGTATGAGGGAGATAGTTGAGAAAAAAGAGGTGCTGTAAAAGCCACTAATAAGAATAGGAATTTGTAACGCATGATAGAGTAATAAACGTAAATTTTTGCAAGACAGCATAGCTGAACAAGTCAATTTGAGTCTAGAAATAGATGAAGCCTTTTCAAGCTTCATCTATTATTTTGGAGAGAAACTTTAGAAAGCGTAAATCGTGGCTAAGCTAAAGTTTGTGTACTTACTGTCACGTCCAATACCTTTGGTCGTTGCGAGTGAACGCTGAATTCTCATTTCTAAAACTAGCTCGTTGGTTACAGAGTATAACAAGTCGATTTCAAATCCGTTATAGTTCGCATTTCCGTTCCCAGGAAAATTCTGTGGCTTAGCAAAGTTGGTGAAACCAAATAGACTTGAGCTGGTCGCATTTCCTCTTCCAAATCCAGAAACGTCCCAATCAGGAACAGCATATGGCTGAACGACTTGCCATTGAGTTTGAAACGCCCAGTCTCCTGCTTTTTGAACGCTTCCCATACGAAGGGTTACCCAACCACCAAGGTTTTGAGAATTCTTTGTTTTTCCGTTAGACAAAGCTTCCATAACACGTTTTCTAGCAAGTGCATTCCAAAGAATCCCACCAAAAAGGCGGACATCACGACCAAAAACCTCGGGATTAAAGTCATATCCTAAAACAAACTGATTCGTTTGAAAAGCCCACTTCTCACTTCCTGCAATATAAGGAGCCCCGCCTGCAGGGTTCGTAAATGAGGTTCTAAGTGTATTTTTATGCCAGTCACAAAAAGCATACTCTGTATAAAAACCAGTATCTAAAATATCATGGAGACCTAGCTGAAAAATCCAAACAGGATGACTTTGTACAGCATTAAAAATATAGCCCCCTCCTTGAAAATTAAAATCAGCGAAAGAATCCAGGCTGGTAGAATAAATTCCCGTAAACCCGTCTAGAGTAGAGTTAAATTGAATTTGGGAACTATAGAGCTCATAAGATCTTTGACGTCCTACAATCACATCAAAAATAGCCCTGCCATCATCATATAAATGGTATCCCATGTTTGCTCTAACCAGAGCCAAGTTATTGGCTTGTCCATTGAACAAACCAGCTGCTTCATCAAAGTCTAGCTTGATAGAAGCCCATGTTTTATCAGCTTTGTAATCTAGGTAGAGGACAAACTCTATCGTAAATGGATTGCTTGGCCACTGACTTGGAGTGTCTGGTCCTGGCATAACAACTTGTGTTCCTAACTTTTGATGAACATTACGCCATTTAGCTTTGACATCCCCGGCAATGGAGAAATCTCCCGTTTTATTATTTAGAGCAATTCTTTTTGATTTCATCCACTCACGCACTGCCCAGGACTCTTTTTGGTCCACAGTATCTAGAAGGTCACTCATTTGCGTTGCAAAATTGTTAGATGTCTCTGCGAAGAGGTAAGGGGTTGTACAGCAAACAAATGCTATTAATAATAAAGAAAAGTTCTTTAGTAGTTTCATGGAAATCTCCTTTGTTAGCTTATAAGATAGCGTAACTAGCTTACAGCTTTTTCCAAACCGGTGTATTGATACAAAAAATTGCGCGTGATGTTATCTAAAATTAGATACTTTTTCAAGATAAAATTTTGGAAGTTAGCGGATCAAAGAAGCAGAACTATATTCAGAGCTAGAATCTAAAATGCCCCACTCTTGTGGATGATTTTCATCAAACCACATCTTCCATTGGTGCATCGGAAACCCCTGATTTCCCAATGAATTGACTCGCCACATTTCCAACTTTAAAGTTGCAGGATTTACCACGAAGGCAAAGTAAAAGTGTGGCCAATTACTATCTGCAAATAAGAGGGGTTTTGGCAAAAAGAGCCGCTCTTTTCTCATAACTTCAAGAAGCTCTTTTTCCCAATCGAATGAAAAAGAGGCCTTTTTAAAAGTTGCCCCTATAACCGTCTTTAGAATTTCGAGTAGCTCAGTAGATGCGACCCACTGTCCTGTTTGCAGTAAATGAGTTGCTTTCTCAGCTATCTCGACTGCTTTTTTTAAAGCGCCTGGATCTAAAGGCAATGCTTGCAAACATTTTTGGCAGTTAAAAAAAAGATCCTTGGAAGATGTCATTGGAAAACACTGATAAATCCAGTGATCAATAGTTTCAAGGCTAATCGCGAATGGAGCTAAGTTAGGTGGGATTTTTTCAAGACAGTCGACGATCAACTGTCTAAACTCTGAGATGATTACTGGATATGATGGCCAAGAAATATTTTCTTGAAGCCACGCTCTTAGATAGGGGTGGAAACCCATATGAGCGTCTAAAAAGTAACCTATCTCTAAGGGGGTTACTTTCAAAGTACTTAAAAATTGGATTTGAGGATCCACAATATAGTCTCGAATCCACGAATAGCTGTAGAGTTCTTGATTCCACAAACTCTTTAGGGGAAGCCATCCGGGCTTAAATAAAAAGACATGGCCTGGCGAGTACATGAGAAGAGAATCGTTAGGCCGCTTTTTGTATTGAGCTATTTGATCAGCTGGCATTTGACGGAGAGTCTCTACAATAAATGCAAATAGCTCCGTTTCATTCGCAATTTTTTTTCTCTGAGCACTAAACTCTAACTCTCTCTTAAAATAATGTTGTAAGAGATTTTCCATAGTTCCCCCAGAAATATAGCACCAGGGTTTATAGGGCCACTTTTCAAGCTGGGATAGATCATCTTTGGGAAAAGAAATCTGATAGCGCTCACAAATACGCTCAAAAGAGGCTAGTATAAATTCTTGGGTTTGGATTAAAGAAACTAGCTCTGTAACAATAGAGCGATAAAGATCTTTAAACTCTTCTATTTCAGGATCTTTTGACATTTCGTATTCGGTATTGATGAAAAATTCTTTGAGACTTTCAATAAATTCTTCCTGAGTGTGAATGAAAGACCACATTGACGGATCTTGTCTTCCGTGTTTGAACAAAAGTCTAAAGCCTGCAGGGCTATCTTCTAATACACTCTGATTTAGTTGTTGCATCGACGCATCATAAACCTCTTGAAAATACAGAGGAAAAAAACGATCGAACCCTTTTAATATTTTGGGTAGCAATAGCGAGACAGCTTCTCGCTTATCAATATACATATCACGATGTTTACGATGAAAGTTGAACTCATGCAGGTGATTTTGATATTCTAGTCGTGCCCAGTTTGCCATCTGTTCGCTCTCTACATCAACCACTCTTTTCTCAAGCATCTTAACTCTGAAATATTCTTGCTCGTACTCTTGAGAGTGCAATTTGATTTTTTCCTCAATGTTCTGCAGTTCTTTTTCCAAAGCTTTGTATATACATTGAGCAAGGCCAAATGGTTTTTTTGCATCAAAGCCAAGGCTTGTAAATAGATTCCATCTATAGAAATCTGACTGCGTCTCGCCAAAAGAGGCAAAAGTATATTCCCAGGTTTTTAGCAGGGGATTTTCGCAGTAATTAATCAGACTATATTGAGCATCTTTGAGACTTTCTTCAAATTTTTCAGTCCGGTTATATGAAGAGACGATCCCATGAGATATCTGCACAAAATCTGCAACTTTTGGTTGCAAAGTGGGTGTTAACAGCACTGTAAGCTCATCTTCTTTTAAATTATAATGGATGAGAAGAATTTGACGGATCACTTGATAGAGAGATACCTTTTCCCCCTCCAAAAGACTCAGTTTAGCAATAAATTTTTCTTCCAAATTTTTCTGTTTTTTTTCAAGAGGGTCTTTGGCATCAAGTATTTTTAAGTTTTCTAGGCAATGAATCAGTTCTGCAGACTCCTTCAGATCACTCTTAGATTGAACTAAGAGGGGCTTATTTAAAAATCCTGGACCCCAAGAGGTTGAAATAGGAACCACGTGCTCGTTTCCTGAAAAGGTCCTTCTTAAAATTCCAAGACTTAACAGGTCTTCTAAATCTTGAATTAACTGATGCATTTGCTCACATTGAATATAAATTGCCGGCGCAGTTGCAAAACAAGATCCTACATTTTGCCTGAGTGGATGCAGTAAAGCGGCCACCACAGTTTGCTGGATATGCAAATGGTTAATATGTTCTTTTTTTGACAGGAACAAACTACTTCTGATTAGTTTTTCGGTCCATGCATTTAAAAGAGGCATCGAAAAAAAGAGGATAGAGCGTTTAAGAGAGGGATTTAAGAAAAAACAATTCAACTGATTGAGAGCATGTTGATAAAACAAAGCATCTATTTCATAATTTGAAGATAGCTGAAATTGACTTTGCTTTAATTGATCAATCTCCTCAGAAAGAGTTTTAAATTTACTTTCAACCAGCCTTTTAGCGATTAAAATACTTTTTTCACGGACCCTTTTTTCAGCAGGATGACAAAATAGACACCTTAAATTTTCCTCTTCAGTCGAATTATTTAGTGAAAAGAGGGAAGTTAAATTATCTGAAAGCTTCCCATCTCGATCTCTTTTAGAGCGAGGCTGAAAAAATATCGTTTCAATCTGGGGCTGAGGGTCATCCATTTAAATCATCAATTTGTTGATTTTAACTTTTCTTTTGAGGCGAAATGCGCTAAAGTGGGCCCATCTTTTTGGGATCTAAAAATATTTCAATCCTATCCACCCGTGGATATAAAATGAGCTCTTTATCAAATTGTATGCAAATTAAACTAAAAAATAAATCTCCTGTTGAACTTTCTGAAAACGCCACAGCACTAGACTGTGCTCGTCACCTCAATCTAAATGCTCCTAATCAAGCTATTGGGGTATGTGTTAATGGAACAAATGTCGATTTGTCACATCCTTTAACGGATCAAGATGAGCTCCATTTTTGGTCTTTTGACGATCCGGAAGGCAAAGAAATCTTTTGGCATACCTCAGCACATGTTCTAGCGCAAGCTGTTTTAAGAATTTGGCCTGATGCCCAGCCAACCATTGGCCCCCCTATTAAAGATGGGTTTTATTATGATTTTGCAAACCTAACGATCTCTGATGCTGATTTCCCTAAAATCGAAGCTGAGGTGGTGAAAATTATTAAAGAAAACTACGCAACTCAACGCATCGTCTTTGCTTCCAAAAAAGAGGCTCTAGATGCCTTTAAAGATAATCCTTTTAAAAAAGACCTTATCGAAAGCTTTGACCCAGACTCTCTTCTAACCGCCTACCGACAAGGGGAATTTTTTGACCTCTGCCGAGGCCCTCACTTAGCTAGCCTTGGGAAAATTAAAGCTTTTAAAGTTTTAAAAACTTCTGGAGCTTATTGGAGAGGTGACTCTAAAAATGAGATGCTAACACGCATCTATGGTATAAGCTTCCCTGATAGAATGCTGCTTAAAGACCACCTATATAAGCTTGAGCAAGCTAAGCTTAGAGACCATAAGGTCATTGGCCCCAAACTTGATCTTTTTATGCTTAGAGAGGAGGCTCCAGGAATTCCTTTTATTTTGCCACACGGAATGCACGTTTGGAATCAAATCATCCAATACTGGCAAAAAATTCACCGACGTGAAAACTATTTGGAAATCAAAACTCCCCAGTTAATGACTCGAGAGCTGTGGAAAACTTCGGGGCACTGGGATCACTATAAAGAAAACATGTACACTTGTGAAATTGAAGAACGCGACTTTGCCATTAAGCCTATGAATTGTCCCGGCTGTATGTTGTACTATCAAAGCCAGGTTCATAGCTACAAAGAGCTTCCATTACGTGTTGCCGAGCTTGGACTCGTCCATCGCTATGAAGCCTCAGGAGCTATTTCAGGCTTGATGAGAGTGCGGGCCTTCCACCAAGATGATGCTCATATTTTCATGAAGCCAGAAGATATTAAAAGCGAAATTCTAAAATCGTTACAGCTTGCCTTTGAAATTTACTCTTTATTTGGGCTCTCATATCGTATGGAGCTTTCGACCAGACCCACAGAGGGAACTATTGGAAGCGATGAAGAATGGGAAATGACGACTCAGGCTCTTAAAGACGCCTTAGATGATTCGAAGTGTGAATATCGCATCAATGAAGGAGATGGGGCATTTTACGGACCTAAAATTGACCTCCACATTGAAGATGCTTTAGGGCGCTCATGGCAATGTGGAACCATTCAACTCGACATGTCACTTCCCGAAAAATTTGACCTTGAATATGTTACCGATCAGGGGGAACGTATTCGCCCCATTATGATCCACCGGGCTCTTTTAGGTTCACTTGAGCGTTTCTTCGGGATTTTAATCGAACATTTTGCGGGTAAATTTCCCCTTTGGATTAGTCCAAGACCTCTACGCCTTTTAGCTGTAGCAGATCGCCATGTGGAATATGCCGAAAAGCTTAAAACTCTATTTAACCAACAAGGGATTTTAGCTACTGTCGATGCCACCCATGAGTCAATTAGTAAAAAAGTGCGTTTAGCTCAACTTGAAAAAGTAAATTACATCCTGATTATCGGTGATAAAGAGGTAGAAAATCAAACTATTGCTCTTAGAACTCGAGATAATGTGGTGCACGGAGAAGTAATTATTGAAGAATTTATTGAAAAAATAAAGCAAGAGCTTCTTAATAAGGATTTAAATTCTCCATATGAAAAAAAAGAAGCCACATGAGTCCAAAAATTATCGCTGTCAGCAGTTTTAAAGGGGGCACCGCCAAAACATCTATCGCTCTTCACTTAGGTGCTGCTTTAGCAAAATACCACCGCCGAAAAGTGTTGCTTGTAGACTTCGACGCCCAAGCAAATCTGACAACAGGCCTTGGATATGACCCCGATCAACACGAGAGTCTAGCTCAAGTTCTTCAAAAAAAAATGGACCTTAAGCAGGTCACTCTTTCATCAAACCTAAACAATTTAGATATTATCCCTGCAGATACCTGGCTAGAACGCTTGGAAGTTTCAGGAGAACTAGCCTCTGATCGTTACTCACACGAAAAACTCAAAAACCTGATTCAAGACCTTGACTATGACTTCATCATCATTGACACCCCGCCTTCACTTTGCTGGCTTACCGAATCAGCTATGATTGCAGCTCACTACTCGCTCATATGCACAACCCCTGAGTTTTATAGCATTAAAGGGTTGGAAAGACTTGCTGCCTTTATTAAAAACATTCATCTAAGACACCCTTTAGAAATTTTAGGCGTGGCGATTTCATTTTGGAATGCACGAGGAAAAAGCAACGATGCCTTCTTACAGGTCATAGAATCTACTTTCCCCAACAAGCTCCTCTCAGCAAAAATTAGAAGAGATATTACAGTTTCTGAGGCAGCTATTTATGGAAGGCCCCTTTTTGAAACAGCCCCCACCAGTCGGGCCGCAGATGACTATAAAAAACTAACAGAAGAAATTATTTCAAGAATGTAAAACAACTTTACATAAGGTGAGGAGTATCCACGTGATGAGCAAAGTTAACAAGTTTCTATCTCAAAGACTTAAAAAATCAGATAAAACTGATAAAATGTCTTCTCTAACTACACAGTCTATGCAAGGAAACCTGACAAGTTTTTCAGGGATTTTTGGTCTAGCTGAGCTCAATACAAATGAAAAAAGTTTGCTTATGCAGCTTTTGAAAAAGTTCTCTGTAGAAAAACAAGATATCGATGAAGATCTTCAATCCCTAATCAGCCTTACATCTGAAGTAAAAGCAATTAATAACCAAGCTCTTATACTTCACGGAGAGCGCATTCGCGCTGCTCAAGAAATTTTAAAAAAATATAAAGATGGGGCGTTTACCACTTGGTTAATCAATACCTATGGAAACAGACAGACTCCTTACAATTTCCTTCAGTACTATGAGTTCTACGTTAAAATGCCGCAAGCATTAAGACCACTTTTGGAAGTGATGCCCAAGCAGGCAGTGTACACATTAGCCAGCCGCGAGGGAGACATCGATGAAAAACAATCCATTGTTCAAAATTATCAGGGAGAGACTAAAAAAGAGCTGATTGAAATCATCCGAGAAACATTCCCTACACGAGATAAAGACAAAAGAAAGCAGAGTATTGGTATTGGAATGATCAACAATCTTGAACGCCTAAGGCAAAATTTGAGGCTTAATAAAGCCTCTCTAACATCAAAGCAAAGAGAATCGATTAAAAACTTACTTCATGAAATTCAAGGTCTACTAGACTAACGCTTGCTCAGTATCCTTTAAAAGGTGCATCTCAAGGTATTCTTTTGAAATATTCTCCTTCACTAGATCAACAAGATGTTGATGATGAGTTAGAAAAATAACTTGCGTTTCGTTTGAAAACTCCTCTAAGACGCTCAAGCAGTTTTCTGCTCGTTGATCATCAAAATTCACCAAAATATCATCTAAAATAAGAGGAAAAGATGCGCGACTCTTAATGGAAAGTTTCACAAAGGCAAGCTTTAGAGATAAAAATAACTGATCCCGCGTCCCCTCACTGAGCTGATCAACCGTAATTTGATGCCCTCGATCATCAACACACACTAAAAAAGATTCTTTTTTTTCTAATAAGTTTAAATGAATTTTTCTATAGCGACCCTGTGTCATTTTTTCAAAAAAAGACTCACAAATAAATAAAAGCTCTTTTTGGTGTTGCTTTTGAAAGTCCCAGGAGAGCTTTTCGAGATACAGCTTTGAAAACTTTCTAACTGTCAACTCCTCTACGAGATCTTCAAGCTCAAACTGAACTTGCTGTAGCCGTTGATCTATTGAAGCCACTTTTTCTGAATGAAGCCATTCATTCTCTTGATAGTTCAGGGCGCCTAAAGCTTCATGAATGGAAGAAATTTGATGATCAAAATCATTGAGATGCTTCTCGGCATCTTTTTGTTTCATCTTAAACTCCTCAAATGAGAACCCTTGCCTAAAGGTTTCCAAAAGAAGTTGGAGTGGTAAAGAACAAGTTAATTTTAATGATCTTATAGAATCTTGATAATTATCTTTTAGCGAATAATAATCTAAAGAGCACCTTACTTTCTTTTTCAGAATATTTGTAATTACAAAAGAAGATTCTCCCTCAACATACTCTATTTTAGCATGTTGACAGACCTCAGATCTTCTAGAAGAAAGCTCTTCATTTTTATGGTTAATTATAGCTTTAATTTCATTAATTTTCCCCTGTAAAAGGTGATAACTTTCGTAGGTTTGGAGGAAATTTAAGATCTCAGAAGGTTGAGGAGGAATATGAACTTTGAGTAAACTAGTTAGTTGACCCCACTGTTTCACAAATTGATCATATTTTTTCTCTTCCAACTCATTTTTAATCGTCAAAGCTTCAACCTGTGTCTGCATCACTTGTTCTTGATGGTGTAAATTAAGCCATGAGGTGTTGAGCTTCTCTTTCGACTCTAGCTCCTGTTGAATTTTAGTAGGCTTATTTATTATAATCTTTTGAGTAAATCCACCTCCATAAACAGAGTCTAGATAAACACCCAAATCATTAATCTCTAGCTTTTGATTTTTTAAGACCAAATCCTGAGCCTTTAGATCACAAACACAGTCTGAGAAGTTTAGTATCTTTTCATAATCCTGAAGACTTACTGAAGATCCAAAAAGATTCAAAGGGTCAACATGCTTTTTAATTTGATTCCAAATCTTTTTTTGTAAAGCGAGGGCACCTTCTTTCTTAGTTTTAAATAGATCAATTTTAGCTCTACAGTTTTCTAAATTTTTCTGTTTAAGCTCGAGGGCGGCTAATTTTGAAACCTGAGAAAAAAAGAGATTTAGTTGCTCATCTTCTCGATCTACAACCTCTTGATATTTAGAAAATAGCGCCTGAATATTTTTCAATTCAGGAGGCTCCCAGGAGCTATTAGCTAGTTTCTTGAAAAGATTTTTTCTGGATTTTTTCAATTCTTGATAGGATTCTAGATCAAACCCTAGCTTTTTTTTATAAGATTTCAAAGAAATTAAATGTTCATTTTCTTCAACAGCCAACGACTGCAGCTGCAATGAAAAATCTTCTATTTCTTTTAATAGAGGTAAAAAATCGTCTTGATAATCTCTGACATGATGGATTTCAAAATTGAGGAGTGTGGTAAGATTTATGTTGTGATTCTGAAGAAACTTTTTTTTGATATTTTTGAAAGCTTGACTTTCTAATTCTTTTAATTCTTTAACTTTCAAAACTTTAAAATAATAACTTTCAACCTTACTGAAATTTTGTAATTGTTTAGAAAGATTTTTGCTGTAGCTCAAGCTAGAAAGTTTGGAACGCAAAGAGGCAATCTCTAACTTCAAATCGGAAATTTGAGATTTGAGCATCTTTAAAGCCTCATAAGAATCGTTTGTCTTTTGTGAGAGATCCAGCAGTTTGTTTTTTACGCTTATCCAGCCAGGAATGGCTATTAGTGATTTTGTGTACTTTTCTAGCTGAAGCTTAATCGGGATTTGCCTTTCGACAAACCTGTCTCGTTCAATATTTAATTCTATTTTATTTTTTTCATACTCTTCTACATACTCAATAAAATTTACGTAACGGTCTAGTAGCTCCTTGCTTAAGATTTTTTGATCTTCAAAAGAGTTTAATGATTCTGCCATTTGTAAATTATCACAAATGCCCTGATAGTTTTTAGTGACACTGGTTAAGAGATCTACTTGACGTAAGATTTTTTGACGCTCATTTCTAAGTGTTTGCTCTTGAATTTGTAAATTTTTTTTATCGTTCTGTAAACCTTCCCATTTACTATAAGAAATTAAAGAAGATTTTTTCTCTTCTTCTAATTTTTTTAATTCTGCTATTTTTTGATTTAAACAAGGCTTGACACCCTTTGGTTTATAAAGGTTTTGAGTGTCATCTTCTATAAGCTTGATTACTTTCAAAAAGTTTTGAGTGCCACAAATTGTTGTGAATAGACTAATATCAAATCGTTTTATATTTTGAATAAGATCCTTGGAGCCCATTTTAAGACTTTCTTGGTTGATGCAAAAGAGACCTCTAAATACCTCCTTGTCTAAATGAGGGACCAAATCTAGAAGCTGTGTATTTAGTTTTCTTGAAAGCTTAGAGTTTCTAAGTACTTGTAATATTTCTCCCTGCTTATTCTCAATCAATGCTTCTAGACAAAGATTTTTTGGAGGGTGGACAAAGGATTCTCTTGAAATATCCGACATCCCAAATAAAACAGCATCGATAGCTCGTGTAAATGTAGATTTACCCGCCTCATTAGCACCCCATAATAAATGAAATCGCTTACGTGGATCAAAGACAATAGATTTATGTGAAAAATGAGCAAATGCTCTTAAGTCAAGCCTGAGAAACTTCATGAAATAACCTCTTCAAACTTTTGTCTTAAATAAGCTAAAATTTTCACATTCGCTTCTTTTTTTCGAAAACTATAATTCAGCTCCTTCCAAATATCATCTGGAAGCGTTTTTTCATAGAGCTGACTTTTAAGCTCTTTGAGCTCATTGTGTAATAGATCTCTCTCCAGCTCTTTACCCAGTGAGTCCTCAACAAGGTTCCATATAGGACCCAAATCCTTGCTATTAGATTCAACAACTTCTGTGCAATCGATGATTTTTTCGATATAAATCTCTTGTTCAAACGCTTCTTCTTGCCAGCAGTAAAGTGTATTTCTCCAGTGCTCTTTATGTAGAAAAATTGTCTCCTTTAAATGAAATTGGCCAGTGAATACATATCTAAAAATATACCTTTGATCACTGAAAGTTGAGGCAGCAATTTTTTTCTCAAGACTCTTTAAAAAGAGCTCTTTGAAACTCTTCTCATCCTTAATACCCGAAACTTCTATCTCAAGAATTTCCCATTGGGGTCCATTTTGTGGTTTAAAAGTAACTGTTTCAACCTGTTGGTTTTCACATTCGACCAAATAATAACCCTTAACTCCTGATTCTCCAGTATACCTTCCCTGAAGGACCCCACTGTAGACCATCCAGGGGGTTTTTAATAGAATTTGAGGGGTGTGCAGGTGTCCTAGCGCCCAATAATCATATTCCTTCTTCTTGATAGATTCTAAGTGGTAAGGGGCATAGGGATCTTCACCATTTTTTCTATCCCCACTGGTGTGTAAAAGCCCTATATTTAAATATCCCGGCAAAGCTTGGGGGTACTCTTTTGCTAAGTCGTCCTCAATATGGTAATGCGCATAGCTTTGCCCATGAATAGCAACCTTTAAATCTTCATTAAGAATAGTTTGACTTTGAGTGTGGTCAAATATATGTAGGTGAGGGGGGAATGGAAGTTTTTTTGTGAGCCTATTGGTAGCATCATGATTGCCTTTTATATAGTAGATAGGACAACAAACTCTCTTAATTTCTTGGATAAAAAAAAGACCTAAGCTGTAGTCTTCCCAGTCTTTATCGAATAGATCTCCCGCAATAACAATAAAATCAACTTTCTCTAAAATGGCAACATCTAAAAGTTTGCTAAAGGCCTCTTTAACTTCATGAGAAATAGAAAGTGGCTTTTGCCCATGAAAGCTTTTGATCGCTGAGGCTCTACTATCTAAATGGATATCTGCTGTATGAATAAATTTCATATAATTTTTTGAAGATTCGTGTTATGTAAAAAATATATGTTTTTAAAAACTGTGAGTCAACAGCTTTAAGGAGTTCTTTATGAAATTTGATGAAACAACACAAAAAAACCTAGATCAATGGCTCCAGGGAGAATACTCCCAAGAAAGTAAGGATACAATAAAAAAACTACTGGAAAGTCACCCAGAGAAAATTGTAGATGCCTTCTATACCCGAATGGCTTTTGGAACAGGTGGGCTACGTGGGATTATGGGACCGGGTACCAACCGGATGAATGAGTACACATTAGGAGCCGCCACCCAGGGCCTTGCGAACTATATCAATCAGCAGGAAACCAAAAACCCTCACAGCGTCTTAATTGGTCATGATAGCCGGAACAACTCGGCGTTTTTTGCTGAAATTGCTGCTAAAATTTTTGCAGCAAACAATATTCGTGTTTATCTCTATGAGGAGATGAGACCGGTCCCTATGGTTTCATTTGGTTGCCGCCACCAAAAGTGCATTGCGGCTGTTATGATTACAGCCTCACACAATCCCCCAGAGTATAACGGCTACAAAGTCTATTGGGAGGATGGAGCTCAAGTTCTTCCTCCTCACGACGAAGGCATTATTAAAGAAGTCTACAAAATAGAAACCCCAAATCAAGTTAAATGCCTTAATGACATGGACTCCCCACTTATCCACACGATCAAAGAAACCATGGATAGAAGCTATCTTGACACCGTTAGAACACTTCAGTTTTATCCAGAAGAGAATAAAATAAAGGGAGACCAGCTTAAGGTTGTCTATACGGCCTTGCACGGCTCAGGAATTACTATGGTTCCAAAAATTTTGGCTGACTGGGGGTTTTCTTCCACCCACCTTGTTAAGGAGCAGGCAATTCCAGATGGAAACTTCCCCACAGTTGAAAAACCAAACCCAGAAGAAGAAAAAGCAATGAAAATGGGCATTCACCAACTTTTGAGTGAGCAGGGAGATTTATTGATAGGAACAGACCCAGACTGTGATCGAATCGGGGCCGCTGTCCTTCACAATTGTAAAGCAGCTTTACTTACTGGGAATGAAATTGCAAGTCTTTGCATGCATCATATCTGTGAGGCTTTAGCAAGCAAAAACAAAATGCCTGAAAATGCAGCCTTTGTAAAAACCATTGTAACCACAGAGCTTATCAAGGCAATTGCAGATGCTTATCAAAAGCCCTGCTTCAACGTTCTTACCGGCTTTAAATATATTGGACAACTGATCAAAGAGTGGGAGCAAACAACCCCTCCCAAACAAACTTATCTATTTGGAGGAGAAGAATCTTACGGTTACCTGTTAGGAACTCATTCAAGAGATAAAGACGCCATCATTATGGCCGCTCTAATCTGTGAGGTTGCCCTTCATGCAAAACTGCACGGAAAAACCCTGATAGACCTCCTCAAAGAAGTTTATAAAAAATATGGAGTCTTTAGAGAAAAGCTGGTTTCTGTTGTTTACCCTGATACGAAGGAAACGCGAGAAAAGATTAAAAAACTCATGGACACCTTGAGAAAATCTCCACCTAAATCGTTTGGAAACCTTGCAGTAAGAAGCTTAGAAGATTACCAAAATTCAACAAAAACAGACCTAGCAACAGGAAATCAAGAGTCGATTCCTCTTCCAGAGTCCAACGTCCTTCTCTTCTGGTTAGAGGATGGCAGTAAGCTGGTAATTCGCCCTTCAGGTACAGAGCCAAAGATAAAAATATACTGTGGGGTAGAACAAAAAAATCAAACAGATGTTGAAAAAGCTATTAAAGAACTGGATGGGAAACTAATTCGTCTTACTGATGATTTAAAAAGGCTTCTTGCATAAATGTTCCACGTGGAACTTTAAGCAAGAGCAAAGTCCTTGTCTTCTAAATCAATATCTTGACGATGCTTGGAAATTTCAGAATGAAACTGAAGTAATGTTAGAGCGAATTTTTCAGGACACATACTTGAAAAGTCGAATTTACGCGCAATAATTATTTGCTGGTTTTTAGGATCAATAGTCAGGTTGTTAGACCTAAGGTATGAATGACAGCTTCTAATAAGGCTTTTAAAGCAAGGGGCGTTTTGCCCCATAAAGGTCATCAAGGTAAGCTTTTTTCCTTCTTCAGAAAGCTCAAGATAACAATCAAAACTTTTTAGGTTAAGGTTGCAGCTCTTCTTCAAAACCAAATCGTAAAAAGTTCCCCTAAAATCATCTAACATACTCATAACTTGTTCTCCTTATTCACTAATTATAGCAACAAAGTATTAAGAACAAATAAAAGGGTTGGTTAAAAAAATCATTTAACAGACCAATCTATTGGATTTAGTCCATTTTTCTCCAAAAACTCATTTGCTTTAGTAAAATGCCGAGCCCCTAAAAAACCATTATAAGCTGAAAAAGGAGAAGGGTGTGTGGTTTGTAAGACAAGATGTCTCTCCAAGACCTTTTGGTTTAGCAGATGAAGGCACTTTTCCTGAGCAGATTTCCCCCATAGCATGAATACAACCGGGTGGTCTAGAGAAGCGACTTCTTTAATAACCGCATCTGTAAAGGTCTCCCACCCTTGTCCGTAGTGCGACTTTGGAAGGCCTCTTTGAACGGTTAGCGTCGCATTTAACAATAAAACCCCCTGGTGAGCCCAAGAGAGCAAGCACCCATGCCCAGGAGCTTGGATGTGTAAATCGGTCATAATCTCTTTAAAAATATTTTTTAACGAGGGCGGGGGCTTTACCCCCTGGCAAACACTAAAGCTTAACCCGTGGGCTTGACCACAGCCATGATAAGGATCTTGCCCCAAAATAACGACACGAACCTCTGGGAAAGGGGTTTGCATAAACGCGTTAAATATCATACTTTTAGGAGGATAAACAACTGACCCTATTTCCTGTTCATGCTTCAAAAAGGATAAAAGGGAGCTGAAATATTCTTTTTCAGCCTCTTTTTGAAAAAAGGGTCGCCAGCTAGGATGACAAAGAGCTTCTATAGAGTCTGAAAAATAGGCAAGTTGGTTCATTGTAAAAAAAATTATTTAATTAAAGTGAATATTATAGACACATCTTCTGTTTTTAGAATACTAATATACCTTCAATCTGCAGAAAAATCTTTATAACAAATTAACATTAAAGACCTATAAATAAAGCTCAAACGGTAAATATTAATAAACGAGGAGAATTTCAGTGCCAAGCATTCCATCCAACAACAACTCATCACCTTTATCCCTAGTTGATGAAACATTGGTCAATATCAAAAAATCATCAGCAATAGGGGTAGTCGTAGGAGCTACGGCAGCCTTAGCTCTTACAGTATCGGCTGTTTCAAGTATTATTACATGTCATTTAGAACAGGGCTCTTTCCAAAGCCACTCAGCTTTTGAGCGTGGTTTGTACGACTGTTCGGGACCATCATACTATGAAAGTAGATCACTGGTTATCAGTACAGCTTACAACACAACACTGTGTCTATTTGGCGTAAAAACAGCGTACATGATGGTGCGAGAGTCTCTAAGCACCCTTAATTCATAGCATGCTCGAATTTAAAAACTCTGACGATGGAACTGACAAAAAGTAAGAGGCCTGACCGCCTCTTACTTTTATTACCAAAGCTTATTTTTGGTTAAAAAAGCTAAATGTCCTAGAAGCTAGAGGCAATGCCACAGCAAATTTAACAGCAGAGTCACCAATAAACAACTTAGCTGCAATTGATCCAATAACTGTAACTTGAGCTAGTTTAAATAAATCTGCCTGTTGTTTGTTGGCCTCAACAGAAGGTCGATGAGATGAATCGTTAGCAACTTTCTCATCACCCTCATCATCTTGAACATCTACAGCCACTGAAGAGTCATGACAAATCTCACACTCCTCACCTAAAGTAGCTTCTTTCATAGATGCATTGTAACTTAACAAAACAGCTGAGCCTAAAGTAGCCACCAAAGGAGAGACGCCGTAGCTTGCAGCACCTAAAGCAGCAAAAGTAGACGCGGTAAACGAAATTTCTCCACCATCATCAAAAAAGTACTCGGCAGCAAGATCTGCAACATCTGCGATATTTTCTGAAATAGAGAGAAAAGCTTCATTGGCTTTTGTACCTATTTCGTGAAGTGCCTGGGCAATTGGGACAAGGTTTAGCTTTACATCAAAATCTGAACTCATTTTTTTCCTCCGTTTTTTTTGATAAGGGAGAATAACAGATGTGTTAAAAAATTGTTAAGAAATTATTCTAGATTCTGTTTTTTTACTTTATGGCTTCCGTTTATTTTTTTTTTAGTCTAAAGTTTGCAGTTAAATACCGTGTCGTGATGAAGTTAATATGATTCAAAAAATCTACTTTTTTATACTACTGATCTGCGGCTCGAGCCTATCTTGTTCTTCTTTGCCACAAAAAGCCGTAATTTCAGTTCCTGTGGCTGATCTTACCGTTGAACCCTATTATAAGCTAAAAAAAAGAAAGCATTCGATTGAAGAGTACTATAGAACTATCCCTTTTAGCGGGAGCTGGGAGGCTTGTAAAAGAGCTCACCAGCTGCTGTTTAATGAGGTTGTCACAGTTCTGGAAGAGAGAGGGGCTGAGGTTAAAGTTAGGATTTCAAACTTCTATTTTTTAAAGGAAAATGAGCCTTCTCCCGTTGACACCTACTGGACACTTAAAAAAAATCTCACTTTTTTTGAAACTCTTAAGAGCGGCAAACAAAGCACTAAAAAATTTCCGCTAGCAATTGATTATAAAAAAAATAAGAGCATTGAGTTTGTTCAAGAGAAGGTTATTACTTTAAAAAAGCCATTCTACGACCCTGTTACTAAGGAGCTTTACTCTGTAGGGACTCGATTTGCAGCCTGTAACAACCAAGAACTTATGGGCAGGCATGGCCAGGGGTTTTTTGAGGTTTGGATTTTAGATCCGGTTTCTTTAAAAATAAAGACCACACAGGTCCCCAAAAGCAACTGTGTTCGCAACTACTCAAAAAAAAGAGAGGACCAAATCAATAATTTTGTGAAAGTTCTCAAGTTGTGGTCTGACCAAAAAAATGGTTCTATTCCCTATGTTTTAGGGGGGTGGAGCTGGACAGTTCTTTGCTCAAATGATGATTATGAAATAAAGAGAGAGACTGACTCTAAATATGCCATTCACCGAAAAAAATGGGACCATTCTTCTAAAATGGGCTTTGACTGCATGGGAATGATTGGAAGGGCCGCTCAAATTTGCAATATCCCCTTTTATATAAAGAACACCACCACTCTTTTAAAGGATCTTAAACACCTTCAAAATAAAGAAGCAATTGAACTTGGTGATGTGATCTGGTACCCGGGGCATGTTATGGTCGTCTCATCTCTCAAAAACAACCTTGTTATTGAAGCAAGAGGATATGAAAGAGGAAAGGGAAAGGTTCAAGAAGCACCTATAGAAAGTCTTTTTAAAGAGGCTCGAACCCTAGAAGAGCTTAGACAAAGGTATATTGAAAAAAAACCCATCACCGTTCTTTCTTCTGATGGAAAGCCCTGGAAAACCTTTAAAAGTTTTAAGATCTTGAAAATTAAAAGTATTTGGAGAGATCCGGAGACCTCACTATAAAAGGTTTTAGTTGACCGAAACCGACCTTCCAACTAGAATTACCCCTCTTTTTTGTTTTTATAATCTGGGTGTAGCGCAGCATGGCCAGCGCACTTGCATGGGGTGCAAGGGGTCGGAGGTTCGAATCCTCTCACCCAGACTCTTTGTGGAAAACAGGATCATAACCCCGTTCATAACATGTTTATATCCTGAAAACAAAATTGTGCATAAGTGCCCGATGATGATAACCTACAATTTATAGACAATAACCCGACAGATTTTGAACAGAGGTTTTTGCAGGGGAAAGATGGTAAGTTATCAACATTTCCACAGCACTCAAAGAAGAAGAAGAGTTATATATATTAATTAATAATATTATTCTAAGTAGGTTTCTAAATGCAAAATGCACCGCAAACATTTGAATTGTTCGATTTAGAAAAGTTTGATCATAAAAAGCTTTTTATAAAGTCTGACCAAGTTTGGTGTGCTTTAGGTAACATTTCAACTTACCTAGAAAAGAGTCAACTCGGATCGCATAGAGGAACCATATCTCCTCAAGCATATTTAGTGAACCCTGATGAGATTTCAATTGGAATTGGAACGGTTGTAGAGCCTGGGGCTTACATTAAGGGCCCTTGTATAATAGGGGATTACTGCACGATTCGTCATGGAGCCTATATTAGAGGAAACGTGATCACGGGTGACCATTGTGTTATTGGACACTGCACTGAAGTTAAAAACTCTATATTGCTTCAAAATGCTCAAGTGGCACACTTTGCATATGTTGGAGACTCTATTATTGGCAGTCATGTCAATTTGGGGGCTGGCGTTAAACTTGCAAACCTTCTTTTTAACCATAAAAACATCGAAATACAACTTGAAGGTCGGATGATTGATACTGAGAGAAAAAAACTGGGGGCGATTATTGGTGACCGTGCTCAAATAGGTTGTAACAGTGTGACGAACCCCGGTACAATCCTTTCAAAAAACACTCGCATCTACCCCTGCATTAATGTGGGAGGAGTTGTTTTGGAAAACTTTACAATTAAAACAAGTGCTGAAAGCATTTCTTTTTCACAAAAAAATTATGCCTTTTCTTGATCAAAAAAAAAAAGAACTCAAATCGCTCCTAAAAAAATATAAAGATGAGGTCGATCGCTTCATTTTTAGCGAATATGGAGAAAGGTCTAAGGAAAACAAACTCTCTGAAGCCTTTTTTTATGCATTAGAAGGCGCTGGCAAGCGTTTTAGGCCAGCTATAACACTTATGGTGTCGGATGCTCTGAACGGCTCTTTAAGCGCCTCCTACAGCGCTTTAGCTGTGGAGCTTTTTCATACAGCTTCATTAATTGCAGACGATCTTCCTTCAATGGATGATGATTCTCTTCGCCGCGACAAGCCCACCTTACATAAAGTGTATGGTGAGGATGTGGCAATTTTAACCAGCTATGCTCTAATTGGAGAGGGGTATCAGTGTATCTTTAAAAATAAAGAAGCGCTGAAGGGACAACTTTTGGATTTAGATGAAAGGTCTTTTTTGGCCCTAGAGCAACTAGCTAAAAATAACGGTTTGTCCGGTGCTCCCTGCGGTCAGTTTTTTGACTTACATCCGCTTTCTGTAAACCCTGAAAATCTCGATCAAGTTCTCTATCGAAAAACAGCCATTTTTTTTGAGACAGCCTTTTCGCTGGGTTGGTTGTTTGGTGGCGGGGATTTAACAAAAGTTTCACAGGTTAATCGGGCTGCTTTTCACTTTGGAATGGCTTTTCAAATCTACGATGACTTTTGTGACTATAAGGCAGACCTGCAAAAAAACAAGCAGGTTAACTACGCGGTGGCCTTTGGGCCCCAAAGGGCCCGAGAAAGCCTATACAAGCATCTCGACTTTTGTCGATCTGATTTAGACAAACTAGGCCTGTATCAAACTCAGTTTAAAGAGATGCTCGATTTTTTAGGAGCTTCTGTTTAAACAAGAGCCGCTTCTTGAGTGGGGGCTTTAATAAGTCCCGCTTTTTCTAAAACAGCTTTTTCAATTTCTTTTAAAAGCTCAGGGTTATTTTTAAGCTCTTGTCGCACAGATTCTTTTCCTTGACCCAAGCGGTTTTCTTTGTAGCTAAACCATGAACCCTTTTTGTCGATGACCCCAAGTTCAACACCTTTATCAATAAGGGTGCCTTCATAAGAAATTCCCTCTTTGAAAATAAGGTCAAACTCTGCAACCTGAAAAGGAGGAGCCATTTTGTTTTTAACGACTTTTACTTTAACTCTATTGCCGTAGTCGAGGTTGTCAGCTCCCTTCAACCCTGCAATTCTACGAATATCCATACGAATCGAAGAGTAGAATTTTAGGGCGCGTCCACCAGTCGTTGTTTCAGGGCTTCCAAACATCACCCCAATTTTTTCTCTTATTTGGTTAATAAATACAGCACATGTATTGGTCCTTGCTAAAGTTGCGGTCAGCTTTCTTAGCGCCTGAGACATCATTCGAGCTTGAAGGCCAACGTGGGTATCCCCAATCTCGCCGGCAAGTTCATTTTTAGGAACAAGAGCAGCAACAGAGTCAACAACAATGATATCAACAGCATTTGACCTAGCAAGCATCTCTGCAATATTCAATGCATCTTCCCCGCAGTCTGGTTGGGAAATTAATAGGTCATCGACATTCACCCCAATATTTGAAGCATAAACAGGGTCTAGCGCGTGCTCTGCATCAATATACGCAGCAACTCCACCCGTTTTTTGGGCATTAGCAACCAGGTGGGTTGCAAGTGTTGATTTTCCAGAAGACTCTGGTCCATAAATTTCAACGATACGCCCTCTTGGAACGCCGCCAATTCCAAGAGCAATGTCTAACGTGACAGCTCCGGTTTTGATGACGTCGAAAGAACTTGTGCTCTGGTGCTTTCCAAGTGTCATAATTGAGCCTTCGCCAAACTGTTTTTCAATATGTGAAATGGCAAGCTCTAGTGCTTTTTTCTTTTCCTGTCCTTTCGAATCGCTCATAGTGTAAAGCCTTTTTTGAGTTTTAATAGATAAAGTTTTATGATGCAGAATATATTATTATAATTCAAGAAAGCTGAATCGGATGGTTTTAAAAGTAGAGATAAATCGAAAGGACAACTCATGTCCATTTCAAAATGACCGCATTGATTTTGAAATTAGTAAAGGGGAGTGCTTTTGGTTAAGAGGGCCCTCGGGAGCTGGAAAAACATCTATTGCAAGTGATTTAGCTAAGTTGAATCCTCTAAGGGGAGCAGAGCTTTTGATGTCTTGGGATGAGGCCATTGACCCAGAGGTTCCACCAATAGGAATTCTATTTCAGGAAGGGGTTTTAATTGATTCTCTAAGCCTAAAAGAAAACATCGTTTTAAGTTGCCGTTCTGCTGGTAAACCAGAGAGCGATGAAGCAGTTTCAGCTCTTTTAAAAAGCGTGGATCTTCAAGAAGAAGATGGCTTAAAAATGCCCAATGAACTGAGTGGTGGAATGCTTCGAAGGGCGGCTCTTTCTATGATCTTTGCTCAAGAGAAAAAGGTGATTATTTTAGATGAACCCTTTGTTGGCTTAGATCCCATTACAGCTGGAGAGGTTGTTAAGGTGATCAATTCATTGAAAGAAAGAGGGGTTTCATTTGTTTTAATTTCTCACCAAGAAGAGTTGTGCTTGCAGGTTTGTACTCGCGGAAAAGAGGTCACTTTACTACCTCGTGGGCGAGAGACTCAAAGCGACACTAAAAGGCGAGCTCCTCGAACAAGCCTACTGGTTAGAACGATCGACAAAACCATTGATTATCTTGGCATTTCAATCCCTTTAATTATTTGTGCTTTTTTTGCTGCGGGCTTTGCGACGAGTATGCTGTTTGCTCAAATGCTGAAAGAAACAGACATCAATATGATTATGAATCAGTTTGATACAGAGCACACCTCTCTCTTATTTAAGATCTTTGGACATGAGTTTGCTAAAATTGCCTCTAGGTATCTACCGGCGATCAAAGATAAGATTTATGTGATGACAATGGCCAGGGGGTTTGTTGTCGAGCTTGGCCCTCTACTAACAGCTCTTTTGCTTGCTGGGCGTATTGGGGGAAGTTATGCAGGGGAAGTTTCAATGATGCAAGCAACGGATCAAAACAAGCTTCTTGAAACCTTAGGGATTAGCCCTAGAAAATGGAGCCTTTTACCTTCTGCAATTGCCGCTTTTATAGCAGCGCCCATTTTAACCGTCATTGGTACTTATGTGGGTTTGTTGGCAGGGGGGTGGGTGAGTCTTCTTGGAAAGTATGGGTTTTTCAGTTCATTAAAACCTTACTGGGCAGGGATTCGAGAAAATACATTCGTGCAGTCTCCACTAATCAATTATCCACCGTTTGTAAATATCTATCGAAGCATTGGATTTATGTTTATTATTTTGCTGGTTGCTGAGATTTGTTCTCGTTTTAAAAGAAACCTACAGCCTCGAGATGTTCCAAGGTGTATCACCTGGGCGGTGGTTTTTGGCAGCTTAAGTGTGATCTTGTGTGATTGGCTCTTTTCTCAAATTTACCACACCTAAAACAAAAGAACTTCGTTGACTTTTTGGTCGTGAGCTTCCAAGGGAAGAGAGGTGCTGCTTATTTGTTCTTTAAACCCTATCCCGAGAGTTTTTATTGGGTTGTATAGAGAAATAAAAGAGTCATAAAATCCCTTTCCTCTACCCAGGCGCCCCCCTTCTCCATCATAGGCAAGAGCCGGGATAATAAAAAAGGAAACCAAACTTATCTGTATAGGGGGTTCCTGAGAATTTTGGGGCTCTAACACTCCCCACTTTGAGGGTTTGAGGTCTTTAATACTGTGAACTGGGTAGTAATGTAGCTTGCTTCCTACTACTTGTGGAAGGAGTAGTTTTTTTTCCAAAATCATTTCTTTGTTAAAGTCCCAGATGTCTATTTCACTGTCGATAGGAGCAAAAGACGCGACCCAAGAAGCCTCTTTTGAAAGGTCTTTCAAAGTGTCGCACGCATCCTTAGAGCCTTGCTCTCTTCGCTGCTTGCTAAGAGAGGATATTTGGGATAAAAAAATTTTTCTAAGCGATGCTTTATTCAACAGGCTTTCCCTCTTGGTACTCTATTTTTTTTACAAAAACCCCATTGGAGTCATGCAGCGTGGCGGTGCCGTAGCCTTTTACAACCAAAGAGATGGGAGTGCCAACCCCCCTTTTATAATAAGCTCCCTTTATGAGTTTGTCCCCCTCGTACTCTTCTATAAGTAAAAGGTTTCCATCTTGAAACCAAGCTGTTGAAACACCCTGTTTTTTATTGAAGCTCATCTCCTTACAGGACTCTATTTGTCCGCAAGGATACCAAGTCTTAACCCTTCCATGGATTGTTCCGCCCACCCACTCAATTTCGAGTTTTACTTGTTGTGATTGAGGATAAAAAAGCTGCTCAAGACCCTCTTTAACACCCTCTTTTTGATTGAAGACAGAAACCAGGTATTCTTGTTCGTCAAAAGACTCGACGGTGCCACAGGGAACTCCCTTTTGGTACTGGTGAACTTCGTACCCCCCCGACTCATCAAAAAAGACTCTTTTTCCCGCTCCTTTTTTTACCTCACCTAATTTCTTTTTTGAAGATGATAGATAAACACCTTGCATTAGAAGCCCGTTTTCAAAAATCTCATCAGAGGCAAGCTCTCCACTTTCCCAGTACTTTTGACAAACTCCATTTTTCTGGTCCATGTTAAAACTGTTTTTTTCGATAAGCTCGCCATTCGAGTTGTAAATCGTTTCTTCCCCATGAATTTTATTTTTAGTATAGGGTGTTATGCTTTTAAGGCTGCCGTTTGCGTGGTAGGTTTTTACAGATTGTTCAAGGGATCCATTTTGATAAAAGAACAAGGCCCTTAATTGCCCATTCTCGTCAAAAGCCTTATTTTCACCTTCAAAGGTCCAGGTGTTTTGAGCTGAAATGTCAGTGTCGGCAATTCCTTGAGAGACGTAGGCTTGTATTTTTAGACAGCCGTTTTCATGCCACTCTTTGTAATTTCCACAGGCTTGATTGTTTTTGCACTCTAAAAACATGTGTATTTGACCACTTGGGTAGTAGGTGGTTATAACAGTTTGAGCCTCGCCTCCTTTTTTAAAGGTTCTCACCATCTTTTTGCACGGGTGTTTGCTTAAGGCTGAAACCCTCTCGTACTGCTTAAGTCTCTCTTTGTTTGTAATCGTTTCAGTAAGCCCTTTTTGATTTGTTAAGTGCACTTTGGTAAGAGTTTGAGAAGATGCCGTGCACCCCATAAAAAAAACGCCCGTTATTAAAGCTAAAATATTTAGTTTCATCTTTTTGTTTTATACTCTCTTTTAGTTAGCTTAAAGTTTAGGTCATAGAGGGTGTTTTTTTCTCCTGTGTTTTTTTTAAGAGAAAACTCGTTAAAAATTAAATGAGGAGCCCTTTGGCTTTTCAGGTGACTTTGCTCTACGCGTTCTAAGAGCGTTTTAAGGTCTTTCAAATCGACACAAATACTACGAGCAAGACTTTCTATTTTATCTTGGTAAAAGGGAGATGAGGACCCTTTAGACTCTATGAGCAGAATTTTTTGTTTATCCCTTGAGGTTGCCATTGATTCAATTTGATTGTAAAGGTAGTTGGGCTCAGGGTCTTGGTAAACTTCCTTGGTTGCTGTATTTTCTTTTTCAGTGAAGGAAAATGACTTTATTTGATCGGTAAGTAGAACAATCGCAGTGTGCTTGTTTTTTAGGCTGCCAAACTGTTTCCATTTCAATAAATTATATGAAACCAAAGGAAGCAGCATGACAAAATGTATGAGAGCAAGTCTTTTAAACATCTGCTTTTTTCTCCCCTCTTGATTTTAGGAAAAAATGGGCTGTATAACTTTTTCCGTTATAGTTCCAATCTATTTTTTGGGAGGTATCTACAATCTGCTTCGAGTTTGCTATCTGGTTGTAGATGGATCTGGCAATGAGGGAAGAGGGAGCGTTTACAGCCATTTCAACTTTAACCCGATAAGGGGACTTTGGTTTTTTTGCATTTGGAGATGCGACGACCTTATATTTAAAGCTTTCTAAAACAAAAGGTGGGGTTTTATATTCATTTTGTAGAGTTTGATAAATTTCCGTAAGCCATAAAAAAGACTCTTCAACAGAGGCTACCTGTGGTTTAAACAGATATGAAGGACTCGATTTTTTTTTATTTCCGAGTATTTTTTTTAATTCACCAATCTTTTCAGAGGGTGTTTCTGGAAGCTTTGGCCTTGCAATGCCGAGTTGTGAAATCCCCTTTGAGTACATCGTTTCAAATTCATCCCTAAGAGAGCTTAGTTTTTGGTTCCATATCAAAACAGCCGCTATAAAAATGCCCGAAAATAAAATAAAATTCACGATCAGGGGTTTTTTATAGAGCTTTATGAGGTGTTTAAAACTTGGTAACTCCCACCCTGTTTGTTTCACTTGATTTAAGTATAAAGCTGCGCCTGTTTCAGGTAAAAAATTTAAGAATTCACTTTTTATGATGTGAACTTTTAGTTTGGTATCTTGTTTGATTCTCGTCTCAATAGTTTTAAATGTTTCCCCCTCTCCATATAAATTAAGGCAAAGGGTGGGGTCACTTTTAATTAGGGAGAATAGTTTTACCATAACCTGGCGCTCTAAAGTTTGTTCATCCCACCTTTTAGTGTCTAAAAAGTGGCTGTATAAACACCCCTTTCCTTTTAAAAGGCAAACCATAGCAAAGTCTTTTTGAACTAAAACAACGATTCGCTCCCCTTTTTCCTTAGAGTGATAATTATCAAAGCTGCACAGGGATTCGGAAAGGGTTATTTTTTGAGTGGGTTTTAGATTCTTTTCCTTGAGGTTTTTAGGGGTTAAAAATTTTTCTTTAAGAGCCACAAAGCGGCTCTCTTTCCCCGTATTAGGCGCTCTTTGGATACAAACCGAATCATTTTTTATTAAAAGATCAATTTTATTTTTGACCATTTGAGCCTGGTCTTTCCTCTTTTTTATTTCCTGGTTCCCCTTTATTTCTAGCTGGACGCCAGGTGGGAGGATGTAGCTCGATGGGTACTTCCTTAAAAGGTGTTGAAGTCTATGTAAAGCTGTTTTACAATTGTCTTTAAAGGAAAGGGATTCTTTGATTACGAGTCGGTTTTTTTGCATACAGGTGAGCACGTAGCGAATCACCCCATTTGAGTATGAAAAACCGACAGCTTTTGATTGAAAGATTAAATTCATGAAGAATAGTTTATCAAAAGGAATATAGAATCCAAGTTTATTTTTATGAACAACAGCCTTTGCTTAATTTTCCTGCGATGGAAAAGATGGTTTTTTTTTCCAAGAGTTTTAGTGAGAGTAATGTATGTATCAAGTAGCCCGAGCCATTCATTTTATTTTTTTAGGATATACTGTTTTGTTATTCGTTCGTATTTTAGGGTCTTGGTTTCCTAATTTTCAACGACACAGCGCAATGCGCTTTGTTCACTTTTATACAGAGCCCTATCTAAAATTCTTTAGAAAGGTGATCCCACAAATTGGCATGATGGATTTAAGTCCCCTGTTAGCCTTATTGGCGCTTCGTTTTTTAGAAAAAATTGTATTTGCTATTATCTGGTAAGATGCCTGAAATTTATATTGGTAAGAAAAAGTTTTCGAGTAATGTTTTTTACGCCCCACTAGCTGGATGCTCTGATTATCCCTTTAGAATAATGTCACAAAAATATGGCCCAGGTCTGGTTTTTTGTGAAATGGTAAAAATGGACGCTCTGGTTCGTAATGATAAAAACTCATACCGCCTTTTAGATTATACAAAAGACATGCATCCAATCGGGGCCCAACTCTGTGGTAGCCGGCTTGACCTGATTCAAGACTCTGCTCGTATTGTTGAAGATCTTGGTTTTGATATTATTGATCTTAACTGCGGGTGCCCTGTGGATAAAATCACTAAAGATGGTAGCGGTTCAGGCTTATTAAAAAATCCTGATAAAATTGGGGAGCTTATTTGTAAAATGGTCTCAAGCGTGTCAGTCCCCGTGACAGTAAAAATTAGAGTTGGCTGGGATGAGCAAAGTATTGTAGCCCCCCAGGTGACCCAAATTGCCGAGGAGGCTGGAGCGCAAGCTATTTTTATTCATGGTAGAACGCGTGTTCAAGCTTATAAGGGGCCTGCAAACTGGGACTATATCAAAGAGTGTAAAAAGGTCGCCGGAAATATTAAAGTTTTTGGCAATGGTGATGTCTTTTCTCCCGAAGCTGCCATGGAAATGTTTCAGCATACAGGATGTGATGGAGTTTTGGTCTCTAGAGGGACTTTTGGTCAGCCTTGGATTGCTGAAGATATCCGGCGCATGCAAGAGGGGCTTGATCCTTTAGATCGTGGTCCAGAGGCAACTTTTAGAGCTTTGATGGAGCATTATCTAATTATTAAAAGCTATGGGCATGAAAAAAAGGCCATTCTAGATATGCGACGAGTTGGGTGCTGGTATTTTAAAAATGGGGAACTTGGAAGGTCCTTAAGAAAGGCGATGAGCGGGGTGAAGTCTTTGGATCAAATAGACAAGATCCTCGAAGAGCTTCAGGATTCGTTTGAGCCTCAAAAGCCTCTTGTTGTGTCCTAAATTTCAAGAGGCTAAAAACTTAGACGTTATAAGCAATCCCCTGCTGACTTCACTTTAAGGTTTGACTCCAGCTTACAGAGCTTGCTTTTTATGGAGTTTTACATCCCCATTAATTTTGCTCGGCGTTTTCCTGAACACTTTGTAGATAGTAGGCCATAAAAGCTGCTGCTACAGAAAGTCCTACTACTAAACATGACTTAAGGGCTTTCTCACGTCTCGAAAGGTTGAGAGTCTCTTTAACTTTGGCTGTTTGAGCAACGTCAATAGCAAGCTTTCCATCGTTATTTTTCAGGTTTAATTTTGCACCGGCCTTCATCAAAGCTCGGATAGTGGGTTCATCTCCATTTTTAGCTGCTATATGCAACAGAGAGTCTCCATTATCCATATCTTGTATATCTAAGCTGGCGCCGTTTTTAGCTAAAATGCTTACAACTTCATGATGCCCAGCATCTACAGCTCTTTGAATCGCTGGTTTCTTAAAAGGTAATACCACATTATCAACTAAATCTAAACTCATTCCACTAGCTTTCATTGCTTCAACTAAGGTTTGGGTTATTTCTATATGGTTGTTTGCCGCTGCTAGATGAAGCACGATGTCCCTGTTTCCGTCAACAAGAGATAAGTCTACACCCTCTTCGATCAAAAATTTGATCATTTCAATATTTCTATCTCTTACTGCCGTGTGGATTAAGGGAGATCCAAAACTGTCCAGAGAGTTTAGTTGAGCGCCGTTTTGATAAAGAATTCTGACAACATCAATTTTCCCTTGTTTTACAGCACTATAAATGGGGCTGTCATAATTTGGGGTAGAGATATCCATCGAGGCACCACTTCTTGCTAAAAGGTTGATAAGAAAAATGTTACCTAATTTTACAGCTAAGTGCATTGCCGTTTCGCCTGCATAGTTTGGAATATTAAAGTTTGCTTGGTTGGTGTTCATTGCTGCTACTAAATATTGAACAGCTTTTAGTTTTTTTTCGTGTATAAGGTTGTGGAGCGCTGTGTTTCCAACAAGATCCTGAGAGTTAAATTGGGCTCCATGATCTATTAAATGTTGAACCAATTCTTTAGATTTAGAAGCTGCATAGAAAAGAGGAGTGTAGCCTGTTAGTGAAACTGAGTTCACATCAACTCCATTTTCAACTAAAAGAGTTATCGTTTTTTTAAGACCGTGAAGAGTGGCCATATGAATAGGGGGGAGTGGATTGTTGGATGTTGTAAGATCAACTTCTTTTTCAATCATTTTCCTAATTAAAACTTCAGCAACATCTTCTCTTTTTTCTAGTATAGAGTTGTGAAGAGAGTTCTTTAGAAGCGAGCTATTAGATCCTAAATTAAATTCACTTTCAACTAAAATATTGAGAACCTCTTCGCATTTTGCTCGATCTAGCTCCTCGTCATGAGATGCTGTTACTACGCAACTTGCCGCTAGATACAAAGGGTTTTTATCGCGGGTATTAAGAAGTTTTATATCAAATTCAATATGCTGCATCGCTTCAATCATTTTTGTAACAGCTTCTTTGTTGGCTGCAGAGATCGCTTGATGAAGAGGGTGGCTTGCATTTGCAACTAGAGGATTAAATAAAGCTCCATGAGCGCTTAAGACTTCTACCACCTGTAGATATGGGTAGTCTGGGTTATCTCCTGATGCCATAGCCGCAAGATAAAGGGGATGTGAATCGATTGCTTGCTCAGGGAAAGAGTTTAATTGAACTCCATTTTCAAGTAAAAACTGCAGGAGAGTATGATTGCCATGTATGACAGCTAATTGAACGGGGGTAAACCGTGATTCTGTTGGATGGTTTAGAACAGCTTTATCAGCTCCCTTATTAATCAAGTAGTCCAATAAATCTACGGATAGATTACTAGACTTTATTAATTTTTGAAGTTCAGTTGTTGGGTTGACACCTAGAAGATTAAATAGAAGGTCATTTTTTTCTTTGATAGCTCTTGAGGCTATTTCAGGGACCTGTTGTGCTTTGATGGCGTTTTCAAAGATAAAATGAATGGCCCGCAGGGTAGTCTCTGCATCTGGTGAAAAACTTGTAGGAAGCCCTGCTTGAATTTTGTCATCTATTGTTTGTTTCAGATTTCTGACGAGCTCTTGATCAGCAGGCGAGGTTATTGGGGCGATTCGTAATCTTGCAAGCTCAGCGTTAAGATTTGTGATTTGTCTTGTGTTTTTTAAAAAAGACTGTAGAAACTCCAAAGGTCTTCTTAAAAGGTCTGATCTTGTAATTACTTCTCTGCAAACCGCACATCCAGTTGGGAGATTTCTCTGCTCTTGCGCTGACATATTCAGCAGAGCACAGTTTAGGTGTGTTATATGGGGTGAGCTAAAGGTTCCAGGGGCATCTCTTGATTCAGCCTGGCATGTACTTGACATTTCAACGAAGCTATGTATGTTCTCTTGACAGATACTGCATTGTAATGGACCTTCATGTCTCATAACTCTATCTCCTTTAGATGTTTTACCTTCTTATATAATATTGTTTTTTGATATATTTGTCAATGTTTTTTTTAATAAAGCGCTTGTGGTTAGTGAGTTTAAAAAAAAATAAAGGTTCTATGGTGTTTATTTTTAGCTGATTATGGATTTTAGATCAGGAGGTTGAGCATTAGCCCTTGCCCCCAGAAAATTTCTAAATGTTTTATATAACTGTAGCTGAAGCGCTTAGTAAAGGGGGACTTGGAGCCCATAGATTAGAGATTGAGGATCCCAGCTTTAACCACGTTGAGGTGACCTGAGATGCAACCCGAACCAACCTTACAGTCCCTCCAGGAGATTTTTTTTCAGGGGGCAAAGAAGCAGCCCCGCCTTCTAGTAGCTTAATTTGAAGAGGTTTATTCCGCTCTCGAGCATGCTCTAGAGGGGGCGTTTCGTCGCTATCTAAGCCTGCTGGAAATGGAACTGTTAAGCTTGCATTTTGTCTAGCTAAAATATGCATAATATCTAGTTGATCGACTACCATTGCCACATGCAGTGGAGTATAGCCACAAAGATCAGTAATATCTAGATTCTCCATTCGTTTGGCTAGATAGTCTACCAGGTCAGCTCTTCCCATGAATACTGCTCTATGAATGGCGGGTTCGCCACCGCTATCAGGAAGACCTAAGCTTGCACCATTGTTGATCAATGTATTTATTATTAGTAGTTTGGATTTTTTTCTAATGGCTATATGTAGCGAACTGTCTCCATTTGAGTTTAAAGCGTCTGTGTTTAATCCTTTTTCTTTCATAGTAGCAGAAATAACTTGTACCATCTCTTCGTCATTAGCTAAAACTGCTCTATGAAGCGCCGTCTGTCCTTCCAAGTCCTTTAGGGTGGGGTCGGCTCCTTTTGCCAATAAAGCTGCAACTATATCAACTCTTTTTTCTTTAATAGCTAAATGAAGAGGGGTGTCACTATAGGTGTCTTTTTGGTTTAAAATAGGGTTATTTTCTTCAATCGCCTCAATAACCTTTAACAATCCTTTTTTGACAACTACGTGTATATTTAGATTTCCTGCACTACAGGCTTGTGAAACTAGCTTTGTAGAAATAGGTGCTGAAATAACTGACATTTTACCATCCTCTGTTGAGTCTAGTATATGGAAATTTTATATTAATGTCAAGGTTTGTTTTTATTTAAGTTCCTGTGATTGAGTTTTTTGAGGTGTCTTTCATATAAGAGGGTTTTAGAAAACCCCAGGCTATGGCTCAAATAAAATTAGGACCATTCCAACGATTTTTATGCTTTTTCTTGAGCCCCGTTTTCTTTTTCTTACCAATTAAATCTTCAACAGCTTCTTTTTCGTTTAATTTTACAATTTCTCTCTTACATTCTTCAGTTTCAGATTTGATAGTTTCAAGTAGACTCCAATCATCTTTTGAAAAGTTGGAAGGGTTTTGTAAAAAAGCTTCTAGTTCCTCTGGGGACATCTTAGATTGCTCAGAATCAAAAACTTCTTCAGATCCAGCTTTAATCTCTTTAATTTGATTTTGAACATCAAGCATGACATCGTCCATGTTTTCGTTGTTTTTTCTAGCTTGTGTGACACGTTCTTTTAATCGTTTAATTTTTTCAACAGCTTCTAAAATAAACTTTTCTTTTTCGGGGTCATTCATTATCTTCAACTTTTATTTTTAACTTTTCTTACTTCAATTTTGATAACTATCAAATAGAATATAATTGTTCAAGTTATAGAAGCTTTTATTTGATTTTAAATCACAAGAGAGGCTATCTTATAGGGTGTTAGGTCCTAAAATAAAGTCAAAGGTTGGTAAATGGGTTATTTAGAAGAGATGAGCCTGCGGTTGGAAAGTCAAAACTTCCCAGGATTTCTTCAATTATGGGAGGAGTATTGCTCAAATAGTGAAGTCATAGCGAGTGAAGTTATAGAAATCTTTGAGATGATCAAAGATTCAGATTTCCATGAGCATTTTGGACCCTTTGCAGAAAAAGGACTTGACCTGCTGGAACTACTTGATGAACCTGAGAAGGGACCCGCTTTTTTAAGACTAATTACTGATCTGCAAAATACCAATTCTGAAAGACTTGCAAAAACAATTCTCTCCTACTTGGATGAGAAATATGGCAAAGAGCCGAATTTTAGAGAAAAAATTAGGCTGATTGGACTTCGACAACAAACCAACTTTCAAGGGGCCGTTAGAAACTTTGAGCTTCTAACTCATATGAAAAAGGGAAAGTTTATTTATCACACCGGCGGCTGGGGAGTGGGAGAAATTGTTGAAATTTCATTGATTCGAGAGCAGCTAGCTATTGAATTTGAGAATGTTGCAGGAATTAAAGAGATCTCTTTTAAAAATGCTTTCCATAACCTTGTTCCTGTCTCTGAAGATCATTTTTTAGCCAGACGCTTCGGAGATCCTGATGCCTTAGAGAAAGAAGCTAGAGAAAATCCCCTAGATATTTTAAAGTTGCTTCTATCTGATGTTGGACCTTTGAATGCACAAGAAATTAAAGAGGAAATGCTTGAGGTTGTGATTCCGGAAGCAGATTGGTCCAAGTGGTGGCAAAATGCTCGAGTGCGCTTGAAAAAAGACCCTAAAATACAGACCCCATCCTCTTTAAAAGACCCGTTTGTCTTTTTAGATAAAGAGATTTCTTACTTTGATTCTTTTAAGGATATCTTAGAGTGCGATATAGAAGTTGAAGATTTCATTCAAAAAACCTACCAGTTTGCAAAATTGCACCCAGAGGTTTTAAAAGATATAGAACTAAAGGGGCTTTATAGAGAAGAACTTTTAAAAAGACTTAAAGGATTGGAAGAGAGTCAAGATTTGTTGAAAATTCAAATCTACCTTTTGCTTGAAGAATTGTTTGATGAAAAGCTAGACCAAGCTCTTATAACTCTCGTAGAAAACGTAGTAGATGTTTACTTCTTAATTGGTGAATTTCACATTAATCCCCTTAAGAAAAAAATGTTGCAGCTGATTAGAAAGGTTCGCTCTGATTGGGCAAATATCTTTTCAGAAGCTTTTTTGAATATACCACAGCATTTTTTAAGAGACTATGTGCTTAAAGAACTTTTTAAAAACAAACAAGAAAGTGGCTTAGACCAAGCTCTACAAAAACTTTTAGAACATCCCTTTATGTATCCTGATTGTTATGTGTGGTATTTTCAAAAAATCCAAACAGACTCCAGTCTTCCATATGCAAGCTCAGAAGGTAAAAGACTCTTTTTCGAAGGTTTGTTTATTCTGCTCTACCATATTGAAAGCAAGCCCGAGTGGAGTGATTTGGTTAAAAGAATTCATGCATTGATCGTGAAAAAGAACTACCAGTTGTTTAGAGATAGCATTATCGATACCCCTATCGAGTTTGTCCGTGAAATTTTGCTTTTGATTACAAAATGTCAGATCTTTAATAATCACGACTTTAAAATCTTCTTATCTTTGTCTAAAGTTGTTCATCCAAACCTAGATGACGGAGCTTCTATTCCAGAACAGCAAGAAGAAATTATTTGGACGACTCAAGAAGGATATCATAAGATTCAAGAGCGTATTCACCATATTGCCACTGTTGAAACCGTTGAGAATGCAAAGGAAATTGAAGTGGCCCGCTCTTATGGTGATTTGCGTGAAAATTCAGAATATAAATTTGCTCAAGAAAAAAGAGCTCGTCTGCAGTCAGAAATGAAGCTTTTATCTTCTCAATTAGGAAAGGCTCGTATTATTGCTCCTGAAGATATTAGTGAACAAGAAGTCGGAGTTGGCACTATTGTTGAGTTGGTTAACTCTGAGGGAAAACAGCTAGAGTATACTATTTTAGGGCCATGGGATGCAGATCCTGATAAACTAGTTCTTTCTTTTCAGTCGCAGCTTGCGATGAATATGTGTGGGCACAAAGTTCAGGATACGTTTAGCTTTAAAGATGATTCATATACAGTAAAAGCAATTAGAAGTTACCTGGAACAAGTTTGAAGTACTATCTAGATGGATATAACTACCTTTTTGTTTATTCTTTAGATTCAGATTCTCTTGAAAATTCAAGGTCGAGGGTCCTTGAATTTTTTTCTAAAAAACTTATCAATACTAAGGGAATGAAGTTGCGGGTTGTTTTTGATGCTTATAAACAACCCGAGGGGCTCTCACGAACCTTTTATCAAAACCTAGAAGTGATCTACACGCCGTTTAACCAGTCTGCAGATGCCTATATTATTGAAAGGGTGGAGCTTGGCAAGGATCCATCTCAAATCTCTGTGGTTTCAAATGATCGTAATTTGATAAAAGAGTCGAGTCTTTTAGGTGCCTTAACCTATTCTTTTGAGGCTTTTTTAAAAAAAATAGAAGCAAAGGTTACTTCAAAAGACTCTCATAAAAATATCCAGAGTTTTAATTCTCAAGACTACGATTATTTCTTGAAAGAATTTAAAACAAAAGACGGCGATGAGTCAAACTAAGACTTAAGCAATAAGGCTGCTTCTTTTGCCCCGTAGCTAATAATCATATTTGCGCCAGCGCGTTTAATGCTCAGTAGCGTTTCTAAAAGAGCCTCATTGAAATCAAGCCACTTATTTTCAGCTGCAGCTTTTAGCATGGCATACTCCCCGCTTACGTGGTAGGCGGCTATGGGAAGGTGGGTTTGTTGTTTAATTTTTGCAATAACATCAAGATATAAAGAGGCGGGTTTGATCATTAAGCAGTCTGCCCCCTCCTCTTCATCAAGCTTCGCTTCTAAAAGAGCTTCTTCGATGTTGGCAGGATTCATTTGATAGCTTTTTTTGTGACCCAAAGCGGGGCTGGATTTGAGAGCCTCCCTGAAGGGACCATATAGAGATGATGCGTATTTTGCTGAATAAGACATAATACTAGTGTGTTCATACCCTTTTTGATCTAAGGTTTCCCTGATCGCACGCACACGACCGTCCATCATATCAGAGGGGGCTATGACATCAACACCCGCCTCGGCATATAAGACAGACATTAAGGCCAACTTTTCAACTGTCTCATCATTTAAAACGTCTCCTTTTTTTGAAAGGAGGCCATCGTGGCCATGAGAGGTAAATGGATCAAGTGCGACATCGGCAAGAATGCAGAGATGAGGAAATTTAGCTTTAATGTGTTGCACTGCTTCAAGAAGGTGGTTCTCCTCAGAACATGCGTAAGAGCCTGTCATGTCTTTATGAGTGGGTGGCACGACAGGGAATAATATGAGCGCTTGGATGCCAAGATCTACAATAGAATCTAATTCACAAAGCAGCTGATCTAAGCTTAGTCGAAATTGACCAGGAAGGCTCGTTATGGGGCCTTTAATTAACTTTCCTGGTGTTAAAAAATAAGGGGCGATTAAATCATGCGCTGTAAGGTTATTTTCTTGGGTAAGCAGCCGAAGAGCACTGCTTTTACGGTTTCTTCGCGGTCTTTTGAGAATGTTAAGGGGCATAGTTAAAAGGTATAAAAAATATTACAAAGATTAGCAAAATAATATATTTTGATCCAGGCTTCTATTTTTTTAGGGGATCTCAAGATGCAAAAATTGTCAATTGTCTCTTAAAAAATAAAGCAGTAACCTAAAGGTGGAATAAACCAAACCAATACATTTATATGAAGATACTTTTAATAGGTACGGGTTATGTTGGGAAAGCTATTTTAGCTTCTTGGGAAAATGAAAAAGACTCTTTCACAGCAACGACCACAACAGAATCAAAAATAGATGCGATTCAATCTGAAAAATGTGTGGAAAAAGCTCTTCTTCTTAATGTGAATAAGAATACAAACCTCTCTCCCATATTAGAGACATGTGACGTTCTTATAGTCACAGTAGCTCCAGCTAAAAATGCGAATTATAAGGAAACTTATTTAGAAACAGCTTTAGCCATAAAAAGAGGTCTAGCAGGTCGAAAAAAGGCTATTTACATCGTCTATACGAGTAGCACCTCTGTTTATGGGAATCATCAAGGTGCTTTAGTAGATGAGGAGTCAAATAGAGCTTCCACTTTAGAGAATGGAAAAATCTTATCTCAAACGGAGGATGTTTATTTGTCACTTAGTAGCCCTTTGGTCGGGGTTTGTATTCTTCGATTGGGGGGGATCAATGGGCCTATGCGCACACTTGAATCTAGAACTTTAAAGATGTCAAAAAAACAACTTGAGGGGTCTGGGAAAGAAGTTACAAATCATATTCATCTTGAAGATATTCCAAGAGCAATAGAGTTTTGTGTTATAAAGAGTTTAAAAGGAATCTATAATCTTGTTAATGACGATCATCCAACTAGGGAAGAGTTATATAGAAAGATATCAAGTCTTTTGAAAGTCCCACCCCCTATATGGAAATTAAATCGATGTTTAACACCAAAAACAAATGCAAAAGTTTCTAACTTAAAGATAAAAGGAGCAGGCTTTACTTTTATCAGGCCTCATTTAGATCTTTAAGTATTTGATAATCATTCTATAAGCTAAATTTTTTCTAAAAATTTAACCGCCATATTGCGACATTAAGAGATAGGGCAAAGATGCACCATAAAAAATAGGGTATTAACATTAAGCCGGCTATAGGTCTAATTTTAAAGAAATGAACGGCTGTAATCGCGATTAAGAAAATTAGAATGACTAGATCGATGATTGCCCAACCGGTCAAGTGAAGCCCAAAGAACAGTACAGACCAAAGGCCATTTACAAAAAGCTGTAAGAAAAAAAGAAAATAAACAAAAAACGATTGAGAGTGTTTTTTATTTGTTTGATAAACCTGCCAAATAGCAATTGCCATCATTATATATATAACTGTCCAAGCAGGGCCAAACACCCAAGCTGGTGGTGTCCAAGAAGGCTTTTCTAGGCTATTGTACCAAGGATTTATTGATCTAAGAGTTACCTTGGCAGAAATAAGCTGAACCAGAGCCACAGGGATATAGAAAAAAAATAATGAGATGAGTGACTTGGCTTGTTTTTTCATAGGAGCCTTTTGCTAATATCCTCTTGAAGTTTTATGACAGCTAGTTCTTTAGCTTTAGCCTCCACATCGATTGTTAAGGGGTCAATTGTGAGCCATTCATCAGGAAAGTCCTGTGGATTAATGAAGTCATGGTGGTTTTTGAGGTTTTTAGAATCCCACCCATTTTTAGGGCTTGATATATGAAACAGCGGCTCTCTATTCCATGTTTTAAGAGCACCTTGCGTTGCTTGAAAAATGGTTAATTGGTCTGACAAGCATCGGTGGTGATGTACATCATAGACAAGGGGGATTTTGAGACTTTCACACAATGGAATGAGATCTTGAGGGGTGAATACCTTGTCATCATTTTCTACTGTTAATCGCTGTTGAACATCTATTGAAAGTCGATGAAAATTTTCAGCAAAACGTTTGATTGCAGATGCTTTATCACCATAACCCCCTCCTCCATGAATGTTAATAACATCAGCTCCAACCAGTTTCGCTATAAGACCGTGGTACTCTAGGTCTTCAATGGATTTATCAACAACATCTTCTCTAGGGGAGTTTAAAACAACAAATTGATCTGGATGAAAGCTGAGGCGTATTTTTTTATCAATTGCTTGTTGTTTAATCGAGCGAAAGAGTTTTTCGATACAATCTAAGTTTGGAAGGTCTTTGATTTTATATCCCCAAACAGGATGTGTGTAAATTGGCAATAGGTTACTGGTAACTCTGAAAGCTAAAATTTTATGATCTGCACAAAAGCTAATGGCTAAGAGGAGATTTTTTAAATTACTTTCTATAATGTTTGCAAGATACTCAAAACGAGAAGAGCCTAGAGTTGAGATATAGCGAGCTGTGGTTGTTCTAAATCGAATCGAAGCTTCATTAAAAAGACAGCATAAACCAAAGCGTTGCATTTATAATCCAGGACTATTTTTACAGAGTGATTATTTTTAGCACAGCTCTGTTAATTTAAGAATAATTATATAGTAAGCCAAAGAGCCACTTTTTAATAAATAAAAATTTAGTTTGTCTCTTTTTACAGAAGGGTTTGATTTTTTTTCATCTGATAAATTATCTTGGTTCGTATGAATATTTTTTACTAGCCATTACTGGGAGTTTTTGTTTGGGTGCTCTAGTTCCTTTTCAAATTCTTTGTTATGTTTCTAAATAGACTTCCTTTGGTTGGTAAAATGTATAAAAGCTTGCATTAGATTTGAGGTCTGTTTAGTTTTATAATAGAAATCACAAAAACCTCTTGATGAGGATTTTAAAATATGGCACGCTTATTAGGTTATTTTCCTTAAGTAAGTTGGAATGTTAAAAAATTAAAGGATGCAATTGTTATGCAAAATTATGAGGAATTTAGTGAAAGCCAAATCAAGATTTTGGAGCACTTTGTAACGAGTACAACTTCTAATGTCTTTGTGCTTCGTAATCTCCCAGAGGTGATTAAAGGGGCTTTGTTTTCACGGTATTCTAGGTCTGGTCTGGGACTGCGTTCGCTCTTACTGAAAGAATTTATCTTAAATGAAGAAACAGCCTTTGATTCTATTGCAGGAAAAGGCGCTAGTGGTGAAAAAATTACAGACCAGGTTGCAGCGATTCAAAAGGCTCAAAATTTTTATGATCGTATCTTAGATGGTTATGGTGATGATTCTATTGGAGAATTAGGAGGAGCCCATCTTGCAATTGAAAATATTTCTATGCTTGCTGCTAAAGTTATTGAAGATTGCAGGCTTGGAGGGTCTCCTTTAGAAAAGTCAACTCGGTATATCTATTTTGATCAAAAAATAGATGGGGAGTACCTTTTTTATAAAGAGCCTGTCTTGATGACCTCAGCTTATCGAGAGGTTTATACAGAGACCTGTAACATGCTTTTTGAAACTTATAGTAAGCTGATTCCTCCAATGACAGATTATATGGAACAGAGGTTTCCAAGAGATGAGGAGACCTCGAAAGTTGCCTATGGAGCTGCACTAAGAGCAAAGGTGCTAGATTGTCTAAGGGGTTTACTCCCAGCGAGTGCACTGACCAATATGGGCGTTTTTGGAAATGGGCGTTTTTATGAGGGATTAATTCGTAAACTAAATATCAATAATCTTGTAGAACTTCAGGATATTGGAAGAGAGTCATACACAGAACTTTCTAAAGTCATCCCTTCTTTTGTTAGAAGGGCTGATCTAAACCATCGGAACCAAAAAGACTTTGCACACTTTTATGAGACGATGAATGAAGAAGTTAAAATAGTCACCCAAAAAAACACTCAGTTTGAAAATGAACCGATGCAGCCTGGGGTTCGTTTGCTAGATTTTGATCCCGAAAATGTCAAAAAAGTTGCTGCTGCTATGCTCTATAGTGGTTCCAACAAATCCCTTGCAAGTTTAAGGGAGCATTGTAATACATTGACTGATGATGAACTTGCTAGTATTTTAGATGCTGCCTGCAATTCTCGAGAAAATCGTCGACATAAATCTCCTCGAGCTCTTGAACATGCGACCTTTACTTTTGAAATTATGAGTGATTTTGGTTGTTATAGAGATTTACATCGACACCGAATTTTAACCCAAGAGCGCCAAGTTTTAACCTGTAATCATGGTTACTTTATACCCCCTGAAGTTTTGGGTTCTGAAATGGAAGACGTGTATAGAGAGGCGATGGAGCGCTCTAAAAAAGCATTTGAAGAAATTTGTGATGAGTTGCCTGAAGAAGCTCAGTATATCGTTCCAATGGCATACAATATACCTTGGTATTTTTATATTAACTTACGCTCTTTGCAATGGCTTTGTGAGCTAAGATCTTCACCAGCAGGCCACCCTAATTATCGCTATGTAGCTCAGGAGATGGCCAAGCAAGTGTGCACAGCTATACCAGCCTTTGAGCCAATCTTTAAATTTGTTGACTATGAAGGACATGATGATTTAGGGCGCTTAGGCCAAGAGATTCGAAAAGTTGAAAAAGCTCAACAGCCTTAAAGATGAACCAACTAGTAGAAAACAAAGGAAGTTTTTTAGGGGGGATCCTCCTAATAGCAGGAAGCGCTATTGGAGGAGGGATGCTTGGTCTGCCCATGGTCACCGGGCTATCAGGGCTATATCCTGCCCTATTTATTTTTGCGTTCTGTTGGGTTTTTATGACCGTAACAGCTCTACTTTTGCTTGAAGTCAACTTGTTTTATGGAAATGACATTAACTTTATCGGAATGACGCAGAAAAGTCTTGGGGAGGTTGGCAAGGTAATTTGCTGGGCGACCTATCTTTTTTTATTTTACTCTATGTTAGTTGCCTATATCGATAGCAGTGGTTCTTTGTCCCAGCAGCTTTTAAAACAACTCTTTGAGTTTAATATCACACACTGGCAGGGGAGCTTATTTTTTACACTCTTATTCGGCATCTTTGTATTTTTAGGAACAGGGTTTGTGGATCATCTGAACCGTTTTTTTATGCTCGGTTTGATTGTCACCTACCTTTTTGTGCTGGTCCTAGGGGCTAAGGAAGTTCAAATCAATTTTTTTGAGAACCGGGTGTGGACATACTCTGTGTTAGCCATCCCTGTTTGTATTGCTTCTTTTGGCTATCACAATATTATCCCAACTCTAACGAGCTACTTGAAGAAAGATCGCTCCAAAATTATTTGGATGATTTTGATTGGAGGGGCAATTCCTCTTATTGTATATATATTTTGGGATTGGTTAATACTTGGAGTGGTTCCCAGCCCCTGTTTTTCTAATAAACTTGCACTAGATCAAATTTTGGGGTTTGTTGCTAACCCTTTGGTGAAGACTCTTTCAATTTATTTTGCTTTTTTCGCAATTGTCACTTCTTTTTTGGCACAAGCTCTAGCTCTTTTAGATTTTTTAAGGGATGCTTTAAAACTTTCTAAGCATTGGTTTCACCGCCTATGGTTGACGTTTGTTGTTCTAACGCCTCCGTTTTTCTTTGCCATGATGTACCCTGGAGCTTTCATTATAGCGCTTGGACTCGTAGGCGGATTTGCAACGATGATTCTTTTTGTTTTTATCCCCTCTTTTATGGTCTGGGAGCTGCGCTACAAAAGGAGAGCGAAAATAACACATATTATTCCCGGTGGCCGTTTGATGCTTTCAGGGGTAATTTTTATTGGGTTATGTGTGATGACTCTACAGTTAATACAAGAAATTTTTAGTCCTGTATTCTTAAAAGGAATTTTTTACCGATGAGAAAAAATAGAGTTTTTGGGGGTGTTTTACTGGTTGCTGGGACGGCTATAGGTGCGGGCATGATCGCCTTGCCGGTAACTTCTGGATTGGGAGGGTTTTTTCCCTCGTTGACACTACTCGTTGCTGTTTGGCTGTATATGTCATTTACAGCTTTTCTTTTTTTAGAGGCAACTTTGTGGTTTGAAAGGGATGTTAATATCGTCTCAATTGCACAGCATACTTTGGGGAATATTGGAAAAGCAATAGGATGGCTTGCTTATCTTTTTTTGCTCTATAGTTTAACAACAGCTTACTTATCAAGTTGTGGTGCTCTTTTTCTAAACTCAATGGAAGCTAGTTTTGCAATGACACTGCCCAAATGGTTTGGTCCCCTTCCCTTTCTACTCTTATTTGGCTTTTGTGTGTATCTGGGGACTAAACCAGTAGATTATATCAACCGAGCGCTGATGTTAGGGCTAGTTGCTACTTTTCTCACAGTCATTTTTGTGGGTGCTCCCGGTGTGCGAGAAAGTAATTTATCATTTGTTGCCTGGGATTTTGTATGGCCCTCAGTGGCCATTATAGTTGCCTCTTTCGGCTATCACATTATCATTCCTAGTCTTGCTTATTACCTCGGGTATAAGGTGAATCTTTTAAAGAAAGCTCTTTTCTGGGGAGGAGTGATTCCCCTTGTTGTGTACGTGATATGGGAAATTATTGTTTTAGGGGTGATTCCTGCTAGTGGACCACAGAGTTTTGTAACCCTCTCACAAAGCCCCCAATCTGAAGTTGCGCTGATTTCTATTCTAAATGCCAACTTGCCACTTATTAATATTTCTGAAATCCTTCGCTTTTTCAGTTACTTTGCGATTCTCACCTCCTTTTTAGGGGTGACTTTAAGTCTTTCCGATTTTTTAGCAGACGGTTTTAAAATCAAGAAAAATGCGAAAGGACGTTTTTTGATTACTCTCTTAACATTTCTTCCTCCACTCTTTTTCTCTTTGAGCTTTTCAAATGTATTTGTATCAGCTCTGAAATATGGTGCAATTTTTGTCGCAATTTTATTGGGAATATTACCTGCAGCCATTGTGTGGTCAGGAAGGTATCGCCTGAGGCTGGAGAGCAAGTTTAAAGTTTTTGGAGGAAGGCCGTTATTGATTCTTGTAATCTTAGTCTCTCTTGCTGTCATAATTCTTGACCTTGTAGAGTTATTATGAACTGCTTGATATAAGTAAAGAGGTCGTATAATATCGCATTCTCAATATGGAAAAGGAAATGGCATGCAAGCATCTAAAAAAAAACGCATTTTAACAGGAGATCGCCCGACGGGAAAGCTTCATTTGGGGCATTATGTAGGCTCTCTTAAAAATAGAGTGGCTCTTCAAGAGAAGTATGACTGTATGTTTATCATTGCAGATCTACACACTTTAACAACGAAGCCCGAAAAAAAGAATATCCTATCGACCCGAGAACATATTAAAGATATGGTTGCTGACTATCTTGCCTGTGGCATTGATCCAAATAGATCTATTATCTATTTGCAGTCAGCAGTTCCAGAGGTTTGTGAACTCAGTGTTTTTTTCCAAATGCTTGTTTCAATAAATCGTCTTACAGGGATTCCAAGTCTCAAAGAGATGGCAAGGTCTGCTCATATTGATGATGAGAGCATTCCCATTGGTTTGATTAACTATCCCGTTTTGCAAGCTGCCGATATTTTATTGCCCAACGCGGATCTGGTGCCGGTAGGTAAAGATAATGAAGCGCATGTTGAGCTTACGAGGCAAATAGCAAGACGCTTTAACCAGTACTACGGAGAGCATTTTAATATTCCTGAGGTGCTTGTTGGAGACTGTCCAACGCTAATTGGTACTGATGGGAAGAATAAAATGAGTAAATCTTTAGGAAATGCAATTTTGCTTTCAGATAGCGCTGAAGATGTGAAGAAAAAGATCAAAAAAATGTATACCGATCCTAGCCGTATTCATGCGCACCTTCCCGGGAAAGTTGAGGGGAATCCTGTGTTTACTTATCATGACTGGTTTAATGAGAACCATGGTGAAGTCCAAGATTTAAAGGAACGCTACCTCAAAGGGAATGTGACAGATGTCGAAGTTAAAGACAAACTGACGCTTGCAGTTAATCAATTTCTAGATCCCATTAGAGAAAAGCGTGAAAAAATTATTCAAGAGAAGGGTTATATTGAAGAAGTTATTTATCAAGGCACATTACAGATGCAAGAAATTGCCAAAGAAAATATAAAGCAAATAAAAAGCCTGATGGGATTGTCAGGAACTTGGAATAAAATTTCTCGCACAGCGCGCGCGAAATAAAAGGAGATCTGTATGGAACCTAAAATTGGAATAGAAAAAAATAATGAAAAGCAATCAGCAAAGATGTTGTCTGTTTTGTTGGCAGACGAAATGGTGCTTTATGTCAAAACATTAAACTTTCATTGGAATGTGCGCGGTGTTCATTTTGGTGCTTTACATCTTCTATTTAAAAATCAGTACGAAAAACTGGAAGAATTTATTGATGCCATTGCTGAAAGAGTGCGCACCATAGGAAGTGATGCCCCAGGAACTATGCATGAGTTTTTGGAACTTTCAACTTTAAAAGAGCATCCTAAAAAACGTCCTAACGAAAAAGAAATGCTTACAGAGTTGCTCTCTGATCAGGAATCTGTCATTCGCAGTTTACGAAAAGGAATAGATCTTTCGGTTGAAGAGTATAAAGATGTGGGGACCTCAGATTTTTTAACTCAGCTATTGTCGAGTCATGAGCAAATTGCGTGGATGACTAGAGCTCACCTTGAACATTAAATTTAGATATTATGAAAATTAAAGATGCTCTTTTAAAGTTTAAAATTCCTAGAAGTAAAAAGGAAACCTGGGCCTTCTCTTGTCAAATAGACTGTCAAGGGTGCTGCAGAGATCTGATGACTTCAGAGCCACATATTCGAGAATATGTTACGGGGATTTTACAGCTTTTAAACATTCAGCCCTACGGCGCTTGTTCGGTGGTTCATTTTGGACAAGCCCCCTCCAATCGAGGATTCTCAATGTTTCAGTTCCTAGAAAAAGGGTCGATTAGTGGACATTTTGTTGATCAGAAGCAGCTGGCTTATATTGACCTTATATGCTGCAGTCCCTTTGATATTCAAAAAGCGGTTGAATTTACGCAGTCTTTTTTTGAAGCAAAAGCCTGTGAAGTTCAAAAAAAGCATCGTTAGTTGTTTTTTTTCAGCAAAATTCATTGTTTTTTGCTATACTGCTGGTCATGGATTTTAAATTAAAAACCTCCTTCACACCTCAAGGTGATCAACCCAAAGCTATTGAAAAACTGTGCTTAAATCTCAAAAAAGAGAGAAAGTCTCAGGTGCTTTTAGGAGTTACCGGCTCTGGAAAAACCTATACCATGGCAAATGTCATTGCAAAGGTAAATAAACCCTCCCTAATTTTAGCGCCTAACAAAACACTAGCAGCCCAGCTCTATCAAGAATTTAAAGAGTTTTTTCCCGAAAATGCAGTGGAGTATTTCGTATCTTACTATGATTACTTTCAGCCAGAAGCTTATATTGCTCGTACGGATACCTATATCGAGAAGGATATGTCTATTAATGACCGTATTGATCGACTGAGGCTAAGTGCAACGCGTTCCTTATTAGAGCGCAAAGATGTGATTATCGTTGCTTCTGTATCTTGTATATATGGGCTGGGTGTTCCAGAGTACTACGCACAAATGAATATTTATTTAGAAGTTGGAAGAGAATTTGTTAGGAAGGACCTTCTTCTTTCGCTGGTTGCTATTCACTATAAAAGAAATGATTATGATTTTACACGGGGAACTTTTCGAATCAGAGGAGAGGTGATCGAAATTTTTCCTGCCTATGAGGAGAGTCAGGCTATTCGATTGGAGTTTTTTGATGATGAAATAGAGCAAATCTCAATCATAGACGCCCTAACGGGGGTGTCGCTAAAAAAAATACACCAGGTCATTTTATTCCCAGCATCTCACTTCGTAACCCCTGATCATGTGCGAGATTTGGCCATTTCAAGTATTAGAGAGGAGCTTAAATTACATCTCAAGGATTTTGAAAGAGAAGAGAAGATTATAGAAAGAGAAAGAATCAATCAAAGAACGCATTATGATTTGGAGACCATGAAAGAAATGGGTTTTTGTAAGGGGATTGAAAACTACTCAAGACATTTTTCTAAAAGAAGCGCTGGAGAGCCTCCTCCGACTCTTATGGATTATTTCCCGTCTGATTTTTTGCTCTTTGTAGATGAATCCCACCAAACAATTCCTCAAGTTCGGGCGATGTACAACGGAGATAGAGCGCGCAAACAGTCGCTCGTAGAGTTTGGCTTTCGACTCCCCTCTGCTTTTGACAACCGCCCCTTAAAATTTGAAGAGTTTTATCAAAAGATCCACCAAGTGGTCTATGTGTCTGCAACGCCTGCCCCCTGGGAGATTAGCGAAGCAAAGGGGGAAGTTGTCGAGCAGGTGATTCGACCAACAGGGCTCTTAGATCCTATTATTGAAATCAGGCCGGCTTCTACCCAAGTTGATGACTGCCTTGAAGAGATTCGATCACATGTGCAAAAAGAGGGAAGGGTTCTTGTGATGACTTTGACAAAAAGGCTCGCAGAAGATCTGACCAAATATTTGGTTGAGCTAGGGGTGCAAGCTAAGTACCTTCATTCAGATATCGACACCTTAGAGAGAATTCAGATTATTCAAGACTTAAGAGCTAAAAAATTTGATGTTTTAGTTGGAATCAACTTGCTAAGAGAGGGGCTTGATATTCCAGAGGTTTCTCTGGTTGCTATTTTAGATGCTGATAAAGAGGGCTTTTTACGCTCTCAAACTTCTCTTTTGCAAATTTGTGGTCGTGCTGCACGTAATAGCGAAGGGCGTGTGATTATGTATGCTGACAAACTCACAGGCTCGATTCTCGCGACCCAAGAAATTACAGAAAAAAGACGCCAATTTCAAATGGCACATAATAAAAAACATCATATTATTCCTAAGACGGTTAAAAAAGGACTGGTTGACTATTTCTCAGCGGACACCTCGGCTGTTTTGGAAGCTAAAACATCATCTAAAGAACCTCTTAGTCTTGAGCAAGTGCGCCGCCAAATCAAACAAATAGAAAAAGAGATGAGAAAAAAAGCGAACCAGCTTGACTTTGAAGCAGCAGCAGAGCTTCGTGATGAAATGAAAAAACTTCAAGAAATTGAAATGGTGCTCAGCTAGTAACTGATCGTCATTAAATTGGGGATTTTTCAAATAAAAAATAATAAAAAAGTGGCTAGTTCCACATTTTATATTGTTTAAATACCTGTGTTTCCATAAAATCTTTATATTACGTTAATGTTCCAGCGTCGTACTCGGAAAAACCGTGTCTATACAGTGTTGGATTATTAAAAAAATATGAAATTTTAGGGGGGTTATATGACTCAAATTACAGGTATAGCGACTGCGATGACACAAATGATGTTAGGAGCGGAAGCGAACAAGAAAGCGCCGTCTGACACACCGAGTGTTGGCACAAATACATCAAATGCATCAATTACAGGAAATAGTTCGCAAGGAATTTTTGGGTCAGCTCAAAAAGTTTTTGTAGATTCATTTCAAACTGTTTCAGATACTGCTTCAGGTACTGCAGAAGCTGTGAAAAACGTTTTCATCGGAAAAAGAGATTCAAATGAAAGTTCTTTTAATACTAATTCTTCAAATAGCTCTGGTTTTTTTGATGGCATTAACTCTCAGCTGAGTTCAGTGGCTACTTGGATTAATGACCAAGCTTCTACAGCTTATGAAACAGCAATTGGTGCTGGTAACGGATTAAAAGAAGCTATTAGCTACTCAAACCTTGAAGCTAAAGGTGCTGAGCTTGCAGACGCAGGCGTTGCTCATTTAAATGATGCAAGCGCCTACTTAGGAAATACATCTTTTGCTAACAGTGCTTCTCGAGCTTACAAGTCTGCATCAGAAAAAATTAGCGAATTTGCGGAAGGGGTTAAAAATAGCACTCCTACACCCGGGTCTTGGTTACCTGTAGCTATTGTTGGAACGAGTATCTTTACATCTTACAAAGCAGGAAAAGCGGCCGCTGCAAGTTATCAGGAAGGTAGCTTTAAAAAGGCAGCTGTTCAGATCTTTGCATCTGTTGCTTCAGCTTCGCTAGGCGCAGCAGTTGCTTTGCAATCTCCTGTAGGTCAGAATGTTCAAAGTAGCTTAAATAACTTCTTTAAAGGAGATAATTAAGCCTTTATTGAATAGACATTCAACGAGTAAGAACCACCTATTTTTATGGGTGGTTTTTTTTTGTCTGAATTATTTCTTAAAATGAGAACTGATGACTCGAGTCATCTGAAACATATCAATAGGTTGGTCACCGCCAAAGACTTTGGCAAGTTTTTCATCAGGGACAATGGTGCGCTTGTTATTGGGATCTTGTAAGTTATGTTCTTTGATGTATGACCAGATCAGCTTCATGACATTACCGCGAGTGGAGGTATCAGTTCCAACAACTTTAGAAAGCTCATCAGAGAGCTTGTACTCTTTAGTTGCAATACCTGAAGCTCCTTTAGAGCCTCCTTTTCGGCTTGATTTTGCCTTTTTAACATAAGCTTGCCTTGGGTATTGGACATACTTTGTTTTAAGCTCTTCTAAATCATTTGCGATAACATCACAGTCAGGGTAGGTTGAGCAAGAAAAGAATACTTTTCCAAAACGAGATCTTCGAGCTGTAATGTTCCCAGGGCAGCCCTGGGCTGGACAAGCTGGCATCTCATCTTCTTTGGGCAGATCTTCCCCTTTTCGTGGGATGTTGATGATTCCTTTACAATCGGGGTAAGCTGAGCAGCCAAGGAAAATACCATATTTCCCTTGTCGAATGACCATTTCTTTTTCGCATTTAGGGCAATTTTGTTCCCATTCAAAATCAGGAGCATAATCTTCTTTGTTAAGTGTAAACTGTTCAAGTGGAGCTGTGTAGGAACACTGTGGATAGTTTGAACATCCGAAAAAGTATTTGCTTTTAGTCCATATCTTCATCAGCTTATCGCCGCATTTAGGGCATTCTGTTTCTGTCAGAATCTTGGGGACAAAAGCTTCTTTTTCAGCTCGCTCAACAGAAGGTGCAAACTCAGCCCAGAAGTCTTTTAAAAGAGTTTTCCAGTCCATTTTTTCTTCTGCAACAAGCTCAAGCTGGTCTTCTAAACCTGCCGTAAAAGCAATATCCATAATCTGTTTGAAATTAGTTTCTAACATCTGAGCGATCACTTTTCCAAGTTCTGTAGGGACTAGTCTTCCCTTTTCACGAACAGTGTATTCTCGACTTTGAATTTTGCGCATAATACTTGCATAGGTGGAAGGTCTTCCAATTCCTGACTTTTCTAATTCTTTCACTAAAAGAGCTTCTGTATAGCGTGGGGGTGGTTTGGTAAAAGATTGCTCTCCCAAAATCTCTTCAAGAGTCAGCTTCTGCCCCTCTTCTAAGGTAGGTAAGAGCTTATCGTCTTCGGCTTGTGTCTCTTCATCTACTTTTTCTTCATAAACAGCTAAAAACCCTGGGAACTTTAGGCGAGAGCCTGTAGTTCTTAGAATAAATCGTTCAGGAGCGCCAATGTCACAAGAGATGGTGTCATAGACAGCAGAAGCCATTTGGGTGGCGACAAAGCGTTTCCAAATAAGATCGTAGAGTAAAAACTGCTCTCTGGTTAGGTGCTTTTTAATTTGCTCAGGGGGATGCTCGAGGGTTGTTGGCCTGATGGCTTCGTGAGCATCTTGAGCACTTTTTTTTGTAGCAAAAACTCTTACTTGTTCTACAACATTTTCATTTCCATACTGCTTTTGAATATAAGATCTAAGCTCGGTAATGACTTCCGGGACAATGCGAACAGAGTCCGTTCTCATATAGGTGATCAAACCCGTGCTTCCTAAATCTCCAATTTCAACCCCTTCATAGAGACTTTGAGCAACGCTCATAGTCTTGACTGAAGAAAATCCATAGTGTCTGCTAGCCTCCTGTTGAAGAGTCGATGTGATAAACGGAGGTACGGGGTGACGATTTTTTTCTTTAGTCGAGATGCTATTGATTGTAAAAGTACAACCTTTAAGCTCTTGAACTATCTGATCTGATGTTTGTTGATCTGAAATTTGAAAGGAATTTTTTTCGGAGGCTTCTTTAGTTATTTTTTTGCCATCAACTGAAAACAAGTGAGCTTTAAAGTGGTCTTTTGAGTTGTTGAGGCTTGCGCGGATGGTCCAGTATTCAATAGGAATAAAGCTATCTATTAATTGCTCTCGATCGACCACAAATTTAAGCGCTACAGACTGCACCCTTCCTGCTGATAAGGAGCTGGTCATTTGTCTGCGAATGCGTCGAGAGAGAATAGGTGAAATTTTATAGCCTACAATGCGGTCGAGTAGGCGACGCGCTTGCTGGGCATTGACCAGGTTTAAATTAATTTCTCTAGGGTTTTCTAAAGCTTCCATGACCACTTTTTTGGTAATAGATGTAAAAGTAATCCGTTTTAGAGGCGTGTTTTTAGGGAGCAGGGCTGCAATATGCCATGCTATAGCTTCCCCTTCGCGGTCGGGGTCGGGAGCCAGGTAAACCATTGGGGCGCCTTTTGCAGCTTTCTTTAGCGTGCTTACCACTGTCTTTTTCTCAGGCAGGACGGCGTAGGAGGGCTCAAAATCATTTTCAAAATCAATGCCAAAAGACTTGGCGGGGAGATCTCTAATATGACCTACTGAGGACTCGATGCAATATTTATTCCCTAAAAATTTTTTTAAGGTTTTAATTTTGGTAGGAGACTCGACAATAATTAACGGTTTACTCATAATTTTACGTGAAACAGCTTTAAAAAATGCATTTTGAAAAAATTCTTGGATATTCAAAATATAGAATCAGCTTTTTTTTTCACACCTCTTTATTAAAAAAATTAACTTAAAGCTATAAAACTATAAAGATGTCCTTATTTTTAATAAACGATGAGTTGTTATTTAGCCTTAATAAAAAGGGGCTTTTTCCCTCCCCAGGGGAGTTTGAAAAAGATTTTATAAAAAGAGCTCATGATCTTTATTTGAAAAACCCTTTTTCTAATAAATTATTTAATTTTATACCCCTTCAAAAACTTTTTGATATTCAACCAGACTGGGTTGATTTTAAATACACCAATCAAGGATTAAGTTTTTGGGAAGCTGCTTGTGTTGAAATCAGAGGCGATCGCTTTGTTTTAAAGCTTAAAAAGAAATTAGAGCATCGTCCTTTATACTGGGGGTTATATTCGGTTGAAGAGATTGGGCTGCACGAATGTTGTCATGTTTCAAGAATGGCATTTAGAGAAGAGCGTTTTGAGGAAATGTTTGCTTATCATACCTCGAACTCATTAAGAAAAATATGGGGGCCTTTATTTCGATCTAGAAAGGAGATCTTTGCTTTAATAGTATCGCTCCTCTTATCTGTAGCGGGAGATTTATTTGCTCAGGGAATAAGTGGATTGTGGTGGCTATTAAAACTCGCTCCATGCCTTGTGCTTTTATCTTTGACAGCAAGGCTTTTTATCAATCGCCGTATTTTTTATAAGTGTCAAAGAGCTTTAGGACCTTTTCTAAAAAATAAAGAGCAAACTTTAGCTGTTATGTTTAGGCTTTCAGATAAAGAAATTATATCTTTTAGCAAAAAAAAATCCCAGTGGATCAAAAACTATATCAACATGCAACGAGACTCGCTACGGTGGAAAGTGATTCGGCATGCATATTTTAAATAAAGAACTTATAGAGAGGTTAGCTTTGCATACTTTGCTAACAGAGTTTTTGTATCGCCATCATTTTGAAAGGTTACATCGTAGGTCATCCCCATAGAAGAATCTTGAACCTTTATAACTCTTCCCACTCCAAAATCTTTATGAAAAACGGTATCCCCAATTGAGAAGTTGCTGTTTTGGGTGGAGTGTGTATTTAAATCTGGTGCAGGTTGTTCATAGTCTCCATCATAGGAGACTTTTTGAAAGTGCTTTTGTGGGATCTCTCTAAAAAATCGAGAAGGGCGCATTTGCCTAAAAGATCCCCATAAAAACCGTCCCATCGAGTGGGTTAAATAAAGGACTCTTTTAGCACGTGTCATTCCAACATAGCAAAGCCTGCGCTCTTCTTCAATTCCTCGATCTACATTTAAAGCGTTGATATGCGGAAAGAGAGTTTCTTCAAGTCCTGTTAGAAAAACGGTGTGAAACTCAAGGCCTTTTCCGTTATGTAGCGACATTAAGGTCAATCGGTCGGTAGAGCTTTGGTCGCTTTGGCTAGTGTTGAGGGTTAATTCTTCTAAGAAAAGTTCTAGTGTAGGATCTTGAACAAGCTCCTCCCACTCCATTGCCTTTGCAATTAATTCGTCAATGTTGGCTTTGCGGTCTTCAAAAGAGTCAGGTTCTAGTTTAATGATCTCTAAATAGCTGGACCTTTCAAGTGTTTGATAGACGAGCTCACTTAAGGAGGATTTAGCTCCCTCTTCTTTTAGGCATACAAGTAATTCTATGTACTCTTTAAGTCCTTTATTTTGCTTGAGGTTGAGTTTGACAAGTGTTGGGTCTTGTACAATCTTTTGACAAGCCTCAATGACAGGGAGGGATTGAAGATTGGCAAACTGCACAATTTTAGCAAGAGAAGACTCTCCAAATCCGCGTTTGGGAAGGTTGATCGTTCTTAAAAAAGAGACCGTGTCAGAAGGATTTACGAGTAGTCTCAAATAAGCTAAAAGGTCTTTAATCTCTCTTCTTTGGTAAAATGAAAGTCCGCCTACCACAGAGTAGGCTATATTTCTTCTTAAAAGCTCATCTTCAAAAGGACGTGATTGAGCATTTGTGCGGTAGAAAATAACCGCATCTTTTAAACCTATTTGGTGTCTGTTACAGCTTTTTACAAGCTCTTGAACGACAAATTCAGCTTCTTCGCGATCGTTGTAAGCTGAAAAACGGGTGATCTTTTCTCCTTCTCCAAGAGCGCTCCATAGGTTTTTTTTATAGCGGTTATCATTATTCTCAATTAGGTGGTTAGCAGCTTCTAAAATGGTGGAGGTGCTGCGGTAGTTTTGTTCGAGCTTAATAATCTTAGCGTCTGGCCAATCTTTTTCAAAATTTAAGATGTTCTCAATGTTTGCACCCCGCCAAGTGTAAATAGATTGATCTGGATCCCCTACTACAAAAAAATTATGGTGTTTAGCAACGAGATGAGAAGCTAGGGCATATTGTGCTTGGTTGGTATCTTGGTACTCATCAACCAGCAGGTATTGCCAACGGTTTTGGTAGACTTCTAATACTTCAGGGTGCTCTTGAAATAACTTAACAGGCAAAAAGAGTAAGTCGTCAAAATCAACTGCAGAGGCTTCAAAAAGCTTGGCTTGATAAAGCTCAAAAACTTTAGGTGCAATTTGTCCAATAGATGTTGAATTGTCAATCTCAGGGGCCTTTAAATGATTCTTGGCTTTAGAGATGACTTGTTTTAGAGCTCGAGGGGTGATGGTTTTATCTTCAATCCCAAGCTCTTTAATGCAGACTCTTAAAATCTTTAAAGCATCTTCCTCATCATAAATGACAAAATGAGGCTGGTATCCTAAGTGTTGGATAGACTCTCTTAAAATACGAACACCCAGGCTGTGGAAAGTACAAATCAAAGGAGTGTAGTGGGTCTTTGCTAAGACTCTCTCCTTCATTTCTTTAGCAGCTTTGTTAGTAAATGTAACAGCGACCACCTGTTCAGGAGAGGCGCCATCGTCAATCAATCGAATAATGCGCTCTGTAATCACTCGCGTTTTCCCTGAGCCCGCACCTGCTAAAACTAGCAAGGGCCCCTGGGTGTGTTTCATTGCAAGGTCTTGTTCTGGGTTAAGCTGTATCGTTGTCATAATGGGACGAAATTCTATCTAATTTTATGTAATAAAAACCAGGGTTTTTATTACATAAATTGAAAAGAAGGTTTCTTTTTACAGCTTCTAAAATAGACTTTAAATTTCAAAATATAGAGTTGTCTATGAAAAATATATTGTTAATGCTGGCTTGCTTTTACTCCTCTTTTGCATGTGCAAGTCTTTGTGAAGATCATCAACAAGCTCTACTGGTTATAGGAGAGAGTAAGGGTTGCTGCTTAGCAAAAATGTGGCTTTTTGAAAAGACTTATGATTGGCAGCAGGTGGGTTCTAAAATAGATGTAGTTGTTGGATGCAATGGTTTTGCGTGGTCGCACGGATTACATGGTTCTTGCCCTGAAGGTGAGGAGACTCGAACAGAAGGTAGCAAGACGACTCCTTTAGGTATTTATCCAATAGATTCTGTTTTTGGACTTAATCCTCTTGAGGAATGTGAGCCATACAACCTTCCCTATATTCATTTTAATTCATCTGTTTTTGCAGTGGATGATGTCAAATCACAATATTACAATATGATTGTAGATGCTAATGTGGTTGAAAAAGATTGGCAGAGTGCAGAAGACGTTAGTCAGATCTCTTTTTACAAATATGGAGCTGTTGTGGGTTTTAACACGCAGCCTATTGACAAAGAGGCAGGGTCTGCTATTTTTTTGCATGTATGGAAAGCCCCAGTGATTCCTACGGCAGGTTGCACCGCAATGTCTGAAGCTAATATGATTCAAGTTATCAAGTGGCTTAAAAGAGATGCGAATCCAGTCCTTGTCCAGCTTACACGAGCAGATTATCTAAAATATAAAAAGAGTTGGAATTTACCAGATATTTCAATAGATTAGAGGATCTCTTACCGTTCATTAGGTCAAAGATGAAAGTTAAATTTCTTTTGTTTTTTTTAGGTCTCCCTCTTTTTTTGTCGGCGAATGTGGTCATTGGGCTAGACCGCATTTTTAAAGATCCTTTTGTGTCTAAGCTTCGTCATCAGAACGTAGCAATTGTTACCAATCAAAGTGCGATTAATGCAGCAAGCGAACAAGCCTTTGATCTGTTTTTAAACAATCAAGAAAAGGTGGGGTATAAGCTCGTATCGGCTTTTGCGCCTGAGCACGGGTTGAGTGCCAAACAGCATGCTGAAGAATATGTTCAAAATGATAAGAGAGATCAGCTCCCTATTTATAGTTTGCATGGAAAGACTAAAAGGCCGACAGATGAAATGCTGCAAGGAGTCGATCTGATTGTCTATGACATGCAAAATGTAGGGGTTCGTTGCTACACATACGAGACGACTCTTTTCTATGTAATGGAAGAGGCTGCAAAAAGAAGCATTCCTGTTATTGTTTTAGATCGCCCCAACCCTCGTGGGGGATCAATTATAGAAGGTGGTGGAGTTCAAGATTCTTATCGCTGTTTTTTTAGCTATAGTAATGTTCCCTTCTGCCACGGGATGACCCTTGGGGAGCTGGCTCTTTTATTTAATCAAGAAAATAAACTCGGCTGTCAGTTAAGTGTGGTCCCTATGCAAAACTGGGAGCGTTCTATGACTTATCAAGAGACGGGATTGCCCTGGGCTGCACCGAGCCCTAATATTCCTGATAGTGAAACAGCGCTAGTTTATCCAGCTACTATTTTATTAGGAGAGACTTTTGAAATTGTCAGTGTTGATTTAAGAGGGCCTAAACCCTTTAAGCGTTTTGGAGCACCCTGGATAGAGGCAGGTAAACTTCTAGATGCTTTAAATCAGAGAGATCTTAAAGGGGTGGAATTTATTGCAGAAGACTTTACGCCCCATTGGGGAAAGTACGCTGATTTAAAATGCGGAGGAATTTTTCTGAAAGTAACAGATCCAAATCATTTTCACCCACTTCAAACCCAGTATGTCCTTTTTGAAGAACTGCTAAAAATGTATCCTGATCCCTTTGAAAAAGAGATGCAAAGTGCTCTTTTGAAAAGGAGAGGGATCGCTTGTAACTATATGATGGGAAGTGAAGAGTTAACGAAATATCTTCATCAAAAGAAAGATTTTACAAAGAAGATCAAGCGTTTAGAAGATGATTTTGTAGAGAGCTTTTTGCAGAGGCGAGCTCCCTATCTACTTTATTAGCACTCATTAATCACTTTTGCTAAAAAAATCAAATTACGCATTGACAATAAGCGTTCCATTTTTTATGATTTAGGTCTAAACATATCAGAATTCAAAGGAGTTAAAGTCATGGTACAAGTGAAACCTCTCGGATCTCGCCTATTAGTTCAACGCAAAGAAACCCCAGCTACTAAAGGGGGGATCTTTTTACCTGAGACTGCGCAAGAAAAACCAAAGCAAGGTGTTGTTATTGCTCTTGGAACCGAAAATCCCTCAGACCTCAAGGTGGGCGATCAGGTTTATTTCTCTTCCTATGCTGGATCAGAAGTGAAAATCCCAGGTCAAGATGGGGTTTTAATTCTTCCTCTTGATGATGTTCTTTGTGTAGTTGAATCTTAAAAAATAAATTGTGGAGATAAGTCTATGACTAAAATGCTAAAATTTCACGGCGATGCGCTTAAATCGATTCAGAAAGGAATCCACACTTTAGCTAGAGCTGTCAAAGTAACATTGGGTCCTAAGGGCCGGAATGTAGTGATTAACAAAGAGTTTGGGCTGCCTTTTTCGACAAAAGATGGAGTCACTGTTGCTAAAGAAATCACTTTAAAAGATAAATTTGAAAATATGGGAGCTCAGCTAATTAAAGAAGTCGCTTCCAAAACTTCTGATATTGCTGGCGATGGAACGACAACAGCGATTGTTTTAGCAGAGGCTATTTTTTCTCTTGGTATCAAAAGTGTGACTGCTGGAGTCAACCCAATGGCTCTTAAAAGAGGTTTAGATCAAGGGGTTGCAGCGATTGTTGCAGCGCTCGACGGGATGGCTGATCGGATTCAAAGTCCTGAAGAAGTAAAACAAATTGCAACCATTTCAGCAAATAACGATCCTGAGATTGGGGCTATTATTGCAGAAGCTATGGATAAAGTCGGCAAAGATGGAACTATTACAGTCGATGAAGCTAAAGGTTTTAAAACAGAGCTAGATGTTGTTGAAGGGATGAACTTTGATAAAGGGTACATCTCTCCTTATTTTGTAACAAATCCAGAAAACATGACGGTTGAATTTGACAATCCTCAGATTTTAGTGGTTGATAAGAAGCTTTCGAATGCGAAAGAACTTGTTCCTTTTTTAGAAAAATATATGAAAACAGGACAAAAGCCTCTCTTAATCATTGCAAATGACATTGATGGTGAAGCTATGGCCACTCTGGTCATTAACAAAATAAAAGGCGGACTGCCATTGTGTGCAGTAAAAGCACCTGGTTTTGGAGATCGTCAAAAGGAAATGCTTCAGGATATTGCAATATTAACCGGAGCGACGGTTGTCAATGAAGAGATTGGTCTTCAACTTGAAAAGGTTGGGCTGGAAGTTTTAGGGACAGCTAAAAAAGTTACAGTAGGTAAAGAAGAGAGCACGATTGTAGATGGCATGGGGAATACTCATGATATCCAAAAGCGTATTGCTCAAGTTAGAAATGCAATAGCCAATGCTTCGAGCGACTATGACCGTGAAAAGCTTGAAGAGCGTCTTGCTAAGCTTGCAGGTGGAGTTGCTGTCGTACGAGTAGGGGCAGCTACAGAAACCGAAATGAAAGAAAAAAAGGCCCGTGTTGAAGATGCTTTGCATGCGACAAGAGCAGCAGTCGCCCAAGGAATTGTTCCAGGAGGCGGAGTGGCTCTTTTAAAAGCAGTGAAAGCTTTAGATAATCTAAAACTCGAAGACGAAGATGAAAAAGCCGGAATTAAAATTTTGAGAAAAGTCTGTTTTGCTCCTGCAACTGCAATTGCAAATAATTGTGGTAGAGAAGGAAATGTAGTGGCTGAAAAGATTTTTGAGAGCGCTGAAAAATCTTTTGGATACAATGGATTAACAGACGAATTTACCGATTTAATGAAGGCTGGAGTCATAGATCCTGTAATGGTCACCAAAAATGCGTTGAAAAATGCAAGCTCTGTGGCTGGTCTTTTACTGACAACAGCGACACTAATTACCGACAAACCCGTGCCTAAAAAAGAAGGTTCTTCTATGGGTGGAATGCCCGATATGGGCGGAATGGGCGGAATGGGCGGAATGGGTGGAATGCCTGGAATGGGTGGAATGCCTGGAATGGGTGGAATGGGCGGTTTAATGTAGTCATTTTTGGGGAGCCTTATTCTTGTGATTGGACTCCCCTTTTTTTAAAAGGATAATAAACTATGCCAACCTATGAATATCGGTGTAAAGATTGTGGATATGTTTATGATGTTTTTCATAAAATCTCGCAGTCTCCCCTTAAAAAATGTCCCAAATGCAGCAAAGAGACGCTTCAAAGGTCGATTGGTGGTGGGGATGCCATCTTAAATTTTAAGGGAGATGGGTTTTACATCACAGATTACGCTCAAAAAAAAGATAAAAAGGGCGACTCATCCGGTTAAATCAAGTGCGCTTCCAAAACTTTGGGGTTAGCAAAATTAAGAGCATGAAAAACTCTAAGCGACCTAAGACCATCCAAAAAGTAGAAATTAGCTTCGAAAAATTAGACATGAAAGCAAAGGTTTGAATAGGGCCTCCAGGGCCATAAGCAAGCCCCACATTGTTAATCATACAGCTGGCTAGACTAAAAGCTGTTCTAAAATCTAAACCATCTGCAATGTAGACGAGTGTGCTTATTAAGGCAAAGGATGTTGCGATAAAGAAGAAGCTTAAAGTGGTCTCTTTAATCGTTGGATTTACCGGTTGATTTCTGATTTTAAAAGTTCGAACCGTTTCTGGTTTAAAAATAGATTCAGTTCTAAAAAGAGCAGTTCTTACTAAAATATAGTAGCGCAAGACCTTGATTCCCCCTGCTGTCGAGCAGGACATCCCCCCAATATACATCGCTGTAATCATAATTGCCTGAGCAAAATAGGGCCATTGATCGTAATCTACAAGTACAAATCCCGTGGAGCTTTGACAAGAGACATATTGAAAAATACCCAGTCGTATGGCTTGGAAGAAATTGAGTTTTTCAGAAATTCCTGATAAGAACATTTCCTGTTTACCCACCAAACTTCCGATAACCAGAGTGCTTCCCACTAAGAGTGTGAGCATATACAGAAGAAATTCAGGTTCAAACAAGCGGTATAACTTCCCTCGAATCACATAGAAATAAAGAGAAAAATTGATGCTTCCAATAAGCATAAATAAGATCATGATCCATTGGATGCTTGGGGTGTTATAAATTTGTATAGTTTCTCTAAAAGGAGTAAACCCTCCTGTTGATACGGTTGACATCGCGATGAGAATAGAATCCATTAAGGTGATGTCGGAGCTAGCAATTTTAAGAAAAAAGACTTGTAGAAAGGTGATGGCAAGGTATGCTTTCCATAAAAGACTAGCTGCCTCTTTTGCTCGAGGGGCTAAACTCTCACTCGAGGGTCCAGGTAACTCTGCTTGTACTAAAAGCTTATTCCCTCCCAGCCCGTAAGCGGGTAAGACGGCAATAAAGAGGACGACAATACCCATCCCTCCTAGCCATTGCATGAAACATCGCCAAAATAAGATAGCTTGACTTACGGCATCCAATCCAGCGTAGAGTACAGTGCCGGTATCGGGATCTCTAATCGGGTTGATGTTGCCATAAAAGGTATATTTGATTTTAAGACGCTCTGCAACCGTTACATGAATAGGACTATTTTTTCCGGTCTCGGGGTTGATATTTTTAGGGTACATCACCGAAGAGCCAGTCGTGGTAAATCCCGACATAGCTTCAAAATAAGCATCGATTGGATTTTCTAAAGTACCGCTAAGGGTAAAGGGAATCCCCCCTATTATACCTGTGATGAACCAAATAAGGCAGAGAGATAAAAACCCTTCTTTCCTAAAAAATTTCCTCCCATCAGCCCCCTTTCCCCATCTGCGTAAAATCAGGGCAATTGCGAGGCAGATTAAAATAGTAATGAAAAAAGCAAGGGTTGAATGTGGCTGTGGGTGAAGGAATTTGGGATAAAAAAATTGGTAATAGAAGGCTATTAGAAATGGAACTACTAAAAACCCAGATAAGATCATTAGATAGTTGGATAGAAATTTAGAGATCTCTTTTTTGTTCATCAGAATAATTTTTGTAGCGCGTTATAATGTCTAGGGTGGGTTACAATAATGACAGTATCTCCTGGGCACAACACCTTATTGCCATCTGCGATCATAATCCGGCCTCTGTTTTGAATGGCTGCAAATAAAAAATCGTTGGGGAGGTAATTCCCTAATTCAAAAATAGGGATCCCAGCAAGCGGAGAAGAATTAGAAACTTTAAGTTCTATAATTTTAGCTCTATTTTCATACAGCGAGGCAACAGCGAGGATTTTTTGTTTCTGTAAAATTGAAAGGATGCGGTTGGACATAGCTTCTCTAGGAGAAATTGTGTAATTAACATGAGTTTGCTCTAAGAAATTCCCAAAATTAACTTCTGCAATCGTAGCAATTGTGGTGCGGCAACCCAAATTTTTAGCAATTGAGCAGGCTAAGATGTTGATTTCGTCATGATAAGTGCAACTGACCAAAATATCCATATTTCCAATTTGCTCCATCTGCATAAACTGGGAGTTGCAGCCATCAGCATTCAAAATAGTGCAATCTGGAAGTAAATTGGAGAGCTTTGCGCATCTTTGTTCGTCGCGTTCTATAATGGTTGTTTCAATATGCCTTCTTCGAAGCAGCTTTGCAAGACTAACTGCTGTTACAGACCCGCCCACTAAAGCCGCAGAGTGAACTGGTTTGTAGGGGATGTCGAAGAAGTCATTTAACCGATTGATGCCACTTGGTTTCCCTATAAATGTGATCTCGTCTAGAGGTTGCAGAGAGTCTTTTCCATGGGGGAAAATAATTTGGCGGTTACTGTACTTAGCTGAAGGGTCTTCTAGGCGCCGGATCAAACCTACAATGAGACCTTCGGGAAGATCTAGCTTAGGAAGGACAATATCGCCCTTATTCCAGGTTGCAGGAACTTGCATGGTGTGCATGTGTACAGCTCCATGAGCAAAATTCTCTGCGCCAGAGGAAATGGGGGTTACAATATTTTTAAAAATCTCCTGGGAGACTAAAAGAGCTGGGCAGATAAAATGGTCTACTGAAAAAATTTCATTAAAGTTAATTTTAGAGGTCTGCAAATAGGTCTCATCATGTAGTAGAGCAATGGTTGTAGAGTAATTGAGGCTTTTTGCAATTTTACAAAGACTTAGATTCTTCTCTTCGTTTTTGGTCAGCGCCAAAAGAGCGTCAGGCTTTACTTCTTGCAAACGATCTAATATTTGCCAAGAGCTTTCGTTGTCGGGAATCGTACTAATATCAAGCTCAGAAGAAATTTTATCCAGTTTTGTCTGATCAGAATCAATCATAAAAACGCCATGTGATTCTTGGGCCAAGATTGTCGCTATGTGTGCGCTGAGCTTGCTAGCTCCAAAGATAACAATGTACATTTCAGATCTCCGTCTCTAATCGCGTTTTTAATGGATCGTTGAATTATAGAAAAACGATTTCTTGGGTTGGATAGAGATTTATTTAGTTTTTTATAGTATATTTAGTTTTATTATATTTTTGATTTATTTAATAAAAGAAAGTTTTTAGTTTGTTTGTATAAATAATCGTTGTGCCTTTTTTCAAAGTAGCCCCACCTTGAGAAGTCTGGCCTTAATAAGAGGTGCTTTTTTACCTATTTTTCTTTGAATCAATTGATTACAGTTTTTGAGATGGGGTGCTTTTTGAGGTTAAAACGTTATTTTGAAGAAAAAAATAATTGGTTTTTTGTTAAAATTCTTGCTCAAAATGGCGTTCTCAAGCATGATTTCTATCTTCAAATTAAGCACCGGTAGCTCAATTGGATAGAGTACCCGGCTACGAACCGGGCGGTTAGAGGTTCGAATCCTCTCCGGTGCAACCTTTTTCTAAGGAAAAAACATGATTGAAGTTTTCCCCTCAGGACCCTTCTCAACGAACGCCTATATTGTCTTTTGTCCTCAACTAAAAGTTGCAGCTATCATCGATCCAGCCCCTGAATCTTTAGATAGGCTGAAAACTTTTTTGAAAAAAATGGATCTAAAACTAGAAAAAGTGCTTCTGACCCACTCTCACTGGGATCATTTTGGAGATTTAAAAAAGCTTCTTAAAGAGGTGCCAGTTCCTGTTTATGTGCATCCTTACGACAAACAGAATCTACAAGAACCTGGGTGTGATGGGCTCCCCCTTTTAATCCAAATAGAGGGAGTTGAAGTTGCAGATACTTATGATGAAGGTGATGTTGTTGAGGTTGGAGAATTAAGATTTAAGGTAATACATACGCCAGGCCACTCCCCAGGAGGCGTCTGCTTGTATTGTAAGGAGCATCAAATGCTTATTTCTGGAGACACTCTTTTTAAAGGATCGATTGGGAACCTTTCATTTCCAACTGCTGATTCTGAAAAAATGTGGACTTCGTTAGATAAGTTAGCCAAGTTACCACCAGAGACTAAAGTGTATCCAGGACATGGTGAGATGACCACAATTGGAGAAGAGACCTGGCTCAAAAACGCAAGACATATTTTTAATTAGGAGAGAAATTATGGCCGTATTAGTAGGAAAAAAAGCCCCCGATTTTAGTGCAAAAGCAATTGTAAATGGATCGACCGTTGATGAGTTTACCCTTTCAGACCTACTGGGTCAGTATGTGGTATTCTTTTTTTATCCCTTAGATTTTACATTTGTATGCCCTACTGAACTCCATGCTTTTCAAGAGAAAGAGGCTGCTTTTAAAGAGCGTCACGCTCAGGTGGTAGGATGCTCAGTAGATAGTTGGTATTCTCACTTGAATTGGTTGCAAATACCTAAAAATAAAGGAGGAATTGAAGGCGTTCAATATCCTCTAGTGTCTGATCTTACCAAAAGTATTGCTAAAGACTATGATGTCTTGAAAGAAGATGAAGGGATTGCGTATCGCGGTCTTTTCCTTATTGATAAAGAGGGGGTTGTGCGTCATCAAATTGTAAACGACCTTCCTTTAGGACGCTCGATTGATGAAGCCATTCGTATGCTTGATGCTTTGATTTTCTTTGAAAAACACGGGGAAGTTTGCCCTGCTAACTGGACAGAGGGAAGTAAAGCAATGACTCCAGATCAAAAAGGCATCGAACAATACTATAATTAATCATCACGATCTGTGAGATAGTCGTATAGATCGGCCTCAGAAGTGATAAGCAGGCTTTTATGAGCTTCGCAAATAGCTTCTGAGGCTCCTAAAATCTGACGGTTGCCAACTCCTGGCATGCCAATAGCTTTTAGACTCGAAAATAAGTATTGAGTTTCAAGTTGATGTAGGCCATGCAAGTAGTCAGAGGTGCTAAACCCTTCTTCTTTGACGCGAAAGAAGATAAGATTGCGGTCAAATAAGAGAGTTTGGATGGCAAAGTGTAGGCCGACACTGTTTTTTGGGGGATTCCCAAAGTTGCTTTCAAGCTGCTCTAAATTTTGGCAAAAAAAGGCTGTCTGAAAGTTCCCCCTTTCAGCTTCACCAAAAACAGCAATGGTATATCGCATTGAACCTCCTTACAGCGCATGCGAGTACTCACTAAAAATTCCTTTATAGGGCAAATTTTGTTTTTGGCAAGATCCAATTCCTAAATTTTTTTAGTTCATTTAAGCTTAGGATTTTATTTTGTTTTTAAGGTGCGTTCGATCCATAAGAGCCGGTTATATTTGGCTATGCGGTCAGAGCGAGACAATGAGCCTGTCTTAATTTGACCGCTGTTGGTGGCAACAGCAAGGTCAGCGATAAATGAGTCTTCAGTTTCGCCAGATCTATGGGAAATAACTGTTGAAAAATTATTTTTCTGGGCAAGAGCGATCGTTTGGAGAGTTTCAGTTAAAGTTCCAATCTGGTTAAGTTTAATTAAGATGGCATTGGCAACTTTTTCATCGATTCCTCTTTGTAAAAACTTGGGGTGAGTGACAAAAATGTCATCTCCTACAATCTGAATGTCGGGAAGGGCAGCTGTGAGCATTTTCCAACCCTCCCAGTCATTTTCATTAAGTCCATCTTCTACACTGTCAATAGGATATGAAGAACAGAGCTTTTGCAGATAAGCCACTTGCTTTTCATTTGAGCGGGAGAAGGAAGTCATTTTTTTAGAGGTGTATTTTTGACTTTTTTTATCAAAAAATTCAGATGCCGCACAATCTAGCGCAATAGAAATTTGATCTCCAACGAGGTAGCCTGCCTGTTGGATCGCTTCTACGATTAAGTCCAAAGCTTCTTGATCGGAATTTAAATTAGGAGCAAAACCGCCTTCATCACCGACAGAGGTGCCATGCCCTTTCTTCTGCAAAATTTTCTTCAGATTGTGAAATACTTCTGCTCCCCAGCGAAGAGACTCCGTAAAGCTAGGCGCTCCTATTGGTCGGATCATAAACTCTTGAAAATCAAGTGAATTATCTGCATGAGCTCCCCCATTAATAATATTCATCATTGGAATAGGTAAGCTGACTGGCTGGCCATTAGCAAGATATTCAAAAAGAGGCTTTTTTGAGGCGACAGCTCCTGCTCTTGCAATCGCGAGTGAGGCTCCTAAAATAGCATTAGCTCCCAACTTTGATTTATTTTCTGTGCCATCTAATTCAATGAGTGCTTGATCCAAGCCTTGTTGGTCAAACACAGACTTTCCTTTTAGAAGTGCTTGAATAGGTCCTTCAACATGTTGGCAAGCAGTCAAAACCCCTTTGCCAAGGTATCTTTTTACATCGTTGTCACGCAGCTCCACAGCTTCGTACTCTCCAGTCGATGCTCCTGATGGAACACAGGCAGAAACTTCATGCCCCTCATCTGTTTTTAAAAAAACTTGAAGGGTAGGATTTCCCCTCGAATCTAAAATCTCTAATGCTTGAACAGATTGAATGTGGGTCATATTAAGGACTCTTCTTTATGCTAGGTTTAATGATGGTTGTTTTTTAGTTATTGTCCATAATTTTATAAACTTTCTCGATAAAGTGCTATCAATATAGTATCGCAGGCTAAGGCTTTTATTTAAAAATTGAAAGTAGGGGGTGTTTTAAAATTGAGAAAGCGATGTTTGTGCGTATGGTTGAAGAAGATTAAGCTAATTGTCATTGAGCTAACTTAAGAGCTTGCATATGTTTTGAATAGTTTTCAATGCTATGGAAATTAAGATACTTTTCTTTCATTTCTTTTAATTTTTCTTTGATGGTTTCATCTTCATATATCTCAATGAGTTGTTCAGCAAGTGACTGAGGCTCCCAATCAATAATCAGTTTTTCTAAAGAAAACTTCTTCAACTCGTGTGCCATCCAATTATAGGGAGTGACGACTGGGATAGAGCCTGCTAAAATAGCCTCTAGAAACACGTTAGAAGTAGACATTTGGTAGTTAGCCTCAGTGTATGGCAACAAAATCAAATCACTTTGCTCCATCATTTGTTGGTATTCTTCTTGAGATAGATGCTCTAAAAGAGGATTAATTCTCGGCCCTTGTGGGGACTTTGAAAGGTTTGCTTCTTGATAAGCTATGAGTTGAATCTTTTCATTCAAAGGGTGAGATGACTGTGCAAATTCTTGAATGATTTTCTGTCCTTTCCCAGGTCGAACCACTCCTGGCCACCAGCATTTAATGGGTGAACTCTTCACAGTTTTTGAACTTGAGGAGGTTTTCTCCAGGGGAATTGGGAAAAGGTGTACTTGCTTTCGAAAGTGCTGCGATAAATCTTCTTGAAGCAATTCACTATCGGTAATAAGGCGTAAGCGAACTCCCATTTTTTCGATCTTTTCGTGCAGTGTTTGGTAAGTTGAGAGCTCCTTACGGATAAAAAAGGCCGGGTAGCGATAGAGCAGCCACAACTGCAGCGATTTTTTGGGGAGGAATTTTAAAAGATTTGCAATCAAACGAATGTCAGAGGAGGAAAATCCCTCTAAAAATAAAACAGTTGAGTCACATTTTTTAAAAAAGATTTCTTTTGAAAGAGCTTTAAATAGAGACAAATAGTAGCGCATTCTCATTTGGGCTCGAATATACTTTCGATCTCTTTTGTAAGACTTTTTCTCAACAGTTTCATAACATTCTTTTACGGTGGTAAGGTCAATCACCTTCTTCCAATTGAAGGGCAGGTTTTTTAAGATATTTTTCCTGGGGAGAAGTGCTTTAAAGTGCCAATCTAGTTGCTGCGAAGCTTTGTCAACATGATCTAAATAAGAGTAACTGTGCCCCATTTTTGTATAAAAAAGAGGGTGTATAGATATGAAATTGGTGTCTGTTTGTGCCAAAAGATCAAAGTGGGTGAAATTAATTTATAGCCGGACAGCTTACTTGTTTGATTCAATTTTTTCAAACAAAGGGTATATAAGAGCATCTTCTCGACAAAAAAACGAAGAGTCAACTAGCATGATCTCTAATTTATTCAAATGTGAGGCTATATGAAGGTTTTAGTGACAGGGGCAACAGGCTTTTTAGGGAGCTATTTATGCAAGGTGCTTCAAAAAGAAGGCCATGAGGTCCTTGCAGTGGGCTCTAAGGCTTGTGACCTAACATGTGAAAGTAGCCTCAATCAATTTAATAATCACTTTTTTGACCAAATCTATCATTTAGCCGCTTGGGTTCAAGCAGGTGACTTTAATGTGCACCACCAAGGTGAGATTTGGGAAATTAACCAAAAGATCAATACCAATATGCTCTCATGGTGGAAAAATAAGCAGCCTCAAGCGAAGATGATCACCATGGGAACCAGCTGTTCTTACGGCGATGGTATGGAGCTTAAAGAGGAAAACTATTTACAGGGGCTGCCTCATCAAGGGCTCTTTGCTTATGCGATGACTAAGCGTATGCTCTATACAGGCCTTATTTCGATGAATCGTCAGTTTGGTTTAAAATACCTATGTTTAGTGCCTAACACGTTATACGGTCCAGGCTATCCTTTTAAAGGCAAGCAAGCCCACTTCATTTTTGATTTAATCCGAAAAATTATTGGTGCCAGTCAAGGGGGACCTCCTGCAGTCTTGTGGGGAGATGGCACCCAAAAAAGGGAGCTGGTATATATCGGCGATTTTGTAAGGGCCCTATTTAGATTGTCTTGTACAGAAGAAAATCAGCTGATTAATATAGGCCCAGGTAAAGAGCATTCAATTCGTGACTTTGCCCAAACTATCTGTGATCATATTGGCTATGACTCAAAGCTTATTGAGTATGACTCGTCCAAGTTCGTGGGAGTGAAATCCAAATACTTTAACAACCAAAAGCTCCAAAGCTTGTTGCCCGACTTTGAGTTTACACCACTTAAAGAGGGGCTTAGGGGCACCATAGACTGGTTTTTAACTAAAGATGTTGTGATGAGCTAGCTACACGTTACGCAACTGATTTTCTTTAAGGTAGTCATAGAGGTGGACGAGCTCTTCAATCCCCGATGCTAGATCATACTGGGGCTTCCACCCTAAAGACTCTAGCTTCTCATTACTGACAATATAGTCTCTTTTGTCAGGGTCTTCTCCAACAGGAGCAGAGTGAAAGTAAAAATGGGGAAGGCGCTTAGCAATTTCTTCACAGAGCTCTTTTTTACTTAGGTTAGCTGAAGACAATCCCACGTTGTAAGCTTGCCCGGCCATTTTCTCAAAGTTTTGGATCCCAAAAATAAAAGCAGCTGCGACATCTTGAATGTGGATATAGTTTCTTTTGAAGTGCTCTTCAAATAAAACGACATATCGATCGTGACAGGCTTTATAAACAAAATCGTTGACTAAGAGATCCACTCGCATACGAGGAGAGGTGCCAAAAACAGTTGCTAAGCGAAAGGAAATAGCCTGGTTAGAGGATAAAAGCAGTTCTTCAACTTTTACTTTGAGTTTGCCATAAAGAGAGACAGGGTTGAGGGCGCTCTCTTCAGTGCAAAACTTATCCTTTTCACCAATGCCATAGCCGCTATTAGTGGTAGGGAAGATAATTTTTTGATCTTTTCTAAGATTATTTAAAATAAATTCCATTGAGTCGTAGTTGACAAGCTGAGTTAAGTGTGGGTTAGCAGCGCAAGCTGGAGCGCCAACAATGGCAGCTAATGGAATGATAATATCTGCATCTAAAAGAAGTGTTTTCATCAAATCAAAATTACAGACATCGCCTTTTACAAACTTAAATCTTGGGTTGGAAAAACAATGAACTAAAGAGGTCTGTTTGTACATGAGATTGTCAATGACAGTGACTTGAAATCCAAGTTCTAAGAGTTTAGTTGTTAATACAGAGCCAATATATCCAGCTCCACCCGTGATTAGTATTTTTTGATGGTTCATATATGTCCTGTTTTCTATTGGTAAATAATTTGGCTTCCCAAAGAATCGAATTTGAAATCAACTTCTAAGAGTTCATTTAGAGCGGATCGAATCTCTGTATGTTTTTCTAAAGGCGCCATTAAAAGTAAAAAGCCTCCGTGGCCAGCACCACATAGCTTCCCACCATAAGCTCCTGCATTTCTTGCTTTTTCATAGAGCTCATCAATATGGGGATTGGAGATTTTGCTAGAGAGCTTCTTTTTGAGGCTCCAGCTTTGGTGCATAAGGTGCCCTATTTGTTCTACAAGCTCTTGAGAATCGCTCTTTAAAAAGATATCATAAGCTTCATAGACCATATCAAGCATCTTATCTAAGAAAAGATCTTTAGAGCATGATTGCGTGTTTTTAATTTGCTCATCTAAAATTTCATCTGCAAAACGGGTGATACCAGTATAGAATAAGAGCAAGTGGTCTTGGAAACATGAGAGTTTATCTTCCCCTATATCTAGAGGAGTTACCTGATAGCCGTTTTTGTCAAACTCAATCAGGTTCAGGCCCCCATAAGCTGCATGAACCTGATCTTGTGAACCTACTTTTTCTTTAATCAGTTGTTGCTCAACAAGCAAAGCTTCATCAGCAAGTGTTTTTTTACAAGCAATCGAGTCTTGTAATTTATAAAGTGCATTTAAAAATCCAACTGTGAAAGCAGAAGATGAGCCAAGGCCCGTTTTAGCTGGCAGGTCGGCAAATACGTGGATGTCTAACCCTTCATCAAGCTTTTTATACTGAAGGCACTCCCGAATACTGGGATGCTTAATTTCATGAAGGTGATTTACTTTTTCAGGGGACGAATAGCTAATTTTGATTTTGTGTTCAAAAAATGCGCTCAGTCGATTGATACTTAGATAAATATATTTATCAATGGTCGTGCCAATCACAGCTCCCTTTTTCCGCAGATAGTAACTATGGTAATCGGTTCCTCCACCAAAAAAGCTAATTCTAACAGGTGTCTTAGAGATAATCATTTCAAAAAAAACGTTACATTCAAGGTTGGTATCTTAGCACAGCTAATCTTTATCGAAAATGGGAATATCGGAGGCGATCAGTTTTTGCTGGAGCAGATTTCATAGAGATAGGATTGTAGGATGTTTTAAAACCTAATAGCAGTTTGCTTGCAAATAATTTTCCAATCTAAGAGCTCTTGATCAACAGCGATTCGATGAATTGAGCTCTGTTGTACCCGGTTAATACAAAAGCATGAAACATTGTGGGTAATTAGATTTGCTTCTATGACCTTTTGAAAAAAGTAATAATTTCTACAGAGCAGCTTTATAAAAGAAAAAAATCTGGATTAATTTTATGGCTCATCCTAAAGTCAAATTTTTTAGTTAACAGTGCCTATTTTTAGTTTTTATATGGAATTTATCAATCTAAAATATCAGTACCAACTTTATCAAAGAGAAATTGATGAAGCGTTGCGATGTGTCCTTAAAAGTGGGCATTTCATCTTAGGGCCACATGTAGAAAAACTAGAGAGATCTTTGGCAAGTTATGTGGGGGTGAAGCACTGTATAGGAGTCTCTAGTGGAACTGATGGACTGCTATTAGCTTTAAAAGCTCTTGATCTTGAAGAAGGTGATGAGGTGATCTGTACTCCTTTTACCTGGGTTAGTCCTATTGAATGCATAGAGCGAGTGGGAGCTCGCGCCATTTTCGTAGATATTGACCCGAGAAGCTATTTGATAGATGTTGATAAGATAGAGGCTGCTATTACCCCCCGTACGAAGGCGCTTATAGTTGTGAGCCTTTATGGGCAAATGCCTGATTTTATAAAAATCAACCAATTGGCCATAAAATATAATCTAACGGTGATTGAAGATGGGGCTCAAAGTTTTGGCGCTTCTCAAAGAGGCAATCTAAGTGGTTGCCACACAACAATAGGAGTGACTAGTTTTTTCCCCACCAAGCCCCTTGGGTGCTATGGGGATGGGGGAGCTGTTTTTACCAACAGAGAGGATCTTGCTGAGAAAATAAATGCATTGCGTGTCCATGGAGCTTCCGAGCGTTATAACCACCAGCATGTAGGAATCAATGGTCGTTTAGATGAGCTGCAAGCAGCTATTTTACTTGCTAAACTCCCTTACTTTGACCAAGAACTTCAAATGAGAAGAAAAGTAGCAGCGTATTATAGTGAGCACTTACATCAAGTCTTTCAAATTCCGCATACCCTTCCTTATAATACTCATAGTTTTGCTCTCTATGTCCTTCGTTCAGAGAATCGAAAAGAGATTGTGTCTTTGCTTGAACAACAGCAAGTTCCTGTTGGATTGTATTATCCCCTATGTGTTCATCAGCAACCTGCATATGCTCATTTGGGTTTCCCTGAAGGTTCTTTACCTCATGCAGAAAAAGCGGCTCGGGAAGTTTTCAGCCTTCCCATGCACCCTTTTTTAAAGAAAGAGGAGCTAGATCAAGTGATTGGTACTTTAAAACAAACGCTGCTGCAAAAAGTCTAAAATTATGGTTATTACAAAAGATGTTGCAGTGGTTGGGGTGGGCTACTGGGGAAAAAATCTTGCTCGAAATTATTATGAACTAGGAGCGCTACATACGCTTTGCGATCAACGAATTAATTTTTTTGAAGAGTATAAGAATCAGTACCCGGGAGTGAATCTTGAAGACGACTATCAAAAAGTTTTACAAAATAAATCGATTCGAAAAGTAGTGATTGCAACACCAACACGCTCGCATTATGAATTTGCCCACAAAGCTTTGCTCGCAAACAAAGATGTTTTTGTAGAAAAAGCAATGTGCAGTAAAGAGAAGGAAGCATTGAAGCTGGTACAACTTCAAAAATCTCAGAATCAAATTTTAATGGTGGGGCATTTATTAAACTATCACCCAGCGGTCTGTAAAATTAAAGAAATGGTTCAAAGAGGAGATCTTGGAAGGATTTACCACTTATCTTTCAATCGAATGAATTTTGGATCTGTAGGCGCCGAGACCAGTGCATTATGGGCTTTTGCTCCCCATGATATTTCACTTTTGCTTTCAATGACAAAAGGACATGAACTTGAGGTCCTGTCCTGTCGTCATAAGAGCTTTTTTTCGAAAGATTTTGTAGATCAAAGTTGGTTGCATTTTGAATTTTCAAAAGATTTGAGTGCCGATATTCAGGTCGGTTGGGCGTCACCAATCCCCCAAAGAAATTTCACAGTAATAGGAACAGGAGGGATGGTGGTTTTTGATGACTTAAAAGATTGGGATCAAAAAATCTCTCTGAGAAAAAACCAGGTTCATTTACAAGCTTCATCGATTCACTTTCACGCAAGGCCTCTGGTGCATGTTCCTGTTGTGGCTAAAGAGCCCCTTAGAGAGGAATGCCTTCATTTTTTAAATTGTTGCCATAAGCGTCTACAGCCAATTACAAACGGTGAAGAAGGTCTTAGAGTGATGAAAATATTAGAACAGGCAATATCTAATAGTTCGATGAAACCCAGTTTAATTCCTTAAAAATTTTTAAAATAATTTCATAGAGGGTTCTATATACATAGATCTGTCATTGGGATGGTTGTGTGTAGGGTTTGTGTTGGTGTTTGATTTGATAGAATCAAAAATTAGTTCAGTTTTCAACCCAAATATAATTGTACAGATGCTCCTGAACAGCGTCCTGAGATTTTCAAAAAAGGATTGCTTCCTAACGCTTTAAAAGATATAAAATATTCCAATATTAAAACAATGCAGGCTTTAGAATTAACATGAAGTGTCTCGTGACTGGGGGGGCTGGTTTTATTGGGAGCCATTTAGCCCAACTTCTTTTAGAGGAGGGGCACCAGGTTCTGGCAATCGATAATTTGATCTCAGGTTCTTTAAAAAACTTCAGCACGTTTGAAAGCAACCCCCGTTTTTCATTTCAAAAAATTGACATTCGAGAGCGGGACGATCTTTTGAAAGCTATGGAAGGTCAAGAATGGGTTTTTCATTGTGCTGCGCTCGCTGACATTGTCCCGTCTATCGAAAGACCACAAGATTATTACGATACGAATGTGGGGGGGACGTTTAATGTTTTAGAAGCTGCAAAGCAAGCGGGGATTAAAAGATTTATTTATACAGCGTCATCGTCTTGCTATGGATTAGTCTCGCAATTTCCAACCCCCGAAAGCGCTCCTATTCAACCACAACACCCTTATGCCTTAACCAAGTATTTGGGGGAGGAGTTGGCGCTACACTGGTGCCAAGTATATGGATTGCCTGTAATTTCTTTGAGACTCTTTAATGTTTATGGTCCTCGTTCTCGGACAAATGGAAGCTATGGAGCTGTCTTCGGTGTGTTTCTGGCACAAAAAATCAACCAAAAGCCTTTTACTGTGGTTGGTGATGGAGAGCAGACCCGAGATTTTACCTATGTGACAGATGTTGCACGGGCTTTTGTAAGCGCAGCGAATTCAAAACATGTGGGGCGAGTTTATAATGTGGGTGGCCAGGGGCACTATAGCGTGAATTATCTGGTTGAATTACTACAAGGCGAGAAAATTCATATCCCCAAAAGGCCTGGTGAGCCTGATTGCACATATGCCGATACGCAGGCAATCGAGAGAGATTTGAAGTGGAGGTCTAGCGTTACTTTTAAACAAGGGGTCTCAAAAATTTTAGAGCACATAGAGGCTTGGAAAGAAGCACCTTTGTGGGAGCCCCATTCTATTGAAAAGGCTACCAAAAGCTGGTTTAACCACCTCGAAAAAAAATGAAATTGTTAAAATGAAAATCGATCAACACTTTAAATCTCTTTTCTTTCATGCTTTGCGGGTCCGTAGGATTGAAGAGGCTATTGCCAATCACTATTTGGATCAGCAAATGCGATGCCTTATTCATTTAAGTATTGGGCAAGAGGCGGTTGCTGTAGGAGTCTGTTCACAGCTAGATCAAAAAGATCCTATTATGAGTACACATCGCTCTCACGCGCATTATCTAGCAAAAGGGGGGAGTCTCAACAAAATGATTGCAGAGCTTTATGGGAAGCAAACTGGTTGTTGTGGGGGAAAGGGCGGTTCGATGCACCTGATAGACCTTGATGCAGGTTTTATCGGGGCGACCCCCATTGCAGGAGGGACTGTTCCTGTTGCTGTTGGTTTAGCTTTTGCCTCTTTGATGAAGCAGGATAAAAAAATAACGGTTCTCTTTTTTGGAGATGAGTCGAGCGAGGAAGGTGTTTTTCTAGAAAGCCTGAATTTCGCTGCTCTAAAAAAATTGCCTATTTTATTTGTATGTGAAAGCAACCTGTACTCAGTTTGTTCCCCGATGCATGAGCATCATCCAGAGCAAAGAAGTATCCCTAAGATAGCAGAAGCCCATGGCATTGTCTCTCAGAAAGGTGCTGGTAATAAAATAGAGCAAGTCGTGTCAATGACCCAACAGGCTTTAGATGGGATTCGATTAGGGAACGGTCCTCAACTCATTGAGTTTGAGACCTATTGTTTTAGAGAACGCGGTGGTCCTCAACACGATATTAAACTAGGTCCTCGATCGCAAGAGGAGCTGAACCGCTGGCAAAAGCACTGCCCAATAATCGATGCTCAAAATAGGTTGATGGAGTATCAATTGCTTGATTCAGATGAGTTAGCACAGCAAGAAGCTGACATCAGTCAAGAAATTCAAAAAGCATTCGATTTTGGACTAAATAGTCCCTTCCCAGAGCCTCAAGAACTTCTAACAAACCTATATGCAAAATGAAAAGAAACTGTACGTTTGCCGAGGCGATTCGAGAGAGCTTAGATCAAAACTTAGAACAAGATCCCAGTGTCTATATAATGGGGCTTGGAGTGCCTGAAGCTAAGGGCGTTTTTGGGACTACCGAGGGCCTTCAAGAAAAACATGGGGTGACGCGCGTGATGGATATGCCAACTTCTGAAAATGGCATGACAGGCGTTACTATTGGAAGTGCTCTTGGAGGAATGAAGCCTATTATGGTCCATCAGCGGGTGGACTTTGCCCTTTTAGCGCTCGACCAGATTGTCAATAATGCGGCCAAGTGGAACTACATGTTTAATGGACAGCAAAACATGCCGCTTGTGATTCGCATGATTGTAGGAATGGGATGGGGACAAGGACCTCAGCAATCTCAAAATCTACATGCTATGTTTGCTCACTTTCCAGGGCTTAAAGTGGTGATGCCGACTTCTGCGTATGATGCTAAAGGTCTTTTAAATGCGTCTATTAAAGATCCCAATCCTACTATTTTTATTGAACACTGTTGGCTCTATCATCTTATTGACGAGGTCCCACAGCAAAGCTATGTAGAACCTCTTGGGAAAGCAAAGGTTTTGCAAAAAGGGGCTGATGTAACTTTAGTATCTTCTTCTTACATGATGGTCGAAGCTTTTAAAGCCTGTAAACTTTTGCAAAAAGATGGGATTGAAGTTGAGCTGATTGATCTAAGAACCATCAAGCCGTTAGATATTGATACAATCGTTGATTCTGTAAAGAAAACAGGGCGCCTGATCGTTGCTGACATGAGCTGGAGAACACTGGGTTTGGCCTCTGAGATTATCACTCAAGTTGTTGAACAAGCTTTTAAAGAGTTAAAACATCCTCCCCTTCGCATTACCTTACCAGATAGCTATGCTCCCACCACTTTTGCTCTTGCTAAATACTATTATCCTACAGCAAACGATATTATCTATGCTGTAAAGAGATTGCTTGGCAAGCCAAACAGTTTAGAAAAACTTATTTTAGATAGACAAACACAAAATTTAGACATCCCAGACAAAAACTTTACAGGACTTTTTTAAAATGAAACGACCAAAAGTATTTGCAATTGCTGCCAACTGTTTCTCAGGAAATAATTTACTATTAGAACAGGGCAACTATTTAGATTTAGTTCGTAAGATGGGGACATTTTATCAAGAGGTTATTGAAGAGTGCGTTGGCCAAGATAAAACTTATCTTATAGACTCTTCAAGGACTAGAGGCTCTTTTGGCAGAAGTCTGCAAGTATCCACAGACGGTGAGGGAATACATAGGGTATTTTGGATTGAAGAACATGACTCTTTGATGAAAGATTCTTCAGTAGAATATAATCACAAATTATAGAGGTAAAAGATGGGTAGAGAAGTTGACTTAATGGTTAATTATCCAAGATCTAAGCGCGATATTTCTGAGAGAGCGGTAACTAAAACAGAAGAAGACCGTCATCTTGCGCGCCAGTTTGGAGAAGCTTATTTTGATGGTCAGAGAAAACATGGATACGGGGGTTTTAATTATCACCCTCGATTTTGGCAACCTGCAATCCCCACTTTTAAGGCATTTTATGGGTTGACTAAAGAGCATTCAGTATTAGATGTAGGTTGTGCAAAAGGTTTTATGCTCTACGATTTTACACAGTTGATCCCAGGTATTAAAGTTAGAGGGATTGATATTTCCCAATATGCGATCGAAAATGCGATTGAACCTGTAAAAGACTTTGTAAGCGTTGGCGATGCGCGTTGTCTTGAATTTGAAGACAACTCTTTTGATTTTGTTTTATCTATTACAACATTGCACAATTTTGAAGAGGAAGAATGCGCTCAAGCTCTTATGGAAATTGAACGAGTTTCTAGAGGTCATAGTTTCATCACAGTCGGTGCTTACCGTAATGAGACAGAAAAAAAACTCATGCACGCATGGAATTTGACAGCCAAAACAGTGATGCATGTAGATGAATGGAAGGCCTTTTTCAAAAAAGTGGGCTACACCGGAGATTACCACTGGTTTATGCCCTAATGAAGCATTATAAAACTTGCATTGCGTTCTTTGGTACGTTCTTTTCGATATGAGAAAAAGTTGGATGCGCTTGAATACGTATCAATCTGGGCAATCTCAATGTGCTTTGGATCGATCCCCTCTTGTTTTAGTTGGTCTCTTGCAATAGCCCATAAATCGAAATAGTTGTTTTGATTTCGATATTTCCACAAGCTCTTGGGGAATTCTTTTTGATAGTTGATAAATTCAGCATGCTTAGGTCCTAAGCTTGGGGAGACGCAAACGCGAATGTTTTGTGCTTTGCATCCAAAGTGAAGCTTCATAAAGTCGATTGTTTTTTTATAAATATTTAAAACATTTCCTCGAAATCCACAGTGGACGTTTGCAATCACTTCTTCAATGGGATCATAAAAAAGAGCTGCTTGACAATCTGCATGTTTGATTAAAAGGGCAATCCCCTTTTCCTGAGTGACGAGCGCATCTCCTATAAGTTGTGAGCTTCTGTCAATTTGTGTGATATGATTAATTTGAGTAGCGTGCACCTGCTTTGCCCAGGCAATTTTCCTAATGCCAAAAGTACTTTGTACTTTTTGCAGGTTTAACAAGACCTCATCAGGACAATTGTCATGCTCTAAGTTTAAATTAAGCTGCCCATTTTCCCCTTGTCCACCTGCGGAGGTTAAAATAGCGTGAGAGAGATTTTTAAAAGGTTTAAAAAGTTTAAACTCATACCATTTTAGAGAGTTTTTTTCCTTAAAGCTCATACGTTCCTCATACTCAAAATGAATAAGTGATCATTCAAAGGTGGTGAATGATTTTGAAAATTTCGATTTTAGTTGGATCAGCAGCTTTGAGTAAAGGATGAAAAACTACTATGAATGTGTGCCAGTTGGGAAACCGTGAGTTTTTTCAAGATGCAAGAAGAGACTCTAACCCAAAAAAAAAAATATTGAGATGTACCGTTTTAAAATTGTTTTTGTTAAATTATTTTATATGTAAACCATCGAGGCTAAAGGTAAAGAGTTTTTTCTAAATTTAGACCCAATTAAAGATTGCAAATTATCTTTTACAGCGATATACATGCTTTCTTTGTAGAATATTATATAATTTATTTAACCCCAGTGAGAACAATGAAGCAGAAAATTTTTTCATTATTTATCTTACTCCTTTGCTCGTCTAAAGTGATTAGCGCTACAGAGACTTTGGAGATCCCACAAGCTATTGCAACAGAACTAAAAGTTCGTCAGGCTGATTGGGATGCACAGATTGTGCAATATTATCAAAATGGAGGAGCTAAAGAGCTCGTTTATCTCTCTTCAAAAGAGGGGAAAGAACCTCAAGCAGTTAAAAGAGTCATTTACTATGACGATGGGAAAATTGCGAGTGAGGAAGATTTAACCCAAATAACCGCTGATGTTGATGGGAAAGAAGAGGTTCAAACGGTTCCACATGGACTAAGCGTTGCCTTTTATCCTAATGGCGTGAAAAAAATGGCCAACTTTTTCAAAGAAGGAAAATCACATGGTCAAGTACAAGCTTACTATGAGAATGGTCAGCTAGGAAGTCTTACTCACTATAATGAAGGAGTTTTACATGGTCCTGCTGTAAGTTTTTATGAAAATGGACAAGTAAAAGAAAAGGTAATTTTCAAAGACGGGAAACAAGAAGGCGCTTTAGAAGGCTTTTATGATGATGGAAAGAAGCACTTTTTGAGATCATATAAGGAAGGTCAGCTACATGGTGCTTCTGTTCTGTGGCATGAAAATGAATTGGTAAAAGAAACAGCTATTTTCAATGAAGGTAAATTACATTCCTTTGATGAGTCCCCTGCTCTTGTTCGCTACAATGATCAAGAAAAAGTTATTGAAAAACAGTATTTCAAAGAAGGACTTGCTCAAGGAACCCATACGCAGTTCCATGCAAACTCACAAAAGGCTTACCAAGTTAATTACATTGATGGGAAAAAAGTTGGTAAAGAAGAATTCTTTTCTGAGTCTGGAGAACTTCTTGGAGGAGGAGAGTATGTTGATGGAAAGCCCATTAATAAGCATGTTCTTAAATATCCTAGTGGAAAGTCTCAGAGAATTCTCTCTTTTGACAGCTCTGGCAAACTTTTAAAGCCTGCTGAAGAGTTCTATGAGTCTGGACAGGCAAGCAAAAAGTATAGCCTAAATAGTGAAGGTAAGATTGATGGGCCTTACTATGAATGGCATGAGAATGGCAAACCTAAAGTGAAATTCCGTTATGAAAATGGAGCTTTATCAGGAAAGCAAAAAGAATTTTTTGAGTCAGGTCGTAAGAAAGTGATTGCTGATTATGTAGATAATAAGCGCACTGGAAACATGGTTCAGTATTTTGAAAATGGTCACCTCCAACTTAAAATGGATGTGAAAGAAGATATCAAAAATGGAAACTGCTTTGAGTGGTACGAAGATGGTTCTAAAAAACTTAAAGAGTTTTATAAAGAAGGGCAGCCAAATGGACTTCAGCAAAGTTGGCATCCTAATGGAAAGCTAAGCTCTCAAGTTAATTTCAAAGATGGAAAACTTGATGGAGAGAGAAAACAGTTTGCTGATAACGGGCAGCTGATCTTAAGTGAAGTCTACAAAGAAGGACTTGCCGATGGGCAATCTCAATTGTGGTATCCAAATGGAGCTCTAAAATATAGCGTCACTTTTAAAGATGGACTTAAGGTTGGAGACGAAGAGTCATTCCACGAGTCAGGGAAAGCGTGCCTTAAAGCTTCATATGTTGATGGAAAAAATCATGGGAAACGCTTTGCTTTATTTGAAGATGGTCATGTGCAATCAACGGGAGACTTCTATGAAGGGCTTCCAGTTGGATGTCATAAAGAGTACTATCCTGCAAATGAAAATGGAGAGCACCTTCTAAAGACAGAAGCTTACTTCGATAATGGTAAGCGTGATGGTCTTCAAACTCAATATTTTGGAAATGGTCAGATGCAATTTTCAATTGAATTCCAAGCGGGTCTTTTAAATGGTAAAAAAGCTATTTGGAATGAAGAAGGAGAGCTTTTAGAGGAGTCTAACTATAAATCTGGCAACTTAGATGGGAGCTTTTACTTACTACAAGGTGATAAGTCACAAGTTATCTCCCACTATAAAAATAATTTGTTAGATGGGAAGTATCAACTTTTCTATCCTGCGAAAGAGGGTGTCAAAGAAATTCTTGCTTACGAGGCCCTTTATAAAAATGGTCAGTTAGAAGGAAATGCTGTTGAATATAACACCAATGGAGACAAAGTTGGGGTGACACCATTTAAACATGGGAAAAAAGATGGAACCGTTCAATTTTTTCAATCAGGAATCTTAAGAGCTAGTGCAGAGTTTTCTGACGGTTTAAATCACGGGTACCATAGAGAATTTTTTGATAATGGAGCTGTCGCAAAAGAAGTTTTCTTCCAAAAAGGCGTTAAGCAGGGAGAGGAAAACATCTATACAAAGGATGGCGAAATCCGTGCTCAAAATCGTTACGAAGACGGGCTTTTAGATGGCTACTGCTTCAGTAAAAATGAAGACGGCTTTCTAGTCTATGAAGCTGAGTATGATCAAGGAACTCTACATGGTAAATATAATGAGTACTATGAAAATGGAGCTCCTAAAGTTTTACAGATGTTTAGTCATAATAAGCTAGATGGTCTTAGAAAAACCTATACCTCTGAAGGCGAGCTTACAGAAACCCAATATGAAATGGGGGAGAAAGTAGGCAGTGGTGACTAAAAACACCTGTTGGAAGTGCCTAAGCCCCCGTGAAGAGCAAATTGTTTTTAAAACGGTCTGTGATTCATGTGGGGCTTATTTACATTGTTGCTTAGGCTGCACATACCATGAGCTGGGGCGTCCCAATCAATGCTGTGTACCTAATACAGATCCAATCAGAGATAGAGAAGGCTTTAATTACTGCGAAGAATTTAAACCGGCTCAGTCTTCAGGTGGATCGAAGAAACCAACTATAGATGAAATTTCTAAAAGGCTATTCGGTGAATAGTCTTTTTTTTTGTATTTATTTTGGTTGGGAAAACTTGTTTAAAGCGATTCTATGGACGCTTTTTGTCGTAGCTCTGTAAGTCTACTATCTCCAATTTTTCGGTCTTTGACGAGCTCTAAAGTGGTATAAAGAGAGAGGGGGAGCACTTCATTCTTTCTGGTCTCAATGTAAATTCTTCCTCCTTCTTTTAATAGAGGGTGGCGATCTAACAGTTCTAAGAGCCTTTGAGAATAAGAGGTAAGTGGTGCTTTTTGGTAGGGAGGATCTGCAAAAACAAGATCACAGAAATGGGGAATTTTTTTAAAGTGAGTCAAGACATCTCCTTGAATCAATGTCGTTTGATCTTCAACCTTGAGAAGTTCAATGTTTTTTTTGATCGCAGCAATGGCATTTTTATGATTTTCAATAAAGTAAACGTGCTCAGCTCCCCGACTTAGAGCTTCAAACCCTACAGCCCCCGAACCTGCAAATAAATCAGCATAGATAGCTCCTTCAATGTGTAGAGCGCTGATATTAAAAAGAGTCTCTCTTAAAATGTTTTTTGAGGGGCGTGTTTGTTCACCATGAGGCGTGAAAATTTTTCTTTTTTTAAACTGTCCACCGATAATTTGCATAGGTTACTCGAAGGCTAGAGGGAGGTTTGTAGGTTCTAATAAAACTTTGACTTTCTGTAAAAACTCAGGATGTCCTGATTGTAGAAATTGTGCATATTCTTGATAGGCTTGGTGCAGCAAGACCCCTTTTTTAAGCTGATCATCATCATTCAAAGTCCCCTTAGAAAAAGCAACTGATTTTTTTATGTCGAGCCAATGGTCGTAGTATCTTCCCTGTAAAAAGATGGAGAAGTCACAGGGTTGGTCAATCGAACCATACAGAACATACTGCAGGTTCTCGTAAAGGTTTGGAAGGCGCTCCTGCGTTGGATAGATCTCCATATGTGCTTGTTGGTTGTGTGGCAGCGCGGTGACGATTATATCCTTGCCTATTGGAGAATGAAGGCTTTGGACCAAGTTTGTGAGCTCAGAAGAGATAGTCTCTGAGAATTTAGCAACCCTTAGCGAGCCCTTATTTAGGATACTAAGCAAGTCTAGCATTGGCAGGTTGACATTTTCCCCAGTAGCTAAGGTAAATAAAGAAATTTTTCCCCGGTTTTTTTGAGACCAGAAATTAAGAGTTTTACGTCGCTTGTGTTTTTTGATGTAGGTGTTGCCTTCAGAAATCAAAATAGCACTGTTAACCTCATCGCTTTCAACAACGTCAGGTATAATTTTATCTAATGACGAGTAAAGATCTGTGGAAGAGAAAAAACCTCCATGTTTTTGGTGGCTTAAAAAATGTCTGGCAAGTTCAATATTTTTAGACGTGCAAGGTAAATTAATGGGAGAGAGTTTAGTTGTTTTATTATCGAAAAATAAAATATTAAAACTGTCTCCGACATGTAAATAGTCAAGGGCATCAGCAACAGCTTCTTTCGAAGCTTGGAAGTTTTTAGAGGAAATTGAGCGAGAGCGATCAATTAAAAAGAAAATGTTTTGTTTGATTCTTTTAAATTTTTTGTAGGGTTTGGGAGTTAAGGTCAGCTTGAAGAGAAACCCTTTTTGATCCAATCGAGAAGCATACTCAACATCAATTATAAAGTCAGAGCTACTTGCAATGGTTGCTTGGGATTCATCTGTAGCATTTTCATCATATTGGGAACCGTTAGAAGAAAATAGGGTGGGTTCATTAGGGTGAGCTGCGTCCATGTTCTCATCAAGGTGACTTAAGAGCGTATGGCTATCGAAGTGATCTACTAAAGATGTTTGTTGAAAAATATGACGCAAAGGTTGCTTGTTATCAGAAGAAGATCTTTCATCGATCTGTTGATAGCAAGTGGCTGGATTGAAAAAAGTCTCTGTTTCTAAAGGTTGGATTTTTTCAGGAGTGAGAGAAGAGGGTTGAATGCAATTTGCAAAGTCTTGCTCTGAGAGGGGGAGGTTTATTTTTTGAATACGAGAAGCCTCAATGAGGGCAGGGTTTAAGTCAAAATTAGAAGAGCTTAAAGGTGCAAAGTCATTATCAGGGTTATTTAAGTCAAATTGCACCTCATTAGGAAGAATGCTTTTGGCCATCAATCGGCTAAATATCTTTTCGAGTTCTTTGTTCTTTTTGAGAACAAGTTGCATGCTATCGTACGAATCATCTGTAAGATGTTGTGATATGGAGGTATTTGGTTGTTGAGAGTAAAATGAATAGTTTTTAATCCCAACAATCCCGAGTCCATGGATAAAAAGAGTAACTAAGGTAATTGAAATCAAGAGTTTCCAGCGAGGCTTTGGAGCGTAAAATCTAGGATCCATCACCATCTCCTCTTGTAAAATACGAAGTCAGGTGCTCAGAAGTCCAGAGCTGTCCTTGGAGGGTTTTTTGTTCCAAAGTAATGGCTTGATCTAGATAAGGTGTTTTTAAACAGTTGATTTCCAGCATGCGGTCGATCTGTTTTTTGGCTAAGGTCCACTTTTCTCGAGCTTGTATTGGCTTATGGTAAGTCAGATGCTGTTTTGCTTGTATATGGAGGATGCGAACATCCAAAAACTGCATGTAAGCCTCATAGAGAAGATTGAGATTGGGATCTAGTTTACGCATTTCATGGTACTCTTTGGCAACCAAAGTATCTTGATTTGTAAAATCCTGCCTCACTTGCAAAAGAGCTTCTAAATATGGTTGGTAGTCCCCGTTTAAAATGCTTTTGGCATGAACAAAAAGGCAGTAGTCTAACGCAGCCTCTAAATGCACGGGCTCATTTTTTAATGAGCGCTGGGTCTGAAGATCTTTATAGAATGTGGCGATCTTAGGAGAAGGCTCTTGGGAGCACCCACTTTTTAAGTAGTCTTGACACAAAATTCTAGCAAGGTGGAGTTTTGCTTTTTGGGTAATGTGTGGGATTGCGATATTATAATTGGAGACGATAGACTCATAATTTTCCCTGGCAAGGGCAAGTCTTCCTTGTTTCTCGTAGCAACAGGCGAGTTCTAAAAGAGCTTTATTATACAAAACACTAGATGGAGGAGCCTTTTTTTCCAAAAACTGAAGCGTTTTTATTTTTTCTTGTTCTTTGTCTTGCCAACCCAAAATTTGGGCATATTTAAACTTAAGCTCTAAGTCATGCTCTGAACAACTCTCTGGGTATGCTTGAAAAAGGGCTTGTAGAGTTTCGGAGGCTTTTTCAATAAGGGGAAGGCTTGAAGGGTCTAGTGGATCTAAAGTTTCTGTGTAGAGATGAGCTAGCCAGTAAAAGTGCTTTTTGGGGATTAAGGCGCCATAGCGAACGGCTTCGCTCAAGTAAGAACCAGCTTGCATCAGTTGATTCTCTACAGGAATTTCTTGTAAGCTTTGATATTGAGCGATGCGATATGTGGCATGAAACAAGTGTAAAAGGATAGGGGTTTTATCTTTGGCCTGGAGCTCATACTGCAGAGCTTTTTCTAGATGAGAAATATAAGGAGCAAGAGACTCCCCCACAGGTTCATAGCTAAGGGCTAGCAAAAGATGAGCTTGATAAGCTTTTGAATAATCAGGAAAGGTATTTAAAAAACTTTCTAAGAAAGGACGTAGTCTTTCAAAATTTTGCAAGTCAAAATAGAGCTTTGCTATTTTTAAGTGAATTTCTGGTAGCTCTTCGGTTGCAAAAAAGGAGTCGTTTTTTAAACAGAGAAGATAGTCGTTTAAAAGCTGTTGTTTCATTTCATCGGTTGCTTTTTCAGTCATCAGGTGAGCTGAAGATTGCAAAAGGTAGCTGGTTGCTGGATTTTCATAAGCGCACTGGGGAAAATTTTTAATTACTTTTAAAAAGTGATCACGCGCATTCTGATACTGATGGTTCAAAAAACTGCAAAGGGCATATTCATACTGAGCAGCAGCAGCTAAGTCTGTGTGTCCATATTTGATAACTTTGGAAAAGTAAGGCTGTGCTTTTTGGTAGGTTTTATTTTTTTGCAGCCTTTTCCCTTTTAAAAATAAAGCTTTTTGATGTTCATAGGTTCCCTTAAATGCTTTTTCAAGTTTGGAAAGTGTGCGGTTAAATAAAGAATGATTGTTTAAGTGATAACTGCACAAAAGGGTCAAAAACAAAGATTCTTTTTGGCTTTTTTCTTCAAGGAGATGATTGCCTTTTTGGAAATGTAGTAGTGCCTCTTCATAGTTTTTTTTGGCAAAAAAAACCTTTCCCATCATCAGATGTGCTGCTGCTAATTTGTCTTCTGGAATCTTCTCAAAGATTTCTTTTTGAGCACTTAAAAGCCCCTCGTAATTGTTGCTGTGAAATAAAAGAGTCATCCAGTGGTAAAAGGCTTCTTGACTCCTAGAGAGATCTAAATTTTTTATCTGGTAAAATGTTTTGGCTGCAAGTTTGGGATCAAAATGGGTTTGATGACATGCCGCTTGAAAAAGTAACTTCTCATTTAAATCGGGAAAAAAAGGGGCTGCTTTTGAAAAATGCACAGAGGCTTTGGAGTGGCTTTCTTGGAGGGTGTACAAATGGGCAAGAGCAAGATGTGCATGAGGTTTAAAAGGTGTTTTAAGTAGTTTCTTATAGCTATCTTCAATGTGTTGAATTTCATTTTTTTCTAAGGAGTCAAAGCGTCCCTTAAAAAGCGCCTCTGTATGATAAAAAACAACTATAGGGGGAGTTTTAGAAAAAAGAGGAGCCTGGCTATATTCTTTTTCGATCAGTTCTTTAAGAGTGTCAAAGTGCTTTAAAGAATAAAGGCAGTGAAGGGTGGAGGTAAAGGCTTCTTTTGCCAAAGATGGCTCTTCAATCATTTGATACGCAGTATAAGCTTGCTCCCATTTAGACTCTTGGGAATACATATCCCCAATGAGTAAATAGAGGTTGTCAATATGTTCAGACTCAGGAAATGCATTTAAAAAGTCTTGAGAGAGGCGTTTTAAAAGAGAGAAATCTTTTTCATAGTAGCAGGTGGCAATACGGCGGATGGCTAGTGTTTCATCTTCAGAGCTAAATAGTTGAGTGAAAATTAATAGAGAACATAGAAGAGGCAGTAAGAACCGTTTTGCTATTTTCATATCTCTATGGGGTTTTTAACAGGTATTTGCTTAATGAGAAAATACTTGAATTATGAGGAAAAACTCAAGAGATTTAAACCTTTTTATTTTCTTGGGTTGTTACATAGACAGCGATTTGAAAAATCGTCAGTTACACAATTCCAAGCAGAGAAAGAGCAATAGATGCCACTAGCCATAGATCTTCTGGAGACATCAGTTTAGATCCTCCAGAACTTTCACCTGCTACCACGGTTCTAGTTATAGAGGGTGATGTAGTAGGTAATGGGCAGTTTAAAAATTTATGGATCCCAGTAATTGTAATGTCTCCATGATCGCTCCAGCGATGCCTTGCAAGGGTCATTGGAGTGTTACTGGGGCATTGGTAAGTGCCTGTAGATTGAATTTGGGTTGCGGGAGTTCCCCATCCCCCGTCATGGCAGCGCACGTCTAAAATGCCGGCTTCACTACCAAAATGAGTGATATTAATGAAGTTGCAATAGTTCACAATTTCTGGATATGGCTCGCCTGCAAAAAGAGAGGAAGTACAATCAGGGCTTGATGGGTTACATGGCTGTTGGCTAGTTGTAGGGTTTGTGGTGGGTTGTTTTGTAGGTTGCTTGATGGTAGGCCGCGCTGTCGGCAGCACTGTTGAGGGCTGCGCTGTTGTGGGGCTTGTGGTAGGTCGCTCTGTGGGTTGTGTGGTTGGTTCTTCTGGTTATTATGCAACCGTATAACTTCTTTTTACAAATCACTTAAAAGAAAACAGGGCCGTAGTGTAGGATATTTTTTCATAAAATATTTTAGCTAGGATGACATAATGGTTTTATTTGCACATGAATTTTTAGGCAGCTATGCTTCTCTTTCCCTTCCACCTGCAGAGGTGAGAAGTGTTGAGCAAAACCGGCCTTTCCTAAATGGCACAGATTGTTTACATGATCTTTTTGGAGAGTTTGTTCAATTTCAAAACCATGAGGAACAACCAGATCTTGAAGGGCATAGAGTGAATCTCGCTCCGGGAGGGTAACCTATTCCATGGAGCGTCAGGTCTTTTGCTTGAGCCTTCTGGGTTTCTTAAGATTTGCCTATAATTTTATGCGTAAGGGAGCTTTGGTTTGTGTTATTTTTTAACAATCACTTATTATACTTAGAAAAAAATAGGAGGAGGAACCTATGGCTTTATTTCTAGCTTTTGCAGCAGCTATTTTGTGTGCGCTTAATAATCTTTTTATGCGAAGAAGTATTGATGCAGGTGGGTCTACCAAAGCTTTTTTAGTTTTTGTAGAAGGCTTTTCAATTTTTGTAGCTTTTATATTAGGCCCCCTTAAAACAGGTCACTACCAATGGAACACCCCTATTGCTTTGATTGGTCTGGTTGCTGGAGTCTTTTTAGGGATAATGATGTGGGCTCTTGGAAGAGCCATGGAGCAAGGACCTCCAGGGCTTACAGTTGCTGTTTTAAATAGCTCTGTGGTCGTGCCGGCAGTTATTATGGTGCTTTTATTCGGGGTCTCTTTTGGTCATTCTTACCAGTGGTGGAACGGCGCAGGATCAACTTTGGTTGTGCTGGGTCTTTTTTGGGCAAGCTGGCAGACGGTTAAAAGCTATGAGAATAGAGCTTTTTGGTTTACCTTTGCTATGCTCGCCTTTTGGTGCCATGTGATGTTTTTAATTATCATTCAATGGAGAGCAATGCTCGTCAATCCACACCTTCCAGTTAGTCGCTTACTCCCCATCCGCATTGACATGAACACCACTGAGTGGTTTATGCCAATGATCTTTATTGCGGCGACGATCTTTTTGCTGGTGGTCTTTTTGAAAGATGAGAGAAGAGTCCCTAAATTTGTAGAAGTCTCTTACGGTTTTTTTGGAGGCGTCTGTAATGGTGCTTGTACTTATTTTTTAATCTTAGCAGCTCAACGGGCAACGGCTATTGAAAATGCTATGATTTTCCCTGTCTTTGCAGTCTCGTTGATTATGCTATGTAATTCTTGGGGTAGGGTGCTTTACAAAGAAAAAGTTCACTGGCGTGCAATGGCCGTTTGTTTAGTAGGTTTATTTATTGGTACGGTGGACTGGAAAGTTCTTTTTCAATAATCGATGGACAGGCTCTTTTGAGCTTGTCCATAGTGTTTGACCAAGCTGGATGCTTTTTGAGGGTTGGAAGACTTGAGCTTTTCATAGATCTTCAAGCCTTTTGCTGTCAGCCCTTGCTGAAAATAAAGAGTTCCCAGTTTATAGAGAGCTTCATCGTCCTCTGGTGAGAGAGCAATCAGCGTCTCGTAGGCTTGGATTTCTTCCTGTGGCATGTTTAGGTCATGGTAGCTATAGGCCAGTTGCGTGTATACCCAAGGATCTTCGGGATTATAGTCGTTTAAAATTTTAAACTCTTCAATAGCTCCCTGTGCACATTGTTTGAATTTCATTTTGAATTTATCGGAAAATTTCTCTAAGGGGACCCATTTCTCATCTTCATCAAGTTTTGGAGGAGAGTAGATACCAGAAAATAAGACATAGTTGTTGGCTAGGGCAACGTGTAATTGTAGGTCATCAGGATTTTCTTTGATCAATTCAATGTATAGATTGGCTGCTTGGATATAGAACCACTCTTTTAAAAAATGAAAGTCTTTCCAGTGTAGCCAGCAGCCTAACTTTTCAAACGTGGTCTGCAGGCTTTCAAGCCCCTTTGGAGGTTGGTACAAAGAGTATTCACAATCTTTTAAAGCGCCTGAAATGCGCATTAAAGATGTAGATATAGCAAGAGTTTGTTCAAATGCATTGTGGTGGTCGCCATCGCTTGTAAGTTCTCCCAGTGTTTCAATGCAAAGGTTTAAAAGCTGCTCAGGTTTTTTGGCTTGGAAATAAGTCCTTAATATAAGGTAGCTAAAAAGAGTCATTAAGAAGGTTGCAAGTGTGATTGCAAGGAGGTTAGAACGCGTGAGTAGGTTGAAGAAAATCAAACAGCAAACGATTTCAAATAACCCCAAAAGAATGAAGGTTAAATTAAAAGCGCTGTAAGCTTTGAGGATATGTGAGGACTTTTTCAAAAAGTTATGGATAATTGAGCTATCGTCTTCAATTCTACAGGCCTCAATTTGGTTCTGGGAAAAAGTTGTCATAAGAATTTAGCTGGGTTGAAAATGTTGGCTGGCTTTTTTAAAGGTTCTTTTATAAGGGTAGTTTCCTAGGTCAACATGGCCTTGAAGGTGATTTAAAATCCCACGTATTTTTCCTGAAAACCCTTCAGGGTCTTGGTTAAAAATAGAAGCTTCTAAAAACTGGGTGATTTCCCAAGCTTCTTCACCATTTTCAAGCCACATTTCTTTAATAAAGGGGGTGAGAGTATTTAATAGAAGCTCTCTTTTTTCAGTTGAAAAGTTCCAGGTTTCAATAAGGTCGAAAAAGGCATAAAGACTTTCTTTAGATAGATTTCTTTCTTTAACTTGACTTTGCAGGTTACTGAGTAGCTCAACTGAAAGAGTCTCTTGTAATTGGTTAGGTGATGAAGCTATTTGCTGATATAAAGGCCATACTTTTTGGATCGCTTTGAATTGCTGATTATAAATAAGGTTTTCGATATAGCCATCAAGAGACTGAGAGAGCTTTTCTTTAAATTCACTTTGATAACAGTATGAAGGGATTTGCTTAAATAGATTTGCAAGTAACGGGTGGTCTTTTTGGTCCATTTCTTTACAAATATTCTCAAAGAAAAGAGTGGTAACTTTCTCCATAGAGGTATCGAAGTAAACAAGCACCTCTATAAAAGGGGGGAGCTCTTCATATAAAGAGTGAGAAAAAATTTCCTTTAAAAGAGCGTAGGCATTCTCCTGGATCTCTTGTTTTAGCGGCGCGTAAGAGGTCTCCCAGATGGGTATTCTTTTAAAGTATTGGAAAGCGGTTTGGTAGCAGCAAGTGGCAAGTTTTAATGGTTTTTCAGAAGCTTCTTTAAGGTAGCTTTGCCCCATTAAGAAGTTAAGATTAGGATCATGCTTCTCTGATGAGGCCTGAAAGTCTTCGATAAGCCTTCGTGCATTCATAAAGTCTCTACAGTCTAAAAGGGCTTTTACCTGACACTCCAAGAGCATTTTTGGGTTAAAGTAGTGGTTGTAGTTGAGGGCTAACCATTTAGAACTCTTAGGGCAAGGGGGTAATTGCTTAAATGATTCACAAGCTTGCATAAAATCTTGATGCTCTATAGCGAGCAGGCCCGTAAAAAGGGAATTGTAAAAGTAAGGTTCCTTTGAAAGGAGAGCCTCTATTTTTAGAAAATCTTTTTTAAGGTAGGCGTTGAGTAGTTGGTTAAAAGTAGCTTCTTCAACCAGAGTAGGGTCGTCGGTCAAGTCAATTGCCTTTTGAAAGTAAGTTTCAGCGATGTCTAAAGAGCCCTGGTTGCGTTGCACATATCCCATATAGAGATTTGCTCGAGGATTTTTTTTAATATTTAAAGCTAATAAATAATTTGAGGCCTGTGTATAATCTTTCCTCGAATATGCATCTACAGCCTGCTTAAGTATATATTGAGTGTCAAACTTGAAATAGGAATAGCCACAAAGGGTGACAATTAATATAAAGAGGGTTGCAAGGGTTGATTTAATCGTTTTCATAATTCGAAGACTCTGGCAAAGTAGAAAAATATATGCAATAACAAAACAAATTTATAAAAATGAAATGTCATAAAGTTGTAGATATATTTTATGAACTTTTGATTTAATGCAAATTTAAAACGACTGACTCAAAATTTATGGCTTCAAAAAAACGATTGATTCTTTTAGAAGATGAAGAAGATATTGCCGCTTTAATCAAATTGCAGGCAGATATTTCTGGATATAACCTCCATGTTGAAGTTGACGGTCTCAACGGTCTTAAAGCGATTGAACGAGAAAAACCAGACTTGGTCGTCTTAGATATCATGCTCCCAGGACTGAATGGGTTTGATGTATGTCGTCGCATGAAAAGCAATCCAGATCTTAAGAAAATCCCCATTGTCATTATTTCTGCTAAAAGCGACGAGCTTGATATGGTGCTAGGCCTTGAGCTAGGTGCTGACGATTATGTTGCAAAACCTTTTTCTCCAAAAGTTCTTTTCTCTAGAGTTAAAGCAGTGCTTCGTCGAGGTGTTTCGGGCCATAAGCCTGACAAAATGATGAGTTTTGGAGATTTCACCTTAGAGACAGATCGCTACCTCTTAAGAAGAGGTAATGACAATATTACTTTGACGCTCTCTGAGTTTGGTATCTTAAAACGTCTCTTAGAAAATAGAGGCCGTGTTTTGACTCGTAATCAACTCTTAGACGATATTCAAAATGATGATTCTTTTATTGTTGACCGTAATGTAGATGTCCACATAGCCGCTCTTAGAAAGAAAATTGGATCTGGTTTTAATTGGATTGAAACCGTTCGTGGTATTGGCTACCGCTTCAAAGAAGGGAATGTAGAAGAAGATAGCTGATTGAACTATTCTCTCGCTTTTAACTATAAAAATCCCAAATAAGGCGCCTTAAAAAGCGGTGTTCTAACCCCTTAATTTCAGCTCATTTAGTCTAAAAACTCACCTCGTTTCAGCGGGATTTTTGCAAAGCTTTTATTTTAAGTTACTTAAGTAAAAACGCGCTATTTATCACTTTTATCAGAAAAAAAATGCTCAAGCTCTCTCCTAGACAGGGGTTCTACGGCTCTAATTTCAACTTATTCCTTGACTTTTAATTGTTTATACGCTATAATAGTTCCATGGCCGCGATACAAGGCTTTACAGACTAATAATAACATCCCCTAAGAGGTAAATAATATGAGTTCAAATAATTTAACAGTTCATTCAGAGAGCATTATTCAACAAGAGATTGCTCAACGTGAGAAGCAAGAAAAGGTAATGCAAGCGACGATTTTGCATAATTTGCTGCATCAGATGGTTGGACAGATTGGTGATCTATGTAACCAAGTTGGACATACTGATGGAAAAGGTGGAGCTGAGAAAGTAGAAGGTCATGGTGGTGTAGGAGCGACACAAGACCCTAAAGGCACTCCTCCTGTTGATCCGGCAACCAAAGCTCTTGCTCATGGAGAAGTTTTTTTAGCCCTGCTACTCATTTTATTTGATGGACCTAACAGTAACTATAACTGTTTAGCTAAAAACATGGGAGATTTGCAGAAAATCTTAAATGAGCTGAAGAAGTTTGGTGATGATTCCCAACAGATTCAGGATGCCCTTCAAGCTATTATGAATGGTAAGGGTACAGCTGCTGATGTTAAAACATTAGCTGCAGCCGAGCAAAATATGCAGCAGATGCTAGAGCCTGCAGAAGTTGCTAAATTGCACCTAAGTCCTGCTCTTGTAAAGGCCTTAAAAACATTTTCAGATCCAGGGACTGGTGATTTAGATCAGTTGATTAATAAAGCTACGGGTGGAAAATGTACAAACTGGCAAGATTTGGCAAATAATCCAGATCCAGCAGTTATTTATAAAGTTAAGCAATATATGGCAGGTGCAGGTGGTGGATCGGCTCCAAAACCTGTAACGACAGCTTTGAGTGACTTGTCTAACTTAATGTCTTCTATCGAGACACAAAACCAAGGACAGGTTCAGCAGTTAAGCTTACTACAAAAGAACGTTGACAGTGATGCCCAGTTATTTTCATCAACAGTTACGCTGATGAAAGCTATGGCTCAAACGCTAACAAACTATTCAGGTAGTTAATAATTGCTAAGAGAAAAGAATTAATAATAAGTAATAAGAGGAAAGTTTTATGACACAAGCAGTAAACAACCAACATGACCATGCTCCAAAACCTGTTAAAGACCCATCTGGCGGGGGAGATGCTCCTTTTGATGCAGACGCAGCAGTTAATGCAGCACTAAAGGCTCTCGTTGGAACGATCAACGACCTTTCTGATTACTGTATTACGATGAGTAGTATGAACGTTGCCATTCAGTCTAACGGTGTTTCAGAGGCGGAATCTCAAGTAGATTTATACCGTCACCTTCTAAGTGCTGCTGGTGGAATGATGGGACCTAATTTTCAAAAGGTTTTACAGGGATATGCAGCTAGTAAGTATCCAGGAACTGAAGCTGGTTTTAATGCTTATTTGACTTCACTAGGAGTAGATAAGGCAACTGGAAATTCTTACTATTCTGAGTTTTTGGGAAAAGTGGATAGTGACCCTACGATGTCACAGTCAGATAAAGATGCTTTTGCAGCAGCCATTAAGGGCTGGAACAATGACTGTGGTGGAAAGATGACAGCTTTTAGTTCATTGATCGCAAATAAGTTGACTCCTGAATTGAATCAGGCAACAACTTATGTAACGAACTGGCAGAGTTTGGCTGACCAACAAAAGCCTACACAGCTTCAACAGGCGATTGCTCAAACTGAGGCTGAGATCTCAGGAGCAACAGATGCATGGTCATCAATCATCGTTAAAGGATAATTTAAACAAGGATTTTATTATGGCACAGCCAATTCAAAATTATACAGCTTCAGTTGCCTCAACGGGCAGTGAACACAAAGATTTGAGAGCTAAAGATTCTCAAGCCTCAAGTTCTGATCACTTGATGTATCTGGCTATGGTGGCAATTCTTGAGAGTATTGGAGAAGCTGGATCAATGGGCGCATCTATAGCAAAAATTTCTACGACCCTCTACGACACTTTGGTTAAAAATGGGACGGAGAAACTTCAAAAAATGCAAGAAGAGCTCGAGGAGATGAACGATCTTGAACAAAATTGGACTCAGTTTGCCAATTACATGAAAACAGGAAAAATTCCGGCTCCTTTTAGTTCCTATAGTCCTGCCCAGCTCCAAGAGATGAAAGATCTCTATAACCAGTATGGTGGGAATTTAAGCGGTTTCCGTAAAGGTGTAAACCTCTTTGCTCAAGGGCTTTCTACTCAAAATACGGTAATCCAGAATAATAAGCTGATCCCAGATAATGAGCAACAGCAGGTCAAAACGTTGGTGGATGACCAGTCCACGTTTGCGACTCAGTTGGCCTCATTTTTGAGAGTTATGAAGGATCAATGGACAAATAGTTAATTAAGTTGGTTAGTTATACGAATTTAAGCGTATTTTAGTTGACTTTTAATAAAAATAGTTGTATAATAGTTATACCGAATAAATTAAACCTTACTTAGGGGAGCATTCATTATGTCTTACTCAAATCCAGCAGTTAAAAATCCATTTGCAATCGAAGTGGATCTTATTGCCCAAAACCGTGAAAGCAATCGAAAAACGCATCAAGAAAAAATTGCTGACGAAACGAATGCGGTTAAATCCTCTCAAGAAGACGTTAAAACAAGAAAGTCTAATGGGGCTGATATTGTGACTAAGCGTCAGAAGCTTGCAAGAGCACTTGCTGCTAAAAAGGGAAAAAATAAGAACAAAAGTACTGCTAAAGCTCTTTACTCTAAACAAGAACTTCAAGCGCTTGCAAAGGTTAATAACCTATTATCCCAGGCAAAAATTCAAGCTGCCAAGGAAAATTGGGGCGAGCCTGATGTTGATATGAACCGTGTAGATCTTCTTCAGCAGTTATTTAAGCCTAAAAATTTAAGAAACTCTAAGGCATCTCCTGAAACACTTGCTAAAGCTGTTTCTTATGGTAAGCAGATTTCAAGAACATTTAGAAAATCTTTGCGTCAAATTATACCTCAAACGATAGACGCAGCAGCTTCTGCCTTTGCAAGTCAGGGGATTGACCTGTCATCACCACCAGCTAAATCATCACAATCGATAGACAGTGCTGTTTTATCTGCGATGCTAGCAGCTTTAAGTGCGAATGATGTTCTGCAACAACTAGGAATTCAAAGTCAGGAAACCAACACTGAAATTCAAGAGTCATACTCTAGTTCTGTAGTTTCAAAAGGGAACGACATTTTCAATCATAACAAAGAAGCTCTTTCAGAGCAGCACCATGAGTCTTGTAAAGAAAAAACGATGAAGATTTTGGGAGATATCGTTGGGGCTATTTGTATTGTTTTAGACATGCCAGAAGTTGGGATTCCTATTATCTTAGCATCTAACGGGCTCATTCAAAAATGGATTGTCGATGTTGCTAAAGCAATGCACATCCCGCCATATGCTCTTAAGAGTATTATTATGGCAGTGACTATTATAGTAGCGATTGCTGCGGCGCCTGAATCAGGCGGAAGCAGCTTATCTGCGATTGCAGGAGTGGTTGGAAAGTGTGCTCTTGTCGCTGGATTAACCGGTTGGGTTACTGATACCGTTGGAGTTGCAGCTACAGGATCGCTTGATGAATCAAAATATCCAGCCTGGGTACAGTGGGCAGGAATGGCGATCACTATAGCTCTTGGTTTAGCAGGAGGAATGGAATCGATTGTTAACGGAGTACGCTCAGTGATGACAGGCATTTCTAATGCTGCAACGAGCGCTATGGATGCAGTTACCAGCTTGTTTGTGGATGCGGAAGAGACTGCGGGATCAACTGCTCAAGAGATTGAACTTGCTGATATGAGTGCTCCTCAAGCTTCAGAGGAGATGGTTGAAGAGTCTGATGCTACCAATGCAGCAAGGTCTGCTGATGAAAGTGCTGTAAACGATGCTTCGACACAAAGTGCTGCATCTGTTTCTAAGCTTCGTATGATTTTAGCTAAGATATTGAAAAAATTCTTGGATGCCAAAGATGCTATGTTCGCAGCTGAAGAAGCTTCTGACGTGAGCCAGGTGGTTCGAGGAGGCGTTAGCAATGCTGAAAAAGCCGAGGCGATCATGGGAAGGATTTCAAGAGCCGTGACTCAATTACAACGTGTTTCTCGTGTGCTCTTAGTGGGTAGCACAGGTGCTGAAACTGTAGTCAGTGTTCAGCTTGCTCAAATCAAAAGAGACCTTGCTGAGTGTTTGAAGGAAACTTCAAAACTTATAGGTGAGACTCAACTTATTGAGAGCTTTTTAACGACACTAAATGCCGCAATTAAAGATAGCCAAAATGAACAGAAAGAATACGCTAAAGAGAGTGCTGATGAGATAAAAGTGATCTCAGAGATTATCTCAGGTCAAAGGCGTGGACAGGCAATTGTTGCGAGTGCGTAATAACAAGTTAAGATTAATTATAATAATAAGGTAATAAAATGGTTGCACAAATCAGAAAAAATGAGAATCAAAGCGAAGCTTTAAAGCTGAATGTTAAAGACGCTCAAGAGAACTTGAAAAAAGCTCCTCTAGCAGCGGTATCGGCACAAGTAGCTTTCAAAAAAAGCCGTCGCCCTCAGCAAAATGATATTAGCGATACGACGCGTCAAGAGGCTGCCAAAAAAGGATTGGGTAGTCAGCAAGCAGATGGTGGCTCGTCTATTTATAAGACATGGAAAGGAGACCCCCTCTCTTTATTTATGTTTTCTGCAGCCCCCATTATCATGATGCTTAACTTTGAGCTAAGAACGACTTTGTCTGATGCTCAAACTATTGAAACAAAGGATCAAGTAGAAGCTGCTTTTGTGAGTGCTGCTCAAAAAGAAGCTCAAGGAGAGGCTCAGGCTGAGCAAACAGATAAAGATGCTTCAGGGATCTTAGCAGGAGCTGTAGGTTCTGCTTTCCAAACGATTCAAGGTGGAGCTGATGAGCTTATTGGTAGAGATGTTTTCTCTAAAGAAGCTGAAAACCAAGGGCACATGATTGATGATTTAAGGTCTGCGAAAATAGTTCCTGAAGATCAGATACAGGCAGGAAATACATCAGATAGATTTGCTGAAGGGAAACAACTTGCTGCTGATTTTGAAAGATCATACAATGCACACTATGAAGAAATTGCTAATAAGCGCCAAGAATCATTAGGGGCTGCTGCAAGAGACAAAGCCTCTAGATCTTGCCTTGGAATGGGGAAAGATGATTCATTAGTAGAGCTTGAAAACAGAAACCTCATTGCGAAAGCTGCAAGTGAAAAGGCATTTGATGAACTTACCTGTGATCAACGCAACTCACTAAAAACGGATGCAGATTATGCAGAAGGTTTTATTGGTGAGTTAGGTGATGCAAATGCAGTGAGTGATAGATTACGCGGATTTAATAAGAGCGATCGTTCTGAAATGCTCAAACAGTTCGCAAAATCTAATAAAGGTTCCATATTGAGAAGAGGACTTTCAGAAATCCGTGAACTTGTAAATAGAAAAGCAGATGCTGAAAGAGCATACTTTAATAACAAGCTGCAAACACGTCAGATGTTTTCGAATGCTATTTCAGGGATCGCATCTGGAGCCTATAAGATGGAGTCTAAAGATGCAATTATACAGGCAGCAGACGATGATGCAGAATCTAGACGTCAGGATGCAATTGCATCTGTAATGGCTTCAGCTCAAAATGCTCAAACTTCAGTGATTTCATCAGCTATTGAGCAAGTTAGAGCTCTTTTTGACTGGTATTCACAGATGGAATCTCAAGTTACTTCGGCGATTACGCAACATATGGCTTAAGTATCCTTAAGACTTTCTTTTGAAAATTAGCCCCGCATATTTTGCGGGGTTTTTTTTTATTCAAATTTTTTTTTGCTTTAAACTCTTTGATTCGCTACACACTAAAAAACTGCGAATATAAAAATAGCAACTTTCATGGCTGAAGAAATACAAGAGTATACCAAGCAGATTTTAGAGCAGCTTGGAATGAATGAAGGGGGTTATCCAGATGATCATAAAATCTACCATATAGATTTTGGGAATAATCTGATTGTGCGTTACAACGACTTAGATCCAGGTGTGTATTTTAATAGTGATTTAGTCGTTTTAGAAAGTAAGAATCGAGAGGCATTTTTAATGTCGCTGATGCACCTTAATTTATTTGGCAGAGGTGCCCAAGGAGCTGTCTTTGGGTATGATGAGGGGATTAAACAGTTGACTTTGTCACTTGCAGTTCCTTATAGATTAAAGTTTAAAGAATTCAAAAATATTTTAGAAGACTTTGTAAATTACATTGAATTTTGGAAAACAGAACTTACCAAAGCCCAAATGGGTCAAAAAAGTGTTCTAAACGATTGAGCTAATTGAATATGGTTGCAAAACTAGTTGCTTTAGATGGCCCTGAGAAGGGGCTTGAATTAATTTTAGAGAAAGGTCAGAAATGGGTGATCGGAAGAGATCCTCAGAGCTGCGATTTTTTACTAGAGGATCCTAAAGTCTCTAGAGAGCATGCTCAAATAAGGTTTGAAAACGATCACTATTACATCAAAAACTTAAGTAAGACCAATCCCGTTCTTATTGACAATGAGCCGGTTAAAAGAGAGAGAAAGCTCAGCTTTGACATGAGTCTAAAAATTGGGGAGTCTCATTTTAAGCTGGTTAATATTTCCTTCAAAAAGAAAGGGGCTTCAAGCGATTACGATCAAATTTTTGATGATCTAGACGAGCCTGCTATTTCTATTCACCCTCTTAAAGAAGAGCCTAAAGAGTCTCCTATAGAAGATGGTAACTATGACACTATCTTCCAAGATCTTGGGGATGAAGGGACCTACGGGGACCTTTCAGAGGGGTATGTTTCTTCCGAACGCTTTATACTCAAAGTCTTGTCAGGGCCGAATACAGGCGCTGAGTTTTCGATGCAAAAGGGTCGTTCTTATATTATTGGGACCGATGTTACCGGTGCGGATATTATTTTTAATGATTTAAGTGTTTCGCGTCACCATGCACGGATTTCTATTACTGATGAAGAGGAAATCTTAGTTGAGGATTTAGATAGCCGTAATGGTGTGGCTGTTGATGGGGAGCAGATCACAGGGCAAAAGCTAGTCTCTTCTAAAAATCTGGTGAGCTTAGGAACCACGACCTTTTTAATTGTGGATCGAGAAGCTGGCGAAGAGACGATTGTCACTCCTCGCGCTACCAAGAAACCTCCAGAGGAAAAACCGACTGAGCCTGAACCTTTTGAAGAAGTTCTTGGAGCTAAAAAGCAGCATTCTTTGAAATCAATGATCACAGAATCTTCTTTTATTATCACAGGTGTGCTCATCGCTGTAATTTTAGTCTTGGGATCGGGAGCTGTGTTACTTTTTAAAACATCTCCAGTTGAGTTCCCTCATAAGGACTATACTAAGAGTATCCAGGGGGTTTTAGGGAGTGAGTTTCCTGATGTTAAATTTACTTTTACCTCAGGAGTTGGAAGTCTCTTTTTAGTTGGGCATGTGCTCACAACTACGGAGCGAGACGAGCTCATCTACAAGCTCGATAATCTAAGTTATATTAGTCAAATAGACAACAATGTAGTGGTGGATGAGTATGTTAGCCAGGAGATGAACCTGATTCTAGCGCTGAACCCTGAATGGCAGGGTATTAGCGTGCATGCTCCAGAGCCTGGGCAGTTTGTGATGTCAGGCTATTTACCCACGCGGGAAGACAACGCAGAGCTTGTCGACTATATGAACTTGCAGTTCCCATATATTGATCGTTTAACGAACTATGTGATTATAGAAGAGAACCTTTACCAAGATGTGATCAGCAAACTGCAAAACTATGGGTTTTACAATGTTTCCGTAGATCTTTCCAATGGGGCAGTGACCCTTTCGGGATATGTGAATTGTTCTTTTGAATCTGCCTTTGAGGGTGTTGTAAAAGATATTTCAAGGATTATGGGGGTTCGCTCTGTTAACAACTATGTGGTGATTGTTGGTAAAAGTCAGTCGAACTCGGGCGCTTCTCAAGAACCACTTACCAAAGACCCCTCTATTGTTAATTTGACGAACTATGTTGATAAACAAGCTTCTATTTCAGCATCTTACACTATCTCAGGTTTTGCTGCTCAAGGTGATCAAGGGAGAGCTGCTGAAGTCAATGGTCAGATTTTAACCGTTGGAAGTTATTTAGATGGGATGCGAGTGATTGCAATTGAAGATGACTTTGTCTTTCTCGAAAAAAATGGTTTGAAATATAAAGTTGAATACCTTAGTACGAGAAAGTAACAAGGAAATAAAAAATATAACGATTTAGGGGACACGAATATGTTCGGTAAAAAAGGCAATGATGAAATTTCAAAGATGACCTATGAAATGGAATCGTGGGATTCAAAGAAAAAAGAAGAGATGATAGATCTTTGCTGCGAGCGCATTAGTCTTTTAAAGACAATGCTTCGAGAAGAAAACAGCACAACTGATAAATATAATGAAATGGGCTTACTCATGCATGGTTACAATTCTATGAGAGAAGTCATTAACAGAATATCATAGGGGAATACCATGACTTTAAATTGGACAAACATGAGTGATGCACTTGCTAAAAGTGTGGGAGCTGTTGGCTCGACTCTAAAACAGATTAATTCAACAAAAATGAGTGGTGGGATGCAAATCCAAAAGACCGCTGAATTACAATGGCAGATGTCATTGATGCAACAGATGATACAAGCTTCCTCGAATGTAATCGAAGGCTGCTTATCTGTCACGAAAGGTATGATCAGTAACATGAACAGATAAAGTAATATATTTTGTATTAGGGAAGTAGAATGGAAATTTATCACGAAGAATTTAAAAAATTTAGACCTGACTCAGCAGCACTTATAGAGGCTGGGTTTGTAGCGATTCGGCAAGTTGACCAAGAGTCTGCTCGCAAATGTTTTATGGCGTCAATGGTGATTGACCCAAATAACAGCCTTCCCGTACTTGGGCTAGGTATTATACATCTTTTTGACCTCAATATCATTGAAGCTAAAAAAACCTTTCATGAAATTTTAAAACATGAGCCTGAGAATCATGTTGCTAAAACTATGTTAGGCATTGCGAATTTATACACTGTAACTGAAGAAGGCCTTAAAGAAGGTGGGGACTTAATTGAAGACTCAATGAGCGCTACAAATGATGCAGAGTTAAAGAAACTCAATCATCATTCTCAAGAATTGCTCAAAGAAATTCGCAGCAAGATGAAAGATCTACATCCTCTCGAGTCTACAGACCAGCCCATTCAAAAGCGTTTAAAGAAGTAGTTGATGAATAGATAAAAGTGAGGGAGTTATGGCACAATCGCCTATTGACGGTAAATTTAATATCGGGCCAAGCGAGCCAACTCCTGACTCTTTATCTTCTGGAAATGAAGAAGATGGTCAAGGTTTTGAGCAAATCGCTAAAGCGATGCCGTCAACACCTGTTCAAAAGCCATCTCCTATGACAGTAGCTCAAAACTCGCAGCCGAGCATGCAAGCAGGTCAGGTGAATGCTGAAAATTTCGTAGCAAATATCCAGCAGGTGATGCAGCAGATGCAAGGTCTTCAGGTGGGTCTTCAAACTCCAAATTTAAAACTCAACGCACGCACCAGCCGTCTTTTGGATGCTAAATTAAAAAGAGCTAATGAAAATATCCAATTTATTCATTCAAAGGCGAACGTGGGTGAAGAGGGAGATCAGGAAGACGAAAGTAGCTCGGGTCTTGCTTCAATGCCGGTTGGGGATGGAAAAGATAACAACAAAGCTGTTATATTGAAGTTTGTCAATTATTTGACAGATGGGCAATCACAACTTGAAAGCGCTATTCACGGCGTTTCTCATTCTGATGGGAAGCAAAGCCCACAAATGAGAATTAAGGATATGTTTGCGATGCAGGTGAAACTATATAGAGCGCAAGTTGAAATTGAATTTTCAACAGCGGTATTGCAAAAAGCAATTGATGATCTCAAAACACTGATGAATGTACAGCTTTAATGGATAACGAGTCAAATTTTGAAAACTTATTAAACGAACTCGAATCTCTCGAACTGACGACAGTTCACGGGCGGATTACAGAAATTGTGGGTATGCTGATCAAAGCTGTTGTTCCTCAAGTGAAAGTTGGGGAAGTGTGTTTGATCAAGCGTGAAACAGAGCCCCTTCGAGCTCAAGTGGTTGGCTTTACCCAAGATGAAGTTCTTTTATCTCCTTTAGGTGATATGAGCGGAGTGGGCCCTTCTTCAGAAGTCATCCCAACGCGCAAACCCTTACAAGTAAGAATCGGCCCCGGGCTTTTAGGGCGAGTTCTCAACGGTTTGGGTGAGCCAATTGACGTTGATAAAAAAGGCCCTTTAAATGTCAGCGAAGTCTACCCGATCGAACAAAATCCCCCTGATCCTCTAACCAGAAAGATTATTACCGAGCCTATTTCAGTAGGTGTCCGTTGTTTAGATGGTGTTTTAACCTGTGGACAAGGGCAGAGAATAGGGATTTTTGCTGGAGCTGGAGTTGGAAAGTCAACGACTTTGGGGATGATTGCACGAAATGCCGAAGCCGATGTGAATGTCATTGCATTAATAGGAGAGCGTGGGCGAGAGCTTCGGGAGTTTATTGAGAAAGACCTAGGTGAAGAGGGAATGGCAAAATCTGTAGTTGTGGTTTCGACATCAGATCAGCCTTCACAAGTGCGTATTAATGCAGCTTATGTCGGCACTGCGATCGCAGAGTATTTTAGAGACCAGGGGAAGTCCGTGATTTTAATGATGGATTCGGTGACTCGTTTTGCAAGAGCTCTGCGCGAAGTAGGTCTTGCTAAAGGAGAGCCTCCTGCAAGAGCTGGTTTTACTCCTTCGGTTTTTGCAACGCTCCCCAAGTTATTAGAGCGTTCTGGCAATTCTGATGTCGGCTCGATAACAGCCTTTTACACAGTGCTTGTAGAAGGAGGAGATATGAGTGAGCCGGTTGCCGATGAAACCAAGTCTATTCTAGATGCTCACATTGTTTTATCTCCGGAACTTGCGCAGTCTTATCACTATCCTGCCGTAGATGTACTAGCATCTGTCAGTCGTATTTTACCCTCTATTGTCGATAAAGAGCATCTTCAGTTGATTGGTAAGGTGCGAGAGGTTTTGGCCAATTATAAGAAGAATGAGCTGCTCATTCGTATTGGAGAATATAAACCAGGTTCTGACAGAGATGCTGATTATGCAATCAATTACATTCAAAAAGTGAATGCTTTTTTAAAGCAAGGAACCCACGAAAAATCTTCTTTTGAAGAGACTCTGTCTCAACTTAAAGCCCTTTTTAGATAAGGAGCTGGGCCTTTATGGCAAAAAATAAAATCAAATATCCTCTCGAGCAAGTCCTAGAAATCAAAATTCGGCGTGTAAATCAAGCTGAAAAAGTCGTCCAAGAAAAGAAAGAAATACTAGAGAAAGAGCAAAAGAAGCTAAGGGGTTATCAAGAAGCTTACCAAAAAGTAGAGGATCATCATAAAGTGAAAATTGATCAGCTAAGGGAGGCTTTGGATGCTGGATCTCCCTCACATAAAATAGAACAGATTCGCGTTTATATCAAAGAAGTGAAAGATAAAATGTATGAGGAAAAGCGCAAAGTCGAGCGTCAAGAAAAGCAGGTTGAAAGAGCAACCAAAGAGTTGGAGGCAGCTCAAAAGGTCCTCAAAGAGAGAAGGCTTGAGGTGGATAAATTAGAGACCCATAAAGGGGATTGGAGTGCCAAGGAGCTTAAAGAATTAAGAAGACTTGAAGCGAAAGAGCAAGATGAAATAGGTTCTTTAGTTTTTTTAAGTAATAAACGTAAAGAGATGGAATCTCAAAAAAGAAGAGCAAAGAGGAAAGTGGGCGATGGACAATAAAATACCTCCACAAGACATCAATTTCAACCGGCCTAAAGTCAATAACGAAGAGGATGAGGACGATTTTGACGAGCGTTCTTTTAAGGAGAAAATGGCTGAACGCAAACAAGAGAGCGAAGAGCGCATCAGTTTGCAGGAGGAGGCAAAGCAAAAGGACCAAGCTGAAGAGAGCTCTTTTGATGCTGAAGCAGCCAAACAAGAGATGGGCGAAGAAAAGAAACCAGATGAAATGAAAAATGAAGAAGAGAAAATGCTGGAAAAAGAGGACGAAGTTGCCGAAAAGGGCTTGAGCAAAGATTCTCCAACTCTAACTCCTTTGCAAAAAAGCAAGTTGAAAGGGAAACACCCTGTTAAAAATAAGCTTGTTAAAGACTCCCGGTTTGCGATCAAAAAAGGGATGGGGAAAGTGAAGCATGAAGAAAAGAAAAAAGAGGAAAAGGTAGATAAAAAAAAGGAAAAGCACGGAGGGGGTAAAGAAAAAAGCGATGAAAGAAGAGTCGATAAAAAGTCAGATAACCATGATTCTGGATCTGATGACGGCCATGAGGGCCATGAGGGCCATTTACACAATCATAGCCATGAAGGACCCCACCCGAATGTAGAGCCTACAGCACCCCATTCGAAGTATTTAAAGCCTAAACACCATGTGGAGAGCAATCAAAGCATTGCTGACAACCCCTCGATCGCAGCGATTGTAGCAGCTTCTAATCCGAATAATATTTTCGACCCTTCATTTTTTAAGCATTCTAGGTCAAAAGACTTAAGTAAGTCATCTTCGTCTAAAAAAGGTTCTTCTGTAGACTCTTTAGAGGGAAGTTCGGGTTCTAAAATAGAGAAGATGGATGTTCTAGCAGATGATAGACACTCAGAGCAGGATTTTGAGGAGCTGGCCAGTTCTTTGATTCAAGAGGCAGAAGTGTTGCATTCAGGAGATCAAACAGAGACGACAATTTCTTTAAATCTTCCTGGATCTGTATTTGATCAAGGAGTTGTGAAAATTATGACATATCGATATCGCCCTCTTGAAGTCAACCTTGCCTTTTCTAATTTTTCTCCTAAGGCACACAAAGCCCTTCAAGAAAGTTCAGATAATTTAAAAAAAGCCTTGAAAAGAAAATCACTGAAGGTTCATCAACTAGAAATAACAGAAGAATAACCTAAATATTTGAGTTCACTTTAAACCTATGTCTTTAGATTGGCTACAGTCCGTGGAAAAAACGTTAATTGATTTAGATCAAATACCTATTTTGGGTAAAGCTCCTCCCTTTAATTGGAAAGCTCTAACGCTCAAATTACGTGATTTATTACAAATTGAAGATTTAGAACTGACTCCTCATGAGTTTGCATGGAGAGAGTCTGATGAATTACTGCAGAGTCTTGGAGAGCATCCTCTTTGTTTAAATATCTCTATGTTGCCTCTTCAAGGGCATGTGTCAGCTTTAGTTGCTGCCCAAGATTTTAACTCGTTTGCTTCTTGGGTTGTTGAGCATAAGGCGGGTTCAAATACATTACTATCGCCACATTTTACAGACGGATTATTTCATTTTGTCTCTTTGGAAGTGCTCAAAAACCTGCAGTCAGATGCTTGTTTTGACGGATTTTTAATGAGGATTTTATCGAATCAATTACCACCTTCTTCTCATTCACTGGTTTTTGATGTATCCTTAAAAGCTTACAAGGAAGTACTTAACTTTAAGTTAGTGGTCCCTGAACCTTTTAGAAAGAACTGGATACAGCACTTTGCAGCCAGGCCTATGCACATCCCTCAAAAGATGCGACAAAGTGTAGAAGTTCTTTGTAGTGTAGAGGCTGCAAGTCTGTGTATGACTCGTCAAGAGTGGGGGCAGGTCCATGTTGGAGATTTTATTGCCTTGGATCATGAAGCCCTTGATGTGGAGAATAATTCAGGGAGTCTTTATCTGTCTGTTGAACAGCAAAAACTGTTTAGAGTTAGAATAAAAAGTCATGGGCTCAAAATATTAGAGCAGTCCATCTATCAAGAGGAAGCAACGTCTATGGATAATGAACAAGAAGATTTGCTCTCAGAGATATCAGATCTAGAGCAATCTCGAAAAGAATCAATCGACCCTATCCCAGCGGATGAGGAGTTGGAAGAGTTTGAAGAAAATGAACCTGATAGTGATAGTGCTGAGCAAAGCATTGTGGTGACACCAGAAAAAGCTTCTTTGGAAAAAATTGAAAAGGTTCCTTTAAACATTGTTGTAGAGGTGGCCCGTTTTAAAATGACCTGCGAAAAGTTGATGCAGCTTAAACCAGGAAATCTTTTAGAGCTCAATGTTTCCTTGGAAAAACCTGTCGATCTCGTCGTTAATGGCCGTAAGATTGCGACTGGAGAGCTTGTTCGTGTTGGAGAGACTTTAGGGGTACAGATCCTGAAAATAGGTTAGCAAAAGCTTATTGCTTATGAATCCATCTAGCTCTGATCCCGAAGATACTCATGTAGATCTAACACCTTTTATCCAACCTGCTAAGCAAAACATACAGGTGCCATACCGCGTGGGTCCCTACCACATTAAAGGGCTATTAAAGCGCGGAGGCACCAGTCTCTTATATTTAGGGGTTCATGCCGATTCTAGTGAGCTCATTGCAATTAAAGTGCTCTCTCCTAAGTATATGGCACATCCTGAAATGATTGAGCACTTTTTAAAAGAAGCTAAAATCATTGAACTTGCTGATCATCCTAATATTGTGCGTCTCTACGGTCATGGGAAATGGGAAGGGGGCCTCTACATTTCCATGGAATTTATAAGAGGTATTTCATTAAGAAAACTCATCTTACAAAATATTTTGTCATTTCGTCGTTCACTAGAAATTATTTTAGAAATTTCTCAGGCTCTAAGTCACCTACATTCTCATGGAATTGTCCATCGAGATATCAAGCCCGATAATATTTTGCTTTCTGAAGAAGGTGGTGTCAAAGTGATTGACTTTGGGATCTCTCGCATTATGGAAGAGAAAGGCGCTAAGAAGAAAATTATGGGAACGCCTACCTATATGAGTCCTGAGCAAAAAGAGAACCCTCTTTCTGTATCCTATACTAGTGATATATATTCTCTTGCGATCATCGCTTACGAACTGTGCATAGGCCGCCTTAGTTATGGGGTGGTTCAACTCTCATTGCTCCCCAAAGGCTTGAGGAAGATTCTCACTCGTGCTTTGATGCCTAACCCAAAAGATCGCTTTGCAAATATTCATGAATTTATTGAAGAGTTAAGCTTGTATGTAGAGCAAACATTTGAAGAGAATGAAGAGCTTTTAGACTTATCTTTAAAAGAACTCTCTGAATTTTATGAGAATGTCTATCTGTCGCTCCAGACAAAAGATCGGGCTTTAAATCAAAAAATATCGATTAAAAAAGTTACTCAGAAAGGAATTTTATCGAGCCATCTCTTTTATGAAGCCTTTGCTTTGAATAACGATACGAGTGCCTTGATGGTGGGGTGGCCTGAAAAAAAAGGGGTTTTGGGAATTTTTAATAATGGAGTTCTCAAGGGGTTGCTGCAGGCGCTAAGGCAGCCACTTTTAGAAATGGATGAAAATGTTTTAGAAACATCAGAGCATTTTCTCAAGGAGTTAGATCGTCTACTTCAGGTAAATAAACTGGGGAGATACTCCTTTATGTTTTTGATCATGTCTTCTACTTTGGACTTGTTCCATTTTTTTTCTTTTGGTCCCAATCAGCTTTGGATCCACCCTGCTGGATCACATAGTGCCCATGAGGTTGTATGCCACAACGACTTGCTAGGTTGTGAGATTGATAGTCAAATATCGCATGTAAGCAGCAATTGGAACCTTGGAGACACTCTTTTTTTATCAAGCTCATTTCATGAAAGTCCATTAAAGGAGGATGACTTAAATAGGGCTATTAACCAAAGCGAACTTTTAACAGGCCACAGCCAAGTGCAAGCAATTTTAAATGATTTAACACAAAGTGCACAAAAAACTTCAAAGACCGCTCCTCTTATGGTGATGAGTCTCCAAAGAAAACGATAAATGTTTTTTTGTTTTTCTGTATCTTAAAATAAAACTGGTATGTATAAAAAAAATATTTTAGATGAGATGTCATTTTGGTATAAACATGAAAACGAGAATGATTAAAGTATGAGATTATTTTTTGACACAAGAGTCTTGGTTCTTGTTTTTAGCCTATTAATTACTTGGAAATGTGGTCCACTCTCTGCCCAGCAAGAAAGTGAGATTGCGTCTCTTCCAAGCTTGCAGATAGGTGAAGAAAGCTTCATAAAGAGTCCTCGAGCTTCCCTTGAAATCTTTTCACAAGAAGAAGATTTTGCCCAGGTAATAGCCGATACTGCACCAGCTGATAGCCAGAGTCTTTCTGAAGAACAGCAGGAAATTGTAGATAAGCTTAATCAGCAGCATCAGCAAAAGAAGCGTTCTATTTTACCAGGAGTCGATCAACAAGCTGTTTGTCCTCCTGATAAAACGGATGCTGGTTATACGATTAACTTTAATGAAGTGAACTTTATTGAGTATTTGCATTTTTTAAGTGATCTGACCAATACCAACTTTGTTTATAACTCCGATGATATCGATTTTAAAGTCTCCATTATTGCTGATTCTCCAACAGATCTTAAAGATGTACGTTCTTCACTCTTGCAAATGCTTCGAGTCCAGGGCCTCTCTTTAGTTGAAGAGGGAAATAATGTGATTATTTCGAAAGATCCTAGCATTCAAGCTATTGGTACGGTGGTTTCTGAGGAGATGGGAAATATTTGTAGTGCCAATGAGGCTCTGTTGACACGTGTTTTTCAGTTAAAGAATATGAGTGCTACAAAAGCTGCGGCTATTATTTCAGCAATGGTGTCTTCAGAAGCTCTAGTCGAAGCTTCCGAACAAACACATCACTTAGTAGTTACAGACGTTTCATCTAATATTGTTAGAATTAGTGAACTGCTCAGAAGTTTAGATAATCCAGATGCAACCTTTGAAATAGGGACTTTTCAAGTTGGGCAATCTGACATACAAAATATTGTGATTCTTGCAGAGAAAATTCTGCGGCCGATTGCAGAAAATAATGTTTTAGAAATTGTTCCTCAAACATCTTCCGACACAATTTATGTGGTTTCAAGCCCTTATCTTGTCAAAAAGTCGCTAGAAGTTTTAGCCAGTTTAGATCAAGGAGAAAGTGGTGGCCAATCACTAGTTGAAGAGGGGATGGTTGCTAACGCTCGTTTTTTGATCTATAAACTTCAGCACCATAAAGGGGATCAAATTGAAAAAACGCTCCAGGACATGGGACTGGAATTTAGCCAAGAGGGAGGGAGTGCAAACTCACACTTAGTAGCAGCGATAAATTCTGCCCAGTGGCTGCAGGCTACTAATTCTTTGCTGTTTGTTGGAGATGCTCAATCTTTACGAAAAATTAAAGAATTACTCGAAGTTTTAGACATGCCACTACGACAGGTTTTTATTGAAGTTTTGGCTATTAGAACCACCATTAACAACTCATTGAGTCTAGGTGTTGAGTATGGATACCGCTCAAGAACGTCTAATAGAGTTTCAACGGTCGGTTCTTTGCTAACGACACCCAGCGGGAACACGGCAGGGCAAGCTGCTAAACCCACTCTTTTTACTGATGGATTAGACCGAGTGACAGGGACGGCTATTCCTGTGCCGCGTACAGGAAGCCAAATGGGATTTAGTTCAGGGGTGATTGGTAATGTCCTTTTCTCAGGAAACAATCTCTTTTTTGATATAGCAGCCCTTGTCAATGCATTGCAGTCAGATCAAGATACTCAGGTGATGTCCAATCCAAAATTAGTGACTCAAGACACGGTCCCTGCAACGTTTTATGTGGGTTCAACCCGTCCTTTCCAAACAAATTCTATTCTGCAAGCCAGTGGTGGACAATCGGGGAACTTTGTCACTGCAAGTGTTGAATATCGACAACTTGGCATGACATTAACAGTAACCCCTTACTTAGGGAATAATGATACCATTACTCTAGAGATCGATCAAAAATCGAGCAACTATGTATCCAATGCAACGGGTTCTGGAGATTCAGGTTCTAGCGGCTTTGCCATTGTCCCAGTTACGACTGATTCTTCCATTCAAACACGTGTGCAGATTCCAAACAAACACTTCTTAATGATCTCAGGGATGATTGAAGATGTTAAAACACGTAGTAAGGCAGCTTTGCCCTGCTTAGGAGGTCTACCAATCGTAGGAGATCTGCTAGGAACCATGGCGAACTCCTTACAAAAGGATAATTTAATTATCTTCATGCGCCCTCATATCATTGATTCTGTGGCTGAATTAGACGCTGTAACAGAAAGAGAGGACCAATTTTATCGTGAAAAAAATAAGAAAGGTTCTTTTATCGAAAACTCGGCTAAACTCTATGGAATGGAGTAATGGCCAAATATTGGGTTACTTTAATCCTGATCTTTGGTGCGATCTCCCCCGTCCATGCATCGCCTCAATATCGAGAAAATAGCCAGGGTTTTGATCAGCTTTCATCTGCTGAAAGGTCTCAAAATTTTATCATTGAGTATCAACTTGGACAATCATTTGCCAAACAACAAGATTATGAAGCTGCCCGTACTTGTTTTAAGAGGGCGCTTTTACTATGCAATGAACCAAGAAGATCATTAGAAATTCAATATGCTACACTACTTAGCTATTACAAAGAGCAGCGCTTCAATGAGTTAGTAGAGTTTTTTGAAAATCACTCCCTTCTATATGCAGATGCGAGTTTTATCGCCTACTCAGATCTACTGGTGATTTTATATCATTCCTATGAGCAGTTAGGTCAGTTGAAAAAAGCAGATTCTGTTTTAGAAAATATTAAAAAGTCACACGGTGATCAGGCTTTGGAGATAGAACTTTCGGGAGCTATTTTAAGAAGAGATTTCGATCGTGTATTTGATATTTCTAATAGTCTTACACAGAAAGATTTAATAAACAATTTAACGTCTCAGTTTTTGAAAAAAAGAAAGTCCATCACATCTGCCAAGTGGATGAATGCAGCTTTGCCAGGCCTAGGTTACTACTATTTGGGGCAAAAAAAATCAGCATTGATATCATTTACAATGAATGCTTTGTTAATTACTGGAGCAGTTCAACTTTTTATAAATCATTATTACACACTCGGTGCCTTGACATCTCTTTTTGAGCTTGGTTGGTATGCGGGAGGTGTTTTTGGAGCGCAAAAATCAGCCTATCTTTACAACGAAACTCTCTTTTCGGCTTATGCTGAGAAGATATTTTACCAAGAGAGCCTCTCTCTACAGGATAAGTTAAGCTATGATTTTTAAAGTACTTTGTGCTCTGTTGCTAGTATTCTCATTTCAGGTTTCTTGCTGTGAAAACAGGCCTCCATCTTCTAAATCCGCTCGCATAGGGGTGTATGCTATTGATTGGTATAAACAAAATATTGCGTCTTTGAATATTTTGCAGTGTGATTTTTACCCAACGTGTTCTCAGTATACAAAACAAGCTATGCAAAAATATGGGTTTTTGAAAGGGTGGATGATGGGATGTGATCGTCTCATGCGCTGCAACCATGACTTATGGGTTTATCCAGAAGTCAAGGTTGATGGGCAGCTTAAAAAATACGATCCCATTGATATTCTGTGATTTTTACTCAGAATCGAATGAAGCCTCTTCGCCCTCTATCTCTGCTTCTACGACTTCAAGATTTGCTATAAAATCATCGATTGGTTGCTTGGGATTTTCTGAGATAGTTGTGGGAGAAGCGATCTCTTGGTTTGGTAAAGAAGGTGTTTCCTCAACCTCTTCAGCTTGAAGCATAACTGTTGAAAAACCGAGTAAAAGACAAATAAAAAATTTCATAATAGGCTATCCTTGTAAAAGTTAGGATGTAATTTAATACACTAAGCAATTACTTTTCGTCAAGCTGACTAAGGGCGTGGTCGTAGGCTTTTTTTGTTGCAGAGGTGGGCGATCCGAAATCTTTTTCGTATAGAAAATGGGTGCTAAGAGCTCTCCACACTGAGGAGCGCTGAATGACTTCAATTGTTGGGCGCATTACTTCACTTAGGTAAAGAGATTTTTGTCGTTTTTTTAAGTTGACCGCAAGTATCTCTAAATAGTGGCAAATACTTGCATCGAGGTGATAGACATTATTAAATCTTAGAATAATAGAGCGTACTTCTGGATCCTCGATCACACGATTGAGTTCCTTTTGCAGGCTGTCAATAGAGCCAAAGAATAAATTGCCCTCCATATTAATAATGCGTATGCGCCCATCTGAACGTTTATGTTCCGTATCAATCGGCCTAAACCGCCCTTCTTTTGTAAAGGCATACTCTATAACAACTGTGTTGGCAGCAAGTCTTAGGTATAGGATCAGCGAAAGAACAATTCCAATAAATAATGCCATGTCTAATTGAAAGCATAGGCAAGAGAGGCAGGTAACCGTCAAAACCAAAGCATCCCTTTTGGTTGTTTTTAAACAAATCTTAAGGAGTTTAAAATCAATCATTTCATATGCAATAACGATTAGAAGAGCCGCAAGTGCAGCATGAGGGATTTTGTGGATCCATGGCCGGAAGATAAAAATAATTATAAGCATAATCAGCCCACTAAAAACGCCTGCCATGCGTGTTTTAGCTCCATTGCGATAGTTGAAAGAGCTGCGTGTGGTGCTGCCGGAGCACGGGAGAGTGCCGAGAAAAAATGAGGCTAGAAAATTGCTGATACCCAGTCCAAAAATATCGCGGTTGGAGTTGACTGCTTGTCCTTTTTTCTCTGAGAGCAGGCGTGTGATGGCATTTAATTCAAAAATAGAAATGAGTGAAATTGCAAAGGCGGTCATCAAAAGGTCTCGAGTTAACGCCCGGCTAACAAAATGGAAATGAAATCCAAAGAGGTTTTTGAAGTCAAAATGTGGAGCTTGTACAAATGCAATTTTCCAAGGAGTGGTTCCTGAGAATGTGGCGTCTAAAAAACCAGCAATCACGGCAGTCACGGCTAACATGACCAAAGGTCTTGGGATGCGACGATTGACTTTACGCATTATGACAAGGCCTAGCAGGCCTGATATGCCAAGGAGAGTGGTTAGGGGGTTTAAACTTTTTAGGCGAGAAAGCAAATGCGTTGTTTGTTGGATTAGCGAATGGATTCCAGGTGGCTTTTCGATTGAAAACAAGTGAAAAGACTGGCTGATAATGAGAGTGATTGCAATTCCTAGAATATAACCCATCATCACAGAGCGGCTGATAAACTGAGTGAGCTTATCGAGCTTTAAGACACCAATAAAAATTTGAATAAGGCCCGCGCAGAGGATGATCTGAGAGATGATTTGTAGGGCCATGGCACTTCTTAAGGGGTCGGAAAGGTCCGAGAAATGGGTGTATAAAATCTGACTCGTCCCAGCTTGTAGTAATAAAGAGGTGGCATTGGTAGGGCCTGAAATTAAATATTTTGAGCTCCCAAAAGAGGAGGTGAAAATACTCCCAAAAATAGTGGCTATAATACCTGATTCTGGAGGAAGCCCTAGGAGGAGGGCATAGGCTATTGATTGGGGAAGCGCTAAAAGGGCAACAGAGAGGCCACTTAGTAAATCAGATCTAAAACATAGTTTACTATAGTTTATTTTTGATCTATTAATTAATAATTTTAATTTACCAATAATCATACTTCAGTCAATTGGTTTTACTAACTTATATTTAACGACTTTAATTTTTGTTTAGCGTATTATACTTAATATTGAAATACTTTTGACTAACAAAGTGACTTAAAATGGTTTTTCCAAAAATTGCTTTAATTGGCCGGCCTAATGTCGGAAAATCTGCCCTTTTCAACCGCCTCCTTAAAAAGAGAGTGGCTATTGTTGATGAAATGGAGGGGGTGACACGCGATCGCATTTATGGAGATAGTGAGTTTGAGCAAAAACCCTATATGTTAATCGATACAGCAGGGATTGAAACACAAGATCACAGCGAGCTTAATCTAGAGATCCTACAGCAAAGTAAATATGCCATTGCTGAAGCTGACTTTTGTATTTTGATTGTTGATGGACAGGTTGGGGTCACCCGCATGGACCAAGAGATTGCTCATTTAGTACGCAAGCTTAATAAACCTGTTTGCCTCGCTGTCAATAAAATTGATATTGAGCAACACGATGAGCTGGTCTACCCTTTCCATGCTCTTGGATTTGACAACATGTGGGGAATTTCAGCGGCTCATGGTCGCAATATTTACGAGCTTCTAGAGACTGTTTTTGAAAATTTGCCTGATTCCATCGACCCTTTTGAAAAACCAGAGAGGCAGGTGGTGTCAATTGTGGGGCGTACCAATGCAGGCAAATCAACTCTGGTCAATTATTTAACCCACCAAGCGCGCTGTGTGGTTAGCCCTGAAGCTGGAACCACCCGCGATGCAATTGAGATAGAGCTTGCACATGAAGATCAAACGTATCTTTTAATCGACACGGCAGGAGTTCGTCGTAAGAATAAAGAAAAGCATGTCGTTGAAAAATTTGCTCATATCCGTACGATGAAAGCTATTGAAAAATCTGATGTTTGTTTGTTTATTTTAGATGTTCAAGAAGGGTTGACTTCTCAAGAGAAAAAGGTGCTCTCTGAAATTTATAAAATGGGAAAGAGTTGTATTATTGTCGCCAACAAATGGGACCTTGTAAGCGATTTTCGTATGGAACATGTAAGGCAAGCATTGATCAAAGACTGTCCTTTCCTTGTCATTTACCCCATTGTCTTTATCTCTGCAAAAACAGGGAGAAATGTAGAAAATCTTTTCCCAACACTAAAAACGGTTTTCGAAAATCGTAATCGTAGAGTGGATACCGCTGAGTTAAATCGTTTCATTTTAGAGGCAGTTCTAAAGTCCCCGCCTCCCATGGTTTTGGGTAAGCGCTTGCGTGTTTATTACATGACGCAGATCAAAACCAATCCCCCCACATTCTTGTTCTTTGTCAACAAAAGTGGGCTCCTAAACGCGACTTATAAACGTTATTTGACGAATCAGATGCGCGATTCATTTGACTTTTTTGGCTCGCCTCTGCAGTTCTTTTTAAGAAGTAAAAAGTCTGACTATAAAAAGTCACCAGTAGCCAAAGAGCTAGCTAATTCTAGATAGAGTCTTTTATATAAGAATCGTATGATTTTTTAACTTCTAAAATAGAAAATTCTGTAGATGTAGGGTGGATGTTTTCAAGGGTTAAGTGCGATTTTTCTAGCATCTCTTCGAAGGAAGCTAGTGAGCGTTCTTTCCCCCCTGTTATAGCTAACATAAGCAGGTCCATATTATTTGCATACAAAGACTGATCTTTAGGTTGTAGAACCACCTCTACAATGAGTAATCGGCTCTTTTCATTCATCGCTTGGTGGCAATTTTGCAGAATTTGAGTTGCTCGATCGTCATCCCAGTCATGTAGGACTGATTTCAAAATGTAGAGATCTTTGTTTTGTGGTATCTGCTTAAAAAAATCACCTCGAGAAAGTTCCATGTTTAGGTTGGTCATTGGCAATTTCTCTACCACTTCAGGGAGCTCAAAAAGGGTTGCAGAAACATGAGGGTATCTGTGGACAAGGGCACTTAAAAACTGTCCGTGACCACCTCCAATATCTACTATTTTATCAAAAGGTGAAAAGTCAAAGGCAGAGAGCGCTGATTTAATAACGGCTTGTGATTTTTCTTTCATAGCTGCTTGGAAAAGAATTGCTTTATCAGGGTTATTTTTAAAGTAACCGAATACGGGCTGTTGAAAGCTAAGCTCAAAGGCTGGAATTCCTTGCTGAATTGAGGGTAGAAGAGAGTCCCATGCTTTATGAATGTCTTGTCCATAAAAGATACATAGGGAGTGTAGTGAGTTAGGGTGTTTTACGCTTAGCATTGCACTTTCCTCAGTGTTGGAAAATATTTGGTGAGCATCTTCTTGAAAAATACCGTGCCCAGCTAGCATATGTAAGAGCCTATATAAAGAATCTGTATCAGCATCAGCGATTTTAGAAAGCTCTACGATAGATTTTGGACCAGCTTCTAAAGCTTCGGGGATTCCTAATTTGGTTGCTGTATAAATTCCACGAGAAATCCATTCTCCAGAGAAAAGATGCAGCAACTTCTCTCGATGTATTTCATGACTCTCTTCTATTTTTGCTAGTGCATAAGCAGGTGTTACACATAAGCTGACAATCAAAGTGGCAATAAAAAATCGTGTAAGTTTACTTGGCATAAGACTTCCTTGGAAATTCTAAATTATAAAGTTGAAAACTATAGCAAATTTGAAGATTAGACATGCTGTTTTGTTGAAAAAAAAATGGTGAAACTAGGAGCTAGTATAGATATCTTTTTGAACGACCTGCAAGATTTCAATAAGGTCTTCACGTGAAAAGGATTTGACATGATCACTTTCTGAAGAGCCAACCACTTCTTCCATCAACTCTCCTTTGGATCGGATAATTTGGTCAATCTTTTCTTCAAGAGTATTGAGAGTTACCATTTTAAAAACTTGCACCCCTTTTTGTTGTCCCATACGGTGAACACGGTCTGTTGCTTGATTTTCACGGGCTGCATTCCACCAACGATCATAATGAATGACGACGGAAGCGGCTGTTAGATCAACTCCTAGTCCAACAGCTTTAAGCGAGCCTACAAAAATTTCACACTTAGGATCTTCTTTAAAACGCTTTAAAGGTGCTTTCCGATCTTTGGTAGAACCACGTATTGAGGCATACCCAATTTGATTTTGTTTTAAATAGTCTTCAATCAGATCTATCATTTTTAAATACTGCGAAAAAATGACGACTTTCTGGCCGCTTTCTCGAGACTCTTGTAAAAGCTCAATAAACAGCTCCCACTTTCCCGAAGAGCTTTTTTCATACTTAATAGGATCGATAGTTTTTGGGTGGTTGCAAATTTGCTTAAGCTTGGTTAACAAAGAGAAAATATGCATGTAGGGGATCGGTTTCGATGAATTTTTTAAATCATCGAGAATCTGCTGTCTGGATTGGTTAATAGTCAAATTGTAGAGGTTAGACTGCTCAGGCGTTAGTTCGCAGTGAGAGGTTTGTTCTATTTTAGCAGGGAGCTCTTTTAAAACGTCCTCTTTTTTCCTTCTTAGGATAAAGGGTTCAATCATTTTTTTTAATATTTTGATTTTATCAGTATCTTTATCTTTTTCAATAGGATTTATGAAAAAATCTCGGAAGTTATTTTCTAAAGGCATATACGAGGGGACAATTAAGTCCATCAAAGCTTTCAGCTCTCTTAAATGGTTTTCAATCGGAGTTCCGGTAAGTCCAAGTTTCATTTTAGATGAGACATTAGAAAGGGCAGAGTAGGTGAGGCTGCGGTGGTTTTTAGCCACTTGAATTTCATCGTAAATAGCGAGAGAGAAATTAATTTGTGAGATTTGTTTTTGGTCGATGCGTAAAATCCCATAAGAGGTTAGGAAAATATCAAAAGTTTGCTGGAAGCGTTTCATTGAGCGATTCAAACCATAAAAGGTTAGAATTTTCATCTTAGGATAAAATTCTTGGAGCTTATCTTGCCAGTGGTAGATCACAGAAGTTGGGCAGACAATTAGAAATTTCTTTTTGGGGGCTTTAAAGCCGGCATAAGGGCGCTTGGTTTGTTTATTCTTAATGGCATTAATAAGAGCCATCGATTGCAGCGTTTTCCCAAGGCCCATGTCATCACAAAGGATGCCTGAGAGTCCATAGCAAGAGAGCTTCCAGAGCCATTCTAAGCCTATTTGCTGATAAGGCCTTAGACTTGCTTTAAAACCATTCAGCTTGGGGAGCGTTAAGTCCACAGATTCATTGATTTTAGCAAGGAGACTTTGAGGGGCTACATGCTCACAAAAAGCAGAGTCTATGGCTTCAATCCGAATGATGTCGATAGGATTGAGCTGTAGCCCATCTTCTTGAATTTGTCCTTTTTGGAGTTGAAAAATCCAAGAAAAGCGAGGGTGGTTTAATGAAATTAAACCTGCTTTTGAAAAATAAAAGGGATATCCTTTAGCATGTGCATGCAAAATTTCACTAATTTTAGCGGTTCCAAACTCACTTTTATAGATCAAATCAATGCACTTGCCAGACACTTGCTTTAGCTCGAGGTGTAAATCATTTGCTTCGATCAGCATTGGATCAATATGAGAAATGAATTCTTTGAGCTTTTTAAATTGGAAAGCTAAAAAAGCAGCTTGATCCTCGGGTAGAATGCGGACTTTTTTTTGAAAGCCCTTGGGAAGTGTTAAATGGGGTGGTAAGGGATAAAAACCCTCGTCTTTTACATAGGAAAAGTCATCAAAAAGTTCGACTTTTTTTTCTTTATATTCAGGGTGGAAATGGTATTGTGGGCTTAGGTGGATCTCTTGTTTTTCATGTTGCACAGAGAGGTGGATTGTCGCTTGCTTGACCGGGCATTTCGTGCTAAAAAATCCAGGGGTTTGCTCTAAATCTTCTTGGTGTGCGTGAATAAAACGGCCAATATCTTTTTTCTTAACAATTAGGCCATTACAAATAGGAGAAGATGTGCGCATTTTGGTGTAAAATCCCTGTGACTGCACGTACACCCAATCTCCAAAATCAAATGAATGTTCATCCTGAGCCCCTAAATGAGAAGCAAATACGAGCTGCTGGTTGGCATTCACATCATATTCCATATGTGTTTGTACCGTCGCTAAGTGAACCTCAAATCCCTTTTGAGTATTCAGCCAGCTACGATGCTCATGGATGAACTCAGAGACCTGATCTTTGGGAATGAAAAGAGAGGGTTGTAAAAAAGCGCTCTCATAAAGTCTGTAAAATCCTCGATTTTCTAAAAAGACCCATTTGCCAAAAAACACAGAATGTTTTTTTTCTAAGTCTTTGGGTTCAAATAGATATAGATCTATTAATAGATTCCATTGATCATCAAATTTAACTTGGTATTTAGGGGAAATGGGGTTGAGTTTAAGCTCTGCATTTTGCAAGTGCTTCTTAAAAAAAGGAGCATTTTTTTCCAGATGATGATCAATCTGGTGGGATAATATTTTTTCTTTTTCAGGAAAGGTTTTGCCCAAAAGCTTATGGTAAAAACCTTGCTTGTGCATATAAATCCAGTCTCCAATGGGGTGGCCTTGTGACTGATCTTGTGGGTCGTCTGAGCGATCTTTTTCTGGATAGATAGAAAGTGACTTTTCTGATGGGTTGTATAATATTTTAGCAATTTCTTGAGTTTTAGATTGGTGAGCTTTAAGGGGAGAATCAATCGTATTTAAAAAGGGAATAATCTGTTTCAAAATTACAGGTGGAAGGGCAAAGCTGACCTTTACTGTTTGAAACACAATACTAATTTTATTGGGGAGGTGTTGAGAAGGGGTTATTTTAACTTGGTAGGGCTCTTTGTCTTCTTGCAAAAACATCAGCCATTTGGCAATGTCAGACCAAAAGGAGAGCTCAAATTTAAAAGTATCAGAAGGATGCCCCATTTTCCAAAGCTCCAACTCCTTTTTTGGCAAATTGGAAAATTTTAGCGAGGTTTCCTCAGTCTCTTTTTTCTTTTCAACAATGCACTCATAGAGTGTTTTAGTTGCTTTTGCATTTAAAGGCTGAATTGAAAAAAGGGTGTTTCGGCCTTCTTTAAGAGTATATTGACCATCTTTTTGTGTTAAAATCTTTTGGCTGTAGCCATATTCCTGTGCAAATAAATGGCAAATCTGGCGCCAAAAGGAATGTTTAAAACGAATATGAAGCGGTCCATAATGCCCGTTAAAAATGCGAAGAGCAGCAGCAGCTAAGTGCTCGCAACTCAATGCGCTTTGAGTTTGGCAGGAGCAAAAGCAGTCTTTGACCTGATTGTTAGGGTCGAGTGAAATAAAGGCCCACGTGGGATCTTGCGTGGTTTTATCAATCAATTGAATATGATAGGTTGCCCGAGAAAAAATAATCTCTTGGATTCTTCTCTCGTCTAGATATTCTTGAGCAACTTTTAAAAAGGGCTGAATGATGTCTTGTGTATACATCGCAAAATCATGGTTTCCAATTATTTCGGAACCATAGCAAATTACCCTTTTTGAGAATAGGACTTAACCCATTTATTCAAGAGCTTTGGTGATATAAAATAGATTTGGGGTCTATTTAGACAGCCTTAGAGTCCTCAACGCCAATTGCCGCAGTGCTTGAGCTGTTAGTCGCTCCTTGAGTGTTTGCAGCCGCATTCGCAGGCAAACCAGCTCCAGAAGGTGCGCTAGGCGTGTTTTCAGCAATACTTTGAGCGATGCCAGAAGCTTCATCTGCAGCCGCTTGACCTGCTTTACGCGCTTCAGCACTTTCTTTAGCATTTTCTTCAGCGTTTTTCTGCATCACTTTGAGGCATGAGTTAATGACAGCAACCAGCTCCATAAGGCAGTTAGCAAATAGAATTTCCTGCTTTTTATCCCCTTTAGGAGGTGGATTTCCAACACTTGGATTACTGGATGTATTAGTAGCTTGAACAGTCATAAAGTTCTCCTGGTTACCCACCTAGTATATCAAAAAAGGCTTTTTTTGTCAAGAGTTTATTTAAGAAGGTTTATTTGTAAGTGTATTATATATAGATATTTAAGTTTTATTAAAAGAGAGACTTAGAGGTGGTTTCTAGGAAAGGGTATTATTCGAAGGAGCGTGGAGCAGAAACTGTAGAGGAGGGGCTATTAAAGAGCTGCTTGAGGTTGAGGCTCTTCTTTTTCTGGCTGAGAATTAAATTCGAAGGGAATCACTTTTGTCACGCCTTTTTCTTGCATCGAAATTCCTAGAAGGATGTCTGCCATTGCCATGGTGCGCTTGTTGTGGGTAATGATGATAAACTGATGGTTTTTCACAAACTGTTTGAGCACCTTAGTAAACCTTTCAACATTGGTATCATCAAGTGGAGCATCAATCTCATCAAGGATACAAAAAGGGATCGATTGAGTCTCAAAAAGTGCAAACAAAAGAGCGGTGGCTGTCAAACATTTTTCTCCACCAGACAACTGATGGATTGAGCGCATCTTTTTCCCCGGAGGTTGTGCAATGATATCAATTCCAGCATCGAGCACATCTTCACCAGCGCTGAGTTTTAAATCGGCTTCTCCACCGTTAAATAGTAGAGCATAGTTTGTTCTAAAGTGGGTGCGTATGTTTTCAAAGGTTTCTAAAAATAATTTGCGGCTTTCATTGTCTAGTTCAGTGATAATTTCTATCAGTTTTCCCTGAGAGGCATTGAGGTCTTCTATCTGAGCTTGTAGGAATGAGAAGCGCTCTTGCTGCTCTTTACAGTCAGCAACTGCTTTTAAATTGATTTCACCAAGGCTTTCTAAGTGCTTTCTAGTTTTTTTAATTTCTTGCTCTGTCTTTTGTACTGAAAAAGAAGCTTCAATAGCCATTGCACGAACTTCTTCAACACTTAGCTGATATTTTTCGAAGATCTCGCTGTAAAGAAGGTCATTTTCACCAGAAAAGCGTGAAATTTGATTGTTCGTCACCAAGCTTTCTTGTTGGTTTTTTTCCAGATCACTGCGGTGTTGTTTCATTGTCTCTTCTATTTGAAGCTGGTCTAGCTCAATCTTTTCTAATGCTTCTTCAAAAGACTGGTAGTGCGTTTGAGCTGTTGTCAAAGACTCTAAAAGCTTTTTTTCTCGCTCTAAAAATTGGTGATTTTGATTTTCTAAAGCGCTGTAGTCTTGTTCGTTTTTTTCAATATCATGGTTCATCTTTTCGATTTGTTCTTCAAAATCTTCGCTTTTTGATTCAAAAATTTTAATGGATTCTTGCAGGTTTTGAGCTTCTTTCTCAAATCCTTTGATGCGATTTTCAAGCGATTGTTTTAAAGACCTAGTCTCTGAAAGAGAATGGTAGTTTTTTTCAAACTGGCTTTCAATTTGATGAAAGGTTTGCTCTTGTTCTTCACGCCGCTTTTTTTTCTCATCAAATTGGCAAGAGAGGGCTTTTTTCTGATCTAAAAGTGTTGCCAGAGACTCTTTTAGACCCTGATGACTACTTTGTGACTCGTTGTATTTTTCTTCTAAAGAAGTACTTCGAGTTAAACAAGCCTCTAGCTTTAGCTCGACTTCAACCAGTGACATTTTGCTCTTATCTTTCTTTTCTTTGGTGTCAATAAATTGCTCTTGCAATAGGTCAACTTGAGTTTGCTTTTCTTCAACTTCTTTGCAAAGTTTTTGGTGTGATTCTTCAAATAGAAAAAGACTCTTATAATTTTCCTTAAGTTCAGCTTCACGTAAAAAGAGATTGGTTTTTTCAGAAGAAATATTGTGGAGGACTTTTTTTTGATCAAAAAAGAATTTCTTCTGAATAAAAGTCATCGGCTTTAATGGTTTTAGAAAGTCTTCCTTTTCTTGGACGGCACTTAGAAAGTGATTAGCAACCGGATTGGGTTGTGCAATCTTTTGCTCATTGGTAGAGGCAGGTTCGTTAAGGTGTTCGAGGCACAGAATTGAAAAGCCTTGTAAGTTTTTACTTTGTGCAAGCTTAAGGGTTAGGTCTAAGTCATCCGCTTTCTTAACAATAAGAGTTTGCAAATAAGGACCCAAAAGAGCAGACACGCAGATCTCAAACCCTTTAAGAGGTGTGATCCATTCAGCAATGGGTGTGACTTTTTCAAAAAGTGGAGATGATGGATCTTGGGAGAGCTGTAAAATTTTCTTGGCTGATGAGTCATAGCCATCCAGCTCGTCTTTGAGCTTTTGCAGCAAGTCGACATTTGATTTTGTGGTGTTCAGTTGATTAGAAAGAACCTTGAGTTTTTCATTTTTTGTGGTTAAATGTTCTTGCTGCTCTTTTAACCCACTAGCTTGTTGCTCTAAAAGCGTTTCCAAATCCTGGTGTTTTGAAAAAAGCTCTTTTTGCAAAGATTTGAAAGAGGCGAGCTGAGATTGGGATTCTTTAAGTTTTTCGAGATAATTTTTTTCCTGTAAAGTGATCTGATTGTGGCGCTCTTGGGCGCGCTCTAGTTGCGCACAGGCATTTTTAAATTCCAGTTGTAGCTTCGTCTCATGGTTGACCACTTCTAGCAAAACTTTTTGGGTTTCTTTGCGCAACGCGCTCTTGGTTTGTACTTGCTCTTCTAAACTTAAAACTTTACTTAAAGATGTGGTATGATCTTTGGATAAAACTTTTAAATTTTCCGAGTGGTGCTTGAGCTTTTCTTGGTTTTCTAAATAAATCTTATGCTCTTGCAAGTGTTTTTGGTGAAACTCTTGCAATTTTTTTCGTAACAAGCTTTTTTGTTCAAAAAGTTCATCTTGCTTTTTCTTATGAGAAGTATATTCAAAAGAGGCAAGTTCTTTTGTTTTTTTGACTTCAAAGAACGCCTCATAAGCTTGTTTGGCCTGCTTGGATTTTAGATGATGTTCTTCTTTGTGAGTTTTAAGTTCTTGCTCGAGTTGCTTTAGCTGTTTTTTTAGTGCCCCTGCTGCTTGCTCATTTTGTTTAAGTTCTTGCTCAAGCTGTCCATTTTTAGAGTCATTTTTTTGCCACTTTCGAATCAGGAGTTCTTTGGAAAGTTTTGCAAGGAGCTCTTTTTGTTGTTTATAGATTTCAGCTTCTTGAGCTTGCTTAATTAAAGTTTCAATCTGCTTATTGACTTCGCCCTGGATGTCAAGAATACGTTTTAAATTGGCGTCAACTTGAGCTAATTTACGTAGAGACTCTTTGCGCTTTTCTTTAAAGTGCATTACTTTAGCAGCTTCTTCAAAAATAACGCGGCGCTCGAGCGGTGATGAGGTGATCAACTCATCTATTTTACCTTGCTCAAAAATATAAAAAGCATTTTTCCCAAGGCCTGCTTCCCACAAAAGTTTTTGCACATCTTTAAGGCGGACAGGATTGCGGTTAATACTCCATTCGGATTCCCCACTGCGATAGAGCCTTCGGGTGATGCAAACTTCTTTAAAACCTAGTGAAAGGGTCTCTTTAACTTTAGAGAAGGTAAGCGAGATCTGTGCGTAATTTAATGGTTTGCGTTGTGTGGTTCCCGAGAAAATCACATCAGTCATTTTTTCACTGCGTAATGATTTGGCAGTAGGGCCCCCTAATACCCAACGAAAGGCATCGACAACATTAGACTTTCCACAGCCGTTAGGTCCAACAATGGCAGTAATGGGCTTAGAAAATTTAATCACCGTGCGATCGGCAAATGATTTAAAGCCTATGATTTCTATTTGTTCTAAATACATCTACTTTTTGGGTCTGATTTAAGTATTGGGATATGCCATGGATATGCGCAATAAAACAAGACTATTTTACAACAAAAGGGCTTTTTCTTTAAGAAAATTTCAAGTAATTAGAGATACTTAAATTTTTAATTTTATGGGAAATGATTGCAGTTGTAATACATGCGTATTTAACCACAGGGGGCATAAGATATTTTTTAATTAATCCCATGGTGGGGCTAGTTTCTCGTTCTTTACTGTCAGCTGAAAGAGTCATATCTCGACGCAGCGAATAGGCAAGGCATGCCAGCATCATTATATTCAGAGAAATTTGAAGATTGGTAAATTTCTCTTCGGCAGCTTTTGCGATCAAAAGGGGAATATAGGAGAGTGAAGTATTGAGCAGCTGGTAGGCCATTGAGCGGTTTTCTCGATTTCCACTTAACCATTGGACACTTGCGACAGCAAAGTCAGAGGTTTGCTTCCAAAATAAAATGATACGAAAAAATTGAGTTAGAGGGTGTTTATCTAGGAACTTGGCACAATCTTTGAATTTTGTATACGCTGTCTCTCCCTGTGGTAAGCTTGTACTGCTCGGTGTTTGGGCTCCAAAAATGGAGATATAAGCCTGAAGCTGAATAAAAACCTCATTGTTGAAGCTCGAGAGGATTTCAATATCCGATGCTATATGCCTAAGGGCTTGTTGGAGACGATACGTTTTTCCAACAATACCAACACCATAAGAAGCTTGAATTGCTTGCTCTGGCACTTTAATCTCAAGAGATCTATTGGGTGCAGACGTCGTCGTCATTGCATTTTCCTTAAATAATATTTAGTTCCTGAACAAATTGTACAATAACTTTATTAATTTCTTATAAAGAATGGAAGCTTTTAGGTGTTTTATAAAGTGTCAAAAAAATATTTTACTTTTGAATCTATCAAGCAAATAGCCTACAATGGCAATTTTTAATAAACAACCCGATGCCATGTTAGATATCAAATTACTCAGGGAATCCAGTTCTGAAATCGAAGCCAAGCTTAAAACGAAAGACCCCACCATTACACTACAGCCCATAATAGAGCTTGATGAAGAGGTTCGTAGCCTTAAGACGCAGGTAGACTCGTTAAAAAGTAAGCGCAATGATTTTTCCAAGCAAATAGGGGAGAAGAAAAGAGCGGGGGAAGAAGTCCAAGATTTACTCGATAAAGTCAGTCAGTATGGAGATCAAATCTTAGATTGTGACACTAAACTTGGAGTGGCCCAGGAAAAAATAGACTCTTTGATGGCTCTTTTGCCCAATATCCCATGTGATGGGATTAAAGCCTCATTAGACCCTCAAGATAATGTTTGTGTCAAAGAGCATGGAGCTCCTACTTCATTTTCATTTCCTATCAAAAATCACCTTGAGTTGAATGAGCGTTTGCACCTCTTTGACTTTGATAGAGGGGCTAAAATGGCAGGAACAGGATGGCCGGTTTACAAAGGGATCGGAGCTCGCCTAGAGTGGGGGCTTATCAATATGATGCTCGACTATCATATTCAGAATGGTTTTATGCAGTGGATGATGCCTCTTTTAGTCCGCCCATCTATGATGTACGGTTCAGGGCAATTCCCTAAATTCGAAGACCAGGTTTATGCTCTAGAAGACAAGCAGCACAAGCTATGCTTGCTTCCTACCGCAGAAGTGGCCCTTAATGCTTTGCACTACGATGAAATTTTTTCGAGTCAAGAGCTTCCCAAAAGATATGTGGCCTACACCCCTTGCTTTCGCAGAGAAGCTGGAGCGGCTGGGAAAAATGAACGAGGTTTAATTCGTACACATCAGTTTAACAAAGTAGAGATGTTCGCATTTTGTCGTCCCGATCAAAGTGATGAGATGTTTGATGCTTTTGTAAAGAGTGCTGAAGAACTCCTGGAGATGTTAGAGCTGCCCTATAAGCGGATGATGTTGGTGACAGGAGATATGTCGTTTCCAGGAACTAAAACAGTGGATGTGGAGGTGTTCTTACCAGGGCAAGAGCGCTATATGGAAGTCTCCTCAGTATCACATTGTAGTGACTTTCAGTCTCGCCGCTCTAAAACGAGGTTTAAGGAAAAAAATGAAAAGCCACAGCTAGTTCATACACTCAACGGTTCTGGGCTTGCCACCTCAAGAGTGATGGTTGCGCTTTTAGAAAATCACCAAAAAGAAGATGGTTCTGTAGCCATTCCTAAGCCATTGCAAAAATATATTGGTGGACAAACCATTCTTCACCCACAGTCTTAGTCTATGGATGCGAGTAAGTCGGTATCAATTCAAGAGTTTCTATCTTCAAAAGGAACCATCATAGATCTTAGGACTCCTCTAGAATTTGAGAAAGGGCATATTCCATCTGCGATGAATGTCCCTCTTTTTTCTGATGCTGAGCGTAAAGAAGTCGGCAAAGTTTTTAAATTTCAAGGCCCTTTTAAAGCTATGGAATTGGGTTTGAAATATGTAGGCCCTAAACTTTCGGAGGTGATTGCACGGCTTGGACAAAATAAAAATCTGCCTCTTAAAATTTATTGCGGTCGAGGTGGAATGCGTAGCCAGTCCATGGTGTGGCTTTTAAATTTTTGTCGCTTGAAAGTCTGTTCGTTGCAAGGGGGGTATAAGAGTTATCGCCGCTTTGTGCTCGACCTGTTTCACCATGACTTTGAATGGAGGTGTCTTCAACCCTTTATTGGATGTTTGCTAGATCCTATCGCCCATCAATTAGGTCAAAAACATCAATTTTTGGACATAGAGTCCCTGGCAAACTTTAAGATGGAGCATCCCTTTGAAGTTTTGCCAGCCCAGCCTAGCACAGAGCATTTTGAAAATTTAATTGCTGATAAGCTGCTTTCCTTAGATCCCCGACAACCTATTTGGGTGCGTTATGTTTCTAAGCAACTAGGAGCTTGTAAAATTCCTGGTGCTTTGTCAAAACAATTCAAAACAAGTGCTTTATATTTACTGCAAAAAGAGCGTTTTTTAAGAGAACAACAACTTACGGAAAAGATACAGAACTTACACCCCCCCACCCTCAAGAGCCAAATCCTCTTGTTTAAAAAGAAGCTCGGCTCATTTAAGTCTAAGCAGCTTATCGAAGCACTTGAAAACCACCAAGAGGGATTTATCGCAAAAATGCTGGTGGATTACTTCGATAAGATCCTTCATTTTCATTTGAAAAAACACAAAGGAAGCATTCAACCTTTTGTTTAACCTCAATATTCAGAAAAATGGCTCTCTGGAAGTGTTTGCCCTCCATCCACAGTTAAGCTTTGGCCTGTAATGAAATCAGCTCGATGAGAGGCAAGGAAAAGAGTGGCATGGGCAATGTCTTCAACTGTTCCGAGTTTATTAGCAGGAATGGCTCGTGTCATACTTGTTAGATACTCCTTTCCAAGCTCACTAAGGCCTTCTGTTAAAATATTTCCCGGCTCAACGGAATTGATTTGGATATTATATTTTGCAAGTTCAATGGCAGCCGTTTTGATAAAGCCAGACACCCCTCCTTTAGATGCTGTATAATGAGAAAATCCAGGAAGCCCAGTAATAGGTCCTGATATAGAGGAGGTGATTACAATTTTACCTCCTCTTTGACTTTTCATTGCTGGAATGCATCGATTGACCATCAAAAAGGTGCTTGTTAAATTGACTTGGATCACGCGGTTCCACTCTTCTAAAGTCATGTCTTCTAAACGCACTTCTGGATAGATCCCTGCATTATGACATAACACATCGATGTGACCAAAAGCGGAGAGTGTTTGATCAATCACCTTTTGAACTGCATTTGAGCAACCAACATCTGCTAGAAGAACTAAAGCATGCCCCCCTTGCTCGGTAATTTCTTGATGAACAAGCTGAAGATCTGATTCATTTCTTGCAACAAGTATGACCGTAGCACCTTCTTGAGCAAATGTTTTTGCTATGCCTTTACCGATCCCTCTAGAGGCTCCTGTAACAATGACAACCTGATCCTCAAAAAGTGGCGCTGATGTAAGCGCGCTTGTAGTTAAAAAAGCTGCTAAAAAGATGATGAGATAAGAATTAATTTTCATAAAAGTCCCTTTATTTAAATTTTAAAAAACGTATTTTTAGTTTACTTAAATGCAAGTGAAACAAAAGTGTATTATTTTTTTTGATAGTCAAATACCTCTAATACTTCTTTCGCTCTTTTCATAATCTTGGCCCACTCAGGAGTGTCTATAAAAAAAGGAGGCCAAGAAGAGTGTTCGTCACAAAAGATATCAAACTCATCACTGAATTTTTTTAAAATATGATATTGAGTTGCTGATAGTCCGTAGGATTGAGGGTTTTCAAGGATTGGGTCTAAATCATCGAACAGCACACAAACGGTTTCATCAAAGTCATCTACTTCAGGGCCTTCTCCTCTAATCCAGACCCTTTTTTGATATTCTTTATTTGATATATGAGAGATTTTCCTCCAAGTTCGTTGAAGAATATGCATTATCTGTTCGTTGTTTAGATCCATTACTACTACTCTTTAAAAACAAATTCATTAATTGGGAGATGTGCTGTGGGGGCCTCAGAGTTCACGATATTTCCATCTTTATCCAAGTACATACCGTCTTTCACTTGAACAACATAAGGCTTTTTTTGGTGCAAATTAGAACTATGTGGTTTACCTGGCATAATCCTGACTGAAGTTTTAGTATTAGTGGGGTGTACGTATTTCATTCCAACTCCTTTTTTAGTAATTTGTACTAAAAAATTTTCAGGTATTCCTTGAGGTCTTGGGAACGTAGGGATGCCTGATTGTTGGATGATTTCTTGCATTCTAGGTGTTGTTTTCATCATGTTTTTGGTAGTTGAATACCTCTAATACTTCTTTCGCTCTTTTCATAATCTTGGCCCACTCAGGAGTGTCTATAAAAAAAGGGGGCCAAGAAGAGTGTTCGTCACAAAAGATATCAAGCTCATCACTGAATTTTTTTAAAATATGATATTGAGTTGCTGATAGACCGTATGTTTTATAATCTTCAAGTATAGGTCTTCCAGTATCAAAAAAATAATTACAGGTTTCGTCGAAGTCGTCAACCTCAGGACCTTCTCCTCTAATCCAAACTCTTTTTTGATATTCTTTATCTGAGATTCTTTCAGTTTTTCTTAAAACTAAATTTAGGATATTTTTAATAGATTCTTTAGATAGTTGCATAGTTAATTCCTAAATTGAAAGTCTTTAATTGGAATGTGGGCTTCAGGTACTGCATCCAAAACAAATTCTCCAAGTAGATTGTAAGCCATACCATCTTTCATATGAATGATATAAGGGTTTTGTTGATGTAAGTTTGGACTGTGTAGCTTTCCTGGCATAACTCGAATTAAAGTTTGCTTGTTATGGGGGTGTATGTACTTCATGCCGGCGCCCTTATCCGTTATCTGTACTAAAAAATTTTCAGGTATTCCTTGAGGTCTTGGGAACGTAGGGATGCCTGTTTGCTGTATGAGCTCTCTTATTTTGGCCTCTGGCATAAATTGGTTTTTGTAAGGTTTTAATGCTTTTTGAGCTTTTTCTAAAAGCTCAAATGATTCTTGCATTAATGGAGTTTTAAATTGGTCTGTATAAATTTTTTGAAGATGGCTCTCTAGCTCGCCGGCTTGCTTTAATTTAAACATCTCCCGAGTACTTAATTCTGTTTCATTGGCAATATAGGCTATTTTCTGATTCTTCTGAACTACTTCTGCTACTTGGGTGCTATTCTCTAGAGTTGCCATTGATTCAAGAACTAGGGTGCTTTCAGCTTTTTGAACGTTTTTTGAAATTTTGACGAGCTCTTTAGCCCCTTTCACTCCTTTTGAAGTGGCTTTTGCAACGGCGCCAGGAATAAAAAGATCAGTACCTAACTTACCAATTGCGTAACCGGCAAGTTTGCCTCTTTGATCAGCCGGTAGAGTCTTCCATTCAGTGGCCAGCTGGTAAGCTTCTGGAGAAAGTGTTTCACAAAGCTCTCCCCATTGATCTGATAAGGCGAGGTGACTGAGTTCTTCAAATGCATTGAAAGCGTGTTCCGTGGTGCGGATAGGGTGTTTGATAAGGTCAACTGCAAGAAGTGCCCAGTGAGATGCAGAATCTTTAGCTCCTCTTACGAGCTCTGAAACAAAGTTTTTACTAAAATCAGAAGTAAGTTTTAAGTTCGTTTGATCTGTAGTGAGACGGTCATATTTTTTAAAGTCGTTTAAAAATGCATCGTAATTTTCAAGCTCAAAATGAGCGATACTTCTTTGTAAATATGCGTCGCTGTAGCTGGGATCAGATTCAATTGTTTGATCTAGGATATCAAGAGCATCAGTGTATACTGAAAGAGGGAAGCTATTTTCATCGTTTAAAAATGAAAGAGAAAGACAGGGGGTTTTTTCTGCCAAACTTTCTGATGCAATATATTGTAGTGCTTTTTTAGGGATCTCACAAAATTGATCACAATTTTTGTGATCGTCTTGATGTTGGTAAAAAATAAAAAGATCATTTTGAGAGCAGGCAGCATCTAGTCTTTGAAAAGCGTGAGTTTTTAAAATCCCTTCATCGCCACTTTTAAAGTCAGTGTGAGAGCTAAAATAAGCGAGAGCTTCAGTAGAAAGTTCTCGCAGCCCCTCGTTACCTTTTCCAGTTTGTATAAAACTATTTAAAAACTCAACATGCCCGAGACATTTTTTTACTGTGTCTTCCTGGTCTATATGGAAATGATTTTCAGCTTCTTCGTTAAGTGGAAAAAATTTCATAGTTGAACCCTTGCATGCGGTATGGTCATCTGTATGGAAAACTTTGGCAAAGAAACGAAATTTTTTACTTTTTGGATCTTCAAGGCCAATCGAGGTTGTGATACATTTATAATAATCAGAAGAGTTTTGCTCATAAGCTTTAATATGTTTTTCAGATTCCTCGCGTGCTCTTTGACGTTTGTTCTTGGATTTAATCTCATAGTTATTGTAAAGATCGTGCCCAAGGCACACACGCTTTATCTGATAAGGAGCTTTTTTTAGAGGGTCTAAAGTAATGTGTGCTATTTGGTTTAAAACATATAGAATCTTTGATTGATGGATTTCCCAAAGAGAAATGTTCCATTGTTGGGGGTGTGGAGGTGGAAGGTTTCTAGATGCAGAAGGCTCCCTTTCAAATTCATATTCTCGAGAGTTATCTATATTGGGGTAGTTTTGAATTTCAAGTTCCCGATATAGCCACCAGTCTTGTATCTGGTAAGACTGCCCATCGTGGTTGACATAAGTGTGTATTTGAGGCTTGATTTCTTGGGTGTAATTCAAGCTATAGGCGTTGGAGTGAATATATTCAGAATACGTTTTTGTAAGCTCATCAAGCGACGGTTGATATATATCAGGAAACTCTGGATTATCAGAACAACGGTTGGCATCATGAAACATATAGTGTTGGCACTCTACAGAACTCACAGCATCCTTACGGTTGTATTCTCACTTACCTGATACTTTAGATGTAATCCTTGGTAAGGATAACTTTTAAAGTCAGTTTTTTTATAGGAAAATTTTGTGATTGTTTTAGTCATTGACTTTTACAGTGGAGGCCACATCGATCGATGCTTTTTATTCATTTAAGATGTATGTGGTGGTTGAAAATATAAAAATGTAAACACACTTGATTAAAAGGTAAAAAAACTGTTATTATAATTTACCATGATGGATTTATTACAATTTTTAGAGCATTCACCAACTTATTTTCATGCCACTGAACTTGCTAAAAAAGAGCTTGCTTCAAAGGGATTTACTGAGCTTAAAGAGCACAAAGATTTTAAGCTTAAACCTTCTGGGAAATACTTTGTAGTGCGTGATGAAAGTGCTTTGATCGCTTTTATCACTCCAGCAAAAGAAATCCAACAAGCAGCTATTTTGATGAGTCATTCAGACAGTCCTGCTTTTCGAATTAAGCCTCATGGAGAATTTCAAGAAGACAACATGCTTTTATGGGCACTAGAGGTTTATGGATCACCGATTTATTCTTCATGGATGAACCGAGACTGCGGGTTTGCAGGGCGCGTGTTTTATGAGAAAGACGGGAAGGTTGATAGTTCTTTAATCAATATTGATGATGCTCCTGTGATGATCACTCAGCTTCCTATTCATATTGATCGCACGGTAAATTCAGAGGGAACCAAAGTTTGTGCTAAAAAGCACCTGAGCGCTTTGGCCACTTTAGTGGATGGAAAAGCAAAAAAAAAGGAGTATTTGCTCTCTCTTCTTGAAAAAAAAGTGAAAAGCAAAACGATTCTAGGGCATGATTTATTTTTGTATCCTTTAGACCCTCCTCGCTTTTTGGGGGATCAAAAAGACTTATTTGCATCTGCTCGTATTGATAACTTAGTGAGTATGCGGGCGAGCTTAGATGCCATTTTAAAACAAAAGACGAGCCAGCATCAGCTGAATATGATTTATGTTCCGTGCCATGAGGAGATCGGTTCTAAAACCTTTAGCGGTGCAGACTCTTTATTCTTTAAAAGTATTTTTAAAAGAATATGTTATCACTTTGACTCTTCATACGAAAATTTTCAAAAATGTATATCACAGTCTCTGGCGTTATCGATTGATGGATCTCATGCTTTAGACCCCAAAAGTAAGGATTATTTTGATCTTCAACATACGCCGTTACTTGGGGGTGGAATTGCGATTAAAATTGATGCAAGTGCAGCCTATGCTTATTCTGCAAAAATTGTTGCCAATATCAGGAGTTTAGCTCGTAAAAACCATATAAAATTACAGAATTTTGTCAAAAAAGGCGATGGTCGACAAGGAAGTACGATAGGCCCTATTTTTGTTGAAAAAATGGGGATTCAAACTCTGGATTTGGGACTGGCCCAGCTTTCGATGCATTCAATTCGTGAAGTTGCTTCTTGCCGGGATTATCAACAATTAGTTAAACTGTTAGGTCTAGTTTTAAAGAATCAACTTTAATCATGGACCATGAGCACATCACATTCAGACCACTTTGCTGGTAAAGATCCTTACGAACATATATTACAAAAAAAGAGCGAAGTTGCGCGTGAGATGCATGGGGATGAATTACCCGGACATCTAGGGGCTTTTTTAGATACCTGTCGCGATACCTGCATGCTATTTTTGATGTTCGCAGTCATTGCTTTTGTTCTAGATTTTTCCAGAGGCCAAGTCTTTGGATTTCTAATTCTCTTAACATTTTCATGGACGATTTGGAAAACGATTCGTAGCGCCTGGTTTTCGTGGTCTCTTTTAGAGCGCTTACACCGAGTTTTGAAAGAAGAAAAATATGAGATTGAGCATAACCGAGAGCAAGAGCGTGAAGAGTTGACTGCTCTTTATGCATCCAAAGGATTGCAAGGGGAGCTGCTCAAAGATGTGATCGATGTTTTAATGGCAGATGATGAGCGTCTTTTAAAGGTGATGATGGAAGAAGAGATGGGGCTCAACTTAGAGCATTATGAGCATCCATTAAAAATAGGGTTAGGAGCAGCTTTAGGAGCTTTGGGTAGTGGTTTGTTGCTTGTCTTGTCTTTTTGGTTTTTTAAAGATTATGGGCTGGTTGCATTGGCAGTTATAGTACAGAGTATTGCCGGGGTATGTATGGCAAAACTACAGAGAAATGACATGCTTGCTGCTTTTATTTGGAATTTCGGTGCCTCTCTTGCCCTTATAGGTAGCAGCTATTTTTTATCTAAATGGATACAACCTTTTTTATAATATTATGTCTCGTATTTTAGCACAGAAAATGAAGGTCGACGAAGGGATCTCTTTTGGAGAGTTTTTTTCTTCCGGACGTAACGCAACCATTAGTCCTTTTTTGACTTCAAAGTCAAGGAGGTGGGCTAAAGACTTATCGCTTCGTATCTCAATTTTCTCAGCACTATTATTAATTGTGGCTTTTACAGTTTCTTTTTTCCCTAGCCTTCAATCTCTTTCTCTGCTCTTGCAAGTGATGATCTATTTTTCGGTGGGAACGCCTGCTTTAATTGACGCGGTTCGAGAGATCTCTTCATTTAAAATTAATATTGATGTTTTGATGGTGCTAGCTGCTTTTTTAGCGATTTTTATAGGGAGCAGTATAGAAGGGTGTCTCTTGCTTGTTTTATTTTCCATTTCATCTGCTATGGAAAATTATGTGAGCATGAAAGCAAAAAGCACTTTGAGCCGCTTGAGTCAAATAGCTCCAACTAGTGCGCAAGTTTTGGGCGCCAATGGGAAAATCGTTGAAAAGTCAGTTAAAGATATCGCTATTAATGAAGAAATTTTAATTCGTGCAGGTGAGGTGATTCCTCTAGATGGAGTGATCGTTAAAGGCGCCTCATCAGTAAATGTTTCGCACTTAACAGGAGAGCATGTGCCAATGAGGGTCCAAGAGGGGATGGAAGTCGCTTCGGGGGCTGTTAATGTTGAAGGCTCTCTGACGGTGAGGGTCACTAAAATAGGGAGTCAGTCGACGATCTCACGGATGATCCAACTTGTATATCAAGCCCATGAATCCCGTCCAAAGTTGCAGTCGTGGTTTGACCGGTTTGGACAAAAGTATTCCATCATCGTCATTTCACTCAGCCTCTTTTTTGCCCTTGCTCTCCCGCTAATGATTCCTCAGTTAAGTTATTTTTCTGTAGCAGGTTCAGTATACCGGGCACTGGCTTTTTTAGTAGCAGCGTCTCCTTGTGCTTTAATTATTGCAGTTCCTATTGCCTATATTAGCTCTATCAATGCTTCAGCTAGACAAGGGGTCCTTTTAAAAGGAGGGGCTTCTCTAGATGCTCTAGCAAAAGTTAAGGCGGTTGCCTTTGACAAAACTGGGACTTTGACATCTGGAGAGCTTGAATGTGTTTGTATGACCGACCTTAAGGGGCATCTTATAGAAGATCAACTAGAAATTTTATCTGTTGCCAGAGCATTAGAACAGCATGCTATTCATCCTATTGCAGATGCTTTGGTAAATTTAGCCAACTTTCATAAAGTACAGTCGTGCGAACTTGAAGACTCTAGAGCTTTACCCGGACTAGGGATAGAGGCAACGGCTCAACTTAGAGGGTCGAAATTGCCAGTGGCTATCGGCAGCATTTCCTATATTTCTAGCAAGCTACCAGAGGCCCAAGCGGCACTACTTAGCAAACATGACAATTCACAGGGGCACCTTGTTTCTGCTATTTTAATAGGGGAAGAAGTCTTCCTCTTACAATTTGTAGATCACTTGCGGCCTGATGTACCTAACATCTTAAAACGCCTCAAGAAAAAGTTAGGCCTTAAGACTTATATTTTGAGTGGAGATAACCAATTAAGCGTCGAGCGTATTGCTAAAAATCTGTCAGTCGATCAATATTTTGGAGCCTTAAAGCCTGCTGATAAACTACGGCTTGTAGAGGGCTTTTCTAAGCAAGAAGGGCTTGCAATGGTTGGAGATGGTATGAATGATGCCCCAGCTTTAGCAAGAGCCTCCATTGGGATTTCGATGGGGCATCTTGGAAATTACATGGCTCACCAAGTGTCTGAAGTTGTCTTGATGAATAATGATCTCTCTTTGATTGAAAACTTGATCTTTAAGGCTAGAAAAACCATTCAAATTGTTAAACAAAATGTGTGGCTTGCCTCACTTATTATTGTAGGGGTTTCTATCCCGGCTCTTTTTGGTTGGGTCCCTCTTTGGTTAGCTGTTATCTGCCATGAAGGGGGAACTGTTTTAGTGGGCCTAAATAGCTTGCGTCTTCTTCGAAATAAACCTGCTTTATCTCAATAAAGTTGAAAGGTTCTCCTTTAAACAATTCAAATTAAAATATTTAAGTTTTCTTGAAAAAATAGGGAACTCTGGTTATGAACAAGTTTAGGCTGCTTAGTAAACTTAAAAGGACCAGAGTATGGATAATGTTCGTGACCAGCTTATGCGGGCAATAGAAAAGGAATCGAAGCAGTTTCGTGAGTACTACCTATGGCTTGAATCTGCAATGCCGAAGGAATTTTTTGCTGATATTAAATTCGAGGATATCATCTTAATTACCCATAGCTTAATGGGTTTTCACTTAGAGAACTACTACTCACAGATTAACTTAAAGCGTGGAGCCATTGTCCTTTGCCTGGAGCAGCCCCAGGCAGATATCAAAATACTGAAAAAATTTAGTTTGTGCGGTGTGAGATACTACTGTGCACACGTTTCTAATCAACCTCCTCCTTTAAAGGGTGTTAAGTCTAAGCTTCGCATTGTGATCATTGATTTTTTTGAAAAGAAAGAGAGCTACATCTTTCCTTTTTCTGAGAAGGAAAAAGATAGATTGAAGAAAATGACGCAGGAAAAAAATGCTGAAGTAACGGATACAGAGTTTGTTAAGTTACTAGATCAAGTCAACAGTCGTTTTTTAGCCACAGTTCCTGAAGACAGGGTTGCTTTGGCGTTAGATATGTTTTTTAGAGCTAAAACTAGAGACCACTGCCAATATGAAGTAAGATACAACGAAGATTGGGAAAAAACCAATCAATCCTCGATGTATGTGGTGCTTGCCTGGAAAAATACTTCGAGAGCCAATTTCTTTTATCATTTAGCTAAAGTTATTTACAGGCACAACCTGGTCATGAAACGCGTGCATGCCAGTCACATCAGCCCACATACTGAAGATAATATCTTGATTATGGTTATTGGATTACAAAGTATTGATAATAAGCCTGCTTGGGAAGTTGCTGATGTGCCTGACTTTTTAAAAGAGCTTGTGACTGTTAAATACTTTGACCAAAATGACTTGATAGAGAAAACCTTTGTAGAGCCGCTGCAAATACGTGGAAATTTAGCTCACTTTATACGCGCTTCCATTGATTTTATCCACCAAGTGCTTGTTCATGTCGATCCATATCAGTACACGCCATCAAGCATTGAAGAGACGCTTTGTCAGCATCCAGATTTGGTGAGAATGGCATGCAATGCGTTTGAATTTAAATTTCATCCAGAGAAAAAAAATATAGATGCGTACACAAAATTAAGAGATACCTTTTTAGGAGCTGTTGATGATTTGGATACTGGGAAGGAAAATATGGACCAGTTGCATAAGAATGTACTGGGTCAAATCATTAATTTTGTAGAATTTACACTCAAAACCAATTTTTATAGAAACAACAAAGTCTCCCTTGGGTTTCGTTTAGACCCAGAATATCTCGATCATGCTCCTTTTGATAGGAAAGAGGTTTTTCCTGTGCTCCCTTACGGAGTTTTTTATGTAAAAGGTCTTTGTTTTTTTGGGTTTCATATTAGATTTAAAGATCTAGCAAGAGGAGGGCTTAGAACGATTATCCCTAAAAGGAAAGAGTTTATAGACCTTGAACGCAATGAAGTGTTTATGGAAGCATACTCTCTAGCTTACACCCAGCAGAAAAAAAATAAAGATATTCCTGAAGGGGGTTCTAAAGCGGTTATTTTCTTAGAAGCTGCCAATAATATCGAAACGGAAAAGGAAGTTTACTTAAAAGAACTACACAAAAATAAGCTTAAAAAAACAGAGGTAGACTCTAAAATTTCTTCGTTTATGAGAGTAGAGCGCCTTTACTACCTCCATCAAGCGCAGCGAGCTTTTGTAAATACTATTTTAACTCTCATTAACTGTGACTTGGATGGCACTCTCAGGGCAAAGAACATTGTTAGTTATTACTCCAAGCCAGAGTACGTCTATTTGGGTCCCGATGAAAATATGCACACAGAAATTATTGAATGGATTGCCGCACAGAGTCAACATTATGGCTATAAGCCAGGCTCCTCCTTTATTTCTTCAAAACCCAATATTGGGATTAACCATAAAGAACATGGAGTGACTTCACTGGGTGTTAATGTTTGCATGCACCAAGTATTAGAGTATATGGGCATCGATCCAACTAAAGATAAATTTACAGTCAAAATGTCGGGAGGACCTGATGGTGATGTTGCCGGAAACCAGATGAAAAACCTCTACACCTACTATCCTGACACGGCAAAACTATTGGCAACGACCGATGTTTCTGGAACGATCTATGATCCTAGTGGTTTAGACTTAAAAGAATTGGTTCGTTTATTTGATCATGAAAGGCCTATTAATAACTACAATCCTGAGCTCTTAACCGAGGGGGCTTTTTTAGTCGATACTCAGCAAAAAAGAGAGCAAAGCAATTATTCCCAGCAAACACTTTGCTGGAAAAAGAAGGATGGGAAACTCGTTAAAGAATGGCTTTCAGGAAACGAGATGAATAGTTTGCTGCGTCATAATGTTCACCAAACCATCGCTGACATTTTTATTCCTTGTGGCGGACGGCCAGCCACTTTAAATATCAATAATTACACCGACTTTTTAGATCTTCAAAATAACCCAACCTCTAAAGCAATTGTCGAAGGTGCCAATTTATACTTAACTTCAAAAGCCCGTAAAGAGCTTGAAAAGTTAGGGGTTTTAATTATTAAAGATAGTTCAGCAAATAAAGGAGGGGTGATCGCATCTTCTTTTGAAATTCTATGTGGGCTTGCTTTAAGTGATGAGGAGATGGTGGAATACCACTCGCAAATAGTGGAAGAGACTCTTTCTATTTTAAAACAGCGCTCGTTAGAAGAAGTACAGCTAATGCTCAAAACGCATGAGGAACAGGGTTCTCCTCTCACAGAGATTTCTGATAAAGTTTCCCAGAAAATTAATTTGTACACCTATCAGTTGTTAGACTACTTTGAGAGTGTCACTTTGTCCAACAACCCTAAAGACCCTTTGATTCGTTGCTTTTTTTCCTACTGCCCCCCGTTTTTGAGAGATAAATTCCAAGATCGATTGCTTAAAGATTTACCTGATGTGCATAAAAAAGCAGTGATTTCTTGTTATTTGGCCTCTAGAGTTGTTTATAAAATGGGGCTCAACTGGTCTCCCTCGCTTGTTGGTATCCTTCCCATTCTTTTGTCGGATCCATCACTTGAATTGGGTTAGGGCTTTAGCTCTTTAAGAGTAAACATCCAAAGAGCAATTGCTGAGATAAAGACAACCACGCCTCCTAGAATCAAAGGGATGGTGATCAAAAAATATCCAGCTAAAAACCCACCGATTAAACTGGTAATAATTTCACCTAAAATTTGCATGGAGTAGTTAACTCCCAGCACCTCTCCTTGAGATCTTCCAGACGCACTATGGGAGACAACACTTTGCAAATTAGTTGTTGATAAAGACATAAAAATACCTGCTAGGGGAAGGACTGCCCATATTAAAATGTGGAAATGGGGAGTTGTCAGTCCAATTAAGCATGGAGCTAATAAAAAAGCTCCAAATATAGCGACACTTCGAGCTTTAAGATGTTTTGCAATGGGACGAACAATCAGCAACTGACTCAAGACAATAATAATCCCAATATAGGCAGAGATATCTGCAATGTCAGACGAGGTAAATTGAAAACGTTTGACTAAGAGTGCGGGAAAATATTGGTAGAAGAAAAAAAGACCAAAATAAAAGAGGAAGTTAATCAGATATAAAGTGCGCCCGCCTGATCTTGTAAAATTACGATGTAAGATGACAAGTCCTGACAGCGGATGAATCTTATGATTAGGGTCTCTTTTGCTTTTAGGTTTGGTTTCAGGAAGCTGCCAAAAAACCATGGCAATCGTAAAAAGTGCTAAAACAGCTGAAAACCAAAAAGGGACAGAGTCACTAAACCATGATACAAGTAAAGGATCTGCTAGTTTCCCCCCAATAATTGGGCCGATCACAAAGCCTAGTCCTGCAGCCATATTGATGATCCCAAAGTTTTTGACTCTTTGAGGCCCTTTGCTGATGTCAGCAGCTGTTGACTGAGCAATTGAAAAATTCCCCTCTGCATAGCCGCAAATAAAACGACTGATGACGAGCAGCCAAAAAGAGTGGACGGTAATTGCAAAGGCGCTCGCAATATATGCTAACAAGGTGACACACAAAGACACTTGTAAAACACCTTTTCTTCCATAGTGATCTGAGAGCTCCCCTAAAAGCGGTAATCCTAAAAACTGACCAATGGGGTAGGCTGCTAGGACACATCCTAAAAGCATCGTTCGAAACTCTGCAGGAAAATGTGTGGGTAAAAAATGGTGAGAAGGATCTAAGAACATCGGTGAGAAAATAGGGAACGCTAAGCTAAAGCCTGCATAGCCAAAAAAGACCACCAAAAAGATGGGGAACATGGGATGTTTTTTAATTTGTCTCATGCATTATTTATTTAGCATCTTCTTTAAAAATTGGCCAGTATAAGAATGCTTGCAGTTGGCAATTTCTTCAGGAGTCCCCTGCGCAATCACTTCTCCGCCCAGATCTCCCCCTTCAGGTCCAAGATCAATCACATGGTCAGCAACTTTAATGACATCTAAATTATGCTCGATGACTAAGATGCTGTTCCCTTTGTCAACCAGTTGGTTAAGAACATGAATCAATTTTTCAACATCTGCAAAATGAAGGCCGGTCGTCGGTTCATCAAGGATGTAAAGGGTTTGCCCAGTTCCTCTTTTACTCAATTCTCTAGCTAGCTTAATACGCTGGGCTTCTCCACCAGATAAAGTGATAGAGGATTGTCCAAGTTCAATGTACCCAAGGCCAACGCTATTTAGAACATCAATTTTATTCTTAATTTTGGGGATATTTTGGAAAAAAGGGGAGGCCTCTTCTAAGGTCATTTTTAAGATATCAGCAATGTCTTTGCCTTTATACTGAACCGTGAGAGTTTCTGAATTAAAGCGCTTGCCCATGCATTCGTCGCAGGTGACATAGACATCAGGCATAAAGTGCATCTCAATTTTGAGTTTCCCACTCCCTTCGCAAGCTTCACAGCGTCCACCTTTGACATTAAATGAAAAACGCCCAACTTTATAGCCTTTAATTTTTGCTGCAGGAAGTTGTGAAAAGAGTTCTCTTAAAGGATCAAAAATTCCTGTGTAGGTGGCAGGGTTGGAGCGCGGCGTTCTTCCAATAGGAGACTGATCAATCATAATCATTTTATCAATATGCTCCAGCCCCTCAAATCCCTCACATTGGATAATGGCTTTTTTATCTTTGTTGAGTTTGGCTTTAACGCCTTTATATAAAAGGTCGTTAATTAATGAGCTTTTTCCAGACCCAGAGACTCCTGTAACGCAGGTCCATTTTCCAAGGGGGATATGCACATCCATTTTTTTCAAGTTATTCAAAGCGGGCTTTAAAATTGAAAGATTGTGGCCACTGCCAGGTCTGCGATAAGGGGGCACTGCAATAAAATTTTGACCCCGTAAATATTTTCCAGTCAGAGAATCTTTCGATTTTAAAATTTGGGAGTAAGTGCCATTGAAAATAACTTCTCCTCCATGAACACCAGCAAGAGGGCCCATATCAATAATTTGATCTGCTCGACGCATCGTTTCATCGTCGTGTTCAATCACGACCAAAGTGTTTCCAATATCACGCAAATTCTCAAGTGTTTTTAATAAGCGCTCGTTGTCTCTTTGGTGAAGGCCAATGCTAGGTTCATCCAAGATGTAGAGAACGTTGACCAGCTTAGAGCCAATTTGAGTTGCTAGGCGGATGCGTTGGGACTCTCCTCCTGATAAGGTTTTAGCACTGCGTCCCAAACTTAGGTAGTTTAGTCCGACATCTAATAAAAACTGAACCCTTGAAAAGATCTCTTTTAAAATGTTTTGGGCAATCGATTGTTGTTGTTTAGAGAGTTTTACTTTTTTAAAAAAACAAAAGAGGTCTTTGACAGAGTAGTTGCATACCTCTGCCATCGTTTTACCTCCAAAAGTAACCGATAGAGCTTCTTGATTTAAACGAGAGCCGTTGCAGGCGCTGCAAGTTATTTCTGAAATAACCTCTTCGATCTTTTCTTTGACAGCTTGCGATTGTGTGTATTGGTACTTATAGAGCAACCTAGGGAGCCCTCTGGATTGTCGGGAGGTGGTGCCAAGGCCGCTACACTTTTGGCATGCTCCATAGGGGCTATTAAATGAAAAAAGCCTTGGAGAGATCTCTTTAAAGCTATAGCCGCATTGGGTGCATGCAAATTGCTCTGAGAAAATATCATCTTGATCTTCACAGGATACAATGATGGTTCCTTTGCTGATTTTAGAAGCAGTTTCTAAAGACTCAGTCAATCGGCTACGAATATCTGATTTGACTTGTAAACGATCTACCACCACATCAATGGTATGGTTTTTATAGCGCGCTAAAGAAATGGGTTCTTCAAGGCGCATAATTTCACCATCAATACGAGCTCTTAAAAAACCTGCTTGCACAAGGTGAGCTAGAACATCTTCATGTTGACCCTTGACCCCCTTAATGACACTAGCGAGTACCATGATTTTTTTATCGGAGTATTTTTCTAAAATTTGATTGGTGATACTTGCTAAAGATTGTTTAGAAATTGCTAGGTGGCATTTTGGACAATGAGCTTGCCCAACGCGTGCAAAGATCAGGCGTAAATAGTCGTAAATTTCCGTGACAGTACCCACTGTAGAGCGTGGATTTTTAGTCCCAGACTTTTGATCGATTGCAATCACGGGCGATAAGCCTTCAATTTCATCCACATTAGGCTTGTCCATCAGCCCTAAAAATTGTCTGGCATAGGAAGATAGAGATTCGACATAACGTCGTTGCCCCTCGGCATATAGGGTGTCCATAACCAATGAAGATTTCCCAGAGCCGCTCAGCCCGGTGACGATCACAAGCTTGTTTCTTTTAATAGTTACATCAATATTTTTAAGGTTGTGCTCTTTAGCACCTTTGATCACAATATCTTGCATGGGAATAGAGGTTGTTTTAATTTAGATATTATCTCGCATTATCCATAACTGTGCAAGGATGTTATTGACTGATCTTTTCATAATGGTTTTGCGGTCTCCTGAATTTTCAAAGTGAAAATGTCCGATGATTTTACCGTGTGCCGCAATGGCTGCAAAGACGGTGCCAACAGGTTTTTGGCGTGTGCCCCCTAAGGGCCCAGCAATCCCTGTCATTGAAATCGAGAGGTCGGTTTTAAAGAGCTTTAAAGCGCCTAATGCCATTTCATTAGCGCACTCTAAACTGACAGCCCCCGGCTTAGAAAGAGTTGAACTTTTCACTTTAAGAATTTCATGTTTACTCTGATTACTGTAGCTGACTAAAGATCCTTTTAAATATTTTGAAGCATCAGGCTGCTCGGTAAAAGATAAACATAGGGACCCTCCACTGCAAGATTCAGCAAAGGAGAGGGTTAATTTTTTTTCGATAAAAAAGTGGTGCAGAGCTTGCTCGATACTTTTAAAAGAGCCTTTAAAGTGCTTTTTTGGATATTTCTTTTTTAGAAAAGAGAGGCAAGCGTTTAATGTTTTTTGTACATCAGTAAGCTGCTTACCCTTCATTTTAGCGTGTACAGATAAGGTTCCTAAATGTGGGTAGATCCCAAAGGAGACCTGGGGATATTTTTTTATCAAAAAATCAATCCAAGGGGCAATTTCACTTTCAGGAACGAGGCAAAAATGAATGACTTTTTGATATTCTTTTAAAATAGGTGGGGAATATTTTTTTAAATAACTGATCACTTCATGATCGACTAGATGGCGAAATTCATGAGGAACTCCAGGAAGCAATATGAGGCGCTTTTTCCCTTTTTTGAACAAAAAACCTGGGGACATCCCGCAGTGGTCAAGCAAAAGCTCTGCTTTTGTAGGCACGGTTGCAGATGCTAAGATACTACTGTCATTTAATTTTTTACCAAACATTTTCCTTAGGCGACCTAAGAGTTGTGGATCGGTTTTTAACGAACAATTAAAAATCTTTGAGACAACTTCTAGTGTAATGTCATCTTGGGTGGGCCCCAATCCACCGCTACAAATCACGACATCGAACATTTTTAAAGAGCTTTCTATTTTTTCCTTAAGATCAGCTTCTAGATCAAGTACGGAGCTCTGTTGCGAGACTAAATAACCTGCTTGATACAGTCTTTGGCAAATATATTGGGTATTTGTATTGACAATGCGCCCTTCTAAGAGTTCATTGCCGATGGTGATAATTTCAATTTTCATGTTTCTACACTTACAGCTAGGTTAAAGATTTTGAGTTGAGGGTGTTTATTAATCCAAGAAAAACACTCTCGGCCTAAGCGAATGGGCAGGTTCATTTTTTTGGAGTTAAAAATAAAAGGAGTTGCTAGAGTTTGAGAGCGTACCCATTTTCTAAAATTTTTAAAAAGCTCTCCAGTAGGGTACTCTTTTGAGTCAATTTGTTTGATATCACAGCTATTTGCTTTTTGGATCATTTGAGGGAAAGAAAAGCGCAGTCCCCATAGGATGCCCTTTGGGTTTAGTGGCATCACTCGAACCGAATCATCGACTGTTGAAACACTGAGGCAAATAGGCTTTACCTCTATTAAAGGAGCGTTAAATACCAAAGATTTTTTATCAGAAGCTAAAGGTTTTTGATAGACTTCTTCTAAGCTCGAAGTGATAAACAAGTAGAATTTTTTTTTAAAATCTTGAAGAAGAGGCAAGCTGCCATTTTTCAAACAGTCAATATAATGAGTATAGGTTTTTAAAAATTCTGTGGTCTGTAGAATAAATGAAGGACTTTCACTTGTGGGCTGAGTGGTTAATAAAAAGGGGTGAAATTGCTCTAAGAAATCACCCATCTCTTGTTTGTCTATCAAAAGGTCAATGGAAATCCAGCGAGAGAATCGAGCTTGCAGAGCGGTTTGATCACTTGTAAGGAGGGGAATCGAAGGGTTTGGATTCATGAGTAAACCGGGGGCTAGAAGATTTTTTAGAATCGCTTTTAAGGTTGAGAATACTTAGCCAGGCAACCCCTAAAAAGATAAAAGAATCTGCAACGTTGAATATAGGGAAATCATAACCCCAAAACTGAAAGAAAAAGAGATCTACAACATGTCCGTAAAATATGGAGTCCATGACATTGCCCATGGCTCCAGAAATAATGAGTACAAACGGAATTTGACTCTTAAGATTTTTATTAAATAAGAGGATGTAGAGGGCTAAAACAACAATAATTGCAATGCGAATATACAAAAGGGTTTGGTGCGAATTTGGGAACATTCCCCAGGCCGCCCCTGAATTGACTTGGTGATTGAGTGAAAAGCTGATTCCATGAAAGTTTTCAAAAACACCAATCCCACCGTAGGGGAATGGGAGCATTTGACGATCCGTAATTTTCAAAAAATAGTGGGTCATCCATTTTGTGATAACATCAACAGCTAGAATAGATGAAAAAATGGCGAGTAAAAATTTAGCGCGCTTTTTTTCGATCATAACATTCCTTGTTCAGTTTTTGCCTGAGACTGCACGGTCATATTCGCATAAGGGATTGCCTCAAGTCGGGCGATAGGAATTTCTTGACCGCTAAGGTCACAGATTCCATAGGTGTTTTCCTCCACTTTTGCTAGAGCGCGTTCTATTTGTTTAATGATATCGAGTTCTTTCCCCGACACCTCAATATTAATAGTGCGGTCAAAATCATCGGTTCCTTGGTCTGCTTGGTGTTGTGTGTAACCGGTTGCATCATCGGGTTGCTTTACTTGCTGGGCTGCGCTTTCTAAGGAGCGCGAAAGCCTGTAATGCATGTCTTCTAAAATGGCTTTAAACTTTTGTACTTCTTGTGGTTTTAAAGGCATGTAACCTCTTTGGTTGTGGTAATGAAAAACCTATATAAGAGTTAAGAATGATTTTTAACCACATCTTTTTCGTTTAAAGTTGCAATCACTTCGACAAGTTCATCGATGTCTTTAAATCTGCGATAGACACATGCAAATCTGATATAGGCAATGTCATCTATGCGCTTGAGATGGTTCATAACAATCTCTCCAATTTTTTCTGTCGAGACTTCTCGAGCAGATCCTTCCACAAGCTCCGCAGTTATCTGAGACGTTAAAGCTCGTGCTTGTTCGCGGCTTATACGCGAGTGGCGGCAGGCTGAAGTGAGGCCGTTAAATAGCTTTTGTTCTTGAAAGTCTTCGTAGCGTCCATCTTTTTTATGTACCTGCAAAGAAAGCTCTAAAGATTCAAAAGTGGTAAAGCGTCGGCTACATCCTAAGCACTGACGTCTTCTGCGAATCGCGTTTGCTTCTGAGGCGTTTCGAGAATCAGTTACTTTAAGTTCTGTATGATCGCAATAGGGGCACTTCATAGCTAACCGTGTAAAAAAATTCATGAAATTTTAAAATTATATTGAATCTAGGTCAAGCTAATTCGGAAAAGTTAGGAGTTAAAAGCATAAAGCCTCAAAGAATTTCTTTGAGGCTTTATGACATTATATGGTGAATAGACCTTTAGACTAAAGGGAGGTGGGGTCTTTTGGGGATGGATTGTGAGAAGGGGTCTGCTGAGAATGGTTTGCTGCAAAATCAGTTAGGCTAATTAATTGATTTATAAGGGCTTGCTGCAGGGCTTCTTTTTTTCTTTCTGAGGATCCCTCGTTGAGGAGGATGTTCTCTAGCTTGATAGGGTCTAATGCGATGTTTTGTTGAATCGAATCCGTCATTTTGATGGCTCCTTAAGGGTTAATAATTGCTTTGGTAGAAGGAATTATAGCATAAAAAGCTTTAAAAGTCAATAAAAAAGGGAGTTGAAAAGTTGTATTTAATTGTATTATAAGTGTTTATGAATATAATAAGCACTTAGGGTGTTTATTTGCTAATTTTTTTGACAAAATTCATAATGATCTCCTATAATAAGGGTTAATTTAGCAACATCTAGGAGCTAGTGCTACTTTGAAAACTCTATCTAAGAAGCGTTTGGGTAAGAAAGAACGCGAGCAAAAAGTGCTTTTTAGCCTCATTGATCTTTATATCTCGGATCACCAACCCGTTGGCTCTAAGACTTTAATGGAAAAGTGTTTCCCTGATTTAAGTTCAGCGACCATCCGTAATTATTTTGCTTCTTTAGAAAAAGCGGGCTATTTATCCCAGCAACATGCTTCTGGGGGAAGAATCCCTACAGAGCTCGCTTACCAAAGCTATGCCGAGGAGTTTTTAAAGTCGGGAACGCTTGATGAAGAAAAAGACTTGATGCTACGCAATTTATCTTCCTATGAGGAAAAAAAAGTAGGTGCTTATTTGCAGCGGGCAGTTGAATTGTTGAGCTCCCTAACCGGATTCCCAACCTTTATTTCGGCCCCTCGTTTTGATCATGACTTTGTCGTTGACATCAAACTGGTTGTGATCGATCAATCAAGATGTCTTTGTGTGGTTATTACAGATCTAGGCCTTATTCACTCAGAAGTTTTTTATTCGGAACAAAAATTGCATCATCATGCCCTAAAGCGGATCGAAGAGGTGCTTCTTTCAAGAGTGAAAGGGTGTGAGTCTTCTATGAGGTTGGATGCGGAAGAAGAGTTGCTCGCCCACAAGGTTTATAACGAAGTAATGGTTCGCTATATTATTGGTTATGCCAATTTTAGCTTAGAAGAAGTTTATTCAACAGGATTGTCTCGCTTGCTTGCTTATCCCGAATTTAATAATGCCCAGAGTTTTGCAAGCGGGCTCGCACTCTTTGAAAACCCAAACTCCCTGCGCGCTCTTCTAAAAGAGAGTTGCTCTGATAATAACCTAAAAACCTTTATAGGTTCTGAGCTGTCTCAGTTTACTCCTCTTAGCAAACAGTGTGCCGTGGTGTCTATCCCCTATTGTATCGGAGGGAGTATCGTGGGAGCTGTAGGGGTCTTAGGGCCTGTGAGAATGCCTTATCGAAAACTTTTCGGCATCACGCGAGCTTTTGTTGAGTATATTGAAACAGCACTCTCTAAGAGCATGCTGAAACACAAGTTAACCTATCGAACCCCTCAAGACGCAAGCCTTTATTTAGAAAATGAAAGTGAGCAAGTTCTTCTAGAGGACCAGAGTCAACTAAACTAGGAAATGTATTTATGAGTAAAAAGGAAAAAGTGAAGCAAGAAGAAAAAGAAGATCCATCTCAAAAAGAGGCGGAGGTGATTGCTGAGGAGTCGCTCAATATTGAAAAGGCGCGATTAGAAAGCTTAGAGCAGCAAGTTAAAGATTTGAAAGATAAAAATCTACGGGTCCTGGCTGAGTCTGAGAACTTGCGTAAGAGACTACAGAAGGAAAAGGGAGAGATGCAGGTCTATATTCGTGAGAACTTAGTGTGTGAATTTCTAAACCCAATTGATCATTTTGAAAAAGCTCTCTCTTTTAAAGACCAGCAATCTGATGAAGTTAAAAATTGGATGGTGGGATTTGAAATGATCTTGACGCAGTTTAAAGATGTGCTTAACCAGAATGAAATCCGAGCAATTGAAGCTGTGGGGAATAAGTTTGATCCTCATTATCATGAAGCAATGGAGACGGAAGAAACGGATCAATGCCCCCCGAACACAGTGATTGAAGAACATATGAAAGGGTATATGATGGGAGATCGTGTCATTCGTCCATCTAAGGTAAAAGTATCTAAAAGTAAATCTCTTGGAGATAAACCCCTTCAAGAAGACAAAAAAGTATAATGAAAGTTTAAATAAAAAAAAAAGGAAGGTGAATCATGGCCGAAAAAAAGAAAGGAAGAATCATTGGGATTGATCTTGGGACCACCAATTCTTGCGTCGCTGTTATGGAAGGAAGTGCTGCTAAAGTCATCGCTTCTGCTGAAGGCGGGAGAACAACCCCATCTGTAGTTTCATACAAAGGAAAAGAGCGTTCTGTTGGTGTGGCTGCTAAGCGTCAAGCAGTGACGAACCCCGATAAAACTCTCGCCTCAACGAAGCGTTTTATAGGTAGAAAATATGATGAAGTTCAAGAAGAAATGAAGACTGTCCCATACAAAGTAGCAAAAAACAGCAATGGTGATGTTGTTTTTGAGATTGATGGCAAGCAGGTCTCTCCTGAAGAAATTGCAGCTCAAATTCTTGTGAAGATGAAAGAGACTGCTGAAGAGTATCTTGGAGAAAAAGTTACAGAAGCTGTCGTTACGGTTCCTGCTTACTTTAACGACTCTCAGCGTCAATCTACTAAGGATGCTGGGAAAATTGCAGGTTTGGATGTTAAAAGAATTATCCCCGAGCCTACCGCTGCAGCTTTAGCTTATGGTTTGGATAAAGAGGGAGATAAAAAAGTAGCCGTCTTCGATCTTGGAGGAGGAACTTTTGATATTTCTATTATGGAAATTGGGGATGGCGTTTTTGAAGTTTTAGCCACAAATGGAGATACCCATCTTGGTGGAGATGACTTTGATATTGCTATCATCAACTGGATGGCTGAAGAATTTAAAAAGGAAAATGGCATTGATCTAAGAGAAGACAAAATGGCATTGCAGCGTCTTAGAGATGCAGCTGAAAAAGCAAAAGTAGAGCTGTCTGGATTGCCATCAACTGAAATCAACCAACCCTTCATCACCATGGATGCAAGTGGCCCTAAGCACTTAGCGCTTACTTTAACAAGAGCGCAACTAGAGCATTTAACTCAAAGTTTGATTCAGAGAACCAAAGAACCTTGTTTAAAAGCTCTTAAAGATGCAGGTATTGATAAATCAGAAATTCATGATGTGATTTTAGTCGGTGGGATGAGCCGAATGCCAGCAGTCCAAGAGATTGTTAAAGAGATCTTTGGTAAAGAAGCCCATAAAGGGGTGAATCCTGATGAAGTGGTTGCGCTCGGTGCTGCTATCCAAGGGGGAGTCTTAGGTGGAGACGTAAAAGATGTTCTTTTACTAGATGTGATCCCTCTGACTCTAGGAATCGAGACGCTAGGAGGTGTTTTAACTCCTCTTGTTGAAAGAAACACCACGATTCCAACCCAGAAGAAGCAAGTTTTCTCAACAGCTGCCGATAACCAGCCAGCGGTGACCATTCGAGTTCTTCAAGGGGAGCGTAAAATGGCTGCCGACAACAAAGAGATTGGTCGTTTTGACCTCACTGATATTCCACCAGCTCCACGTGGAATGCCACAGATTGAAGTTTCTTTTGACATTGATGCAGATGGCATCTTGCATGTATCTGCTAAAGATACTCAGTCTGGCAAGGAGCAAAAGATCCGTATCGAAGCTAAATCAGGACTCTCTGAACAAGATATTGAGAAAATGGTGAAAGATGCCGAGCTTCATGCAGAGGAAGATAAAATCAAAAAAGAAGAGATCGAAGTGAAGAATGAGGCGGATGCCCTGGTATTTAGAGCTGAGAAGTCTCTGACTGACTTTAAAGATAAACTTCCTAAAGAAGTCGTCTCTGAGATTCAGTCTAAGGTAGACGCTCTTAAGGGAGCTCTTAAAGAGAATAGTTTAGACAAGATTAAGACTAGCAAGGGAGAGCTCGAGCAGAGCATCCAAAAAATTGGAGAAGCAATGCAACAGCAAGCAGGGGCTACCCCTCCTCCTGGAGCTAGTGCTCAGGAGAATGCGACTCCTGAAGACGAAAAAATTGAAGATGCAGAAGTTGAAATTGTAGATTCAGAAGACGAGTCTAAAAAAAGCTAAGCTTCTTTGATACACTAAGTTTGTCTAAAAACCCACCTGCAATAAGGTGGGTTTTTTTTGTTTTTCAAACTTCCATTTCTCTTTAAAATCACCGAATCCAAAATCTTTTTATTTTTTTAAACTACTCAGTTGCTAGAGGAAAATTAAATTTTTTATTCCCTGCTTGACTAAAAATGACAAAAAATTTTAACTTAACAACTTTAAAACACTTATCTCTTGGGGGGATATTTTATGAAACTTGTAAACTTAAAAAATTTGTGCATTGCTTTATGTGCTTTAGTTTTTTCTAGTGCCTTGTTTGCTGATGTTGATTCAAGTCAAATGATCGCTCAGTCTGCAAGAAGCAGATCAAACAGCAATATGAGCACTCGAAACCCGAATACCTGGAAGCCTTACTACATGAAAACAAGTGTAGCAGAACCAATGATGTCAGCATTCTATCAACAGAATGTTGGTCTTGGTCTTCTATATGCTTCAGGAGTTAGAGGAAACTTAAACCCAGCTCAATATCAAGCTCCATCTCCTCCGGGCGTTCTTAGAGCAAGAAACAGAACAATTCAAGGGAAAACCAGCTACAACAGAACACCTGTTTACGAATTTGTAGTAGGTCGTGATGTTTGGAACTGGTTGAAGATTGCTCTTTCTTACCAGCACCAAGGTGGTGTAACTGTGACTACACAGCCTCAGATGATAACTGTAACAGATCCTGCTACTGCAGCTCTTAGCCCTGTAGTTCTTATGATGGATAATGCATTTGACTCAGTGCAAGCTAAGGCTTACTTTCTATCTCCTTGGACACTTGTATGGAAAAATGTTTACCATGAGCCCTACTTAGGGGTTGGTGTTGGACCAGGTTGGATTACAGCAAATAATATCTATGCTACTGGAAACATGTATCCATTTAAGCAGAAAATTACAACAAACTGTACATACACAATTGATTTTGGATTTAAGCTAAGAAAAGCACTTCCAAGCTATATCATGTCATTTGTTGTTGGATGTAAGTATAACCAATGGGGTCGCATTGGATCTATTGGTGATCAACACGATCAGCCAGCTAAGGCAATTGATAATGGTGATATAACTATCACCACAGGCGCTACTAGAGATTCATTAATGTCTCCATTCAGCGTTGGTGTTATTTACGGATTTGTACCATATGTTGGGGTTCAGTTTAATTTCTAATAGAGATTAGCTGTAAATCACAGTATTTAGATCATGGCTTTTGTTTGACAAAGGCCATGATTTTTTTTGCTCACAAGTTGACTTATATCAACTATATTCAAGCTCGGATGACGAGCATCTTCTCAAGCTCTCCAGTAGCGTTAATTTTTTATTTTAATTACAACCTTTTATAGTTAATAAAAGAACTTTTAAATTGATAGTTTGTTTAATTATTTATTATTTAATTTTATTTAATTGAAAGTCGTTATTTTAATAATAAATTATTTGTTTAAATCTTAGTGTATTATATAATTACCCCTTTAATTTTCGATCGGACCTGTCATGCCGGACTACAAGCTTATAGATAGTGGAGATGGACAAAAGCTAGAGCGCTTTGGCCCCTATACTTTGATTCGCCCCTGCGCTGTTGCCTTATGGAAGCCAGCTGATCCAAAAGCATGGGAAAGCGCTGATGCTGCTTTTCAAAGACTTCCAGATTCCAAGTGGAAAGTATATCAACCGCTTCCTCTTACATGGGAGATGTCTCTAAAGGGTCTTAAATTTAAAATAGAGCGAACAAGTTTTGGCCATCTGGGCCTCTTCCCAGAACACAGTGAATTATGGGATTGGTTGGAAAACCATGTTGACGCATCTTGCAATATCTTAAATTTATTCGGATACACGGGCGCGACCTCTTTATTTGCAGCCTCCTGTGGAGCAAAAGTCTGCCATTTAGATGCTTCAAAGGGAATGGTCGAGCGTGCAAAAGAAAATGCGGTTCTCAATAAAATGCAAGATCACCCACTTCGATGGATTGTCGATGATGTTTTTAAGTTTTTAAAGCGTGAAGTGAAAAGAGAGCGTACTTATGAAGGTATTATTTTAGATCCACCTTCTTTTGGAAGAGGTGCTAAAGGAGAAGTTTTTAAAATAGAGCGTGACCTGGTAGCTCTTTTAGAGAGTTTAAAGCCTTTGCTATCTAAAGAAGCCCGCTTTGTGTTGTTAACCTGTCATACCCCAGGGATATCTCCTATTGGATTAAAAAATTTAATGAAGCAAGTTTTTGTAAAAGGGGACTGCCAGGTTGGCGAGCTAATTCTTAAATCTCCAGCAACTGATTTACCTAAAGGAATTTATGCTAAGTGGACTTTTAGATAAAATTACAAGCGTTCAAAATCCTCAAGTTAAAGGGGTGGTTCGTTTGAGAAACAAACGTGAGCGTGATGAAACGAAAACGTTTTTAATAGAAGGATATCGTGAACTGCTACGTGCTCTTTCTTCCTCGACACAAGTTTTCCAACTATTTATTTGTGAGGAGCTTTTTCTTAAAGATAATGAAGCTTCATTGATCAAAAAATGGAAGACGCGAGGTGCTCTGGTGATCCCATGTGACCTTAAAGTCTTTCAAAAAATGTCATACAGAGATCGACCGGATGGTCTACTAGCGGTTGCCAAGCAGCCTAATCTTTCACTAGAAGATTTAGTTCTGCCTCAAAATCCATTGTTAGTCGTTGCTGTTAGTATTGAAAAACCTGGAAATTTAGGAACTATTTTAAGAAGTGCAGACGCAGTTGGAGCCAATGCAACCATTGTAGTTGATAAGGTTACAGATATTTACAATCCAAATGTGGTACGAGCAAGTGTTGGAACTTTATTTACCCAGCCTGTTGTACAAACATCTACTAAAGAGTTGTTTGATTTTTTAAACGTTAATAATATTCAAGTGATCGCAACCTCTCCAGGCGCTGATAAAGTCTACACTCAAATAAGCTATAGTGGTCCCACAGCCATTTTAGTTGGTTCAGAGCAGTATGGACTTCCCCCCTTTTGGTTAGAGCGTGCACACAAGCGCGTTTTCATTCCTATGCAAGGAGAAGCTGATTCCTTGAATGCCGCAACTTCAACCACTGTGATTCTTTATGAAGCGCTTCGACAAAGACACACTTTTTAATCCATTTATCCTCTATGAGGATAATCATTTATGTGTGGCATATAAGCCCCCTGGATTTGTAGTCCCAATTGAAAATCATCCGGTAACAAGTTTAGAGGGTTTCTTAATAGCGCATTATCAACAAAAGCTAAAAAAAGAAACTGTATTTCTGCGCCCTATTCACCGCTTGGATAAACCTGTAGGTGGAATCGTTGTTTTTGCTCGTTCGAGTAAGGGGCTTAAGAGATTGCAAGAGGCGCAAAAAAAGAAAGGATTTGATAAATTTTATGTGGCGCTTACCGATAGCAAAATGATGTCTTATAAAGGGGACTTAATCAATGAATTGATTCATGGGGATCATAGAGCAGAAATTGTAAAAAGTGGTGGCAAGCTATCAAAGCTCTCTTACAGAGTTTTAAAACAAGGTTCACAAAAGAGCCTGGTATGCATTCGTTTGCATACAGGCCGATATCATCAGATCAGAGTGCAATTTCAAAGTGTGGGCTCGCCCATTGTTGGGGATGCAAAGTATGGGTCTTTAAGTCATTGGATCAAAGATTCTATAGCCCTTTTTCACACTAAAATCATTCTACCACATCCCATTGGGGGCAAACTTCTTACTTTTAAACTTAGACCCAGCTATTTCTACACTAAATCACAGGCTTCAGGCGGCATCCAGTGACGAGGTTTTCCCTCCCACTTGATATTACAGCCAATTGGGTTGGTGATTGGATGCTGTATGGGTCTTTGATGAATAAGATCTTCCATAGCATCTTGTAATTCATGAGTAGTGGATTGAGTGTGGTCTCTAGGGGTGTCAATAGAGCGACCTGTGTAAACCAGCTGAAGATCTTTGTTGAAAAGATAGAAGTGAGGTGTTTTCAGTGCGCCATATGCTTGAGCTACAGTTTGATCAGAATCTACAAGGTAAGTCCATGGATATTGTTGCTCTTTCATAAGATCAACCATATGCTCATAGGAATCTTCAGAGTATGTGTTGGGGCTATTTGAATTAATGCCCACAAAATCAAAGCCTTTTAAAGAGTATTGATTAGCAAGAATTCGTGTATTTTCGTTGGAGCCAATCACATAGGGGCAGTGGTTGCAGGTAAAAAAAACAACCAGACCTTGTTGTGGTTGGAAATCTGTAAGGCTACAAGTTTTGCCTTCAGTGCTAAGTAATTGAAAGTAAGGAGCTTGAGAATTTATAGGAAGAGTGTAACTCATTGTTCAACTAGGGGTCTTAATTTATTCTTAATACAAAAAGGTTATTCTATCATTTTTAAAACATAAAGGAAAAAAAGAAAAAAAATGGACTCAGTAGCAGCTTATTCTCTAATGACCCAAACCTCTTGGGGTTGCCAAATATGGGATGCAAGTAATTACGGGTTGGACTGTCTTTCAACAAGTTTAGATACCTTGCCAGCTGCGATTATGGCAATTGAACTGTTGAATCAAGTACTTCTTTTCAATGGACACCGCAACCTTGAAAATGCCCACCAATGGCTCTCTCGTCGTTTGAAAATAAGACCCTCTGTAGCTGCTTTTCTCACCTCTATCTTGCCTTCTGTATCCACATGGGGATATGAGCGCAGTTGTGGAAAAAACACAGCGTTGCTCGCTTCAAAATGGCAAGAGTTGATCACCTTAGGTCGTCTGGAAAATCGACACTTACAAGCATATAATGAGCTTGAAGCTGGGCTGGGAGATCTGTCACCCTATGCTTTAAAATTAGCTGCAAGCCAATTTTTAAAAAGAGCATTTCCTAAACAAGAAGCAGCTCATATCCATGAGGGAATTTCTAACGAAGAGTTTAAAATTTATTTTAAAATCTTAATCCAAGAAGCTCGTGATCCTCATCGTTTAAAAATTTTAAAACTTTGGGATTCTTTGTTTTAAAATTTATTTTCCTTGGAAAATTCATCTAATATTTCTTTAAAAACAGGGTTGGCTTTGCAAAAAAAAGGCCATCTCCTTACAATCACGCTTTTTTACAAACCTTAAGGGTACCCCCATGAAAGCACATATTCTAGAGGCTGTAGAGCAAGGTGTTCGGGCAATTGACCAACTCAAGCTTGTGCAGAATATAGAATTTATTGAAGATTGTGCCAATATGATAGCGAACTGCTATCAGCAAAGGGGCAAACTCATCATTGCTGGGAATGGAGGGAGTCTCTGTGATGCAGGTCACTTTGCTGAAGAATTGACAGGGCAGTACCGTAAGCCAAGAGCAGCTCTTCCAGCAATTGCTTTAAATGACCCTGGCTTTTTAACTTGCACGGCAAATGACTTTGGTTTTGATAAGGTTTTTTCAAGAGGGGTTGCCGCATTTGGACAACCTGGAGATATTTTTATAGGATTGACGACAAGTGGGAATTCTCTCAACTTGATTAAAGCATTTGAAGTCGCCAAGCTTAAAAAACTCAAAACGGTTGCCTTCTTAGGAAAAGGAGGGGGGAAATTAAAATCAGTAGCTGATCTTGAAATGATCATCGAAGGTTTTGATACATCTGATCGTATTCAAGAAGCACACATGAGTGCAATTCACATCATTATTGAAATGGTGGAAAAGAAATTGTTTTATAATCAAAATTCACCTTTTCCGCGTTCTTTGCAATTTTTGCCTCTAGAAAAATGATCCAGGCCTTTTTAGAGACGGTTCATTCCTCAAAATCAGGCTTTTTTCTTCAGTGCCTACGAGCTTTTTTATACCTCTTAAGTTTGGTTTTTCGAGCAGGAGTGGCCTGTAAAAATGCCGTTTACGATGGCTGCAATAACTTGGGGCGAGGTTTTGGTTTTCGCTATTTAAAAGTCAATATGTACCATTCAAAAGCACAAGTGATTAGCATTGGGAATATTGTAGCGGGAGGCACAGGGAAAACCCCACTTACCTTATTTATTGCAAAAAAAATTCTGGAAAAAGGAAAACCTCTTGCGATCCTTTCGAGGGGGTATAAGGCAAAAATTAAAAGTGATACATTCGGTCCGCAGCAGATTAGTTTTGGAAAGGGACCAGTTCTATCAGCCCAAGAGTGTGGAGATGAACCCTACTTAATTAGTAGGTGCGTCCCTCAAGCTTTGTTCTTCGTTGGAAAAAATAGAGTTGAAGCAGCTCGAATGGCTGTGCAAAAAAAAGCTCGTGTGATTCTTTTAGATGATGGAATGCAGTACCGCAAATTACACAGAAATGTTGAAATTGTTACTCTAGATGCAAATGATCCTTTTGGAAAAGGATACTTTTTACCGCGAGGGTTTTTAAGAGATCATCCGCAATCTCTTGCTAGGGCTGACCTGATTGTTGTCAATCACGCGAAAATAGAGCAGCTAAATGAGATCAACCTTAAAATAAGACGCTACAGCAAAGCGCCCATCGTTGCGATGAGACCCCATTATTTGCGAACCTTAAGCTTAGATGGGTTAAAAGAAATGGAGTTGAAAGGGGCTAAAGTAGTGGCTTTTTGTGGAATTGCAAAGCCAAGCTACTTCTACCAGTTATTGGAAGATCAAGGAGCGGAGGTTCTTTACAAAGCTTCTTTAAATGACCACCAAGAAGCATCTTCTTCATTCGTTGATCAGCTTGTAGAAAAAGCAAAGCAGAGCCAGGCTCAAATGATAGTTTGTACTGAAAAAGATGCGGTTAAATTACCTATTAACTTAAAGTTACAAATCCCACTTGCCTACGTGGAAATGGAGCTTAAAGCGATACAAGGGGAGCAAGAATTAGAAAGGGTTTTACAAGAAGTTATTTAAATTTTTAATTTCAGCCTATCTTGCTAAGACGCCTTTTTTGGTGCACAAAATGAGGGCAATCATTTAAAATGGTCGTCAATTATTAGATAAAATTTTTTAACTGATCTATTTAAATTGGTTGATTTGAATTCATTTCGATAAAGTACCAAGTCGCTTATTTTTCTTCTCCTTTATAAACTTTGTAGTGTGTGTTGAAAAAGCTTGATCTAGTTAAAAAAAAATATAAGGAAATACAAAATGAAATTATGGTCGAAAATTTTAATCGGGATGTTTTTGGGGCTGATTGCCGGGGTTATACTCCGAGAGAAAGCAGCTTACCTAAAACCTCTTGGCCAGTTATTTTTAAGTTTGATTGGGATGTTGATTATCCCCCTTATTTTTTCCTCTATGGTAGTGGGTGTTACCAGCATTCGAGATACTAAAAAACTAGGAAGAGTCGGTCTAAAAACAGTTGGGATGTATTTAGCTACCACGGCAATCGCTATTGCATTAGGTCTATTTTTTGCCTATCTGCTTAAGCCGGGGCTCAATGTAAACTTTGTTCCCACTGAAGCGGTAAACGTTCATGCTGGAGATTCTATTGGATTGTCAAATCTCTTATTGAACATGGTTCCGAGTAATATTTTTACGGCCTTTACTGAGGGTAATGTCTTACAGGTGATTGTGTTTGCAGTCTTTTTAGGCTTAGCGATTCAAATTACAAAAAAGAAATCAGAGCCTTTGCTGAATTTTTTAGAGTCTGTTTCAGAAGTGATGTATTCTTTGACAAACATTGTGATGCAGTTTGCTCCTTTAGGGGTTTTTGCTATTATGGCATCCGTCTCAGGGACTTTTGGATTTTCTATTTTACTGCCTTTAGCAAAATTACTGGGAACCATCTACATTACTGCATTTATTCAGCTCTTTTTATTCTTTGGCATTGTTTTAGTCTTTATGTGTCGCCTCAATCCTATTCCATTTTTTAAAGGAATGATTGAAGCTTTTATATTCGCTTTTTCAACAAGTAGTAGTTCTGCGACGGTACCTGTGACCATTCATTGTGCGATTCATAACCTAGGTGTTCCTAAGTCAATTGCTAAGTTTGTGATCCCACTCGGCTCAACTGTCAATATGAATGGGACAGCTATTTTTCAGGCGATTGCATCTGTTTTTGTCGCCCAAATGTACGGTGTGGAACTTAGTTTGCAAAGTCTTATCATTATCGTGGTAACAGCGACCTTATCAGCGATAGGAACCGCAGGAATTCCAAGCGCTGGTTTCTTAATTTTATCTATGGTGCTTAAATCTGTGGGTCTTCCTTTAGAAGGTCTTGCTATTATTTTTGCTATTGATCGTCTAAGAGATATGGTGGGGACAGTGGTTAATATTGCAGGTGATGCGGTGGTAGCTGTGTACGTTGCTAAGTCTGAGGGGGAGTTAGATTGTTTGCAGTATAATGATCCTAAGATTTTAGTTTTGGAAAACAGTGAGCTTTAAAAAAGGAAATTATTATGAGTGACCGTGTTTTAGAAATTTTACTACCAAAACTTGGTGAGAGTATTGTCAGTGCAACTGTTGTCCAGTGGTTAAAAAAAGAAGGAGAGACGGTTTCTAAAGATGAGCCTATCTTGGAAGTTTCTACAGATAAAGTAAATAGCGAGATACCAGCTCCTGAGGCGGGGGTTTTGACTCAGATTATTGCTCAAGTGGGTCAAGAGGTAGATGTAGGAGCTCCTTTAGCTAAAATTTCAGTGGGAGAGTTTGGAGACACTGCAGCACCTGTGGTTGCCAATTCAAAATGCCCCATGTCTAAAAATACAGAGAAAAATGACTCTCTATCCCCGGCTGTTTTAAATATGGCCCGCAAAAATGGCATTTCTTTAGATAGCTTATCAAAAATATCTGGTTCTGGTGAAGGGGGGCGAGTTACTAAAAAAGATCTTGAAAAGTATTTGGATTCATCTCATCCAGTAGAAGTCCAAAAAGCCCCGTCTCAGGGAATTGAAAAGATGCCAATGACAGGGCTGCGCAAAGCAATTGCTGAGAACATGGTCAAGTCATTTTATCAAGCACCTCACGCCTCATTGATTGCTGAAGTGGATGTGACCGACCTAATGGATAGCATCAAGCAAAATAAGAACAGTTTTTTTCAAGAACATCAAGTGAAACTAACGGTTACCAGTTATCTGGTTCAAGCAATTGCTCAGTCGTGCAAAGCCTATCCTATGGTTAATGCTTCTGTAGATCAAGAAACCATTTTAATGAAGCATTTTGTTAATGTGGGGATAGCAGTGAGCATTGAGAATGGAGTTGTGGTTCCCGTAATTAGAGATTGTCAAAACAAAGATATCCCAGCTATTGCTAAAGAGGTTGCACGCCTTTCAGAAGGGGCACGCTCTAATAAACTACGTCAAGAGGACATTGGTGATGGAACTATTACCATGACTAACTTTGGAATGACAGGGATGCATATAGGGGTTCCGATTATCCATCACCCAGAAGTTGCCATTATTGGTGTTGGAAGTATTCATAAAAAAGTGGCACCTATAAGCGACTCTAGTTTTGGGATTCGCCAGGTGGTTTTTTTAACGCTTACCTTTGACCATCGTGTGATTGACGGGATTTATGGGGCTGACTTTTTAAATCAGATTAAAACAAATCTTGAAGATGTTACTTCTTCAAAGCCTCTTTAAAATTTTTGTCTAAAGTATCTAAAAATTCTTGAGTGGTTTGCCAGGGTGTATCTGCACTGATTAAGCGGGCAAGATCTTTTGTCATCGAGCCTGATTCTACAGTTTCAATACAAACTTTTTCGAGCAGATGTGCAAAGTGAACCACTTCTGGGGTCTCGTCAAATTTTCCCCGATGTGCGAGTCCTCGAGTCCAAGCAAAAATAGAGGCAATTGGATTAGTAGAAGTCGCTTCCCCTTTTTGATGCCTGCGATAATGGCGAGTGACCGTCCCATGAGCTGCTTCCGATTCAATTGTTTTCCCGTCCGGTGTCATCAGAACAGATGTCATCAGCCCAAGTGATCCAAAGCCTTGAGCCACCGTATCGGATTGAACATCTCCATCGTAGTTTTTACATGCCCATACATAGCCTCCATTCCATTTAAGAGAAGATGCAACCATGTCATCAATGAGGCGATGGTCATAAAAGATGTTTTTTTTCTCGAAAGCTTCTTTAAATTCACTATCATAAATTTCCTGGAACAAGTCTTTAAAGCGCCCATCATATTTTTTTAAGATAGTATTTTTTGTTGAAAGGTATACAGGCCAACCAAGCTCTAACCCATAGTGGAAAGAAGCTCTTGCAAATCCTTTAATAGATTCATCCAAATTATACATAGCCATAGCAATACCTGGCTCTTTAAAATCAAAAACCTCTTCAATTTGCTCTGAAGATCCATCTGCTGGTTTAAAGACAAGTTGCAGCTTTCCTGGCTGGTCTATTTTCATTTCATGAGCTCTATATTGATCTCCAAAAGCATGACGGCCAATTACAATTGGTTGGGTCCACCCTGGAACGAGTCTTGGAACATTGTGGCATAAAATAGGTTGTCTAAAGATCGTACCTCCTAAAATATTACGGATAGTGCCGTTAGGAGACCGCCACATCTTTTTTAAATTAAATTCTTGGACACGAGCTTCATCAGGCGTAATTGTTGCGCACTTAATGCCAACCCCATATTTCTTAATAGCATTTGCTGCATCTATTGTAATTTGGTCGTTGCTAGTATCTCGTGATTCTACACTTAAATCGTAGTATTTTAGATCGATATCCAAATATGGAAGAATTAATTTATCTTTAATAAACTCCCAAATAATTCGAGTCATTTCATCGCCGTCTAACTCGACAACCGGATTTTTAACCTTTATTTTCATCTGATTTTCCTATAGATTAAGCACTTCATATAAAATTAAGGATATGATTGATCCCAATTAAAAATTCAAGAGAGATATGCAAGGAATTTATTTAAAAAACAAAACGCTTCCAGACTTATTCAAAGCTCAAAAAGAGAGCTTGAACTATTTTTTTGATCATATGGACCTCTCTCAGATAGAATCTTTAGTAGAGCTGATCAAAAAAACCAAGGGGATCATCTTTTTTACGGGAGTAGGAAAGAGTGGATTTATTGCACAAAAAATTGCTGCGACCTTCGTCTCTATTGGTATCAAGGCGATGTTTTTAGCGCCTATTGACGCATTGCATGGAGATTTAGGGATTGTAGACACAGAAGATACTTTTATTGTCCTTAGTAAAAGTGGTGAGAGCGATGAAATTTTAAATTTAATACCGTGTGTTCGAAATAAAGGGGCTTGTGTTGTCTCGATGATTTCAAAGAAAAATTCTCGACTTGAAAGAGCCAGCGATCAAGTTATTTATTTACCTATTGATAAAGAACTGTGCCCTTATGACATTGTTCCTACAACTTCAACAGAAGTGCAGTTGATTTGTGGGGATGTTCTCTCGGTTGCACTCATGCACCAAAAAGGGCTCTCTTTAGATCAGTTTGCAACCAATCATCCTGCAGGTAAAATTGGCAAGAAGCTGACTTATAAAGTTCGAGACTTGATGCTAACTGGGGATAGAGTTCCTTTTTGTAGCCTTGAAGATTCTCTTGAAAAAGTATTGCCAAAACTTACAGAAAAGCGTTGTGGTTGTCTTTTAATTGTTGATTCTAATCAGATTTTGCAAGGGATTTTTACAGACGGGGATTTAAGAAGAGCTTTGCAAATGTACGGTTCTCAAACGCTACACCTCTTGCTCAAAGATCTTAAGGTGAGTTTTCCTAAAGTGGTTGCTCCTGAGAAAATGGCCTGGGAGGCCTTAAGAATTATGGAGGCAGATCAACAGCGGCCTTTTATGGTATTACCTGTAGTTGATGATCAGAAAAAAGTGCATGGACTAATCAAAATGCACGATATCTTACAGTCTGGCCTCGGCTAATACAAAAGCTGGCAAAAGCCAGCTTTTGTATTAAAACAGATTTAAAAATACTATTTTTATTATTCGGGACTTCCAGTAAATAATCTTACACTTAGTGGATCATCATTTGGTCCAAAATAAAGTGAGGACCTAACCGCCGCCGCCGCTGCTCTCTCTTGTGGATTTAGTCCATTTAGAGGCGTTCTCGAACCTTGGCTACGCAACCGTATTGCTGGAGGGGAATTTGGTTGAATAATAGGTTGATCAGGAGTCACAAATCCGACTTCATCAATAGGAGGATTTTCAGGAGTAACGTAACCCATACCCTCTCCTTCAGGAGTGAATAATTCTCCCGCACCCATAGGCTCATCGGGAGTTTTGTTAGCTTCTTGGTGAGCTCCATTTAAGATTGGCATTGCAGAAAAAGCTGCTTCGCTTATTTTCATTTTAATTGTTTCCTTGGTTTTTATGTTTTAAAATAATTTCCAGGATTACTAAATCCTGGACTTTTGTTAATACAAAAAAACAGTGATCAAGTGTTTTTTTTGTAAGGGGAAGCAGCTTTTAAATAAGCTGCTAATTCATTTAGTCCACTCGAAGAAATCCAAGAATTTAGCTGAGATCCATTGAGTTGAAAAGAGCAGACTCTAGTTGGTTTTATTAATAGTTTTATTCGTCTATACTCAGTCTTGTAAATGAAGGGCTTGTGGAAGTGTCTTTACCAAATAAGTTTCGTGCTGTTAAAGCAAAACTCAGATCGCCCATTCCCTGAAGTCCATTTTTCTTTTCGATTTTCTTTGCAGGTTCAAAATTCTCTACGCGCATTCTTGAGAAGCCTCCGTGAGCATAATTGTATGCCTCTTCTTGAGCAGGAGCTACTTTTGACCGAGATATTTTTCTATCAAAGGGTGTTTTTGGATAGTTATTCTGATTGTAATGACTTTCACTAAAGCTTCGAACAGCGTATCGATTTGTGTTATGGGTTGTGGTTTGGGTATTGCTTTTACTGAAGTTTGTCTTGCTTCTGCATGCATATTGGCTTGTGACTGGAGCTGTGTACTGGACGGTTGCTCGACTATTCTTTCCACATGTGGATTGGTTTGTTACGGGGGCTGTGTACTGAGTTGTTCCACGACTCATGTATAGGTTTGATCCTGGGCCCATATTTATTGTTACCGATAAATTCGCTTCTCTAAATTTCATTAGAATATTTTCCTGTTTTGGTGTTTTAAAAATAAAAAAGAGCGACTATCTTCTGAAATATTAACTAATAAATAAACATTTTTTTAATAAAATATAAATTTTTAAATGAAATAACTAATTAAAATTTTACTTTAAGATTACTAAAATTTTGTTTAATGAAATAAATATTTTAAATTAAATTACTATTTAAAATTTTATGTTATCTATCTATTTAAAATTTTGTATTTAATCCCTTCTGTTTGTGACTGTTTTTAGTTAAAAATTTTTATATGAAAAGGGTGTTTTTTTACAGTTTAGTTTTGATTTATATAAACTAAATAGAGAGTTATTTTTTATAATTTAATATTTTAACTTGTTGTTTTTTTTATTAACTAAAATTAAATTTTTTTTAATAAAAATACTATTAGCGTTTTTTTGGAAAAGCATGAAAAGAGCTGGGTGCTATCAGGTAGATTGCCGCAGCCTATCTATTTTTAGAAAAGATGGTCAAAGAGTATTTAGGATTCAAAGAGAGGGTTGAGCTCTTTTAGAGTTACGTTTTTAAAGGAGCCAATCTCAAGGTTTCCAAGCCGGAGGTTTCCAATACGAATTCGACTTAACTCTTGGACTAAAAGGCCGGTATGTTCCACTAAAATTCTAACTTCGTGTTTTTTACCTTCTTTAACGGTAATTTTTAGAGTGTTTTTACGCACTTTAGAAACGCGGATGGGTTTGACAAAGCTCCTTTCAATAAGGAGGCCTGCACGAATTTTATCGAGGTGTTCAGGGTCTATCTCGCCGCTGGTTTTTACAAGATACTCTTTTTGAATTTCAAAACTAGGGTGGGTTACTTTGTGAGCAAGTTGACCATCATTAGTTACAATTAAAAGGCCGGTGGTTTCTTTGTCAAGCCTGCCAACTGTAAAGAGGCGTTGCTTTTGAGGGAATAAGCTAATAACAATGTTTTTATAAAGTGTGGCATCATTACTGCAAACGTAGCCTTTAGGTTTATTTAACAAATAGTAAACCATAGGCTCTTTCTGTTTGACCCTAGAGCCATTGTAGACGATACAATCTGAGTGGATGTTGACCATGTGTTGAGGTTGTTCAACGATCTGGCCATTCACTGTGACTTTTTTTGCAAAAATAAGCTCTTCACATTTACGTCGAGAAGCGATGCCCGCTTGTGCTAAAACTTTACTCAATCTATTCTTGGTCATAATAAGATATTTTTTTTACAATGATTATAGCGAGTCTTACGATTTAATTTAATAATAAAATTTATTTTAATGATTTATTAAGTCTTTAAAAATAAATACCAGATTATTTGAAAATTTTATTGTTTTACGTTAGAATCTATGGCTTATTCTTGGAGAGATTATGAAGAAATTTGGGATTATATTTCTATTGTTAACTACAGGGGCTGTGACTTTTTGGTCCATGTCGCGCTCTTTGAAAGAGCCCCCCGAGTGGATGTTGGAGCAAATACAAGAGGATATGAGTTTTTTTTCAAAAAAAGATTTATATCCTAAGCACATTGAAAAGTACTTCTCTAGTGCTTCTAAAGATGAGAAGCTCGTTCATTTTCAAATAAAAAATAATAAGATTTACCTAAATTGGAATTGGGGAAATGAAGAGGGGATTGATCGCCTTAAAAAAGTGTGTGGGCAACTTAAGCGAGCAAGTAAAAGAACCAAGCTTCCCGATGTTGACTTTTTATTAACCGTTCACGATGGCGTTTCAATGCCGACGGATTATGAAGAAGGCAAGGTGCCTCTATTTGGATTTTCAAAAGAGGTGGGAACTGCTGCGGTTTTGTTTCCAGACCCCCTCACCTACTCTTTTGCTAATAAAGGGTTGTTAGCCCTCCAAAAGGCTCAGCGTAAATCTCAATTTAAATGGGAAGAAAAAGAAGAGAAAGCCTTTTGGAGGGGAGGGACTACAGGAGGAGATTTTACATTAGAAAACTGGCATCTTATGCCCAGGACAAGACTCTCTTTGATCAGTCAATACCATCCAGAGGATGTAGATGCAGGCTATAGTGTGTTCAATCCAATGCCAGGCGAAGTAAAAAGCGAAATGCTAAACGTTCTTCCCCTCGCTAATTGGGTGGACCACAAAGGGCATTTAAAATACAAATATTTAGTGATTGCAGATGGGAATACCTGCACCTATCCAAGACTTTGTATGGCTTTAGCTTCGGGGTCTGTGGTTTTTAAACATGAAACTAAGAATATGCAATGGTTTTACAGAGCATTGAAGCCCAATGAGCATTATGTTTCTTTAGTGGTAGACTTTTCAGATTTACCTGAAAAAGTTCAATGGGCGCGTTGTCATGATGACCAGGTTCGAGAAATCGCTAATAAGGGCAGACAATTTGCAACCCAAAATCTGCAATCCAAGAGTCTTGATGAATATATCATACACCTGCTAAGAGCGTATGCTGCTTTGCAAGATAGCGCAGTAGATGTGCACCCGGATGCCTTGCAGTATAAAGGCTCTATAACAACCTTATGGGGGAGATATGAGTAAACTCATTTTATTGCGTCATGGCCAATCTGAGTGGAATCAGTTGAACCGATTTACAGGATGGGTCGATGTCGGGTTGAGCGCCCGCGGGGTTCAGGAGGCTTTAGACGCTGGTAAAAAGATTCAAAACTTGCCTATTGACCAAGTCTTTACCTCTTCGCTATTGCGGGCTCAGGTAACCGCTATGTTAGCTATGCAGGGCCACATTTCAAAAAAACCTCTTTTGATGCAGCATCCTCAAGGGAAAATGAAAGAGTGGGGAGCCGATCACTGCACTAAAGATGCTTTAAAAAAGTGCATCCCAACCATTGTGAGTGAAAATTTAAATGAGCGCTACTATGGAGATCTACAGGGAATGGACAAAGATGAAGCTCGTAGCCAATTTGGGGTTGAGCAAGTTCATATTTGGAGAAGAAGCTACGATGTTCCTCCTCCTAATGGGGAAAGCCTAAAAATGACCTTAGAGCGAACGCTTCCCTACTTTAAAAAAGAAATCACCCCTCTTTTAGATCAGGGAAAAAACATTTTAATAGCAGCTCATGGGAATTCTCTAAGAGCTATTTCAATGTACATACAAAATTTAAATGAAGAGGAAATCGTAAAACTTGAAATCCCAACGGGAGTTCCTCTTGTTTATAATTGTCTAAATCAAAAATTTGAGTTGGTAAATGACTGATATTTATTTAGACCACCATACCACTTCTTGTTTAGATCCTGCTGTAAAGGATGTGATGCTGCCCTATTTAGATAAGAAATTTGGCAATTATTTACAGCCGCATTCAAAGGGGCAGGAGCTTGTTGTTGATCTTCAAAATGCTTTCCAGTCCCTCTACCAACTTATCGGTGCTGATGCACAATCAGACACCATTATTTTTACATCTTCTTGTGAAGAAGCGATCAGCCATGCTTACCAAATAGCACTCAAAAACAAAGTGCAACAAGAAGGAAAAAACCACTTTTTAACACTACAAAGTGAAGATGCCGCAATTTTAATGAATTTAGAAAAACTTAAATCATTTGGCTGTCATGTTCATATGCTCGAGCAACTTCAAGAAGGCATCTTAGATGAAGAGAAAATCATCGAAGCGATCAACCCTAGAACGGCTATGGTTTCGCTATCACTTGCCAGCGGGTTGACAGGGTTGATTCAACCTATAGAAAAACTAAAAGAAGTTTGTAAAATGCGTGGGATCTACCTGCACTTAGACATTACTTATGCACTAGGGAAAATTGAAATTAATGCTCAAGATCTTGCTGTAGATTTCTTAACTTTTGGCGGTGATCAATTGCATGGCCCTAAAAGTAGTGGGGGGATCTATGTGCGATCACAGATTGCACTCTCTCCTTTAATAGGAGGAGGGTTGGAGCAAAATGGGCTTAGAGGGGGGATTGTAGATGCTTGTCAACTCATGGGGTTGGCGCATGCTGCAAAGCTTTCTCAAGACAATATTAGTGAGATGTGCCTAGAAGTTGCTTCTCAGCGCGATTTACTCGAGAGATGTTTACAAGAAGGTCTGGATGATATTGAGATTTTATTTGATAAAAATTTGAGACTGCCAAACGTTGCTGTCATTTCTTTTAAAAATGTAGTGGCAGACGCTCTATTATATGAATTGAATGCTCATCGAGTGTATGCTACCTTAGGTGGTGTTAATTTTCAAAAACTAAGCACCCTTTTAGAGTCTCTTCAAATGCCCCCCCTCATTGCTAATGGAGCCCTCTCTTTTGCTTTGTCACGGTATACCAGCGCCGAAGAGATCAAAAGAGCCAGTGAGGTGATTATTCAAGCGGTATGTAAACTGAGAAAACTCTCTAAGCAAATGAAGGTATCTGATGCCACTTAAACAAATGATACAGCCCTTTTTTTGGTCTCAATATAGTTCTAAATTAAATCGTCATATTCAAAATCCACGGTCGATGGGAAGTTTTTCTCAAGAAGATGCGACTGCTTGTGAACTTCGCCTGGCATCTGGCTCTGCAGGAGCTGTAGAAGATGGTAACTGGCTAAAGTATGATATGCTTGTAGATCCGACAGACGGGACGGTAATTGATGCTAAATACCAGGTTTATGGAGAGTCGATTTTAATTGGCCTTGCAGAGGCAACAACGCATTTAATTATTGGAAAAAATTATGATCAAGCAGCTCGCATGCACGTAGAAGTCATTGACCATTATTTAAGGGATAAAAATGAAACCCCCGCCTTTGGTGAGGGGGGGCTTTTGTATGTCTCTTTAGTCATTGAAGCGCTCAAATCTTGCGCTCGTTTGTGCATGGACATCCCCATCTCCCAAAGTTATCAGGCGCCTCCTGTGATGGCAGATGCGGTAGAAGGTGAGGGGTACCCAGGATTTGATCAGCTAACTCTCTCACAAAAAATTGCGGTGATTGACCAAGTGTTAGACCAAGAAGTACGTCCCTACGTAGAGATGGATGCAGGTGGTGTTGAGGTGATTGGGTTACAAAAAGACCAGGTCACGATTGCTTACCAAGGAACGTGTACAACCTGTTTTTCAGCAACGGGAGCGACTCTATCTTTTATACAAAAAGTGATTCAAGCAAAGGTGGATCCTAAGCTTAATGTGGTTCCCAACTTATAATCTCACCAGAAAAATACGTATGTAAAGATTGGTCTTTATCTTCTAAGATTAAAGCACCCTCACCATCCACGCCTTTGCACATTCCTTCAATTACTTCAGTCCCAAGATCTAGCATTACTTTTTTTCCTGTTAGCAGGGAGATCTCTTGGAAATCTGGGTGGAATTTGGCAAAGCCCTCTTGAATAAAAACAGATAGATTTCTTTTAAAAATCGTTTCAATAGTTTCCATTAACATGGGGATGCTGGTTTTTTTATTGGTTTGTGCAAGCAAGGATGTTGCTGGACAGTCGATTTGTGAAAGTTGTTCGAGATTCATATTCACATTCAAACCAAACCCTACAAAAAAAACCCTTCCAGATTCCGCTTCTTGGGTTTCTGTTAAAATGCCCCCTATTTTTTCATTGCCAATGTAAATGTCATTGGGCCACTTAAGTTTTGCTCTCATTCCAAGCTTTTGCAGTGCTTCAGCGATACAAAGGCCTGTCACCAAACTTAATGGATTGAATGAAAAATCACTTTTAGGAATTGAAAAACAATAGGTTACATAGATGTTGACGTTTTTTGGAGAATGCCAGTGTCTATTAAATCGACCCCTTCCTTTGGTCTGCTCCTGCGCAGAAATCACATGGAAATGGTTGAGGTCAAAAGTGTTTAGCTGACTCTTAGCCCAGTCTTGGGTAGAGTCAATAGTAGGGAAGTGGTGTCTAATTGTCTTCATAACCAAATACTAGAATGTTTGATTATTTAAATCAAATCAACCCAAGCGCCTTTATACTAACAAAAAATATTTACATGTCCCTTAAGTTATTTTTTATTAATTATTTAAACAGATCAAGCTTTGTTTTTTTATAACCTTTATATAAAGGAGTTTACAGATAATTTAGGTTTTGATAATTGATAAGAGAGCGGCGGTGTTAGTTCTGCTACCTTCTTGGAGTTCATATGCCTGATTTTAAACCTATTGAAAAAGCACCTGGTTTTGAATATAGAATAGAGAAGCTTGCAGGAACTAAAGATCAAGCTCTTACAGTTCAATGGAAGGGGAGAACAGTTACCTGTCGCTGCTCTTATTCTCCTCCTAAATATCAACCTGCTCCTGAATATAATCCGAGAATTGATGCTAAATATGATAGTAAAAATAATCAAAAAGGTTTCCCTGAATTAAAGCTGGATAAAAAGACAACTGTTTACCTTGATTTTAAACATATTCAAACATCAGCAGGAGATGGCATTCAACTGGTTCAAGAAATGCTCAAAGAGGTCAAGGAGGTGCAGGATCAAAAAGGTAGGGCAGGGAAAAGAGGGGTTGATATAGAACCAAGCGAAGAGATAACCGTTCAAGTTGCCAAAGATCTCATAAAGTGGTCAGAGGTTGAGGGTCGGTTAGACTCTTGGTCTGGTGCAAAGAACCTCAGCCCTAAGCAGTCAGAAGCTCGTAAAGCGGCTGTATTAAGAATTAAAGAATGTAGAAAAGAACATCCAAAAGTTCTAAATCTAGGCAGTTTAGGGTTAGACTCGTTGCCTTTGGAAATAGGAGAGCTGACACAATTAACCACCTTGAATCTCTATGATAATGAGCTTAAGAGTCTCCCGCAAGAGATAGGGAAGCTCAAGCAGTTAGAATATTTAGAACTAGAAGGTAATGCGATTAAAGAGCTTCCTGAGAGTCTTGGTAATCTAAAGAATTTAAAAAGGCTCAATCTAAGTCGAAATCAACTTACGACTCTCCCGGAAAATATTGGGAATTTAACAGATCTTCAAAGGCTGAATATAAACTATAATCCACTTGAAAAATTACCACTTTCACTGACGCATTTAAGCGATTGCACTCTCCAAATGGCGGGTAAAATATATAAATCAGTGCAGACGGCAATGGAGGAATTGCAATCCTCAAAGATTGGTATAGCTTCAAAAGCTAGGCCTTCTCCAGCCTCTAGTCGAGCATCAGTTAAGACTGCTCCAGCAGCAAAGTTGAAATGGGAGGATCAGATATCTCAATGGGTCAACGAAGAAGGAATTGATAATGTTCAGAAGATGAGTAGGGGAATTGCTCAAAAAAAAATACAAAGGTGTAAAGATGCTGTGGAAGATTCATTAAGTTTAAGCGGACTTGGACTAACTTCTCTTCCAGAAGGTATTTTTAAGTTGGGTCATTTATTGCGCTTAAATCTTTCTGGAAATTCACTGATTCATCTTTCAGAAGATATTGGGAAACTTACTATATTAGAGGTATTAAATTTATCTCATAATAGGCTTGAAAGTCTTCCAGCAAGTTTCTGGAAATTTACACAGCTAGAGCAACTCGATGCTTCTAATAATCACCTTCAAACATTCCCTGATGAAATTTTTGAGATAGGGTCTTTAAAAGTTTTATATGTACAAAACAATGACCTTCAAAGATTGCCAGAACACATCGATGAGACGTCCGAGCTACTGGAGCTTGATCTATCCAATAACCAATTAAGCTCTCTCCCACAAAGTCTTTCGGGATTAAAGAGTTTAACAAGGCTTGTTGTTAGTGGAAATGATATCTCAAATTTATCAGATATTAATTTTGGTACATTTACAACCATTATTTCTGATCAAAAGCCATCATAATTTTTGAGAGATACATTTCAATGAGAAATTAATTAGGCTTTTTAGCAACAAACGTTGGGAAAATGTGTGCTTGATCATAGATAACTTGTATATCTGTAAAACCAACGGACTCTAATTGTTCAACCGTTGTTTCTGTCGACCGATAATATTGCCAAGAAGATTCTAAGACGTCCCCAAAAATCACCTTTTGTTTAAAAGCATCTTTAGGGTTGATTTGAGACATTTCCCATTCACAGCGATCAGTTAGTGGAGGTGGGGGAGTGAGCATACTAGTAATGAGTTCCCCGCCTGGCTTAATTTGGTTATAAAAGTTTTGATAAAGTTCAAGAAGCTTATCATCTTCTTGGACATAGATATTCAAGCCATTACTGATTAAAAGGTCACAAGGAGATCTGAGAGTAAAATTCCAGCTGTCATCTTGAACAAGCTTGATATGATTCTTCAAGGGGTGGTGGATTGCTGCTTGCTGAGATTTTTGTATTGAATCAACATCTAAATCAACACCAATAAGCTCAAAATTGTTTAATTGACTTGAATCTATAAATAAAAGCTCATGCAACGTGCCACAGGGAGTGGATACAAAAATTTTGTTCTCTCCCACACATCTTTTTTGAATCTCAATTTGAAAAATTTTACAGCGCTGCTGCGTTGCTAAAATAACAGGAGCGCGATCTAGTAGAAAAACTTCCAAATCTGTGAGCGGTGAGCCATCGGGGCGCTGTTTGGTTTGCCTTCCTTTATCCGGGTGTTCTAAAATATATTGTGTCATCTCTCCATTGAGACCCTTATTTTCAATCAAAAAGCGGCCAAGGGGGAATTGTGAGAGTTCTTTTAAAAGTTGAAGCTGAGCATTGGCACTGATGGTGGGCAAGTTTCCTCTTGTAAGAATTTTGTCTTGCAGTTTTGCATAGCATGCATCAAAGCTATCATGAAGAATTTGATGAGAAATAATTTGAGAACTTGCTGAATCGGTGACGTTTATATTCATGACTTTTCCAAAAGGTTACCAAAGTAAAGGTTTACTTTTTTATTTAGAAAAAGATTAGCTTCTCAATTGATTCATTTCAATGGCTAAGGATAAAAAGCATTTATTTAATAGTTTTATATTAGACAGTAGTTTTCTAGATTAGGGGTATGACAATTAATGGAAAGGTAAATTACTCTAGTAGTTGTTATATGCTGTTTTTCAATAACTTGAAATTTGGAAGATGTAGATTCTATAAATAGAAAATATCACTCCTTTTCCAATCTATAGATTGATTTTTTAATATTCATTTTTCAAGAGAAAGGCTATTCTTTTTTATTATTTAAACCTCAGTTTAGGAAGATTTCTATGGCTTTTATGAACTCTTCCACATTGGTTAATTGTACACCACATCCAGTTACTGTCTATGATGAAAAGGGCGAAAATGTGGTTACTATGTTTCCTTGTTCAAAGTACATTGCTGGCCTTAAGTCTAAACCCCAAGAAGTTATAGGATCCATTAGACTGGACAACACACGAACAACATCAGTCTATACTCCACAAGTATTTCAAGAGGAAGTAGTATTACCTACTGTAGGAGAAGATAGCTGTTCAAGCATAATTGTTTCCCTTGTTATGGATAAACACTTACGAAAATATGAATCTTGAGTGGAGCAGTTTATGGAACAGATATGGGAGATCTTTTGGAACAACTGAGTTTTTACAGTATCTTCCTAAATTGACTGAGGATTAATAAGGAGCAAAAAGCGTTAAGATGAAACAGACGAAGGAATTTTATTTTTTAAGGCATGGTGAAACTGATTTTAACTCTCAACCTAACATAAAATTAACTCACCACCCCAGAGAAATATCTTTAAATCCAAAGGGTAGAGATCAAGCTTTTGCTATTTCTTCAATAGTGCAAGAATTAAATATCAATTCAGTTTATACAAGCCCCCTGAATAGGGTTCAGGAGATGTATCACATTCTTTTCCCAGAAAAAAATAAACAACAAACCATCCTGAATGAATTTGAAGAATGCGATCTTCATACATGGAATAGAATGGTTGAATTTAACATTAGTGAACCCAAAGTTGCCAAATTTATTAATCAGATCGAACAGGGCTTACAAATCATTCTATCAAGCTCTTCACCGACACTGGTAATAGCTCATGGAGGCACTCATTGGGCTATTTGTTATTTATTAAAAATTAAAAAATATAATTGGCTCATTGATAACTGCCAGTTAGTTCAATTTTGTTTAGGTGATAATGCTGAATGGGCAGCAAATGTTAGAATTGGGGTTTCTAAGAGTATTTAAAACGACATTTCAAGAGATACTGTTCCAATGAACTCAAATATACATTCCAACTCTCTAAAAGCCAAAAAAAGTTAGAACTTAGAACATTTTTTAGATCTGCTAGAAGCTTTACAGCTTGAACCATTTGATTATTTGGTGATGAGTTTAGTATTGGATCAAACAGGGCTCGCTCTTTATCGTACATAGAATGAATAATTGTGCCCTCAATTTGACAACTATTGATATTTCTTTTTAAATCACTTAACCAACCCAAGTAGAAAATTTTGAGTTTTTCGAGTAGTTGGTAAAGAGAATTTGGAATCTTTTGAGTTTTCTGAAAAGCATGAAAAAGCCTTATTTTGCTTATTAAAAACGTTCGTTCCGGGTCAATTTCTGAAGTTGAGAAATATTGATGAGTATCAATCTCATTGATAACACTTTCTGAAGAAAGACCTTCTTTATTTTGAAATTCAATAGTATGCCTAAACCAGCTAAAAAGAGATTGATTAGACTCTTCTTGATTATCAGGAACATGCAATAAGTTAAAAACTCTAGATCTCGAGTTTAATATACGTCTTAATGAATCAGGAGGTCTGTTTTTTGGCAGAGCTGAACCTTTGAGTTTTTGTAATTTTTTTAGCGCGTCCATTCTTGAATTATGGCCCAAAGCTAAACCTAAAGCAGGACCAAACTCATATAACTCTTGGTTATGATACCAGTCATCAACGTCCCAGCGAAATGCACATGAGTATATGGCATCAAATTGAGTTTTATTGAGTAAGCCACAGAAAAAGTCATAAAAAATAAATTGGTCTTTTTCAAGTAAATCTATGAAGGAAGGAAGCAGTCCTCTTAAAAATACGTCGGGTTTAAATAATAGAAATACGACTTTTTTATTCATTGTCTGGGTCCAGTGGGCAATTTTTTGAAATACAATTGTCTTGATTTTTTGGGTTTAAAGTACCACAAAATGGGCAAATCCAATGATTGAACTTAATCATTACAGCATAAAACGATCCTTTGTGATCTATTAAAATGGGATACTCAATCAGAGCTTTGGAAGGCGATTTGGAGTCTAGATAAAGTTTTAAAAAGACAGGATTTCCTAAATTATCATATAGAAAATTGTCTGCGTTTAGGCCACTGAGTGCAAAAATTAGAATTGTTAGTAACTTAATTTTCATTTAACCGCTCTAGAGCATTTTTAAATTGATTTGATTGATAGTATTTTTTCGATTTTGAAAACCTTGAAATAGCATATTTCCTAAAAAATTCTTTTTCGTCTGGATCCTTTTTTGAAATGGTCTGAAGAAGTCCCCATAAGCCTAACCAATGCTCAACAATAGGTTTAAAAAAAACCACTCTATCATATAAATTTATTTCTTCATTATTGGAGTAAGTTGAAATGAGCCATTTGTCTAATTTTTTATCATAATTCATGGCACATGAAAGAAATGCTAAATCCCAAGCAGGATCATTTAAACCGGAATATTCCCAATCAAACAGTTTAAGCTGCCCCGAAAGCTTTACAAAGTTGCTTGGAACAGGGTCCCCATGAGAAGGAACTTTGTGAAAAGAGGATTCTTTAAGTTTTTTTCTGATCCTATCATATTGATATTCTGATGTTTTATATTCTTTTGGAAACTCGATTTTATTAGAGATCAAGAAATTTTCAAGATCGGTTATCCGTTTGTCTATTGAAATATCATTTGTAAATAGTAATTCACTATTATGAATTTTATATAAAAGTGTTGCTATCTCTTTAATAAATTGAAAGTCATAAAAATCTTCAAACTGATAGCTTTGAAAAGATGTAATATACTTTGCGATTTGGATCCCTTTTTCAGGGTTGGAATACACAACTTCTGATGGGCTAAAGCCAGCGTTGTAAGCCAATTTATTATTGGCCTTTTCGGAAATCCTATCCACAAATGATTGTGTTCCATAGCCAGGTAACCGTAGTAGGTATTGCTCCTGGGAGTTGAATGTTATGTGAAAGTTATTATTTGTCATTCCCCCTGCCCGTTCTATTTTGAGATTTGCTAGTGAAGTACAAAAAGTTTCTTCCAGTATCTCTTTCACTTGATGATTTAGATCTAAACCAAAGAGATAAAATGATGAGAAAAAGAGTATAAATAACTTTATTAATCTGCTTTCCATAGTCGACATACAGGAATGATATCCTCATCAGCTTGGCATGAAGAATCACCCATAACCAGTTTTTCTGCCGGGCACCCCCCCAAACAAGATTTTGGAGATTTACAAGATTTACAGGAAGAATGAGTCAAAACTTCACTGAATAATTCAAATTCATTTTCCTTCCTATTTAACTGAATCTTTGCGTCTTTCATCTCAAACATATTTTGAGATGTATCAAAGAGATATGAGCAAACATATGCCCGGCCATCAGGAAAGATTGAAATCCTATCTAGAGTTCTACCTACGCATCCTCTGTATCCTTGTTGAGTATAGCGGCCAATATTTGATTTACTAGCATATGTTGGTTGATACCAAATTTGGATCTTATGATTATCTTTTATGCGTTCTAATTCCTCATAAAAATTGATCCATTCTTTAGGGGACATTCCCCAATCAGTATTATCTTTTCCATTTCCAATAGTTGAGAAAACATGAAATTTAACAAGAGAGACACCTATCTCTTCACATTTAGGAATTAAAGCCAAACAGTCGTCTTTGTTTTTGCGATTAACAGTGCATATGATACGTGTATCAAATCCCTGTTCAACAAGTATTTTAGTTGTGTTCCAAGCAGCTTTAAAAGTTCCGCTTCCACGAACAGCATCGTGTGTTTCCGCTGAGCCTCCATCGAGACTTACTTGAATATAACTAAATTCTTCAGGCTTCATTTTAGATAAAGGTTGCAGAGCTTTTCTAAGACCGTTTGTATTTAAAATAACTTTCTCATACCCTATAGATTTGGCATATCTACAGATTTCAATAAAATCAGGATGGAGTGTTGGCTCTCCCCCTAGAATGCTTAATTTACTCCCTCCCATTTTTCTCCAAAGCTGGAGTGTATGCTTCACTTCTAGTAAAGGCATAAATCTTGCATGCTCAAGGCGCTCTCCCATATAGCAATGGCCACAACGGAGTTGACACTTTTCAGTAATATATAAGTAAACATTTCGAAATCTTCCATATTCAATACGATCTAAGTGCTCAGGAACACGCGCATACCCATATAAATCTTCTTTTTTTTCTTCAGAGATCATCGGCAGCATCTTAAATAACTCCTAGTTTAGCTAATTTATCAACTAAAAGATCATACCTTTCTAGAGTCATTCTTTTTTTTAGTTTTTCTTCATCACTTTCAATGGAAGCGCCATATTGCCACCAAGAATATTTTGTAACTCGATCAATCAATCGAAATTTATCTTTATGTGATGGACCTCTTATAATCAAAGAGACTGTTCCTGGTTTTGCAATGACAGAATGATACTGTGAGGAATGGAGTGTATAAGAGTCGCCTTTTTTTTCATGACGGACTTGCACCGGAATAAGGTCATCAAACTCAGGAGAAGCAACATTTCCTTTAATCCCATAAATAATGTGCTTGTAGCCTCCAGATAAAATATGACTGGAGTAACTCCAACGATGATCGTGAGGTCTATCGAAATAATTATCTGCAAAAATATGCAATCTAATTCTTATTCCTTTTTCTTCATCATTATGTAGGATAATTTTATCCAAAATATCATAATGCTCACATAGTGAAAATAAGTCGTTGTTATGCCGTACTTGAAGGATGGAATGTTTTAGGCTTTCTTTATTTAAATACTTGCAAAAAAGAGCCCTGGACTGGTCGTCAAATTCTTCAGCATTTAAAGGCTCTTGTTGTTCGTAAAGTCCTTGAGTCATATTCAATTTCCTTCCTTTAAAGGAGAAGTCTGCTATAATTTGTTTTTAAAAGCAAATTTTGAAAGAAGGGCATAAAATATGACAGAAGTGCAGTCCAAAAGATCAAAAGCTATTTTAAATGTTTATTTAGTTCTGAGAGATGAACATGGAATTTTACTATCCTTGAGAAAAAACACTGGATACTTTGACCATTTTTATGGTTTTGTAGCGGGTCATGTAGAAGAGAATGAATCTGCAATGCATGCCGTTATTAGAGAAACTAGAGAAGAAATAGGGATTGAAATTACGCCAGAATGTTTAACTTTAAAAAGTATGATGCATAGAAAGACAGATCGAAATAATGTGGATCTATTTTTTGAATGTTCACAATGGAAAGGAGAAATCGATAATAAAGAGCCCGCTAAATGCGAGCGTATTGAGTTCTTTGATTTGAATTCTCTGCCGGAAAATACTATTCCCTATATAAGAAACGCTCTTAAGAATATTGTTAGTAACAACCTTTATTTTGAAGAGGGGTGGTAGGATCTTAGTATAGTTATTCTTCACAAAGATAAATACCTATCATAAGGGGATTTGAGGCCTCTACATCGTACTGATTATGAATAACTAAAAACCCTTAGAGTAATTTACCGTTCAATTGATTGTCATACCCCGATTAACAAAACTGTTTGACCCATGCATGAAATTCGAGGGGTTTTTTCATCGCCATTTCTATGAGCCGATCCCAGCGCATACGATTGCCGTGAAAAAAGATCTTTTCTTGTAAAAATTTTGCGATATTCTTGTGTCCATACATCGAAGGAGATTGGTTCAAAGTTTCAAAGTGCTCTTTGAGCATAGAAGCAAAAAATTCTCCAAGAAGGTAGCTATGGTAGTAAACAGGGGCCAATCCTATGTGGTATTTACACGCCCAATCGCATTTTCCTCCTCGAAAAGAAGTGGGGCTGGTGCCTTGGTACCTTTGTACCAGAGACCACCATAAGTTATTAAGATCTTGATCAGGCTTTGCATAGAGGCTGGCTTCAAAATGAACCATTACAAGAACCCAGCGGCTGAAAATTAGCTGCCTTCTTTTTTGGCTCTGCACCGCATTTTGCAAAGGCCCTTCTTCTGGGTTCTCTTTATTAGAGAGCGTTTTTAAAAGAATGGGGTCATAGGCTTGTCGCCCGGTGATTAAAGCAATTGCTTCAGTGGTGATCATATGGGGAGGCTCTTTGAGGTACCAGTTAAGCTCTGGGTCATACCCTTTTTCATACACCGCATGGCCTAGTTCATGGATCACTGTTTCTAACCAGCGGATATTGGGGCGAATATTGGTTAAAATGCGGATGTCTTGATCGCGGTCTAAGTTCATGCAAAAAGCATGTTGATTTTTACCTTGTCTTTCAAAAAGGTCACTGCGCTTTAGAATATCATCTACCTCAAATCCCATAGAAGTGAAAAATTTCTCTCCAGCTTGTACAAGGTCTAGTTCACTGACTAATGAGTCAAGGCCCATATTTGGTAAAGGGTCCTCTTGGCAAAAAGGATCTGCCCAAGCCCAGGGGCCGATAGTTGCTTGGGGAACTTGATAGTGCTCTGCTAGTTTTTCTTCTATTTCATGATGCATTTTAAAATAGCTTTCACGGGTAGCTTGATCGAACTCATCTAAAAATTCAAAGAGCCATTTTTTATCAGTCTCTTGTAAGTCGAGCTGCATTTGGTAATAGTCAGAGTATTTCAAGCGACGAGCAACTTCATTTCTTTTTTTCACAAGATCTAATATTTGCTCTGAAAGAGTCATTCCAATTTGTTTACTTGCATCCCAGGCATTTTTTCTTCTCTCGACATCAGTTTCTGATTTTAAAATTTCTAGTAGGTCATTTTCAGTATACTCTTTTCCTTCAAAAGGGACTCTAAAGTTGGCATAGGTTTGAGATAGCAAAGCTTCTTTTTGGGCAATCTCTTCAATTAAGCTTTCAGGAAGGCAAGAAACTTTATGCTTTTTGATTAATAAATTTAAGACTCTGAGCAGTTCTATAGAGGTGACAGAACATTCTTTTTTAAGAGCTGAAAGCATTTGTGCATTTTCTTCATTACAAAAGAGCATTTCAAGCTCTTTGGTAAGTGTTGAGTAATCAGCCATCGCTTGTTTAGACCCTGTAGTCTCCAGTTCCCAAACAGCTTTATTTTGCTCAATACTCTTATCTTTGATTTGCTTGATAAAATCTTTCAGAAAAAGATTGAAGGCTTGCTCTGTCTTCATATATATTCCAACTTTGGTTTCATTAAATGAACTCACCTCAAATTATAATAAATACTTTTTTTTAGATAGATGAAGTTGTTTGAATTCAAATATATTAACCGCATTGACTGGAGAATTGTCTTGGTCATCTTTGTTCTGATGGGCGTTAGTTTGGTTATCATGTCAGAGGCGCACTCTTTATCGAGCATTGAAGAAATAATCGACCAGCCATTTTGGACGCCTCTTGCTTTGAGCCAGCTTAAATGGTTTTGTATGGGCCTTGTGGCCTATTTTTTATTTGCTTCTTTTGATTATAACAAACTTCGTGAGTGGGCTTGGATTTTATATGCTGCCATGCTCGTTGCTTTGATCGGGCTATTTTTTACATCGCAGAGCCATAATGTGCATCGCTGGTATCGCATTCCGGGACTTTTTTATATTCAACCCTCTGAGTTCTCAAAATTAATTGTGGTGATTACATTAAGCTGGTATCTGGAGAAGCAAAAAAGATTTTTAGGGCAATTTCAACAGGCTTTTGCCGCCCTTTTAATTGTAATTGTTCCCTTTCTACTTATTTTGTTTCAGCCTGACTTAGGTTCTGCCTTGGTATTATATCCCGTCGCTCTGGTCATGTTTTATTTTGCAGATGTCTATCGTCCCTTAATTAAGGTGATGCTTTTAGGGTTGATTGGGGGTGTTTTTGTTTTTTCTTCGATTTTAATGGGGATTATTCCTTACGAGAAGATGAAACCAGTGGCCACAACTTTCATGAAAGAGTACCAATATCAGCGCCTAGACCCAGAAGACTATCACCATAAGTCTGCGGCTTCAGCCATCTCTTTAGGGGGGGTGACTGGAAAAGGGTGGCGTAAAGGGGATTTTACAAGCGGTGGTTGGCTGCCAGCTCCCCAGACAGATTCGGTTTTTCCCAACTTTGCAGAGCATTATGGCTTTTTGGGACTCCTTTTTCTACTTGCTAATTTTTATATTTTAATATACTTAAGTTTCAAAGTATCAGTTGTTGCAAAGGATCATTTTGGTAAACTCCTATCAACAGGAGTTGCAGTTTATTTGGCAATGCATATTCTGATTAATATAGGGATGATGTGCGGGATGTTGCCGATTACAGGAGTCCCTTTAATATTAGTTACCTATGGAGGATCCTCGAGTATTGTAACTCTAGGAGCTCTTGGAATATTACAAAGTATCTATAGCCGGAGGTTCATGTTTTGAAAAATTCAACCAAACACTCATTTTTATTTAACCCTGAGCAATGGGTCGGTGATGGGACCATCACTTTCAATGAGTTTGGCCATGGGCTGAAGTTCTATACTCATTGGAAAATGAATGACTCTACTGATGAAAAAATTACTTGTATCCAGGAGATTGAAGTTGAGGGGCTTATGGATAAGACCCAAAATCGATTTACTCTAACAGATATTAAAAATAACACCTTTTCCATCACGCTAGAAAATGAAAGCCTTGGAAAGGTGATCGGTAAAGGCGTTTACGATGACAAGACGGTAGCTTGGGAATTTTCCAATAAAGAGCTTGGTTTTGAAGGGTTTGAAATCTATGAACTGCAAGAAGATGGAGGTTATGTTACTCGAGGTGAATATATCTCAATCGACCAACTACGTACCATTATCGAAGGAAAAATCAGCAAAAAAGCCATAAGCTCTACAAAGGGTTGTCCTAAAGCATCGAAATCAAGTGCTTCGGAATCAAATATCAAAAAGACTCAAACTGAAGAACCACAACCGTTAGAATCAGAAAAGAAATCGGCTGAGGAAGAAGAGTTAGAACCTTAATTGTTCTAGCTTTTCCAAAGCTCTCTGCCTAATTATACCCAATGTAACTAAATTGCGTTGCTGCGACGACGGAGTTTTGGACTATCAAATGGGTTGGGGGTCTTTGCAGAGACAAACAATTCAGAGCTTAATTGACCTCTAATATCACAATCTAGCCTGAAGCCATAATCAGGTTGTTTGATCCTTTGATAGTCATGCGTATCAAAAGACATCTTAGTCCTCAGATTAGAAACCCATCTGTGAGCTCTCGCCAACTCACTATGGGAGGCCTTTGCAATAGATATCCAGTTTCCACTTGTTTGTGTTCTGGAAATGTCATCTTCATTTAGGTACGGATAAGTTATCATTTGGCTTATAAGGCTAGGTATTCGCAAGGCAGACACACGGTATTCTCTACCTTCTTTAGAGAGATAGGCAAATAAGCAACCATCCACTTTAGGGGTCTGTTTAAATAGTGGGTGACAAAATTTAGAATGTGTATTGATTTGTAGAGTTACAAACATTTTATCAAATTCTTCTAGATCATTCACTGACTGTACAGTTCTCATTCGTTCTTGATCAAGGGTTAGCCTTTGTGCTACATTTCTTAAAAACATTTTTTGAGAATCGAAGGTACTACTAAAATCTTTTGTTGGGCTGCCTGCTAGAGAATCAGGTGGGGGACTGATTGGGGAAAGGTTATGGATAGATGACAGTGTCATGGGTAGAGTTCCAATTTAAAATAAAAAAAAGCATTTTAAAGAACTTAGCATAAAAGTAAAGCTTTAGCATACGTAACTATTTTACTTACTGGCTACTGGCTCGCGATAACTTTGAATGTGAGTAAGAATTGAAGTATAAAGACTGCTAGCCCTAGTAGAATCATTGATAAGAGCCCTAAGCGCCCTCCACCTACTTTAAAAGAGCGTTCTTTTTTCTGGATATAGCGGCTATTCCAAACCATCAACGCCGGCATAATAACAAAGAGAGTCACACAGCCAAAGCTTCCTGCATAGCTCAGCGCTAAAAGGAAGATTTTTGGGAATAAAATAGCTAAGACTACTGGAGGAATAAAAATAAAACCGCATAAAATGAGCTTCCCACGGCCCTCTTTTTTAATGCTGAAGCTGTCTGCTAAAAAGTCAAATAAACTTAAAATGACGCCTAGGTAAGAGGTGGCAATAGCACAGAAGGCAAAAGTCTGACTGAAAGTGACTACCGAAGAGTTTTGGATAATATAGCGTAACGCGTCCGATGCGGGTTTACCTTTTTCAAGGAGATCTCGAATGCTCACAGGCCCTTCGATAGGAACAATCCCTAGGACAAACCATTCCCAGATAATATAGATGATCAGAGGAATTAACCCCCCTAAAACAATGACCCATTTCAGTAGTTTAACGTCTCTTTTAAGGTACGTGGTTAAGGAGGGGAGTACATTTTGAAAAGTGAAGGAAGTTGCAATGACGGGTATGCCCATAAGTGTGTAGGACCAATTCGAATGCAAAAAGTTTGTAGGTTGAATGAATTTTGCTCCAAGCGTGATAAGTAGCGTATAGCTTGCAACAATCCCTAAAACGAGGATGAAGTTAGTGTTTGCAACGACTCGAGTTCCTGAGTACAGGGCAGGTATATAAATAAATAAGCTGAGGAAAATCCCAACCCAAGATGAAAAGCTTGTTTTAAATACGACTTCTAGAAGGTTATTGATCAGGGATCCACTGACGGCTAAATACGCAACAGATACACTATAAAACAAAAAGATATAGGTAATAAAGGCAATAACTTTCCCCGCATTGCCTAGTGTGTTTTTAGCCATTGTGAGCAAATTGGCTTCGTAACCCATGGTGAGGTTGACTTCTAGTAGCATGAAGCTTGCGTAGGTAATCACAAGCCACGAGATAAAGTAAATACATACTGAGGGCCAGAATCCTGCTAGGCCTGTAAGGACGGGAAGGGCGAGCATGCCGGCACCTATAGAGGTACCGGCAGCTATGAGAACAGCTCCAATAAAGGTAAATGGTCTGGATCTAGACGCAGATTCCATAAAAAAAGCCTCTAAGCAGCTTTAATTTTAATATCCACACCTGCTGGTAGGCTCAGCGTTTTTAGAGCGTCAATAGTTCTTCCTGTTGGATTTAAAATATCCATGAGTCTTTTATGAGTCCGGATTTCAAACTGCTCACGTGATTTCTTATCAACGTGTGGAGATCTTAAAACAGTATAAATTTCACGTCTTGTGGGAAGAGGAATGGGTCCTACAACGCGTGCGCCTGTTCTCTTGGCGGTCTCTACAATATCAACTGTTGCACGATCTAAAATTCTTTGATCATACCCTTTAAGTCGAATTCTAATTTTCTGCTTATCATTTTTCGCCATGATTTATTTACCCATTACTTTTTAATAATTTCTTCTTGTACTTTGTTTGGCACTTTCTCAAAGTGGCTCGGCTCCATACTGTAATTAGCACGTCCAGATGAAAGTGATCGAAGTGAGGTTGAATAGCCTGACATTTCACTTAGTGGCACTTCAGCTTCTACAATCTGCTTGGCCTTTTGAGCTTTTTGTCCCTGGATTTTACCACGTCGTCTGCTAATGTCTCCTAAGACATCTCCAAGGGAGGCGTCTGGGGTGCTTACAGTGACTTTCATAATTGGTTCTAAGATGACTGGCTTAGCTTGCTTTGCAGCTTCCTTAACAGCCATAGAACCACAAATCTTAAAGGCCATTTCACTAGAGTCGACATCGTGGTAAGAACCGAAAACAATTTGCACTTTGACATCGACTAAGTTATATCCAGCTAAAACTCCGCTAGTAAGTCCTTCTTCAATACCTTTAATTGTAGGTTGAATGTATTCTTTTGGAATAACTCCACCAACAATTTTACTGACAACTTCGTTACCTTTACCAGCTTCATTAGGTTCAATTTCAACAACCACATGTGCGTACTGTCCACGTCCACCTGATTGCTTGACGAATTTAGTATCCGCTTTACTAGGTTTTGTGATGGTTTCTTTGTACGCAACTTGGGGTTTCCCAACATTCGCTTCGACGTTAAATTCGCGCATCATACGGTCACATAAAATCTCAAGGTGGAGTTCTCCCATCCCTGAAATAATAGTCTGACCAGTTTCCATGTTAGTGTTTACTCTAAAAGTTGGATCTTCTTCGGAAAGAGCTGAAAGTGCGATCGATAGTTTTTCTCGGTCTGCTTTTGATTTAGGTTCAATAGCAAGAGAGATTACGGGCTCAGGAAAATCCATTTTCTCTAAAAGTAAGGGATTGTCTGTAGAACAAAGAGTATCTCCTGTTCCTGTATTTTTAAGACCGATACATGCTGCAATATCACCTGTATAAAACTCATCGCGGTCTTTACGTTGGTTTGAGTGCATCTCTAAAAGTCTTGTAACTCTTTCTTTTTTACCTTTAGTGGTATTGATCAGCGTACTTCCTTTAGTCAAAGTGCCGCTGTAGATACGCACAAAAGTTAGCCTTCCAACATAAGGGTCGGTCATGACTTTAAAAGCGAGCGCCGCTAAAGGGCTGTCATCGCTTGGTTTGAGCATAAATTCTTCGTCGGAATCTTCTTTAATTCCTTTAATTTGTCCACGGTCTAAAGGCGACGGCATCCAGCTGATAACTGCATCTAGAAGTTGTTGCACCCCTTTATTCTTGAAGGCAGACCCACATAGAACAGGGTTGAATTTATTTTGACAAACTCCTTTACGTATGACCTTGTGAATTTCATCTTGAGTTAAAGAGTCAGGATCCTCTAAGACTTTAGTCATAAAGGCGTCGTCATTTTCATCAATAGTAGCAAGTTCATCAAGAAGATCTGCACGCATTTGGGCGCACTTTTCTTTAAGGTCAGCAGGAATTTCGGTCTCATCCCATTCAGAGCCTTGTGTCTCATCTTTAAAGATGAGTGCTTTCATGGTGATAAGGTCTACCATCCCTTTAAAGTCACCCTCTGCACCAATGGGGCAGTGGACAGGGATTGCATTAGCGCCTAGTTTTTCTTTCATGGTGTTGACAGCGTCGAAGAAATCAGCGCCGGTTCGATCCATTTTGTTTACAAAGGCAATACGAGGCACTTTGTATCGGTCAGCTTGTGCCCAAACAGTCTCAGATTGGGGTTCTACTCCTGATACGGAACAGAAAACCGCAACAGAACCATCGAGAACTCTTAGAGAGCGTTCGACTTCAATGGTAAAGTCTACGTGACCTGGAGTGTCAATGATATTAATTTTGCAGTCTTTCCAATAAATTGTTGTTGCCGCACTAGTGATGGTAATTCCACGTTCTTGTTCTTGCTCCATCCAGTCCATGGTAGCAGCCCCTTCATGGACTTCTCCAATTCGGTGGACACGACCCGTATAGTATAGGATACGTTCGGTGGTGGTGGTTTTTCCAGCGTCGATGTGCGCCATAATACCAATGTTACGCACATTGGACAACTTGTCTTTATCGGATCTAGCCATGAATCATTCTCCTATTACCATTTGAAGTGAGCAAAAGCCCTGTTAGCTTCTGCCATGCGGTGTGTATCGTCTTTTTTCTTGATGGTTGCGCCTTGATGATTATAGCAATCATACAGTTCCATCATCAGGCCATCTTCCATTGACTTCCCAGATTTTTTTCGTGAGTTGTCAATGATCCATCTCATCGCAAGCGCAAAGCTTCTTTGTGGTGCAATCTCGATTGGGACTTGGTAGGTAGCTCCTCCAATTCTTCGTGACTTTACTTCAAGAGAGGGTCTTGCATTTTCTAGAGCCGTTTCAAAAGCTTCTAGAGGATTTTCGGAGTTTATTTTTTTAGCAAACTTATCGAGTGCCGCGTAAATTAATTTACGAGCTACATTTTTTTCTCCATCATACATAATCTTGTTGATGAACTTTGCTAAGATCACACTATCATATACAGGATCGGGATCAGTTTTTCGTTTTTCTGCTCTTCGTCTTCTCATTATTCTTTACCTCAAACTACTTAGGACGTTTAGAGCCGTATTTAGAACGGCTTTGTTTTCGATTCTCAACAGCGGCACAGTCAAGCGCTCCACGTACGATATGGTAACGGACACCAGGAAGATCCTTTACACGACCTCCACGAACGAGAACAATACTGTGTTCTTGTAAGTTGTGACCCTCTCCACCAATGTAGGCAATAACTTCTTGTCCATTTGATAAACGGACCCAGGCTACTTTTCTTAAGGCTGAGTTTGGTTTTTTTGGGGTCTTTGTTTTTACTTGCAAGCAAACGCCGCGTCTTTGTGGGCATTTCTGTAAAGCTGGAGATTTCTTACGTCTCACTTTGTCTCTTCTTCTAGACCTTATAAGCTGGTTGATCGTTGGCATTTGAGTTTTCTGCTCCTAACAATAACAGTGTTAAAAAGTTTGGTAATTTAAAAAGTTTAGGACACACTCTAGCATACCTTCAGGATTATTTGCAAAAAGATTTCCCTAAGCTTTGCTCGTTCACTATGAAAATGAAAGAAATTATTTTAGGCGGCTTTTTCTAAGCTGCGAAAAGTATTCAATTCTTTTTTTCATTTCTCTTTCAAACCCGATTTCTCGAGGGTGGTAGTAATGGGGTCGCTCCTCTATTTCTTCAGGGAAGTAATTTTGACCTGAAAATTGATCTGGGGCGTCGGGGTCATATTGGTAACCTTTTCCATAACCTATCTCCTTCATAAGTGTGGTTGCTCCGTTCAAAATGTGGAGAGGAGGGGGTAGGTGAGATGTCTCTTCAGCTTGAGCTGTAGATCTTTTGTGTCCTAGGTAACAAGCATTACTTTTGGGTGCAAGCGCGAGATAAAGAGACGCTTGGGCTAGGGCAATTTCGCCTTCAGGAGAACCTAAAATTTCGTAGGCTTTGAAAGCATTTAAGCAGTAAGTGAGTGCTTGAGGGTCGGCAAGCCCAATATCTTCACAGGCGATGCGAATTAGCCGTCTTCCCACATAGCGAGGATCTTCCCCGCCAATGAACATTCGAGAGAGCCAGTAAAGTGCTGCATCGGGGTCAGAGCCTCGAATAGACTTGTGCAAAGCGGAGATAAGATTGTAGTGCGCATCTCCTCCTTTGTCAAAAAGGGGACTTCTTTTTTGAAGGATTTTTTTTATATCCTTAACTTCTAGAAATTGGGAGGGGGATGCTAGTTGGATATTTTCTATCATACTTAAAAGATAGCGACCATCTCCATGAGCAATTTCTATTAAAAATTCCCTGGCATGTTTACTGATATTGAGGGGGGTAAAAGCATTTTCATAGCGCAGGATTAGTTTTTCCAGATCTTGATTTTTAAGAGCTTCCAAAGTAAAAACGCGCATCCTTGATAACAAGGCATTATTGAGAGAAAACGAGGGGTTTTCAGTTGTGGCCCCAATTAGAATAAGTTGACCGCTTTCAATCAGGGGAAGAAAAAGATCTTGCTGACTTTTATTAAAGCGGTGAATCTCATCAAGAAAAATGACAGTTAGGGGATTAAAAAGAGGGGACTTTTCAGATGCTTTAAAGATGTTTTTGATGTCACTCACTGAGGTTGAGACGGCTGAAAGAGCGTGGAAATTAGGACTTAGACTTTGGCCATAGATACGAGCTAAGGTCGTTTTCCCACACCCTGGAGGCCCCCAGAAAAGAACGGAGATAGGTTTTTTGGTTTCGATGATCTGCTTTAAGAAGCTTTTGTCTTCGATCAGGTGACTTTGACCGACTAGCTCATCTAAAGATCGAGGTCTTAATGCCTCGGATAAAGGAGCTCTCATGTTACTTAGGGTTTACGAGATTTTCCTTAATCCATTTGATAATAGCGTCCGACTCATAAAGAGCCTTGCCGTTGTGGACGAGGCAAGGGACTTGTTTTTTTCCGCCAATCGAGATAAGCTCTTCACGGATCTTAGGTTCGGCAACATTTTTCGTTTTAAGTGTAATATCATGTTGATCTGCATAGCTTGTGACCTTTTTGCAGTAGGGGCATTGAGGAAGGATATAAAGAGTGATTGAATCAGCTGAAATCATCGAAGTTACCATAAGGTTAAATAAAATAAAGAAAAAACACTTATAAAATTTTTTAAGCAAAATAGTCCTTTGGCTTAAAGAAAATAAAAGCATAGGATACCAAATAAGGGAATTTATGTTGAGTCAATATTATCTTAAATATGGCTGGTCAAAGGCCTATTTCTTCTGCTTCCTGCTATTTGGGCAAGCGATGTTTAGCCCTTTAGCCACTCTTGAGAAGAGGCGGGGATACGATCAGGTGCGCATTGCGGGTGATGTGGGGCAAATCGCTGTCCCGCTTTTCGCTGTAATGGTGACTCTTGCTCATCGTGACTATCGAGGAATGAGGGACTATGCAGGCTCTTTTGGGACAACCATTGGTAGCTCCTTAATTATCAAGCCAATTGTCAATGCCGAGCGCCCCGATGGGGGGAGCATGTCTTTTCCAAGTGGCCATACAGCAGCAGCTATGGGTGGGGCGGCTTTTTTACAGATGCGCTATGGGATGCGTTACGGTATCCCGGCCTACATTGTCGCAAGTTATGTGGGGTTTTCAAGAGTTTACGCCCAAAGACACTGGTTCTTAGATGTGCTTGCAGGAACCTCATTGGCACTGGCAGCTAATACTATCTTTACGAAGCCTCTTTCAGAGAATTATCGATTTATTCCGGTTTTGACACAAGATCGGGTGGGGATTTGTGTGAGTTGGGAGTGGTAGGTTCTTGCAAGGGAATGCGAGGCAGTTCTTTAATATTTTTTAATCCAAAGTAAGTTAAAAAATGGGCCGTTGTTTCAAAGAGCATGGGAGCTCCGGGAGCATCTGATCTTCTCGAGTTAGAGATTAACTGACGTTCAAGGAGTTGAGAAAGCGAGTAACTGCAGTCAACGCCTCGGATTTGCTCTACTTCAATGCGGGTTACGGGTTGTTTGTAGGCAATAATTGCTAAAACTTCGAGTGCTGATGGAGCCAGCTTGACCCATTTTGTGGGATGGAGCTTTTCAAGGTAGGGTTGAAGATCGGGTTTACTTTGCAAAAGATAGCCTTCAGCAATTTCAGTCAGTTCAAAAGCACGGTTTTGATCTTCATACTCTTGTGCAAGATTTTGTAGCTCAAGACGAAGTTCTTTGCGGCCGATGTTGAATTCTTCTTTTAGAATAGCCTGCATTTTACTTAGGCTTAAAGGGCTATTTGCTGAAAAAAGCAAAGCTTCTAAAATATGTTGAACGCAATTGGGTGTTTCCATTTCATAAACCTTTTAGGGTGTTTCTATATACCATTGGTCTTGGCTTTGGTTTAAAAGGGCCCATCCTTGCTTTAAGATTTCTAATAAAGCAATGAAAAGGGCGATCAGCTCTCCTTTGGGTTTTTTATAACTAAATACCTCAAAGAAGGAAATTTTCTTAAGTTGGCTAAGGTTAGACTTTAACTCTTTTATTTTGTCAGAGATTTTATAATCTTCTTCTTCAATAAAGTTAGTTTTAGCAAGAGCTTGCTTTTCTAAGACTTGCTTGAAAAGTTCGGAGAGTATGGATCCTGACATAGGCTGCAGTTCAGTTTGCGAGCGGGGCTTTACATAATAACCCCGCTGATATCTAAGCGACTGACTATCAGCTTTTTCACCGAGGGTTTGTGCAACATCTCTGAATTTATAGTAGTGGACTAACTGTTCTAAAATATCGATTCGAAGTGTGCTAATATCTTGCGTCTCTTCAACTTCCGAGTCTTGGGGGATGAGCATTTTACTTTTTAAGAGCATTAAGCTGCTGACAATAGATAGAAATTCAGCTCCTAAATCTAAGTCATAGGTCATTAGTTTGCTTAAATGGGCCTTATATTGTTCCATCACATGATCAATAGCGACTTTGTAGATATCTAGTTCTTTACTGTCGACTAAATGCACTAAAAGGTCTAAGGGCCCTTCAAAGTCTTGAAGGTTAAAAATGGGGTCTGATACACGCATAAAAAAAATCCGATTGCAGCTCTAAAGGATAGCTGAAAAAGTGTTTCATTGCAAGTCCTTCATCTTAAGCTGCTACTTAAGGCTTTTTCAAATAAAAATTCAATTAGTTTTTACAAATCACTTGCTTTAAGTAATTTAAGATTAAGTTAAAAATTACTAAAAAAAGGTTGAGGAAATATTTTTTCAAATTTATAGGTTGGGTTGTAGGGCCGCAAAGAGCGCATAAGGCGCCCCCTTAAATGATTAATTTAGGAGTTACTAGCTGTGCGTATTTATAAAAAAAATATATTTCTCATTATTCTCTGTTTTTTAAGCTTAATTGCCGTTCCTCTCACAGCTTCTCAAAAGCTCTTGAAAAAAGACAACGTCAAGGAGATTATGAACGATCTTCTTGTTTACCATGTTGAGCATAAAGAAATGAATACTGAGGTTATGAAGCGATCTTTTCGTATCTACCTAGAGCGTTTTGATGTGTTAAAGTATTACTTGACAACTGCAGAGATTAAAGCCTTCCTCAACCCGAGTGAGCAAATGCTTCAAGATGCAGTAAAGAGATATTATAAAGGAGATCTCCATTACCACGAGCAAATTCAAGCAATGGTAGAAATGGCGATTTTAAGAGCTCGAAAAAATAGAGAGTTGATGCGTTTTGATGCTGAGCGAAATGTAATGTCTCAAAGAGTCTCTTCTCTAGGAAGCTTAAGCTCTATTTCCTTTTCTAAAGACGTTTCTGATCTAACCAAGCGTCAAAAACAGCATATGGAGCGTTTTGTAATGGTTCAAGAGCGTTCGACTCCTTTTGTTGCAACCACTTCAGATTATCAAAAAATGTTTGACTACTATGAAAGTCGAATGCGTGAGTATGAGAGTAATTATTTAGCAGATGCTGAAGATCTCCCTAATGGGGCGCAAAGTGAGCATAATCTTTCATTTCATACACTTAAATCGCTGACTAAAAGCTTAGATACGCACACAGAGTATTTTTCTCCTGATGAAACCAGAATGATGCAAAACTCATTAAGTAAAGCATTTTATGGAGTTGGTTTGGTGCTTCAAAGAGACTATCGAGGAATTACTGTCCATGAGGTAACTAAGAATGGGCCTGCTGATAAAACGGGTCATTTAAAGGTGGGTGATGAGGTCTATGCGATCAATAATCATGAGCTAAAATCTATGAAGTACAAGGAAATTATCGAGCTACTTCATGGGGGTGAAAAAGCTGAGTTAAAACTTGCTATTCGCCGAGCAGATGCTAATGGTAAACTTAAGGAAAAAGATATTCTTGTTAAAAGAGAGAAAGTGGGTCTTTCTAATCGTTTAATTGAAGTTGATTATGAGCCCTATCAGGGCGGAATTATTGGGAAAATTACCCTGAATTCATTTTATGATAATCAAGCAGGGGTGAGCTCTCGAAAAGATATTGAAAAAGCACTCGTTGATTTACGATCTAAGGGGGAACTTAAAGGACTTGTTTTAGATTTTAGAGAAAATCCGGGTGGGTACTTAATGCAAGCGGTAGAAGTTGCTGGCCTTTTTATCTCTAATGGAGTGGTGGCAGCTGCTAAATTTGCTGATGGGAAAGTTCATTACCTAAGAGATCTAGATGGCAAAAGACAGTATAGCGGTCCTTTGGTTATTTTAACCTCACGCCTTTCAGCTTCTTCTTCAGAAATTGTGGTAGGAACGCTCAAAGACTATGGCGTTGCCGTTGTTGTGGGGGACCCTCAAACTTATGGGAAAGGTTCTATTCAGTATCAAACACTGACTTTGCCAAACCCTAAGCATTACTACAAAGTAACGATTGGCCGTTACTACACGGTGAGTGGAAAATGTACTCAGCTCGATGGTGTTAAAGCTGATATTGTATTGCCATCACATTACTACTATGAAAAGCTTGGTGAGCGATTTGTAGCCTCTCCCTTAGGAAGAGACCAGATTCCACCAGCCTACAATGATACCTTATCAGATTTAGATGCGAGAGCCAAAGATATCTTTACGCGTTTTTATCTGCCCACTTTGCAGAAGAAAACAGACACGTGGACCAACATGATCCCAGCTCTTCAAAAAAAGAGTGCGGATCGCTTAAAGAAAAACCAAGAATTTCAAAGCTATCTCAAAAAGCTGGAGAACAATGATCCTAAAGCGCAATCCAGTGTTGTAGAAAAAAATGATATGCAGATGCAAGAGGCGACTTTTATTGTAAAAGATATGATTGAGATTAAAAAAAGTTCTCGAGTATCAGAGGTTGTTTTGAGTCAATAGATGGGCGTATTTGAAATAAGCGCTGTACTAAAATAAACTGAGCTTCTATATTTATGGGCCAAAATTTATATGGCCAGATAGCTCAGTCGGTAGAGCAAAGGACTGAAAATCCTTGTGTCGCCGGTTCGATCCCGGCTCTGGCCATATTCTTTTCTTGGAAGAGTAAGTCCAGAATATGTCGGTATTGCTAGGTTTGCTCTGATTTTCAATTCATGGTATTATAAGGCCATAATCGTAAGGAGCTGTAGACTCGTGAAAAAATAAGTTTGAAACCGCCTTTTTAATCGTAATTGGAGTCAAACTTATGTCTAAGCAGCTTATACAACTAGTTCATATTTTAAAATCTTTTGGGTCATTAAACCTTTTCAAGGATGTTTCACTTTCTATAAATGAAGGAGATATCTTTGCTTTGATTGGAGAAAATGGTGTAGGTAAAACTACTTTGCTCGAGATATTGACAGGGCGAGTATTGCCAGATAGTGGAAGTGTCAGTAAAGCCACAGATGTAACCATTGGGTATTTACCTCAGGAAATTTACGTTCAAGATACAGAAATCTCTGTGAAAAAATATATAGAAGAAAGTCCATTAAGGGCTCTCGAACGAGAAATAAGTCTCTTATTGGATCAAGGAAATATAGAGGAATGGGGCGAGCTCCATGAAAAGTATGAGCAACTCGGAGGATATCAGAGAATATCCGCAGAAAAAATATTTTTTGGGTTAAAATTAGACCCGTCTTTATTAAACCTTCCAATATCTAAACTTAGTAGTGGACAAAAGGTTCGTGTAGCTTTGGCTAAAGTTTTGTCTGAAAATCCAGGGCTTCTTTTACTTGATGAGCCAACAAACCACCTTGATTCAGAAATGTTGGAATGGTTGGAGTCTGTCTTAAAAACCCGTCAGGGAGCTAGTATTATTGTTTCTCACGACAGAAGATTTTTAAACAGAATCTGTAATCACTTGATTGAAATTAACCACAGTAAGATTTTTTGTTACGAGGGGAGTTACGACTTTTTTCTTCAGGAAAAAAAACGCATTTTGGAGAGAAGATTCAAGGCCTATAAAGAGCAGCAAGAGGAGATAGCCCAACTAAAACAACAGATTAAAGCAATAACATTTTCAAAGAAGAAGTCTTCTCCACCCTCGGATAGAAATATTATGGCTTATGATAAAAGAGGGGAACATCATCAAAAATCTCTTCACCGTAATTTGAATGATCTGAAAGCTAAGCTTGCAGAAATCGAAGCCAACAGAATAGTCCATCCTAGGTCAAAGACTATAAAAGGGCTAAGATTTCTTTTTTCCCCTTTAAGTTCAGCTGTTGCGATCGAATTAAATCAAATTAGTAAATCTTTTGGGGATAAAGTACTGTTTTCTAAGCTTCATAAAACTTTATCGAAAGGAGATAGAATTATTTTACAGGGTGCAAACGGGTCGGGGAAAACAACATTGCTAAAAATTATTGCTGGGTTGGTCCAAGCCGATGAAGGAAGTGTCAATTATGCGCCTACAACAAGAATTGCTTACCTAGATCAAGAAATAGAGCGGCTACCTGCGAATACGACACCTCTGGCATATTTCGAAGAGCGTTTTGCTTTAACTGAAGAAAGCTTGAGAAAGGAATTGCATAAAGCAGCTTTGGGAGGGGTTGAACTGTTAAATCGTTCTTTCTCTAGTATGAGTGTTGGAGAAAGAAAGCGTTTAATGCTTTTAGTGCTGATTTTAGAAAAACCCAATGTCCTTTTACTGGATGAGCCAACAAACCACCTTGATTTTTCGACCTTAGAGGCTCTTGAGTCAGCTCTACTAAGATTTGAAGGAGCTATTTTAGCTGTTTCTCATGACAGTACATTTATAGAAAAAATTTCAACCGAGCAATGGAACTTGTGACTTGTGTCTTAGCAAAGATTGAAAATCTTTCTGTTTTTAGTGGCACCTAGGGAAGCTCTTAAAATTCGCTTTTTAGAACCTTTTAGGTGACTGAAATGAGTAAAAAGGGGGCTGTTCTATAGAATAATTTTTAATTTATTAAATCTTAATATATTTGTTTTATTATTCTAATTAGTTAACAAAATATTGGTTTATATTTTTGATATCAAATAACTTTAATCCATTTAGTATATATAAATATGGTTCCTTAAAAGAGCCTGAGAGCTCTTCTTGGTTATGTAACTCCTTGTTTTGTAAGAGTTCAGTTCGGACTGTTTCTCCTTCAGAGGCACTTTTTTTGAAAGAAAATGAGGCGGCTTGGACAGCGAGAGTTTGCGATGAAGTCAAAGTTTACTTTCTAAGGCCCTATAAAGAAGGTAGCTTTGGAGATGTAGCAAAAAGAGATCTTAATGGAAAGGTGTATTGTGTACAGCGCTATAATCATGGGTTAGCTCATGGTCTTAGGCAGGGCGCCCTTGCTAGAGATATTGTAGAGGTTCTCTTTCAGTTGAAAACAGAAAAGATTCAACCTGAAAACAATGCAATCAGTGAGATTGCATCTTGGGTGCAAGAAAAAATATCAAGAGACCCTGATTTTTTAAATAAACTAGAGTTGGCTTCATCCTTTCAGCGTTCTGGGAGAGAAAGTGAAGAATCTAGCTTGTCTGCTCCAGAAGCTTATGAAAGGTACGAGCTTCAAGATTCTATAAATTTCAAAAAGTCTGCTGCCAAATTCCCTATTTTTGAAAATGAAAGAGAAATCTCAGTATTTGCAGAATCCATTTTGTGGACGAACAAAGGAACCATAGATGAAAATGTTGAAAAAGATTTGAAGTATTTAAAGCGTATTTTACATGCAGCTCATACCTTTGATCTAAGACGCATGCTTAGTTTTGATGGAGAGAGAATCCAAAAAGATGGAATCAATCAACTTTTTGGAAACAAAATGAACCTGTCAGATCCTTTAGTTTCAAAAATCACAAAAGCATTGTGGAATCGAAGTGGAAGGTATTTAGACAAAACTGGTGATCGTGACTTAGCTTCTCAAAGATATCTTCAAGATAAGTTTTTTATTCAATCAAGTGAACCTACAAAAATGACAGATGCGATCTTAAAAGTAAAAAAGGAGCCAATTCAGTTATAACATTCCACACGCATAAATAGACCTTCACCTAAGATGGACTCATGTTGGCTGATGTAGTGATCCCATTAAGACAAGTTAAAAAGTTGTATTTTTTGAATTTCATTTAGGCTACTCTTTTTTCATAATAACTTCTCTCCATTGATGGCACTGACAGAGTTGAATCTGGTAGCTGCTGCGAATTTCAGCCACACTTTGGTCTTTTAAGCCTTCCAAAACAGCTCTTAATTTGGTTTTTGAATCCCATTTTCTTTATTTCATACACGCTCTTGATGATCATATTTTTTCTAAAATAATACATCTTTTCACATTTTTCTTAATGGGGAGCAGTATAAATAGTTCTAATTTTTAGTGCTTGATTCATTTGATATTTCCTCTAGTAGATACAAAGTGCATTAACTTATGTTAATAAGTCTCATCTGTAAAAGGTTCTTTTCTAGAGTATAGGTATTCTATTTCTTTGAATTCCCCATCTGGTTCACTAGGGATTTTTTTAGGGTATGGGACCCCTACAACCGTAAATTTAGCACTGACAACCTTCTCTTGTTCTTTCCAGGAGGTTATAGTTGTGGTTGCGATTTCAAAAATATCTTCATATTCTTCTTGCACCGCCTCAGTAACGGTGCCATCGTGAAAAAAGGTGATCAAAAGCTCCATGTTCGTCTCATCTAAGACAGATTGAATTCTTCTAAGTGCAGGAGTGATTTTTCCTCTAAGAGCCTCGTTAACTTTGAGACGAATAATAGAACAGAGTGCCCAGTCAGGCACAAAAGTATTCACCTCTGCAAACTTTGAACCGGGTTCTTTTCTCAGGTAGACAACTTCAGAAACTGGTGGAAGAGGAGTAGGATACGGGTAAGAGATAACTTCTTCAGGCATATCAATTTGTTCCCCTTTGTAAGAGGGGTGACGCATTGAAGTGGCTTCTCCTTGTATGCAGCCGTAATGATATATTTCATCATTACCAACAGGGCCATCATGGAAAAAAAGAAGGCGAGCATCAGTTGGTGATGAGTTCCAGTTGATGGCTATACATCTAAGGGATGGCAAGGCCATTCCACTTAATGCGATGTAGGTGTGAATTTTTAGACTAGCGAATACACTGTTTTCAGCTTCGCTTCTAATTAGTTTATTATTTTCCATTATGCTGCTCCCAGTTACAGGCAGGTTGGCTATTTGGATCAAATGGTACAATATGGTAGTCGCCATTTAGTTTATAATGGACTTTTGCAAAAGTAGTTGGAGCCCATTTTTTAAGGCCTTCAACATAGGCCTCTCCGCAAATTTCATCAAACTTGACAACTTCTTTAAAGTTAGCTTCGCCTAGTTTATGATCACCTAATGGAATCCCCTGACCAATCAACGGGAAGGTCTTTGTTGCTATCTTTTCTAAATCCCAGTAGACGAGGCTTTTTTTATTCTTTATCGCTTCAGATTCTCTGAAGTGATTGAATTGTAGATCTTTCTGTAATTTGCAGGTAGCTTTAAAATTTTTGATAGTCTCAGCTAGTTGTTGAGGAGGAGTGAGGATAGAGGTTTGGATCTCTTTCTCAAATAGGAGGCTCTCTTTTTCCCAGTAGGTATACCATTTGCACATAGAAATTAGAGGGTTGGCTAATAGAGGCTGTTTGATCTGTTCTTTAATGAGATGGATAAAGAGCGCTTTTCTAGCTTCTTCAGAGATGTCAGGGCGACTTTGAACGTCATGGTGAATGGCTTGTAGCTGCTCTAAAATAGCAGCCAGGTACTTAGGAGCAATTTTCCCTGACCTTGGAATTCTAGCTTTATTCCAATTAGAGTTGAGGTCTAATTGGTAGTGCTCAAAAATAGGGAGGAAAGTTGAGGCGTCTATTGCACGCTCTTCATCCGTTGAAAATATGAGGTATTTATCTACAGGGAGGGCGCGAGAGAGGAGCTTTTGACGTACCCAAGTACTTGGTTGGTAGCGATCACAGTAGCTAATGGTTCGTTCAATGGTTGCAGCTTGAGCTACAATATCTTGTAACATTTCCATTTTAAATTCAGACTGTTTGGGGACCGACTCCATTAAGACCTGCGTAGCTTCTTGGCTCAGGGTTAGGTCTTTTAAAAAGGCTCGCATCTCTGTGCGATAGAGAAATTCCCCATAGGCCTGCATACAGTCTCTGGGTTGGTCAATGTGATCGATCACTTTAAGGTAATCACTGATAACGGCTTGGCTGCTTATGTCCGAGATATTCATTTGCTTGATAGCGGTGTTTGCTGCAGGTGCTGTTTCCCCAAAAAAAGCAAGGGTCTGTGCTGTATCTAGCGAGGTTTTAAGGGCTGCTTGAAGGCTCCCTTTGTTTTGAGCAATTAAGTGGAAGACTTTGTGTAAGAAGGTCTGAGAACTGATGGTTTCTGTCTCTAGTTGTTTTACAGCACCTAAGAGCGCAGGGATCTGCTTTAAGAGCGGGCCATTGGCCTGTATATCTTTAGAGATGACAGTGGCTGCCTGGTCAAAGGTTCGCTTTGCAGCGTTTTTATATGGTGCAACATGGTGAATGTGGGGGAGCGCGCCGCCTGCCCCAGCAGGAATGAATTGGTTGGCTCCTCTGCCACAGGCCCCGGCTAGTCGCGCTCCTAAAGAAGTGTTATTAAAGAGCGGCCCAGCTGTTAAGTTTGCACTTACAGCATTGGTTAGTGCGGAACTTTTGTTAAATTCAAATATTTTAAGAAGCGGCTTTAGCTCGGTTATTGCAGGTTTTACAGCAGTTACTAAGGGCGCTGCAGCAAAGAACAAAGCCTCTGTATAAACTAGATCGCCTGCATATTTAAAAAAGTAGTAGTCAGCAGCGAATTCAGGGTCGCCTACGGGGCCTAGGAGATTTTGAGATAAAAATTCTTGTGAGGAGTGCTCGCTGTTAGTCAATTTAGAAGCTAACCAATGGTAGCTGTTTACAAGGTACACAGTGCTGTCGGTAAAGCCGCGTATCCTGCTTTCATAGCGAGTTGCTATGTGTTGTAAGGAGTCGTGGAGTGTGTTAGCGGCATCGATGGCAAGTTTTGACTCCAATGTGTCGATGTCAAATGGTTGGGTTCCCTTATGAATAATATCTTCAGCCTTTCCAAATACCTTTTGAACCGTATTGATTTGTTGCCAGGCCTGTACAACTTTTTCCTTTAAAGTGGGTCTTTCATCATGAGAAGAGAACTCTTTTTCAAAGTAATACTCGTGGTCTTTTTTTTCGATATGTCTTGGGGAGGATGGTTGAATAATGTGCTTCTCCCGAGGGATCACTTTTACAAGATCATTCACTGCTTTTAGATGGTTTATATCTGACACGTCAAAGTCTCCCATCGGATCTAAAGCGTAATCCAAAACTTCTTGAGATATCTCTAGCCTAGGAGGCGCCTTTTTATGCAGCTCATTTCTCGTTTGCCGTACTTGATTATCGTGTTGAATGCCCTTTGCAAGTTCAGTCACTACTTTTAGGCGATTTGGATCTAACAAGTCAAAATCTCCCCAAAAATCTGTAGCGTAATCAAAAACTTTTGAGGGGGTATTTCCATCTTTTGCTTGCACGTTTTTATTCACAGTACGTTCGTAGAAAACGTGAGAGTGGCTATTTTGAAAACTTCTACTAACCCGGCTACGTAGGTTATTCTGCTCACGATTTACAGACCGGTGAGCATGATAAGAAGGTTTATCGTAATGGATGGAGCGCTCACGTTCAAAGAAGCTTTTTGGTATAAAAGGATTATTTTCAATTGGAGTTGTGAACGCAGGATCTGCAAATGCCATTGTTTACTTCTTAAGGTGTAGATTAGAATTGAAAATGCGCTTGGCTAAAACACTCCATTGCTCATCTCTATTTAAATTCAACGCATGGATTGTTTCTTCGAATAAGTCGAGAACGGACACAAAACATACATTGCGCAAATGTTGTACTTTATCATTAGAGTTTAAGCTGTATTGTAGTTTATTCTCTTGATAGTAACTATGCTCGGCAAGTTCATAAATCGTGTCAATTGCTTCTTCAACTTTCATGTGGGTCGTTTGTTCTGAGAGTGATTCGAGGAAGTCTCCATAAGCAAGAGCGTCATAGAAGTAGTGCTCTTCAATACGCTCGATTTGTACGCTTAAAGTTTTGATAAGCGCATTGAGAAGTGTGTGGAGATGTGAGTCTTGTTGTATGGCGGCTGCAAACTCACAGACGTCTTTTTCATCCGTTGAATGGAAAGTAAGCGGTGTTGAGTATTGCGATCCAATAGCAGTCATTGAGGTTCCTTTTTTTAATTGTAAAAATGTTATTCGGTTTATAAGATTGTGTAAAGAATAATTAAAGAAATTGAGGTTTTTAAAAGTGGGGATTGGAATTAAAATGCTCGCACGCCCATTTGTGCTGGTTACTATAGAAGAGCAAAAAGTTTGCGAGGGTCACAAAGAAAAATCAGGGATATATAAAGGGCGAGAAAAAACAAAAGATCAGGGGTATCAATGGGTGAAGCAGGAGAGTGATAACCCTAATACGTTCCATGCACGCTTTGATATTTTGCATGTCAAGAGGAGGAAATATGAACTTCTAAAGTTTTTTGAGCATATGTGTGATGTTTCTTCTTGTGATCATTACAAGATCACAACCGTGACAAGCTTCTTGATTGGAGATCCCAAAAGAGTTTAATAAAGAGATGGCAAGGCTACTTCACTTAATGCGATGTAGGTGTGAATTCTAAACTAGTAAATCTTGGATTCAACTGACTAGCCGAATTTCCAATTTATAAGCGGGATCAATAGACCTTTCTGAAATAGCTAAAGTTTTAAATATTACCAAAACTATTCTCTATAGCTATTTGAGACCCAGAAATGTAGAAGTTGGGGCTTATTTGAGAGGCTCAGAGAGCTTGAAAAAGGAGCTCTGAATTACTTAAGAGCCCTTCTCAGGAGATGAACAACACTAGGTTGATATTCTTAATTTTTCGATGATTTGTTGGTTTCTAATACATGTTGTAAAATTACGTAGATATCTAATTGATAGACGTAAAAGTGTTCAAATATCTCTATCTGAAAATTAGAAGGCATCGCAACAACAATTAAAATGTCGAAAAGTATTGTAATGAAAACAAGAAAGGGGTGTGCTGTATTTTAAGTGATCATTGTTTTTGAAAAGTCATGGGGTTATTTATAAAAGCATGAGAGGATTAGGCGCCCTTATTGCCTGCTATTTTATGAAGCTAAATATTTGAATTTTTCTAGAAGTATTCTTAATAAAAGGATAAAAACAGTGCAGTATACACAGAGGGATAGCATAAACTTCTATTTCTTTATGGACCTTTTTTTGGGGTGAAGTTCATAATTAAAAAATTAAAATTTGGATTTTGAAATCATCTTTAAAGGAGCCTTATGAATACAAAGCCAAGCACTTTCCCAGAAGAATTAAAACCATTTTCACCTGCTGCCCAGTCGCTTGTTGAAGGCTCTTTCTATAAACACTATAAGGGGCTTTTATACAAACTGATTTCAGTGGCTCGCCATAGTGAAACTCTAGAAGAAATGGTGGTATATCAAGCTCTTTACAATGACTATTCTATCTGGGTGCGCCCTCTCAAGATGTTTATGGAAAAAATAGAAATCAATGGACGGCAACAAGACCGTTTTAAAAAAGTGGAGAGCCCTGTGACTTTGAATCATAAAGAGCCTTGTATTGAGCTTGAGCTAAAGCCCAGTGGGGAGGATTTATCTTTTTTGACAGATCAAATTAATCAAGAAACTCCAGCTTATAGGTCAGCTACTCCATATGCTTTTTTTGTTCGAGATGCAGCAAATAAAATCATAGCGGGGTGCAATGGATTTGTTATCTATGGCTCGATTTATACAGACCAATTGTGGGTCGATCAAAAACATCGAAAAAAAGACTGGGGTCGCAAGCTTATGGAAAAAGTGCAGGCTTATGGAAAAGAGCAAGATTGTGGGCAAACAGTGGTATCTACCATGGATTTTCAGGCGCCTTCTTTTTACAAAAAGCTTGGGTATCACATCGATTTTACCAGAGAAAACTGTGAAAAAGGTTCTTGCTGCTACTATTTATCTAAAAGCATTTAGTTCTACTAAAAGGAGTGAATTGAGATTAGTTTTTTTGCTTCCCATTCTTGTAAATAGTTAAGAGCTTCACTTTTACTCATCTCAACTTGACCTAAGAGGTCCTCTAAAAAAAAGCATTTTTTCTGAGCGGGAATTAAGTCCATTAAAAGGCGTTTGTTGTGTGATAATTTGGGGTGATGCGTTCCAAAAGCCCGTTGCCCTGGGTCGACGTAGAGTTGGTAGCTTGGGTGTGACAAACAAGGAGTTCCTGAGAAGTGTTTCTCAATGAGGGTAAGCTTTTCTAGGTTTTGAATGGCAATTTCTAAAATGTTAATAGAGGAGCTAAGTGATGATGGGGATAAAATGGAAAGATTGTCAAAATGGGTGTGGTATTCAGGATAGGGGAATCTTGATAGAGAGCACATAGGAATTTGGTAGCCTTCCCAGATATATTCATCGTTGCAGATAATACTTTTAAAAGGCCCGGTATTAAAGGATTCATCGTCATTTTTAAGAGCTTTTAAGAGCTGATTTTCTAGCTGTGAGTATCCTTTTAAACTTCTTTGCAATGCATGTTCTGTTTTGGATCCAAGCATTTCTAAAAAGCAGCTCTCTAAAATCATGGAGCGATCTTTTAAGTTTCCTAGAAAAAACTCTGAGCCAATAATTTCAGGGACAAGAATGAGTTTGTAAGTAAATTTCGTTTTTTTATTTTGTAATTTTTTAAAAAGCTCTACCCCTACAGCGACGCCTGCTAAATCGTCATTGACCATTCCAGGATGATCTAGGTGTGCGACAAAGGCAAAGGAATAGGGTGAATCTCCCTTTTTTGTATATTCAGCAACTTGGATCTCTCCTTTCGATTCCTCAGTGACAATTTCAACATCATAGTGGTCTTCTTGCAGCGAATCGTAAAAGGTTTTAGGAACACAAAATCCCCATGTTCTTTCCCAGGGTCGGTAGTATTGCCTAAAATGGTAGGCGATAGCATCGGGCATTCTATGATCGTAATGAAGGTGTTTTAAAAGTTCTTGTTGTGAAACTCTTTGAGAAAATGAGGTTGAGAGACCAATAATTTTTAGGGGATGATCTACAGTATACAGAATGTCCCCACTTGTATTTTTGATGAAGGCATGTTTTAGATTCCAACGCGGGGGGATTTGCCATAAGTTAAATGGCTCTTGATAGCTATGAATTTCAAACGGGAGAATATCCTTTAAATATTTTAAGCATTCATCGTAGTCATTGGAGCAAAAATTGCGATTTTTTAAGTAAAGATCTTCGATCAGAGAATAAGAAAGGGTCGTTTGAGAGTGCATGTTAATGTCTTTATGGATGAAAGTTTAAAGGCATGCCAAAAAAGCATTTTGAATGCAAATTTTTTTAGTTGGATTGCTCTAAACTTTTTGTAAAAGAACGGAGTCTCTCTTCTGCATATTGTGTTTGTTCTGCAAGCGAGGCCTCTTTTTTGGGTTTGACCAAAAAAGGAGTGTCAAAACCGATGGTAATTTTCCCAAATGGTTTGGGGATTTTCATTTCATCCCATGAGCGTAGTTGCCAGTATTTGCTGGCGCTCCAGGCAAAGGAAAAAATTTGAGCTTTAGACATTTGGGCGGCTAAAATAACACCTGGCTTCATGGTATAGATGGGGCCTGTTGGGCCGTCTGGCGTGGCTAGTACGACCGATTTTTTTAAGGCTTTTATAAACTTTCTTAAAGACTCATGTTTGTCGTTTTTGGGGACTCTGATAGTCGCCCCACCTGGATAAGATTCTGTCAAACGAGCGAGCCATTCTCCATCTCGACTTTGGCTGACAAATGAGGTGTAGGTTGAAGTTCGTTTGACGTAGTGTCCTAAAAAACTGGGAGTGATTGCAATGCGGTTGTGCCATAGCATCACAATAGATGGTCGCTTGTCAACCTCTTCATAAAATTGCTCTAAGCCTACAATTTTTATTCTTGAGGTCCACAGTATGAAGCGGGGGACCCATTTGATAATTATTGGCAGCATTTTTTTTTGTAATGCTTTTAAAAGAGGGTGGTTTTTAAGCTTGCGTTTCATAGAAGTGAGAACCTATCTCATTAGCGGCTAAGGTCGAGGGGGTGTCAATAGATCCCATAATTTGTAAAAGTTCTTCGCACCCTTTGAGGCTATTGGTGCGAGAGGGGGAGTTTAGTTGGCATATGGTTTCAATGGCCTGTTTGAGCTGGTTGACCGTAAATTTAAGGTCATAAAGCTCGGGAAAGACCAGCTTATTGCAGATAATATTGACAATGCAGTAGTAAGGCAGGTTGAGCTTCATAATTTTTTTGGCGATCCAGGCATTAATTTTTGTTAGGTGGTAGACAACCACTGTAGGTACTTTCAACACAGCCAATTCAAAGTTGATGGTTCCTGAGGTTGCAATTGCTGCGTGGCTATGGCTCATTAGTTGGAAATTTTGTGAAGAGTCCACGAGATGAATATCTTGGTTAAAGTTCAAAGTAGACTTTTCAATCGCTTTTAAAATAGGCTCTTTGAGTTTTTCCTGTGCAAGAGAGACGACAAAAAATACAGGATCGGGAAAGCTGTTGATTTGCTCACAGGCGAGTAAGATTTTAGGGAGATTGAGCTGAATTTCTTGCAAGCGGCTTCCAGGAAAAATACTGATTATTTTTGCTTCGGGAGGCTTTTTGAAAGATGTCTTCCATTGAGGGTCTACTTGAGAGTGCAACGTATCTTCAATCAGAGGGTGCCCAACATAAGTTGGCTTCAGACTTGTTTTTTCGAAATATTTTTTTTCAAAGGGGAAAATAGAAAGCAGTTGATCGAGGGTATCAGATAGGGTGTAGATGCGCTTTTTACCATGAGCCCAAACGGTTGGGCAAATGTAGTGAATCAGTTTATTGTTAAAATTATTTTTGCGCAGTGCTTTGGCCATTCGCAGATTAAAGCCAGGGTAATCAATAAATAAAACGACCTTAGGTTTTTCTTTAAGTAAAAAACGTTTAGTTTTTTGAAAAAGGTAAAGCAGTTTGGGTAAGCTTTTAAAAACAGCCGTAAATCCCATGACTTGGAAATTTTCCATAGGCATAAAAAGCTTTAGACCCACTTGACGCATCTTAGGGCCTCCCACACCGCCAATTTTAAGGTCAGGGTGCATTTGCTTTAGCTTAGCTAAAATTTTTGCTCCATGGACATCCCCGCTAGTTTCTCCTGCAAATATAAATAAGTCTAAACTCATATAGCAGGCTCCTTGTCAGTTTTTTTGCGAGATAACATCAAATTGCGGATATAGGGGATCAAACCAGTGGTATATCCTAAAGCTGTGATCAGATCTCCGATCGAAAGGGCATAGGTTAACGTGATCAAGGCCCCAGTTAAACTGAGCCACCAAAACAGGGGGGTCACAATGCTTTCTTTTGCTTTTTCTGACTGCCACCATTGAACCCACAAACGGCTAGTAAACAAACCAGCACCAAATAAGCCAAAGAGATGCCAGCTGATAGAGGTTTGTGAGGCTGCTAACTGCCAGGGCATTTTGGGATTGAGGATCCAAATAGGTGTTTGGAATTCTAGATAGGTTCTTAAGAGGAAAATCAGAGCAGAGCAGCTTGTTAAAAGCACCATTATTTTCAACAGTCGACTCCAAGAGAAGGGGGACGCTTTTTGCCTCATTAGTGAGAATTGCCTGAAGGAAAAATAGAGAGGAAAAATACGAATTAAGTAGAAGTGAAATTGTACCTGGACTAAGTAGTGGGTGAACATTAAGACATTGCCTGCAATAGACAGCACCCAAAAAAGGGGAGTTATGTGGCTTTGTTGTTTTTTTTCACTTAAAAGCCATTGCGATAAAGTCCGTAGGCCAAAACAAGCTGTTGCCAAACTGCCCAAGCCAAAATAAACCCAATGCTTGAGAGCCATATTGACTAGAGATCCTCTTTGAAGGTGTAGCGCAAATATCTTTTGCGCATCCAGTAAACTGCGAGCATGTCAATGATAGGGCCTATATTGCGGTTGAAAAGGTGGTATTTACTGCGCCCTTCGGTGCGTGCTCTATGCGATACTTTCACTTCAGCTATTTTCATCCCCTCTAAAGTAAAGAGGGCAGGTAAAAATCGATGCATCCCATGAAAAATTTTAACTTTTTGTAGCGAAGACTTTTTGAAAACCTTTAAAGAACACCCAGTGTCGTGAATCTGATCACAGCATATTTTAGAGCGGACAATATTTGCAGGTTTTGAAATGCAGCGTTTAATCCAGGTGTCTTTGCGTTTTTGTCGCCACCCACAGACCATGTCAGCATCAGGAAGCTTTTGCAATAATTTAGGGATATCTTGAGGATCATTTTGACGGTCGCCATCTAGTGTGATTAAGATGTCGCCTAAAGCGGATTTAAAGCCGGCATCAAAAGCGCTAGACTGTCCGAAGTTTCGAGTAAAAGAAAGAACCTTAAGCTGGGAATAAGTTGTTTGCATCTCTTTGAGAATCTCAAGGCTACGGTCACTCGATCCATCGTCAATACAGATCAGCTCCCAGCCTTCTTGAAGAGGAGTCATGGAAGCTTCCACTTCACGAATGAGGTCTTTGAGGTTATGTTCCTCATTTTTTATTGGGATGACAACAGAATACTTAATTAACAATTTAAAAGACCTTTTTTAAAATAAATTGCACATTATGTTAACTTTTGCTCTTTTATATAACAATTTGTTTTTTGAGCCAACCAGCGCCAGCTTCAAAAATATGGGGGAGAGTGCCGTGGCCTAGCTGTCCAACAGAGGGAGTGATGTAGAGCTCAACTTGTGGAGAGCGAATGCGGCTGTTATAAGCCAAATGAACCAGTTTTTGTGTAAACGCAAAGGCAGCGGTTGTTTGAACACGCTCATCACGGTTTCCAATATAATAGCGGATGTGCTTATTTTTGAGGTTCTCTAGCTGATGGTCCAAAGATAGGGCTTGAATGATTTTTTGATTTGGATGATCTTTAAATTCGTTAAGAGCTTCTAAATTGGAGACCGGAGCGAACCCCAAAAGGGCATTCACCTCTGGGTGGGCGGCTAGATGAGAGGCAATAAAAGCTCCCCTTGAGAGTCCCATTACGCCCAACTTATTGGGGAGAATCCAATTTTTTTCTTTAAAATGGTCTATAAGTTGGTGAGTTTTTTCAATAAAGGTTACGAGTTCTTCTAAATGGTCTGCCCAGTATTGCATGGCTTTAAATTTATCGAATCCTTCTCCATGTCCCGGTAAAGTGATCGATACAGTGCGAAACTCTTTAGGGAAAAATTGAGTGGGTTGGTGGTAGGGGTCATTTAATAGGCTTTCTGTTGCGCAAAGAGAAAAGTAAATAACCATTGGCAAGGGTCCCTCATCTAAGGGGGGGCCTAGGTATTTAATTTCTAGAGAGGGGAATTTGTCATAGGTTTGAAGTGTCATGTTCTCATACGGCGAATTTTACTATAAGCTTGTGCACAGCGATCATCAAAGCAAGATCGTAGGCCTAAAAAACGTAGAGCTAATGGAAACTTTTTGTGCCCCATCATTTTAAATCTTCGCATTCTTTTGGTAGTGTCTATGGGCGTAAATCGAAATTGAGCATTTAAGATAAAAGCAATGGTCTCTCGCATCCAACGAGGAAAGCGTGGAAAAGGGATGACGAGCGTCTCACGGATTAGATCGCTGGTGATGGTAAAAATTTCTCCAAGATGGAGAGGCGTCTCTTGCTGGCTTGAGCGAGCAAGAATTTCTTTTTCTAAAATGGGGAATAAGAAACAAGCAAGCAACAAGTTTTTCTCTGGGTGATGGATTTCCTGTTGGTCGGCAAGCTCTAAAAACTGCAGGGTTTTAGCCTGTAGCTCAGTATCTAATGACTGGGCAAGTTTAGGGAATAAGAGTTTTGTAAATCCAAATTCATACATCAGCTTAAAAAATTTAGCGGATGCTTTAGTCTCAAGCATTTTAAAAATTTCGCCTAAGATTCGATCAGGGGAGCTTTTGAGGATTTCTTCAAGATTATCTAAAAGAGCTTGATGAGTTGTTGGGTCAAGATCAAAGCCAATGCGAGCTTTGAATTTAAGCAGGCGAATCATGCGCACCGGGTCTTGTTTAAAACGAATGGCGGGCTCTCCAATCGTGCGAAGCAAACGGTTGTCGATATCCTTAAGTCCCTGAACATAGTCAATAATAGCATGTTCTTGAGGATCGTAAAAAAGGCCATTGATTGTAAAGTCGCGCCTTTTAGCGTCTTGCTCTTCTGTGCCAAATTCATTGTCATGAGTGATTAAATTATCATCTTTAGTATCTCCTGATCTGAAGGTGGAGACTTCAAAAATTTTGGGTCCAAAGCGAATATGGGCGAGGCGGAAACGTCTTCCTATGAGAAGACAATTTTTAAAAAGGCTTTTGATTTCCTCAGGTTTGGCGCTGGTTGCTATGTCGAAATCTTTGGGAGGAATCTGTAACAGAAGATCTCTAACGCCTCCTCCTACAAGGTATGCGCTGTGGCCATGTCGCTTCAGCCTATGGATGACTTTTAGAGCGTCTTGATCAATACTTTTTTCAGAAACAGGGTGGGTTTCGTCTAGGTAAACAACAGGTTGCACAAAATGAATAGGATTTGATTTTTATTTTATAATGGTAGGTTGCCATTTTAAGAAATTAACGATATTCGTCAAGGGAATATATTGTATTTTTACAACCTTAAGAAAGGAGAAGGTTGCTCTCTTAGAGCGCAAGTTCCCTCTGAAATCCCATATCCAAAAAGTTTTCTATGATGTGATTAACAGTAGCGTGTCTATTTATTTTTTGAAAATTGATGATGCGTTTTCTAATATCGGTAATTTTTCTACTTAATGGGGTGTCGTCGCCTGTTTCAAGATCTAAGTTAACTTGGGTTTGATGCGTATCATCTGATAAGAAAGTATTTAAAACATAGATGGCAACGATTCGAATAAAGACACTTGTGCAGGTTTTAATATGCTCATCAAAACTATCATCACCTAGTGAGTCTTTGATGGTGATTTCTTTTTTCCCACAGCCGCTAAATTTTTGTTGGATGCTGAGATATCTTTTCATCTGACGTGCAATGCCCTCAATCAGCTGGGCTTTTTCTTCTTCGTAATCATTGTCGCCTACTGTAACCTCGTACCCTTGCTGTAGGAAAATAGCGGTTTTATCTTTATCGCCCGTAGTGATTAAGGCTTCTTTAAAATGTTGGCAGAAAGGGGCCTGTTTTTTATCAATTTTTTGTAAATTTGCGTTCACTTGGAAATGTAGCGGATATCTTCGAAAAAAAAGCTCCTCTTCTTTAGTTTTTATACTATTTGAGTTCAGATCAACATCATGAAAAACGCGCACAGTATGCGGTTTATCAGGAGAGAACCAAGAGGTTTCACACTCAGAAGGGTGAGGGAAATTAATCAACCCTTTTTGGCGTGCAGGCATCGCCCCTACGTTGGCTAGTGTTGCGGGGTCAATAACATCGGGGATTTTGCGGTTAATTTCTACGGCAACCTCATTGTTGCCTAATCCTGGTAAAGAGAGTTCCCTAGCTCTAAATTTTAAAGTGCTCGTCTCTTGAGGGGGTTTTACCTCCATCATTAAAGGAGGGTAATCTGATCTAAGAATTTCTAGATCAGCTACTTGAGCCGCGGTGAGCTGGACTGATTTATGTTCATAGATTCCGTTTTTTTCAAAAAAAGTATTTAAAAAATGCTCGCCCTCGATTTGAGAGCAGCCAATTTCAGATAGTTTGGTAGGAGATTGGGGAAGCAGTCCATCGTGACTAGTAAAAATAGAGGTATAAAAATTCTCTATTTTTTTCCAAGTGCCTTGATCCAATAAGTTCGGGAGCTGTACCCCTCGTGTAGGAGCTTTCCAAGCTTCTTGAAGCTCAACAGTCACATGACGGAAAGAGAAGCTATATCTTTGACTTGGGGGTATAGTAGTCATTTGTTGCCATTAATAATATATTAGATAACTAAATTATAACATTATTTACTAAAAATGTCAATTAAATATTTAAAGTATAAAATTAGTTAATTGTTTCATATCATGCTTATATGCAGTATTTTGAGGATATTTAACCCCTTTGTTGCAGTTAAATCAAACGATCGTTATCCTGCTTTGCAATTAAAAAAGAGCTATTTTACGTGCGAAAATTATTTGGAACAGATGGAATTCGAGGGCGTGCAAACCACCACCCTATGAATGTAGAAACGACCCTTTCACTTGGGAGAGCTTTTGGTATTTGGCTTAGACAGGGGAACTTGGGTAGAATTAGAGTGGTTATTGGTAAAGATACTCGTCTCTCTTGCTACCTCTATGAAAATGCTCTGATTGCAGGTCTTTGCTCGATGGGTGTCGATACGCTGATGGTAGGGCCGCTGCCCACCCCAGGAGTGGCATTTATCACGCGAGCCTATCGTGCAGATGCAGGGATTGTGATCTCAGCATCTCACAATCCATACTATGATAATGGGATCAAGTTTTTTACTGCTGATGGTTATAAGTTCCCTGATGCTTTAGAGAAGAAAATTGAGCAATTGATGACAGAAGGGAATTTCGAAAGATACTTGCCCTCTGACCAAAAACTTGGGAAAAACAGTAAAATCGATGATGCTGATGGCCGGTATATTGAGTTTGTAAAAGCAACGCTTCCAAGAAGACTTTCATTCAAAGGGCTCAGAGTCGTTTTAGACTGCGCCAATGGAGCAGCTTATCGCGTCGGTCCGCTTGCTCTTCGAGAGCTAGATGCAGAGGTTTTTTGTCTTAGTAATACACCAGATGGGCTGAATATCAATGAACACTGTGGGACCTTACATCTCGAGAATATGAGGAAGTCTGTGATCGAGAGAAGAGCAGATGTGGGGATTGCTTTTGATGGGGATGGGGATCGCGTGATCATGGTCGATGAAAATGCAGATATCATTGATGGAGATGTGATTTTGGCCATCTGTGCAAAAGATATGAAAGAGCGCAATGAGCTAGAGGGCAATTGTGTCGTAGGGACCGTGATGAGTAACTTTGGCCTTGTCAAATGTATGGAAGATTTGAAGATAGACCTTGTGCAATCACAAGTAGGAGATCGTTATGTCATTCGTAAAATGAAAGAGCATCATACCAATCTCGGTGGCGAGCAAAGTGGCCATTTAATTTTTTCAGATCACAATACAACAGGTGATGGCCTTGTGTCAGCAATGCAAGTTTTACGAATTATGAAAGAACGCGGGAAAACGCTTTCAGAACTTGCCCAAATCATGAAGCGCTATCCGCAAGTTTTGGTCAATGTGAAAGTTAATTCAAAGCCTGAAATCGACCAAATCCCAGGTCTTACAAAAGCAATTCAAAAAATAGAAGGACAGCTGCAAAATTCAGGTCGCGTCTTAGTGCGTTACTCAGGGACAGAAAAAGTGTGCCGAGTGATGTTAGAAGGGCCTAATGACAGCTCTTGTCAAGAGTATGCAGGTATTTTGGCAGGTATCATTAAAGATCAAATCGGAGTGTAGAGCATGTGCGGTATATTTGGATATGTAGGAGATCAAGAAGCAGTTCCGATTGTAATGGAAGGACTGCAGGTTTTAGAGTATCGAGGATATGACTCTGCCGGAATAGCTGGGATTGCAAATGGTAAAACCTTTTTCTATAAGGATAAGGGGAAAGTGGGACATCTAGCCCAAATGATTGCAAAAAAGCAACTGAAGCTTAAAACAGCGATTGCTCACACGCGCTGGGCAACTCATGGAGGAGTGAATGCAATCAATGCACATCCGCACTCTGATATGCATAATACTCTTGCCATAGTCCATAATGGAATTATTGAAAATCACCTAGAGCTGAAATCATTTTTGATTGAAAAAGGGATTCATTTTATCAGTGAGACAGATTCTGAGATTATTGCTCAACTAATGGGCTATTATCACAGAGGGGATATCTTAGAAACTTTGCAAAAGGTGGTCCCCTTATTAGAGGGAGCTTTTGCCATTGCAGGAGTTCATGCTAAATTTTCTGATCAGATTTTTATTGCAGCCAAAGGAAGTCCCCTAGCTGTTGGAATTGGAGACAACGAGCACTTTATCTCTTCTGATGTGAATGGTTTTTTAAAGCACACCAATCAGGTTATCTTTTTAAAAGATGGCGATGTGGGGATTATGAAAAAAAACAGTTTAGAGCTTTATAATTTAGAGGGAGAAAAAGTTTCTAGAGAGATCACGTCTCTTGAAAGTAAGAGTCAAGAAGTTTCTAAAAAGCATTTTGAACATTTTACTCTCAAAGAAATTTATGATCAGCCCGAGGCTATTGGGCGCTTATTAAGCTCTCGTTTTGAAGAGGAATTTGGAGCCATTTGTCTTAAAGACATGGGGATTGATGAAGGGGCATTACTTGAGACTTCGCGCATTTTAATTTTAGCATGCGGCACCTCTTGGCATGCAGGATGTTTGGGAGCTTACCTTTTTGAGTCGCTCTCAAGAACGCCTACTCAAGTTGAAATCTCTTCCGAATTTCGCTATAAAAACCCTATTGTTTTAAAAGATACCCTTGTAATTGCTATCAGCCAGTCCGGTGAGACTGCCGACACGATTGCTGCGGTGCGCGAACTCAAGGCTAAAGGGGCTAAAGTTATTGCTATTTGTAATCGAGAAGAGTCTTCTTTGGCACGATTAACCGATCACACTTTGTTGATTAAAGCAGGCCCTGAGGTGGGAGTTTGCTCTACCAAGGCGTTTACCAACCAAGTGGTTCTACTCTCTTTACTCGCTCTTCATTTAGGGCGTATGCATCACTTAAGTAAAGAAGAGGGTGTCCATTTTATTAAAGAAATTAAAAAGTTGCCCGCGCTTGCAACAGAAATTTTAAAGCAGTCCAAGCTGATTGAAAAGCTTGCTAAAAAATATAATCATCATCACAACTTTTTTTATATTGGCCGCAGCTATATGTACCCAGCAAGTTTAGAAGCAGCCTTAAAACTAAAAGAGATTTCATATATTAATGCCCAAGCATATCCTGCAGGAGAGCTTAAGCATGGCCCGATTGCATTGATTGATGAAAAATGTCCTACCGTAGCTCTTTGCAGCAACCAACATACCTATGCAAAAATGCTCAGTAACTTGATGGAAGTAAAAGCCCGCTCAGGACCCATTATTGCTTTTGCAACTAAAGGAAGCCCTAATATTGATAAGATTGCAGATGATGTGTTTTGGTTGCCCAAAGTCTGTGATGAATTTGCTGCAATTCCAACATCAATTGCTTTGCAGTTATTTGCTTACTATATGGCCAAGCAAAGAGGGTGTGATATCGATCATCCGCGCAATCTTGCAAAATCTGTGACCGTCGAGTAATTCCTTTCTCTAAATTGTTGAGTGTCGTAATTGAGGTTTGTCAGTAAATCTTTGTGGTGTTACAAATCTGTGGTTTGATAGCCAAATACTACAGGGAGTCTTTAGTGCTTATAGATGAGGCAACACAAACACTTTTTACAGACCTTTTCCAAAAATTAATCCGCAAAAGAACTGGCTTCGATCAGAGGAATTTAAAGCACCAGGTTGTGTCATTGACTCGTGAAAAAAGGAAGGAGTTTTTCCATTTTCTTTTAGATCTAAAACAAAAACTGCCACAAGTTTTGATTTGTCCCTCTATTTTTTTTCAGATCTTTCAATGGACTGATGACCTTTTATTTTTTCAACATTGTTTAAGTTCTATGGCGGATCTAAAAGACATCGAGAGCTTTTCAGATTTACTTTGGAATATTGCATCGGTCTTTTTTTTAAGAAATGATTTAGAAGAAATAGAAGTTTTCGAATACCGAGAAGCTTTTTTAAAGCTTGCTACTAAGGCAAAGCAATCGCTGATGTCTAAAGGGGCTCTTGATTTTCCTGCCTTGAAAAAACCACCCCAAGTTATTGCCATTATCTCGCCCCAAATTTTATCGATGAGGCACTCCCCAACTCGTGAAGCGATTAATTTAGCTTGTATGTTAGAAAAATATCATGGATGCAAAGTGATTATTATTAACACCAATTCCATGTCGTTTGAAAATAGGTTTAATCTAGATGCTTGTTACCTGGCAAATGTCAATGAAGGGCTAATAGGGTGGGGGAAATTTGAAGTGAGTTACTTAGAGTTTGAGAAAGTGACCCTTCACTATTTTGGGATGCAAGCTAAGCCCAATACGATGGCCAAATTGGAGCAGTTTTGTGATTGTTTAAAAGAGATGGAAGTAGATGCTGTCATCTCTCATGGAGAGAATCACTTTTTTCAGCAGATTATTTATGGTGCCCTACCCTCAATGTTTGCAACGACGGGTTCTCCATTGCCTTTTGCCAAACACGATGCTTACTTGGTTCCCATAACAGAGTTTAAACCCAGTATTCAAACACTTGCCAAAAAGTTGGGTCATCAAGGACTATTTTTGCCCCGGCCAATGTTAGTAACTCCAGAGGATAACGCAATTGATGACTTTAATTTTGAAGAATTTAAAGTTCCCAAAAATGCGGTGGTTGGTCTGGTGGTCAGCACTAGAGCAAATGATGAAATAGATAAAAATTTTATAGAGATTATCCATCATCTTTTGGAGTCTTGCCCCTTTTTTTATGTGGCTATTGCAGGAACTGAGTCGCTAGATTTTTATCATCAATTTAAAGATTCTTCTCGTGTCATTAACCTTGGGTTCCAAGAAAACTTGCCAGCTGTTTGTCGGAAAAGTTCCTTTTATCTCAACCCCATAAGGAAAGGAGGGGGGACGAGTGCACAAACAGCTCTTTTAAACAGCTTGCCGGTGGTTACGATGGATTATGGCCATATTGCTAGCGTTGTTTCTTCGCCCTATCGTCAAAAAACAATGGAGCAATATTTGGCTTTCGCTAAAAAATTAATTTTAGAACCAGCTTTTTTGGCCTCTGAAAAAAAAGAGGCCCTGGCCCATTTTAAAGAGAATCTATCCATTCATAAGCAAGTGCGTGAGATTTATGAGGCCCTTTGCAATCCAGTAGGCGATTCAAACTCTAGAATCCCTATGGATGCAACGTAATTTATTTGATTGTTCCTGTCGGCTTTTTTTGTTATAGTCGCTCTTTAAAAAAGAGTTTTCATGTTTAAATTTAGACACCTTATTGGCAGTATACTACTAGTTTCGGGAACCACGATTGGAGGAGGTATTTTAGCTCTTCCTATCCTAACGAGTCAGGGCGGCTTTTTCCCTTCTATTGTTATTTACCTCCTTACCTGGGCATTTATGGCGTCGACAGGACTCCTTTTGCTTGAAATGTGTCTTTGGCATGGTACGGAAACCAATATTGTAACCCTTGCCCATAAAACACTTGGTAAGTTTGGTTTAATCGCTACCTGGATGATATACCTTTTCTTTTTCGTCTGTCTTACCGTAGCCTATACAGTAGGAACACAAAGTTTTATAAATTATTTTTTTAGAGATACGCTCAATATATGGATGACTTCACTCATCTTCTTAGCGATTTTCATGCCGGTCATTTACCTGGGTGCTCGTGCTGTTGAAGGGTTGAATAATGTCTTTATGGTAGGGCTGATTGTTAGCTACCTTGTTTTTGTGTTGCTTGGATTGCCTCATGTGGAGCTGAGTCGTTTGACGCAAGCCGATATGAAGTATTCATTGATCGCCTTCCCTGTTATTTTTGTCTCTTTTGGCTACCAGGGGATTGTTCCTAGTATTACGTTTTACCTAAAAAAGAATGTAGCAGCCATTCGCTTAACTATTTTGATCGGAAGCTTTATTCCTTTTATTGTCTATATCATATGGGAGGGCTTGATCTTGGGGATGGTCCCACAGGATTTATTGACTTCGGCTATGTTTAAAGGTCAAACAGCCATAGAACCTTTTCAAGAGCTTTTAGGGAGACAAAAAATTACTTTTATCGGACAGGCTTTTGGTTTTTTTGCAATAGCAACGTCTCTTTTGGGGGTCACTTTAGGGTTGAGAGACTTTCTAGCTGACGGGTTGCGGATACAAAAAAATAAAAAAGGGCGCGCTTTTTTATGTAGTTTGATCTACATCCCGCCAGTGATTATATCCATGATCTATCCGGATATTTTTATTAAAGCTGTGAATTTAGCAGGCGGAATTGGCTCGGCTCTCTTACTTGGCCTGCTCCCTATTGTCATGGTGTGGTCAAAAAGATATGTCTTAAAGTCTAAAGATTCGGAATATCGGATGATGGGTGGCAGGCTGCTCCTGATTGTTCTTGGACTTTTTTGCCTCTTTGAAATTACTTTTGTATCTCTGTATTCTTTTGGGATGTTAAAATTATAGTGAATGGGCCATCTTTACTTTGAGCTTCTTGGCATTCATTTTCCCCCTCTTGATCAGCTTGACTTTGATAACTTTGAGCATCTGCTTGGTATTTTTTAATCCATTCCTCTTCTTCTTTTTTCATATCCAAACAGTCTTGTTTTATAAATTGGCCAACATTTTTTCTGATCTCGTGAGTGTGCTCATCTAACAGCTTTTTATGGGTGGTTCCCTCGGCTAAACGATCAAAGTAGAGATTGGCTTTTGTAAGGTCAACGAGAGGTTGGGTCATTTTTCTAGAAAATTTACAGCGAATACTTTGCAGTTTTTCAAGAAGCGCTTTGGTGTCAATGATATGATTTTGACTCCCCACCTCAAGGAAACGTTTTTTTGCCACGTTAAAAGAATGAAAGCTCTTTCCGACAAGTTGCTTGGTTTTGTGATCAAAGAGAACGGCGGTATCTAGCTTGATTTGCTCGTCAGTTCGCCCTATACTATCAATAGAATATTTTTTTAAAATAAGTTGAATATCTTCATTATCAATATTTGATGTGGGTCTATTTTGTCCAAAGATAATCCAGTTAGTAGCAAGCATACTTGTTAAGGCTGTTGCTGTTTTGATTGTTTGCAGGATAAAAGGAATCCACTGAGCTTGAGTAATCACAGGGTCTATTTGAAGTAGATCTATTTGGCTATATGCCATTTCTCCAGGCCTAGCTTTAGGGGGTGTGTGTTTCTTGCTTGAATGAGATTGGATCGCGACCCTCCTTTGAGCTGTTACATCTTTCATATAACGCTGAATTTTTCCATCAAGGTGGTGAAGGCCTATGATAGAGGCGCACCTTACCATATCGATGATCAATTCAGCATAGCTGTTATAGAGAGAATAAGTGAGGGAGTTGTCGTTACAGACATAGTAACGTACTATTTTTAAGGTTCTCCCAATTGCCCAGGCTGTCAAAGCTGAACGGTCTTGTCGATTAAAGTAAAGTCCAGTAAGCCCTAAATTTTCTGAGATGTGGCCAAGTGTAGAGAGGGCACTGCAGGTGGTATTTAAGAGATTGAAGCTTGATAATTGTGTCATTTTAAGATCATTAGAATAAAAATTTAGAGAAGTCTAGCTCTTTATCAGGTTCTTTTCAATCGGTTATTTTGTGAACATTTTTTTTTAATTCACAGCTAATAATGAGCTATGCCCCATAGAGGAAGATACAAAGCGTTTGCTCAATTTCAAAATATATGATAAAATGCGTTGTATAAGTAACCGTAAATGCGAGGATTCTACTTATGACTTTTAACAACCGAAATACTATTGAGTCGTCTTCTTCTAGAGCCGATACATCTCATGTAAATACTTTCGCTACACAAGTCTATGGATGGATGAGCGTGGGTCTTGCATTGACTGCTTTTATTGCGTGGTTTGTTTTTAAAACAGGTTTATACGCAAAGCTCCTCCCTTTTTGGTGGGTCACAGCCATTGGGACCTTTGCAATTGCCATGATGATCTCGTCTCGAATGAGTAGTCTGTCATTTACAGGTCTTGCCTCTCTATTTTTAGGTTATGCAGCTTTAGAAGGGATCTTTTTTGGGTGTATGCTTCCAGGATTTGCTGCAGCCTTTGGCGGTCAGGTGATCTGGGCTGCTTTTGCAACAGCCTCCACTGTCTTTGGGATTGCCGTATTATATGGTGTATTGACAAAGTCAGATCTAACTTCCTTAGGTAGAATTTTATCCATTGCTGTTATTGGCCTGGTTGTTATCACATTGCTATATATGGTGATGTCTTTTTTCATGCCAATGACTCGAATGATGTTAGTTATAAGCTACCTAGGGCTTATTATCTTCACAGGCCTTACAGCCTTTGATGCTCACCAGATTAAAAAGCTGAGCCAGCAAGTCAACGGCTATTCGCTTGCTTCATGCAAGCTCTCTTTGCTCATGGCATTACGCATGTATATCAACGTGATCATGATCTTCTGGTATTTGCTACAAATCTTCTCATCTTCAAGTAGACGGTAGACGGTTTATTTTTATAGTAAGTTTATAGAGAGCATCTTAACAAAGTTTGTTTACAATTAAATCCCCTCCTTCTATTGATACAACTGTAGGGGGGATCTTATGCCATTTGCTCATCGAGACAAAATCAAGCTTTACTATGAAGAAGAAGGCGAGGGGCCAGCAGTTATCTTCATTAATGATCTTATTGAAGACCATTTTTTTTGGGATAAAATAAGGCTCGAACTTGCCAAAAACTTTAGAGTGATTGTTTTTGATCAAAGAGGGATAGGACAAAGTTCTATTTCAAAAACCCCATTTACTATTGAAGATATGGCTAAAGATGTCATTGCCCTGGCAGATGAGCTGAAGTTAGAGACTTTTCATTTAGTAGGCGACTCTATGGGCGGAGGCGTGGCTTTAACAGTGGCCAAAAAATATAAAGATCGAGTCCAAAAGATTGTTTTAAGTAACAGCTATTTAGAGATGAGTCAGACTGTCAAATGGTCCTTGGACATGCTTTTTGAGATGTTTAAAAAGGAACCAAAATACTCATATTTATACAAAATGGCCATGCCTTGGTATTATTCTTCACGGTTTTTAGAGCGTGATGACGATCCTAAGGAAATTTTAGATGCTTTAGACAAAAGAAAACACCCTTTAAAAGTTTCTGGTTTTAAAGGACTTTTAGAGGCTGTATTTAAATTTAAAGCTCATACCATGATCAAGCGCATTGAACATGAAACGATGGTAATCATTGCTGAAGAGGATATCTATTGCCTTTTTAAAGATAGTAGAGCTTTAGTGAGAGGGTTAAAAAATCATCAGGTAGAATTAATGGCCGGGGGGCACTCTTCTAAAATGGAGAATCCCAATCGCTATATCGAAATTCTACGTAATTTCTTTTCCACAGATTAATAGAAAAGCTCGTTGACAAAAGTATTAGCGTCAAAGGCTTTGAAGTCTTCAACCCCTTCTCCAGTGCCCACATACTTAATAGGGATATTGAGCTCATTTTGAATAGCAACCACAACCCCTCCTTTTGCTGTTCCATCCAGCTTGGTTAATATAAGTCCTGAAAGGGGGGTATATTCATCAAAGACCTGCGCTTGCTCTATCGCATTTTGACCTACAGTCGCATCAATGACGAGAAGCGTTTCATGAGGAGCTTCTTCAAGTTGCTTTTTTAAAACGCGATTGATCTTTTCCAATTCACCCATCAGATGGGTTTTAGTCTGCAGGCGTCCTGCTGTGTCAATGATTAAGACATCGGCATCACGAGTCATGGCAGCACTTAAGCTGTCAAAGGCAACCGCAGCCGGGTCACTTCCTAGCTGACCTTTTACAAGCTCTACCCCAATTTTCTTGGACCATGTCTCTAGCTGTTCTGTTGCCGCTGCCCGGAAGGTATCAGCTGCTGCTAGAATCACCTTTTTACCTTGTTTATGATAGTGATGAGCAAGCTTTGCGCTAGAGGTAGTCTTTCCATTTCCATTCACACCTACCACTAAAATAACGGTGAGCTTTCTGTCTAGTTTAAGGGTTGGGGGATGCTGCAAAAGTCTTTTTTTGATGCTGTCTTTAATATATGTCAAAATCTCTTCGGGTTCTGTGGATGCTTTCTTACCAAACTCTGCTTGAATGTCTTCAACCAGAGATCGACTCACCTTAGAACCTAGGTCAGACTCGTAAAGTGCTCTTTCTAAGTCTTCTAAAGTTTCATCGTCTATGGATTTGGAGAAGATGTTTTTAATTTTTTCGCCCAAATAGGTGCGGGTTTTAATAAAAAGGGACTTAATGAATTTGATGACCATAGAATCAATTTTTTAGTTGAAGGTAAATTAATTGTAACAGATAAGGCGAATTAAGGCAGCAGTTAAAAATTGAAGGAAATTCTATGCATCTTCATGAGTATCAAGCTAAAACAGTCCTCCAGAAATATGGGGTCGCGATCACTCCCTTTGGAGTGGCCTCTAATCTAAAGGAAGTTAAACAAGTGATTGCCTCACTGAACATGGATCAGGCAGTTATTAAGGTTCAAGTACATGCAGGTGGGCGTGGCAAGGCTGGAGGGGTAAAATTTGCCCATTCAAAAGAAGAAATTGAAAAAGTGGCCTCATCGCTTATCGGGATGAAAATTGTAAATGAACAGACTGGCAGTGAGGGAGTGGTGGCTCACCAGGTAATTCTTACTCCACCTTGTGATATTGACAAAGAATTTTATTGTGCAATCGTGATCAATCGGGAGCAAAAAAGACCCACTTTAATTATTTCTCCAGAGGGGGGAATGGAAATTGAAGAAATTGCAAAAAAGACCCCTGAAAAAATTTTGACAGTCCCTGTTTATGAAGGAGGCCTTTTTAAAAGGTTTCAATTAGGCTACATTTGCAAGTTTATGGGATGGAGTGGAGATGTTGCAAAGCAAGGGGCCCAAATGATCTCCGCTCTTGCCAAAGCATTTTGGGAAATAGATGCTTCGATGGTTGAAATCAACCCTTTAATTTTAACTCCTGACAAAAAACTGATTGCTTTAGATGCCAAAGTCTCTATCGATGAAAATGCTTTGTATCGTCAAAAAGAGATCCAAGAATTTTATGATCCCTCACAAGAGTCTGAGGCTGAAGTCCGGGCTAAAGAACATGACTTAGCTTATATTCCTCTTGATGGGAATATAGCGTGTATGGTCAATGGCGCTGGGCTTGCAATGGCGACGATGGATATCATTCATTTCTACGGCGGCGAGCCGGCCAATTTTTTAGATGTTGGCGGGAGTGCTACCAAAGAAAAGGTGACCGAAGGATTTAAAATTATCCTTTCAGATCCCAAAGTCAAAGGCATTTTAGTGAATATCTTTGGAGGGATTATGAACTGCGCCACCATTGCAAAGGGGCTTATTGCTGCCTCTAAAGAACTAGATATTAAAATTCCAATTGTTGCTCGTATGGAAGGGACGAATGTTGAAGAGGGGCGCTCTCTTTTGAAAAAGTCAGGGCTCGACATCATCAGCATTCACAGTATGTCTGAGGCAGCACAAACAATAGTAAAAGAAATTAAGTAGAGAAATTATGGCAGTACTTATCAATAAAAATACGAAAGTGATCACGCAAGGAATTACTGGTAATGCAGGGATGTTTCATACTCAGCAAGGGTTAGAGTATGGAACACAGTATGTGGGAGGTGTGACTCCAGGAAAAGGGGGGCAGACTATTCTGGGCTTGCCTGTTTTTGATAGCGTAAGAGAAGCTAAACAAATAACAGGATGTAGTGCGACGCAAATTTTTGTGCCACCGCCTTTTGCCGCAGAAGCTATTTTAGAAGCAGAAGATGCCGGTATTGAAATTATTGTCTGTATTACAGAGGGGATCCCCGTTAAAGATATGCTAGAAGTCTCTAGAGTCATGTCACAGAGTAAAAGTCGGCTCATTGGGCCAAATTGTCCTGGGATTATTACACCTGATGAGTGTAAAATTGGAATCATGCCAGGCTATATTCATAAGAGAGGGAAAGTGGGTATCGTCTCACGTTCAGGAACACTTACTTATGAAGCTGTTTGGCAGACGACGCAGCTTAATTTAGGGCAGACGACCTGTATTGGTATTGGGGGAGATCCTCTCAACGGAACGAATTTTATAGACGCCTTAGAGCTTTTTGAGAATGATCCTGAAACAGAAGGCATTTTAATGATCGGTGAAATTGGTGGGCATGCAGAAGAAGATGCTGCTGAATGGATTGGGAGACATTGCTCGAAGCCAGTAGCTGCTTTTATAGCGGGGCTTACAGCTCCTCCAGGAAAGAGAATGGGACATGCAGGCGCCATTATTTCAGGTGGACAGGGAGGAGCTCAAGATAAAATTGAAGCTCTTAAAAAAGCAGGTGCTGTGATCGCAAAAACTCCCTCAGAAATGGGAAGCGCTATGAAACAAGCATTTTAGGAGATTAACTTGATCAAATTTGGACATTCAATACCTGTGACCATTCACCCTATGTTTTGGTTAACTTCAGGGATTCTAGGTTGGCTTATAGGTGGCTCACTATTAATGGCCTTTTTTTTAATGGGGGTTATTTTAGTCTCTATATTAGTTCATGAATGGGGACATGCTCTTACAGCAAAAGCATTTGGTCAACAAGCAGAAATATCGCTCGTTGCGATGGGTGGATTGACACACCACGATGGCAAACAGCTTAAGCGGTGGCAAGATTTTTTAGTTGTTTTAATGGGGCCTATAGCTGGGCTTTTACTGGCAGGGGCAGCTTTTATACTGATGCTTGTAGTCTCAGCAATTGTGCCGCCCTTAGTTAACTATATTCTGAAAATTTTTGTTCAAATCAATATTTTTTGGACGCTGATTAATTTACTGCCTATTTTACCCCTTGACGGAGGACAGCTTCTAAGGATTATTCTTGAAGGAATTTTTGGGCATAAGGGGCTAAAAGCAACTTTAATGATTGGGGTAATATTAGCAGTCGGTATTGGGGCTACAGCTTTTGTATTTGGCTATTTTTTAGTAGGAGCCATTTTACTTCTACTTGCCTTTGAGGGGTTTACTTCATGGAACCAGATCCGCTCTATGACAGAGAACGATCAAGATAGAGGGGTGCAACAGATGCTTCAAGAGGCCCAAGGTGAATTGCATTTAGGGCGTTTTGAGTCAGCTAAAGAGAAATTTGAAGCACTGAGGCAAAAGACACAAAAGGGGTTGATCTATGATGCAGTTTCAGAGCAGCTCGCATTTCTTTATGATAAAGATAAGGACCTTGCCCGCGTCTACGAAATTTTAAAAACAGTAGGAAAAAACCTGTCCATTCAAGGAAGGTGTTTATTGCATAGAGCAGCTTACTCTCAAAAAGATTACAAACTTACTCTCTCGTTAGGAAATCGCTGTTTTAGAGATACCCAAGCTTGTGAAATTGCCTACATCAATGCGGCGGCTTCTGCTTCTATAAAAGATGTCAAAGCATGTATAGGCTGGCTTCAGTGTGCTTTAAAACACGGGATGCCTGATCTAGAGAATGCTGTTTCTAAAAGTGAGTTTGATCCGATTCGAGACCAAGAGAGTTTTAAGAATTTTATAAGCTCTCATTAGTGGGCTAAGGTAATGGTTTCATCTATTGATGATGAGATAAGAATTGCTTGAGGGTAAAATCTTAAAAAAGAGATTTCTTGCTTTATAATATAACTAAAAAATTTTGGTTTTGATAAGCTTTTTTACTTCTTTTGATATTGGAAAGTGAATATGCGTATTGTGGCAGCTGGAATTTTACTTGCCGGGGCTGATGTCCTTTTCTCATCTCGGCTGCTTCAAAAGTGTTTTCCTGCTGTAAATAACTCACAAGTCAATCAATTGCTGCAGCACCACGGGCTATCTAATCATACATATGTAGCTAATGGAGGGTATACAATAGCAGCTAGTATAGGTGATGCATTCATCAATCCTACTATTTTGTTGTCACCAACCTTCTATCGGCTTGAAAAAGGAGCTCGCAACTTTATACTACTACATGAAATCAGCCATTTAAAATTTCATCATCTAGCAATGGATAATGTGGTTGCTGTGGTGGCTCTTTATGTTTTAGACTTTTTTTCAAGAGCCACGATTTCAAATGCAATAGGGACCTTAAAAATTTTATGGGCTGCTTTAGGAGCTCTTAACGAAAATCAAGCGGATCAATATGCAATAAAACACGTTAGTAATGAGGATTTAAAAGCGGCCTTGCGCTTTTTAGAAGCCAGAAAACGTATTGAAGAGGCTCAATGGGAGCAGACGACAGATTTGCCTAGCCAATTGGTTTCATGGTACAAAAATTTAGAATATTACTACCTTCAAGGGCACCCCTCTAATGAGGCCCGTTTGCAGTCTCTCATAAACGCTTTACAAAGTAGAGGCGACTTCTATTCTTTGTCAGCCGATGATGAGCCTTCTATTAAAAATACGATGAAAATTTTATTAGAAAAATCCCCAATAGCTTCCATAAAAACTTAGCAGCTCAACTAGAAAGTTGCACCATGCTGCTGTAATAGATCCATGATAGCTGTGAGCTGATCAAATTCATTTTTATTTCTAAATCGAGTTCTAAAGGCGTGTGATAGGGGAGTGATTCCTTGATTGTTTTTTGTATTGGTATTGGCATGGTGCTTTATAAGATAGTGGGTAATATCAAGTTTGATGGCTCTCACTGCATGGTGTAAGGGGCTGTTTCCTTTTTTGTTGATTGCATTGACGTCTGCTCCTTGATCGATGAGTTGCTGTACTTTTGCAATACCACTATGTTCCCATACTGCTCGGTGCAATTCTGTGTTTCCAAAAGTATCTCTTCGCTCACGGTTTAGTTTCATCGATAAATATCGAGAACCTCTTTTGTCACCATCAGTGTTTTTAATGTGAGATGGTAATAAGTTAAATCTTTGAATTGCTTTTAAAACAATCATGTTAATCCTTGGATTGTGAAGGCTAATAATAATTGATTAGAGTCTGCAAATCGATCTTTTTTAATCTTTAGTAAATAATTAGCAATTAAACACCAAATTTTTTTTAAAAAAATAACTAGATAAAAATGACGTTGTTGAACATATATAAAAAATAATGTTAACAATTTCATTTATCATATTTAAAAAATATTTAGTTTTTAAGATCTTAAAATAAGGGCACAAGAAGCATGGAGTATAGACTACCGAGACAAACTTATGACCAAGAGTTTACTAGTGTGATTACAAGAGCAATTCAGGCACAAGATACTCCTGTTTCTAAAGCGGATCTTGATGACTTAGAGCAAATTTTAGCAGTGACTAAAATCATTGTTGAAAAAGGTCTCCCTGAAAATTTAGTGCTTCAAAAGCTTCCACATAATTTAGGCTATGGTATTTTTTTACACCCGCATGCAAAGCCAATTCCTAAAGAGCAGGTCATAGCTCCCTATGCGGGAGAGGTTAGTATTCGACCCCAAGATCATGTAGATGATTCTGCTTATGCTTTTTCAACGATGAATGATTTATTTTTGAGTGAAGAAGAGCAAAAGAAGTTTGATAAAACAAACCGCTTTAACCCAAAGCGTCCTTATATGCTGAACTTAGATGCTGATAAAAAGGGGAACTTTACCCGCTTTATCAATCATTCTTCAGAACCTAATCTAGAAGCATACCTCATTGAAGTTCCCAAAAATAGATTTGGATTGGAAAGAATGCCCATTGAAGTGATCTATTTTTCTAAAAGAAACATTATGCCAGGCGAGCAACTACTCGTTTCCTACGAGGATGACCAAGACAGCTCTTACTGGGAAGCGTGTGGAATAGAGCCTTATGAAATGTCACCACAAACCTTTATGCTCGATAAAGACTTAAAGCTGATTCATCATGAAGGAATCTAATGGCTGTGATTTTTCCTTGATTTTTTGTGGATAGCCACAAACGGAATCAAACAAAAAACTAAAAGACCAATGATTAAAAAGCTTTCATAAAACATAAGGCTGCCAGAGGAGACTTGGTCTGGGGGGATAAACCCTAGAAAAAAGACACAAAGGCAGATTAGAAAACCGACTCCAGCAACGATGGTGATCCCAATTTTGCTGTCTCCAAATACTTTATAGGCGCGCTTAAGGTTAGGCTGGGTAAAGCGCAAGTAAATGGCTGATGCAAACATAAGCATATACATGACCAAGTATTGCTGAGTAGCTAAAACAGCGAGCAACCAGTAGCTACTGTTAATATCGGGCATAATTAAAAACACAAGGACGAGAGTAGAAACGACCAGCGCTTGAGCCACAATTAAAACGTATGGTACATTCTGACGGTTGGTTTTTGCAAATAGGCTAGGCAAAATTTTATGTGTTGCTGTTGCATAAATTCCTTTGACAGCTCCAATAGACCACGTACTCGTCTGGGCAATAGCTCCGATGGCGACTAGAAAGGCAAGGACTGGAGTAAACCATGGAATATTAAAAGATGTGAAAAAGATGGAGAATGCTTCCATCAGCCCTGAAACGAGGCTAATGCTTTCTTTTGGAATCACAAATGAAATAGCCAAGGAGCCTACGGTAAAGAGTAAAACTAAAACCGTAGAAGAGATAAAAATAGCTCTTGGGTAGTTTTTATTGGGGTCTCTAACTTCTTTAACGTGGACAGCAGACATTTCCATCCCTGCAAAGCTAAACAAAATTCCTGCAGTAAAAACAAGGTTACCAAGGGTCATTTTAGGTAAAAATGTTTGTGCTGACATGGTAATTTCAAGAGGTTTTCCTAGTAACCACCAAAAAAGCCCTAAGCAGATAATCATGATGCCAGGCAAAAGCGTTCCAAAGATAGCTCCAAGTGTACTGATCCATCCAGAGGCCTTCATTCCTTTAAGGTTAATTAATGAGCTCCACCAAAAAATCCCCAAGCTCATTAAAACGAGATAGAGTTTATTGCTTGCTAGTGCCGGGTTGATAATATAGGCAAGAGTTGCGGCAATAAAGCTTAAGAGGGTTGGAAACCAGATCACATTTTCAATAAACTGCATCCAAATGGCCAAAAATCCCCATTTTTTTCCAAAAGCTTTTTCCACCCATAAAAAAATCCCCCCTGTCTCATGAAAGGCTGTTGCAAGTTCTGCTGAAACCAATGCTGATGGGATCAAAAATAATATAGCGCCTAAAATGTAGATGAAGATAATGCTAAAACCATAGGAAGCCGCTAGAGGTAGGCTTCTTAGGCTTGCAATAGCTGCAATATTGATCATGGTGAGCATAAAAACGCTCAGTACTTTTTGAGGGGCCGATTTTGTATTCATGGAATTCTTTTGAGATTAAATTTACTTTTGGGAGTTTGAAATAGTTTGTTTTACTTTGTTATGCATCGTTTGCGTGAGTTTTTTTCCTAAAACGGGGTCTGTCTTTTGATTGATAGCGTATATTTGTTTTAAGGAAAGTGTTTCTCCCTGATGTTCATGTGATAGAAAGGTAGAATTAAGCGCACTTTGGATTTTAACGTGTCCATATTCTTTGGTAAAGTTGTCAGCTCTTACTTGGTGAGGCTCTATGACTAGGTCTCCATCTTCAATTGCATGGTATAGGAGGGCTTGATCAGCAGTGATAGTTTTTGCTGAACAATTTATCATCACAGAGTCTGTGCTATCGACCATGTCAGCATGAACATTGACTAAGACACTATTTTTGATATTTCCAGAGCGGATAGAGCAATTGATCAAGTAGCTGTTTTCAAGAGTTACGCTAGCATGAGCCACTTGGTTTTCAGGGTTATCTGGTATCGAAAAGAACTTTTTGAGGTAGGTTGCTTCGGTTGAACTGTGCGTTAATTTTAAATGGTTACTAAAGTAAGAGGCGCAATTTCCATAGTCCCACCAGAGGGTGTCCTCGCCCAGGTTAGTGGCTCCTAATAAATTTTTACAGGATTTTTTTAGAGTAAATCGCTTTTTAAAATCTTGCATTCTCTCATAGTGAGTCTCTGAAAATTCTAGAGAAACCCCTTTATGAGTCATAAATTCTAAGTAAAGTTCTTTTTCAAGGGAAAGAGGCATCCACAAATGAGGATCGGTATCTAAAGATGTTTGCTTGTTGCTGAGTTCATCAGAAAATTCTTCGACAAGAGCTTGGAGTATTGCTTCAGAAAGGCTAAAAGAGCCTAAGCTCAAAGCTATTTTTTCATCTGCAGTCAGTTTATAAGCACCAAATTTTTCGTAAGAAAGTTTTTCGAGTTGTTTGATCTCATTTTTTTGGTTAACTACAATCAAACCGTATTTATGGTATTCTCTCTCTTGCCACTCTTCTTCTGTGGGGATTTGATTGAGAGGGGAAATAAATAAACTGACTTCACTCTCCGGTTTTTTGAGTAAAGCACTTGGAATAAAAAGTTGGTCAGTCCAAAAAACAGACAGCCTCCCTTGGTTGCTAGGAGCTAAAATAGAGGTTTGTTTGAGGGCAGCCTCTAGCAGTGTCATTGCAACAGGTAGGCCCTTTTCAAAAAGTTTTCCTGCGAGTTGAATTCGTGACTTACTATTATATTCACAGCACGTTATGGGGGCTAGGCGTGTTCCTTTCCCTGCTGTATGATATAGGGCTACTGATTTGCCCTCTTGCATCCACTGATATAGATCAATATCCCAGTGCTCTTTGGCTCTTTTATTGGCCTGCGAAAAGGCATATAAAGTTCCCAAAGCATTCCCAGCGCCTTTATCCCAATCTTCCACAACAATCAACAGGAGAGCGTTACTCTTAAGGACCTGTCCACGCATTTTTTCTAAGCGCTGGTTCCAAAATTTGGCCTCGTTTTCAGAGCTGACTGAAATAATAAGAGCATCCATTCCATGCTCTAATGTTTGTATTTGCGATAAGTGCTCTTTAATCATATCAACTACTTTAAATTTACAGTTACGTACCTAGTTATCTTACCATAGCGTATTAAAAGTAGGACATGTTTATTTTTTGCTGAGTCTCCCAAGGCCTCATAAAAATCTTCAACGCAGGTCACTTTATGTCGGTTCACAGCTAGTATTAGAGTTCCTGTTCGAACAGAAGCCATGGCTAGCTGGGAATTGGGTTTAACTTTGGTAATCACCACACCTTCTTTTTCCGTATATCCGAGCTGTCTAGCAACTTCTGGTGTGAGATTTTCAATTTCAACACCGAGTGCATTTTGGGTGTTAATCGGATTGCTTCCATTATTATCTAAGGGGTGCTCTCCAATCGTTGTTTGGATTTGTTTAATTTTACCATCTCGGCTTATAGTCAACATGACTTTAGACCCAGGACTCATCAATGAAATTTCGTGGGTTAGGTTAGTCTGGCGAGTTAAAGGCTTATCGTTGATTTTGATAATGACATCTTGTTCTTGCAGTCCCGCTTTCTCTGCTGGAGATTTGGGAGCTGTTTCGATAATCACTACCCCGTCGCTAGATTGAAGGTTGAATGCTTTTGCAAGATCAGGGGTTAGCGTTTGCGCACGAACTCCTAAGTAGCCTCTTTTGATAAATCCATGATCGCGAAGTTGGTCGGCAACATGTTTTGCAAGGTTACTGGGAATGGCAAAACTCAGCCCCATATAGCCTCCTGTCTTTGTCAAAATAGCTGTGTTGATTCCAACCACTTGGCTATTTAGATCAAGTAAAGGCCCACCAGAGTTTCCGGGGTTTATTGCTGCGTCTGTTTGAATATAATTTTCCCATGTAGAGCTACCAAACTGGTTGCGACCTGTGGCACTGACAACACCAACTGTAACAGATGCTTCAAATTCAAAGGGATTTCCGATGGCAATTGCCCACTGTCCCACTCGCACTTTATCGGAGTCTGCTAGTGTGAGATAAGGGAAATTTTTTCCTTCAACTTTAATTAAAGCAACTTCAGTGCTAGGGTCGCTCCCGATTATTTGGGCTTCAAATTCACGACCATCTTGCATTGAAACCTTAATACTAGAAGCATCGTTGACAAGGTGATTGTTGGTTAAAATATAGCCGTCATCGGAAATAAAAAATCCTGTCCCAGAACCCGTAGGGGGAGCTATTTGTTGAGGGGATTGTCCAAAGAAATGGTAAAAAAAATCATTAAAATTTGCATCTAAGTTATTATTGGCATTGAAGTGAACCTTAATGCTGACAACAGCTGGGATTGCTTTTTCAGCGACCTGTGAAAATCCTTCAGAGGCTTCTTTTAATACTGCAATTCCCGCAGAATGGGGTGGTAAGGTAGATTCTTTTTTAGAGCTACAAGTGGATGATAGAGAACATGATAAAATAGTTGCTAAAAGAATAGTGGTTACTTTTAATCGCATATTTAGACCTCCATGAATGAAAATAGCATTTTTAAAATGCATGTTAGCAATACAGAGGTAAATTATTCAAGTATTTGATTACTAAATTAAGGATTAGTAAACAAATATGGAGTCATTAAAAAAGAGGATTTAAAAGTTCCACTGAAGCCCTACATAGGGAATAACTACACTTAAAACGCGCATTTTGAATGGTTTTCTTAGAGAAAAGCGTTGATTTTCTGCTTGCTGGTCCATTTTCCCAATATTTCTAGTTGCTCCAAGTTGTACGTACTTGCAGCCAAAGATTCCTGTAAAAGGAAAGTCAAAAGAGGCGCAGCGGATACTAAAGCCCGTTTCTGCCATCCAAGAAACATTTGCTATAATTTTTTGACGGATGCTTTGGTTCATCGAAACGAGTCCTACAGCGCCTTCTGCATTTAGGATGCGATTGACCCGCATGTTTGTCCAGCTTTGCCAAGAGGCACCTAACCCAACTCCGAGATAAGGAGCAAAGGCGTATCCTTTAAAAATTATAGGGTAGGGGATTTCATACGTGCATTTCCCCATTAAAGCGTCAATAGTTAGTTGGGCTCTAAACTGATTCCTAGATCCTGAGAGGGGGTCTCCTCCGTTGTGAGCACCGATACCTTCAATCGGTTGTGTGGATATAAAGATGCTCTTTTGTGATTGATAAGAAAGTGCGGTTTTGAGCCACTGGTTAAATCGATAACCTAAGAGGTATTCATAAACAGGGGTGATATTATAGCTCAAATTACCCTTTAGAGGGCTAGATCCATACTGCTCAAATTCCGAGGGGGGATTACCGCCAATATTTCCTTCAATTTGATCAAGAACTAAAATCCCAGGTCCCACATTTGCCTGGGTAAAAACGCTCTTTTTTTTCTGGATGTTGCTAGCATTTGTAAAAAATGGTTTCCAAGTGTTGATAGGCAATGAGCTAATACAGTAATTATCATTTACAGGAAAATCCCATTGCATTCCAAGGTAGGGGGCAAATGAATATAAAATTTTTGCTCCGATAGGTTTAAAAAGTCCCATTTCTAAACCATCTTGTTCATTGGCTTTCCCAATATTTCGAACGGATCCCCAGTAGTTAAAACGGCAACCTGCAGTGATAGAAAATAAAAATTGAGGGTCTGCATTGCGCAGCTTAATACCTGAATCGACCATCCATGAAAAATTGGGGATAATGACACTTCTTAAATACAAAAAGTTATTTGTAAACGTCCCATTAATCTCTGCAGTTCTCTCAATTTTAATGTCAGTCCAGCTTTGCCAAGAGGCTCCGAGGCCCGCACTGATAAAGGGGGTAAAAGCCATATTCTTAATGATCCCTGAAACAGTGTTTAGAGAAAATTTGGCCATCAGAGCATTTAAGTTTAAAGAGGACTTAAATTGGTTTAAAGACTTGTGAAATGTTTCGTTCCCCTGTCCGGGAAGCCATTTGGAAATGAGGGTGGTTTCATTTTGGTACTGATAAGAGATCCCCATCTCTAGGCCGTGGTTGAGTCGGTATCCAATCAAGTATTCCATGAGAGGAGATTTCGTATAGGCAATTTTTTTCTCTAAGGGAATCGTAGAGCCAGAACCAAAAAATAAAGATTGGGGTTCTCCTGCCAGATTTCCGCTTCTCCCGGATAAAAACAAAAAGTTGGGCCCGATATTGACCTGTGCGGTGACGCAGGGCTGCAAGGTCACTAGCTTTGCAGGGACAAAAAACATTTCTTCGGTATTTGCCGAGCGATTTTTGAAATAGAGGCCTTTAGTGACTGGGAAGTCCCAGTGTAATCCCAAATAGGGGGCAAAAGAATAGAGTGCTTGGATGCGAAAAGGGTGGAAGAGTCCAATTTTGTAATTGCTTTGCTGGCCTTGCATTCCCAAGTTTCGGGTTTGGCCCCAGTAATTATATTTGCAGCCAACATTTACTGAGAATCCAGGATTTGGTTTTGAAGATGTGAAATTAAACCCAATATCAGCTAAAGCCAAGATATTAGGGATTGTTTTTTGACGAAAAGGAACATCTGTGCCTACAAAATCGCCACTTTCAACTTGAAAGATACGGTTGATGATATTTGACCACGTCTGCCAACTGACTCCAGTTCCTGCTGCTACATACATTTTAGTAGCTATTTTTTTCCATACAAAGGGCTGGGGTGTTTCAAAGATGAGTTTAGGCCCTAAAGAGTTGAGTTGGATGTCAGCTCCAAATTGAATGACGGCATTGGAGTCTACTCCTCCAAGAGAGGGCAAGACGCGTGTTTGTAAATAGATGTTCGATTGATTTTGGTAAGAGAGGCCTAGTCCAAACCAGTCATTGAATTGATAGCCTACAAGATACTCAAAAAGAGGAGCTTTTGAATAGCTTAAATCTTTTTGCTCAGGAATTGAGCCTAGCATACTAAACAGGGGAGCTGGGATATTGCCTAGGTTAGCTTCTACGTTGCTAAAATATAACCATCCAAGACCGATATTAATTTCACAAAAAACTGCCGCACTAGAAGGGGGGGGGATTTTAGGAGGGGAGAGACTCGATTGCAAGGAGGGTGTAAGGGTTTCCTCTGAGAAAATGGGGGTGCTGACAAACAAGCAAAGCACACAAAAGGTTCGAAAAATTCTAAGAATGTGATTCATTTAAACCATCAATAGCGTTTTTATTAAAACCTAACATCTTACGAAAATTATTTTTTTACAAGAAAAAACTAGATCGATTGAATATCGAGTGCTTTTTGGTTTTCTTGTAGTAGAAGTTTATTTTCATTTTCAAGCTTCTCTTTGGGACCAAACGTAATCGTGGTGGCTTGCTCTAGTTGATCGAGAACGAGTTGTTGTAAGGCATTTTGAATATCTTGTTTAGTTGCCTCTATAATACGGGTTCTTAGAGCGGATCTAGAGGCAAAATCTTTGCCTTCTCGACGCCATGTGTAGGCGGTGACACCGCGATACTCTGGGGAAATAGGAGAATCTAACTTTTGCAAAATACCTAATTTGGCTTCTTCAAGCTCTTGCTGAGAAAAATCTCCAGCTACCACCTTCTCGGATGCTTTTTTAAAAGCCTGAAGAGTAGATGCTAGATTAGGGTCTCTATAGGCATAGAAATAAAATTTTCCAGAGCTGATTTTATTGCTAGCTCCTCCCCCATAAGCGCCTCCTTGCTCTCGAATGGCTCGGTGGAGGTAGGTGTTATCTAGAAGTTTAGAAGCAATACTTAGATAGGCTGAGCGTGGGTCGTTAAAAGAGGATGTTTTAAGAGCCATGGATGTAAAGAAGACAGGGGAAGAGCTGATCTTGCCGCATGAAGAGATCAATTTTGGAATAAAATGATCCTTCCAAGGCTTTATAGGGTGAGGCTTTAATGAGCACAGCTTCTTGAAGGGGTCTTGAAGATTTGCAAACGTTTCTTCATCACATGTGGTAATAGTTTCATAAGTGTTTGCATTCAGCAGTTTTTGTTGTAGAGCTTTTAACTTGTCTATTAGCTTAGGGATTTCGTGCTTGCAATCTTGTACTATCTTTTGAATATTCTTGTAATAGCCAAGGCCTGACCAATAGTAACTGAGATAGCTATGAGAGTAAAAATGACTGCTCGATAAATTCAATGCATAGCGCAGGCTATTTTGTTTTAAATCATGATCTAGCTCTACAAATAGCTGGGTGAGTAGCTCTTCAATTCTTTTGGGGTCATCAAATAAAGGCGCCTCGATCATATCGATCATTAAATCAACAAGGTGAGAATAGTTATTTACGAGTGACTTGCCTTGTATATGAAGAGCCGGGGTATAGGTAGACGTATCTTTGGAAGAAACATAGACGTCTAGAAATGCAGCGACTCCACCTGTGTGATTTTGAATAAGCTTTAAATTGTCTTGGTAGCTCTTCCCACGACTGCCTAGTTGTGGAAGTAGATAAGTAAAAAGGCGTATGTATGAAAGGTCTTCAAAGTCTATTTCAGGAAGTTTAAAGACAACGTCTTGGTAGACAACTCCATTTGTAAAGGTTGGGTGGAAAAAGGTCGTTACATTTTCATTCTTTTGAATGACGATGTCTATTATGCGGGGGCTTTTAGCAACATCATTGAGCGTCATTTTAGGGAGTACTTCAAGATCTTGATGTTCTTGCCTTTCTTGAAATTCTTTGAGTTCAACTGTTTTTTGGATGATCTTTTGTTCCTCTTGGTGATCTAATTTTGAGCGAAGCTTAAGAAGCATTTCTTCTTCCTCTTTTGCTTCCTCTTGCATCAAAGTGGGTTTTGGGAACAAGACTGTTGAAGTAAAGTGGGTATTTGTAATCAGGTACTTTTGTATTAAGGAAGGTAAATACATAGGATCTTTCATTTTCTTGCGAAGTTGATCAAATAAAGCATGTATTTGCAGGCAATTTTCAGGGGCAGATCCAACATTTTTTAGGGGCATCATTTTTAAAATAAGAGAGAGGCCAAAGGGGCCATAGTCAGAATTGATTTCGGTTCGTGAAAATTCTAGCTGGTGTAGTGCTCCTTCTATCATCTCTTGATCAAAAGGAGTTTGAGAAAGCGTTTCCAGAGTTTTAAAAGTAAGATCTGTAAGGGGTTGCAAGTTTTCTTTTTCACAGCCTTCAAAGATGAGGTAGAAAGGAGCTTGTGAGAGTTCATCTTCTAGTTCAGACTGGACATTGAGGCAAAGTTTTGATCCAAGTAGAGCTATTTTTAAAGGCGAAGCGTCTGTCCCCATTAAGATTAAATCTAAGACTTGCAATGCTAAAATATCGATTTGTTCACTGAGTGGGCATGTGAGCCATGCAAGCCCGATGTATGTTTTTTGATCGATTGGTTCATGCGATGCTATGGGGTAGCCTTGAACTTTAACTGTAGGGCCTTTCAGAGCTTTTTGAATTGGGTTTGGGGATAGCTTAGGAAGTTTGGCTGCTTTTTTTAGGGTGTGTGTCTCTAAAAAATCCAGGTGATCTTTGAGCGGTAAGTTTCCATAAAAATAGAAGGTGCAGCGAGACTCTTGATAGTATTGTTTATGAAAATCAAGAAGGCCTTGGTAGGTCAGGGAAGGGATGCAAAGAGGGTTGCCTCCCGAGTTGTGGCGATAGAGAATGTCAGGAAAGAGCTCCTGCATCATATTTTCCCAGAGCCTATAAATAGGAGATGACATAGCCCCTTTCATTTCATTGAATACAATTCCTTTAAATATGAGAGGAGATTTTGAATCTTGTGGGTTTAAAAATTCGAGGCGATGTCCTTCTTGTAAAAAGCTGAGTTCTTTGAGCTCTGGATGGAAGACTGCATCTAAATAAACCTCGAGCAAATTATAGAAGTCTTTGGGAACTTGTGATGCAGCGGGGTAACAGGTAAAGTCTGGCCCTGTTAGTGCATTCATATAGGTGTTGAGGCTTCGTCTATTCATGGAGAAGAAGGGATCTCTTACCGGAAACTTTTGAGAGCCACATAAAACGGTGTGTTCTAAAATATGTGCCACCCCATTAGAGGAGTCGGGAAGGGTTCTTAAAGAGAGACAGAATACGTTTTCAGGGTCATTATTAGCGATGTGAACAATGGTGGCTCCAGAAGGCTCATGCTCTAGTTCTCTTAACAAGCATTGAAGCTCTTTGATGTCTTTTGATTTAGTAATTTTAAAGTTGCCGTAACAATCGCCAACTTGGGTAAATTCATTGGTAAGGTTCATATCAAATCTCTATGCTTAAAGAGAGCCGATAGTACGGTATTTACTTATTTTTCAGAAGAGTTAAAATAGAAAAAAGCCCCGCATAAAGCAGGGCTTAGAAACAGCATTTACCATTCTAGGTTGGATGCTGATTGGTATTCAGTGACGCGAGTTTCGAAAAAGTTTTTTTCCTTAGTCAAGTCAATTGTTTCACTCATCCATGGGAAAGGGGAGCTAGAGTGGTAGCATTTAGGAAGGCCAATACGTTCTAGTCTACGATCGGCAATGTACTGCACATAATCCTCAAACATGTCTGCGGTCAATCCTAAAATACCTTCAGGTAAACAGTCCTTGGCATACTTAATCTCCAAAACAACAGCTTGTTTGATAAGATCTTGAATTTCTTGCTGGAATTCTGCAGACCATAGCTGTGGGTTTTCGTCTTTAATTCCATTAATCAAGTCTATCCCAAAGTTAAGGTGTACAGTCTCATCACGTAGAATAAATTGGAACTGCTCTCCAATACCTGTCATTTTATTCTGGCGGTGCAAAGATAAAATCATAGCAAATCCGCTGTAGAAAAAAATGCCTTCCATGATGATGTAATAGCCAATCAGATTCTTTAAGAATTTTTGAGCTCCTTCAAATGTATCTGTTGTGAAGTCCTCGGCCAGAATATCTTTAGTAAGGTCCATTTCAAATTCATCTTTTCCACTGATGCTATTCACTTCTTGGTACATATTAAAGATCTTTTTTTCGTCGAGAGCGAGGGAATCAATAATATAGAGGAATGTGTGTGAGTGGATGGCTTCTTCAAATCCTTGACGTAGGAGATATTGTCGAGCTTCTGCGTTGGTAATATGTTTGTAAATAGCAAGTACGATGTTATTGGCTACCAGGCTTTCGGCGGTGCTAAAAAAACCAAGGTTTCTTAAAATTAGACGGCGCTCGCCCTCTGAAAGCTGGTTGGATTTCCATAGATCAATATCTTTGGACATAGGAACCTCAGTAGGCATCCAATGATTTGCGCAGCCATTGATATAATGCTCCCATGCCCATTTGTACTTAATGGGCATAAGTTGGTTGACATCAACTGTTTTGCAATTAATTAAAAATTTATCTGTTTGCTTTTGTTTATTTTCTTTCGTAGTCATCTTATTCCCCTTTTATTATTGGCAGCTTTCGCAGCCTTCTTCTAAATTACATACAGTTGGTTGTTTTTGTGGTCTTTCGACTTTTACTTTTGAAGATGCTGATGAGCTTTTCATCCATCTAGGTTGTAAGCCTCTTTTATTAATATCTGTGGAAGATTTTTCAATTTGAGTGGCACCGAGTGTTCTCATGTAGTAATTGGTTTTCAGCCCTTTCTTCCAAGAAAGCATATACATATTGTGTATTTTCTTTCCGCTAGCTTCACTTAAGTAAAGGTTCAAAGATTGACCCATATCGATCCATTTTTGTCGACGACTAGCACATTCAATAAGCCATTCGGGTTCTATTTCAAAGGCAGTCAAAAAGACATTTTTAACGTTTTGTGGAATGCGCTCTATTTCAGAGAGGTTGCCATCAAAGTACTTGAGGTCATCAAGCATTTCTTGGTCCCAGAGGTTGAGATTTTTTAAAGTCGAGATCAGGTACGGGTTGACGACTGTAAACTCTCCAGACAGATTCGATTTTACAAAAAGCTGTTTGTAAGTGGGCTCAATGCAAGCTGTGACATTGGCAATATTTGCAATCGTCGCAGTAGGAGCAATCGCCATGGTATTACAATTTCTCATTCCTTGAGCAAGCACTTTTTTACGTAGAGCATCCCAATCTAAGGTAGATGACGTGTCGACATCGATGAATTCTTTACGGTAATCGATGAGCATTTTCAAAGAGTCAATGGGTAAAATTCCACGATCCCATTTAGAACCTTTATACGAGGAGTATTTCCCTCTCTCCTTGGCAAGATCTGAAGAGGCTGAAATTGCATGATAGGAGATGAACTCCATGCTTTCATCTGCAAACTGTACAGCTTGGGGGCTCGCATAGCTGTAGTTTTGCTGGTATAAGCAGTCTTGAAAACCCATAATCCCCATTCCTATAGGGCGGTGTTTTAAGTTTGAATTGCGTGCTTCCTCAATGGGGTAGAAATTGATATCAATAACATTGTCAAGCATGCGGATCGTTGTCTTGATTGTCTGTTGAACGCGCTTATAGTCTAATCCTTCGGGAGTCATGTGCGCTGCTAAATTAATAGAAGCTAAATTGCAGACCGCTGTTTCTTTTGTCGAAGAATTTAGCAAAATTTCTGTGCATAGATTTGAAGAGTGTACAACTCCAACATGGTCTTGAGGAGATCGAATGTTGGACGGATCTTTGAAGGTAATCCATGGGTGGCCTGTTTCAAAAAGCATCGAGAGCATCTTTCTCCAAAGAGTGATGGCGTCGACTTCTTTAAAGAGTTTGATTTTTCCATCGCGAGTTTGTTTTTCATAAGAGAGGTATTTCTTCTCAAAATCTTCGCCAAAAGCATCGTGTAAATCAGGAGTGTCTGTGGGACTAAATAAGGTCCACTTTTCTTGCTTAGCAACCCTTTTCATAAAGAGGTCAGGAATCCAGTTTGCAGTATTCATATCATGAGTACGGCGTCTCTCATCACCCGTGTTTTTTCTTAGTTCAATAAAGTCCTCTATGTCTAAGTGCCAAGTTTCAAGGTAAACACAAGCAGCTCCTTTCCTTTTACCCCCTTGATTGACCGCAACAGCTGTATCATTGACAATTTTTAAGAAAGGAATGACCCCTTGGCTTTGTCCGTTAGTCCCTTTGATTAAAGATCCCGTGGCTCGAATGGGCGTCCAGTCGTTGCCGATGCCTCCAGCCCACTTAGAGAGCTGTGCATCATTTGAAATTACTTTGAAGATACTTTTTAGGTCATCATCGACAGTAGAAAGGTAGCAGGAACTGAGTTGTGAATGCTTGGTTCCTGAGTTAAACAGCGTGGGTGTTGACGAAAGCGCATAGAATGATGAAAGGTTATTGTAAAATTCAATAGCGCGATCATTTTTTTCTTCACCCTCTTCGATAGCAAGGCCCATGGCCACTCGCATCCAAAATATCTGAGGAGTTTCTAAGCGTTTTTGATCCTTATGGATAAAGTAACGGTCATAGAGAGTTTGCAGACCTAGATAAGAGAAATTTAAGTCTCTTTTTATGTCTATAGCTTGTGCTAATTTTTCTAAGTCAAAGTCTAAAAGTTGTGGGTTTAATCGAGAGCTTTTTTCTTTGGCTGATTGAATATATTCAATAAAGTAGCGATGATGAACTTTTTTAAGGTCTTTAGCAAGTCCTGACTTAGAAAGAGTTTCTCTATAAATTCCATCTAAAAGAACTCGCGCTCCAATCAGCGCATATTCAGGATCAAATTCAATTTTCTCTTTTACAGCTAAAATAGCAGCAGCGTAACTTTCTTTTTGTGTAATTCCTCTGAATGTCAAAGGGGTGGTTCTTTCTATGAGCGCCTTTTTGTCTACCTTGAAGCCCTTAGTTGCAAATGTAAAAACGTCTTCAAGGAAAGGCTTGATTGAAAAGACAGACGGGTTGGCGGTTGTTTCTCCTGGAGCCTGCGAGGCGGTAAGAGGTAAAGATTGCTTGTGGCCTTGCCTTAAGATTAAGTGTTTAGCGATTTTAAAGTAGCCATAGGCCATCAGCTCATTCTCAATCTCTTCTTGGATATCAGCTGTAGAAATAGGGGCCCCTGTATTTTGATCGACTAGATTGCGAAGGATATTTTGTGTCAGTTCGTTGACTGTCTCAAAAATGTCAGCAGGAGTTACTTCTTCAATGTGAAGGGTCTCTCTAAAAGCATGCTCCAAGGTGGAGGCAATTTTTATTGGGTTAAAACGGACAATCGTCTTTTGGTCTGAGCGCATGACTTGCGGGAAAGCCTCTTTATTTTCTCGCAACTGTTTGTGTTTGTCGCGATAAATAATGTAGTCTCTAGCGACATGGTGGTACCCTTCATCCATCAATTTTTGTTCGACAATATCTTGGATTCCCTCAACGGTTAAGGAGTTCCCTTTTTTGAATTGTTCCCAAAGCTCGTCTACGATGAGACTGGTGAGAGTCTGTGTTAGGTGAGTATGTTCTTTAGAAAGCTCTTCCCCTTTTTTTATTTGGAAGGAATCTCTGATGGCCCCAACAAGAGCGTTTGTAATGCGGTCTGCATGGAAAGGGACTATCACCCCACTTCTCTTAACGACTGTCATCATCTTTAAAGATGTTTCTTGGCAGTTGATGTTACTGTTAGTTTTTTCGGGGGCCAAAGGGGGTGTGAGGGACATAGAAACTCCTTATTTTTGCTTAAGTCCTTAAACTCGTACATAAGACGAATTAATCTGCTAGATACTACATGTTGTATATCTTGTTATGTAAAAACACTACATATAGTAATAAATTTTTTTTTGTCCAGAAGTTTATATCCAATGAAAAATTTAGTTCAACTTGATTTACAGCCTTATTTTTTAACCCTCAAAGCGACCCATTTTTACGCACAAAATTAAATTTTTTTAGATCTATTTGATATCGAACTTTGCGGATTAAAAGCCGTTAGATCGAGTTTTAATTAAAAGCCAAGTGTGCTATCATAGTCTTATTTTTTAATCCTGATGGAAAAATGAAACGCGTTTATTTGTTACCGAACCTTATCACAGCTTTGAGTCTTGCATGTGGTCTCTTTATTATTTTTCGAATTTTACTTTTTGCAAATATGACATCTTATAAGCTTTTTGAAGCTTCAGTCATTTTGATGCTGGTCGCAGCATTGGCAGATGTGTGTGATGGAGCTATGGCTCGTATTTTGAACGCTGAAAGTGATTTTGGAGTTCAGTTTGATTCCTTGGCAGATAGCGTTACCTTTGGGGTGGCTCCTGCTGTAGTTGTGTTGAGAAGTTTCCAAGTAATGCCTGGATCTTTGTGGTTTTTATTATTGATGGGCTCAGCCATTGTTTATTCTCTGTGTGGCATTTTGCGCCTAGCACGCTATAATACAAAAGCGATTACAAAGAAAAAAGTTCCTATTTTAATCGTTGATTCCAAGAGTTTTACAGGACTTCCTATCCCTGCTGCAGGCTTGGCTGTAGTCTCTTTAAATTTAGTGTTAATTTCCAGTGAGTTTCCCTTTTTAGCGAGCATTAGTGATAAAACACGGGCTTTGATCATGATAGGCTCTATGATGGCAATGGGTTATTTTATGGTCAGCCGCTGGAAGTTTCCTAGCCTTAAAACGTTTCATTTTAGAGTTAAGAGCTTCTCTCTCGTTTTTGTCACGGCTGTAGTTGCTGTGGTTGTTCTCTATGGGATCTTCCATCTCTTTGCTTCTATGCTCTTCATTATTTTTTGGGGTTATTTTGTCACGGCTTGTACCCTTTCTATTATCCGGTTGATCTTAAGGAAAAAAACCAAGCATCTCGAAGAATTTGATGTTGAAGAGGAATCGGACCATCAAGACCCAGGTTCTTAGAGAGAATAATTGCGAATAATCCCTAAGATAACTCCATGAATGGCACATTCATCTGACACAATAATCATAGGCTCTACTTGCATACAAAAAGAGTCTAAGCGGATGTAAGGTCCATTGGGGGAGTATTTTTTGATCACGAGTTGTTCTGAATAGATATTGGCAATAACCGTTTCTCCAGCAATGGCCTCACTACGTGGTTCTACTAAAATCAAATCCTCATGAAGAAGGCCCGCTTCGAGATAATTTCCTCCCTTCACTTTTAATACGTAGCAGTTAGAGGACAACTTTCTTGTAGATCCATAGGGGATTTTCTTAATTTTAGAGATGTTCTCAATTTCACCTTCATCATTAAGATAACCTAATAAGGGGAAGTAGGCTGTTTTAAAAGCTCCCCTTTTATTTGTTTTAGGCAAAGAGATCCAGCTTGATGGCTTTTTGTCGATATGCAAATAACCCATTTTACAAAGCGTTTGCAAATATTTATAGACCGAGCTTAAAGAGGCGAATCCAAAATGCTTTTGAATTTCGGAGTAAGAGGGAGAGCTTTGGTGCTTTTCAATGTAATACGTTACGAAGTTCAAAAGTTGTTTCTGCTTCTCTGTTAGGTGTTTCACTGCTGCTCTCCTCCGGTATGGAAAATGATATGGTCTTATTGGCCAGGTTTAGCGCAGAGGTGTTTTTTTTGGCAAGAAAATCACTCATCAATGAAGATAAAATAGAGGATTATTCTTCTAACGATGGGGGGGTATTTAACGATTTAAGTTTGGCATATTTCTGGAAGCTATTTTGACAGCCAATTAAAATGTGAAGGAGTCCTGGTAGGCCGTCTAGGAATCCTCTTTTTAAAAAGTACATTTTAATAAATCTAAGTAAGGGGCTTACAAGTAAACGAGTAGAGGAGGCTTTTTTACCAGCCAAGTGCATCTGTTGGGCTTGAAGTGTTGTATAGCGATTTTGTTTTTCAAGGTATTGATGAAGGGAGTGCTCTGAATGGTGCATCAGATCGCCTTTCAGCCTACCCAAAGGAGTTGTTGTAATGACTTTTTCATGAACACAGTCAGGACTCCAGCAGGCTTTGTCTTTGTGGAAAAGACGTAAAATCCAGTCGGGATATCCTTCTCCATAATTTAGCCAGCGATTCATAAAACGGTTTTTTCTAGAGATTAAATATGCAAATTTCTGAGGGTTTTCAAGGACTTGTAGAATGCTAGTTTTTAGCGTCTGACTAACATATTCATCTGCATCGATAGAAAGAATCCAAGAATGCGAGGCAAGCTTCGTCGCAGTTTCTTTTTGCTTTCCATAACCAAGCCAGGGTTGGTGGGTGACTAAAGCCCCCTTTTTTTTTGCAATTTCTACAGTATTGTCACTGCTGCCTGAATCAACCACAATAATTTCATCTGCAAAGTCCACGCTTTGGATACATTTTTCAATTTGATCTTCTTCGTTGTAGGTGATGATTGTAACTGAAAGAGGAAAGCGCTTCATAATAGGTTCAGGAGTTGGGTTTTTGTAAAAGGGAGAACTTCTCATGTTTGGCAACATATTCAAAGGTGACTTTCTCTGCAAGGAGTGCAGCGTACCACGTAACAATGAGCGACATGAAGGTATCAGAAAAAAAGTGAGCTCCTTGGGCGATACGACTAAAGCATAAAAGGGTGCTCATAATGGCAGTCATCCAAATGCCTATGTGCATTACAAAACGATTCTTAAGGCGGATCCCCAGTAAAATTAAGTTGAGGAAATAGAACCCCATAGTGGCATGGCCTGATGGAAACGATTTGCAGAAATTAGGGAAGTTAAATTTCGGGAGATAAAATGGGCGAAAGGCTAAGGGACCTCCAAAAAAAGTAGTCTGCACAGGGCGAGGACGAAACCAAAATTCCTTGAAAAGGCAGTGGGTGACAAAGCCGGCTCCAATCACCATAGAAAGAGCACAAAAAAAGCACGGCCATCTCCATTTAAACAGCTTTTTTACTTTAAAAGATGCTACAAAAAGTAACGCCGCTGAGATCGCGACAAAAAGAGCGGGCATCACCGCATATTTATAGATCAACTTATGGTAAAAAGCTTTAGAAAATCCAGGGAGAGAGGGGGAGAAAAAAAAGGAAGAGACAGTAAGGTCTATTCGAGGTGTCCAAGGAGCGAGTATTAAAAAAATAGTGAGGGGTAAAAACCATTTAAGCTGTTTGCGAATTGTCATGAGATAATAACTTTTTTTTCAAATAATGAACGAGTAAATAAACTAAAGGGGTGTCCACAAGAGCAAAAACCGCCTTGTAAAGGTATACTGAAACGCCAATGATCAAACAAGTTTTAAACTTAAATCCTAGCCCCCAATACAGGACAATGCCGTCCATAATAAAGGTGTCTACGAGTTGTGATAAAAGGGTAGAAACATTATTGCGTAGCCATAGAGCGCGCCCATTTGTTTTGCGGCGAATGAGCGAGAAAATCTGGATGTCTAAAAATTGGGAGATAAGGTAGGCCACTGAAGACCCCATCAAAATAAAATGACTGACTGAAAAAACAGAGACTAAGGCCGTTTGATAATCAGAAAGAGATTGGTATCCAAAGGCATTATTGAGGACAAACCAGTCGGAGTGGCAGGGAAGAGCAATGGTTGTTTGGATAAAAATAAGCATCAAAAAGTTCATGGTAAAAGCCATTAGGACCATGATAGCCGCTTTTTTACTTCCCCAAATTTCTGTGACAGTATCGGTTATTAAAAAAGTAATCGGGTAGGTGATGAGGCCTGAAGTTAAAGCCATGTTGGGAAAAAAAGGGGCTTTGAAAAGCTTAAGAGTCATGTTGCTTAAAATTAACAGCGATGAAAAAAGGACGCAAAAAAAAGTATAGGCAATATGGGAGCGTTCTTGGTTTAAATGGCCACTTGTAAGCATCTCAAAGAGGTTTTGTTGAAATTAAAGAGGTATTTTATGGGTTTTTTCATAAAAAGTGAATGATAAAATTGCCGCGAAGAAGCTGGTGTTTTCTAAGATCTTCTTTACTTTTTGTAAAATCATAAATTATAGTCATCCCAGTTTTAAATGAGAGAATTGACATGGTTTTGAGAGTAGCTATAAATGGGTTGGGGCGCATAGGAAGGCTCGTTTTTAGAGCCGCATGCCAAAGGGATGATATTGAAATTATTGCGGTTAATGATTTGGTAGATGCCGAAAACCTGGCCTATTTAATCCAATATGATAGTGTTCATGGCCCGTTTACAGAATCAATTACTGGAGAAAATGGAGTTTTATCTGTAGGGGGAAAGCGCACGCAAGTTTTTTCTGAGAGAGACCCCGCCAAGTTACCCTGGAAGGATTTAAAAATAGATTATGTGGTGGAGGCTACCGGGCGTTTTACACACTATGATGAAGCCCAAAAGCACTTAGAGGCAGGAGCGAAAAAAGTCATTATATCCTCACCTGCTAATGGAGAAATCCCCACCTTTGTCATGGGAGTCAATCATACAAAATATAGTCCCACTCAAGATCATATCGTTTCCAACGCCTCTTGCACAACAAACTGCTTAGCTCCAATTGTTAAAGTGCTTTTAGATAATTTTGGGATTCAAGAGGGGTTGATGACGACCATTCATGCAGTGACAGCGACTCAGCCAGTCGTTGACGGCGCCTCAAAAAAAGACTTTAGAGGAGGGCGCTCGGCTCTTCAAAATATTATTCCATCCTCAACAGGAGCCGCCAAAGCAGTAGGTTTGTGCCTTCCTGAGATCCAAGGGAAGCTCACAGGGATGGCTTTTCGAGTTCCTGTTATTAATGTGTCTTGTGTTGACCTTACAGTAAAGCTTGATAAATCAACTAGTTATGATGAGATTTGTGACGTTATGAAAAAAGCTTCGGAGTCTACGCTGAAAGGATTTTTAGGCTATACCCAACAGCCGAATGTATCGAGTGATTTTATTGGCTCACCCTACTCTTCGATTTTTGATGAAACCGCAGGGCTGGGGTTGAGCGATCAATTTTATAAATTGATTGCCTGGTATGACAATGAGATGGGTTATTCACATCGAATCCTGGATCTGATCTATTTCATGGCATCGAGAAGCTAGATAGCCATTGTTTAATAATCGGATTCTCTACTATAATTTACCTTTCAAAAACAAATTAACCCATGGAATGTATTTGTGGATTTTACAAGAGAACCTATCATTGAAACCATTATTTCTCCTAGAGATGGCTTTAAATTATCCGTGCGCTGCAGCCGCCAGCCGGAGCAAGAATCTCACTACGTGAATGCGGTAGAAGTAGTCTCTTTTGGGACGGCTTTTTTCTTTCGATCTCTCGAAAAACCAAGTGCTTTTCTATTTCCAGTTTCAGATTATGAAGTGATTGAAGTTAGAGAAGCTCGTATGGTTTTTAAGAACGTATCATCGGATAAACCTATTAAAATTGGAGAAGGTAAAGATTCTAAAAAATCCCCTCCAAAACCTGGGCCTGCTAAACCAACTGAAAAGTCAGGATCTACAGAAAAAAAACCTGATGAAACAGACAATGAAAGTGTGGATGGCGACACAAAAAAAACAGGAAGAAAGAAGAACTCACGAAGAAGACGCTCGAGAAAAACAGATAACACTGTTGAAGAGAATAAAGCAGCAGCCGGGACTCAAGGTATGGCTGCAGAGGGATCGGCTCCTGTAGAAGATGCTTCTCAGGAAGAAGTGGTTCTTCCTGTGACTCCTCGCGCGTTTCCAACGCCTCCTAAATTTATTGTTAGAGCACCTCCTGTAGAATCAGAAGAAGTCTCTTTAGAAAAAAGTGCTTCTCCAGTAGAAGTTGAGCTTGTTGAAACGCCTGAAGAAGTGCAAGAATTACCAACAGATACTGTTGAAGAAATCAATGAGGATAAAGAAGCCTCATAGAGAGTTTTACTTGACTCTATAGCCTTTTCAAGATAAATTACTGCCTACTTTTTGCTCGGGTGGTGGAATGGTAGACACAGGGGACTTAAAATCCCCTGGGGGTAACCCCGTGAAGGTTCGAGTCCTTTCCCGAGCAATATAAAGTACAAGGACTTACAATTTAGGTTGTAAGTCCTTTTTTCTTTGCCTCTGTTTTTGGCACACTCCTGGCACAGTTCACTACAACAAACAAGATTTTGAGCTCTCATATTTGAATCTGTTATTTTTTTGGAATATCAAAAAGTCATTTTTGTTTTGCTAAAATTGACCTGTTAAGTTAAATTTTAATTATTACATTACGTAACTTAATTATGGCGACGATAACAGAGAGAAAAAATCAAGCAGGGAGAAGCACTTATCGTGTACAGGTGCGTGTAAAGGGGCACCCTCCTGTTTACGCAAGCTTTTTGAGAAAAACGGATGCTAAGAATTGGGCTCAGCAAACAGAAGCTTCCATAAAAGAAGGTAAGTTTTTCAATGCTTATGAGGCTCAAAAGCATACTCTAGCTGAATTAATAGACCGATATTTATTAAACGTTTTACCGCTCAAACCAAAATCCATTGAAAAACAAAGCATGCAATTACTTTGGTGGAAAAAGCATTTAGGGAAATATTTACTCAAAGATATCACGCCAGCTGTAATTATAAACTATCGAGATCTACTTGCCAGTGGGACGACTCATTTTCATAAGAAGAGATCTAGTGCTACAGTCAATCGCTATATGGCAGCTCTCTCACATGCATTAACCGTGGCTCATAAAGAATGGGGATGGCTTGACTCAAATCCTTGCACGAAAATAAGTAAACTTAAAGAGGGGCAGGGGAGAGTACGTTACTTAAGCGATGATGAAAGAAAAGCCCTTCTTCAATGTGCTAAAGAAAGCTCCAACCCGCACCTGTATACCATCATTGTGATCGCTCTATCAACGGGTATGCGTTATAGTGAACTGCTTAAAATGGAGTGGGATCAAGTGAGCTTTAAGTTTTCTTATATTACTCTTTATGACACTAAAAATGGAGAAATAAGAACCGTTCCTCTTGCGGGGCATGCCTTAGAATTATTGAGCCAACGTCATCTGAACAAAATAAATGAGGTACTCGTTTTTCCTAATAGTAAGGGAGATTCTCCTATGGATTTTCGTTCAGCTTGGGAGTCAGCTCTTAAAAGAGCTAACGTAAAAAACTTTTGTTTTCATGATCTTAGGCACAGCTGTGCATCCTACTTAGCAATGAATGGCGCCCGCTCCTCTGAAATAGCAGCTATTCTTGGACACAAAACCTTGCAAATGGTAAAAAGGTACGCTCATATTTCGCAACCACACACCGCAAGGGTCGTATCGGATATGAACGCTAAAATTTTTACCTAAAGGGTAGTAGATGTCTATTGATGAGACTTTATTGAGTCTATTCTTCTCCAAACCAAAGGATATCGATCGGTTTGAAAAGGATTACAATTCCTTTCATAAAGAGCTTCAATCCTTTGAAAAGATCCAAAAATCTCACCGTAACAAGCTCCTTAAGCTTCCTCTAAGCCTCAGCCTTATCCATTGGCTCAAGAATCTAGGCAAGGAAAGCGCTACTAAGAAGCACTCCAAGAGCATTATAATCCTTGTTGAAGAGAATCTCATTCCAGCCCTCAACGAAAAATTAGAAGTTCTTGTGAAGTTAAATGTGAGAAGCATTTATGAAAAAATCCGCTCGCACAAAAAAATTACAGCTTTAGAGAAGGAGAGTCTTTGCGATACGCTACAGGAATTTCTAAGTCATCTAGAACGTCTTTTGGGGGATTTCATTAGCTTTAGCCTTGATCCTGTGCAAATACTTACACAGAACAAGAAAGTGGCACATGCGCAATTTCTACGCTTTATAGAGCCTCTCTCAGATAGGGATCAACTGATTGCAAAAGTGCTCTATTATGGAGAACCTACACTAGAAGAAACTCTTGAACTTACCCATGACAAAATCCTCTTCAAGCAATCTACTATTCAATTCCGTAAAAAAACTATCCCATATCCAAAGCACGTTATTCAAGAGCTTAAGAAGTTAGCAATTGACAAAACGGCAAAAGCTTTAGTCTTCATCAACCAGAAAGGAAATCAAATTGAACGCCCTCACCTGAACAATTGTTTTGAGCGAGCTTCTCAAAGGTTAGATCTTAAAGAGAGGATAACTCCAAAGGATTTACTAGAAAGTCATCTGCCTTCTATTAAATTTTAGAAAAACTAATTTGAAATTGATTTTTTTTGTTTTAGTGAGAAATTTTACCTAGCTTCCAAAAAGTTGATTTAAAAGTGAGTGCGTTTTTCCTTATAAATAAAAGGTTTCTATATGACCCTTCGTTCTCTTTTACTGTACCTTATAATTACCCCTTCTTTTTTGTTTTCATTAACTCAACAAGATGTTGATAAATGTAACAACGATGGATCTAATCGCTTGAAAAAAGCAGAGAAATGTCTAAAGAGGCTTAATTATCTTAAAGATGGTGACATAGATGGCCGGATCAAGCTGCTTGAAGACGCTACTAATTGGCAGACAAATGCTAAGAGCGCTTTTGATTATATTATTGATAACGTCAATAAAATAAAGAAGAGAAAAAGGCTAGCTTGGCAAAATGAGGAAAAGGCAAAAGCAGAGGAGAGTAGGCACATTATTCTTGAATCTCTAGCTCACTTCAAGGCAGAGTTAATTAATTGCCAAGCTCTCAAAAAAACAGCATCTTTTTTTGATGAATATCACAAGAAAATCAATAAAGCTGACGAAATTATTTACAGTGATTTCTATGACATCACCAACCCTGAAAAAGTTATTACAACTTTAAATCAATTAATTCAGCTCTACAAAGAAGCCCAGCCATTTGCTCAAAAGGCATTAGACATTATTTCAGCTTCTTCTCTTGAAAGTCAAAAAGCGAGCCTGTTAACTGGTATTGCAAATTGTGAATTCAACATAAGCAAATATCAAAAAGAAATTGAGATATTACCTGAGAAAATTAGTGTTAAGATCTCAGAGTTGCAAAAACAGCGAAACACATTGCAAGCTTCAGTGGCTCTTCTAAAGGAGAAAGATTTAACCCGAGGGTGTTATCAGCTCCTAAAGGAAAGACGCTTAGTTTTAGAGCAGCTTTTAAAATTTATTCCAGAGAGTGAACATGAATTGATTCAGCAAGAGCTAGATGGCGTCGTGACTACCATTTACGAAACAGAACTTGAACTGAAGAAAAACAGGCTGATTCCTGTTGAGGATGTCCATTTTGTAAAGGAATTAGCTGAAAAAGAAAAAAGAGCTTACTTCTACACTTCTAATAGTATCACGAGTCCAGAGGGATTTGTAAATTCAATCCAAGAGAAACCTATTGATCAAGTTTGTGCATTAGATGGCCAAGTGAAGAAAAAAGGTGATAGCTATGCTCTTTATAAAGATCAATTTTATCGTTTTTTAATACAAAGTGAATTTCCTGTTTCAAATTTGTGGGTTCATGTTTCTCAAGGAGGAGAAAGCCTTCACTCTGAAAAGGTTTCAATATCGGAGCAAGGTTCAGATCAATGGGAGCAAGACTTTCAGGAAAATGGAATGCTTCTTACCCCTCAAACTCAATTGAAAAATTTATTTGGTCTTGATTTGCGTCTGCATTTAAGTGCTGATTTGGATCAGAACTCGATTGTCATTGTTCACAAAGGAGATAGTCAAGACTTTCAGTTTACTTTTTCTTTGAGCGAGGACCAAAAATTATATGATATCTGTTTGTTAGAATCTCCACCTTGGCAATTAGAAGCTCTCAAGAAGCCTAAATTAACAAACGCATTTGAGAGTATAAAAAAAACAGACCCAAGCACCGCTCAGTCTGTGTATGAAACAAATATCCAAGCTAATGCTTATGCAAAGATGTTGAAAGAAGCCAAGCATCCTCTTTTGGACAAATTTGTTGAGCAGCTCAAAAATGACCCAATGGCCATAGCTAGCTATGTGCAAAACGAAATCGCTTTTGTCGATCCATTTTGTTGCTACGAAAATGATTCATTTTGCCCTCCATCCATTTCTAGAACCGCAGCAATGACTTTTCTGGATAGGAGTGGCTCTCCATGGGAGCAATGTCAGCTTCTTGTTTATCTACTTAGAAAAGCAGGTTACAAGGCTCTTTATCAAGAGGGTGGGGAGTGTATTTTAGACAAAACTAAATTTGAAAAAATGATCTTAAAAAAAATAAAGGGTGAATCTGATCAAGTATCTGCAAAATATCCCTGGGTTGTTTTTTTTAATGGAAAAGAGTGGATTTCTCTTTTCCCATGGCTAAAGGATGTTCAAGTAAGTGAAGGCTATGATTTATATAATTTGATGCCTGAGGAATTTGCAACAGCTGATCGTTGGATTGAATCTTATTTAAAAAGAGACGAAAGAATTCTCAAACATATAGGTTCTGACGAAGACGATACTCTTGGAAGTCTTTTCCCTCGTTTTGTAGAAGAAGAGGTCAAAAAGCAAGGACTCACAATTGATGATGTAGGTATTAAATGTTCTATTCTAAAAAAACAATTCTCTAATTGGTCTAATTTTCCCAGGCCTTTGAAGGTCAGAGGAAAGCCATCATCGCTTCATGATTTAAATGAAAGTTTGTTTTCAGCCATATCTATTGACATTTCTTCATCAGAAGATCCTTCAAAAAAAATTGATCAAATCGTAATGCCTTTGTGTTGTTTAAATAACGCTTCTATCCCATTTGAATTCTTTCAAGAGGGGCCAAATACCAATCTTAAAACCCAACTTATTGGCGATATCGATCTTTTATCCCTACAGCTTGCTCCTGGGATTACCGCGAGCTCTAATATTGCTGAAAGACTTTTGGTTTTAGATAAAAATGATAAAACGATTAATGTGAATATTCATCTAACGATCTCTTTTTCAGAAACAGAAATGAGCTACGATAGAGAGTATAGCCAATCTTTGATAAAAGATACTCCTGCCGTTCTATGCTTTGATTTTGGCCAAGGGAGTTTAGACACTACTTCTCAGTTTTATGAGAGGCTCTCTTTTGCTTTAGATGAAAAAGAGCACTTAAATGCTCTTCTTGCGCTTGTCGGTTCTATTTATTTTGAAAAATGTGGGCGTGCGGGCAAAGTCCTAGCAGACCTTCATAAAGTAAAAAGTAATACTATTTTTTCTTTTGGTTTTGTAAAACTTGCTGGCAATCTATCTAATTCAATGGAAAATAACGGCAAGGTTTTCCCTCAAGTCGATATGTATAACAATACTTATATCCCAGAGCACAACGTTTCGGTATTAAAATCTTGGAGCAATGAAAACTATATTTCGCAACGACAGTATGAGATTTTATCTTGTGTTCATCTATCCTCATGTGAACATCAAGTTATTCAGGACTTTTTTCAAGATCCGTATGCGGTATCAACAGTTCGACTTCTACAGTTAGCTCAATTACATCACCAAATTAGCAATGTCTCTGGAAGTGGGTTTTTAAAACTAACACCTAAAAAATTGGCAAAGTTTAAAGAAGATCCTCAAAAAGCTCAGGATGATTTTTTCCCAAATCTAAAAGCGTTTGATTTGAGTCAAACGATGGATTTTTCAACGCCAATTTGGGTGAAATCTAGTAACCTGTTGTATTCGAAATATGCTCCTGGGTCGTACATATATGCAACAGCCGGGCCTGTCAGTTCTCTTAATCAAGCAAATAAAGAGTCTGCGGTATTACTTTTCTCACAAAATTTCAATGCTGCCCTTTTGACAAACTATCATTTAGTAGTAAATGGTGGGCTAGGTTCGGGATTTTCGCGTGCTTTTGTTTTTAGCTTGGGGAAAGATCCGTTGTCGCATGCAGTTGATGCCACCCTTAATCGATCAAATGAAAAATACTTTGCACCAATCGAGCAATCATCGGATGTTAGGCCAGATCACAAATCGCTGCTTTCCCTAGTTGCAGATCCAGTAGATGTGGTAACAGGAGCGTTTTATATAGATGAAGTTGATTTATCACTGCCGGGGCCCTTCCCTCTAGAGGTAAGACGTAATTATAACAGCCTGAACTCTCTTGCAGGAGATCTAGGGTATGGGTGGAAGTTGAGTCTCAACCCCTATCTTATTGAGCAAGATGGGATGCTTTATGCTGCTGAATTAGATGGTACGGTTATTAAATATAGGTTTAATGAGGAAGCCTCTAGATGGGAAGTCTTTCCAGGCGACAATCCTGAGCTATGGAATAATAACCAAACAGGGATAGGAGGCGTAGCGAATCCCTTCCATGCTTATATTCAAGATAACATTCTTTATGGAACAAATGGTTCAATAAGAGTCTTTGAGGATGGATTATTGAAAGAGTGGAAAGATGCTAAAGGTAATACTTTAATATTTGAGTACAGTAATCGAAAGCTTATTCGGATTGAAAGTTCCAACGGGCACTTCTGCATCTTTGAATACAATTCAAATGGAAAAATAACTAAAATTTTTTCTAAAGACGGAAGAATATTACACTACACTTACAATTTCGATGGCGATTTAGTAGGTGTTGAGCTCCCTAATGGAGCAACTATTAGCTACGAATATGACTACCAACATCACATCACTCGAGAGAGTAAGGTCGGTGGTAGAATTTTAGAGAATATTTATGATGATAAAGGAAGGGTCGTAGAGCAACGAGGTCCTGTGGGGCTACAGCAACAAATGACAGTTAGTGCCTCTTTCATTTATATGGATGGTGAAACGCGAGTCATCGATGGCAAAGGTGGAGAAACAGTTTATAAGATATTCCAAAAGCAGATTTATAAGATTACAGATCCTATGGGTATCTCAACATTTGAGGCTTGGTTTTTAGACGATAGTACTTGGTTTGATCCTATTACAGAGAAAGTTTGTGAGTGGAATGAAAAGGGGATTTATCCAAGGTCTTTGAAATCATCAATTAATAAAAGAGGTTTGGAAACTTACTATCATTATGACGAGGATGGGAATCCCATTGAAATAGGATATAGAGGAGAAGATCTAACGGGAGATGGGCAGACTTGTGCCGTAAAAAAATATAAATACAATTCGCACAAGCTCTGTATAGAAGAAACCGTTTCAAGTCAGACTTTAACAACTCAGTATGATCCCTCTTGTCCTTACCTGCCAGCTACCCTCACAAAGCCTATTCAAAATTTTATCTATACCCCAGTGCATCTAGTATATGATGAAAAGAACCAGCTGATTACAGAAATATGTTCACATGCAGAAACAAAATGGGAATATGACTCTAGAGGGTTTCCTATAAAACGCATAGAAACTGTAGGGGAGCTTCAACCCGAGCAAGAGACCTCCTATTCATATAATGATCAAGGGCAGTGTGTTTTTGTTGCCACTGATAACGGTTATCAAGAAGATATTTATGATATTATGGGAAATAACATCCAATCAGAGCTGTTTTCATCCTGCGGTGATTTATTGTCTGCCCGCTATACAGGTTATAATTTGAATAATGATCCTACATGGGAGCATACAGGCAATAATAACGCGGTTCATCGTTTTGAGTACAATACAAGCGGTTTAATAAAAGCTTCATCATGCACATTATCTCCGGGGCAGACAGCATGTAGCCTTTTCGACTACGATGAGAGAGGCTGCAACATTAAAGAATCTGATCCTAAGGGCTATGAAACCTATAGAGATTATGATGCAATAGGGAGAGTTATTAAAGAAGAAAAAGAGGGGAGGGTGCAGTACTTTACTTATGAACCTGGGGGACTCTTAGAGTCTATTAGAACACCGCTTGGCCATGAAACGACTTTTAAGTACACCACAACCGGTTTATTAAAAGAAAAGCTCGCTCCAGATGGGGCTCAGAGTTTTTTCGTCTATGATGATTTGGGGCGTCTTATTAAGGAGACTCATAATGGCATCTCATGGGAAATTCAATATGACAGCCAAAACCGAAAAATAATTCGAACCCATGTTAATACACAGCTGTCAGAGACTCAAGAGTTTGATGAACTTGGAAATGAGATATCTTTTACTGATAGGGCAGGGCATACATACAGAAAGACATATGATCAATTAAGTCGCCTCAAAACAGAGATTTCTCCTGGTGGAGATGTTACGCTATGGGAATATGAGAATGATTGTATTAGTTGCACCCATCCCAATGGAGAGCGGGCAATTAATCGCTATGCAGGTGAGAAGCTTGTAGAAACAAAGCTTCTTGATGTTTCGAATAATGTGATATCAGAAACGGTCTATAAATATGATCCTAAAACAGACACAGAAGAAATAGTTCAAGGAAATGAAATTGCAACAGTCACCACATTTAATGCTTTAAACCAGCCTATTAAAATACAGCAGGGAGACCTGACTACAAATTATAAATATGATCTATGCGGTAACTGCATATTTTCTTCTGATAGTGAAAATCTACAGATTCATATGTCATATGATGCTTTTGGTAATTTGACTGAAAAAATATTGAGCGATGGGACTTCTGTTCGATACATATATGACCTAGAAGGCAATTTAATAGAGTACCATCTTCCTAATGGAGCTAAGTGGATAGCAACTTATGATAACATGGCTAGGAAGGCTTCTGAGGAGCTTAAAGCGGGTCATGCTTGTACACAAAAATGGTCATATACTTATAAAAATGGATTTCTTTCTGAAATAATCAACCCTCTGGGGAAAAACCATCTTTACTCTTATGATTCTTTAGGTCGACTTACTGAAGAAAAAATAGATCATTGGCGTCGAAAATATACATATGACTCAAGAGATCTTTTAACCTCAGTTTCCCAAACAAAAGAAAATGGGTTGCTTACAAGTTTTGTTTATGGCTCAGATGCAGAGAGCTCATTAATTGAACGTAGCTATGATTCTGAAGGGCGTCTAACTCAAGAATCGATTAGCCTCAACTCTAAGCTCCTCCAAGAAACTAAGCAATCTTGGAAATGTGGAGAAAGATCTCTTCAAATAGGCAGCCATCATCGTCGTTTTACTTATCAGCATGGTAGGTTAAAAGAAGTCACAACACCTAATTTTTATTCTTCATATGAATATGACTTAAGCGGGTTGCTAAAGACTAAGAAGTGCCCATCTTTTTCTCAAACTGTAAGTTATACACCATCGGCTCTCCCTGAAAAAATAGTGACCAAGCAGTCTCGCCAGAAAGACTTTCATGAGGATCTTAATTGGGATTTAGCAGGCAGACTTTCCTGTTATACAAGCTCTCAAAAACAAGAGAATTTTCAATATGGTCTCAATGGATACTTAGAGTCATCAGCTAAAGATACTTTTGAATTTGATTTTGGGTCAAGTGGCATGGGGGTGCTCACCCAAAGCCAAAATCAACTTATAAGCCAAAATGGTCTAGATCCTTTTGGGAAAATTATTAATGAAACGATTCATGGGCAAGATCTCCTTTCTGAATATGATGCTGCAGGCCAACTTACCTCTCAGAATGAAAAAGAGTTTGAGTGGGATCCTTGGGGACGGCTCACTAAAGTATCTTGTTTAGACTATAGTTGGGAAGCGTCTTACGACGCTTTTGGAAGGCGTCTGCAAACGCAATACACCCCTCAGGATAGTTCTCCCTTAATATCCACTTCATTTTATGATCCAGAAGAAGAATTTCAAGAGATTGGCGTTCAAGTCAATGATAAGACCTTTTGGAAGATTTATGGTAATGACACTTGTGAGGCAGTTATTGATGATCATGGTAACAGTATAACTCTTTTTCATAATGCGTTGGGCCAGCTGTCCTCTGTGTGCTCCCAAGGAGAAATAGAGGATTGTGACCAACTAGTTAGTCTCTATGGCCCTCAAGCAACACCTCCATTGCCAATAGACTTACTCTCCTATGCCAAGTCACTTTCTTGGCGTAGTTATCAGGTAGATCCGACAGGCCTAATTTGGATGGGAGCTAGATATTATAGCCCTATGTCTAAAAGGTTTTTAAGCCCAGATCCTATCGGGATCACTAGTTGTCTAAATCTCTATACTTATGCTCTAGGAGATCCTGTTAATTTTAGGGATCCAGATGGAAGGTTTTCTTCACCGGTTTATCGAAAAATAGAAGGCATGTACATAGGAGCCTGTAAAAATCCCATGTCAGCTGCCATAGGTGTGGGTCATGGAGCCGCCGATTATATATATGGGCAGTTTCAACATTTTCGTGAATATTCGTATTATACAGGCTTAGGCACACTTGGAGATATTTTAGATGTTAACGAGCGTTGCCAGCTGATGCAAAGTTTTCAGAATGTGCAAGACAAGCAGTCTTTACGAGCAGAAGCTGCGATTCAAGGTTTTCTAGGAGCAGACATAAGCGATTCGACCTATCAGTCATACCGTTCAGTCTCCAGGGGAGGGTTAGAGGTAGCTTCGATAGTAATACCTGCATATGGAGCCGTTAAGGGGTTAACAGGAGCATCTAAAATGAGGAAAGCACTTCCTTATGCTTTAAAGAGAGCTCGAAGAAATCCGTTGACTCGTACAAAAATAAGAAATTATCTTCAAAATACTTCCAAATTAAGTAAGAGTGAAATTGTATTTGATTTAGAATCAATTGGATTAAAAGTAAAAGGGAATAGAGTTGATCGGCCATTTTTGGAGTTTGTAGATCGTAGAGGTAGATTAAGAGCAAAATTACATCCACCAGATAAATCACCTAAAGGTACTCGTTACCCACACTTACATATTTATGATCAAAGAGGAAATTCTTTAGATCGTAATTTACAAATAGTCAGCTGGAAATCAAAAGCTGCACACATACCCATAGGAGAATAATATGCAAACAGTAGATCCAAATTCTTATAACGAGTTATCGTTTCCCGACTTTTCCGTGGAGACAATGAATTTTGATGAAAAAAAGAAGGAATTAACCATCATTACAAATGGCGGGTTTTTAGATTCATACAGTGGGCCTGAATTTAAACAATGTCGTTTATTTTTTTATCAGTGGGAAAGTTTAGTTATAAAAAAATTCTATTATGATCGTCCTGAATGTGAATATTTAAACGGTGAAAATTTTGAATTACTAAAAGACCTACCGGAAGTGGAAATTTCTGAATCAGAGGTTTTGCTCACGGGTTTCAGTAGCTCTTCAGGAGAGTGGATCGAATGGCTATTTAAAAATCTAAAAATTAAAATTGAATATTCGATCTAAGTCCCAGGTAATGAGGTTTTTTTGTGTGAGCTCTTTATCATGGTGTAATTTGCATATTTATGATCAAAGAGGAAATTCTTTAGATCGCTATTTAAAAATAGTCAGCAGGAAGTCCAAGGCTGCGCACATTCGCATAGGAGATTAAGATGCAAACACTAGATCCAAAGTTTTATAGCCGATTAACATTTTCGGATGATTTTGTTGAAACAATGAGTTTTGACCCAGAAAAAAAGGAGCTAGTAATCACTACAGATGGAGGAGGGGTCGTTACAGATAGTGAAATCGAATTCAAACAATGTCGCTTATTTTTTTATCAGTGGGAGAGCTTGTCTATAAGAAAATTTCATTCTGCGACTGAAAAGTGGGAGCATCTAGACTATGAGAATTTCGAATTATTCCGAGATCTACTTGAAGTTGAAATCTCAGAATCAAAAGTTATGCTCTGCGGTTTTAGTAGGTCTTCTGGTTGGCTTGAATGGGTTTTTAAAAACCTAAAAATTAAAATTGAATATTCGATTTAAGTCTCTGGTAATGAGTTTTTTTTTGAGATATCTTTCTTGTGGCTTAATTTGCATATTTATGATCAAAGGGGGAAAAAGGTTATTTTGCATGGATCATAGAACCTAACAACTTAATTAAGCACAGGTTTTTTAACCCAAATATATAACTTTGAATTTATTATGATAAATAAGTCTTTAGAAGATAAAATTTTAAAAAACAGCATTTCACTAAAAAAATATTCTCTAAATGATCTCGCTTGGGATCAAAAATCAGCATTACATATGTTGGATTCCATTTTAAACGAAGATTTAGGTGTGCTGGGGGGAGATGTTTACCAACTGACAGCAAAAGGGCTTGTTTCTAATGGAGAAAACTGGTTTTCCAAACCACATGAAGAGGAAGAGAGAAATGCTTTTTTTACAAGAAGTAAAATTGAAGCAAAAAAGTATATTCAGGAATATCCAGTTGATGAAGGAGACAATACAGTCTTTGCTATCGTTTTTACGTAATAAAGAAAACGCATCACAGCGAATTAGTGTTCTTAGGTTTTTGAAATATTATTTTAAAAAGACCCATATATGGAGAATTTCAACATTTTCGTGAATATTCGTATTATACAGGCTTAGGCACACTTGGAGATATTTTAGATGTTAACGAGCGTTGCCAGCTGATGCAAAGTTTTCAGAATGTGCAAGACAAGCAGTCTTTACGAGCAGAAGCTGCGATTCAAGGTTTTCTAGGAGCAGACACAAACGATTCGACCTATCAGTCATACCGTTCAGTGTCCAGAGGAGGCTTAGAGGCTTCGGTAATAATACCTGCATATGGAGCCGCTAAGGCGCTAACAGAAGCATCTAAAATAAGGAAAGTACTTCCTTATGCTTTAAAAAGGGTTGGGAAAAAGCCGTTAACTCATACACGAATAAAACATGTAAATTTTTCAAGAGATTATTCACTAAAAACTACAAAAGAGTTAAAAAAATCTATAAAAAGTTTTAATAGACAAATTAGGTTACACAAAGATAAGTTATCAAATCCAAGAAAATATTATCCTAATTGGGATGGATTAGATTACAGGTTTAAAAACGATTTAATTCGCAACAATTGGCCTAATGAGATTAATAATTTTCAAGAGCAAAAAAATATTTTACAGTCTTTTTTGAATCAAAGAAATAGGTAATTTTATGAACCGAGATACGCTTAAATATACTAGAGTTCTAGTCGATCAACTAAAAGAACAAGCACTCAAAGCACAATCGAATATTAAAAATCCTCAAAAGACTCAAAAGAGTAATTTAGATTTTGATAAAGGTTGTCTTATGGCTTTCCATACGATCCTTTCACTTATGAAGCATCAAATCAAAGCTTTCAATATTTCAGAAAAAAAAGTCGGACTAAATACTATAAATCCTGATAGAGATTTACTGAACTTGAATTAAAAATAAAAAATTAATTTAAATGGAGCCCTTAATGGAAAATAATGAAGAGCAAGAACTACAAGGGTGTCTTAATGATTTTGTTGTTTTACTAATTGAACAGGTGCTTAAAGCAGAAAAAGAATATAAGAACTGTTCCTTGAAGGATAAAGATTACTGTTTTGGATTTTTGACAACATTTGTGAAATTTATTGCATTGATGAGGACTCAATCTCAGAAATTCAATCTAGAAGAAGCCTTGGATCTGTCGGATCTAGATATTGATACTGATTTTTCGATTTAAATTATTGAATGTAATATTTTTATACTACAAATGTTAGTCCTAATTTGAGGGTTATGGAGTTTGTAGATCGTAATGGATATGATTACCGAAACAGACCGTCTTATCATTAGAAAAATTGAGCTGCAAGATGCTTCGCAATTAGAGCCTATTTTAGGGGACCCACTTGTTATGAAGTATTCCTTAAAAGGGGCACTTGATGTAAATGGGATTACCCAATTATTGAAAAAAAATCTCACTGATTATGAGCATTATGGCTACGGAATTTGGGGGATTATTCTTAAAGAGACCGGTGAATTTGTAGGGATTGCAGGGCTTTTATCTCAGGTTATAGATCATAAGTCTTATGTGGAGCTAGCTTATAGATTAGCTCATAAGCATTGGAGTCATGGTTTTGCCGCAGAGGCAGCAAATGGGGTGAAAGAATATGCATTTAAAATACTTGGCATTGAAAAGCTCATTTCGATCATTGAGCCAACAAATGTAGCTTCTGTTAAGGTTGCTCAAAGAGTGGGGATGACAAAATTGAAATCTGCAAGATTCCATGGTTTTGACGTCGATGTATATCATATTTGTAAATGAAATTTACCAAGCTTAAAAGGAGAATAGGATGGTTACAAAATTAAACATGCGGCCTCGTGTAGGGGTAGCTGCTTTGATTATAGAAGAAGGGAAGATCCTCTTGGGGAAAAGGATCCACTCACATGGTTCTGAAACGTGGAGCCCGCCTGGAGGCCATTTAGAATTTGGCGAAAGGGTTGATGACTGTGTTATTAGAGAAGTGAGAGAGGAGACTGGTTTAGTTGCAAAAAAAGTGATTGCAGGTCCTTGGACAAATGATTTTTTTCATAAAGAACAAAAACACTATATTAGCTTGTTTATGATAGTCACTGAATTTACTGGGAAACCTTTGGTTTTAGAGCCAGATAAATGTTTACAATGGAAGTGGTTTGAGATTGATAACTTACCCGTGCCACTGTTTCTACCCTTTGAAAATCTGATCAAAAAAACACCTCTTAAAAACTTGCTATTTGAAAGCAGCATCACTTAATTGATACTAGATGAAATGGTTTTTCTTACAATTAGAGCAGGCAGATTATTTGTAGCCATTTCTAAAAGTAGCTATTATGAAGAATAATACCTAAAGCAATCATACAAGCGCCACTAAGCACCTTTTGTGGATTGTTTCTCATGCGTTTATAGGTGTTTTGGTCGATTCCCTGAGTAAGACACCCGCTAATTCCTAAGCGAAGGGGCGATATCTTTTTTGAGGTAGTATAGGCCAATACCCCATAATCAGGATCATTTTTAAATCGATATGTTTTATCCCACCCCAAATCAAGTTTGTGTTGTAAAACCTCTTCAGGTCTAAAGCGAAATTTAAGAGTTGGGGTTAAAAAACCTAGGACGCCCCCTATGATCCCTCTTGCTAAATTCGCTGTGTTGATTTTATTTTGTGAGTAGCCAAAGTTTGCCATTCCAGATCCAACAGCATGCATTTTTACAGCTAGAGTGCTTTGCATGTACTCTGTATAAGATTCAAGTTCTGAATCTTTAAATACATGAAATAAGTTCTTTGAATTTTTTACAAAATAATCTCCTCCAATAGCAATACTTGAGCCGGTACTCCCTCCGCCATATTTAGGATCTGCTCCAAATAGCTGGATTCCTATAAATCCTAGTGGGCCTGTTCCGTGAGTTAATGTTTCTAGTCCTAGAAAGCGTGCAAGCCCAGCATCAACGAACCGATAGCTTGCCCAAAGAACCATCACTTTTATCAATAGTTGATCCATTGAAGAATCTTGATAGTTCGATGCATTTATACTTGGGGGCTCCTTAGCAAAGTAGTCGGAGCTGTTTTGGTAAGGAGGGGGAATATTAAAGTTAGATGTGTGGGTAGAATCATAAAACATAGAAAATAAGGGGTTTATTTTTTAACAAACTATTACTAAATAATACTTCTTCTTATGATTAATTATCATTATTATAAATAATAAGTACTTATATAATTGTAATTAATTTTATATTATAAAATAATTTTTATTACTTTTTTGTATGTTTTATAGGAGGAAATGGCTGTGAAATATTAAGTGTTTGTAAATAAACGGCTTTTAAATTTGCAAGTATCTATTTGTTAATGGTTTATGGCGTTTGACTTAGGCTCTGATTATCTGCTATAATAGACATGTGGCGATAAGGAGAATCCATGGAACTAACTACAGTTAAATACCCAATGGGCTGCATTATAGGCGGTCAGCGACTGGTATTAGATGCTCACGAAGCTGTTACCGGTCAAAAAAATAAGAGCGGGCAGCGCGAGGGAATACGGGTTGTGACGGGATTGACGCGTTTTGTGCAAAAAGCTTTAGGGTATGCAGAAGAGATAGAAATTATTCAGGGTAAGAAAAAACGCAAAATTACGATTAATAAAAGAAGCCGCAATAAATGGATTGCTCGCGTCAGTGGCAATCATAATGAGCTTACAAAAAAACAGCATGCGGTGATTAATAAGGTTATTTACCAGCGAACCCATTATTCGAGTCATAAACAAAGAGACATCTTAGCCAATCATCTAAAAGGTTTTGCTTCTGGGAGAGAAGATATCAAGGCCTTTCAGTGCGATTATACCAAGGTTCAAGCCGTTGATCATCTATTTCAGATGCAAATGGGTGATGAGGAGAAAGAGAAAGAGCATCAAAGATATTTAGCCTTGGATATTACAAATAAAATTACAAACTATGTTAAAAATTCTTCGTTAGTGCTTATGCAAGATTACGAAGATTTTACAAGCAAGTTATCGATTTTTCACACGTCCATTTTTAAGGCTGATGATTTACAAAAAACAATCGATTCTACGGTCTATTTCGATCAAGAAACATATCTTAAAGCATTTGAAATAAGCTGTGGATTCTGTATCTGTGAGTTAAAATTTATGGATCCGTCTAAAGCTTTAATGCAGGCTGTTCGGTCGAATACTCTTACTGAAAATCGGCTTAAATTTTTGTTAGCTAAAGGAGCTGATCTTCATGCAATTAAGATCAATAACCTTCCCTTAGTTCATTATGCTGTTCATCAAAAAAATGTTCCTATGCTTAAGATGTTTCTAAATCATGGTGGAGATGTCCACGCAAAAAATGCATATGGGGTGCCTCTGATTGTATGTGCAATACAAAGCGGAAGTTGTGAAATGATTGAACTTTTATTAGCCAATCAATGTGATGTGAATGCCATGTACCAAAGAAAAACTCTTCTACATAGGGCTGTAACTCTTGGGAACCAAAAAGTGGTTCGGCTTTTGGTTCAACACCATGCTGATGTTGGCTTGAAAGATAGATATGGATATACAGCTATCCACCTTGCGATGATACACCATCAAAATGATCTTCAAAAAAGACGAGCTTTACTAAGTGCGCTAATCAAAGAACAAGACAAATCTATTTTAAATATCCCAAATTTAAGAGGTACCCCTCCTCTTCACTGCGCTATTGAGAACTATGATGTTGAAGTTGTTAAGATACTCATAGAAAATGGGGCCGACCTATCTGCAACGGATAAGAACCAAATAACCCCTTTATTTAAAGCACTCTACTCTCCCAGAGACCTAGATGGAAGAAGGGATCGGCGAGAGGAGATTGTCAAACTTCTCCTTGAAGCTGCTCCTGATTCAGTAAACCAACCAGACAATCAAGGGGTAACTCCTCTTTGTGTTGCTGTTTATAACTTTGATCTCCTAATGCTTCAGGAGCTTTTGAACAATGGGGCAGATGTCAACAGTCAAGATGAAAAAGGAAATACGCCCCTTCATGTGGCAATACGAACTGGGGGATTTTGCAAAATTATGATTGAGGAACTATTAAAAAAAGGTGCAGATGTAGATATACCCAATAAGGCCGGATTGACCCCATTCCATTTTGCCTTTTTATTTCGATGCGATAATGCACTTTTGAAGAAGTTTTTAGATAAATCACAAAATATAAATCTTCCAGACACTTCTGGAAGCACGCTTCTTCATCTTGCTGTTAGCCAGTATAATTTAAAGATGACTCAACTTTTAATTCGAGCTGGAGCAAATGTAGGTGCTCAAAATAAGGATCAAAAAACTCCTGTACAAATTGCTTGCAAACTTCCTTCTTATCATCCAGATCGTAAAAAAATCATTGAGGCTTTTACAGCGCTGGCAGAGGCCTAAGTCGTTTCATTACTCAAAAAGTCAAAGTGATTAAACTTGAGTTCAGGTTGTAGAGCCCCTATAGTTTGTGTTTTTATTGTAAAACACACCCTATAGGAAACTTTATGAGTTCAGCTAGTTTATTCAGAGCAGCAAATCCTTGTGACTTTGGTTTAGTCTATAATGATCAATTTAAATATTGTGTCCCAGAACCAACTGTTCGAAATTTTTATATAGGGGCTGCCTTTGATAGAAAAGAGGCCCATTCAAAAAATGAGCAAGATCGATTAGATCAAGATATCCAAAATATTTACTCTATGATTCTGTCTCAAAATCCAGCTTCTGAAAAAACGATTGTGATAACAGCTGGAGCCCCTGGAGCCGGGAAAACGTGGTTGATGCGTTCTCTTTTAGAGAAAGAAAAGGCCTCGGGGAAGGTAAGTGCTTACATAGATCCTGATGATGTGTGCTTAAAGTCTATGGCTCTTACCTGGAGAGCAGATGTTGAAAAGCTGTCGGGTTTAGATTTAAAAGAAGAAAAAGCGGGTCGAAAAAAGGCTTATGATCAATGGAGGCCTGGATCAAATGCTGCCAACCACCTTATTTTGGCAAACTTAATACGAGAGGGGAAGTCTATTTATTTTGGAACCACATCATCAAGCCCTTTTATGAAAGGCACCTTTAGTTATCTTAAAAATCAAGGCTACCATATTAAGCTCGTGCATTTAGTAACTCCTGATAGTGTACGCTGTGATTCTATTGTAAAGAGAGACCAGCAATTTATTCAAACTACAGAAGAAGATATTACTAACAAAGGGCTTATGGTCCCTCAGAGAATTCATGACTATTTACAGGGTGTAGATGCGATCGACTTTTTCTTTAGGGGTGCTGTAGATCAAGAGGCGACCTTTGCAGCCACTTGGGTGCGTAAAGACCGTCCAATTGATCCTGATGGAAAAACGGGAGATTTAACAATTTTAGATCAAACTGTTTATAATCAAATGGTCAGGACGCACGATGAAATTTGTGGGCGAATAGACGACGGTAATTCGTTACTATGGGAAAATAGTGTAGAGAGAGTCTCGCATATCTTTGAGAGTGCTGCTCCTTAAATATAATTATTTTTGTTTTTTAAGAATTCAAAGGCTTGCTTTTTCTGTCTTTTTCTTTCAATTTCCCAGGCAAGAGTGGTTTCTTTTTGAGAGCTTTTGGGGTATTTTTTGAGGTGGCGGCGTATAAAATTTAGATAAGCCCACTCTTTTTTTAACGGAGACTTTTTTGATTTTCTAAGAAGGTGTTCTTGCTGCCAAAAATCCGCAAATTCTTGGTAGGTAGGTGGTAGGCCATCTGCCCACCGTTGTTTAATCCAGTCATGACCAAAAACCGTAAAATGAAAGTGGGGGCCAATTATTTTTTTGAAAAATTTTCGGGTTTTTAGATCATTTTTGTAGTGGCCATATAAAAT
>CAYGLF010000003.1:0-74590 GCA_964350945.1 uncultured bacterium
TTGCTAGATACAGTTTCTCTTAAAGCTTGAGCATTCTCAAGAGTAGAGGCATACAAGTTAGTTGCAGCTTCTTGTGTGCGTTCAATAGCATAATTAGCATTGCTAGATACAGTTTCTCTTAAAGCTTGAGCATTCTCAAGAGTAGAGGCATACATGTTAGCAGCATTTTCTTGAGCAGATGAAGCAAACTCATTAGCTTTATTTTGAGCTGTCTGGTAAACATAAGCGCCATTTGTCATGACTGGGCTATCCCACGAGTGCGTACTATTACCATAGCATTTTGCATCTTGGAATTCTAAAGGTTCGGCTGCCCAGTTGGCTAATTTATAAGCGCCTATTAGAGCAATAGTTACAGCTGCGGCTCTAATAAGAGTCCCTTTACTTGGCATATAGTTTGATTTAGTATTGTTTTGACTACGCTCCATCTGTGGGGCTTGTGTAGTTGGTTGGATTTTCATAACTTGTCTCCTTTTCGGGTTTTATATTTTTGTTACTATGACCACATTATAACAAGTTCATCTCCAATAGTGAATAAATGTTAATGCGCTTAATATAAATAAGTTAAGGTGGTTTTTTCTTCAATTTTTACCGGATCTTAACAAAGGGAAGCTTAAATAGAGATCTAACCATCATAAATATATGCACTTAAAGAAAAAAAAGACCGGCTAACCTCAGATTTAAGGTTAGCCGGCCTAGGCGTCAAAGAGATAAAATGGGCTCTTTAAACAGGGTGACTTATTTCGCCACCCGTTTTATCTTTTAGAAGATGCTGCCATTAACAGGTGTCATGGCTGCATCTTTTGGCATTACAGAAATTCTGTAGTGCCCTGTGTACAGTGCCTTACCCCTGGATGTATCCACGAGCAATGTTTTTTGCAGTCCCAATTATGGCTCTTTCCATAATGTTGTTTGGGTTCCAGGGCATGTTTGGTGCTCCAGCAAAACCTGATGCATCACCAGGAGCTGTGACAGGCCCATTAACTAGAGGTAATGGCGCAGCAGCTGGCATCTCAAAGCTTGGCATCATGCCTGCTACGAAGCTACCTGCACTTTGAGCTAAAGAAACTACACTTCCACCAAGGTCTCTTATACTTGTCATGCTAGGAGCATTACTTCTGATAAACTCGCCTGCGTTTCCTGCTAAAATCTGGGCAGTCTCAGCGGCAGAAGTAGCTCCGGCAGATGCTCTACTTGCTAGGTTACCAGCAGTATCATAAGCACTATTAGCATAATATTGAGCATTAGTTGTCATAGGCTCTTCATCCCATGTCCCTGTTTTGTTATTAAACGTACAAAGACCATTACCATCTTGATATGGCGAAGGTGCCATTCCATGCTGTGCTAACTCATAAGCACCAAGAGCGAGTAATCCTACTGTAGCTAATTTAAACACTGTTTTTCCAGATGGAGCTACTGAAGCAGCTTTTGAAGCAGCACTACCTATTGTGGTTCGTGCTTTCTTCATGCTATCAGAAGCTAAGGCAGATAAGTTTTCCAATCCAGCCTTTTTAGCAAGAAGTTGCTTCTGTCTAGCTATTGTGCGCTTACTTGGCTTAGCACTTGTTGTGCTTGGAGCAACTTGATCAGAAAGCATGTCATAACCTGCATACATGGCAAGTAATTCTGCATTGCGAACATCTTCATTTCTCTTACTATCTAATCCACGAGCACGAGGTAACAAGCGAGTGTTAAAAAGATCATTAGTACGAGCAGCTAGCAAAGGAGCATGGTTACCATAAATGGCAGTGATCTCTTCTAAATATTCTTCTACAAAAGACAAAGTAGGTTCACAAAAATCTTTCATACCAGCTAAATCAACTTTGTCATCAGCTACAGTGCGATCCTCAATTGTTTTAAGGATTTCTGCTTGAAGGTTTCCAAAAAGGTCTTCATAAGCAGTCGTTGATGCAGAGCGTTCAGCAGAAGTTTCAAGCAGTTTCTGGGCAGAGCCTTGAAATGCATCTACAAGCTTTTTATCAGCAGCATTGCCTTTGCTTAGGTTGGGTCTATTTGCAACTGTTGGGGTGTTAGCTTTAAGATCTGCCTCAGTTATTACGATCTTATTTGCAATGAGCTTGTCTAAAAGCAGACGAGTTGCTTCAGCTTGACGGTTTAAAAGTTTTCTAGGGCTGCCACTTTGTGGAATAGCTATAGAAACGGCTTCTTCATTTTGTGGAATAGCTATAGAAACGGCTTCTTCATTGCTAGCTGGGCTGGCTGGTGTATATGGAACAATCTGTAGTCCTTTTAATCTTTTATTTTCAGTTTTCTCAAAAGCATCATGTATGCTAAGTATAGTTTCAACAGCATTACGCATGTTAATCATAGCTTCAATTTTAGGAGCTAGGTCAGACTTTGCTGTTTCAAATCTATCCTTGCGCGCTGCTAGGTCAGACTTTGCTGTTTCAAATCTATCCTTGCGCGCTGCTTTTTGCACATTTTGTTGGATAACTCTCTGAACAGCGCCTCTAAACTTATTAAGCACCTTCTCTTTTTCATTTTGTTGGATAACTCTCTGAACAGCGCCTCTAAACTTATTAAGCACCTTCTCTTTTCGAAGAGTCAATCCTAATTGAAATTCTGCTTCACTTGCTCCTATTAAAGTAGAGACTGATTCTTCTCTAGCAGCCTGTTGAACAGCCTTTGGGTCTACCACAACTTCCTTTACGGCTAGATTGGCAAGATTTGTCCCATTTCTTGACTCCCATTTTGCTAAACTGTTTTTGTTAACGACATATTCTTTTCCGTTAATCATAATTTTTTGTGCAAGTCCAAGACCTAATTTAAAATTAGCATAAGAACCTGTGTGGATACGAATACCAGGTTTTTGTTTTCCTGAAATTTTGTTGTCGCCAACAGTATTGAATAATAATCGATTGTTTACTGTTGAAACTGTACCTTTAATATTAAAATTTTGAATACTCATTTTTATCTCCGTTTTTATTTATTATTTTGTTTGTTTTTGTTTTTTTATTAGGGTTTTAATTAATATTCTTTTTCTCCCTTACAACAATTCTAACAAAGTTTGAGATGTTTGTAAATTAAACGCAAAATGCTTTTTGTAAGCGACTTAAGGTTTTTGAGAGATCCTTTTTTATACAATCTTAATATGTAAATTTTTTGTAAAGATCTTAAAATGAGCAGTTTATGTAAATAAAATTTTTTAATTACTATCTCAAGTTGTTTGTTCAGAATGACATAGGTCTTTTTAGCTGATTCAGAGCCTTTGAAGATGAAAAATATGGAGCATGAATAGCTAAAAGCCTAAACGGGCGATAGAGGGTGTAAAGAAAGCTTATTTAAATACAAAAGCCCCCTGGAACAATTTCAGTGTGAAAATACTTCAGGAGGCAAGAGGTTCTTTATGCTGAAAGTTTAGTGTAAATTAAAACCATCCCATTGTTAAGGCGGTTGCAGCAAAGAAAATAGGTGCAGTTACAGCAACTACCTTAGCTACTGTCGAAAGTCTGCCTTGTAAAGAACGATGATGGCGATCTGAGTCCCGAGCCCTTCGAAGCGCTAGATCGTTTTGTAAGGCTCTTTCAAGGGGTTCTTTAAAAGCCTTTTCTAGGTGGTTAAAAATGTTAGCGGTATTTTTATCATACTTCTTAAGAAGGGCTGTCACATAATTTTCAATGTGTTGATTCGTCTTGATGACGTTATTTTGAGTCGCTTGGCCATCTTGGTTCAAGCTGTCCCCATTTAAATGGATAAAAATACGCATCCAAATCCTACTTTTTAGATCTTCGGTGCTTTGCGTTTCATTATTAGATCTATGCAGAATGGTTGTTGTAAATGCATTAAAAAGATCACGCTGCGTTTTATTAAACTGAGCCTGCTGTCGACTTATAATTGCTGTACGAATACCTTCGATAGCTTCTATATTAGATATACTGGTAGCTGGGGTTTTGATTTCATTTCGATCTCTCCATTCTCTAAATGACCTATTGTCAATTACATAAGACTTTCCGTTGACTACGAGAGAGCTGGCGAATCCAAATAGTTTTCCTACAAAAGCAGAAATGCCCGTTAAAATGCTAAACCCTTGTATGTTTTTGGGGAGGTTTGAGTCTAATAGGCTAAAGTTTGCTCGAGACCCCGAACAGCTGAATAAACTAGTTGTAATTTCCATATTTAACTCCAATCTAATGGTTTCCTAACTAAAATTATAGTTGTAAAATATTAATTTGTCAAGTTTGAAAAAGCTCTTAAAATAGAAATCAAAATCCTGTAACCTGCGTGAAAAGGGCCTTTATATAATGACGTTACAAGATCTGGTTAATCAGAAAGACACTGTATATCAATGGGATATGAATTATTGTCAATCCATGGAGGGTTATAAGGTTTATTTGATAGAGCTGATCTCTCAGCAATGGAGGAATCAGCTTGAGGTTCAAGATCCTATTTGGCGTCATCAACTAAGAGTGGTGGTTCCCAATCAAAAAAAGGGGGATTCTGCCTTATTAATGATCGCTGGGGGGCTACGTGATACCACAAGAAAAATAGTGCCTGAAGTGGTTGATTGGGCGCTTCATTGCCAATCGGTTGCAATCGAGCTGAGTTTAGTGCCTTATCAGAGGCAGGTATTTAAAGAAGAAGAGGATCTAGAGTATAAGGTTATAGGACGCCTTGAAGATCAGCTGGTCGCCTATACCTGGAAGAAATTTTTAGAAACTCAAGATCCTACCTGGCCACTGCAGGTTGCAATGACAAAGTCGGTCATCAGAGCGATGGATTGTATTGAGGAGTTTTCACAAAAAGAGCTGGGCTCTTGTATCCATCAATTTTTTGTCACAGGTCTTTCTAAAAGAGGATGGACTAGCTGGCTGACGGCAGCTTGCGATGAGCGCGTGATTGGAGTCGCCCCTGTGGTGATTGATATTTTAAATCTAAGAGCCTCTATTGCTCATCATTTTGATGTTTATGGTAAGTGGGCCCCTGCTATTGCAGATTATGAAAAGCTTCAAATCGATCAATGGCTCTATACAGAAGAGTTTTCAAAGTTATTGGACCTTATTGAGCCCTTCCACTATAGGGAGAAGCTAACAATGCCCAAATACATCGTCAACTCTGCAGGGGATGAATTTTTTGTTCCAGACTCCTCACAGTTTTACTTTAAAGAGCTAGAGGGTCCTAAATACCTACGCTATATCCCCAACCAATCTCATGCGGTTTATCGATCAGAAGATGCTCTTTCAGCCATAGGGGCTTTTTATCAGATGGTGCTTGAAAAAAAAGAACTGCCTCAATTTTCTTGGAATCAAAAAAAGGCGGATGAAATAGAGATTTATCTCAAAAGCAATCCACTTGAAGTAAGCTTATGGCACGCACATAATCCTACAGCGCGAGATTTTCGCTTAGAGTCTATTGGAGCTGCCTGGAAAAAAACGCCTTTTGATCCTGCGGGAAATATGCAGTTTGAAATTCCGCTTCAAATGCCTCAGAAGGGGTGGGGAGCTTATTTTGTGGAGCTCAAATTTGCAAGCTTGCAGGTCCAGCCTTTGATTTTTACAACAGATGTTATTGTCTTAACCCGTGAGCACAGTGGCTAAACGGTGCTCTGAACTAACACCTGGGCGTTCTAATAACAGTTTATTTTACTCCTATAGAGAGCTATAAAATCTCAATATTAAGATCGTATGAAAGAGGCGTTTTTTACTCATTCAATTGCTTCTATTTCAGTTGCTTGTGTCTTGTTTACAAACATTTTAAATTTTGTTACAATTACTATGAGGGCTAGAGAGCCTAAACCAAAATCCAAACTAGTAAGAAAATGAACATCCAAAATTTAAAAAACCACACCATTTATTACTTTTCTGGTGAAAATCGGATATGCCTTGGTGGTAGTAATACTGAAATGCTAGGTCCCCAAGATAGGGGTATCCGCACTCATTCAGGTTTTTATGCTCGTTTTAAAGTGGCTCTTGGCCTTGCAGAAAAGGTTACAGTTAACAGAATCACCTATACCGTTAATAAAAATAGCTTTGCCAAGTGGGCAAAAGGAAATCAAAGTCTTCCTATTGTTCTAACTAGTAATATGATTGAAATCAAGCCTGCAGGTTTTATGGTAAATAAGCCTGATCAAGGCAGTCTTAAGGCAAATCAAACGATGGAAGATATTGATGCAAGTATTTGCGATTTTCAAATGCGTTTAGATGGAGCTGTGATTGAAGAGACGGACATGGGATCGTTTTTAGGGTCCTTAAAAGAAGCTGAAGAAAAAAGACTTGCTAAATTACAGATAGTCCCTTTTCGAGATCGATACACTATCCTCGTAAATACTTTTAAAGCTATGCAAGCAGCTCGAAATAGTGAAGTTAAAAGGGCTTTTAAACCACCCCTTTGTTCTCCGGTCATTAAGGGCCGCTATCCATCTCATCTTAGCGCTCAACCCATAAGCAAATCTATTGATATCAACGCTTTTTTTCCAAAGGAGAAAGTCCGATTTGATTTTAAAAAGCCTGTTAGATTGCTAGTTAAGGCGGTAAATATTACAGAAATTGAAGATTATGATCCGGCAGACCAAGCGCCAACAATTGAAAAGAAAGAGCAAGATATCCAAAACCTTTTTCGTGAGCGTAAAGCCCCACATCAAGCTCGAAGGCTTGCCAGTCTTCAGATCATTGCATATAGCCCTGCACAAGAACTGGAACATTCTCCTAAAGAACAAGCAGCTGCAAGTCGGCCACGCGATCTTTCAGCTATTTTGAAAGAGAGTAAAATGGCCACAGTCACTAAGAAGCCTCTAGAATCACAAGTTAAACCAGTTACTCCAGTTGTTTCATATTCTCGTATAGTAGCTCAAGTAGCTTTGCTTGCAGTGTTTGTTCTATCAGCTTACAACACTTACAAACTTTTTCAAAAGGAGGGATAAGGTGCTTCAACAAATTTTGAACACCCGATTCCCTCTATTTCAGATCACATATACCAAAGAGCTTATTACAGCGCCTGCGGTGTGTTTCAAACAGCTAGAGAAAGACGTTTCAACATCCAAATAGCTCATTTTATAACACTACTTCTATCGTTTAGAATGCGCTAATCAAAGAGTTTATTTTGCAAACTAAAGTTTACCAAGTATCTTGTTTATTTTGACAGCCTATGTACTTCTTTAGCAAAAGAGTTGTATAAATAAAATGCTGCTTTGAGAATAAGCCTTTAATTCTTTATAGTCATTTGGGAGAGAAACTAACCGCTTCTACTGGAGAGAGCATTATGAATATTGCAATGCAGCCTGCTCCTAGGCCCGTCTTACGAATACATGAACCACAAAACAGAGATTCTAAAGAGCAGAAATGCATCTACTGCAGTGGGCCTGCGAGGCATATTGGGCAGATGTCACTTGGCTCAGAGCCCATTTTGGCCTTGATGAGTCAACATTTTCCAAATGTCGTCAATGCCACGCAGGATTATATTGCGACATCTCAGCAAAATAGAGAGGTAGCATTTTTAGTTGCCAGTGCTTTTGCTCTTCATAAGACTTTGCTCTATTCTAATCCATTTTCGGAGCTTAAGAGCCTATTTGCCGGCAGCGTAATAGGGGTAATTGCAAGCCGTAGTATTCGAATGATGATTTTAGAGCAAAAGCCAGACAATGAGGATATCCATTCTATTGAAAAAGTGGCGCACTCAAGGAGTTTTTTAGGGGCAATGGCTGTAGCCTCTGCAGTGGCGACTTTTTTTTCAATATTTGATTTTCTTTTAGAGTCTGCCCCATATTTAGCGGGCGGCATTGCTGCCCATTACGCCATTTCCCAGCTGCAAAAAAATGCTGTTGTTAGTGAAAAAATACAGCGTAAGTTGCAGCCTATAGTTAGCGGTACAACCATGGGATTGGGGCTTATCTCTCCCATCTCGAAATTAGTTGCCGTAAGCGCAGGAGCCGCAGCAGGGGCATTTTTTGAGGCGCTTTATTTAGACAAGGCCTTGGATGCTCAACAATCGGTGGGAAATGAGTGATGAGACATATTTTAGTATATCAAGATGAGGGTGTGGGCTTAGAGGCCTATCAGGAACTTTTAAAATCATTACAATTAAGTTCTAGTTGTAAAGGTTTTAAAATTCTAGGAGTGATGGCCGATGATTTAGCAAAAGATCGTTGGGAAAAAAGTTGTGCTCTCTTAATTGTGCCTGGTGGCCGTGACATCCCATACCATGAAAAGTTAAATGGCTCTTTGAATGATCGAATTCGTGCGTATGTAGAAAATGGAGGGCGTTATCTAGGGATTTGTGCAGGAGCCTACTATGCTTCATCGCATGTTCTTTTTGAAAAAGGCACGACTCTTGAAGTTGATGCGACTAGAGAGCTCTCCTTTTTCCCCGGGAAAGCTGTAGGGACGATTTACCAAAGCAAGCCTTTCAGTTATTTGGGGAAAAGTTCAGCGCATGCAGCGCTCATTAAATGTCGAGAACAGTCGCTCTACACTTACTATAATGGGGGTTGTTATTTTCAAGAGGCAGAAAAATATGCCCCAAAAGTTGAGGTGATTGCTCGTTATCAAAATGCAATTTGTCATGATGTGGCAGCAATTGTTTTGTGTCAGGTAGGAGAGGGGAAAGCTCTTTTAAGTGGGGTGCATTTTGAGGTTGGGCCAAAATTTTGTGCTCAAGATAATCCCTTGTATAAAACGCTGATTGCAACTGAGAAAAAACGTCTACTTTTCTTCGATCAAATGATTCTTACCCTGCTTCCTCTCTCTTAAAAGAATGTCGATCATTTCCATCTGATCTTTAATGGAAATTGAGACTGAGGATAGCACGTCTATTTTTTCATCCTTTAAAATTTGATCGGTTGCTTTGCCGGATTCAAAAAGGCGTTGGTCACGTTTTTGTAAAAGCTCTACGAGCTGGGGACGAAAGAGTTTGAGCATATAGTTGACCCACTGGTTACTGGGCCAAGAGGGGTAGGGGTGACTGATTTCAAACTGAGAGATCATTTCAAGCATATCAGGGGCTTTATAGAGCTTGTCCTTTGAAATCCAATGATTTGGAGCAAATAAGCCGATAGGCTCTCCATCGGGGTGCATGGAGATCGCTGCAATATGCATATTGATGTGTTCTGAGTCCCAGCAGGCAAAGGAACTATATTGATCCATCTGATCTTCATCAGAATAGTAGATATGAAAATGTCCGTGCTCCTCAGGGCGATGAGAATGATAAAAATAAGAGCTGTGTGAGTCAAAATCTACCACTTCATCTTGAGGGTAGCGATTGCCGATAAATAAGGGCTGGTCACGAATAACATCTCCCATCACGGTTGTATTAACCTTTTTTAATAGTTGTTGCCACTTGAGAATCTCTAGTCCTGAGAGTCTCATATCTTCAAGTTCCAAGGTGCTGCAGGAGCTTAGTTGACTTTTTAATAATGCTTGGTCAATCGTAGGGTAGGAGACTTGCCGCGTTTCATAGGCGCCCTGAATAGGCAGTGAGCGATAGTAAAAATTAATCGCAAGTACAGCCAACAATGGGAGACTTAAGATAAAAAGCGTTTTATAAATTTTTTTCTTCATAAATAGAGATTAAAATATATTTCAAAAAAAGGTTCTTTTCAACGTCAATTGAGAACTATTTTCTTTTGACCAATATATAAACTCTCTATAATGCAGCGGTTTTTAATCCAAGGAAAAAATGGCGCTTTTAAATCCCCGCATTTACACCAAACTTCTTTTTATTGTTCTCGCAGTGGCGATGTATTCCTTTTTTGGTTTGAGTTTTGTCGTAGGAAAAGACACCCTGCAATATGTGGGCCCCTTTTTTTTAACAGGAGTGCGTATGGTCTTTGCGGCGGTGATCATTTTGCTGCTTCAACTCTTGGTGAACAAAAAACAGTTTATCTGGCCCAAAGGTGCTGTCTTAGATATTTTGATGCTCAGCCTTTTTAATATTTTTTTAACAAATGTTTTGGAGTTTTGGGGATTACAGTTTTTAAGTTGTTATAAAACGTGTTACCTTTATAGCCTTTCTCCATTTCTAGCAGCCCTCTTCTCTTTTATATTCTTAAAAGAGAAGCTAAGTCGGCTTAAGATTTGGGGGCTGATCATTGCTTTTATCGGTTTTTTCCCTCTACTCGTTTACAAAGAGGCAAGCTCTTCTCAAAAGTTTTTTATAAGCCCTGCAGAATGGGCTCTTTTGGGAGCTGCTGTTGCAACTGTTATTGGCTGGGTCTCTATGCGTAAAATTATCTATGTGAAGAAGTATCCCCCTTTAATGGCAAATGGTCTCAGTATGCTAATTGGAGGGGTATTGTCCTTTATCCCCAGCCTGATTTTTGAGGGTTTTAGACCCATTCCTGTCTCTAACTGGCCCCTATTTCTTCAAGGAATGGTGATGATTGCTCTTATTAATAATGTGGTGGGTTACAATCTATATGCTTTTTTGGTTAAAAAATTCACTGTAACGCTGATGACCTTTATCGGTTTTGTTACTCCTTTGGTCACTGCCCTTTTTGGATGGATTTTTTTAAAAGAGCCTGTTACTATTCTATTTTTTATTTCATATGCAGTAGTTTTAGTAGGATTTTTTCTCTTTTCAAGAGAGGAAGTTGTATACAACGTAAAGTAAATAGATATGGTAACTTTTAAAGACAGTCCAGTGCACTTATCAGGAGCTCAATTGCAAGAAAAACAGCAAGCTCCCGACTTTGAACTTAGGGCTTCAGATTTAACAAGTGTAAGTCTCTCAGTTTTTGAGGGGTCTCTAAAAATTTTAAATGTATTTCCTAGCCTAGATACAGGTGTTTGTAAGCAATCAGTTCTTATTTTTGAAGAGAAGCTTGAGGCTCTTTTAGGGCAAGATGTCATTTTGATACATATTTCTAAAGACCTTCCTTTTGCACAGTCTCGATTTTGCAGTGCGCATAGCCTTAATAAAGCTGTGACCCTCTCAGCTTTTGATAGTTCGTTTGGCGTAGACTATGGCCTGTTAATTGAAGAGGGACCCCTGCGTGGGTTGCTTGCACGAGCTGTATTTATTTTAGATAAAAACAATCAAATTATTTATAAAGAACTTGTACATGAAATTACACAAGAGCCTAACTATGGAAAGGCACTTGAAAATTTAGAAAACTTTTTAAAACCTAAAGGGTCATAATTATGAAAAAATGTTGGATGCTCTTTCTAAGTCTTATTTTATTTAACTGTTTACACGCGGAGGAACCTATGAGCGATTTAAAACACCAAAACATTGTCTTTGAAACCACCCAGGGAAATATCGAGATTGCCCTTAAGCCAGATGTGGCTCCAAAAGCTTGTGAAAATATTTTAACACTGATTAAGAAAGGATATTATAACAACCTTATTTTTCACCGTATTATTGAAGGTTTTATGATTCAAGGTGGAGATCCTACAGGTACCGGAGCTGGTGGAAAATCTTGCTGGGGAAAAGATTTTGAAGATGAATTCCATCAAGATGAAGTTTTTAGCAAATCTGGTATTTTAGCAATGGCCAACAGAGGTCCTAATACCAACGGAAGTCAGTTTTTTATTACAACTGCGCCAACCACTTGGCTAAATCATAAGCACACAATCTTTGGTGAGGTTGTTAAAGGGTATGATGTTGTTGAAAAACTTGAGCAGGTCAACACAGATCATCAAGATAGACCTAAAGAAGAACAGAAAATTATCAAAGCTTATATCGTTGAATAGGCATTTGTTTGTAACTTGAAAATGAGGGAAAATTATGGTTTCAGTTGTTTCGCCTTCTTACTCCAATTCTGATTGTAACTTTTGTAATGATCAGATTTTGAACCGCCAGAAGGTCTATGAAGACGATCATGTTTATATTTTGCTCGATCATAAGCCCATCGTTGATGGACATTGTTTAGTGCTTCCCAAACGCCATGTGGAGCGTTTTGAAGACCTAAATAGTCAGGAATTTTTGGGACTTCAAACTGCAATTTCGAACTTGTATAAGGCAACTGAAAAAACGCAGCAAGCAGCTGCTTACAACCTGATGCAGTGCAATGGATCTGCTGCAGGCCAGGGAGTTCCTCATACAGTGGTTCATTTTTGCCCTCGTAAAGAAGATATGAGTGACATAGGAATGCTAGCTCGAGTTTATTTTACTAAGTTTTTTAGCCCTATGCCTACAGAAGAAATGAATGAGAAGAGGGCTCAATTAATGGATGCTCTCCAATCATTGGTTTCTCCAGAGCTTGCCCAAAAAGTGGGATAGTTAAACTTAAGTATATTTGACAGTGTGAGATAGAAAATTATTTTTTTATTTCACACTTTTTTTTGTAGAAATTTAAACTCAAAAATCAAATAGAGAGGGGTTAAGCCTATACCTAACCGAGGGTTCCCCATGAGAAGATACAGTCCCCTTATTGTTGTTTTTCTAATTTCTATCATCTCAGGTTTTGTCTTGGTCCACAGAGGGCCTGAGCCTTGGACACACTATTGGATGATAAATTTTTCGGGCATGTTCTTTGTTTTTCTGGCTACTCTAAAGTTCTGGGATTTAAAGGGTTTTTCAGTAGGGTTTCGGAAGTATGACCTGGTTGCGAAAAAAGTGCCTTTTTATGGGTTTTGTTATCCATTTTTAGAGCTCTTGATTGGGCTTGCTTTTCTTTCTCATTTCGCCATTGTTGTTGCAGCCATTATCACCGTGATCCTCATGGTCATTAACTTCTTAGGGGTTATAACCGCTCTTTTTAAAGGTGAAAGTCTGCAGTGTGCTTGTATGGGAACCAAGCTAGACCTTCCTCTAAGTGTGGTTAGCTTAGTGGAAGTGTTTGCAATGGGAGCGATGGCTGTTTTAATTCTTTTGAAGGTAACTTTCTAGCTTTTTTTAATACAAAGTTGATCAAGCCTCCAGCTTTTAGGAGCAGAGCTTCTTGATCTGTAATCTGCAGAAGAGTTGTAAAGTGTTTCCCCTGAGTGATATTACGAACTTCAATTTGGGAATTGCCACCCAAGCGCTCATAGAGATTATAGATCTCTAACTCGTCATTGACGTCAATCATTTCATAATCTTGTACTTTTGAGAATAAGAGGGGGAGCACTCCGAAATTAATCAAATTTTTGCGGTAGATATGAGCATAAGAAAGAGCAATCACGCACTTTAGTCCCAAAAAACGGGGGGCCAATGCCGCATGCTCTTTAGAGGAGCCTTGCCCATAGTTTTCTTTTGCTAGAATAAAAAATCCCTCTTTGTGTCTTTTTAGGGAGCGTTCGTAAAAGGTGGGGTCGAGCTTACTAAAAGTGAATTTGGCAATTTCTGAAATATGAGACCTTAGAGGAAGCTCTTGGGAAGTTACAGGTAAGATTTCATCGGTTGAGATATCATCTGCAACTTTTAACAAAACATTTCCCTGAACCAGCTCTTGAATGGGTTCTAGCTTGGGTAAAGGCTTGATGTGGGGCCCCATAATCAGCTGACTCTTCTTATGGGTATTGATAGGGGCTATGGTGGAGTTTTTATGAATGGTAAATTTCTGTGGGAGACTGAGTTTAGGGTATTTGATCGTAAGCTGACGAGGATCCGTAATCACTCCTTTAAGAGCTGAGGCAGCCGCGGTTTCCGGGCTGCAGAGATACACTTGGTCGTCAGCGGTTCCCGAATGACCCATAAAGTTGCGAGGAAATGTTCTTAAGCTGATGGTGTTACTAGCGGGCGCTTGCCCCATGCCAATAGAACCACTACAGCCCGATTGATGAATACGAGCGCCCGCTCGAATCAAATGCGTTAAGCAACCCGAGCGTGATAGGCTTTCTAAAACTTGACGAGTGCTTGGGTTGATATCTAGAGAAACATGTGGGGCAATATGCTGGCCTTTCAGAATTTTGGCAACTATCATAAAATCACGCAGACCAGGATTTGCCGAAGAGCCTACTACACACTGGCTGACCTCTCTGCCAATTACTTCTTCAACAGCCTCAACATTACAAGGGCTATAAGGAAGGGCAATGAGCGGGTCTAGTAATGAGAGATCTATTTCATCATGCTGATCATATTTTGCTAAAAGATCTGCTTTCAAAGGGATAAAGTCTTTAGCTCGTCCGTATGACTTTAAAAACTGATACGCGGCCTTATCAGAGGGAAAGACGGTACTGGTAGCCCCAAGTTCAGCCCCCATGTTGGCAATGACATGTCGGTCCATTACCGATAAGCCCTTAAGCCCTGCTCCGTAGTACTCGATGATCTTTCCAGCTGCTCCAGACATGCCATGTCTTTTTAACATCTCTAAAATAATATCTTTGGCTGATACCCAAGGGGGGAGTTTGCCTTTTAAGTGCACCCCAAAAATAGGAGGCATTTGCATGAAGTAAGGTTTCCCCATGATTGCAAGAGCAACCTCTAAACCTCCAGCTCCAATCGCAAGCATTCCCAAAGCTCCTGCAGCACAGGTGTGGCTATCAGATCCTAAAAGAGTCTCCCCAGGTTTCCCGAAAAGCTCCATGTGAAGAGGGTGGCAAATGCCGTTACCAGGAGGGCTTAGATGGATTCCGAAGCGCTGGCAAGCAGTGCGCAAAAAGAGATGCTCGTCAGCAGTTCTAAAATCTGTCTGTAGTAAATTATGGTCAATATATTGTGCAGAGACCTTGGCTTTAGAACGCTGGCAATTCATAGCCTCTAATTCGAGCATCACCATCGATCCTGTCGCATCTTGTGTCAGCGTTTGGTCTATTTGAATGCCAATCTCACTTCCTAGAGCCAGGCTTCCAGAAATAAGATGACGTTTGATCAGTTTATGAGCAACTCCGAGTCTTTCCAAAGTAAATCCTCATTGTAAAAATCATGTAAGGGCTCGGTTATAGCGCGCTTTTGGGTATTTGTTCAAAGGATTTCAAAAAAAATAAGCATATTATAAATTTCTTAAATCCTTATCACTTAGTTTAAAATAAAGTTTAAGTAGGTGGGATATGTTAAATTTTTATACCAAAGAGCCCCTTTAGAGGTTGAATGAGAGCTTTTATTTAGATTTGCGCGTTTGTTTACTATATTTGTAAGTTAATTAACTATTTTAAAAGTAATTTGTTAATTAATTAATGCGATTTCTGTTATAATAGAACCTGTGGGTGTGGATTTCAAGCCCCTTATCCTTTGAGTTTTGAGCTTTAATGATTGTAAATTCCTTACAGAGAGCGATCTATATATTCCATAACCTATTAATAATTAATAAAATATATAATAGTTAGTTAACTAAATTTAATAGTTTGTAAATTAAATTGATTTAGTTTTTATAGTAAAGTTAGGTAATAAGTAATAAAAAAGGGGGCCATATGTCTCGTAAGAAAAAAGATGATCAACCAATTCAGGAAACTCACACAGATCTCACCATTTTAGAGGCGGTTGAAAATTTATCTAGTATCGCGGAAATGTCAGAGAGTGAACGTCTTGGGTTAATAGAAGATCACTTTGTAGTTCACAATGAATCTGATGATGAAGATGATGGTCTTGAGGCTATCCAATGGCTTGAAGAAAAAAGTCAGCACAAAACAGAAGTGGTTGTTGAAGATACTTTTAAAGCAGTTCTCAAATATGTGAAGAACTTCCATAAAAAAGAGTTTAACCGCTTTTATGACCATAAGAACCAAGAAGGGATTAAAAAAATCATGCTCTTGGTAGGGAAAGCTTCTGATAACCTTAACTCTTACACGCACTTGTTTAAAGGGGTGCATAAAGAGGGAATCGAAGGGGTTCGAGAATACAAACAGCTCTCAAACTTTTACAAAGAGCGTATTGCGATTGAGCATGATGAACAAGTCTCCTTGATTGATTTGAGTCGAAAAGATCGAGAGCTAGAAGCACTCAAGCATCCTTTAGAGGAAGAAGAGTCTCCAGAAATTAGAAAGTATCACCTAGATATCGAAAAAGTGAAAATCGATGATACGTATGAATTGTTATTCCTCGAGAGAGATGATGGAAGTCGCTTTTATAATGATGAATTTGTAAAAACCCTTAAGCTTGCCTGTAATTTTAGTGATTATTTGGGTAAGGAATTAGATCGAGACCCCCTAGAAGGGATTCAATATTCTCTAGAAGATTCTATGACGTCTTCAGCAAAAGCTATTTTAAAAATGCTCAAGCAACATATGAATATCTTTTATCAAGAAGCACTGAAATATAAGGATATGGAAGTGGTCTCTTGTGTGAATATGTCTTTAATGTCTCTGATGCTTTCAGCAAATCCAAAAAACAAGCTGCAGTCAGGGTCTTTAAAGGGAACTAAAGCTTATTTTTCAGATTTTCAGTACTATCTAAGAGCTGCTTTAGAGTCTTTTGAATATCAAAAACTCAAGTCTTTCCCTCCTCCTTCATCGAACATCTTTTTGCATAACTTAGTAGACATTATTAGTATGCTTTGCTGGTCACTTTCTTTCCATCATCTCGATGTTCAGAAAATGGCCGTTGTTATGGATGATATTATAGAAGAAGGAAAAGTCAGTGCTCGCAAAAAGCAGATGTCTTCTAAAGGGCCTGTTTTAGATCAGCTTGAAGACAACTATCTGCATATCAGTCGCTATCTCATGAATTTCCCAGTGGGACCTTTGTTTAAAACTCTGCAATCTATTGAGCAGGGAGCGGTTGAGGAGTTTGATAATTTTGAACTTTGTAACTTCCCTTTTGAATGGCAACACCTTAAAATTCATGATAAGAGTGTCTCATGTTTGTTTTTACCTTCTCCTACCAAACAGAGCCTTCTCTCTCATGTGAATATTACTCAAGAGTTTATTGGGCTACTAGATGCCTACAGAACCTCTAAAGTTCCCCGCAAACACCTTTTGATTAACTTGCAAGATCGCACCAGCTGGATTGAGAAGCCGCGAGCAGATTGTCTTGAAAAGCTGCCAAAATCAACTGACTATTATGCGACGATTGATGTCGTTACTTTGAGTAAAGATTCTGATTTTTATCATCAAAGTGGCGCTTACAAAAACTTAAGCTCTATCAAGCTTTTTTTCAAGCAGTTGATGTTCCAGTTGCACTCTAAAGAGACAGGTTTTTATTTTCCTGAATGGGTTAAAGAGCGTATTTTTAGTGGTTTTTGTGAGAAGCTTTTGCAGCAAATACACCGTTTTTTCTTCTCGTCAAGATCCTCTCTTACCCAAAGTGAACGTTGTGACTTTATCGAAATTTTCTATCAGTTCTTAACTCTTAAACTGATTGAAATAGGAAGTCCTGATTCGATGAGCTTTACCTGTAAAGATGGTTTGGATCAAGGTTCTACGTCGATGTCTTTTTTCTTTGCATTTATTAAAATATTACAAGGGAAAAAACTAACGACCCAAGATCAAAATCAAATGGATCTGATATTGTTTGCTCTTCCTATGTTGGCTAGACAGCGTTGCGCTAGTGCTCAAAGATTTAACCGTATGATACACGGCCTTAAACTAGCACAAAAGGCGGTCCAAGCGCACACAGGGGCAAAAAGTAGCTCGGTCGTTCACGAGTACTTTGGAATGCTTTTTGACAAAGGGTTTTTAGAAATTGGATTTGAGAAGCCGAGCCTAGATCTGATGATTCAAAAATCTGAAGAAAAAGGGTAGATTTGGTTTACTAAAAAACATAGGCTCGATTACAGTCCTTCGCATGGAAAATCTATTTGAGAAAAATCGAGCCTGGGTCAGTAAGATGTTGGGGGAGGACCCCCAATTTTTTCAAAAATCAGCTAAAGAGCAGACTCCACAATATTACTGGCTGGGTTGCTCTGATAGCCGCGTTTCTCCTTCTGTCCTAATGGGACTTAATCCAGGAGAAATTTTTGTTTCTAGAAATCCAGCAAATTTATGTTCGTTAGACGATGACGGTATTCAAGTAGCTTTAGAGATCGCTGTTAGCACTTTGAAAGTAAAGCATATTATAGTTTGTGGGCACACCTGTTGCTTAGGGGTCCAGGCAGCTCTTGGAGACATAGAAAATGAGTCTTTAGCTCGTTGGCTAAAGCCCTTGACAGAAGTGGTTTCTCAAGAGAAATTAAAGCTGAGTTCTGTAGAGGATGTCGCTTTAAAAAATCAGCTTCTAGTAAGCTTAAATGCGCAGCACCAAGCTGTCAACGTTTGCCGTTCGCATGCCGTTCAAACAGCGTGGAAAAACTCTCAAGATCTGACCGTCCATGCTTGGGTTTACGATCTTTCAACGGGTCTTTTTGAAGACCAAAATTTTACAGTCTCTTCTAATTCTGAACTTAAAAAAGCAATTCAAAGTCACCAACTGTCCTGTTAGTTTGGGCCGGGCTCTTTTTCAGTAAGGGCAAGAGGGCTTTTTCGAACAAATGAGAATATGATCGCAGAGAGTACAAAAGAGACAGGGAAAATAGTGAGCGCTCCTTTATAGTCCATAGGGCTATAGATTGGGATGCCATTCGCGGAGTTGCCTTGCCAGTTTGATTCTAAAAAGAGCCCGACTAAAATAGGGACAAATCCCGCTCCTAAAAATAATATAAAATTAATAAATGCTGAGGCAACGCCCTTGGCTCTTTGGGGGTTGATTTCTATCGCCAAACAATAGACAAGCGTTTCTCCAGAGGATACCACTCCAATTAGAAAAAGGAGGCTGTATAAAATCATTGGCATGAGTGCAGAGATATAGATGAGAATAGAGGTGAAAATGGCTCCTAAAACAGAGCAAAAGATAATGATATTACGACGTTGTTTGATATGATCAGAAATCTTCCCAATCAAAGGCCCTCCCACAATCCAACCTAAAAAGATCAAAGAAATAGCAAAACTGGCATGGCCTTTACTCATCTTGTATGCGGACTGCAAAAAAGGAACCCCCCAAAGAGCTGCAAAAGCACTGGTGGTACTATAAATTAAAAAACTTCCAATGCCGATTAACCATGAGTGGATGTTGGATGCAACGACCCGTAAATTTTTCAGCACATTAACTCTCTCTCGACCTTCTGCATTTTTTTGTTCAATCGCGCAATCTTCATCTTCTTTCAACACAATAAACATGACCCAAGCAAGGGCAAATCCAATTAACCCTAAAACAATAATAGGGAGTCTCCAGCCATATTTTAAAACAAGTAAAGCTAATGGCCCATCTGCTCCTATGGCTCCGATCATTCCAAATGAAGTCGCAATGGAAACGAGGGTTGCAATTCGATTTTTTTCAAACCAATGTGAGCAAATATAAACAACGCCTAGAAAAGAAAAGGCTGAGCCTGCCCCCATTAAAATACGGCCAAGAGCCACTAGCCAGTAGGTGCTAGCTAATCCATAGCATAAACAGCCAAGAGCACAGATTAAAGAGGCGACTGAAAGCAGTTTTCGGGCGCCCAATCGGTCCATCATCATCCCCACAGGAACCTGCATGAAGGCATAAGCGTAGAGGTAGAAGGAGGCTAAAGCCCCCACAGCAACTGCCTGGATATTAAAGGAGCTCATAAGCTCGGGGACCATGACGGAGGGGGAGACTCTTAAAAAATACTCATAGAGATAGAAAAAGACTGCCAAACCCCAAAAAGCCCATCTTCGTTTGTGAGCTTTGAGCATATAATTGACCTTTAAATTAAAATTTTAACACCTTCTGGTTCATACCATATTTTTGAAGTAAATCAATAGAAATTTATCACTTTTTAGATTACAATAGAGCAAATTAGAAATTCTTGGATGAGTTATGAACCAAACAGCAGAGTTTAGCGCCTCTAAAAATGAGTATAAGTATGGCTTTGTCACGCCAATAGAAAAAGAGAGCTTTGCTAAAGGGCTCAATGAAGACGTTGTACGGGCAATCTCAAAAAAGAAAAAGGAACCCGCTTTTATGCTCGAGTTTCGCCTCAAAGCATTTAAAAAGTGGAAAGAGAGTGTAGAGCCTACCTGGCCCAATGTAAACTATCCCCCCATTGATTACCAAAATATCACCTACTACTCCGCTCCTAAAGTCAAGCCCCAACTAGAGAGTTTGGATCAGGTGGATCCTGAGATTCTCAAAACCTTTGAGAAGCTGGGCATTCCCCTTGATGAGCAGAAAAGGCTGAGTAACGTTGCTGTGGATGTGGTCTTTGACTCAGTCTCTATTGGAACGACTTTTAAAAACAAGTTGAAGGAGGCAGGTGTTGTTTTATGTTCTATTTCAGAAGCCATGCACAAATACCCTGAGCTTGTAGAAAAATATATTGGAACGGTAGTGCCAATAGGGGATAACTATTTTGCAACGCTCAATTCGGCTGTTTTCACCGATGGTTCATTTGTCTATATACCTAAAGGGGTGAAGTGTCCGATTGAACTTTCTACTTACTTTCGAATCAACGATCAAGAGTCAGGGCAGTTTGAAAGAACGCTGATTATTGCTGAAGATGATTCGAGTGTGAGCTACTTAGAAGGGTGTACGGCTCCAGCTTTTGACAATAACCAGCTGCATGCCGCAGTTGTAGAATTAGTGGCTCACAAAAATGCAGAGATCAAATACTCAACAGTCCAAAATTGGTATGCGGGGGACCCTCAGACAGGCAAAGGAGGAATTTTTAACTTTGTCACCAAAAGGGGGCATTGTATTGGAGATCATTCTAAAATTTCATGGACTCAGGTAGAAGCTGGAGCGGCCATTACCTGGAAATATCCTAGTTGCATTTTGAAAGGAGACTATTCTGTTGGAGAATTTTACTCCGTAGCGCTGACTAATGGTAAGATGCAAGCAGACACAGGGACTAAAATGATCCATGTGGGGAATCACACAAGCTCGACAATCATTTCAAAAGGGATTTCGGCAGACTTTTCACACAATAGTTACCGTGGGTTAGTCAAGGTGATGCCTAAAGCCAAACATGCTCGTAACTATACGCAGTGTGATTCAATGTTGGTGGGGAATCGCTGCTCAGCCAACACATTTCCCTATATAGAAGCTAAAAATCAATCCGCAACGATTGAGCATGAAGCGTCGACCTCTAAAATGAATGAAGAACAGCTTTTTTATTTACAATCTAGAGGCCTAGGTCGAGAGGAGGCCATTCAAATGGTGGTTCACGGATTTTGTAAAGACGTTATTAAAGAGTTGCCACTCGAATTTGCTCAAGAAGCTCAAAAATTACTCACTTTAAAGTTAGAAAACTCAGTAGGATAAGAATGCTAACGATTAAAAATTTACATGTTCAAATTGATGGAAAGCAGATTCTAAAAGGCTTTTCTCTTCAAATTAACCCAGGAGAGGTGCACGCTTTAATGGGGCCGAACGGAGCGGGAAAATCAACGCTAGCTAAGGTCTTAGCAGGTCACCCATCTTATGAGGTGACAGAGGGAAGTATCGAGTTTGAAGGGGAAGATATTTTGCAGCTAGAGCCTGAAGATCGCGCTCATAAAGGTCTTTTCCTCTCTTTTCAGTACCCCCTTGAAATCCCCGGCGTTTCCAATAGAGAGTTTTTAACTCAAAGCCTTACTGCACAAAGAAAAGCTCAAGAAAAAGAACCGTTAAGCTCTGAGGAGTTTGAAAAAAATCTCTTAGAATCTTTAGAGAGTTTGAAGATGGGGCCTGAATTTTTAGACAGAGGTCTTAATGAAGGGTTTTCAGGAGGAGAGAAAAAACGTAATGAAATTTTGCAAATGAAGCTTTTAAGTCCAACACTTGCAATTTTAGATGAAACCGACTCAGGGCTAGATATTGACTCTATGAAAATAGTGGCCGAAGGGATTAACTGCCAACGACGAAAAGACAATGCTTTTTTATTAATCACTCACTATCAGCGTTTACTAGACTATGTTAAACCCGATTATATTCATGTGATTATCGATGGGAAAATTGTAAGCTCTGGCGACGCGAGTTTAGCCCACAAGCTAGAGAAAGAAGGTTATGATTGGCTGGTGGGGGCTTTGACATGACCACCGAGCCATTGATTGAAAACCTCTTGCGTGACTGCTTGAGTCCTCAAGATACGTTGAGCGTTTATCGCCAAAAAGCGATGGAAAAACTTGTAAAAATAGGGGCGCCCCATCCTCGCGATGAAGCTTTTCAGTATCAACGATTACAAAGTTACTTCAAAACGCCCTACTCTAGAGCACCTAGCGAACCTGATAATTTTTTTCAAAAGGAATTGGCTCCTTTTAAAAATAAAATAACCCTCGTTTTCTATAATGGTCACTTTTCTCAAAAACTTTCCCAGCTTGATAATGTGCCTTCTTCGCTGATCGTAAAGCCTCTTTCAGAGGCCTTTTATAGCTATAGTGCCTTTTTTAAAAATGCGTTGCCCTCGTGGATTGAAAGTGAGCAAGATTTTTTTGCGCTCACTTCTTTTGCAACGCATGCTAGTGGCATTTTTATGTACTTGAAAAGTTTAGAAGAAGTTTCAGAGCCGATCCATATTATTGAAATTAATGATGTAGAGCAAACTTCATTGTTAGCGCCAGTAATTGTCGGATCTTGTGGGAAGCACTCTAAGCTGAATTTAGTATCCACTTTGATTGAGAAGAATAAAAGCGCGTCTATAGGGGCTCCACTCGTTCACTTTACCTTAGAAGAAGGGGCAAAGCTCAATACCACTTCACATGTAGGCTATGCTCAGACCGCCCGTTTTGAGACTCATCGTATCTATCAGAAATCTGACAGCACCTACACCTCTTTGTTTACAGCCATTTCTCCCAAGCGGATGAGAACCAGTGTCAGAACTAAGCTTTTGGGAGAGGGGTCACACGCAAGTATCTCCTCTCTTGCTGCTCTTAAAAATGAAGAAGAGTCGCATATGCATATTTTAGTAGAGCACTTAGCTGAGCGCTGTACTTCCAGTCAGCTTGTAAAAAATCTTTTAGATGACAAAAGTATTAGTAGTTTTGAAGGGAAAATATGGGTGGATGCTAAGGCTCAGCAGACGAATGCCTACCAGTTAAATCAAAATTGCCTATTGTCAGACACCTGTAAAGCCTATAGCAAGCCTAATTTAGAGATATTTGCTGATGATGTTAAAGCCTCACACGGATCAACTACAGGGCAAGTGGACCCTGAGCAACTTTTTTACCTCCGCTCAAGAGGTTTTAGTAAAAAAGCTGCTAAAAAGCTCTTACTTCATGCTTTTTGCCAAGAAGTGACTGACCAAGTGACCGTTTTAAAAGAGCGCGTGACTCAAGATTTAAGTCATTATTTTGAGGGCGCATGATCACCGATAGTCTGGAGCTTCAAAGAAAAGATTTTCCTATGCTCAAACGCAAGGTGCATGGACATTCTCTGATCTACTTTGACAATGCAGCCACGACTTTTAAACCACAAAGCGTGATTGATGCGATCACCCATTTTTATGAAAATGAGTACGCTACGGTGCATCGTGGAATTTATCAACTTGCAGAAGCTTCTAATGAGCGTTATTATCAAGCTCGCCTCGCCGTTCAGTCTTTTATAAATGCCGCTAAGCCGTGTGAAGTTATATTTACCTCAGGGACGACTGAGAGCATAAATCTTATTGCACGAACTTTTCCAGAGGCTTTTATGGGACCTGAAGATGAAATTTTGATTCCCAAAATAGAACACCACTCTAATTTTGTCCCCTGGCAAATGGTTCAAAAGAGAGGAGAGGGGCGTTTAAAATTTATCGAAGTGAACTCATCGGGAGAGATTGACTTAGAGGATTTTAAAGATCAGCTTAATTCTCGTACAAAGTTAGTAAGCTTAGCTCATATTTCTAATGCATTGGGGGTTATTCATCCTGTTAAAGAAATCATCCAACTAGTTAGAAAATATTCATCAGCTAAAGTTCTTATAGACGGAGCGCAAGCAGTGGCCCACACAAGCGTTGATGTGCAAGATATCGATGCTGATTTCTATGTCTTTTCAGCGCATAAAATGTATGGCCCTACCGGAATGGGGATTTTATATGGTAAAGAAGCGTTACTTGAAAAAATGCCTCCTTTTAAAGGAGGGGGAGACATGATTGATCAAGTTTCTGTAGACGATTATACAACCAATCAACTGCCCTATAAATTTGAAGCGGGAACGCCGCATATTGCAGGAGCCTGCGGGCTTTTAGCAGCTATAGAATATGTTCAGAGCTTGGATCTAGATGCAGCTTATGCTCATGAGAATCAACTTTTAGAATACGCTAAAAACAAGCTTGAAAAAATCCCTCAAATAACCCTTTTTGGACCAAATAAGGATCAAGCAGCCCTGGTTAGTTTTGTTGTTCAAAATGCTCACTGCTTAGATGTGGCCACTCTTCTAAATTTTAAAGGCATTGCCTTGCGTTCGGGGCATTTATGTGCTCAGCCAGCACTCACCATCGTCGGGGAAAAAGAAGTTTTAAGAATTTCTTTTGCTTTCTACAACACTTTTGAAGAAATAGATCGCTTTATAGATTGCCTCAAAGGGATTATAGAAAAGCTCTGTCCTTGATCGTTCACCCTGAAAAAAAATCTTAATTCTTATTTTTTAACATCAGCTCGTTAAAGTATAAAAGTTTAAGGAAAGAGCGATATAGATAAGATTAATTGCTGCAAATGCTCTAAAGACAATGAAATCATCTTGCCGATTAATGGGAAAACCTCTTATAGATGCTCAAAAGGAGCAAATATGGGCAATAGAGAAGCTAAGACGGTTCAATCTTCAAGTATTGAGGGACATCACTATGAAATTTATCCTAACGATCTAAACTCTAATAACAGAGTGTTTGGCGGTCGCATTATGGAGATTTCCGATATGCTAGCAGCAGCTTGTGCTAAAAAACACTCTGGTCGGACCTGCGCAACCTTAATGGTCGATTCTATGCGTTTTCTATCACCAGCTTGTAGAGGAGAAATTTTAGTTTTTTCAGCAGCAGTGAATAGAGCCTGGAGAACCTCAATGGAGGTAGGGATCAAAGTAGTAACTGCTGCTTCTATTGATAGTGACCCAAGAAAAGTGCTCTCTGCTTTTTTTACACTAGTATCACTCGACCAATTTAACCACCCTGCCCAAACCTGTGAGGTGATCCCTGAAACAGAAGAAGAGAAAAGACGTTATGGAGAAGCGCAGATTAGGCGTGAGCTGCGATTGAGTCAAGCTAAGGAAAAGCATGAGCGTCGCAGGAAAAACAAGGGTTGATGAGTAATATCTAAAGCCGATATGATCCTTTCAAAAAAAGGTTCCTAAATGCACTGGCAAGACACTCCCTACCGTATCCAAGTAAAATCAGGGGATAAAAAATCAATTTGCCGCTGCGGTAAAACTCAAAACCCACCATTTTGTGATGGCGCGCACAAAGGAACTGGAATCGAACCTGATCGAATTACTTTCAATGAAGATCAAACAGTTGCTATCTGTGGCTGTGGAAAGTCACAAAAAATGCCTTATTGCGATGGGTCTCATCGTAAAGCGACTCAATAAGAGATAAATTTCTTTGTAGGGTAACCAAAGTACAGCATAAGCGGTACCCACATTGCAACCTGCGGCCATATAATTTTGTTTTCACTTAGAATGTAGCAAGCATCCATGAGCGTATAAAAAGAGAGCAGCGCAAAAATAGAAAGAGCCGTGATTAAAAATGTGGGAACAGAACGGGAAAAACGTGTACAGATAGGAGCGAGCGTGATTAAGATAAAAAGAGGAAGAAGAGGGAAGATAAGCTTGTAATTAAGCTGCGTTAAAATGGCAGCAGCAGGAGTGTTAAGAAGGGCTTGTGGGTTGTGCAAAGCATAAAAAAGAGCACTGATAGAGTATGTCTTTAAAGAGAAAAAAGTCTTCACTAAAGGATCAAAGTTGATTTGCATTTCATCTAGAGCTTGCAATTCCTTCTTTTGGATAAATTGAAATTCCCCAGAAGTATTTTTGTTAAATATTGAAACCTCATGGCCTACAGGAGGTGTTGTAAATGGTTCTAGTTTCTGAATGTAGTAGATCTGCTGAGAAGAGCGAATCCAGTAGATATTTTGTAATGTTTTACTGGTCAAATCATAGTCTTGAAAAATAAGTTTACTGCCATCATCTAGGATAAAAGATTTGATCAAGCTTGTGCTGGATTTTTTTCTCTTTTGCTTGATTGTTTCAATTCTCTTTTGGGCCAGCGGCTCAAGGAATTGAAAGTTTAGATATAGAAAAAGAGTCAAGATGAGCGCTACAACGGTTAGTGGGGCGAGCAGGCGTTTGTAAGATTTTCCAGACATTAACATGGATACAAACTCATTATGAATGTTGAGCGAGGTTAGAACCTTTATAACAGTCACGGTAAAGGCAAAGGGAATTAACAGCTCCGTTTTTTGAGAGAGTGTAAAAATATAGTACGAACAAATTTGGCCGAATGACAACGAATTATAGTAATCGATTCGAGATGAGTAATCGATGAGGATATAGAGGAAGTATAGCGATAGAATAAAAAAGAAAAAAACCTTGAGGGTTTCTCTAATAACATACTTAGACCAGATTGAGCTCATTCAATTCCTCGCATGATTCTAGATAAATTAAGCGAGCTGAGCGTTACCAATAAAACGTGAGGGGTGAAATAAATTAACGAGGCAAGCCAAAAGTAGTTGTGAAAAATTTTACCAACAAAAAAGCAGACGAGCCCAAAAGTTGCAAGCAGACACATCGTAATTAGCTTTTTCTTATTTTGGCTGCGTCCAATTTTAATGGAGTAGCTAATTCCTAAAAGGGTGAATGTAAAAACGGCGAGACCAATTGAAATGCGTCTTGACATTTCAGAATAATAAGTGTCAATGAGGTGTTTTAATCTTTTAATTTCTTGGTGGTCACGTTTCTGTATAGCATCTTGCATCCATTGTTTTTTTTCTTTTAAAGATATTTTTAAAAAGGGCATCGACAAGTGGTGCGGTTGAAGGTGTAAATAGGTGCTGTGCATAATTTGGGTGAGGTCGTTCGTCGTGGTGCGTACATTTTTTTCATTTTCTACGATCATGTGCTTTTCATTGGTGGCACCCTTAGGGTCAATGATAGAAATGACATTCATAGAAGGGGTGGTCAAAGCGCCCCCCTCTACTTGTAATTTTTCAATTTCAACGAGATTAAACTGAGAGCTTTCTTTATTCGCTGTGATTATTAAGACATTATTTGCCAGCTTCCCGCGCTCTCGCACATTCATATCTAGATAAAAGTCTTTTTTGTGAAGCTTGTCTTTATGTTCCAGGAGATACAAGGGGTTTTCAGTAATTAGCTTGTTAATCAGATGTCTTGAAAAAATTTGACTGTGGCTGGTTAATTCGGATACGACACAAAAATTAGCCAATGATAAAACAAGTGCCAATGACAAAATAGGGAACATAATTGAGATTAAACTATACCCCGCACAACGTAGAGCCGTCAGCTCATGTGAATGAGAGAGTTTTTGAAAGAGTAGAATTGCAGAGACGAGGCAGGCAATAGGCACCGCAATAGGCAGGATAAAAGGGATAATATTTAAGATAAAGCAAGCTACCGTGCCAATGTCAGGGGTCAGGGCAATTAAACGAGCGATTTCCTTGAGCCTTGTGACAATTAAAATAAGAATAAATGAGCTGACAGTCAGTAAAAAAACTTTTAAAAACTGTTTATATAAATATTTCCAAATAGTGGGCATCGATGATCCTTAAACACTCATTTGCAACCATAAAGAGCTAATATATCCGAATTTCGAGTAAAAGTCTTGTCAATAGCTAACTTATTAATTTATAATGCCTTTATCATTTTTAGGTATGGTTGAATATGTCCGATCTTCTCGCAAGAGTTTTGCTCTTTTTGCAAGAGCGCATCACACCTTCTAGCAAGCTGCTCTTAGGGTTTTCGGGAGGAGGTGACTCGCTTTGTTTGCTCTCACTACTCTTAGAATGTCAAAAGACGCTTAACTTTCAATTAGAACTGGCTCACCTAGATCACAACTGTCGAGAAAAAAGTGGCCAAGAGGCCGCAGAATTGAAAGAATATGCTAAAAGTAAGGGGCTTGTGATGCACTTAAAGCGCCTTAAAGAGATCCCTTCAAATAATATAGAAGATTTTTTTAGAGTCAAGCGCTCTCAATTTTTTTATACCTTATTTCAAAAGCACGGGTACCAAGCCCTTTTACTGGCACATCATCAAAATGATGAGGAAGAGACAATTTTAAAAAGAGTCTTAGAGGGAGGACGAATTGAGAGTCTGAGCTCCCTAGATCCCATCAGTTATTACCAAAATATGCCGCTGTGGCGTCCTTTAATTGGGTCTTTGAAAAAGGAGTTAAATGACTGGAACTATACTCATCAATTAAACCCTATCGAAGATCCAACCAATTTTGATGGGAGTAATTTACGTTCTAAAATGCGTGTTTCTATTTTACCCACATTAGAAGCCATGTTCGGTAAAAAAGTGGGAAGCAGCTTGAAGAGAATTTCAAGCTTTTCAAAGCGTTATCAGTCTTATATGGAAGATAAAACATCTTTATTTGAAGGGGCCAAGGAATCGTTTTTTGGATGTGTCTTAGATTTTACACGAAATCACTGGCACCCTTTAGAAATCGAATTTTTGGTTTCTAAAGAACTTAAGAAAAGAGGAGTTTACTTGCACCATGCTGAGCTTGCAAAGCTCTCTAATTGGGTCCATGAAGGAGCATCAAATAAAAAAATGATCAAAGGAGATCATCTTTTTATTGCAGATCGTTGCCAGGTCTTTATTTTGCCATACTCTTTTATTCCACTGCCGCGAACCCCCCTAAAGCTTGAGCCAGGAAAGTATTCCTTTGGGCCGTGGGAAGTAAATGTCACTAAAGCTAAATATGTTGAGGAGGCTCGTCTTGGTTGGGGGAACTTATTTGAAAAAGAAGCTCATTTTTTTATTCAGGTTCCACAAGGGGAGTTTTATCTAGGTGAAAAAGGGCAGGGGTGGAAGTGGGGTAGTAAGCACAAGCTTAGTAATTTGCTAACAAAGCACAAAATTTTGAGTGAGCTATCCCAACGCGTTCCCATGGTCGGACGAGGGGGTGATATTGAAGTTGAATTGCTAACAGGAAAAGTGAAAACAAACCATTCAATCAAGCCCCAATTAAATATTTGTCTAAGTTATAAAAAGGATTGAAATCCTATTGTTACTTTGAGATAATAAATTCCTTAAAAAAGATTCATTAAAATACAAACCATACTGTTTTAGATCTTTAAATATCCCGTCGTTCTCTGCTTTTTTTAAAATTCAAAGAAAAAGAGTGTGTTCTTGACATATAATTTGAAGTTCGAGATAGCTAAGTTTTAAGAAGGTTACAATTACCCCATAAGAGAGCGATGTCAGAAGATAATAAAGATAATAAAGATAATAATGGTCCCAAAAAATCATTTCCAGGCAGCTTCTTTTTGTTTATACTGGCCGCCATTTTTATTGTATTTGTGATTCAGAATTTTACGAATCAAAATACAGCTAAGGTCTCTTTTAGCCATCAATTAGAGCACCTAATGAACCTCAATATGCTTCATCCTGAGGAAAATCGTAAGACCGCCTTGAATGACAACTTGGTCACTTTTAGCGGTAAGTTCCGTTCAAGTGAGACTCCAGAAGGAAAAGCTCGCTTTCATTTCCTCAACCTTTTGAATAAAAATCATAACTTAAAAAGCGAACAATCAAGAGTTTCTGAAGAATTAGCTCTGCAAGAAGGGCGTGTTCGTGATGCCGGAGACTTTTTCTTAAAAATTACTGGCCAGAAGATCCCTGCAGGTGGATTTGTAATTGTTGGAGGGGTTTATGACTCTCCTGAAAGAGTGAACCGAGTGGTTATTAAGAGTTTATCTGACCGAGACGTGACCAGCTTGCAAGATTTAGAACTTGATCAAGCAAAAATGAGATCGAATGCTTCTCAGGAGCAAGTTACAGCTTTTGGAGAAAATCTATCGGTTCTTGTACAAAATTTTAGATCACCCATTCTTGGAATTGGGAGTGAATCACTTAAGAAGCAATTAAAGGGGCTCAGTAACCAGCTTACTAAGGCCCAATCGGCACCACTAGATGCTCAAATTGCCACCCATCAGAATGTCTTAGCTCAGCTTCGTGGCATCTCTAACCAGTTAAGTCAAAGTGATAGTCACAGTAGGCTCTCAGAGCTTAGAAGTGTGCGTATGTATAAAGATGAAATAGATCAATTTAATATCTACTCAGCAGAGCTTGCTGAAAATCAGGAAGAGCTTGATAAATCACGTCAGTCAGTTGCGAATGTTAATTGGTTTTTTAATAATAAAGAGTTATCAACAAGAGCTTTGGAAAAACAAGATCCAGAAGCTTACAGTCACTGGTTTGCGAATGCTAAGCAGGAGTGGGAAGGTTTTTCAGCTAATAAAGGCTATGCTTTCAAAGCTCCCGATCAACCTCGCAACGCTGTTTTAGAGAGAACTTTTAAAAGTGAAGAACCAGCTCCAAATTACTTCAGCTATATTTTTAGCTTTTTACCCGTGGTTTTAGTCGTACTGCTTTTATGGTTTATTTTCTCTAAGCAAATGAAGGGGATGGGAAACAATGCAATGAGCTTTGGAAAATCACCCGCTCGTATGCTCAATAAAGCGGATTGCAAAGTCACTTTTGCAGATGTTGCAGGAATTGATGAAGCTAAGGAAGAGCTTGAAGAAATTGTCGACTTTCTAAAGTCTCCCGCTAAATTTACAGCTCTTGGCGGACATATTCCTAAAGGGGTGCTTTGTATAGGACCTCCCGGAACAGGAAAAACTTTGATTGCTAAAGCGATTGCAGGTGAAGCTGATCGTCCTTTTTTCTCCATCTCAGGATCAGATTTTGTTGAGATGTTTGTAGGGGTTGGAGCAAGCCGTATTCGAGATCTTTTTGGCCAAGCTAAAAAACAAGCTCCTTGCATTATCTTTATTGATGAGATTGATGCAGTGGGACGTCATCGTGGGTCTGGTGTCGGAGGAGGTCATGATGAGCGTGAACAAACGCTAAACCAATTACTTGTTGAAATGGATGGGTTTGGTTCTAATGAAGGGGTGATCTTAATTGCTGCGACTAACCGAGCTGATGTTTTAGATAAAGCGCTGCTTCGTCCAGGACGTTTCGATAGACGTATTATTGTCGATTTGCCCGATGTAAAGGGTCGCTATGAAATTCTCAAAGTGCATGCACGCAAAATTAAATTAGATCCTTCTGTGGACTTGATGGCGATTGCTAGGGGAACAGCAGGCTCCTCTGGAGCAGATCTAATGAACCTTTTGAATGAGTCGGCCTTAATAGCTTCTAGGCGTGGTCGCACTGCGGTGACCTCACAAGATGCATCTGATGCTTGCGATAAAGTGCGCTATGGAAAAGAAAGACGTAGTTTGGAAATCTCAGCTGAAGAAAAAAGATCAACAGCTATCCATGAGTCGGGGCACGCAATAGCTGCTCTAATGGTGGACCATTTTGATCCTGTAGATAAAGTGACCATTATCCCTCGCGGATTCTCTCTTGGAGCCACTCACTTTTTACCGGAAAAAAATAGAATTAGTTGGTGGAAAAAAGAGCTTTACGATCAGGTAATTGTTTTGTTAGCTGGGCGTGCTGCTGAAGAGGTTTTTATCAATGATATATCCTCAGGTGCTCAAAATGATATAGAGAGAGCTACCAAAATAGCTCGTAATATGATCTGTGAGTGGGGGATGTGTGAAGCTCTTGGTAATGTAGCCTTAGACGATGCCAACACAGAAGCCTACTACCCAGGAATGGGTGGTGGTGAGAAAAAGTATTCCGAACAAACGGCGCAAGTGATTGATCGAGAAGTTAAAAAAATGCTCGATGATGGCTACAAACGCGCTTTAGAAATTGTTAAAGAGCATCATGATAAAATTGAGCTGATGACAGATATGCTCGTTGAATTCGAGACTTTAGATGCTGAAGATGTCAAAGAGATTGTCAACGGCACTTGGAATACTGAGAAAAAACACGGTAAGCTTAAAAAAGCAAATGATTTACAAAAAGCGTCTCCTTCAGAGCCTCCAGCTCCTCCCAAGGTGCGACTAGACAACAACAATTTAGCGCTTGGTGGCGAATAACTGACGCTTCGATAGTTTATCTTGTTATTCAAAATGACCCTGAAACTAGTTCAGGGTCATTTTGGTATGAGAGCTTCTAAAAAATAATTCAATATAATTTAAAGAAAGTTCAGATCTCTATGTTGAGATCTCGCCTAGATTTTCTTTGTCCCAAGCTAAAAGATCTTGTAGAGATTGGTACTGAGGAGCCGTTAAGAGCTTTTTCAAGATAGGGTCTTTTAATGCTGGATCAAAGACAACCTGTTTACAGTTTAGATCTTCAACACCCGATTTAAGGTTTTTAAAAATGGCTCTTTTTCTTTTGTTTGCTTCAAGATACTTACTTTTCAGATCAAAGTATTCATTACAAAATGTATCAGATTGCAAATAGAGCTCTTTGAATAAACCACTGTCACACATTTTATCGATATGTGCAGTAATGGGTCCAAAGTTTCGGGTCATATTGCTCTTCGTATAATTATCAAAGCGCTCTTTATGTATTTTAACATAAAGCTCAGCATTGTTTTTAAGGTAATCAGCATAGGCGTCTAGTGCTTGGAGGGCGCTGGAAGCTGTTTTTACATTGAAATTTAAGGAGATAGCTCCTTCTTTAGATTCTTTATCATCTTTAAAAATGGTTGCTAGCGCATTCATTTTCTGAGTATCTACCCCTTGAAGCAATGCAAGCTCTGGAGATAGGCTCATATAATCAGAGCGCATCATTTTGTAAAAAGCGAGCTTTTTCACACAACCTAAGAGGTTGTCTTTTTGACTGGGTGTTAATTTGATAATTTCAAAAGGCTTATTTAATTGCTCAAACAGATTGTTTTGTTCACATGCAGTAAAGCCTCGTCCTCCTTGATTGTAAAAAGAGGTAAAACAAGAAATCTTTTGCATGTGATGGCTTACTTCTGAGGAGTTGAAAAACGTCTCCATAAACTGCTCGTCAAACTTTTGTAGTTTGGCTTGTGTCTCCGGGGATGGGATGGAAACCTCATCGGTTGAGGAGTGAGCTCCTTTAAAGAATAAGATGGTCGCAACTAGAGCCTCTACGGCTGCAAACGAGAAGCTTTTAAGAGCTTCTTTAAGGTGTGTTAAGCGCTCTTTGACCGTGTCACAACCAATACAAACGTCTCTACTTTGTTTTAAAACAGCAATTTGACTTTCAGCGACCCCAGTAATGCGTTCGTTATATGGGGTGCTTCCATGAATAGTGTGAACTATTTTTTTGAGACCAATATAGGCGCTTTGAACGCTTTGAACGGCAAATAAAGAGCCCACTCCATAGCAGAGTAGTCGGGGTTTATTAAGTGAAAAATAAGTTGAATAATCCATAATACCAAAGATTGTGCACCGCAAGCCCAATAAATCACAAATAAAAAGATTGTTTGAATGCCACTGGGGTTAAAATTGATTTTTATCTCTTGGCAAAAATGTGGTGTAAGCGTTAAAATCTAGGGCGAAAATTTTTAAATTGGATGCGATATGACATCAGACAAGAAAAAGACCTACATGGCAAAAACAAATGAAATTCCAAAAACGTGGTTTCTACTCGATGCAGAGGGAAAGACTTTAGGACGCTTTGCTTCTGAAGTAGCTAATATATTGAGAGGGAAGCACAAACCGACTTTTACTCCGCATACAGATACTGGAGATGGTGTTGTTATTTTAAATGCTGAAAAGATCGCTGTTAGCGGTGCTAAAGAAGCTCAGAAGATTTATCGCCACTATACAGGTCATATCGGGGGATTACGAGAAATTCCTTACCGTCGAATGAAAGAACGTAAACCAACATACATTTTAGAGTCTGCTGTAAAAGGGATGATGCCTAAAACAAAACTAGGTCGTGCACAACTTAAGAAATTAAGAATTTTTGCAGGAACTGAACATAACTTAAGCGCTCAAACACCCATTAAAGTAGACATTTAGGAGAGAACATGAAGAAGAACGAAATTATCGCCATTGGACGTCGAAAAACAGCTGTATCTTCAGTAAGACTTCGTAAGGGTACAGGAATCATTAAAGTTAATGGGAAAGAAATAGAGGGATATTTTCCTCTTCAGTTACAACGTGATGTCATCACAGCCCCACTTAAAATGTTTGAGCTAGGATCTAAATATGATCTCGTTGTTCGTGTTAAAGGTGGTGGGAAAGAAGCACAAGCTAGTGCCACTCGTCTAGGACTTGCAAGAGCTCTTGTTGAAGAAGAAGAAGAGCGTAGACAAGAACTAAAAGCAGTTGGTTTCTTAAGAAGAGATCCCCGTAAGAAAGAGCGTAAGAAATACGGTCTTGCTGGTGCGAGAAAAAGCTTCCAGTTCTCTAAACGTTAATTTAAGCTTAAATCATCAGGAATCATGGATAAGGAGGAATATTTTCCTCCCATTTCGTGTAGTGTGGACCTCCATATTTGGTCCACCGGTGTTTCAAAGATGTGACAATGGTTTCCTTTTCCAACAAACCACTCTCCATCTAAAAATTCCTTTTCAAGTTGACCTGAAGCCCAACTTGCATATCCAAACATCAAACGAAGTGAGGCTCCTTCTGGGTCGAGCATAGTCTCTTGTAAAAACTCAAGATCTCCCCCTAAGAAAATATTAGGAGCAAGCTCTTTACATTGTTCTAATTGTTGGTTATGTAAAATGAGCATTTGGTTCATCTGCAATGGACCTCCAGCTCTAAGTTCTACATTGGGATTGGCTAGTTCTTCCACTTCAATGATCTGGTCACTAATTTCAAAGTCAATTTCTTTATTAATAATTAAGCCAAGGGATCCGACATGACTATGTTCACATAAAATGACGACACTTCTAAAGAAGATGCCGCTTTCTATTTCTGGACTTGCAATCAAAAAGGCTCCCTTGCCTAATTGAGAGTATGAAGGTGTTTCTGAGCTCATCTATTACTGGGTTGTGTTACTTTTTGATTATACAATTCTATTAAATTTTGAAGTCTATTGACTTCATTTAATAGTTGATAAAAGTATTGTTTGAACTCTTTGCTGTCAATAATTTCTTCATCACCCGCATCTGCTTTTTCAATCATGTCACCGACTTTATCCAAAGATTGATTGATCTGCTGCATTTCTCCTTGAAAAGCTTGTTTAAAAGCATCAGGAGTGTCTAAAGCATCGAGATCTTGATTGCGAGCTCTTTGAGCTTCTTTCCATCTAGAGTTTCTATGGAATAGTAGTCCGTAGTGGTTAAGATCATAGATTAGTGTGCTCACGCGATCGATCAAGCCAACAGCCTCAAGATAAAGAGTAGGATCATTAATTAGCTTGCCAAGCGTTCCTTTACCATCTGCAATTTGTTGACAGATATATAAAAGGCTAGAGGCTGTAGAATCCACTTTTTCGAAAAGGTCACTTGCGCGAACTTTTTCAATCATTTGGTTTGCTCCATTAGCCATCTTTGAAATGTCAATGGCAGCGCGGTTAAATGATCCGACCACATCAAGCTGGTTGGCCTGGTAGGCTAAATTGTGTATTTCCTCAATTGTAGAATTGAGGTTGTTTAACGAGTTATTCACAACTGCTTGATTTTCTTCAATGACCTCTGAGACCTTGGACATGGTCCGTGCCATTTCAGTGGCAGCATCTGATACATTTTTCAAAGTTCCAACTAATGGGTCTGCACTTGCTGCATAAATAATGCCTCCAATCGCATTTTGGGGCTGCTGACCCTCGGGGATTTTTTGAGGAATAATAGCAATGGACTTTTCTCCAAGCAGACCGGAGGTGTGAATTTCAATTAGGTCCGTCGAATAAACCTTAACAGATGAGTCTACTGCTGCAATAACCTCGTATGAAAAAGGCCGCCCATACTCGTCAGAGTTTTCTTCTCTAGCGTTTAGGACTTGATTGATTTCAATCACTTCACCTACAGGACGACCCGCATAGGAGATACGGGTGCCAATATCAATGCTTTCAACATTGGCAAAGCGAATGGTGAGTTGGTTTTTATTGTCGCCAACAGAAGGCTTAAAAAAGAAAATAGACCAAACAGCCACAGCAATTCCGCAAACTGTAAAGCCTCCGATAATCATGCTCTTGACTTTTCCGGGAAGTTTTTTACGATCCATAGATATTAATTCCTTTGGGGATGGAGTTTTCTAGAAAGCTTCTAATCATTTTTTCGTGGGAGCGTAGAAACTCTTCTTTGTTACCATTAAAAATAATTTTTCCTTCATTTAATATTGCAAAGCGATCACCTACGGTTAGCGCCGAAGGAATATCGTGGGTCACTACTACCGAAGTTGCTTTAAGCTCATCTTGTGTTTTGACAATGAGTTCGCTAATTTGCATCGAGTGAATCGGATCTAGACCCGTTGTTGGCTCATCGTAAAGAAGGATTTGAGGGCGGTAGACAATCAGCCTTGCTAAAGCAGCTCTTTTTTTCATTCCACCGGAGAGCTCAGAAGGCATTTTATAAATAGCTTCAGAAAGACCCACCATATCGAGTGCATGTTCAACCCTCTCTTGGGTTTCACTGTACTCTAAGTTCTCATGCTGGTCTAAGTAAAAAGCCGTATTCTCAAAAACAGTCAGAGAATCAAAAAGAGCTCCGCCTTGAAAGAGCATTCCTGTATTGCGAATAGCTTGATAAAGATCAGGCCCGCGTAGCTCCGTGATATTAACCCCGTCAATTTCCAAATAGCCAGAATCAGGCTGTATCAACCCATTGATGTGTTTTAAAAAGACACTTTTCCCAATTCCAGACTGGCCCAAAATAACGAGGGTCTCTCCAGCTTTAATTTCTAATTCAAAGTCTTTAAGAACGGCTAAATCATCAAAGGATTTACATAGCGAGTGTGCCTTGATCATATATTTGGCCCCCAGAATTTTGTGTGAAACAGGTTGAGGGCAAGGGTTAGTAAGAAGTTAACCACTAAAATTATTGAATAGTTGATGACCACACTGTTAGTTGTGGAGTTGCCAACACCTGCGGCCCCTCCTTTGGTAGTCATCCCTTTATAGCAAGAAACTGTGACGATGATAATAGCAAAGCAGAATGCCTTGAAAAAACAAACGAAGATATCAAAATTCGTGATATTATCTGGTAGTGGAGACAAAAAAGTCATTGGAGGCATGCCAAAAAAATAGATGGCTAGAATATAGGCTCCAAAAACACCCATAAGCACGTTAAAAACAGTTAGAATCGGAAACATGACGATCGCGGCAATAAATCGAGGGGCCACTAAGTGGCGAAGGGGATTTACAGACATTGATTGTAGAGCATCAATCTGTTCAGAAACTTTCATGGTGCCAAGCTCTGCGCAGATGGCAGCTCCTACACGGCCGGTAATCATAAAAGCAGTCAAAATAGGTCCAAGCTCAGTAATCATTCCCTTGGTAACCATAATTCCGGTTACAGCAGCGAGCCCTTTGTCGGACAACTGAAAAATAGATTGCGTTGTTAAAACAAGTCCAGTTGAAAACCCGGTGATGGCAACTACTCCAAAAGACAAAAATCCAATGCTGTACATCTGATCACGTATCAATGACCAATTAGGGGGTCTTAGGATAGAAACCATAAAGACACGCAAGGTCAGTAAGACGTATTCACCAACAAGGTCCAAAAAATTTAAAGCTGACTGTAGCATGTAGATTAAACTCCCTTAATCGCGGTATAAGGGATCTAAGAATTTAGGGTCAATCTAGCAAGATAAAAAAAGAATTAAATAGCCTTAAAGTAAAGGATTTCCCTTTCTTTTCGGTGATCTGAAAAACTACCAGATGGTGAAGCAGCTTTAAACTTTTGACGCCAGCTATTGGACTCTTGGATGAATGTGTCAATGTTTTCACTAAGAACTTTTTCACTATCACCTTTAAATTCAACTTTTTGAGTAAAAAATATGGCGTTTTCATCCAAATTGGCAACTAAGCGGCCCGGCAGTTTCCTCTGCATTAGTAGCTCGCCTACAAGCTTATTCATAATAGACTGTATGCCAACACGGCTTTGGGGGAGGCGAGAACTGACCTGAGTTTTAAGTTCCATGCACCCTTCTTCAAAATCATAATTGATGGTCAAAATGACCGCAGGGGAGTGGTTGATAACGATGGTTACCTGGCACGAGGGATCCAATTCAGGAGAAAAAAAGATTCCTAAATGGTCGCCTAAGGCCTTGATGTTCTTTGTGTAAAGTTGTTTGCTCATGAGAATATTATAGCAAATATATGAATAAATGTCAAGGTTAAATTTGACACTCTCAAGCCAGTGATTTGGCCTTTTTGAAGCGCTTTATGACCCAGGAAATAAATTTCTTCAAATTTGGCCTTGAATTTAAAGATTAAATTAACGATATTCTTACGCTTTCTTAATTAAAACTTTACAAGGAGAAGAGAAATGACAGTTATTCAAACATCAGCTACATTAGCAGCAACACCTTCAATTACAACCTCAGAGAGTCCCAAATCTGTGACAACAGCAGGTTCTGTAAGTGCAGCATCTATTCAAGCAGGTTCTGTATCTTCAACAGTAAAAACACCTGTTATTGTAAAAATTTCTTCAGTTAAAAAAGGTTCATTGACTGCATCTACTGAAGCTGCAAAAATTGCTGAGCTTGCAAAGCTAAACAAGGCTAAAGAAACTGCACAAAAAGTGTAGCCCTTGTCACCTATCTAAAGTTTCTATGTAGAAGCCCACGCTTTTAAGTCTGGGCTTCTTTTCTTTAATTCTCTTGATAAAATTTAAAAATAAATTTATAACGACCTCTTATTTTTGTTTATTCCCCCTCCCCAAAAAAGAACCCGGTCGGGGAGGCGCTTTATAATTAAGGGAACCCATTCCCAATCAGAGACTAAGGATACAAAGGTCGATTCATGCTAAAGATTGAGCAGCTACTAGATGCAGGTCATATTTTATTTACGGGAGATCACGCTGAAATTAATGAAAAGGTGACGGTTGAAGATGTTCAGAAAATAGCCGCTAGGATTGCGGAAGACTATAAAGATGTCAAAATCAGTGTTAAAAATCTTTTTGAAGTTATGAAAAAGGCTTTTAGAGAACTTGATAAACACACTGTTCTTAGTGAGGACCAGCGCAGGGAGGTTGGCTCAAACATTATTCATAATATCATTGAAATTAACAAAGGGCATGACGCGGGCTTTTTTACAGATAAGGCTTTAAAGTTATTGATCAACTATTCGCTAGAATCAGTGGCCGATGAGACCTTAGCCCAAAGAATAGATGAATCTAGTAGTGAATCAACTTCCAGTTTGAAAATCAGTGAACAAGAGAGCCTTTTAAGGTCGAGAATTGAAGAGTCAATCAATTCAAAAAATGAGGAGATAGATGAAATAGTCATTCCCAGCTACTCAACTTCAAAACAATTAGAGAGAGCTGCCGTTGATAATAAAGAAGCATTGAAAGTTCAAGTTGAAGAAGCAAAGCAATACATTAGAGAAACCATGATCGAGGTGGACTATAAGGTCGCTCAGCTGCAAGCACAACTACAAAGTAAAATTGAACAGGCGTTGGTTTTAGCTGACAAGGCCCATGATGAGGTTCTCAATACTTTAGAAGGTGCTCAGGAATTGTCACATGAGCTTAAAGAAAAGGTCGCCCTTGAAGTTCATATGTTAGCAGAGAAAATTATAGATGCTATTCAAAAGCCGTTAGTCTCATCGATGGACACAAACGCTCAATCGTCAATAGAAAGCCTGCACTGAGCTTGGAGGCAGACTCTCTGAAGCTCTTTGCAAATCCTTGGTGAAAAATCATTTTTTTCAAGATACAAGCGCTGTAGAGACCAGCTAGCGATTTGTTTGCAAAGAGCTCCTGCTCCTTGATCAGTTAGCTCTGTTTTTACTAAGCTTAAATGAAGTAGCTGCTTGTTGCCTTCAAGAGCTGCAATAAGAGGAGGTATTCCCTCATCTTTAAGAGGATTCTCGTCCAGATACAGGTAAGTTAAGGTCGGGTGTATTTTTACAAAAACAGCCAAGAGCTTCATTTCATATTCTGCTAAAGAGCAGCGCTCAAGCCTTAAAGCACTGAGAGATACATTTAAGGATAAAGCGATGATAAAGGCTCTAAATGATTCCTTTGAGAAAGGATTGTCCTTTAGGGTGAGTGTGGTTGGAGTCTTAGCATGAATTTTTTTTTTCCAAGCTAAGACAAGCAGCTCAAAGCAATGGTTGAAAAATCTTTTTGGAATCACAATTTGTGAGAGAGGGCCTATTTCATATTGGGAGAGTTCGTCAACAATTTGATCTTTGATAACTTGGGACTTAGACTCCTTAGAAGGGGGATCGAAAAGTTTAGAGGTTGCGCTTTCACTTTGCATCAAAGATTTTAAAAGCCTTAGATTACTAATCACCTTACCAGTCAGAGCGGAGGCTTGGATGGGTTCGTTTGACTTTGAGGACTTAGAAGGTGTGATTTTATGGTGTAAAAATCGAAAGGGATCTTCAGGGCGATTCATGGTCTGCCTCCTTAAGATCCCTATTTAAACCAAGTGAGCTATTCAATCAAGCAAAACAGATCTCTTACATTCTACGGTTGAGAGAGCTCATGCACTCGTTGAGCATGCTAATAATTTTGAGTACTTCGCTATTAAATCTATGAAGATCATTTTCTTGATCCGCATAAATTCTTTGATCTTGTTGAATTCTTTCGCTGTACTCATTGTGTGCTGTTTGAATTTCTTGAAAAAGGAGCATTGCCTCTTCAATAGTTTCAAATGCATAGGTTCTTTCGTGTCCTTGAAAAAACTCTTGGTCATAGAGCTTATCTAAAAGTTCTTTTTGATAAGGTTGACTAAAATCAATTCTAGAGCTTTGGTGTAATTGATCCTGAATAGTTTCTTTAATTTCCTCTAAAACGCGGGTGTCATTTTTTAGGGAGGTTAGCTTATTTAACGATTGATTCAGTAGAACTTCATGATCTCCTAAGACTGAAATTAAGCCGTTTAAATTAATTGTCATGCACTGCTTCTCCATTTTAATATACGTGCCATTATAGCATGAAAAGGCTATTTCTCACAGGTCTAGAAATTATTTTAATAGCTGAAATTCCACTGTGCTTGGAGGCGAGCTAGTTGTTGTTTGTCAAAATAAGTTTGGAACTGAAACCCCCACTTAAAATGAGCCGTGATCAAGAAGGGAGCTGGACCAGGGGACACGGGACGGTTGAGTGTAATCAAAACATTGCGCGAGATGTATTTACCGACCTGCACCGTAGTCATACTTCCTGCGGCATCAATGGAGGGTCCAAAGGTAAGCTGGTCAAGACCAATTCCTTTGCGAAGTCTTTCTATTGGGGTGGGGCCAATGTAGACATTGCTTAATGAGGACAATGTTTTGGTTAGCGAGACTGCTTGAAAAGGGGTTAGGCCATCAGACATTTGGTTAAAGAGGATCTGTGAGAGCACATCTTTTTTGTCTAATTGTGGTTGAGAGCTAAAAGTTAAAAAGGGAGCTCTTAGAGGTCCTTTTAAATTTAAGTTGATAAGGTACCCATTAATATCTCGGTCAGCCAGTAAGTTAATAGAAGTTTCTCTTGAAGGATGCCCATTTAATAAAAGGGTGCCTGATCTAAGCTTAAAGCTTCTACCTGCAAATTCAAAATTCCCCTCAACACTTTCTAACTTACCTTCAAACTTTGGGGATAGATCGGATCCTAAAATATGGAGATCTCCTTTCCACGAAGAGTTGAGTCCTTTTCCTTTAATTAGAGTGTTATTCAAAACCTTGAGTTTGACATCAAAATACATGGGGACTGGAGGCCTAGAACTTCTTAGTACAGCTCGACTACTTCTTTGGGTAGGGTAGAGGTAGGTAACAGCAAGTTTGGGAGTGTTGCTTCCTATATTGTTGGGGATCGTAACCTCTGCACTTGTTACTGTCATTGCTCCTTTCAAAAAAGAGCGCTTGGAGTCTCCTTTTAATGATATGGGCCCATGAACTGATCCTGTGATAAAATCAAATTGGACAATTTGGGCATTTTGAAGGTCAGCTTCAAATTCAAATGGCATGTGCTTTTTAATGTCTAAGTCAATCTGACCGTGTGCTAAAATGTGTCCTTCATGATCATCAAAGGCTTGCAAATTTTTAAGAATAAGGTCATTTTTCTCAGCAATCATTTCAAACGACATGTTTTTGAGCACTAAGCCTAAGAAGAGATTTTCATAATACCCATTGTTTAAGTTTAAGTATCCGGTGACATTTGGTTTTTCAAGTGGACCTTTCAATTTAAGCTGAGCTTGAATATCTCCATGGATTAAATGGTTTTCTGGGAGAGCAAGTTGCACAAAAGGGTTTATCGCTCCGAGATATTGCAGCTCTATTTTACTATCTTTTTCAAAGGAGAGAGTTTGTTTGAATGGAAACCAAGAAATTTGTGAGGGCAGTTGAAATTCGAGAGTTGAGTGGTTGTAAAGGTCCTGGGACAGGCGTACCTTCCCTCCAATAAGATCTTTTTCAAAGCTAAGCTCAATATTTGAAAAATAAGGGTACTGATTCTCTAAGCCCTCTACACTCAACTCATGAAGAGTTGCAGTGGCATTTCCTAATATATGAGAAGTTATATTTGCGAGTTTTGCTTCTGCATCGAGGCTTCCTCTAAGGTCAAATTTAGGGATAAAATATGAAAGGGTTTCAACAGGGAACTTTTCAATGTTTACATTCAAAGAATCTTCATTTAAATTTTTTATCAGTTCCACTTTTCCAGCACCTACTTGCATGCTTGTAGAAGAAAAATGAAAATGAGGCTTAAGGTAGGTGAAGTTTGTGGGTTTTAACAGCGAAAACCTATGACCATTAACTTCTCCAGAGAGCTGGCGTATATACCCTTTCCAAAGGTGATCTTGCAGCTGCATCGTTCCTACTGATGAGATTGCAAATTCTCCACTAGTTTGTAGTTTGTAGAGGAATTCTTGACTTTTAGAGTCTATATACAGCTGGATATTTTCGAAAGATTTGCTTTGGTAATTCAAAAAGTCACTGAAAAGATACAATTCTCCTTGAAACTTTTTCCAGTCTAAGCTTGCCAGTTCCCCGTCTAGGTTTAGCTCAAAATCTTGAATGGTTAGATTTTTATGTTGTAGTGATGTGCCGGTTGCTTGAGTACTTAGAGTTTGACGAGCACCCTGTACTTTAAGGTCAACATCTAAGAGTATGGAGCCATCTATATCCCCATGCACCTCCTGCTTAAGGAGTGGGGAGAACAGAGCGAGCTGTTTAAGTTTATAGTCAATTGTTCCTAGATAAGCTTGTTTGATCTTTTTAAAAGAGGGGGAAATTAAGGAGTTTTTTCCATAGGCAAGGCTAGTTTCAGTGAGGTTAAAATTATCTTGATTGAAAAATTGATAGTGAGAGCTAAACAAAAATGGCGCTTGATTCAGTTGTGTTTGGGTTTGGACTTCTCCTTTGAGCCCAGCCCCATCTTTTTGAACACTTAGTGTTGATTTAATGTCATTAACGATGATGTGTTTATATAAAACTTTCTCAGAGCTAAGCTCTAGGGTTGCTTTTGGATCAAACAGGCTTTGTGAAAGTGTCAGGCGACTTTTTGCAACCCCTTCGAGTGGGGTTTTTAAAAAATACTGAGTGAAATTGAGGTTGGTGTTTTCTCCATCTAAATGAACGTTTTGAAGTTGGTAGTTTCGATCTAATGAGCCTTCTCCTTTTAAAGAGAAATAGTCAGACTGGATCGTTAGATCGCTTAGGGAAAGTCCATTAATACTGCTGAAGCTTACTTTAGAGTTGAGGGTTAGTGGGCTATTATCTAAAAGAGCAGACCAAAGGGGTTGTTTTTTTGAAAGGGGAGTAAGAGTTAGGTCTAGGGTTCCTTTAAAAGCCTTAGCTGTAATTTTTTGAGGTTGAAAGAAACTAATAAGAGCTTCTGGGGATCCTTTGAGGTAGGTCGAGAGCTTCCAGGCGGGTAATGATTGGTCGAATAAAAAAGCACTCAGCCTAGATTGGGGGTCTTGTGCGCGAAGACTTAAGCTTGCTGTTTGCAAAAGCTGGTTGGCTCTTAGATCACACTGGAGGTTGGCTCCTTTCAGTTTGCTAAATCCTATCTCTGTTTGTGCTAAAACTATTTTCCCATAGGTGTAGAAATGGAGGTGTGTTTTTAGTGAAATATTTTGTGGAACTGCCTTTTTGAAAACCTCTGGTTCAATGTCGACCGAAGCTCCCTTAAGCGAAATATTCAAAGAGGCCATGGGGATTTTGGGCCATGTAAATTCAGACGGGTTTAATTTTTTTTCGTTTGAGAAGGGAATTTTTATAAGGTGTGCTCTGTGGAAGGATAAGTCAAGGCCTTTGTTTTCCCAAAATAAAAAGTAGAGCAGTGAGCGATTGAGGCTTAACTGATCAATATAGAGCCAATCGCCTTCATCAGTAGCAAATACTACATTGAAAAAGTTAAAACTAAGTGGCAAGAACGCTTCGTAGCTTTTGATAGAGACTGTTGAGCCTGTAATTTTAGAAAGCTCTTCCGTCACCTTTTTGGCCACTTTCTTCTTAACCCAAGGCGTTTGCATCCCTCCTATAAGGCATACAAATAAAAGGGCTAAGACGCTCGCTTTGATTTTAAGTAGTAGAAGTAGTTTTTTTCTCATATTGCCCTAAAAAGCTTGTCCAATACTAAAGTAAATTTGATAATTTTGTTTCACGTTTGGCCATCTGTTCAGTGGAAATCCAATATCTAGCCTCAAAGGTCCAATAAAGGAAAAGTAGCGGACTCCAACACCAAGCGATTTCAAAAAAGCGATATCCCAATCAACCCAAGAATCACTATATACATTTCCAACATCTAGAAAAGTGACCAGCTCGATGGACCTAAAGAGCATAAAGCGTGGCTCGATGCTAAATAAAAGCTTTGAGCGGCCTCCTATCTCATCACCATTAATGTTGCGAGGGCTAATTCTTTGATAGGGATAGCCACGTAAATGCTGGGGAGAGCCCTCATAGAATCTATAGGAAGGAGGGATGTTGAATGTCGGGCTATTAAAAAGGGTTCCAAAGACTGCATTTAAGGCTAAGACAATGCGTTTACTTGGGATTAAGTGTTGGTAGACTGAGCCTTGAACCGTGCATTCTGTAAACCCCTGGCCTTTTTTTATTAAACTAAAGTATGGCGTTAGGTCAAAAGATGCCCAACCTCCTTGAGAAGGGTTAATTAAGACATTTTCAGAAGATTGACCATACAAGTGGAAGGGGATCCCAAATAATGAGAAGTAGCCATCTCTTAAAGAGTCTTCAGTTTGAAATTGATTGAACTTCATTCCCAAAGAGGTTGTGAAAAAATGATTGAGGTTTCGCTCTACATAAAGAGTGGTATCTACCCCATGCTCTTGATAGTTGGGCATGTCATTTCGAATAGAGACCTCAGATTCAAGCACAAGTTTTTGCTTGGATGATAGAAAATCTGGAAACAAAAACTCAATACCAGTCTCTTGTTTGCGGCGGTTGATTGAATAGTTTAGTTTTAAATTGATGCCAAGGTTAAACAAATTGCGATTTTGCCATGTGGTGGTCCCCCCTAGACCCTCCCAAGTTGTCGTATAACTTCCCCCAACAATGAGATTGCGGGTTTTTGATTCGGTCACTTCAAGGTTCATAGGAATGAACCCATCTTTATCAACTTGTTTCCCATGAGTGATAGAAACAATGGCAAAAAGCCCCGAGTTGTAGAGCGCTTTTTCTGTATCTTGGACTTTACTAGAGTCGAACAGTTCTCCTTTTTTCCATGAAATGCGATTTTGGATAAAGCGCGGGCGTACCTTTTGACTGCTCTCAATACATAAATCTCCAAAATATGCTAAAGGGCCCTCGTCGACTTGTAGATTGACGGCAACTGTTTTTTGAGCCTGGTCAACCACGACGCTTTTCTCTTTTATCTCAGCAAGGGGAAATCCTTGCTGGTTCATCAGTTGTAGAAGTTGCTTTTCAGCTCCTATAATTTCGCTGACAAGAGCTGGTTTTTCTAACCGAACCCCCAGCTCTTGGTAGTCCACATGATCCAAATCAAATTCGTTGCAGCCCAGTGCATAAAGGGGAGTGATATTAAACTGCTTAAGCAAGTAGGGGTCTCCTTTATCAACTGCTATTACCATTTTCAGTTTTCCTGAGGGTTCTCTGAAGGCGCGAGTGCTGATAAAGGCGTCATAGTAGCTGTAAGAGTGCAAAACTTCAATCATCTCGGGCAAGTCTTGGTCGGCTCTATATTTAAGGGCGGCTAAAGATCTGGGGGGTGATTTTTTATAGCGCATGAGGCTAGAGGCATTTTTTAGAGCGCGACGCTCTTTAAAGCTATGGACACCCCTAAACTCAACTTGATATTGAGCAGAGTTAGCCCACAAGAGAGGGGATGGGAAAAACAGCGCCAGTAATAAATAGGCTCTAAGATGTATTTTTTCAATCCAACCAATTATCATAAATAATTTAACATAAGCTGTTTAAGTATTATTCAGTTCAGCTATTTTTTACTATACTATGCCATCTTAACGGGTGAATCAAGTTTATAATGAGACTCCAATAATTAAATAAATTGACATTAATATAAATTTCACGTATAATAAAACTGAGGCTTAAATACTTATAAATATAAAACATAGTAAAAAGGACGCTTATATGGCTCAACCAACTAGGATACCTACCTCTTCAGCAATCAATGCAACCTTCAGGGTAACTGATGGAGCTTATAATACCGATAAAAACATTCTAACTTTGAATGTAGAAGTGAACCAAAATGGAAGTATTTCCAGAGAGATCAGGGAATTTGAGGTTTCTTCTTTGAAGTTTGGTAGTGTTGGAACCTCCCAAGAACTGATTGGAACTCGGACAGATGCTGCAATGCAGCAAATTATGCCATTAATTATTGAAAATTTCAAAGCAATGCAAAACGCTGAAAGCTTGGTTAAAATGACCGAACCTGGTACTGGTGGTCGTGAATCGAGGCTTGCCAAGCGTGTGACTTTTCTTCATACAGGTCGTGATCAAAGTGCAGTCAAAGTGGTCAATCAAAAAGTAGACCACAGCTATCAATTGGTTGACTTACCAAATGCTGAAACATGCCAAGTCAGCACAGAGGTAGCTTCTAAATTACTTAGTGAATCTCATTGGGCTTCTCTTGTCAATGAAACTAGAGTTAGAGATGCAGCGTCGGGTCACACCTGGAATCGCAGCTTACTTACACCCAGTCTGGCCCTTTCTCAAATGCTAGATAGTCAATTAGATAATGTCTTAGCAGCAGCCGTTAAAGTTTTTAAAGAGCTACCTGAAGATGCAGGTCAAAAGATATATGACATTGTTTCCTCCTCTACTGGTGAAAATCCTGCTTTAGACGGTAAGGTGACTCCTCAGCAGGTTGATAATGCGGTTAATTTATATGAAGATCTTTCTGTTTTAGTTGCTATGAGAGATGCCTATAACCAGCGTTTTACGAACTTTGGATCGGCTCCAGTGGGCTCTGTATTAACACATGATTGGGCTCAATTTGCAAATCTATGGAAATTAGACGGTAGCCAAGATGAAATTGAAACAAGGATTAAGAACTTACTTATCTTGGTGACTGATGATCAGAAAGATAAAGGTTCTGAACACAAAGCTGTTGATGAACGCTTAGGAGTTCCTCAGGTTGAGGTCTCTGCTGCTAAGCGAGATGATCCACAGGTTGAAATGCGTTTAACTGGTGCAGAACGTAGAAAAAAAGCAATGCAAAGAAAACCGGACATAAAATGGTTTGTCCCACCTGCGACTGCAGAAGAAAAATCCTCGGCATTAGATTCTTCTTTTTCGAAACATCCGCATGTTATTTCAAACCATAGAGTGCCAACCTATTTGGATGTGGCTTCAGAGGATCTTGTTGATCATGTGTATGATGCCGCAGTATTAGCAACTAAAGGTGCAGTAGATAGACATAATAGATCAAAAGTTTATCTGGATGTATGCCCCAATCCTTCTAATGAAAGTATTTATGATTCTGCAGGCGAATCTCCCCGAGATACTGAGGGTGCTGTTTATGATAGCGCTTATAACGAAAACCCATTGTACGAAAATGTATTAGGATATGGTTATGAAGGTCAACTCATGTTGAGTTCGGGCCCTGCTGACAGGCCATTTAAAGTAACTGAAAGAGAGGTCAATCCTCCAGAAGTGCTTGAGACATATGATTTGGCTTACGATGATCAATTTTATGAAACCCATGAAGCTGTCCCTTCTCAATATTCACAGAATCTTGCAGCAGTTAAAATTCAAAGAGCTTTTAGAGCCTTTTTACAACGAAGACGCCAATCTGAATCAATGTATGATAGTGCATTTGATCCCTATTACAACGGTCCTACATATTTTTCTGATCTTGAACCTGGTGATGGTGTAGCGGGGCATGACTATATGAAGGTTGATCCTCCAGAGTCCTACTACGCAGTAGCACGTCAAGTTCAAGGGGCTGTTGCTGGATTTGCCAAAAGTGCAGTTTATGATTTTGCTTCAGAAAGAGTGCTTCCGGAAGATCGTAGAAGAGCGGCTTTACTGCAAGCGACGTATGAAAGGGCAATGCAATCAGAAGCTCAGCAGGATCTTGATGAGAATGGATACCTGCGGGTAGCTCCCCCAGCATTACAACCTAACTATGCGTTGGCACAAGCAGAACCAGGGTTAGTTTCTAAGGGCATTGATGCACCGATCTATAATTTGGTTTCAGAAAGAGTGCTTCCAGAAGATCAGCAGGATCTTGATGAGAATGGATACCTGTTGGTAGTTCCCCCAGCTGAATTAAAGAAATCTGATATTGGGGATAGAGTAGTACCAAATGGTGAAAGTGGTTATATGGCGATAGACCTTCCAGTTTACCCTCCCGAAGCTCAAACTGTGGAACGTAAATTGCATATAGATCCTAGAAATTTTCCATTCATTGGGAATACTAGGCTTGAAGAATTCAATCGAGGTGTTCTTGGTTATACTTCTAACTTAAGTCTTGCTGATGAACTGAATGTAGCTCGTATTGAAGATGCGGATTACTTGAAGAAAGCTTATGAAGCTGCACAAAATGCGCAGTTTGATAATTGATTTAGAACTTTTAGTCGGTTGGTGAGATCAAACATCTTAAAAAATGTTTCCTAAATAATTGTTAGAAACTCTATAACCCTCTCTTTAAATTAAAATTTGAAGAGAGGGTTTTATGCGTTTAAAAAGTGAAGAGTTGTACCAAGAGCTTTGTGAAATGATTCCGGGGGGAGTGAACTCTCCAGTCAGAGCTTTGTATGGAGCCAAGCGCATTCCTTTAATTATTCAGTCGGCTTATCGTGATATCATTGAAGATATTGATGGGAAAACTTATATCGATTTTTGTGCATCTTGGGGAGCGCTTATTTTGGGGCATTCCGAACCCGAACTTATGGATGCACTCTCAGAGCATTTAAAAGATGGCTCGTCATATGGAATAACGAGCGTTTATGAGCACAAAATAGCTAAGATGGTTAAGAAATTTATTCCCTCTATGGAAATGATGCGCTTTTGTTCTTCGGGCACAGAGGCTACAATGTACGCTCTTCGCCTAGCTCGTGGCTATACAGGTCGTGATTATATCGTAAAATTTGTAGGTAATTACCACGGTTGCGCTGATTTTTTACTCACTGAGTCGGGATCTGGATTTGCGACTCACCAAGCTGCAAGTTTAGGTATTCCTAAAGATTCAGTGCGCTACACCCTCAACCTTCCCTACAATGACGAAGATGCTCTTAAAAAACTGTTTGAAATGCCTGAGTATAAAGACAGAATTGCAGCGGTTATTGTTGAACCTGTTGCAGCGAACATGGGAGTGGTCCCAGCAACGCCACGTTTTCATAAATTAATTAGAGAAATTACTGAAGAAAATCAGACAGTTTTGATTTTTGATGAGGTGGTCACAGGTTTCCGTGTGGGATTAGGAGGCGCTCAGGAACTGTATGGAATTAAACCTGATCTCACTTGCTTGGGCAAGGTTGTGGGGGGTGGATTTCCAGCTGCTGCATATGGAGGAAAAAAAGAGCTAATGCAGATGCTTTCACCGCTAGGCCCTGTTTATCAAGCAGGCACCTTATCGGGAAATCCATTGGCCATGGCAGCAGGGTATTGGGTGCTCAAAAGATTAGAGCAGCCTGACTTTTTTAAAGAGCTAGAAACCAAAACCAATGATTTTTTAGCACCTATTAGAAAAGCACTTGAAAATCATTCGTCGCTTAAGGCCTGTATTCAGCAAGTAGGTTCAATGTTCACCCTCTTTTTTGGAAAAGAAAGTGTGTGCAATATGCAAGAGTCACAAGAAAGTGATCAAAAAATGTTTTGGAAATTTTTTAATTTCCTATTAGATCGAGGAGTTTACTGGTCTCCCTCTCCTTTTGAAGCGAATTTTATAATGAAGGCACACTCTTTTGAGCACCTGCAAAAAGCCCAAGAGGCGATTGTGGAGTTTATTGAATCTCAATGAATGCTTTAGAAAAAGTAAAAGATGAGATAAAGCAAGCTTTATTAAATTCAGAGCGGGCTTTGGATAGCGTTCAGTTAATCGTCGCTTCAAAATACCTTACCATCGATCAAATAAGTCGCTTGTATCAGTTGGGTCAGCGTGATTTTGGCGAGAGCAAAGTTCAAGATGCAATTGAAAAAATAGATGCGCTGAAAAGTGATATCCGATGGCATTTTATAGGGCATTTACAAAAAAATAAAATTTCAAAAGTCATTGGGAAATTTGATCTGATTCAATCCGTAGACTCGTTGGAGCTCGCTCAAAAAATTTCAGAAAAAAGTCTGGAGAGGCAACCTGTTTTATTGCAGCTAAATCTATCTGGTGAGGCTTCCAAGTCAGGATTTACAGAGTTAGAATTCTTCGAAAATTTAAAGGCCATTGAATCACTAGACAACATCGAAGTGAAAGGGCTGATGACAATGGCCCCACACTCTGAGGACCCCCACATCATTCGGAGTGTTTTTGCTCATCTTGCGAAAATCAAAGAGCAGTGCAAAGCCAGTAAATGGAAGCTCTCAATGGGAATGAGCACTGATTTTAAAATCGCTATTGAGCAAGGCGCAAATTATGTGCGCCTTGGTTCTCGCTTTAAAAGCATCTAATTTTATCTAGGTTGCGTGTCATTTGGGTGAGCCGCATGAGGATTTTCACCCTCCTTAGGAATCGCATAAGTAACATCTGGAACCTCAAAGGGTTCTACATGCCAGATTTCTTTTGCATATTCTCCAACAGCTCTATCGGAAGAAAATTTCCCCATATTAATGCAGTTTAAAATTGATTTTTGTGTCCATAATTTGGTGTTTTTAAAGAGTTTGCTGACCTCTTCTTGGCAACGCACATAATCAGCAAAGTCAACCGAAATACAAAAGGGATCTTGGGTTTCAATGCATTCCATCAATTCTTGAAATAAACCAGGTTCCTCTAAATTAAAGTGCCCTCCTTTGATCAGATCGATGGCTGCTTTTAGATTGGGGTCTTTATCAATATAAGTTTTGGGGTTATATTTCTCTTCATGCAATTGATGAATTTCTTCAGCATTTTTCCCGAAAATAAAGAAGTTTTTGGCGCCAATTTCTTCAAGCATTTCTATATTGGCTCCGTCAAGTGTTCCAATCGTAAGAGCTCCATTTAACGAAAATTTCATATTTCCTGTGCCTGATGCTTCAAATCCTGCTGTTGAAATTTGCTCTGATAAGTCGGCAGCTGGAATAATTTTTTCAGCAAGAGAGACTTTATAATCAGGAATAAAAATCACTTTTAAAAATGGGTCAAGTTCAGGGTCATTGTTAATGACATTAGACACCATATTGATCAGCTTGATAATGCATTTAGCTGTTGCGTAAGAGGGGGCTGCTTTTCCTCCAAAAATAATACAACGAGGAGTGTGGTCTCCTTTGGGGTCTTGCTTGATTTTATTGTAGAGATGGACGGCGTGCAAGATATTCATCAATTGGCGCTTGTACTGATGAATGCGCTTGACTTGAATATCAAACATCATCTCAGGATTCACTTTGATTCCCATCGTCTCTTCGATGTACTTTGCAAGCTTCTTTTTGCATGAAAGCTTAATCTGCCTCCACTCTTCTAAAAATGTTGCATCTTTAGCCATAGGCTCAAGCTTTTTAAGCTCATAAAGGTCGCATAAAAAATTCTCTCCAATTTTACTTTTGATTAGATTAGAGAGCTCTAAGTTAGCCTGTTTGAGCCAGCGTCTAGGAGTAATCCCATTGGTCATATTGATAATGCGCCCAGGGAAAATTTGATCAAAGTCTTTAAAGAGTTTATCTTTTAAGATCTGAGTGTGGAGCGCTGAAACTCCGTTGACTTTGTGCGAAGCAATAATCGAAAGGTTTGCCATGTTGACTTTTTTAGTGTCGCCACTCTCTTCAATAATAGAGACTCTAGCTAAGAGTTGTTTGTCATCTTTATAATGGTTGGCAGCCTCTCTTAAAAAGCGGCTATTAATTTGGTAGATGATCTGCAAATGACGAGGCAATACCTCTTCGATAAGCTCTATTGGCCATCTCTCAAGGGCTTCAGGTAAAACGGTGTGGTTAGTGTATGAGAATGTTTTTTGCACAATTGTCCATGCATGTTCCCACTCAAGGCCCTCATCATCAATTAGTAGTCGCATCAGCTCGGGAATGCCAAGGGCTGGGTGAGTGTCATTGAGCTGAATAGCTACTTTGTCTGGAAGCTCATCAAAATTATCATGTCTAAATTTAAAGTGTGATAAGATGTCTTGCAGCGTTGCAGAGACTAAGAAATACTCTTGGTAAAGGCGCAATCTCATTCCTTCTTCAATAGAGTCGTTAGGATAAAGGACACGGGTGATCGATTTTGAAACAGCTTGTTCCTCAACAGCTTGTAGATAGTTTCCATGGCTAAAATAATTTAAGTCAAATGCCTGTGTTGCTTCAGCACTCCATAAGCGCAGAGTGTTCACTGTGTTGGTATTGTATCCAATGTAGGGCGTGTCATAAGCTTCTGCTAAAACAACGTCGGTGTCCTTCCAATCATAGTAAATAGTTCCATCTTCTCTTTTTTTCTCTTTAACAGTTCCTTTAAAGTGGACCTTGTGCACATGTTCAGGGCGCTTGATCTCCCAAATGGACCCTTCTTTAAGCCAATTATCGGGTTGTTCAACCTGTTCATTTTTTTCAATGATCTGCTTGAAAATGCCGTATTCATAGCGCAACCCATACCCATGAGCAGGAAGCCCTAAGGTAGCCATAGAGTCTAAGTAGCAAGCGGCCAGCCTACCAAGCCCCCCATTACCAAGTGCTGCATCACGTTCGAGTTCACAAATATCATTGAGATTAAGGCCAAGCTCTTCAAGAGCTGTATTACATGCTTCATAGATTCCCAGATTGACCATATTTTTTTTCATAGCCTGGCCGGTCAGGTACTCAAGGGAAATGTAATAGACTTGCTTTGCATCCGACTCATGATAATGTTTTTGTGTTTCAATCCAACGATCCACCAAGCGATGCTTGATAGACCAGGCGAGTGATTGAAGGTAATCTTCAGCAATGGCCGTCTCCTCATCCTTGCTCTCTTCATATCTCAAGCAGTTGACAACAGCTCTTTTTAAGCTATCTTTATCCATTCCCGGATGAAACAGCAGCATTTCATTTTCTTTGAATTTAGTTTTAAGAGCGCCGCCCGGCCTTTTGAGACTTTTGTAGTGCATATTGTGATCCTTGTTGTCAAACATAATACCATTAGATCTATCAATTAATTAATTTAAAATGTCAAGAGATGAAGTTCTCAGAGTCCTAAGAGATTGTAATTTTGATAGAGAGGATTCTTTTCAAGGAACTTTTTTAAGGCTATAAATTAATTGAAGAATCTTATAAGATTATCGGCAATTTTAGTAATTTTAATATCTTTTGTGTCTGATCTTGCGGGGATATTTGATGGTGGTTTATACAGACAGAAAAGGAGGACGGCTATCACAAGCCCTTCACAGTGTAATGGAAAGTAAAGATAACTCAAAAAACAAATATCATTTTGTTGACTATGATCGAGCCAAAGTAATTCAAGAGATTGGTTTTGAGAAGCTTATATTTAATCTTCGCCAAATGTTAACAGTGAGGCATCTCGAGACTCGAGCAGAAGCTGCTTATCTTCAAGGTAAAATAGGTGGTTTTTTTCATGCCTATATGGGGCAAGAGGCTATTCAAACAGCTTGTCTCGAAGTCTTTGGGCAAAATAACTGGTGGGCTGCCTCTTATAGATGTCACGCTCTTGCATATCTTACTGGCGCTTCACCCAATGAAATTATGGCTGAATTTTTTGGACGCTCAAATGGGAATGCTAAGGGTCGTGGAGGCTCGATGCATTTGTACACAGATCGCCTTTTAGGGGGAACTGGAATTGTTGGTGGGCAAGTGCCACTGGCAATAGGAGCTGCTTTAAGCATCCAGTATCAAGAAAAAAATGAAGAGATCTCCTTTTGCTTCCTAGGGGATGGCGCTGTGCCTCAGGGAACTTTCCATGAATCCTTAAATTTAGCTGCTTTATGGAACTTACCTTGTGTGGTGGTCATTGAGAACAATCAATGGGGAATGGGAACCGCTGTTAATAGAGCCGTTGCTGCAAGCCCAATTGCTGAGAGCTTTGGCCCGGCTTACGGGATTGAAAGCGTCTCGATTGAAGGGCTTGACTTTATTGCTTCCTATGCGGGTTTCAAAAGAGTCCAAGAAATTATGAAAGCAGAGCGAAGACCTATTTTGGTTGAAGCTGTCACGGAGCGTTTTCGAGGACACTCTATCTCTGATCCAGCACAATACAGAACACGAGAAGCTTTGAAAGAAGCAATGAATAAAGATCCTATTATTCGCCTAAAACAAGATTTACTCGATGCTAATGCAATCACAGAAGAAGGGTTTAAAGCGTTGGATAAAGATGTGAAGGAGCTTATAATAGAAGCGGTCAAACACGCTGAAGAAAGTCCTTGGCCAGACCCGATCGTTTTAGGAGAAGGTGTTATGAAGGAAGAAGGCTCATGAGTGAAATGCAAAATGTAGATGTTCGTGAGGCGATTCGCCAGGCTCTTGATGAAGAGATGGAGCGTGATAAAAATGTCTTGATTCTAGGAGAGGAAGTTGCCGAGTATAATGGGGCCTATAAAATAACAAAGGGCCTTTTAAATAAATGGGGTCCAAAACGAGTTTGTGATACACCTATTTCGGAAAACGCCTTTACAGGTATGGCTATTGGTGCAGCGATGACGGGCTTGCGTCCTGTCGTTGAGTTTATGAGTTTTAACTTTTCATTTGTAGCTGCTGACCAAATTATTTCAAATGCTGCCAAAATGTTTTATATGTCAGGGGGGCGTTTTAATGTCCCACTTGTTTTTAGAGGTCCCAATGGTTCTGCAGCGCAAGTCTCTTGTCAGCACTCCCATTGCGTGGAGGCTCTTTATGGTAATTTGCCAGGTCTGATTGTACTGAGCCCAAGCAATGCATATGATGCTAAAGGACTGTTAAAAACTGCCATAAGAAACCCGAACCCTGTTCTATTTTTAGAAAATGAGTTAGACTATGGGTTGAAAATGGATATTCCTACAGAAGAATATCTGCTGCCGATTGGAAAAGCTAATGTATTGCAGCCTGGAGACCAGGTTACCATTGTGACCTACAGCCGTATGGTAAGTATTTGCCAAGATGCTGTAGTCAAGCTTAAAAAAGAAGGGATTAGTGTTGAGTTGATTGATGTGCGTTCTATTCGACCTCTAGACATTGCAACGATCAGTCAGTCAGTGCGCAAAACGGGCCACTGTGTTCTTGTTGAAGAGGGACATAGTTTTGCAGGTATTTGCTCCGAAATAGGATTTCAGATTATGGAGCATGCCTTTGACCATCTAGATGGGCCTATTGTGCGAGTGACCCAAGGAGAGACTCCAATGCCGTACTCAAAAATTTTAGAAAAAGAGACACTGCCTACTTCAGAAAAAGTTGTAGCAGCAGTCCATAAAGCACTCAATCGTTAGGAGAAAGCGAAATGCCTTTTACAGTAACCATGCCAAAATTATCCCCCACTATGGAAGAGGGAACCATTGCAAAATGGCACATTAAGGTGGGTGAGAAAGTCGAAGCAGGGGATGTTTTAATCGAAATTACAACAGATAAAGCAACGGTTGAGCACAACGCCTTAGACGAAGGGTGGCTTAAGCAAGTCGTGGTTCAAGAAGGCGCTCTAGCTCAGGTGAATCAGCCTATTGCCATATTTACTGAGAAAGAAGATGAAAGTATTGAAGGCTATCAGCCCGAAGGGATTGGAGTGAGAAAAGAAGCTCAAAAAGAAGCTTCAAGTAATTCCCAAGCCGACCACAGCGTTGAGTTAAAACCCAAAGAGTCCTCGAAAGTTTCTTTTGATCAGCCTCTTTTTATTCCTGAGCCTCCTGTTAAAAACTATCAGTTTCCATTTCCAAAAGATGCTGTTCATGGGAAAATTTTAGCAACGCCTCTTGCTAAGCGTTTAGCCAAAGAGCAAAATTTAGATCTAAGTTCTGTCAAAGGATCTGGTCCTGGTGGGCGTATTATGAAAGAAGATCTTAATCTTGCTCAAAATAAATCACTGACAAGTTTCAGCTTAGGAGAAGCTCCTAAAGTTCCTTCAGGAAGCTATGAAGAAATTACGATGTCACCGATTCAGGCGATTGTAGCGAGCCGTTTGCAGGCTTCTAAAACATTTATTCCTCATTTTTATCTGAACCAAGACATTCAAGCAGATGCGCTCATGCGAGTTCGCCTTGAGCTAAAAAATCAAAATATCAAATTGAGTTTTAACGATTTTGTAATTCGAGCATGTGCTCTTGCTCTCAAAGAGCATCCTAAAATTAACAGCGGCTTTAATTCGCAAAACCAGTCGATTATAAGGTTTAAAACAGTAGATATATCCATAGCTGTCAGTCTTGAAGAGGGATTAATTACACCTATTATTCGCTATGCGGACTATAAAAACTTAGGACAGATTTCTTCCGAGGTGCGTGCGCTTGCTCTTAAAGCACGCGACAATCAACTGTCGATGGAAGAGTTTAAAGGCGGATCTTTTACCATTTCTAATGTAGGGATGTACGGTACAACGAGTGTTTTCCCAGTGATCAATCCACCTCAAGCTGCTATTTTAGGGGTTGGAGGAATTCGTGAAGTTCCTAGAGAGGAAAATGGACAGTTGATTACGGGTCATCAAATGACTTTAACACTTGCTGCTGATCACCGAGCTATTAATGGGGAAGATGGTGCGAAGTTTTTAAAAACCCTCAAAGATCTTCTAGAAAACCCCGCCGTGCTCTTGATTTAACTCTGTTTGATTCTCTCTGCATGCATTGCAAATAGTTTGCAGCAATTCTCTGACTTTGAGAGGAGAGTCAATTTGGTATGATGTTTTCTTAACACTTTCTCCTACCTGGATAGAAATGCCATTTTGTGGAAGTGCAGCGTACATATCGAGATCTGTTCGATCGTCTCCAATACATAAGATAAAGTCATCAGATGAGCGGTTATTAAGAATATGTTTGACGTAATTTCCTTTAGAGATGCCTTGGGCGCGCACTTCAATAACTTGCTTGCCTAAAATCACCTCCACGGGAAGATTGGTCAATTCTTGCATCAATAGCGTGGTCAATTCTTTAGCGCGCCATTTTCCGTAATCTAAATCTGCCATCCGATAGTGCCAGCAAAGCGAGCTTGTTTTGGTTTCTAAAAAACTACCCGGAACTTCCTCGACCACCTTATTTAAAATTTTGTGAACGTAGGGGATCCAGCTTAAGTCTATTTGTTGGAAGTTAAGCCACTTTTTTTCTGTCAAAGCCCGATTTAAAAAACCATGTTCTGATGAGAGGTGAATGGGGGAATTATCAAACCAAAGCTGCAGAGTTTTATAATCTCGGCCACTGACAAGATGCACCTCGGTGTTCTCAAGTTCTCCTAATTCTTTTAAAAGCTTAAGGATTTCGTCTGAAGGACTTGCCTGCATCGGGTAGGAGGTGATTTCACGTAAGGTTCCATCATAGTCTAAAATAAGGATTCGATTTTGACTCTTAGCTGCTTGTGAAGCTATCTCTAGAACACTTTCAGGGGATAGGCGCAGAGAGTTGATCTGCGAGCTGTTTTTTTCTGTAGTCTTTTCAAGACTCTCTAAAAATTGGGCTGCCCATAAAGGACTGTCGAGTTGATTAATAGAGTGTGACATCTTATTTAATCGTGCGAGCTTTTGCTCTTCAGGCATCATAAGCGCTTCAAAAAGGCTTTGAGTAACTCCCTCCACATCAAGAGGATTGACCATCAGCGCGTGGGGTAAATGATGGGACGCTCCTGCAAACTCACTAAGGAGTAACACTCCTTTTGATTGTTCTTTATGAGCACAGTAGACAAACTCTTGAGCCACTAGATTCATGCCATCTCTAAGGGGAGTCACCATGCAGACATCAGCTAAGCAATAAAGTGCGGCCAGTTCACTTAAGGGGAGGTTGCGGTAAATGTATTGGATGGGGGTAAAGCCTGGCTTAGAATATTTACCGTTGATATGGCTAATTCTGTTTTCTATCTTAGATCGATGTTTTTGGTATTCTACACTATCTTGTCTACAAGGTACGATGATCTGCAATAAGATCACATGGCCAACTAGCTCTGGGTTGGTTTCGAGTAGTTTTTCAAAAGCCTGCAATTTATGGCCGATACCCTTGGTGTAGTCTAGGCGTTCCACACCTAAAATGACCTGGTAATCACGGTAGCGCTTTTTAAGGTCTGCTAAAGCATTGCTGTAGTCTTTGTGGGCGAGTATTTCATCAAAAGCAGCTATGTTCATGCCAATAGGGTGCGTGCCGACTCCAATGTGTCTTCCTTCATATAAAATACCTTCATGATTGGAATCTAACCCTAAAATCCTTAGGCAGGAAAGTCGAAAATGACGCGTATAATCTGTCGTGTGAAGGCCAATGTAATCGGCTCCTAAAACCCCTTTCAAGAGCTTTTCTCTTTGCGGGAACATCCGATAGATTTCAGAGGAAGGGAAGGGAATATGAAGGAAGAAGCCAATTTTAAGGTCCGGACGTTTCTCTCTAATAAGGGAGGGTAAAAGCATTAAATGGAAGTCATGTACCCATACGGTTGCTCCCTCTTGAGCGTTTTCAATTACTTTACTAGCAAAGAGTTGGTTGACTTCAGTATAAGCTTTCCAAGAAGATGTTAATTGTTTCATGCGATCGGTAAAATAATGAAATAAAGGCCAGAGAGTAGAGTTGCAAAAATCGTGGTAGTAATGCTTTTCTTGCTCTTTACTGATAAAAACAGGGACAAAGTGCTTGGGACTTAGTAGGTTTTTGACTTCTTCATGTTGGTTGATAGGAAATGAAACGCCTGGCCAGCCAATCCATGTGAAAGGAAGCTCTCTTTGTACGCCTGACATAGCAGAGACGAGTCCTCCTGATGAAGTGTGGGCTTTTAAACCGTCTTTTTCAAAGCTCAGGCTCACTGGTAAGCGATTGCTAACCACAATCATCGAAGATTTTGACAGGTTCATAAAAACACCTTGTATTCCATTTTATGTCATTAACAAGCCTAACTTTTTCAGGCAACGGGTTTTTAAATGTCGCACTAAATTTAAAGAAAAAGGACTTTCAGCAAATAAGCGCACCTTATAGGGGAGAATAAGGCTTTATAATCACTTATTAGAGCCCCCACTTTTGAACTAAAAAAAAATGAGGAAACATCCCAGGTTGTTATTGAAAGAAAAAGACCTCTTTTGAAATGAATCGAACAAATTAAAAAAGAGCATCCTTTTTTTGGCATTTCTTTCTAAAATTTTCACAGATTTAAGAAATCAACTTAAAAATCATGGTTTAATGAATGAAAAGCTCAATGACGAAACCTTGCCAAAAGTTGCTCATGATAAAGAGGTTCGTATGGGTTGCAAAAGGAAGTATAAATTTTGGTATGGGTACAAACACGTCAGTGTTGATAAACAAACAGGGCTTATTAACAAGGTTTTAAGGTAAAGAGTCTCTTAGAATAGCTTGAATGTAACCACTGTTTAGGCTATTCTAATGCTTTAACTCTTACGATTAAAAAAGAGCCATGGATTTAAATGATCATAAGCTAGAGTTTCCTTGTCAGTATCCCATTAAAATTATAGGGCGTGCAAATACTGATTTTAAAAAAGTCATTCTATCCGTTATCTATAAGCACTTTAAAGAAAAAGTTTCCGATGATTTGATCTCTTTCAAAAATAGTAAAAACAATAAATACCTTTCAATTACAGTTGATTTTGAAGCTCAAAGTAGAAAGCATGTGGATGAAATCTACAAAGATCTAAGAGATTGTCCTGAAGTTGTTTTTTTAATGTAACTTTTTTGTTTCCCAACTATTCAAATTTTAATTATCATCCTTGAAAATTTAAAAAATAAACTCTTCGTTATGACACTACAAAATATAACCTTCGCTCACCAGATAGCGCGCGACATTGTAACGGGATCTGTTTATGGGGGAGCGTTCGGTTTTGGAATCGGGGCAAGTATCTTAGGAAATGGAAAAATTACTGTAGATTCAACAATTACCAATGTAGCCTTGAAAGGTTTAAAGTATATGGGCTGCGTGGGTCCAGATTTATCAATGATTAATACAGGCCATGTAAAAACTATTTTAATCGCATATTCTATGGGGGGCGCATTTGTAGGGGCCACTTCCAAAGCGTTTGAGAGATCGGCACTTGCGTTGATAGATCATTTATTTTCCGATGAGCCTAGTTGGGTGAACTACACAGAATATAGTAATCTTTTCTTTAGTTATATGGACCATTGGGGCTAATTTCTTAGCTACCCTACAATTTTAAAATACCGTATAATGACTCTTTTATTTCTAAATTTCAGGGCGCCGTGAAGACAAGTTATTCAATAGAAGCAGAGCACCAGGGGCTGAGCTTAAGAAACTTCATCAAGCAACATATTATTGATTTATCGACACGGGCTATTGAATCGCTCTTAAGCCAAAATGGATGTTTATTAAATCGCTCAGTACAGCGTTTTGGATCCACAAAGCTAAGAAGAGGGGATCAGGTAGAAATTTTTCCTCAATTTTTGCAAACTGAGAGCCAGGCAAGCATTCCTATTCTATTTGAAGATGAGCATCTACTGATTATTGATAAACCTTGTGGCCTCACTTCTTCCAAAATTGCCTTAGAAAAGGCGCTGGGGCAAAAGCTTTTTTTAGTACACCGATTGGACAAGCAAACCTCAGGGGTTTTAATTACTGCTAAAACGCCACAAGCACAGCAAAAAATGGAGAAGCTCTTTTTTGATCGTAAGATTGAAAAACGCTATATGGCACTGGTACACGGAAAAACAGAGTCTCACTCAGGGACTATTGAGGTGCCACTAAAGCTAAAAAAGCGTTATGAGGGGGGAGTTATTTACCAAACAGCAGAATATGGTAAAATGGCCAAAACCTTGTGGAAGAAGCTATTGGTTTCCAAAGATGTTTCCTTATTATCACTTCGCCCTATTACAGGTAGAACGCATCAGTTAAGAGTGCATTTGGCTTCTATTGATCAGCCAATTTTAGGAGATCCTATTTATAAACTGAACGCAACCTCACAGCATATGCCTCGTCTGATGCTTCACGCTGATAGAATTGTTTTTGATCACCCTATGACTCAAGCGCGCATTGAAGCCAAGGCGCCGACACCGCAGGTGATGAAAGAGCAAATTTCTAAATTATTTAAAACAGGCAAAAAATGCGTATTTTAATTGTTAGGCTCAGCTCTTTAGGCGATATTGTGATGAGTATGAGTGTACTACAATATATTCATCAGGCATTGCCGCATGCTCAAATTGAATGGCTCGTAGACAAGCGATTTAAAGATATTTTAGCCAATAATATTCATCTACATGCTGTGCACAGTATTCCTTTACGCGATTATAAAAGGAATCCTTTAAGAGCTGTTTTTGAAGTGCTTAAACTTAAAAAGAGACTCGGCCGCTTTGATCTTGTTCTAGATATGCAAGGCCTTATCAAGTCGTCATTGATTTCCAGGGCTTATGGCAAACACGTGGTTGGGTTTGATTTTTCAAGTGCCAAAGAAGGACTTTCTTCATATCTTTATAAGACGAAGGTAAATATCGCTTACAATCAGCATATTTTAAAGCGTAATTTTGCGCTTGTTAAAGAAGGGGTTGGAGTTGATATTAGCATGCAAACGATCATGCAGAAAGAACCCTATTTATTCTACACTCCACCCCAAGAAGATTTAAGTGCCTTTTTATCCAAAACAAAAAAGAATATCTTAGTTGTTCTTGGAGGTTCTTGGTACTCTAAAATTTATCCCAAAGAGCACCTTCGTGATGTTTTGAGTCGTCTTAAGCAAAACGCTCTTATTTTATGGAGTAACCAAGAGGAATATGAGCGGGCTAAGTGGATTGCGCAAAATACGCAACAGGCTAAAGTTTTACCCAAAATGAGCCTCAATGATGTTAAAGCACTGATTGCCCAGTCAGATCTAGTACTTGGGAATGATACAGGGCCTTGTCATATGGCTTGGGCGCTGAATGTGCCGTCTGTAACGATCTTAGGATGCACGTCTATTACACGAATCCCCATCAACCCTTACAATGTTGCCGTGACCTCTAAAGCGTGTGTGAACCCCGCTAAAATTGATAAGGGGGATCTTTCTATTCGAGATATACCCGCTTATGAAGTCGTGGAATGCGTCGAAAATCTTTTAGTGTAACTATTCTATCCAGCCACCACCAAACACATAGTCGCCTTGGTAAAAGACGGCAGCCTGACCTGGTGTAATGGCATTTTGTGGATTTTCAAAGACAATTTTAGCGCGTCCATCTTCTTGCAAGGTCACCACCCCAGGAGTTTCTTTTGAACGAGCTCGAATCTTAATATGTAGATCATATGGTTTCCCAATTTCTGGTTGTAAATAGACCCAGTTCGCTTTTTTGATTGTGAAAGTGGTCCCCAGAGTGTCCTTTTGCTCCCCAACGATAATTTCATTTTTGTGAGCATCTATATTGGTGACGTAGAGGGGGCGTCCAAAAGCAACTCCTAGGCCTTTACGTTGACCAACGGTGGCCTGGTGGATCCCTTTGTGCTCTCCAAGAGGGGTCCCGTCAACATGTTTGATCACTCCTCTATCTGGGATTCGGTTTGGAAAATGCTTTTTCAAAAACGCCGCGTAGTCGTTATTGGGGATAAAGCAGATATCTTGACTCTCAGGTTTATTGGCAGTGATCAGCTCGTCGTGGTTAGCCATTTCTCTAATTTGTGGTTTGGTGTATCCCCCAAGTGGGAAGAGTGTTTTTGATAGCTGCTCTTGAGTCATTGAGAATAAAAAATAGGACTGGTCTTTGAGAGGGTCGACTCCCTTTCTTAAAAGCCAACGATCTCGTGCTTTGTCGTGCTCAATACGCGCATAATGGCCTGTGCAGACTTTTTCAGCGCCAATAGAAATCGCTTTTTTATACAGGGCATCGAATTTCATCTTCTCATTGCACAAAATGCAGGGGCTGGGCGTTTTTCCACTAAAGTATTCATCGGCAAAAACTTCAATGACATCTTTCCAAAATTCCTTTTGGAAATTAATAGCGTAGAATGGAAAACCAATTTTTTCAGCAACTAAGCGGGCATCTTCTACAGACTCTGCTCCACAGCAGCTTTGTGAAGATCCCTTTTCTTTTCCTGACCAAAGGCGCATCGTCATTCCGACACAATCGTAACCCTCTTGTTGCATGAGAGCGCCACATACTGAAGAGTCAACACCTCCAGACATTGCGATTACAACTTTTGTTTTTTGCTGAGTGGTCATTGGCTTACTTATAGGTTTAGGTTAATGTGTTTTTCAATAAGTTCAATTGCGCGATTGACTTTGTCTGTATCTTCATTCAAAATTTTAGAGGTGAGTTGGCAGATCATCTGCATCGCTTCATAGTGTTCTTTATTACTGTAGATTACAGGAATTGTGGTTTGTTTTAGCTTCTTGATAATAGAATCTTTCGGAAGCGTTTTTCCCGTTAAAATTAAACCGGCTACAAAAGGCGCTTTTTTAGCTTTTTTATGGCGGTCAATTAAAGCTGAAATTACATCGGTTCTAGCAGAAGAGGTGATAACTAGTTGGTTATTGGGGAGGTCTTCTTGAGAGATTTTGGCTGAAGTGGCTACAAAATGTATTTTCCCGAAGTGATGGTAGCGGTAGGGGAGGCCACAGAGTAGTTCTGTTTGAAAAAGGGCTTCGTAATCTTTCATGGACGATGAATTTAAAAAGTGATCAAAAGGGACACAGCCTAAAAGGGGAATTTCCCACCTTTTAAGAGCAAGGCTAATATACTTTTCAATCATTGGTTTTTTCTCTTGCATAACCCGATTTAAAATAACACCCTTGATACGCACGCCATAGCTTTTCAACATTTGGATATTTAAAGCCAGCTCGTCAAAGGCCTTTCCAATGCCACCCGATGAGATGATAATCACATCTAAACCCAAAATTTTGGCAACTTTGGCATTGTTTAAATCTGTAATAGAGCCCACACCTATATGGCCTGTTCCCTCCACAATCGTAAAATCATTGGAGCAAGAAATCTCTTCATAAGCGGTCACGATCTTTTTTTCAAAATCCTGAGTCGAAAACTTACCGTCTAGGTAGTCTCTAGTAAAGCCACGAGGGAAAATAATTGGGCTCATACTTTCATAGCGAGATTGGAGGTCAAAATGTTTTTTAAATAAAATGACATCCTTATCTACTGCAATGCCGTCGTCTGTCATAATATGACGCTGACCTACCGGCTTGATGAAGCCAACTTTTTGGTATTGTTTTTTTAAAAGAGCAATGAGTCCCAAGCAAACAGTTGTTTTGCCGACATTTTGACCTGTAGCTCCTATAAAAATACCTGGGCATGTCATGTGATTGAATCCTCTAAATTAAGACTAAATTATAAAGGAATAACCATAAAAAATCCGAGAATATTATGCTCTAAATACGCCTAAAACAAAATATTCAAGGAAAGTTTATCACAAATAGAGCCTGTTGGACGATCTTAGTTTGTTGGAACCGCTTTGATACTGTTTAAAAAGCGATGCCACGATAAAAGGGCTGCTTCAAGCGCTTCTTGTGGATCTAACTTTTGTTCCACTTTACTTTGTAAAATTTGTGCTTTAAAAACAGTGTCGGCTTGGCGATTAAATACATTTTCTAAAGTGGTTCTGAAAGCGGGAGAGTAGCTTGTTTTAGCAAACAAGCTATGAAAAGCTTCAGTCAGCTTTTCGAGATGCAATAGATCGCTAGCAAAAGCTAGTGGATGCTGCTCCACATCTTGGATGCTTCTCTCTTCAAAAGTTAAAGTTTTTGAGAAAAAATGCGCCATGGCATGCTCAATGCTAATAAGAGTTGCTCCTGCTACTGCATTAGGGTGGGTGTCTAATGCGCGAATAAAAAGCCAATGTAAAAGAGCTTGCTTAACAGATGCGTTATACTCTTTTTGAGTGGCTGCATAGATCGGTCCTATTTGGGGCTCTCCTATTAAATGATCATATTCTTTGGGTTTGACTGAAGGTTCTCCTGCCTGATAGTATTGGATTGAAACTTCATGATATTTTTCATAGATTTTGATGAAAGGAATTAGAAGATTAATGGTATTTAAAACGATTGCCTTTTCCTGATCTGTAAACTTAGCAGGAGTTTCCAATGCCTCAATGATAGGCAGGTTCATAAAATATTCTAAGTGCTCCTTAAGCCCTTCGAGTACAGATTTGTAGTAGATGGCTTTGAAGCCAATAAAACTGTATTGTGGATCGATCTCCAAAAAGAGGATATTCAGAGCCTCTAGATGCTCTTTAATTTCTGATTTAGCTTTGGGATTGTTCTGAATGTAGCTTGTTGCTATAGGTTCAACTGTTAAATTCATGGGCCTCCAATTGAAGCGTTTTGAGTAGTTATCTGGCTAGTATGAGTCTTCTTTATTAAGAAATAATTAAGAGAATTTTTTATAATTTTAATTATTCATTTTCTGGGGTTATATTGGGGGGCTCTACGTGTTCTGCGTCGTCGTCAAAATCAATTTCTGTAAAGAGATTATTCAATATTTGTGTCAGCTCGGTTTTTATCATAGGAGTGTGAAACTGAGGGGAACACTGTCCAAGTTCGTTTAAGCCAATTTTTAGGACGAAAAACCTGGGAGGTGAGGGGTCATATCTACAAGCTAGGTCTTTATCAATAAACTGCAGAGCTGTAGTGCGAATATGAGGAGGAGATACTGCACTGAGCAAATTTCCTAAGAGGCCACTGGGATATATTTGTTCGGTAACTTCAATACTCCAACCTTCAGATCGATTGAGAGTCACTTCAATGTGATCTCTTTCAGCATAAGGAATTGAAAAGATCTTGCTGGTTCCATGAGCTTGGACTGGGTCTCCATTAAGCTCTGAGAGAGACATTACAAATTCATGTTTCGCTTCTGTTTTAAAGGCATGCTTTTCTTCCCACTCTCTTATAGGAGCTAGGACCATTTTTCGAGTCGTTGTATAAGGGCCCTCTCTAGGAATGACACTCGAAATAAGATCTTCTACTTTTCTAGCGGTCATAAGAGGCTCGGGAGATATACGACGATAAACCTGTACTGAGAATTGAATAGTTTGCTTGCTATAGGGAAGTTCGTCAATTTTGTGGAGTAATGACGGTGCAGGAGATACGTATAGTTTGCTGTGGTATATCTCTCTGCTGGCATCTGCAACTGCACTCATACTTTTCTCTTATGGGATAGAATTTTTTGAAAAATTTTAACTGTGAAGCCGATTATTTGACCATAACTAAATTAAAGACGCTATTGCTAAAAGCCTTGTTATGCTGGTCAAGATATTTCCAGTGAAATGAACCTACATGATACTACAGCGACTGGGAAGCTCAACAAACTCAGGGTCTTCAAAGCATCCATCTTTGTTTTTCAATGTGACGACTAGACCTTGTTGATCAGTCACTAAAAATTCAGGCAAGCACGTTCCATCTTCTGGATTAACATGAAGCCTTAATACGGGGTAATCTTCTAAGGTCAATTGACTAAACCTAAAGGATTTTTCCTGAGGAACAAAATAGTTTAATTCCCGGCCTCCAGACCATGCGGCGCGAATTCCAGCGTTGGCTACTCTTGAGATGGTTGAAAGGGGGGTTAATAGGGCATCAGAGAGTTCAACGGGTCTGGTGTATAATCGAACCGTTTTTTCACGAGATTGTAATACTGTTAGTTCAATGTCTCCTCGATCAGGAAGTTGAAGTTCGAGTCTTTTTTGTACAGGAGTGTTATCAACAAGACTGCCAGCAAGATCCTTTAAGGGGAAAGAGTACTCATTGCTACTTTGCACTGTAAAACCGCGCTTTTGAATTTCTTTTCTTATCGGTCGCATGACCATATTGCTATCAACTTCTCGGTAATTATTGTCTGGTAAAACAGTGCGCACAAGTTTATCAATTTCATCTTCATTAAGTGTTGGAGAAGATTTATTGGGTTGATAAACAGTAACTCTTAAACTTATTTGTTGCTCTTTCCATTGATTAGGCTCTAAATCAGGAACCAATAGTTGGCCACTAGAAGGCGGTCGAAATGAATGGGAATAGTCGTTATTACGCGGAGGATTTAGTTCTGAGCGAAGCATTTCACCAGCTGTTACAACAATACTTACTGTTCTCAATTGGCCATTGTTTACGCTCATTTTGTCTCCAATATAATAATTTGAACAAATATTTTAGCGATTACAGCGGTTAATTTTCAATTAATTAATTACAATAGAAGGTCTATTTGCAACTGAAAAGCCTTGATTCATTTCAAATTTTAGAAATTAGATTAAGCGTTCTACCGTCATTCTAACGTCATTGCTTGGAATGGAAATAAATTGGGGTGTTGGGCGCTTGAAAGCATTCAGCTTTATCTAATAAATAATTCTGAGTACAGCAGATTTTATTAGCCTAGAAGATTGTGATTTATAATAGTAAAAGAGCTCTTTTAGAGTTTTAGAATGCGCTCAGCAGCTTTTTCAATATGTTCGCGTGGTCCAAAAGAGCTAATACGAATATATCCACGGCCTTCATTTCCAAACCCAGAACCTGGAACCGTTACTAAGTGTGCTTTATGAAGGAAGTGATTAAAATAATCCCAGGAGTCTTGATCGCCACAGTAAGTCCATATATAGGGAGCATTAAGGTCTCCGTGAGTGGTGAATTTTTTTTCAAGGGCCTCTTTTAAAATACGCGCGTTGTCTAGGTAATACTGGATGGTTTGTTGGATTAGAGGACGCCCCTCTGGGCTTAGGCTAGCGAGCCCTCCATATTGAGCAATGTTAGAAGCTCCATTGTAAATGGTACACAAAAAACGATACCACAAATCTTGAACGCTAGATCCATCGTCAAATTTAAGGGCTTTAGGGATGACAGTCCAGCCAAGTCGTATGCCAGTAAATCCGGCAAGTTTAGAAAAAGAGCCTACCTCAATAGCGACCTGATCAGCGCCTTCAATTTCGTAAATAGACTTGGGGAGGGCCGGGTCTTGGATGTAGTGCGCATAAGCAGAATCATATAAAATAATTGCATTTTTTTCCTGAGCAAATCGAACCAGGCTTTTGAGCTGTTCGTAAGTTGCCACAGCCCCTGTTGGGTTGTGTGGAGAGCAAAAATAAATGAGATCGACATCACCCACAGTAGATAAATCGGGAAAGAAATTATTTTCTGGCGTGCAGCTTAATAAAACAAGTTGCTCATAGCTTTTGATATTTAAGTTAAATTCTCCGGTTTGTCCTGCAATCACGCTACCATCGATATAGACAGGATAAGCAGGGTCTTGCAAGGCGACTTTAACGTGAGGGCCAAAAAATGCTTGGAGTCGACCAATGTCGCACTTAGCACCATCATTGATAAAAATATCTTCCGCTTCCACTCGGTGGTGGTATAGGTCAGAAGCAATTTTTTCTCGTAGCTTGGGAAGGCCTTTTTCCGGTCCATAGCCATTATAGCCCTTTTTAGTGGCTAATTGCTCGGCCGCCTTGCGCATCGCATTGGCAACCATTTTGGGAATGGGTTCTGTGGTATCTCCAATGCTCAAACTGATCAGATCTGCTTTGGGATGCTCCCTTAAAAAAGCGGCCTTTCTCCTCAAAACTTCAGGGAAAAGATAACTAGATTGCAATTTAGTGATGTTGAGGTTGTGCTTGACCACGAAGAAGCTCCATGTTGTTTAAAATCTTTTGTAGATGTTGTAGGTGGTGTGGCTCCATCTCAAAGAGAGGAGCCCGCAGCTTACCTGCTGGTTGTTGGCAAAGTTGCATTGCTGTTTTGATAGGGATTGGGTTGGATTCAATACTAAGGGCAACAAGCAGTTCAAAAAGATTTTGGTGAATGTTGAGTCCTTTTGCATAGTCTCCTTCTAAGAGAGTGTCTACCCATTCTCTAATCCTGCTAGGAATTAAATTACTCGCTACTGAAACAAGACCATGTGCCCCCAAACTCATATATGAAAGGAGATTAAAGTCATCGCCGCTTAAAACTTGGAAGTCAGAGCGCAGGCGGGGCAATTCAAAAAGTAAGTTTTGAATGTACGACAAGCTTCCTGACGCATCTTTAATCCCCACAATATTGGGGATGATAGCCAGTTTCTTAAGGGTTTGAATCGAGATATTTTGACCCGAGCGACCAGGATGATTGTACAAAACGAGAGGGATTGAAGTATTTTGTGCAATTTTTTCAAAATGCTTGAAAATACCTTGCTGGGTAGGGTTGTTATAGTAGGGTGTAATGACTAAAGCACTTGATGCGCCTTTAGATTGTGCAAACAGCGTCTTTTCAATCGTCATTTTGGTGCAATTAAGCCCCGTTCCAACCATGTTATGTGTTTGAGAGGCTGCTTGAAGCCCTACTTCCAATATTTGAGATTGCTCTTCGAAACTTAGGGTAGGAGTTTCTGCAGTCGTTCCTAAAAAGAGCAGCCCTTTAACACCTGCTAAAAGTTGCTTTTCGATATTTTGAACCAGGCCTGTAGTGTCTAAGGATCCCTTTTTAAACGGGGTGATCAAAGCGGTGGTCAATGCTGGGATTATCATGCGGATACCTCTAAGGATTTCATCATATCTTCGAGGGTATAAAATCCCTGTTTATTAGACAACCATCGAGCTGCTTGAAGAGCCCCGCTCGCATAGCTAGTGCGGCTTTTTGAGTGGTGTTTTAATTCAATCGTGTCAAGTAGAGAATCAAAGGTAACCGTGTGTTCTCCGATGATATCCTGGGTGCGTGTGCAGTAGATAGGGAGCTCTTGATTTAATCGATTGACTGGGTTTACGGCTACTTTTTGTGGAGTCGTTTGTTTTTGTTGAAGGATTTTAGCAAGGTCTAGAGCCGTTCCAGAGGGCATATCTTTTTTGTGTTGGTGGTGCTTTTCATCTATTTGAAATTGATAGTTGCCAAGAGGACTAAAAAGCTCTGCGCTTTTGGCAACAATTTTTTTGAACAAATAGATACCAATCGAAAAATTAGAGGCGTATAAAATGCCAGTTTGTTCATCTTCAACGATTTTTTTAATAGTGTCGAAATCTTGATGAAGACCCGTGGTTCCGACTACAATATTTTTTTTAAGCTTAGCCAGCTTTTGGATATTGTTTAAAGCACTTTGTGGGGTCGAAAAGTCGATGCATAAGTCGATGGAAAAAAGCGCTTCTTTGGAGATGCTACGAGCAGTGGCGTGGGGTGAGTGGGGATCTATAATGGCTTCTACATTAAGCTGATAGTCAGGAGCATGCTTATGAAGCATCTGACCCATCTTTCCATATCCAATAAGAGCAATTTTCATAACAACAGCTTTTGAATTAAAGCCAGCCATTATAGGAGAGGCTCTATTTTATTCGGTAGCGCTTCTTTTAAACGCCGATAGGATCATAAAAAGCGGGAACTCTTTACGGGCAAAATTTTCACTTGCAGCTGCCTTTCCATAGCTTTTACGGTTCGAGCAAATTTCAAGGGTGTTGTCGACTGCAAATCCCGCTTCATTGAGAAATTTAAAGTAGCTAGAAAGCGGCCAGTGAAAGCTCCAAGTGACGGGCGATTTGTCTCCTGCAGATGGGTTGGTTTGGATAGATGACTTAAAAGGGGTTAAATAGCGGTCCACACGGCGGTACTGCCCCTTATGGTTGTCTAAAAACTCCCAAGAGGAGTGTTTGGGAATGCGGAAGCAAGGGTGGTTAATAACCAGCGCAAGGCGACCATTTTCTTTCAGTGCGCTTGCCGCATTTTTCAATGCTCTTTTAGGGTTTGAGATATTTTGTAAGGAAAGTACAAAGCAAGCGTGACTAAATAGAGTGGGCGTTTTCAAGGGGAGCGTTACATCTTGAACTTTAAAATGGTGATGGGGAGACTGATTACTTTTAGTGGCGCTTGTAATTAAAGATTTAGAGGCATCTAGCCCCAAATATTTAATGCTAGGGTCAATAGCTCTTGAAAGAATGCCTTGTCCACAACCTAGATCTAAGAGAGAATCATCTAAAGAGAGATTTAAAAGAGTCGTTAGCTGGGGCAGAATAAGCTCACGGTGATTGTATCCGCCGTCTTGCTTCATATGCTTATCATACCAGTGACTTGATTTTTGCCAGCTTGTATCTCGAACCATCATTTCTCCTAATTTAGGTAAGTATTTTATCTGGAAATCGGATAGCAAACAATCCTTTTCTTCCCACACATCTCTTAAAATAACGTAAAAATTAAAAAAAAAGATTGATTAATAAGGGGCGCTTCCCTAAATGTATGATAATACATTGTATCCATTGTATTTGGCGACGTGCGCCTTTAGGGAAAATACCAGAATTAAGGAGAACTCCATGAAAAAATTTGCGCTTATTTTAGTCACAGGGTTATTTGCTTTGTCAGCTGTCGGATGTGAAAGCTGGGGATCTAATAATAACAATAAGAACTGCTGCAAAAAGAATTGTTCAAGCTGCTCAAAAGGCAGACGTTGCAACAGTAATTGCTGCCAAGGATCTAACTAGATCTCATAACCATTTAAATTTAAATGATTAAAAACCTCTAAATCTATTTATTTAGGGGTTTTTTTATATTTTCAGCTTATTTACAATTATCATAAAATGAGGTTGGAAGTGGATATATCAGTTCAAAGTATTGTGGAGTTAATAGAAAAGCTAACAGGAGATGGAGGGTGTCCTTGGAGCCAGCAACAAGCCGCAAGCACCCTTTGCCATTATGTGATTGAAGAGAGCTATGAAGTGATTGATGCAATCAGTGAAGGCGATTTAGAAAAAATAATAGAAGAGAGTGGGGACCTGTTATTTGCAACTCTTTTTACGCTGGCCGCAGCCTGTAAGCAGTATGACTTTCTTCCCAAGCTGGCCATTGAAGCAGTGGTCAATAAAATCATTAGAAGACATCCACACGTTTTTGAAAATCCAAGACCAACGATTAGTTTTGAAGAGCTTCGCATTCAATGGGAAAAGATTAAAGCTCAAGAGAGAATCCAAAATCCTAGGAAGTCAAAGGGACTGTTAGATTCTATTACCCGCTCGCTGCCCGTGGTTACTCGAGCTATGAAGCTGATTGAGCTTGGCCAGAGTCATGGATTTGAATACCAAGGAAATTCAAAGACAGTGGGAGGGCGTTTTATCAACCTGATTTGCCAAGGGCTGGATGGGCATGAAAATGTAGATCACCTTTTTGAAGAGGGGCTTAGTGACTATGAGGAAAATTTCAAAAAATGGGTTGAAGAAAAAAAACCGGAGATTTTCTTATAACATGAGAAACTTCTCTTAAGGCTGCTACCTTCCGGTCCTGACCTGATTCGAGGGCTCTTATCTTACAAGGTCCCCGGTTAAATTAGTTCTAATATTAGCCCATAGACCCATTATCAAGCAACTATCGATTTTCGCTTGGCTTTTATTTTACTGGTGTCATTTGTCCCTTTTTGTTACTTTCGTTATCGCAAAAGTGAGCTCAACATAGTTTTCAAAAGAAAAGGAGAGAGAATGAAAGTCTTTTTTTTAACCCTGCTAAGTTTATGTAGCGCTTGGTTAGGCGCCCTACAAGAGGTTGTTTCAATTCCAGACCCACAAAACTTTCAACAGTACTGGCAACTTGTAGAAGAAAAGCATCAAGAGCTGGAATCTTTACAAGAATGGGTTCCTATTGCAGATTCAGATGAAGCTAGAACTAAATCCTTTGGTATTCAGCTTTACCAGCTCGAAGAAGACTATGACCTTAAACATTTCTACACAATGTTTGTTGAGACACTGGAGCGTGATTTTGAAGACAATGAGAGCTCTTTTTTACACGAGACTCATTCAGAATCTCCAGAGGCAATTCTATTTAGCTGGTGGAGTGAGCCGCATGATCACGAAGTTGGCAAAGAGTGGGTTCATCTGATGAAAGACGACCATAATCGGGTGCTATTTGTGCGGTTTGCTACAAAATCATTTGAAGAATCTGCTGAAGATGATGTCTGGAGGGAGTGTCTTAAACAAGTTACTTTTAAAGATATTCAAGACGACTGCTGAGCCGTTGGCTGTTCTTTTAAAAAATCGATGGTAGGTCCTGATTGAGGGAAAGTTTTAATAGGATTGTTGACGAATAAGTTAAACCAAATCTCTAACGTCAAGATGGACCACAGCTTCTCAAACTGCCGCTGACCCCACTGGCCTTTTTCTAAAATTTTTCTTAAGGTCTTCCCGTCAATAATATTAGACTCTGCAAGAACTCCTTTTGAGAGACTCATGAAAACCTCTCGGATCACAGGGTTTTTGAGCCATGGGTGAAGTAAATTCGAACCTGGCTGTTCAAATCCGCACAACTCTTCAGGTGCAAATTGATCAGATAAGATATTGTGCAAAGGAATGCCCGTTTTTTTTCCTCGTGATTTAAAAGGTTCTGGAAGAGCAATCATATACTCTAGGACATGTTGATCAAAAAAAGGACAGCAAAGCTCAATGCCCGCGGACGAAAATAAATTGTGGTATTGAATCAGGTGACGATTGGAAAGGGTGGTCTCTGCATCGAAGAACAAATAATCTTCAATGGCAAGGTTTTGATAGAGGATAAATTTCAGGTATTGATAGGACTGCTGAAGAAATAGATTTAAATCAAAGAGTCCGTTAAGTCCTGGTGCAATTTGTTTGAGTTGGCTTTGAGAAAACAGGGCTTGCTGTTTGATATATTCTAAAGAGAGAAGGTCTCGTTGAAAAAAACGAAGGCCATTGAGTGCAAGTCTTTTGTTTACTTTGCCTAATGCTGGAATAATTCCTTTTAAGAAAAGAGGTTTGGACAAGTGAATAAACCACAAAAAGAGCGGCTCGTAGTACATTGAGTGGTTGCCGAGGGGATTTCCTAAAAATTCACTGCTACCAAGTCCTGTAAATACCGAAGAATAGTGCCCTTCCATTTTTTTGGCTAAATTCCAGACTGCAACAGAGCGGGGGTCTGCAATGGGTTCATCAAGGTGCCAGGTGATAATTTGCAATTCTTGCATCATTTGATGAGCTTGAATGCTGATATTTTCATGTTTAAGGCCTAGCTTACGTACACAATGTTCTATGTAGGGAGCGTTACGATTATGTTCAATTTCAAAGTCCATTGAGAAGCCGTTACAGTTGCCTTTTGCTTGCTCATGGAGAAGGCGTGCGATCGAAGTGGACCCAACGTCTCCGGTTAAAATGCAGCCTGTTTTTTTGTTAGGGTCTAACCGTTGTTTGACTGCTTGTTTGAGAAGGCTGTCTAAGTCCGATGCCACTTTTTCAGGAGTATAATCTTTTGCGTCAAAAGAAAGTGATTTGAAGGTCCAGTATTTATTGACAGAGATTTCATTGTCGCCATTGATTTCAATAA
>CAYGLF010000003.1:74600-261732 GCA_964350945.1 uncultured bacterium
CAATAAAATGCCCAGGAAGTAAACGATTAATATTTTTAATAGGTGTTTTATCTTGTGAGAAGTACCCTAAAAAAAAGTATGAGGCGATTGAATTTAAGTCGGGGCTTTGAGCAACAAGGTCTGAAGCAAGAACTCCTTTCAGTTGGCTTGCAAAAATAAATCCTTGGCTCGAGTGCCCCCAGAAGAGACTCTTCTCGCCTAGTCTATCTCGGGCAAGGGTCATTTTTTTTTGCCTCAGATCAAAAATCATCAATGCAAATGGACCATTTATAAGTTTAAAGCATTCGGGTCCCCAAGTTTGAAAAGCGAGGATTAAAAGTTCAGGGTCATTCTTAGTGCCTATTTTTTGTCCGGTGTCTGATAAGCGTTTTTTAATCTCATCGTAGTTATAGATATGACCATCAAGGATTAGAAAGTGACTTTGAATGGCATTTGAAAAAACAGTTCCACAGCTAGCTGTAAAATTAAAATTATTAAATTGAGAGACCTGATTGTGAGCAGCTAGGTGGGGGAGCGCCATGGTGGCGAGCATTTTCCCAAGTTCATCGGGAGCACTTATCTGGCAATTATTGACAATACCGGCTATTTTACTCATTAATTGTAAACGTTTTTGTTATTGATCGGAAATATTCTCTTCTTGCAAAATCACTTCATTAGTTGAAATAAATTTTTGGGTCAATTTAATTTTTTATGGAATGTAAAAAGCTATACCCACTTCTTTTAGAACCTCACTATAAAGATTATGTGTGGGGAGGAAAGAGAATAGGGGTTCTTTACAACAGGTCTTCAGCTCCCGCAATGTGTGCTGAGTCATGGGAGGCATCAGGTCGTGATCAAACTGCCAGCTTGATCCTAAATGGTGAGTTTAAAGGAAGCTTCTTAAACAATCTTGTAAAAACCTATCCCACACTTTTGGGCCCTCATTTTAAAGAGCACTTTCCTTTGTTATTCAAACTCATTGATGCGAATGAGGCGCTGAGTATACAGGTGCATCCACACCAACAGGCTATTGAAAATGGAATTGGGGAAGCTAAAAGTGAAATGTGGTATATTATTGATGCAAATCCGGGGAGTAAGATCTATTTAGGATTAAAAAAAAATCTGCAGAACCAGGAGCTTGTTGAGGTTATCAATGAAGGGCGCTTAGAAGAAGAGATGAATGCTATTGAGGTTCAGACTGGTGAAGCTTACTATATTCCCGCAGGGCTGATCCATTCTATTGGAAAGGGTTGTTTGATCTATGAGGTTCAACAAAACTCAGATACGACGTATCGTTTATATGATTGGCATCGCAAAAATAGACCCTTACATATTGAACAAGCCCTTTCGGTGATGCTTGCCAATCAGGTGGCACACGCCGCAGTACCTGTTAAAAAGGTTTTAAAAAATGATCAGATTGAAATTTTAAATATTTTAAACTGTCCCTTTTTTTCTGTTAGGAAGCTCAAACTGAACACTTCATTTATTCTTCAAAAAGAGCTTTCCTTTAGGGTCTACTTTCTCCTCAGTGGTAAGCTTACACTCAAATTTGATAAGACAACCCTAAGCCTGGAGCCTGGCCAGACTTTTCTTTTACCCGCAGACATTGAAGTAGAAGCTGTTAACACGCATTCTTTCCCGTCAGTTTTGCTAGAAACAATTCCAAAAGAGTGTGAATTAATCTAGCCAAGAATCAAGCCCTTTTGATATGTTTTACTTTTGTTCAATTTAAGGGTCGAAGGAGTCGTTTACGTGTTGGTTTCTATAAGTAAGTTTTTTTCAGTTTTAGTTTTAGTGTGTTTCTTAGCAAGTTGTTCTCAAGCGACTAGGCCACCTATGCAAGCCTTTAAATATCATGAGAATGCCAAAAGAAAGCCCGTAGTAGCTATGTTGCCCGTGGTGAGTCATGTTGAAGATTATCTTCCTTGGAGTTTAAGCGAAGAGTTCACAGCAGAACTGCAGCGTCGTTTGATTAATCACTCAGTTGTTTTCTTAAATGCAATTGATGTTCCTGTTGATTTACAAAGTAAAATTGCGCAGTCTGATACAGTCAGTTTAAATTTAAACGAATTGCAGGGGCTAAGAGCTCAAAATGACTTTGTGGTTCTTTTAGAACTCATTGAACATTCTGAGAAAGGGTTTCATCTTTCTGATCAAGAGACTCTTCGATTGGGAGACTCAATCGATCGCACCTTAGAAATGAGAATGCGAGTTAAAGTGCTTGATTTAAGAGCAGAAAAGCCAAAGGTTATTTTACATGAGGTGATGCCATCTGAGTTTGTAATTCCTAAAGAGCCTCCTTCAATGAACGGTGAAAAGGCTGTTTGGGGTTGCGATGCTTACCCTGCATCTGCTTATGGGAGGGCTCATGCAAAGCTTGAGAAGGCTCTTGTAAAGCAGATAGAAAACTATATTTCTATTGCCCACTAGTGACTGATGGATCCTCTTTTAAAAAAGACGCTAGAAGAACATTTAGGGATGTTTCTCCTAGCTCTTTTTTTGTCTGTGATCAGTTGTTTTCTCGCCTGGTACCGAGGCTATTTCAAGCTCCCTTCTTTCAAAAAATCAGATGTTGAGTTGAATCTGTACCACGTCTTAGGGGCCTTTTTAATTTACTTTTTTAGTTCTTGGTTTTTTGCAAGAGAAGCCCTTCACTGGGTGTTAGATTTGATCCCTTTAGATATCAAAGATCACTTACTACAAGAGATGGATGCTTTAAGAGGATGGGTGAATCTAGGTGTGATGGTTCTTATCTTTGTTTTTCTAATGGTTTATTTACGATTGATGGAGAGAAAAGCAGCACAAACTGTTTTTGGGGTGGGGTCGTATGGAGGTTTGGGGCCAAAGTTCTACAACTTTTCAATAGGGGTCTTGACCTGGGTAATTAGTTTCCCTTTGGTGGTCGCAGTGAGCCAGCTTTCAAATGTAATTTTAACACTCCTTAAACTGGATGTGCAAGAGCAAGTAGCTGTCCTTTTCTTAAAATCTACTATGAATAATCCGGTTGTCTTTGGTTTGACGTGTTTTTTAGTTGTGCTGTTAATTCCTGCGATTGAAGAGCTGCTTTTCCGTGGTTTTCTGCAGAACTTATTTGCCAAATATCTAGGTCGGCCCTGGGCCATTTTTGTGAGTTCATTAATTTTTTCAGGTTTCCATTTCTCAGTATCTCAAAGCTGGGGCAACCTAGAAATTATTGCCTCTCTATTTGTCTTGTCATGTTTCTTGGGTTTTGTTTATTTTAGGCAAAAATCAATTTTTGCATCCATAGGGTTGCATGCCAGTTTTAATGGGGTCAACGTCTTGTTGATGAGTTTGTCAAAGGGGGGATAGATGCAAATTAATGCCTATGCTATTTCGGATCAGGGGGAAGTTAGAGAACATAATGAAGATGCCTATGGGGTATTTAACTTAGAGAAATTTTATGTTTTAGCTGATGGAGTTGGGGGGCGTCAAGCTGGAAAGGTGGCGGCTCTAGAAACGGTGAATCAGCTTTTCTACCGCTTACAGCTAATCCTAAGGCAGATTGAAAATTGTGAAGAAGAAGAAATTTTAAATCTACTTCAACTAAATGTAACTGAAACAAACCACGTTGTTATCAAGAAGGGGGACCGTCATGAAAACCTTAAAGGGATGGCTGCTGCTTTTTGTTTTGCGTTTATCCATGAAAAAACCATGTATGTTTCCCATTATGGAGACAGTCGCATCTATCAAATTCGCCGCGGGAGAATCCGAGCACTGACTAAAGATCATACCCTAGCTCAAGAATTAGAAGATGCTCAAAAGGCGGTGACAAGTATTCGTCAAAAAAATACCTTAACAAAGGCAATTGGCCTTAAAGAGACTCACAAAGCTACCGTGGGGGTCCATTTACTTGAGGAAGGAGATTTGTACCTGCTGTGTAGTGATGGGGTTACAGAGAAGCTTTCTGAAGAGCTACTATTAAAATATCTCTCTCAAGATAAGAAGCCAGCGCTGCTGCTCAAAGAAATAATTTTAGCTGCAAGAAATCTGGGAGCTAAGGATAATGCAACAGCTATACTGCTCAAAATAGACTAAGAACCTCTTATGAATGAAACAGCGCACATCTACCTTGATAACAACTCAACAACGGCCCTAGACCCCGAAGTTTTTCGTGCCATGCAGTACGATTTTGGCCCCATCCCTCGCAACCCTTCCTCAATTCACTCATTTGGCCAAGGAGCGCGTAATGAACTGACCAAAGCTCGCCGGGTGATTGCCGATTCTTTAGGTGTTTTTCCAGATGAGCTGATTTTTACATCAGGAGCCAGTGAAGCAAATAATTTTGTCTTAAAAGGTTTTTGTAAAGAAATCTTTCCCAAGGCAATCCTTACCACAAGGCTCGAGCACAGTTCGGTTTTTGGCCCGATTGAGGCGTATCGTAAAGAAGGTGGAGAGGTAATCTTTCTACCAACAGATCAAGACGGTTATCTCGATCCAAAAAATGTGCAGGAGGCTTTGCACCAAGGGGTGGGTCTGATTGCCTTAATGGCAGTAAATAATGAGACGGGAGTTTGCACTGATATCGAGGCAATAGGATCGATGGCTGAAAAACAAGGAATCCCTTTTTTTTCAGATGGAGTCGCTTTATTGGGAAAGGAGCCTTTCAAAATAGGAAAGGGAATTGGAGCGATGAGTTTTAGTGGTCATAAATTACATGGCCCCAAAGGAATTGGCCTTTGCTATTTGTCACAACAATATTCTTTACCACCCCTAATCTGTGGAGGGGGGCAAGAAAACAATCTTCGCGGAGGAACTCACAACTTATCAGGAGCTTTGGGCCTTTCTAAAGCCATTGAACTTTTAGGGCATCTTTTGCCACAAAGAACCCAGCAGATGGAACAACTGAGAAATCATTTTGAGTCGACTTTGTTAGCAGAGCTGCCAGATATTGAGATCAATGGATCCGGGCGAAGAGTTTGTAATACGTCTAACATAGCTTTTACCGGTTTAGATGGTGAGAGTTTGTTAATGAATCTAGATATGAGAAAAATAGCTGCCAGCCACGGCTCTGCATGTTCTTCAGGTTCTTTAGAGCCTTCACGAGTGCTGATGGCAATGGGGCTGAGTAAAAGGCGCGCAGAGTCGTCGATACGCTTTTCTTTAAGCCGACTAACAAGTGCTGAAGAAATCGATCGGGCGCTAACAGTAATTATTGACGTTGTGAAAAAAATGCGTGCCTAGTTGTTTAGTAGCTTCGCTTTAGTTTCTCTGATTAAGTCTGGTGTGTGTCCAATAACACCAATGAGATTAGTAATCAGCATCAAGCCAATTGAAATATCTGCTAAAATCCAAACGACACTTGTATTGAGAAATGTGCCAACTGGCAGTACGAGAATATAAAGATATTTAAACCGCTTGATAGTTTTGTGTGAGAACAAGTACTCACAGGCTTTTTCACCGCAAAATGCCCAGGTGATAATCGTTGTGAACGCAAATAAAATGAGAGAGATAATCACAACATGTTTGCCAATCACATGCTGCAAGCCTCTTTCAAAGGCCCAAGTGCACATATTGGTGCTGACCTCTCCTGAAATTTGCCAAGCATCGGTGACGATGAGAACAAGTGCTGTGATGGTGCAAATAATCATCACAATAAATGGCGCGATCATCCCGACAATTCCCTCGTGTAGGGGCTCTTTACAGCGAGCTCCTGACTGAAGGATTGGAGCGATTCCACAACCGGCATCGGTCGCAAATATACCCCTTTCAAAGCCTGTTGTAATCGCTTTGGCTATTCCAACGCCTGCGACACCTCCCGCTGCAGATTGAAGGGAAAAAGCAGATCCGAACACAAGTTTAATAGCCCCTAAAACGTTAGCTTTAAAGATAAACAAAATGATTAGAGCAGTTGCTAAGTAAAGAAGTGTCATGATGGGAACCAATGTACCTACTACTTTTGCTAGACGGTTAAGCCCTCCCAAGAGGACGAGGCCAACTGATAAAACAATTGCAGTAATAATGGCTACTTGAGGGATGCCCAGCCTTGTTAGGGGGAGTGTCATGGAATTTACCTGGACTAAGTTCCCTACGGTAAAGGCGGCAATAATTGCAAAAATGGAAAAGCACGCGGCCGTTTTTTTAAGCCCCAGTTTTTGAGATAAGTAATACATAGGGCCACCTACATACTCGCCTTCTGAATTTTTAAGTCGGTATTTAAGACTCAAAAAACAGCCTGCAAATTTGACAATTGCTCCTAGCACAGCCATGACCCACATCCACATTAGCGCTCCAGGTCCTCCCACGGAAAGGGCAACCGCCATTCCTGAAATATTACCAGTCCCTAAATTTCCAGCTAATACGGCTGAAAGTGCTTGAAAGTTAGAAATATTTCCTTCTTCTTCGGTATCTTTTTTAAACAGGGAAGTGATTCCTTGCTTGAGTTTTGAAAACTGTATGAAGTTGAGCTGGACACTCAAGTACAACCCAAGCCCAAAAATAAGTGGGAAGATGGCATAAAGTGTTAAACTATGATTAATGGATTCAAGCAATTGCAAAATCATTCTGTGAAAATGGGATTAAGAGTTTTTGAATTAACGTAATTTAATTTTTAGAAACTATATTAACAACAAACGTTTTAAATTGTAACAAATTATTAGTTAATTAAATATTTTAGTTGTACGACCTTTAGTAAGCTCGTGGGTTTTACAAGAGAAAAATATGATTCAAATAATGCTTCGTACCCAAAGTTTTTTAGCCTTTCCTAAAGAAACTTCTTCAATTCGCATATCGAAGTTTTCAATGCGTACCTGCTCGCCCTTTTCAGGAAGGCGTCCTAAAACCTTTTCAACAAGCTCTTCTAGGTCTTTGCAGGTGGGGTCAATTCTTGCATGAAACGTTTTATTAAACTCCTCTATTGTCATCTCCCCTGACAATGTTCTATCAATCAGAGAAACCTTTTTGGATGAAGTCAAAGGTTGTGGTTCGTCAATGTTTTCTCCGAAAAGAGCTTTGACCATGTCATCGAGTGTTAAAATACCAAGTGCCTGTCCCTGTCTGTCCAAAACAATGGCAATTTTACGTTTATTGTGCCGGAATTGGTTGAGGATTTCACTCGCTGGAGCGTCTAAGATTACAAACCAAGGAGGGGATATAAAGTCTTTAATGGGCAAACTAGATTTAGCTCGTACTAAGTTTCTTGTATCAATGACTCCAATAATATTGTGTCGATGCTTTTGGTAGACAGGTAAAAAGGGGTGGTAAGTTTTGTCTAAAAGCTCTTTTACTTTTTCCACCTTTTGGTTTGAAGAGACCATTGGAACTTTATGCAAAGGGACCATTAGGTGGGGAGCTTCTTTCTTCTGAAGGTTTAAAATGTTAGTTACCAACTGATTAAACTCTACATCTTCCTCGATGGGTCGAGCTTCATGGCCCTGCTCTTCAACAGCTCTCTGCAGCTCATCGCGAGTCACATCCATAAGATGAGTTTCTCCTTTTCCGGTGACGAAATAGTTAATAGACTTGCTAATCAAACCTATAGACCATGTGATGGGAACCAATATTTTAGAGAGGGTGTAAATGATAGGAATACCAGACATGATAATGTGTCCGGAGAATTTTCGGCCGGCAAAAAGAGGAGTTAGCTCGGCAAAAATTAATACAATCAAAACCTGTGAAAGGGGAGCTAAATCGGGATTAAGGCCCAAGGCATAGTAGAGTCTTCTAGAACACTCAGAACCTACTTGAAGCGATAAGTTAACTCCAAAGAGAGTGGTCCCAAAAAGCCTGGGTGGGTTTTGTAAGAGTTTGTAGAGCCATAGAGCTCTTTTAGAACCTCGACTCACATAATATTGCAGGCGAACTTTATTGAAAGACACCGAGGCCATTTCCATCATAGCAAAAAATGCCTGGGTAAATAAACACGTGATGGTAAGTATAAGCCAAAAAGCTGCTTTATGCATGAGTCTTCTTTTTTATTTTCCGTATATATACTCGACGAATTCTATTTGGGTCAGCTGACAAAATATGAAAGAAAAAACCTGCTTCTTCTATTTTTGCCCCTGCCTGCGGTAGGGTTTCTATTTGTTCTATCAGCCAGCCATTGATAGTTACCATGTTGCCAGGGCTACTAAGGTAGACTCCAAAAATTTCCTCAAACTCTGTAAGCTCTAGTTTGCCGCTTGCAATAATGGCATCTTTACCCGCAGGGGTGTAGCGCATTTTTTCATCTCGATTGTCGGTGATTTCTCCTACAACCGCTTCAATAAGATCTTCTTGGGTAATCAGTCCGCTAATAGCTCCGTACTCATCGACAACTATGGCGATCGATTTGTTTTGATTATCAAGGCACCTTAGTAGGTTTTTGGCGGGCATCGATTCAGGGACGTAGTAGGTTTTCATTAAAAAGGGGATAAGGTCTTCAGGACGAGAGAGCTTGTCTTTTTGCAGAAAATAATTTGAGATGCTAATAATGCCTTTGATGTTTTCAAGCCCTCCATCGCAAACGGGAAGTCTAGAGACCTCTTGGTCAACAAGAATCTTTTCTAAAACATCGAGAGGGTCTTTTAAGTCGTAATAGATAATTTCCTCGCGGTGGCGTTTGAGCTCTCTAACAGCTTTGTGGCGAAGGTAAATATAGCCTTGTATTAGAGCCGCTTCGCGAGAATTTAAAATACCTCTATCCTTGCCAGTAACGAGTGCATGTTTCAACTCTTCTTTGGTGATTTTTTTCTCTTTTTTCAAAAAAAAGAAGATGCTGTGGACCAAAAAACTGGCAAAAATGGTGATTACTGAGCGAATAGGGCCTAAAACCGTACGTGCTGTCGAAATAACTGGCGCAATAAAAGAGGCGTAAGCTCGGTTGTTTTGCATAGCGAGTGTTTTGGGGATAATTTCACCAAAAATCAAAGTAATGCCTAAAGGGACACCCACAGTTAATAACCAGCTTGAGAGAGTTCCAAAAATATGGGATGTCGTGTTTTGAATTAAAATATTAACCAAAACATTGATCATTAAAATGGTGACTAAAAGTTCATAGGGGCCTTTGAGGAGGTTTGCAATAAGCCTTTTTCTAGGATGACTGTCTTTGGAAAAACTCTTGACGACCATGGGTGAAAGAGAAAAGAGAGCTGTTTCAGATGCGGAAAACATGGCGGAGATAATGGTGAGAATCACCAGGATTATTATGGACATGGTCAATCCGTTTGAATAAAATGGACTTTAGTTTGGCCCTCTGAGATAAGTCCTAGTTCCTGTCTAAGGACAAGTTCTACGGATCTTGGGTCGTCTAAGCTGTTGATTTTAAAAGTGTAATCATGATTTTTGCAAGCTTGTATGTATTTAGCTTCTTCAAGTCGTTCGATTGTGGATAAAAGCAGGATCTTTTTGTGGTTGAGTTGTTTAAAGGCTATATTGAAAATCAAGGCATTTAGAATAATAAAAGCTACCACCCACCACGAGCGAATGGTCACTTCGCTTATATTATTGCGAGAAGGACGCGCAATGCGGTTGTAATTGTAAGCAGTCATAAGATTCTTGCCTTTGTATTTGTCTACTTTCTGCTCGAAAGCTAGCCGGGCACACTACACCCAGTTAGATTTATTTTCTCTTTATAAGCGTTAAAAGCAAGAAAAACTCACTTATTTTTAAATTCTATTTAAGATCGAAAAATGAGCATATAAAAACAAGTGTTTTCTCAAAAAAATGCAACCAATTTAGTCTAAATAAAATGTAGATCAAGTTGCATGTTTAAGCTATTTTTTCTATATTGACCTTAAACTATATGACAGGGTCTCAATAACTCTGCCAAAACTGATCTTTCACAGTCCTTCGGTCTGACCTTAAACAGGTTAGGTTTGTGTGCTGCCAATTCCTAGGGGTTGAGTATCTTTGAAGAAAATTCCATATTTCTGAAAGTTGGCATTGAGCTCTGGGTCGCGGTAAAGCTTTGAGGCAAGCTCTGGATTGCAGATTTGAATCAATTCAAGAGTTCTCTCTGCATCTTGCTTAACTACAGCTGTTGGTTGGTTCTTAGATCTTTTGAAAATGGAGATTAGCCTCTTTTTTTGCTCAGACTCATATCTGGGGTGGTTAGATAGCTGTTCTTGAAAGGCTCTAAGCTCGCTGTTTCTCTTTGGTGTATTTTTACTTCCCACATTGACTTTAACAGTAACAAACTCAGGTTGAGGGTCTGCAATTCCCATCCATCTGTCTAATTGAGGTAACGGGTTAATAGAGGGGTTGTTTACTCTGAGAAATTCATAGGTGGCAATCAGTTTCTCCAAAATCTTAACATTGGCAGCTTTTGCTGCAGCGTCTAGAGAGTTTAAAATGGTCATTGGAGAAAACTTGGGAAAGAGTGGCTCTATATGGGTCAGTGTATTGACACATTCATGCTCAATCAGAGCTCCTAAAATAGTAGATTTCGGTGATTTACTACAATGATCTCCTAGGGAGATTTTAATCTCTTCATAGAATTGAGAGAGTCTTTCTATAGTGGATTCCTCTGAATCAAAAATACTTGAAACCAGCTGTGTTTTGTTTCCCGTTGCAAAAAATTCCTCTCCATAACTGAGAACATCGATACAAGTGCGAGGGTCTAGCATCCAGCGTAAATTCCCAGGAGTCTCTGTAAATTTGTCAGAAATTCCAGGGCCAGTAGTGTAAATGGGAGGAGGAGGAGGCGTTAAGTTGGACTTTAGTTTGTAATTTTGGTAGGCCAAGTAAGCAATCGTAGTGAGTGCGATGGCTCCTGCAGCAAAAGTTTTAGAGTTAAATGCTGAGGGGGAGCTTTCTCTAATAGCATCTCTAACATCTTTAATATTTTGCTCTTCTTCTGTTCTCTGATTGAGGATAGGTTCTTTATGGGCTTGAATTGGTGGTTTTTTTACAACAGGGGGCACTTTTTGTGGGACGGGAGGCGCCTTTTGTGGGACAGGAGGCATTACAGGGGCTTTAGCTGCAGGGATAACCTTTACCCGTGGAGGCGGCGCAGGAGGAGGAGTTGGTTTTTGGTTCGGTATTTCTGGAGGTAGAGTTGGTTTTTTATATCCAAAAATTGTGGGTTGGGCTGCACTAATCCTAACCATAGTTAGCATATCCTCTTTCTAGGGGTTTTCTTTAAATTTCACCCATTAGAATGTATTCTTAAAAAGCTATTCTTTGCAAATTAATTTTTCATAACAGTAGGAATTGTAATTCCTGTTTGGTGCATGTATTTTCCTTTGCGCATTGCATAGGAAACTTCACAAGGTTCATCACCTTCAAAGAATAAAACCTGAGCAAGTCCTTCATTAGCATAAATTTTAGCAGGCAAGGGAGTCGTGTTGGAGATTTCAAGTGTGACATAACCTTCCCATTCAGGCTCGAAGGGAGTGACATTTACAATAATCCCACAACGAGCATAAGTTGATTTACCCAGGCAGATTGTCATCACATTGCGAGGGATTCTAAAGTATTCCACGCTACGTGCTAAGGCAAAAGAGTTGGGGGGGACAATACAGATATCTGAAACAACATCCACAAAACAGTCTGAGTGAAAATCTTTGGGGTCAATAATGGAGTTGTTGGTATTGGTAAAGATTTTAAATTCATCAGAAACTCTTAAATCATAACCATAAGACGAAAGGCCACAAGAAATGATATTTTCCGAGACTTGTCCATCGATAAAAGGCTCAATCATTTTGTATTTTTGTGACATTTCTCGAATCCAGCGATCGTTTTTAATTGCCATCTTAATCTCTCTCCAATATTTTTTGATTTAATTTTTCTGGTTTTCTGTTTAAAATAAAAACAAAGGCCAATTTAGCGCTACAACTTTATGGTTTAAATGGAAAATCCTAGTCAGTATATTCATTCTAAACTATCTGAGGAAGATCTTTCGTACGAGATGCCTTTGAGGCCCTCTCTACTCAAAGACTTTCAAGGACAGTCTCAAATTTTAGAAAGACTCGAAGTCTATATTCAGGCAGCCAAACAGCGCAAGGAAGTGTTGAGACATGCCCTCCTTTGTGGCCCCCCGGGCCTTGGAAAGAGCACTCTTGCAGCGATTATTTCTAAAGAAATGGAATCGAATATTGTGATTACTTCAGGGCCTATTTTGGAAAAACCAAGTGATCTTGCAGGAATTTTAACCAATCTTCAAAAAGGTGACGTTCTTTTTATTGATGAAATTCATAGGATGAATCGTTCGATTGAAGAATACTTGTATCCTGCGATGGAGAATTATACCCTGGACTTAATTATCGACAGTGGCCCACATGCTCGCTCGGTACAGGTGAAGCTAAATCCCTTTTGCTTGGTCGGGGCGACCACCCAGCAGGGGTTGCTCAGTGCTCCTTTGCGCTCTCGCTTTGGGTTGACTTTTCGCCTTGACTACTATTTGCCAGAAACATTGCAGTCGATTATCAAACGTTCAGCATCTATTCTAAAAACACAGATTAGCCCTGAAGCTGCTCTTGAAATTGCAAAAAGAGCCAGGGGAACCCCACGAGTTGCCAATAACCTGTTTAGGTGGGTTCGTGACTTTGTGCAAATTAAAGGTCAAGGAGAGGTCAATTTAGAACTTGCAAAAAAGGCAGCCGAAATGTTGGCGATTGATGACATTGGTTTGGATGAAATGGACAAAAAGATATTATTTATAATGATGGATCATTATAACGGTGGGCCTGTAGGATTAAATACGCTTGCAGTCGCGCTTGGAGAGGCCCCGACAACCTTAGAAGAAGTTTACGAGCCTTTTTTAATCAAGCAGGGACTTTTAAAGCGGACCCCGCGGGGAAGGGAAGTAACAGCAAAAGCATATCAACATTTAAAACGGAAAATGTAAAAGAGGTATTTACTATGAAAATCAAAGTCTTTTTAGGATTGTGTTTGATGCTCATTGGTTTGGGAATTACGAAATTACCAGCATCAGCTCAGCAACACGTTCTAATAGAGCAACCAAATAACCTAGGAATGATTAAAGTCTTGCTATGCAAAGATGTAGAAGCTGCTAATTTGGAGGTAAGAGGGGGCTATAAAATTTTTGACCCTAAATCGAGAATTCGAGTTGCAAAAGGGGTTTTAAATAAGCAGTATTTGCTTCGGCCGACACTTGATGGAATTGCCTGGGGCGAAAGCTATCCTGGTGTTTTCCAAGTGGTGATTACTCCTAAAGAAAAAGAAGGTTTCTTCCTAGTGAACGGGATCCAGTATGCTGGAAACTTGTACGTGTATCAAGTAGGTGACAAAATTAACTTAGTCAATGAAGTGCCTATCGAAGAATATGTGAAATCTATGCTAAATCCACAGGTAAATGTCAAAATGGACTCTGAGGTTTTGTCAGCGCTTGCAATTATTGAGAGAACTCGAGCCTATTATCAATCTTTGAAAAACGCCAATGCTTTTTATCATTTAGATGCCGAAAGTGTCGGGTATCAAGGGCGTAGTGTTTGTAATCGTAATAATGGAGTGGACAAAGCTGTCGAGTTCACTCGTTTTTTAGTTATGAAATCAAAGACCTACGGTATTGAGAATGGCTTTTTTAATGCTAGTTTTACCCAACACTGTGCTGGAAAAACAGCCCCATTCCATCTGATATATCGACGAGAAGGACATGCTTCAAGAAAACCTGTTGAATCAGTAATTGCATTAGATAACCGTGCAGCGACTCGGTGGGTAACTAAAATGTCATGTGCTGATTTAGCACATATTTTTGATTTAGAAGAAATCAAGAACTTTGAAGTTTTTCAAGATGAAGCTTCAGGGAAAGTGTATGGGGTTAAGTTTTTTGATAAGAATCAGTCTGTGGATTTGGACTTTCCTAAACTACATGCAGCCTTAGGTGCTGACAAGATCAAAAGCTCTGATTTTGAATTAAAGCAAAAGGACGGTTATTTGATTTTTGAAGGATATGGCGAAGGCTCTGGAGTGGGAGCTTGTTTGTACACCATGCAACAGTTAGCAGCGCGTGGTCGTAGTGCAGACGAAATTTTGAGTCATTTTTTTCCAAGTACACAAATCACTTTTATGGGTGTGCAAAAAACTAAAAAATAGGATTTAACGGTCCCTTTGTGGGGCCTTTATTTTTTATGAAGCTTACGATTCGACCTTTTTTAGCATCCGACCTAACCCGCTACTACTTGTGGGCTAAAAATGAGCATGTAAAAAATAGTTGGTTTATAGAAGGCTATCAAAAAGTTGAAGAAATAGAGAGTTTATTAAAGGGAAATCATTATGATTTCCCTTTTATTTTTGAATGCGATGGTTTGCCAATAGGCTATCTTGTCTATTGTGACCTTTATGCTTACAAAATACATTGTAAAAAACCAAGTGGCGTTTTTCAAAATGAGGATCCTCATACCGCTTGTATAGACCTTTTTATTGGAGAGGTTGAATTTCTTGGAAAGGGAATTGGAACAAAAGTGGTTAAGAAATTTTGTCAGTTAATCTTTAAGCGGGGTTTTGAGCGTATTTTAATAGACCCAAGCGCTGAAAACAAATCGGCTATTTCTTGTTATCAAAAAGCTGGTTTTAAAAAAGTTAAAGAACTATTTGATGGAGTTGCACAGGTTTTGATTTTAGAGCTGAGAAAGGAAGCAAAGTAGTTCATCTTCACTATTTTTAAAATAGATGTTAAATTAAAAATTAATTGCCAATATAACGCCAAGTATGTTGTAATGCACCGTTTACTTAATCCCTTTGGAGGAAATTACAAATGTCATTCGAAAATGCAAAAGAAAACTTAAAAGAGTTTGGTAAAGAGCTGGGGCTTGAGGGTTTGGAATTTGATGAAAATAACACATGTATTTTGGGGATCGATGATGAGTTCTCAATGCACATGACTTACGAGCCTAATTCAAAAAGACTTTATATTTATTCTCCATTGATTGACGGACTTCCAAAAGATACTAAAATCCGCTTGAAACTATACGAGAAGCTGCTTGAAGGTTCTATGTTAGGCGGACAGATGGCTGGTGGAGGCGCTGGTGTTGCTGTTAAAGAAGAGCTTATCTTGTTGCATTGCGTTTTGGATATGGAGCACGCAGCTGCTCAAGCTCTTAGAGCATTTGCCCCGTTGTACGTTGAGACTGTAGAGAAATGGCGTAAAATAGTGAAAGCTGTCATGGAAGGAAAAGATGTCGAAATCCCAAGACCAGGCGGTGGCCCTGGTGGAATTACTCCAGGTGGGCAAAAACCAATATCTCCAGGGGGAGAACCTCCTGCTGCTGGTGGCGGTAACTTTATCCGCATCTAGTTTTATCTTTAAAAAGAATGACTCAAAAGAAGCCTTAGTGAAAACTAAGGCTTCTTTTTGTTTTATCTTGATTTTTTGTTCTGTGTTTCAGCATAGTATCCATTCCAGTTGACTTCTAAAAAAATATTTACTCGGAGGGTATCATGAACTTTTTACAAATAGCAGGCCACCTCGGCGCCGATCCAGAAGAGAGAGTCACACCAAGTGGACAGAAATTAACTGTTCTACGCTTGGCTGCGAATTCACGTAAATCAGGCAAGGATGTAACGGTCTGGTGGAAGATTACTATTTGGGGGGACCGCTTTGATAAAATGATGTCTTACTTGAAAAAAGGAAGTGCTCTGATTGCAATGGGAGAGATGAGTAAGCCTGAAATTTATACCAACAAAGAGGGAGTTCCGCAGGTTTCTTTAGAGCTAACTGCTTCAGACATTCGCTTTAGCCCATTTGGAAAAGGCGACCGTCCAGGAGATCAAGCAACGCGTTCACATGCCTCTCAAAATAACTTAGCCTCGCCTCAAGGTGCTGCTATAAGCGGCGGTGCAGACATACCCGAAGATGAGATCCCATTTTAATAGATGAAAATTAAGTGCATATCAAAATTATCTTTAAGAGAAGAGGCTGAGGCTCTTATTTTACCCTATTTTCGGGGAGAGAAAGGGCTTGCCTTGGTCGCTTATCAGGAAATGAGTTTGTCCAAATGGGGAAAAGACTCGATTTCTTTAGGAGATTTCCGAGGCGAGCTTGGAGAAATTTTCTTATTGCACCCTAAGGGGATTAAAGAAAAGCGAGTGATCCTTTTAGGACTTGGAGACAAAAAAGGCATTTCAACCGAATCTCTACGCAGAGCTTATGCTAAAGCAGTGCAATTTTGCCATCAGCATAAGATCAAAAAAGTAAATATCATGATTCCGAAGCTAAAGCTTCCCTACGAAGAGATTATCCAAGGGACATGCGAGGGGATCTTTTTATCGAATTATGTGTTTGATCAACTTAAGAGTATTTCTTCTAAGAAAACCTGCTTGATGACGCATTGTCATTGGATTGGGGTTCCAGCAAAAGATATTAAACTTTTTACTAAGTGGAAAAACCTAAGTGAAGGGGTTTGTTTTGCTAGAGATTTAGTCAATGGTAATGCTGACGAGATAGATGCTCAAGCACTAGGGCGCATTGCTAAAAAACTGGCCGTACAATTTCCAAAAGTAAACGCGAGAGTTTTTGATAAAAAAAGGCTCGAAAAAGAAAACTTGAACCTAATTTTAACAGTCAATCGCGCCTCTAAGGTTGACCCTTCATTAATCATCTTGGAGTACAATGGAAATCCTAAAGGTGAGTTGTCTACCGCAGTAGTAGGCAAGGGGGTTACTTATGATAGCGGGGGAATTCAGTTAAAACCAAGGTCAGGTAATTTAATTCACATGAAGTGTGATATGAGTGGTGCAGCAGCGGTCTTAGGCATTATCTATGCGGTTGCAAAGCTTGACCTGCGCTTAAATATCGTGGGAGTAATTCCTGCATGTGAAAATGCTATTGGCCCTGAGGCGTATAAGCCAGGGGATGTCTATGAGAGCTATTTAGGAAAGACTGTAGAAATTATGAGTACAGACGCTGAAGGGCGACTTATTCTAGCTGATGCATTAGCCTATACTCAAAAAAAGTTTAACCCAGACCACCTGATTGACCTTGCGACCCTAACAGGGGGTGTTGTGGCTGCGCTGGGTGATCAATTGACCGGGGTTATGACAAATAGCCCAAATCTTATGGGTAAAATAATGGGAGCTTCTAAAAAAAGTGGGGAGAAAGTTTGGGAATTGCCACTTTATGGAGAATATATGGGAGCTTTAAAATCTTCCATTGCAGACTTAAAAAATAGTTCAATAACTCCGGGTTATCCCAGTGCTATTGTAGCGGGCCTTTTTCTGCAAGAATTCGTTAAAAGCACGTCCTGGGCGCATTTAGATATCGCAGGGACTGCATATTTACGCGATCCTCAACACTATCAAAGGACCAAGGCAACCGGAGTGGGTGTGCGTCTTGTGATCGCCTTTTTAGAAGATCTTCTAGAATCTTAAAAAATTCAAGTCTTGTTTTCTATAATTTTCTTAAGTTAATTAAAGTTTTTTTATTTTTTTCTTGAAAAAACAATTTTAATTTAGTAACTAATACTATTCTACAAATTAAACTATTAATTTTAGTATTTATAATGAAGAGGAATGGAGGCAAATCAATGAAATCTTCAAAAGGAGACCCAAAGGTCAAAGAAGGCGCTAAAAAACGTCTGACAGCACAATCTAGGCGAACACAAACAGCCGAAGGCTGGCGTAGAAGTGTAAAAAAGATCTGTGAAAAAAGACGCGAAAAAAAAGAAGAATAGCGCTATCTTTTTTGCATGAATTAAGTTGTTTGATTAAGCAAAAAAGGGTATCATTCTATCCATAAAATCAAGGTGCAAGTTTCCTGTTATGGAAGGAATTTTATTGACTCAAGTTATGAATTTTTATCCTTTTTCTTTTCCAAAAAAAAATACAAAACTCACCTCTAGATCGGTGCGTAACATGCTCCCTGAGTTTTTAAACCAGGTGAACAAGAACTGTTCTTTACGTCCAGATTTAGTGCCACTTGCATGGCCTGAAATTTTAGGGGACCAGTTAGCCCCTATGACTCGAGCAGAAGTTTTTAAAGACGGCATCTTGTACGTCATAGTTTTTAATTCAACACTCTTGAGCATTTTAAGTCACAGGGAACGCCACATTTTGTTAAAAAAATTAAAGGCAAGATTTCCTAAAACTGATATCAAAGAAATACGCTTTCGTTTAGGGTAAAATTTTCTAAAGGAGAATTGCATTGAGTACACAGGAACCAGTTGTTATGAATGAAGAAGAAGAGTTGAAAGGTCAGTATGGTGCGAGCTCTATCACGGTCCTTGAAGGACTGCAGGCCGTTCGAGAAAGGCCGGGGATGTATATTGGCGACACCCATAAAAATGGACTTCATCACCTTGTTTATGAAGTTGTAGACAATAGCATTGATGAAGCCCTTGCGGGTTATTGTGATAAAATTCAAGTGACTATCCATAGTGATAATTCGGTGACTGTTGAAGATAACGGACGTGGGATCCCAATTGGGAAACATGAAAAAGAATCTGAAAAACAAGGACGCTTGGTAACAGCCCTAGAGGTTGTAATGACCATCTTACACGCAGGTGGAAAGTTTGATAAAGGAGCATATAAAGTCTCTGGAGGACTTCACGGTGTGGGGGTTTCATGTGTCAATGCTCTTTCAAAACTGCTGACAGTTCAAGTGTTCTCTAATCAAGAAACACATGAGATCAGTTTTTCTAAAGGTGCAGCACAAGGCCCATTGAAATATATTGGAAGTACAGAACGTCGTGGTACTTCAGTCACTTTTGCTCCGGATGACACCATTTTTTCGACAACAGAATTTGACTTTGATGTTTTAGCAAAGAGACTTAGAGAACTTGCTTTCTTAAATAGTGGTATTACGATTACTTTGAAAGATGATCGCGATGTAACTAAAGAAGAAGAAGTATTTTCTTATGAAGGTGGGTTGGGAGCCTTTGTTTCTTACCTTAATGAAAGTAAAGATCCACTTTTTAATCCACCTATCTACTTTAAAGGCTCAAAGAAAGGGGATGATGGTCCTGTTGAATTTGAAGTCGCTATGCAATGGAACAAGGGTTACAACGAATTAATCTTGTCGTATGTCAATAACATCCCAACAGCACAGGGGGGGACGCATCTAACAGGTGTTTCAACAGCTCTTACTCGTGTTCTCAATCAATATATTAAAAACAATGTTGCTTTAAAGTCTGACAAGGTTTCTCTAACAGGAGAAGATATGCGTGAGGGTCTGACTGCAGTGATTTCTGCTAAGGTAATGAACCCTCAGTTTGAAGGCCAAACTAAGCAGCGTCTAGGTAACAATGATGTAGGGTCTGTCGCCCAGCAAATTACCGGAGAAGAACTGGCTATTTTCTTAAGTGAAAATCCAACGATAGCCAAACAAATTGTAGAAAAAGCTGTTTTAGCATCGCAAGCTCGAGAAGCGGCAAAAAAAGCGCGAGAGCTAACTATTCGTAAGTCTGCTCTAGATACAGCGCGTCTTCCTGGAAAACTGGTTGATTGCCAAGAGCGCAATCCCGCTGAGTGTGAAATTTTTATTGTGGAAGGGGATTCTGCGGGGGGGTCAGCAAAAGGAGCTAGAGACCGTAAGTCTCAAGCTATTTTACCGGTCCGTGGAAAAATTCTTAATGTTGAAAAAGCGCGCTTAGAAAAAGTTTTACAAAATGAGCAAGTGGGAATCATTATTTCAGCACTTGGCTGTGGAGTTGGAGTGGATAACTTCAATCTCGAGAAACTGCGTTATCATCGCATTATTATTATGACGGATGCTGACGTCGATGGCTCGCATATCAGAACCCTACTTTTGACTTTCTTTTTTAGGAACATGCGCCCATTAATTGAGAATAATTATGTCTACGTTGCTCAGCCGCCCTTATTTAAAGTAACTCGTAAAAAAGTAGGCCGTTATATTCATTCTGAAAAGGAGATGGATGCTTATCTTTTAGAACTAGGAGTGAGTGATTTAGTCTTCAAACTAAAAGATCAAAATCGCACGCTAGATCCTTCAGAGGTCAAGTCTCTTCTAGAAGTCATTTTAGATATCGAAGTTTTTATCAAAGCGATTGAAACAAGAGGGATCCCATTTAAAGAATTTTTAAGTTCAAAAAATGAAGAAGGCTTACTCCCTAAATACTTGGTCAAGCTGATGCATGAATCTAAATATGTCTACTCTGATTCAGAATTTGAGAAACTATCGGTTTCATTCCAAGAAGAACAACTTGTGATTCATCAAAAAACTCTCGATTCTATTCCTGAAGACGAAATTACAGGAGATATGCGTATTTTCAAACCCAAGAAGCTATCTTGTGTTGAAATTTATGAGGAGAAACTGCTTGAAGATATCGAACAGCGCCTAGCACCCTTCGGCTTCTCTTTAATGCAATACGTGATTCCAGGCGAACTTAACTGTGAAATCATGTCTGAAAATCAAGACATGCCTATTTCAGTCTATACCCTTAAAGAGATTGTGGATCATATTCGCTCTAACGGGCGCAAAGGAATTACCCTACAACGTTATAAAGGGTTAGGGGAGATGAACCCCGATCAACTTTGGGAGACCACCATGGACCCCGAAAAGAGGACATTGATACAAGTTACTTTACCTGATGCGGTTGCCGCCGATCGTATGTTCACCAAACTCATGGGTGAAGAGGTTGCTCCTCGTAGAGAATTTATTGAACACCATGCACTATCCGTGAAAAATTTAGATATTTAACCCACAAATTATCAAGAGAAAGTCAATGAGTAATAATTTTGAAAGTATCGTACAGCGTAACGTTGAAGATGAAATGAAAGAGAGCTACTTACGCTACTCAATGTCGGTCATTATTTCTAGAGCGCTTCCTGATGTGAGAGACGGCCTAAAGCCTTCACAAAGAAGGATTCTTTATGCGATGAAGCTATTGAACTTATCTTCAGGTGGTAAGCATAGGAAGTGTGCCAAGATATGTGGGGATACTTCTGGTGACTTCCACCCTCATGGTGAGATGGTTATTTACCCAACTCTAGCACGTCTAGCTCAAGAGTGGGTGATGCGTTATATGCTGATTAATGGCCAAGGGAACTTTGGATCTATTGATGGCGATCCTCCAGCTCAAATGCGTTATACAGAAGCGAGACTGACCCCTTATTCCATGGCGTTAATGGATGATCTTGACAAAGAAACCGTTAACATGGAATCGAATTATGATGAAACGAAGTTAGAGCCAACGGTGATGCCTGCTAAGTTTCCAAACTTACTCTGTAATGGAGGGTCGGGAATTGCCGTTGGTATGGCAACGAATATCCCCCCCCACAATCTGACAGAGCTTGCCCAAGCTACAGAATTGGTTATTAGAAGGCCTGAAACTTCAATTGATGAAATCATGGAGGTTATGCCTGGTCCCGATTTCCCAACTGGAGGATCTATTTGTGGTTATCGAGGTATCAAAGAAGCTTACCATTCAGGAAGAGGTAAATTACTTGTTCGCGCCGTTATAGATGTAGAAGAAAAAGACGACCGACATACCCTTGCGATCCTAGAGATTCCATATGGGGGAAACAAGGCTCGCTTGATTACACAGATAGCGGGTTTAATTAACGACAAAGTAATTACAGGGATTAGTGATCTTCGAGATGAGTCTGACAAGCAAGGACTTCGGGTAGCCATAGAGCTTAAGCGAGGAGAAGTTCCTGAAGTTATTATCAATCAGCTGTATAAATTTACCGATCTTCAGGTGACTTTTGGGTGTATTATGCTAGCTCTTGATAAAGGCTTACCTCGAGTCATGAACATCAAGCAATTTATCGTGGCTTGGATTGATCATCGTATTGATGTGATTCGCAGAAGAACACGCTATGAGTTAAACAAAGCAGAAGCGCGCGCTCATGTATTAGAGGGCTATTTAAAAGCACTAAAGCATCTTGATGAAGTGGTTAAAATTATACGTTCAAAACCTAACCGTGATGAAGCTAAAACTTCCTTGATGCAGTTTTATGATCTGTCTGAGAGACAGGCGAATGCGGTTTTGGATTTACGACTCTACCAACTTACAGGGCTTGAGCAAGATAAAATTAATGATGAATACCAAGAACTTTTGAAAAAAATTGCGGACTATCGGTCTATTTTAGCGAATGAATCAAGAGTCCGTGATATTATTTCTGATGAGCTTGGTAAAGTAGCAGCGATTGATAAAACAGTTCGACGCACTAAAATTATCGCAGCTGAAGGCGATCTGAACATGGAAGATTTAATTCCAAATGATTCAGTTGTAGTGACCATCTCACAAGATGATTATATTAAAAGAATGCCCGTGGATACGTTTAAAGAGCAGCGTAGGGGAGGCAGTGGTGTCATTGGTTTTGACATTAAAAAAGCCGAAGATTCTTTGAAGGAAATCTATGTTGCAAACACCCACGACACCCTTTTGATATTTACAAATTTAGGAAGATGTTACTGGTTGAAAGCGTGGCAAATACCTGAAGCTGGTCGTCGATCTAAAGGGCGTCCTTTGGTAAACTTTTTAGAAGGTCTCCAAAAAGAGGAGCGTATTGCAACTGTGGTAAAAGTTAGTGATTTTGACACAGATCAGTATGTCTTTATGTCGACCTTGAAAGGGATCGTTAAAAAAACACCTCTAAACTTACTCTCTAACCCGCGTCGTAAAGGTGTTTTTGCCCTTACAATTGATGAAGATGATGAACTAATACAAGCTCACTTAGTCTCTCCCTCTCAGCAGATTATGTTGTTTACGAACCAAGGAACGGCGATACGTTTTGATGAGACCCAAGTTCGCCCTATGGGACGAACAGCAAGAGGAGTGCGTGGAATTAGCCTAAAAGAAAATGCGAAAGTTGTTGCTTTTGAAGTTGTTACTGAAGATGACCAAATTTTAATAGTTTGTGAAAATGGTTATGGGAAGCGTTCTAGTGTCATTGATTTTAGAAAAACCTCTCGAGGTGGAGTTGGAGTACGGTCGATTATTACCAATGATCGCAATGGTTTAGTGGTTGGAGCTCTTTCAATTACAGATTCCAATAGTGTGTTAATGATGTCTAAACTTGGTCAAACGATTCGTTTTGGAATGGAAGATCTGCGTGTAATGGGACGAGCTACCCAAGGTGTTCGGTTGGCGCAAATTAAAGATAAAGATACGATCTCTTGTATTCAAAAACTGGATGTGAGTGCTGTTGATGAAAATTCTGAAGAGCAAGAACAACCTTCATGAGAGCGTTTAAGCCTATGTTAATTACCTTTGAGGGGGGAGAGGGAGCTGGAAAATCCACATTGATTGAGCTCCTTACCCAAAAATTTAAAGAATGTGGCCAGCTAGTCATTAAGACTAGAGAGCCAGGAGGAACTGCGCTCGGAGAGCAAGTGCGCCAAATTTTATTGCATCAGGCAACGACTCCTATTTGTGATGTTGCTGAGATTTTACTTTTTTTAACCTCCAGAGCCCAGCAGATTGCTGAAGTAATTCAACCACATCTAGAGAAAGGCTATATTGTCTTATGTGATCGCTACAACGATTCGACCGTAGCCTATCAAGGGATTGCCAGGGGAGTAGGCCAGGAATTTACAGAAGAGCTTTGCAGCCTTGCCTGCAAGCATCTTCAACCTCATCTTACGTTTGTTTTGGACTTAGATCCAGAAATTGGCCTTCATCGAGCAAGAGGTCATGATCCTCAGTGGGACCGCTTAGAGAGTTTGGATATAGATTTTCATAATAAAGTTCGCAAAGGCTATCAAAAGCTTGCTAAAGAGAATCCAGATAGGGTGATTCTTTTAGATGCAACACAATCTCCTGAAGCTATTTTTCAACGTTGCTTTGAAATCATTGAAAGTTCTCAAGTCAATTTATAGCCTCTTTTTAGATCTAAAAGAAGGTTTTTGCTTAAAATTCAAAGCTCATTGTGTTTAAATTGTTCTTACAAAAGACAGGACTTTAAAGAATGGATAACTTAGATCCTAAAGAAATACTGAAGATGTATTTTTCTGCTAAAACACTTCCTCACGCATTTTTATTCACAGGGCAATCCTCAAAAAAAATGCAAGAGTACGCCCAATTTTTTGCTCATCAAATGATGGAGCGATTTAAGTGTTCTTCTAAAGATTTTCAGAAGCTTGAAGAGTTGACCCATCCAGATTTTAACCTCTTTTACCCAGACTCTAAGTCCGGTCAGTATTCTATTGAGCAAATCAGAGCAATCACCAAAGCAAGCACGCTTTATCCTCACGAATCTCCCTGCCAGTTTTTTATTTTAAATTACGCAGAGAGAATGCAAGATGCTGCTGCAAACTCATTGCTAAAAACTCTTGAAGAGCCAACAGAGAGAACCACCTTTATATTGCTTGCTGAAAACAGTGATAGTATGTTGCCAACTATTCTTTCAAGGCTACAAAAAGTTCATTTTGGCTTAGAAAAAACTGCCAAGGATGAAAGCGAAACTTTAAAAAACCTGCTCGATCAGTGGCCAGCGATTAACTATCATAAAATAGCTTCTGCCTGTGAACAAATTGAAAAGGAAATTACAACTAAAGAAGTGCCGGCTGAGCCATACTTAAAAGAAGTGCACGAAGATCATCTAGCGACCACCTTGTGGTCTCAAGTAGAAAAGTGGGTTCAAAATAAAGAATTAGAAGCTTCGTGGGATTTGACAAAAAAATATCATTTTGAAAAAGCCTTTGAGCAATCTAAACAAGGTTTAAAAAGCTCCATAAAGCTTGTAACAGCCCTCGAGCACCTATTGCTTTCTCTTACCTAGAAAAACGGGCTATACTTGCAATGAGTTTGGGATATCAGTTTCCTGGCTGTTGCCATAGGAAAATAGTTCGCTCACTGATTTAATTTGCTTTGAAATGCTCTTACAAGCATAGGTAAAGGCTATTTCTCCATATATGCAGGCATAGCCTATACTAGCCGACAATTGAGCTGTTCTGCCCATTTCAGAAGGAGCTCTGGTGCCTGTTTTAATTATCTCATTAATTTTTTGTAGACGTTTTGCTGTGTGGGGGTGAGTGTTTTCATCCTCAGAAGAATTCATCAACAACCTAATAATTTCAGAAGATGAAAGGTTTGTTTCTTCTGATCCATTACTACTATTTCTCGTTATCTCTTCAAGAAGAGCTCTTTTTAAAAATGACTGCATGCCTAGGAGATACTCTGTTTTGTTAGAGCTCTCTTTGTCTGCTTCGTATTCATGGAGGCGAGAGATTTGTTTTTCATATAAGTAGCTTGATGCTATAAACACAGCGGCCACTCGAAGAAAAAGGTCACCTTTACGCAAATAAGCTAACGTTGCAAGTATGGTGGCTATTGTTGTATTAAATATAAAATTAACGCCTGTTTTCCTAAGTTTATGGTGCTGTTTTGCATGTCCCAATTCATGGGCAATAACAGCCTTAAACTCTTCAGTAGTCAATGACGTTTTATGACTATCAATGGTTTGAAGTAGATGTTTACGGTCACTTTCTGAAAGTTGATCTAAGTAGAGTCCCATTTCAATGGGGTCATTGGGAAGAGATTTTAGCAGATGAAGAGCTTCCTGTAGTGAGGGAGAAAGAGAGTGATCGGCACAGTAGGCATCGAAGTAACTTTTAGTGATTAGCATCACAGGGCCACAGTAGGAGCTTGAGTTTCCCATAACAGCAAAGTTATGAGTGTCTTTGCCATAGAACATATAATCAGTATCAACATAGAGGCTGTGCTCGATATCCTGTAATCCCAGGTGGGGTTTGACTTCATCAATAAGAGTATTGATGGATGTGATTTTTTCTTTCTCTTTTTCTGAAAGCTTATAATCAGATAATTTGATGAAAAGATCTTTAAAAAAACGAGGAGCTAGGTGGGCTAATGGCTCTAGATATAAATGAGGAGATTTCAGTACAACATCTGTCATGATTCGATCAAAAAAGGATGGGCCTTCATTAACTTCTAATTGCCCAACAAAACCTTTATCTTCAATAGCTAGATCTTTAGCTTTAGAGGGTGTAGTTTGGGGTGTTAAGTAATTTAATTGACTGCTAATTTGATGGATCATTTTTTTCCTGATTTTTTTATTAGAAATGGGTCAAAGAGTAGTATGTTGCAAAAGCTTCTATTGCCACTTGTGCTGTGAGGAAAGTGGTTCCTATAGCTGTTGAGATCATTGAAGAAATTGCCATATACCTGGAAGGTTTAGTGGGGCTGTTCATCTGCAAATAATTTTGCATCATCCGTTTGGCAGGGTGAGGGTGGGAGGTGAAATATTCCCAAGAATCTAGCTTCTGCTTAATTTGCTCGTAGTATGAAGGGTTTTTTTGTGATGAGTTGTCAAAATTATTTTTGATTATCTCTCGAATAATGAGTCTTTTAAAAAAAGATTGAATCCCTTGCATGGTATCTAATTTATTACCACATTCTTTATCAGCTTCATATTCATGAATACGGGAAAATTGCTGGAAAGTTGCTAATACTGCCGCAGGAACTAAAAAAAAACTTCCAATTATTGCTGCGCTATTTAATTCAGGAGGGCTGATTGTTGGGATGTACTTAAAATTATTCAAAGAAAGTGCTCCAATATATAGCATTGTTGCCAAAACACCACAGCTTCTGAGGGAGTGGTGTTGCTTTGCATGCCCCAGTTCATGAGCAAGTATGCCTTTTAATTCTTTGGTGCTGAGCACCGAAAATTGGCTATGAATAATTTTAAGAACTGTGGCAGCTTCTTGAGGGTGGAGGCTATCTAAATATTTTCCCATTTCTAATGGGTGGTCGGGAAGTTTCTGAAGCAAAAGTTGGGCTTTTCGAAAAGAGTGGGTTTTAGAGTACGAGGAGTTAAAATACTTAAAGTACTCTTTTCCCAGGCTTAAAACAGGGCCCCCTAGCGCACTTGATGATCCCATGATGCTTGCATTGTGGTTTACACTCGAGTCAATGATTAGGTTTACAGAGACTCTTTCTAAACCTAGAGAAGGCTTAATCTCCTCAATTAAGGAGTTGATAAGATCTGCTTTTTCTTGTTGTTTTGGAGAGAGACTCACTTTTCCGAGGTTAATAGCTGAAGGGTAGACGTGTGCTAATACATTTACAAAGGTTGCTATTGTATTACTTGCTGAGTGTCTATAAAATGATGGAGACAAGGTCATAAAGGCTCTATTTTACAGCTGATTATAGCATTAAAGTATTAAGATTTTGTAAAATTATAGCCCGATAAGTTGTAAATTCCAATTGCTTTTTAGGCTTGAGTGTCAACAAATTTCTTTGATTGATCAACAACTGTAATCTCGGGAGTTTTAAATAACCAATCTCTTTCAATAATTTCAATTCATGTTCTAGTATGTCAGATGTCAGTTTTTAGCCTCCGCTAGTTTATTAGTATTTTCTGTGGCATTCTCAGTTTTTAATGCCAGAGCGTTGGTTGCTGTTTGATATTTTTCAGCGAAATTATTGAGAATGGAATTCTCAATAGTAAATAAGCCTAAGTAATACACTGCCTGCGACATTAAAAAACTACAGAGAGCTTTAAAGTATGAAAGGGCGTGGGATTATCTGCACAAAATATAGCCATTTAAAATTTTATTATTGCACAGGGCAGTAGCTTACCCTGGAAACTTGTCGTAATGACTCTTCAACACTTTCTCTTAGGGCTCTTCGTTCTAGGGCAGCGGCATTCCGATCATCATAAGAAGTTGCGTAGGCATCGAGAATGCTATTGCGAGCTTTTAGAGAGGTGCACCTTGTGATACCAGCTTCTAAAAGTTTTGTGGAAACTAAGTATCTACAGCTTACTTCACAAAGAAAAGCAAGTCCTGTACCGGGAGACTTATTCAGAGATGTAAATGCTTGGTTTGTTAGATGTTCAAGAGCGCTTAAGCTTTCTCTTGTGGGGGTAGGCCCTACTTTGAGACGCTGCAGTTGCTTTATAAAAACTTGACTACTAAACAGAGCTCGGACAGCCTCTTGACTCACATTTTCAGTTGCCATAAAGTCATAGAGGGTTTTGTCGTCCACAAGTATTATTTTTGGATCAAATTGAGGATCTTGCATGAGAAGTTCAAAAGCTTGACTTGCTGTTGATTGTCGATCGATATTTGCTGGGTTTGCAGTGCCTTTTACTATTTTATAAATGGGGTGATATGTTGGCGCTGACGCAAAATGGATTCTATTAATAGGGGTGTCTTCTAGCGGCGTTACGCTCTTATCAAGCACCTCAAAGGTTGCTACGTCATTGTCTTGCTCTAAAGGAGCCGATTTCCGGTCTGATGCTAGGGGTATTTGGTGACAGAATACTTTGCTAGGGGTCATTAGGGCATACTTGACATTTTCTGGAACGTTATCACTCCATGGCTTTTCAACTAAAGGCTGCCATAATGCTAGGGCCTTCAGTTTCTGTGCTTGTCCACCCTGGAGAGCACGATCTGTAAGGCTGAGGTTGGAAAAAATTGTTGAGGGTCTCTTTTTTGTATGTGTTAAGACGAAGTTGAAAAGATCTTCCGGCATATCGCTTCCTGAGGCAAGAGAAGCTATTGTTTCACCGCTTCTACTTTCTTTTTGGCAGGCTTGCGGCCACGCATTTATTACCTCGACCACTTTTAAGTAGCGAGTGGCAACACTAGTGGGGTCTCTACAAGTTTGAGAGGCTGCTTTCATAGCAAGATGTGCAGGTAGCTCTTCATTGACATCTTCTAATTTGAGAGCTTGAGTTCCTAGTTTCTCTAAAAGCACTTGAAAAAGGGTTTGTGCACTCTCTGTCCCGCTGTTTGTCGTAGGGTCATAATTTGCCCAGAAATGAAAAAGATTTTGCTTGTTTAGATCTGGTTCTAGATGAACCTTACTATGTTGTAATATCGTTCGTACTATAGGAGTATTCCCGAGTCTAATCGCTGTTTGAAGGGCAGTGCTTCCATCATTATCTTGGGTATTGACCGCTAAATTTTCTCGAGAACAAAGGGCATCTACTGCCTCTAAACTTTCTGCTAAAACTGCGCATATTAGCGGTGTTTGGCCATTTGCAAGGGGTTGGTTCTCTGCTCCTTTTGGAAGGGTCTCCATTAAGAAAGTAAGCGCTCCTTTATGCGCAGCTTGACAAGCACGGTGTAAAATACAAGTGCCTTGGTCATCTATAGGGGTATTGCCATCCAGAGGGTAAGATTCTAGGCTAGTGTCTCGCATTGTAGTAAGGGGGGTAAAAAGTCTCACTGAGAGCGTGCTATTACCTGAATCGGTAACTATAATTCGTGATGCAAATTCTTTATCTAGACTATCTGCCCATGTTGCAGCCATCGCCAATTTATGTCTTAAATTATAAGTTGATTGTTCGTCGATCTGAGATTGTCTAAGGGCCTGGTTAATAAAGTCATCGCATTGAAAAACATGGTGACGGTCTGAGTCAATCGGTTCTTTACCATGGTAAGGGCCTTTAGCTGTTTGAAAGACAATATTTTTTGAAGAAGTTGATTGTGTAATTACAGTTGCTACGCTAGGTCCTGTGCTCATTGTAATCTCTTAAATTCATAAGTTTAAAAAAAAATATTTTAGGTTTAATATTATTAATATGCAATGAGCAAGCTCAAAGAGATTACTTAGTGGGTATTCCTATAATTAGATAGTTTTTAACTTAGCTTTTTGTTGGAGATCTGATTGAAAACTTTTTACAAAAAATTAGGTGGTGGGTGAGTTGTGAAGTTTCCCGTCGATAAGCCAGAGAGTGCGGTCACATTGTTTTGCAAAATGTTGGTCATGTGTGGCGACGATCAGCGCTTTTTTTTCACCTTTGACGCTTTCTAGAAGAAGATTTTGAATGGCTAAACTCGACTTGCCATCTAAGTTTCCAGTGGGTTCATCAGCAAAGATAATAGAAGGGTTGTTGATCAATGCACGTGCAATACAAACGCGCTGCTTCTCACCCCCTGATAGATTCTTAGCAGGTTGATCCCTGCGGTCTAAAAGACCTACCTTTTTCAAAAGGTCCAGGGCTCTAAGAGTTGCTTGTGACGAGCTTTTCATTGATTTACGAGCAATTTTTGCAGGCATTAAAACATTTTGTAAAACAGATAGGTGCTCCATTAAGAAAAAAGATTGGAAGACAAAGCCAATATGTTCATTGCGTGTTTTTGCAGGATTAAAAGAAAGGGGTTTTTCGTGAATGAAAATCTCTCCACTGTCAGGTTTTTCCAAAGAACCTAAAATATGTAAAAGGGTGCTCTTCCCGACGCCTGAAGCCCCCATAATAGCTAGAGATTCTTGGGGGTTAAGCGTCAAACTAATCTCTTTAAGCAGATTGATCTTAGAAGGCCCTTGAAACGTCTTGCAAATGCTATTTGCTTTCAACATAGGTCTAATACTCCGATTTTAAAATTTGTGCAGGGTTCATTCTCATTGCTTTTACAGCAGGGATCAAACCCGAGAGCAGGGATAAAATGGAAGTTGTTATGATCACAAATAAAAAGGCATCTCCATTGAGAGTTGAGGGGAGTGACTCTCCAAAAAAAGCGGGGTTAAACATCTCATGTCCTTGCAATTTATTAAGAAGATTCATAAGAGGTTTGATGTTTTTAAGAGTAAAGTAAGCTGCTGTGGTCCCAATAAATCCACTTAAAAGACCAATGGTTAGGCCACAGCCCCCAAAGATCAGAGCAATGCTTTTTTTACTAGCTCCCATTGCTTGTAAAATACCAATCTCTTTTTTCTTATCATTGACTAGTAAAATAAGCATTGAGATGACATTAGTACAGGCTACCATAATGATAAGGATAGCGATCAGAGAAAAGAGGGTTTTGTCTGAAGCTAGCTGCTCGATAAAATCTTTGGCATATTCATATTCTTTGTAGGTTTTTATGTTCCAGAAGGATTCGATTCCACGTTTTTTAAATTCTTGGACTAAAAACTCTTTGACGGTATCAGCATGTTTAATTGAATCAAACCATACGTTAATGCCATTGCCAATCTGAGAATCTTTAATAGAGATGCCGGCATTAATGGTCGCTATAATTTTTTTAGGAGCTAAAATAACCTTACCGCTATTAGGAATCAGGCCAGGGTCGTAAAATCCAGCTACAAAGACTGGGATTCTCATTTCTTGTATTGAAGAGGTTGTTTGGCACTGGTAGGAAAGATAGCCTCTGTCTCCGCATAAAACTCCACTTTCTCGATAAGCTTTGGGCAGGAGAACTCCCTCGCCCACTTCATAGTCTGTCGGTAAAATCAGGCGCGGATTTTTTCCATCATCAATCTGATAGGCCCAAAATGGAGGGGCATTGTCTACAGAGGTTAGTTTTGTCTTAGCCTCTACTTGTCCAATCTCTAAGTGGTTGAAAAAAACTTCTTTGCTAAAGGGAGTATTTTGGATATCTTGTTGAATTAAAAATTTTAGTTGGCTAGGTGTTTGTGCGTGTTTCAAAGAGCTTTTAAGCAGTGTTGCTTGTAGTGAAGTGTTCGGTGGTAGTTCCAGGCGAAACTGATCTAAAGGAAGCATCTTTTTCCCAAGAGCTACTTGGTCTGTTTCCAGATAGATAGTCACAATTTTTTGTCCCAAAGATGGATCTTTAAGTTCATTAAGGTCTGAAGCATTTTTAGGGACGATAAGAGTGTTGTTACCCCTAAGGATTGCTTTGATTTTCCCTTTACTTGCAAGAAAACTACGATGGAAAGGGTAGCCTTCAAAGCCAGTCTTTAAATGCGAAATATCAGCGTGTTTAAAAAAATCATCGATCCGTTTTCTAAAAATAGGCCCACTAAGAGTTGAGTCACACTCTGGTTGATCTTGCTGTATATTTTGAGCTGAAGAACTCAAGAGTGACAAGACATTGGTCAAGTCTTGATCCGACATGGGTAACAGAGTTTTTTGAAGGCGTGTGTTATGAGGGTCAAAAGATGCCAAGTAGGCTATTTGTGTTAAAAAACTTTGGGAATTTGCAGCAAGTCCCAAGTTGCAGTTATTGACTGAGCGTAGGAGGCGAAAACGAGCATTTGCAACGCTGACTTGAAAGTCATTTGCTGAGACAGCATAGGGAGAGTGGTTATTTAGTGTGGAGATAGCATCGAAGGCTTCTTTAACCAGGTCTTTCCCATTCGTCGGCATCCACATGCTTTCAGGCTCTTCATCTGTGAAAGGATCATAAGAAGGGCTCTCGTACATTTTTTCTTCGATGGTTTTATAGCTATAATTTGCCTGATGAGAGATGGAATCTTGTTGGTAGTAGTCAGATTGATAATACTGATCCGTAGGCATAATTTGCATAGGAGCGCTTAGAGCAATCAGTTTTTCGGTCCAGTTTTTTTCCATGCCATTGATTACAGAGAGGAAGACGAGCACCAACCAGACAACGACGGTGACGACTAGGATAGACAACATGGAAATGATAGAGACAGACAGTTGCTTATAGCGGGGATATAAATATTTTTTTATTAAAGAAAATTCAAACATATTTTTTATAAAAAACAAACGCCTTCTCTAAGAAAAGGCGTTTGGTGCGCGCAAATAATACGCGCTGAAAGGAGGCAGCTTTAAATTATTTCGTTTCTTTAAACGTAACATGTTTTCTCAACGTCTTGTCAAATTTTTTAATAACAAGGCGCTCAGGCTTCGTTTTTTTATTCTTAGTAGTAAAGTAATACTGTGAACTTTCTTCACTTTTTAACTTGATATTCTCTCTTGCCATAGTGATTCTCATAAGGATTTCAAAGGCGGAATTATAGAGAACCATGAAATTAATTCACAAGTCTAAACTTAGATTAGGCTTGGGATTTTAGAGAGGGCTTTTAAGTAGTAAGAGTCGGGGTGTTTTTTAGTGGAAAACTGCTGGTATCCAAGGCCTGCAATCATTGCAGCATTGTCAGAGGCCATCTTTTTGGAAGGCCAAAACTGTGGGAGTTTGGGAAAGGCTTCCTGAAACATTTTTTTAAGTTTAAGGTTGCCGCAGACCCCTCCCCCTAGGATAAGGGCGTGATATTGGGTCTGGTCAGTTGCTAAGAGGGTCTTGTTAACAATATCTGAAAAAGCGGCCCGTTGAAAAGAGGCTGCTAAATCTTTTTTTTCATCATCCAAAAGAGTTGAAGGGGCATTTTTATCTTGATTTTGACCTTTAATGGTATAGAGGACGTTCGTCTTCAGGCCGCTAAAAGAAAAATTTAAAGGACTTTGTTTAACTTGGCCTGCTTTCAAAGAGTATTTATAAGGGTTTCCGTCTTTAGCTAGGTTTTCTATGAAAGGGCCGCCGGGGTAGGGGAGGTCTAGCATACTGGCCACTTTGTCAAAAGCTTCGCCAACAGCATCATCGACAGTCGTTCCCAAAACGCGATACTTTCCAATGGCTTCTATATGAACAAGTGCCGTATGCCCTCCAGACAAAATAATACCTAAGCAGGGGAATTTAGTAGGTTGGGTGGGCATCATGGCAGCATACAGATGGGCTTCAAGATGGTTGACGCCGATAAAAGGTTTTTTAAGAGCAAGAGCAAGCGCTTTGGCAGTATTGAGGCCAATTAACAAAGCTCCAATTAATCCAGGTCCTCTTGCTGCGGCAATCAGGTCAATATCTTGCAAGGTGCATTTTGCTTCAGCTAGAGCTTCTTCAATCACAGGAATCATCACATCGAGGTGTTTTCTGCAGGCAAGCTCTGGAATAACGCCCTTAAATTGACTGTGAAAGTCGCCCTGAGAATAGATGATATTAGAAAGAATCTTAGATCCTGACTCTACCACAGCTGCTGCTGTTTCATCACACGTTGTTTCAATCCCCAAAACCTTCATTATAAGCTAAGTCCTGATGAGGCCTCTTTGTCTAGAATCCAAAGTGCTTTATGTGCACTAGAACCTACCTTTTGAGAGGGATATTTTAAAGGGTTGTATTCACCCTGAAGAACATGTGGTAGAATAGAGGCTTTGGCTTTCCCTAACACAAAAAAGCAAACCTTGTGTGCTTGATTAATGCATGGGTAGGTAAAAGTCATTCTAGAGGTGTCTTTTTGAGGAACTTGATTAACAACGACAAGCTTGTCAGTTTCAGCCAATGCTTGTGTGTGCGGAAATAATGACGCCGTGTGTCCGTCGTCTCCCATCCCAAGTGTGATAAGATCAAACTGAGATTGGGGAACCTTTTCTTCAATAAGTTTTTGGTAGGCCATCGCATTTTCTTTCGCATCTTTTTCCGCGACCATCCTAAATATATGCTCAGTGGGAACTTTAAGTTCTTTAAGTGCTGTGTCGACTGCCATTTTATAGTTGCTATCAGGGTGGTCTGGAGGAACACAGCGCTCATCGCCAAAGAAAAATAGAATCTTGTCCCACTCTACTTTAGATTTAAAAGGTTCTTCTTTCATTTTATTGAAAATAGCTTTAGGGGTGCTGCCGCCAGAAAGTGCGATTGTGAAAAATCCTTTGTGAACAATTGCCTTTTGAGACTGATTAATTAAATATTGGGTGCAAAAATCAATTGTTTGATCAAAATTCCCAGGAAGAGCAAGATCTCTTTTTGCATCTAAACTGCGAACCACGGAGTTGTATTCTGAATAGTTCATATTAATCCTTTAATTGTAGAGAGTGTCTTTAGCATCTCAACGTAATGCGCACTTGTCTCATTATAGCAAATTTCTTTGCTTAAATAGATTTCACCTTTTGTTTTGACAATAGAGCCATTGTAGGTGATTTTTTGTTTTTCTTCATCCCAAATTTCAATGTTGATAGCATCTTTTTCAAGCTGGTTAGCAAACTTAAAATTTTTCTTATTTTTTAGGGTTAAGTCTACTGAAAGGATGGTTCCGGGAGGGGCTCTAAGGTCACACATGGTTTGTAAAATATGAATTTGAATCAAGCGGTCGTTAATCTTATAGGTAATTATTTGTTCTTGTTCATTCTCTTTTAAAGAGGCGAACTGCCAGCCTAGATTTGAGGCGAGCCAGCTATGTAAATAATGAACTTGAAAGTGGTTGTGACAAAAATACTGACTGGGAGTTTTACAAAAGTTTAGGTTAACTGTTTCAATATTTTTTAAGTCATCCAGATTTTCTTTTGAGTTAAAAAGGGTGCGAATGACTTTTTTCCAGTCTTCTAAGTAAACCCAATTTAAGTCAGCAACTTCCCATGGACAGTTTACAATCGAACTCAGAAGGTTTTGAGCAAGATCATGGATGTTGTTGCTACATTCAGAGTGGAAAATCAGACGTTGGGCTATCTGCTTGAGGTGATCAAATAAAGGGTGCTTACAGGTAGGGTCTTGTCCCCATAGAAGAGTTAAGGGAAGATCTGGAATGAGGTGCTCTAAAATCAAATGCAACACCTGCTCGGGATTTCCAGGGGCTGTCTTTAGGTGAATATAATCACAGACAACTTGCGGCCCTTCTCCGTTTTTAATTGTTTTAGCCGCAATAAGGGCTTCTAGAAATAAGGGGGGAGCTTCTTTGTTTTCTTCAATAAGTAGCACTCGGCATGGAAATTTCTCGGTGATTTGGTGGGTGAGAGTCTCAAAGTAGGGTAGCTTTTCAAGGGAATTAACAAAAATCACTAAATTGAATAAAGAGGCTCTTAACTGGTTATTTTGCTTATGCAGCTCTTCAAGCTTGTCAAGTTCCTGTCCAATATTAGAAGGTGATACAGTGGTAAATGAAAGCATAAGAGATTAGAGTAGTCTCCAGTTCCGAGAGGATTTATCTAAAAGTTTTTTAGAAGCATCAGGTCCCCACGTCCCCGCCTGGTAAGGGTGCAAAGCCCCTTTGTCTTGAGACTTCCAGTGTTTTAAAATGGGGTCTATAAACTTCCAAGAAGAGAGCACTTCATCTCCACGAGCAAATAAGGTGGAGTCTCCTAAGATACAGTCACAGATAAGTCTCTCATAGGCTTCTGGTGGTGTGAGACCAAAATAGTTTCCATATTTAAAGTCCATTTTAACGGGTTGAATGGGAGTCGAAATTCCAGGGACTTTACAGTTAATGTTCAGTCCTATCCCTTCATTGGGTTGAATGCGAATAGACAAGACATTTTGCTCATAACTGGTTTGCTTTTGGGTAAATAGAATATTAGGAACCGGTCGAAATACAATTGCGATCTCAGACATTTTTTTAGGAAGTCTTTTACCGCTTCTTAGGTAAAACGGTACCCCAGACCATCTCCAGTTGTCTACAGCCATCTCCATGGCGACGAAGGTCTCCATTTGAGACTCTGGATGCACCAGAGGCTCTTGACGATAACCATTGACTGTTTGCCCTTTAACAAAACCTTCTTCGTACTGTCCTCGAATAACGTGCTGATCGATCTGATCAGTCGGGATCGATCGCAGAGCATCTAAAACCTTTACTTTCTCATTGCGAATAGAGTCTGCATCTAGGTTTACAGGAGGTTCCATAGCAATTAAGCAAAGTAATTGCATTAGGTGATTTTGAATCATATCTCTTAAAAGTCCAGTTTCCTCCCAGAAATTGCCTCGAGTGCCGATGCCAATATCTTCAGCAACTGTAATTTGCACATGGTCTATATATTTTTGATTCCAAATGGCTTCAAAAATGGCATTTGAAAATCTAAAAATCAAAAGGTTTTGAACGGTTTCTTTTCCTAAATAGTGATCAATGCGGTAAATCTGCTTTTCATTTAAATACTGAGTGATCTCTGTTTGCAGCTGATGGGCAGATTCTAAGTTGTGGCCAAAAGGCTTTTCAATGATGACTCGAGACCATGGAGGGGGCTCATTTTCTTGGTAAGGGTAGATGAGTTGATTTTCAGATAGTTTCTGAACAATGGTCGTAAATGAGCTGGGCTGGGTTGCCAAGTAGTATATTCGGTTACCAGCAGTGCTATATCGTTGATCTATCTCCTTTAGCTTTAATTCCAAAGCTTGGTAGGCGCTTGTATCATCAAAGTTTCCCTTGTGGTAGAAGAGTTTGGAGGAAAAATCCTCCCAAACGGAAAGATCTAAGGGTTTTGATCGAGAAAATTTTTCAACAGCCTCTTTCATCTCAGACCTAAAACTTTCGTCGTTTTTGGCTCTACGAGCAAAGCCAATACAACAAAAGTTGAGCGGAAGCTGCCCTTCTTTGGCTAAATTATAAAGAGCAGGCATCAGCTTACGTGATGTTAAGTCTCCGGTGACGCCAAAAATGACTAAGACACAGGAATCAACAGGTTTAGAGGATCTAGATGTTTCTAGAAAGGGGTTCGGTAATGGGTCAGAGTTTTTCATATGTTATTTATATTAAGTGTAGTGAGGTTTATTTTCCCTGCATTTTAAAAAAAGATGCATTAAAATGACTCACCTCATATAAGTCGAATTTAAGGCAATATAAAAATTTTAGGGTTTTTATGGATAGGAAAATTTTCAAGTGTTGGTACCATACTACAAATTTCTTTCAATCTCTTCTACTATTGGCTATTCGCCTTTACTGGGGATTTTTATTTTTTATTGGGGGTGTTTACAAGCTTTCCAATATGGAGGGGTTCTCCTCATTTTTTCAGCAACTTGGGTTCTCAACAGGGTTTGCCTATACCGTAGCCATTTTTGAGCTGTGCTGTGGCGTTTTGATCTTTTTTGGATTCCTAAGTAGGTTAGCAGCAATTTGCACCACAGTAATTATGTTTGGTGCCTATATTTTTGCACATCCAGCTCAGTTCTACAGTTTTTTTACAGATCCGGCGGCTTTTTTCACAGCGCCTAGTTTCTCATTTTTATTAGCTTCTTTGGTCGTCCTCTTTTTTGGACCGGGTTTGATTTCAATTGATGCTTTAATCAAGCGAAATATGATCAAGAAAATGGAAGCATGCAGCCAGTGTGATGCTGATGAGAAAAAATCTAAGAAGAAGGATGATTCTGATAGCTAGAATCGACCACCCTTTTTCTTACCAATAGATGTAGGGTTGTGAGGCTTCTTTAGGGGCTTCTCCACCTAATTTTAGATGCATATGGTATCTCCATGTGTATTTTTTCCCTTTGTAGGGAGATATCACTCTTTGTGGAGATAAAATGAGTCTCCAGTTACATGGTAGCAAAATGGTAAAGTTAAACCAGTATTCATTGTAAGATGGTGAGTGTGCTCGGTGCCAGCCAGCACGAGACTCAAACTCTACGATTAGTCGTCTAATGACTCTCCAATAGACCTTTGATTGAATGGTGTTACGTCTATCAGAAAGCGGGGAGTTAATTAGGTTGGATTGGTTACGAGAGACTTCAACTAAAAAACTATTCGGGTTTGCTTTTCTAAAGTCATAGGCACTGCGGTGCATAAATAGTATTGAAGCGGCAAAATTTTCTGAAAAAGTGAAGGCAGTTCGCACGTTGATATGATCAATTTTTTGGTGCTGGAAATTATAAGCTGAAACTAGCGAAGTCTGTAAAAAGGGCAATTTATGGTTTACTTCACAGTACATACGTGGAATTTGAGAGCCAATTTCAGTTTGTTTGAAAAATGCAATACTATAGATATCAAGGGTTAGTGGCGAGGAAAACTGGGATTGATTTTTATACACAAGAGAGGTCTTAAGCCCCCATCTAAGCTGATTGAGAGCGTGTGAGGCATCCTCTATGTCAAAGAAGAAATGGTCTTGAAGAGGCACAGAAGGAGCTGGACGGAACTCGTAAGAAAGATAGGGGTTAACAGTATGCTTGAGACAAGGTGATAGGTTCTTAAAAAACCTCCAGTGAGCGTTTACACCAAGCTTTGCCCAACTGTTCCAAAGAGCATTTCCCAAAGGAGTTTGTCCATACCCAATACCTACATATTCAACTTGAGGGGTGATGGCAAATCCAGCAAGACGAATTGGCCAGTATAGTTTGGGCTTTAAAATGGCTCGGGGGCTCTGAAAACTTTGAAACGTATTTTCTAAGATATTTGCAAAACGGTAGTCGAGATATCCAAAGCTTGTTGAAAAGTCTGCAAGAAGGGGGCTCTTATAGAGTTTAAAGGCTCGGATATTAAGTTGTACCCAGGGAAGTTCTTGCGAGGTTGTCTCAAAAGTATTTATACGAACTTTCGTACGCAGTGATGAAACCCAAAGTTCGTCGCGGTAGTTGAACCCTATGTGTGTGTGTTTTGGAATGGTAAGAAAGTAGTCTCTATTAAAATAGGTCTGAAGTACATAGGGGTCGCTAAGCTGTTCATACTGCAAGTTAAGAGAAAGTCGATCACTAAGCTGTGATACAAGCTGACCTTCATATCGCTGCCTGAAGTTGCCGACAGCAAAATCTCCAGAGCGAGGTTTTTTAGCTCGCTTATCGTGTGCTAGAAAATTACTACTATTAAAGGAGGTGGGGTGTGTTGTTGATTTATAGTCCAATAAAAAAAGGGCACCGGGGCCTCTTTTAAACCAGTAGTCGAGCTGCAAGTGAGCCCGCAGAGTCTCTGAAGAGTATGCCAAATAGCGCATGCTAATTTTATCGGTTTGCGGCCTTCCTGTCACAAAAGTGTAGCGGGCTGCTAAATATTTTAGGTTTGAGAGCTTCATCTTCAAGTAAGGGTACCAAAAGATGGGCACATTTAAAACCCTGACTTGCGCATTTTGGGCGGTTAAAATTTCATTAGGGTGCAAGCTGGCGCGATTTAAATGAATTTGCCAAAGATTGCTATTGTTTTCACAAGTTGTTAAAGATGTTTTTCTCGCACTATAGGATCCGTCTTGATGAAGAAGCACCTCTTGACTGTGCAAAAACCAGGGGCCGACCTGAGTGCAAGCTTGCCTCAGCACTCCCGTGCGCTTTTGGAAATCATATTCAAGGCTTTGAGCGACAAAATTTTTATTACCATAGCGCACTGACAGGTTTTTGTCTGCCTTTGCGGTCCAAACAGTTTTTGCACCTTCTTCTCTTTTGGTATATTGGATATGGGTCGCCTGAATGCGAATTTGATCATTCTCTAAGACCCCGCCTTCTTGGGTTTCAACACTTCCATTTTCATAGGTAGGAGAGCGAAGATCCAATTTAAGCGGTGATTCTATGGCATGCAGTAAGAAAGGGAAAAAGAATAAGAAAAGAGTGATGAAACAACGCACGTTTACTATGCCGAAATTTTTTTCGGATGATGTTAACATAAAAAGGCTATTTCCAAGAGGACTTTTATTGGGTTGCTAAAACCAAGAGACCGGCAAGGGCATATTTATTTTTTAAGCGGTCATTTGACAAATTTTCCAAAATGACTTCAATGCCTTCTTCGTCCTGCTTGTCAGCAAGCTCTAAATAAGCTTCAATCATGGTTTTAGAAATCTCTAGTGGGTTCATTTCATAAGGGCTGGGAAGTTGCTTATAATTCCATTTAGAGATGGCTCTTAGTTTGACTAAGGGGTGCTTTTTTTGCTTACGAAGCCAGCTTATGATATGATCTTTCCAAGGCCCTTTTTCATTCAGCTTATATAGGGCAAGGCTACTGCAAATACGCACATAAGGAGCTCCTACTTTTTGTTGCCATTTTTTTAAGAGGTTTACTGAAGAGGACGTTTGCAAAGTCATTAAATGATTTGTAACTAGTGGTATGAGGTCATTTTGGTTAGCGTCAATAATTTGAGAGGCTATTTCTAAAAAAGCTTCTTCTGGAAGCTCGCTACATTCAGCGAGTATTTGAGCCCGAACATCTAAAGACATCTGCTGAATTTGTGGTATTGACCTAGTAGCAAAGCTTTTATATTGCAGCTTATACATAGAAAGAGCCCCTCCAGGAGAAGGGATTGAGGAGATCATAAGGTTTTCGTTTTCAGGGATCAGTATGGATAAAATTGTTGGAAGGCTGCTGATATCTTTTTTCTTCAAAAGTGCTAAGGAGGCGTTTAACACCACAGGATCATTACTTGCTCCTTGAGCCAGTGTTTGTAAAAGATAAATGTCACCAGGGCAATCTTTGAGCAGTTGGATTGAGAAGGGATTTTTAGAAATAGCAAACTCTTCAATTTGAGCAATGGCATCGGGATCACCTAGTTTTCGAAGAGCATTTAGGGCGCTGAGAGCTACGCTATTTGACGAGCTTTTGGCTAATTTTTTTAAAGTTGTAATGGACGCCTCATCGTGAAGTTCACCAAGGGCATGAGCACAAGCTTCTTGCAGGCGCACACTGTGCTGTTTGGAAAGGGCTCTAATCTCGGGAAGTAGTTCGGTGCGCTGGGAGCCACTAGCTGCTAAAACAGCAGCTACACGCACGGACTCCTCTGAGTTGAGGATGCATTTTTTTATCCTTTGCGTCGCTCGTGGGGTGTCAATTAATGAAAGAATGGACGGAAATATTTCAAGGCATTCTGCGGGGACTTTGTCCATTAGAGATTCGATGAGCTCAAAAGCCAGTGGATGCTTATTTTGAGCGAGATAAAAAGCCGCGGTTACGGCAACATTTAAGAATTCAGAGCTACAAGCTTGAACCATCAAATCCATTGCTTTGTTTTCTGGAAATTTTGCCAAGGTTTGAAGAGCTGTAATCTGAACAACATTGTCAGGAACTTGCATTGCTTTTTCTAAGATGGGCATCAATTGGGTATGCTTAGCAAGGTCAACGCCATAAATAGCTAAGATTTGGGCTTCAATATCTTCTTGGCTAAGCGCTTCTTTTAAAATATTGATGCCCATTTTTTGTAAAAAATCGTAGTTGTGAGATCCTTGGTCTTTATGTTGGCGTTTATAGAGGGAAAGTGCTGTTTGAAGGTTTGAGGGGACCTTATCTTGAAGTTTTACATTCGTATCTGAGACCCATTGCTTAGGATTGGCAGCATACAGTGAATTTTTAAGCGTTTTTTGCAAAAGACCTTGGTCATGTAAAGACATTGCAGTCGGCGTTTTAGTGCAAGCTGAGAAAATAAAGAGTCCAAGAAGGGCTAAGAGCCCTTGTTTAAGTAATCCCATAAACTAATTCCCACAGTTTTTAATGCGCGTTCTAAGACATTAATGGGGAGGCCAATTGAGTTATAGAAGCAGCCTTCTAATTTTTCCACCATTATGTTTCCTGCCATTTGTATAGCATACGCTCCTGCTTTATCCAAACAAGAAATACTGGTGATATATTTTTTAATTTCTTCATCACTGGAGTTTTTGAGTAAGATCTTAGTTTCATCAAAATCACTGATGATATGGTTTTTATTAACCAGGGTAACGCCCGTATATACAGTGTGCCACTTGCCCTGCAGTTTTTTCAATATCTCAAAGGCATTTTCGAGGCTGGTTGGCTTTCCAAGAATTTGGTTTTCAAAATAAACGAGAGTATCGGCTGCTATAATGGTATCGTCGGGATGGCTTTCTCTCAAACTTAAAGCTTTGGATTTTGAGAGCTCCATAACATGCTTTTTAGGGTCATTATCGTAAGGAATTGAAGACTCATCAAACAAAGGTTCTGCTTGCTTAAAAGGAATTGAGAAAAAGTTTAAGACTTCGCGTCTTCGGGGGGATGTAGAAGCTAAAATTAACATAAAATACTTTTTCTCTAAATGTACTCTTTATGGGAATAAAAATGCAATGGGGGTTGAGTTGCTATCTGTATAAGAGATTTCTTTAAAATAGAGACCTAAGATTAGTGGCTTTAGAGGGGCGTTGATTTAAGTTGTTATATATAAGCAATCTAGAGATTGTTGCTGTCAAATAATTCTTGACAAACAATAGAGCTTTCGTTAAAATAATTACGTAAGACATTAACAATAAGAGGTTTTTATGAGTACGCCACATATTTTTAAACGTCCGGCGCTTTGTCCCTGGTTGGAAAGAGGGTCTGGTGCTGAAGCAGGAGCTAAAAAAGCTATTGTTCAACATTCTCGAAAAATTGAGGCTCTGTTGCAAAGCCGCGGATCTAATGTGAACTCTCCCAATGGGCAAGGGGTTGCTTTGATACAAACGTTGGTTTTGGATAGTAAGCCGCTGGATTTGGCGGCGATTCTTGTTCTCGGGGCAAATACAAGTGTCTTGGATCAAAAGGGTAATGGACTTTTACACTTAGCCGTTCAACAAGACTATAATGGGGATTTAGCAAAGCGCATTTCACAACTAAAATGTGTTCAACTGCTTTTAGGTTATAGCTTAAAACCTAATTTTGCGAATGAAGATGGAAATACCCCTTTCCATTTAGCTGTTCAATCAGGAGCCTCTATGTGTATTGGGCCCTTATTAAACGCTGACGATTCTATGATCAATGCTATTAATAATGAGGGGCAAACAGCAGCCCAAATAGCAGAACATCAGTAACTTTTACGATTGATGTTTGAGAAAAAGTTACTCTTCCCTGTCAAAGGATTTTCAGTTAAACCTGAGAATCCTTTTGACTTAACAAAAAATCTTTGTATAGTATTTATCTTCTTTAATTGAGCGATTAGAAATGTCAGTACCTTCAAGCCCTAGATCGGACGGCTCTGTTCCCCTGTCACCAGTTCTTAACGAGCCTCGTTCTTCAGTCGATTCTCGAGAGTCTGGGGACAGTCGCATTGTACCTACGGTGCTTTTTGCTGAAGGTTTATGCCCTAGGGCTGAAGAAACAACGACAAAGTCTTCAGCTGTTGGTGCGGCTTCTTCCGCAATAGATTCCCAAGAGACTATGGATGATGCTATTGTGCCTGTTACACCTTTTAGTGTGGCTCATTCTTTTGAGTCTACTTCAAAAGATGACTCTCAAACTCTCAATGGTGAAGCAAGCACAGGAACAAGAATATCCGCTGAACGCCTCGTTCCAAGTATAAAAGTATAAGCGGGTAGCAGTAGACTTAGTCTAAGCTTCTTCTATGACAGGGGGGTCGACTTCTTGCTGATCTTTTTGTTTTTCAATTTGAGCTAATCGCTTTGAAAACCTTTCATGAAAGTAAAAAATGGTATTAGAAGCAGTTTTGGTGAAAAGAAAAGGAATAAACGCATGAATAATCATTACAAGCCCTGAATAGGTGAGCCTTGCAAAGAGGTAGAGAGCCTCAAACAAGTGCTTTAAATAGCTTTCACCAATGTCTTTAGGGTGCTTTGTAAAAGGGTTTTCCATTTTTTCCTCGTCTATTTTGAATGTCCTTTAAATTTCCTCATATGTCATGAATTGAATTTGGTAAAAGTCCTTTCTGAAGAAATGTAAAAAAAAGCCCAAAATAGATTAAAATTGCGCACAATAAGGCGTTTATAGAGGAAAGCGAACGAAAAAAGAGGAAATCTAAAGCGGCCACTAAAAAGATAGATGAATTAAATATCATAATCATTTTCAATGAGTTAGATTTTCTTATGCTTCTCTTAAAAATTTTGAGAGAGCTCTTTTCTAGAAGGCATAATAAAAGGATACTCGTCATTTGTATAAAAGAGGGCCAAACCCACATTTTATAGAGCAATAAAAGAGCACATAAAATGACGGTGCTATATTGAGTAAACCATAGGGTTAAAGGAGCATGATTGATTTTTAAGCGATGAGTGCCACAAAAGCATATGGCTTTTAGAAGTGCGCTTGCTATCGCTAAAACTATTAATATATTATTAAATTTTAACGTAGAGTCAAAGGTCAAAAGAATCCCTACCCAAGTCAGGTAAATTCCAAAGCAAAGTTTCTGGGAGAACTTTTTACCCATCCAAACTCTAAGTACCCAAGGGACAAATACAGGGGCAGCTAGGTAAATCGCAACTGCACTGATAAGCGGCAAGCGTTGTAGGGCCGCAAAAAAACAATAGTAAAGCCCTAAGTTAGCAAGGGCCATTAAAATGTGAATCCCAAAATGTTCTAATTGAAATTTTTTTTGTTCGCTTTTTTCAAGACTGATCAGGTCTATAGCTGCCATAAATACAAAGCGTAAAAAAATCAGAACCTCTATAGAAAGGTGCAAAAGGAGGCTTTTAGCGAGCAAAATGTAGGCTAAAAAAGAAGCTAAGGCCACTAAAATGAAAATATTTGGTAAGCTTTGAGCTTTTTCGTTCATAAATAAATCCCAAATTTGATTTAATCATATAAGATTTTTTCTTGAAAATGGATAGTCAAATTTTAATATTGTTGAAAAAGGGCCCCTACATTGACCATAGCGAATAACTTAACATTTCTTAGGATCTTACTTAGTCCTGTTTTTTTAATTGTTTATCTCTGGCATGACAGCATTGGTATTTCTACTTTAGCAATGCCCTATGTTCTTCTGGGGATCTTGGCATTTTCAGAGCTTACAGATGCGTTTGACGGCTATTTTGCAAGGAAATATCACCAAGTGAGTGATTTAGGGAAAATAATTGATCCTATGGCTGACAGTATCTCGAGAATTTCGTGTTTTTTATCCTTTACACAAGCGCCGTTGAAGTTGCCGTTGATCTTAATTTTTGTGTTTATTTACCGAGATTTTATTATCAGCACACTTAGAACTATCTGTGCCCTTCAAGGCACTGCTCTAGCAGCAAGGCCGAGTGGAAAGATTAAGGCCATTATTCAGGCAATCGCCATTTTTTTAATTGTTCTTTTTATGATTCCCTACACTTTAGGTTATCTGTCGCTGGCTGATTATCGAGTCATTAGTATCTATATTGTAAGTTGTGCTGCAATCTATACACTGTATTCTGCAATCGATTACTTTTACGCGCACAAAAAGCAAGTGAAGAAAATGATTCAAAATAGTTCAAAAAATTAGGCACTTCTAGTCTACTTCGTACTTTTCTTGATTAATCTATGAAAAATCTTTAAGTACTCTTGAGCTGACTTTTTCCAACTAAAGTCCATTTTCATGCCGCTATGGATCAGTTTTTTCCATTTTTTTGGCTCATGGTGGTAGAGATTAAAGGCTCGGCCTAGCGTCTTTTTTAACGCTGGAGAGGTGGGTTCTAGATAAGTAAATCCATTCGCTTTGGATGAGGAATTGATATCGAAGACGGTGTTAGCTAACCCCCCAGTAAGTCTGACAATAGGGACCGTTCCATAACGTAGTGAGATGAGTTGAGTCAGCCCACATGGTTCAAAAATAGAAGGGCAGATAATCATATCAGCTCCTGCATAGAGTTGATGAGCAAGTTCCTCGTTATAAGAATCAAAAATAAGCTTTGCTGAAGGGTTGTCTTGAAGTTGCAGTTTTAACTGGTCAAAATCTTCCTGTATTTTTGGAATGGGACTTGAGCCAAATAAAATAAACTGCCCACCCATTTTTAAAACGTGGGAAATGGCACTTTTAATCATTGATATCCCTTTCTGAGGGACTAGCCTGCATATGCAAATAACTAAAGGGGTTCTACTCTCTAGGGGCATATTTAGTAGCTTTTGGATAAACTTCTTGCAAAGAGCTTTGGGTTGGGTGTGGTTTAGTTGATAATGCTCAGCTAAAGCTGAGTCCGATTTAGGATTCCAAACTTCATAATCAATTCCATTGAGAATCCCTTTAATTTTTCTTTTATTCTCTAATATGATTTTATCAAGCCCCATTCCTTGTCCAGGGGTTGTGATTTCATCTGCATAACGGGGGGAGACGGTGGTGATAAAGTCAGAGTAGACAATCGCAGACTTTAATAAATTTACCTTATTATGTTTTTTTAAATCCAAGCATTTTAGTTGAGTGCTTTTTTTGCTAAGTCCGACCTTATTAAGTACGGAAGTGCTTAAAATCCCCTGATAATTTAAGTTGTGGATGGTCGTCATTATTTTCGCAGAGCTTTTTCGGCAGGCTTGTTCTTTATAAAGAGGAGCTATGAGCGCTGTTTGCCATTCATTGATATGGATAATATCTACGGTAGGGTGACATTGTTCAATAAATTTTAAAGCCGCGAGTGAAAAGAAGCTAAAGCGCTGTCCGTCATTTTGTTTCCCATAAATCTGATCGGTCTGAAAAAATGAGCTTGGAGCTTTTGAGTCTATAAAAAAGAGGGTCAGGCCACAGAGCTTTCCTGCCCAAACCAAGATTTGATGCTTTTTTTTTGAAAAAGTAATTTCTAGATCTGTTGGATAAGGTTCAAAAGAATCGAGGTAGGAAGTTTTAAGGGATGCATAATTAGGTAAAATGACACAAATATCGTGTCCTTGGGTCATAATTTCTTTGCTCAAGCCAAAAGAGACATCGGCAAGGCCTCCAACTTTGGCAATAGGACTCATTTCAGTAGAAACACAGGCGATTTTCATATAGAACTAAAAATTAAAGTGATATGGTTTTCTCTTTTTCTATATCTTAAAAGCAAGATCTTTTTCAACAAAAGAATTTACAAACTGATTTCCAGAAGCATCGCTTTCAAAAAAATAGAAAAATAGGGGCAATTCATTTTTTTAGTTGAGGTAAAAAATCAAATTATTGCAGACTTTTGACTGAAAAAGGGCATAAAGCTTATTTTCTCTCAAAGTTGTCAACAATCATGCTTGATATAATTCAATCGTTGAATTAAAATCTTGTCCTTTAATTTTGTTGGGGCGTAGCCAAGTGGTAAGGCAACGGTTTTTGGTACCGTGCACCGTAGGTTCGAATCCTACCGCCCCAATTTAGCTTTTAAAGATATCTTAAAAAAACTGTAAGTCAAATGACCGTTGTAAAAGATGCCTGTATCTTTAGTGGGAGTTCCCACCCAGATCTGGCAAAAGAAATTTCTGAGTTTTCACAGGTGCCCATAGGGAAGCTTTTGTCAAAGCCCTTTCCTGATGGGGAGATATTTGTGCAAATCCAAGAGAGTGTTCGAGGGAAAAAAGTCTTTGTTGTTCAAAGTCTAGCACATAAGCCAAATTATTACTTGATGGAGCTATTAATCATCATAGATGCCCTTAAGAGAGCCTCTGCAGAATCCGTAACGGTTTTAATTCCCTATTTTGCCTACTCTAGACAAGACCGCAAAGATCGAGGACGAGTGCCAATTACAGCTAAACTAGTGGCTAATTTGATTGAAAAATCGGGTGCAGACCGCGTTTTAGCTATGGATTTACACGCAGATCAAATTCAGGGGTTTTTTGATATTCCAACAGACCATCTCTATGCGCGCCCAGCACTCATTAAAGCGATCCAAAATGAAAATATCAAAGAACTGATTGTAGGATCTCCCGATATAGGAAGTATCAAACTCGCTAAAGCTGCCGCAGATCGTTTAAAATCAGACCTTGTTATTATCGACAAAAGACGTGTGAATGCGCATCAAGTAGAGCTATCACCCGTTATTGGAGATGTGCGAAATAAAAATGTCGTACTTATCGATGATATCTGTAGCACAGCAGGGACCCTTTGCACCGCTGCAAAAGTCTGTAAAGATGCTGGTGCACTTTCAGTGTATGCCATTTCTACCCATGGTTTATTCGCTGAGCAGGCATTAGAAAAAATTGAAGAAAGCCAAATAGAGAAGCTGTTTGTCAGCAACACGATTGCCCAAGATCCTCAAAGAAAATATCCAAAGATAGAAGTGGTTTCTATTGCGAGTATTTTTGGAGAAGCTGTGCGCTCGATTTTAGTGGGAAGTTCCATCTCTTCTCTTTTTGCAACCTAATTTAAATATCCGGAGTTCAAGAAATGAAATTACAATTTAAAGAAAGACAGTCACAAACTAAGAAAGAAGCCAATGGCATACGAAGAGAGGGGGGGATTCCAGCGATTTTGTATTCCAAAGGTCAGACTAACCGAATGCTCACTGTACAAAACTCTGATTTTCAAGCCCACCTAAGAGCAACTCCTAAAGGATTTCTGTCTTCTAAAAAATTTATTTTAGAAGATGAACAAGGAAAAAAAACAACAGCGATCATTAAAGATATTCAGTATCATGTGGTGACCTACAACGTTTTACATATCGATTTCTTAGAGTTACATGAAAAGCAAGCGATTAATGTCAAAATCCCTCTTAAGTTGAAGGGAGCTATGGACTGCGCAGGTGTTAAAGTTGGGGGAGTGGTACGTCCTGTAGTGCGTCACTTGAAAGTCAAGTGTCTTCCGAAAGATATTCCAGACCATTTTGAACTTGACGTAACTGAGATGAAACTAGGGCATTCTAAAAGACTTTCTAGTATTCAACTTCCAGAGACGGTGCGTCCTATGGTAAACTTAGACGATGTTGCAGTTATTATTGCGAAACGATAGGAAATGAGTGAGGGTTGTTTAAAATTAATTGTGGGCCTGGGGAATCCCGGGTCAAAATATAATTTAACGCGCCATAATTTAGGGTTTTTAGTACTCGACGAACTCGCGAATAGATTTAGTTTAAAATTTAAAAGAAGTGAGCGTTTTAACGCTGAGATTGCATCAGGAGAAATTGAAAACCAAAAGGTTTATTTATTAAAACCACAGACATACATGAATTTGAGCGGTCTTTCTGTTAAAAAGTGTGTCGACTTTTATAAAATAAAAAAGCCAGGAATTTTAGTGGTCGCAGATGATGCGGCGCTAGAGTTTGATGAAGCGAAGCTTAAGCCCAAAGGGGGAAGTGGGGGCCATAATGGCCACAAAAGTATAGAAGGGCATATCGGTAGTGATTATGCCAGACTCAAGATGGGGATCGGGGAGTCTAAGACAAGAGCTTTAGAAGATCATGTTTTAACCTCTTTTTCAGATTCAGAGTTAAGGTTATTAGGGACCTTTTTAGACCGAGGAGTTGCAGCTATTTTACAATGGCTCAATGAAGGTCTTGAGAAAACCATGAACCAAGTGAATACAAACAACAAGAAATTGTAAACAGAGGAGATACATGGAGAAAAATAGAAAGTACCTTTACGAAGGTATGTACATTATCAGTGCCACGCTTAGCGATGATGCCCGGCAAAAAGCTATGGATAAAATCCAGGAAGGTATCAAAGAGCGAGGAGGGGAATTACATAAGCTACACGATTTAGGTCGTTGTAAGTTGGCTTATGACATCCGCGGACGAAAGGAAGGACATTATTTTGTTCTATTCTTTTCTCTCAATCCCTGCCATATAGATGAGCTTTGGAAAGACTATCATCTTCATGAAGATCTAATGCGTTTTATGACGCTTAGAGCTGACAAAGTGCAGGAAGAATTAACTTTTAAATCCGCACCAGAACAGAGGGCTGTATGATTAGAAGAAAACAAAAATCAAGTTTTACAAAAAGAAAAAAGAAGTACTGCCCTTTCAAATCTGAAGGGATCCAGGAAGTAGACTATAAAGATGTCGAACTTCTATCTCGCTTCATTACGGAAAGGGGTAAAATTTTGCCGCGTCGCATTACGGGTGTTTCTGCTTATTTTCAAAAGAAACTAACCACAGCGATCAAACAGGCAAGATACATTGCCATTTTACCTTATGTAGCACAAGAATAACCTTAGAAGGATAGAAATGAAAAATCAATTACTACTTTTAGAAGATTTGACAAATGTGGGGCGTAAGGGAGATCTCGTGCGTGTTAAACCCGGATTTGCTCGTAATTTTTTGATTCCACAGAAAAAAGCTTTAATTGCTGATAGAAGTGTTATCAAAATTCAGGCTCGTTTGAAAGAAGAACGCGCCAAGCAATCAATCGAAGATAAGAAAGATGCTGAGAATATTAGAGCACGTCTTGAAAATCTTGTTGTTGAACATCAAGTAAAGTGCGACCCAGAGGGGCATATGTATGGCTCTGTTGCAGCAAAGCAAATTGTTGATTTGCTCGCTCAAGAAGGGGTTGCAATCGAAAAGAAAATGGTTTCTTTGGAAATGTCTATCAAAAAAATTGGTGTCCATACGGTTCCACTCAAGCTAAAAGAAGGCGTTTTGGCCCAATTTAGTTTAAAAGTAGAGCCTGATAGTGACAGTGCTGTTGCAGTAAAAGCTGCAAACGCTAGAAAAGCACAACCGATTGTTGAAGATCCTTTAGAAGAAGAGATAGAAGCCAACTTAGAGGAAGAGAGTGAACAAGCAGAGTAAAACAAGGATTATTTATTAAATGATCCAACTGTTTTCTCCGGCAAAAATTAATCTGTTTTTCAAAATGGTTGGGCGGCGAAAAGATGGGTATCACAACCTAGAGTCTTTTTTTCAAGCCGTCAGTCTTGGAGATCAGTTAGCGCTTGAATTCTCGAAGAATGACCAGTTTCTTTGCCAAGATCCAGAGCTCGAATTTAATGATCAAAATCTCATTATTCGAGCTCTTTCTTTATTTAGAAAAAAGACATATCTCAAAGATTCAGTTTCTATTTCTTTAGATAAAAAAATTCCCAAGCAAGCCGGTCTTGGAGGGGGGAGCAGTAATGCTGCAACCATGCTTTGGGGGCTTAATGAATTATTTGATAAGGTCCTTCCTGTAGAAGAACTCATTGAACTCTCTAAAGAACTGGGCTCTGATGTTCCTTTTTTCTTTTCCAAAGGAAGTGCATTATGTACAGGGCGAGGTGATCAAGTGGATCCAATGCCAAAGCCTTGTGAGGACGAGAATGTGTGGGTTGTTAAGCCAAATTACTCACTGAGCACTCAAGAAGTCTATACATTTTCTAATAAACAGTCTTTGATTTCAGATAACTTAGAAGCTTTATCGCGCAAGATCTATTCGCAACTTCCAGTCTATCAAAATGACCTTGAAAAAGCAGCTTTTTTACTATGCCCTGCTCTAGCATTACTTAAAGATGAGCTAGAAATGCAAGGTTTTAAACATGTTTTTATGACAGGCTCTGGAACGGCCTATATTTGTATAGGAAAGAATCAACCCACAAGTAAAAGTTTTGTACAAATTTTCCCTATTGAGTATATTAATAGGGAATCCAACGCATGGTATCAAAGGCTAAGTTATGCAAATCGATGAAGATAAAATTATTGTTCTTACCGGGGGAGCCGGGTTTATAGGATCTTGTATTTTAAAAGAGCTCAACAAGCAAAACTTAACCAATATTATGGTGGTCGACGCCATGGGAGAAGGCTCTCAATGGAAAAATTTAGTCGGCAAAAAATTTCTTGAGTATTTACATAAAGATCAGCTTTTTGAGTGGCTCAATACTCCTGGAAGAGAAGCTGAGCTCGGTTCAATTATACACATGGGAGCCTGTTCTTCTACTGTTGAAACAGATGTTGATTATCTGATGGAAAACAACTACCGCTACAGCGTAAAACTTGCAGAGTTTGCCCTTCAGCATGAACTACGTTTTATCTATGCCTCATCTGCAGCTACCTATGGAGATGGCAATCAAGGTTTTTCTGACTGTGAAAAGAGCTTAGAGTCGCTAAAACCCTTAAATGCGTATGGATTTTCAAAGCACCTATTTGACTTGTGGGTCAAAGATCAAAATGCACTGGATAAAGTTACTGGACTTAAGTTTTTTAATGTTTTTGGCCCTAACGAATTTCATAAAAATAGAATGGCTTCGGTCATCTTTAACTTGCTGCCACAAGTGCAGCAGGATAATTTAATTAAGCTTTTTAAATCCAATGATCCTCAAAACTTTTCGGATGGGGAGCAGTGTAGAGATTTTGTTTATGTAAAAGATGCTGCAAAGATAGTGGTACAGCTTCTTTCTGAAGAAGTATTTGGGATTTACAATCTTGGAAGTGGGGAGGCTAATACTTGGAATCAAGTAGCGCATGGCATGTTTAGTGCTATCGGAAAACCACCACAAATTAAATATCGAGAGATGCCTGCTGATTTGCATGGAAAATACCAAAATTATACCTGTGCAGATATGAACAAATTAAAGCGCAAGCTAAAGAAAATGAAATTTACACCCCTTCATGAAGCTATTGATGACTATATCAATAACCACTTGATTGTTGAAGAAACTTATTAAAACCATGAAATTAACCTCTCTTTTCAGTCGACTTAAAAAAAATCACATTTTGGTGGTGGGTGACTTTATGATGGACTCTTATACCATAGGTTCAGTTCAAAGAGTATCACCAGAAGCTCCAGTACTAGTTATGAATGCAAGCAAGGTCACTCAACTGCCAGGAGGTGCTGGTAACGTAGTTCTTAACCTGCTATCTCTAGGTGCAAAGGTAAGTGTTTTGGGTCGCCTTGGTGATGATGTCGCACAGCAAGAGCTTCGTTCTTTTCTGGAAAAAGAGGGGGCTATGCTAAAGTGTTTGTATACTCAAAAGGGGTATAAAACACCGATTAAGAACAGGGTGATTGCTGGCAACCAGCAAATTGTTCGGGTTGACTTTGAGTGTGCAACGCCGCTATCTGATCTTTTAGAGGAAAAAATCATCGCCTCTTTGCCAAAGATTCTGAAAGAGGTTTCTGTCGTAGCTATTTCAGACTATGCAAAAGGTTTTTTAACTCAAAATTTGTTAAAAGCGCTTATTGAGGAGTCAAGGGCTCAAGGTATTCCAGTAATTGTAGACCCTAAAGGGAATAATTTTGAGAAGTATAGTGGTGCTCATATTATCAAACCAAACCTTCAAGAAGCTTACCTTGCAAGTTCTCAAGATCCTAAAGCCTCTTTAGATGAGGTTGCTAAGGAACTGCTTTTAAAAACCAAAATAGAAAATATTATAGTGACGAGATCTTCAGAGGGAATTTCGCTCTTTAACCAAGACAAAAGAGAAGATTTTTCAGTGAAGGTAAAGGAAGTGGTTGATGTCACTGGAGCAGGAGATACCGTTCTGGCAGTTTTAACCTTTGCAGTCTCACACGGCTTGCCCCTTTCTCAGGCGATTTACTTATGTAATTTGGCTGCTGCAGAAGTGATAGAGCACCTTGGGTGTGCCCGTATTTCTATCAAACGTTTGGCAGAGCTTATACTAGAGCAAGACTTAAGCCATAAAGTATTTTCAAATCAACATTTGAGTATCTTACAGTTTATCCTAGATCATGAGGCGTTTATTTTAGTAGAAGCAAAACACAGTCAATTTTTTAGCTCAGATTTTTTTAAAGAGTTAAAAGAGCTGAAATTAGAAAATGAGGATGTTAAAATGGTGGTCTACTTAGAAAATAATGGAGAAAACAACTCTTCTGTCGAGTTTTTAGCCTCTCTTTCTGAAGTAGATTTTATCATTGAGTCACGTCATGATTTGGAACTTTTTTGCAAGCAACATACACCTAAGCAGATCTTTGAATTATCAAACAACAAGTTAAAATCTAAAACATCACTTGTAAGTTTATCAGCCGGCTAGCATTTTTATTGAAATTACACATTCATAAAAGTTCTATCGGAATTTCAATAATCCATTAATAACTACTCGGCATTATCGTCCAAACCCCATTCAGGTGGAAGTTCGGAATCTTCGTTCAAAGTCCACTCAGGGACTTCTGTCCCTTCTACTGCAATTTTCTCTGGCATTTTGAAACGATCACTGATTTTTGACCAGAGTTCTTGAAAGCTATAATAATTACTAAGCGTCTGATTGCCATCTTTACTGGTAGGCGCCAACTCATATAAGCTTTTTTCATCATCAAAAATAGACTTTAGAGTTTCAGCTGCGTTAAACATCACAGGAGAAGCATTGGGTCGATCGGGGTGGTTTTTTTGTAATATATTTTTAATCGCTTTTTGGATCATTTTCTTTGTTGAAATTGATTCTGAGGAGTCGCAGCCTAAAAAACGACAACTAAGCTCTACAAATCTCTCAGGGTCACTTTCAGAAAATTGCTTTAGGGGGTTGATGCTCTTGCCATAAAGTTGAGACAGCTCTAAAATTTTATTGGCAGCTTGCTCTTGACCGCTTACAGCATCTAGAGCTGAGAAAATAGGATCTAGCTGCTGTAGTTTTAAATCTAGTTCGGCTCGTTTTTGTAATGGTTCACAAACGTAATTTGTAACAAAATCAGTCAGTTCATTTTGAGTTCCATTCCCTTTATTAGGTGAAATCCAATCGTGGAGTTGGTCGCATTTCTTTGGATTGATCCATCCCATTGTATAGTCACAAAGGAGCTTAGCAGTATCAGCTTTTTGTAAATCAGCATCTTTTGGCATTTGTTGGATGTGTTGTAGAGTGCTGTTACAAGCTTGGTCAATTGCGTCTAGATTTGCAAATGTTCTTTCAGGACCCTGTGTAAACAGCGCCTCTTGAGAGGAACTTTTCAGTGATGAGCAGCTTTCTGAGTCTGAGCTTCCTAGAGCGGTTTGACAGGCCTTAAAAAGAGCATCCTGAATGGGTGATTTACTCTGCGAATTTAAAATCTGCTCTGCAGCATCAACTACCTTATGATTGAGGTTAGGAGTTTGTAATCCTCTCTGAAAGAGGTATGCTTGCCGATTTTCATTTTCAGTAAAATATTGTTTGGCTGATTTTAGTGTCTGCCCTTGCAAGTCTCCAGATACGGTTGCGTGTATAAAGGTACTGGAGCTTTCAGGTTTTCTAAGATCTCCTAAATCCATTTCAAATTGAGCTTCAAGTTTTTTGTCTTTAACAAAAAAGGGATAGATAATAGCAGCTGCTGCAGCTAATTTAAGAGCACCCTTTGCCGCTATATAAGTTCTATTCCTAAGACTGGCAGGGCCTATAAAAGCTTGAGTAAATTCAGAGGCTCTCTTGGAAAAAGGTAGAGGCTCTTTAGTAAAAGCTTTCTCAAGTCGTTTGAGTCTAGTACTCGCCCATTCTTGACCAATAAGAGCGTGCCCTACTTGAATTGACCCCGAATAGGCCAAATAACCCCCAATAAGTGCTGGAGGAATATACCAAATAGTACCTGTTTGGTAGCTCTCATCGAGAATAGAAGAATAGTGATGGGTGTACTCGCTCATCGTATTAAAAAAGTCTGACATATATTGAGAGCCAGGAATAGTCATAAGTTTTATCCTCATTATTTAATTCTTATGCTACAGTGTAGCGTTTTTGTATTAAGATTTTATAAATTACTTGAATTTTGTTGGTTAAATTTTTTATTTTAGAAGTGTTTACTGATTTCTTTATAAAAAATTAATAATATATTGCTACAATTGGGTTCATGAATTTAATAATTGTAAATTAGGAGAAACAATGTCCTCAATCCCATCGGTTCCACCTTTTAAACCACAATCTCCCCCACCTGCTTACAGTAGTCAAGAAGGTGATTTGGCCGAAAAAACTTCTCCTATAGAGGAACAGCCAGCCCTAACTCAAGCTGAAAAAATGGCGAAACTCCAAGAGCTTTATGAGCAACTGCAGAAGCTAGCAGAAGATCATGAAGGTATCAGTAATGATGATGCTGTACCTACTGAACCTCCACAGCTTGATCTTTCAAAGCTCAATATTCCCCTTAATTCTGTCTATGATGAAAATTTTGACCCTTTCAAACGCGTTTTAAATCTTGCACAATTGATGTTTTCTCCAGCTATGAAGTACCAAGTTTTGTATCCAACTGTTGGCGCTATTGCGACACTCTCAAGCCTTTCAATTTCACATGGAATCCCAGCAGCTACAGGAATTGCGGGAGTTGCAGGGTCTCTTTATTTTCTAAACCACTCTTTTCAAAATTTATCGAAACTTTCTATTTCAGATCAAGGAATGGGGAAAACAGCCCTAAAAACTCTCATGATTATTGGTCCAGCTATTCTATCGGGATATGGGGCGCTCTCTTCTTTAGGTCTTCTTTCAACGGTTACAGGAGCAGAAAGGGCTATCGGGATGTTAAGTGCTGCAAGTTCTTTATACCTTGCAATGCCACCGACAGAGCCAGCAGAAGAAAAGAACTCATCGTGGGGTTTATCATCGATGCTTTCAGTTGCAAAAACAGCTCTTGCAAGTTACGGGATTATCGGAGGACTGTCTGCAATCGTTCGTTGTGAAGAGATGATTCCTGGAATGACCACACTGATTAATTGGGCAACAAATGCGACCGGATTGGCAGGACATGGAACTGGTATTTTGCAGGCTATTGCAGGTGAAAATAGGTTGACACAGTCTATATCGACAGTTGTCAGCGCATATTTATTTTTAGGTGCAAGCATGGCTATCTCGCAATTGATGGCAGGTACTTATGGTAAAATGTCTGAAGAGTTGATGGGAGTCTTTGATGACATGAAATATTCGGGAGAATATGACAGATTATGCAGCATAGGTCAGGAACAATACCATCAAGAAATTGAGGAAATGACAGGATATAAATTTGACGAGATCAAAGAAGCTTTTGAGCCCTTGCGCTCTAAAGAACCTGTCTATCCAGAAAATGCAGCTAAGCCGATTGTAGCGAAGTTAATTGTTATCACAAAAGAGCTAGGTGAAAATTTTAATGAATACGCTAAGTTGAAAAATGAGAGTAAGCTCAAAGAGTTGGATGAGTTTTTAGCAAAAGAACTCAAACCTAAATTAATTAAACTATTTTATCTTAAACACTGTCTTTTAAATCCTATGCGCCCGCAGCTTGGGCAACTTTCTCCGGATGGTAAAGAGTATTTTTCCTATACGTCGCACTTAACTGGAGAACCTGTTAAAAGGACGATTGAAGAGGTAGATCCAGGAGAAATTATTGCTCGGGCTAATGAAATACTGTCTGAAGAAGAGAGTATACAAAGAGACTATTTACACCAACTTGCACAATACAGGATGGAGCAGGAAATAATAGCACAAGCTAAAGCACAAGCAACAGGCTAAGTTTAGGGTTTGTAGATAGAGAAAATGGGACTAAAGTTAAACCGCGAATCAAGTGTGATTTAAGCGCATAAATAAATCATTTTAAAATGATTTGAGTATTAAAAAACCTAAACCTATACTGCCCACTATATGGAACGTACAAAAGCATATCATATTCAGGCGATTGACCTATTAAGGCAACTGAAAGAAGTGAGCTCTTCACGTGATCTAGACACTAGTTGGTCGAAGATGAGTTCTCAAGAAAAAGAGCAGCTTGCAAGCGTTTTATTTGAAGAGGGGAAACAGCTGATTTTACAAGGGCAAGACTTTGCTTTTGGAGTCTTTGATTTGGTTCGACGAATCAATCCGCAAAATGCGGCCATGTATTTTAAGCAAGGGGTTTTTCTATTCGACTACGGCGTTCACAAATCAGGAGAGAAATATCTTCTACAAGCTCAAAAGCAAATGAGCGAATCTGTTCGCTTAGACCCAAAAAATATCGATGCTTGGATTCTTTTTGGAGATCTTTTAGTTCACCTAGGTCTGATCAACCATCAAGTGAATTATTTTCATGAAGCTAACGAAAAATATGTAAAAGCAAATGAACTTTCGCAACAAGACCCTAAGTCTACCAAAAAGTATATGTGGGATTGGGCTCTTTGTAGTTACCACTTAGGTCGGCACTCGGGAGAGGCTGTTGATATAAAAAATGCGATTGATCGCTTTGAAAAAGCAGCTAAGCTAGGTTCTATCCAAGAGAATTTTTGGAGAGATTTTGGAAATGCCTACGTTGAGATGGGCCTTTTAATTTCAGATACTCGATTTTTAGAAAAGGCTTTGCGTTGTTTTCAAAAGTCTATTGAACTCAAGCCTAGTTACACCAGTGGATGGTTATCGAGCGCATATGCGTTTCAAAAGCTATATCAGATTACCTGGAAAGAAGATTACATGTCTCAAGCACATGCAGCTTATGCTAAGGCCGCGGATCTTGATGGAGAGCAGAAAGAATTATGGCTTAGCTGGGGGCAGCTATTTTTACTCTCGGGGAAAACAAATGACGATGTAAAGCATTTGCAGATGAGCATTGTGAAATTCAAAAAAGCCCTTGAAATAAATCCCCAATATATAAAAGCCCAAGCATTTTTATCAGAGGCTTATCTAGAGCTTGGTGATTTGACAGCAAACTTAGAATATTTAAAAAAAGGCGAGAAAGCTCTTGAACAGGTGCTTTCAATTCACCCGAATCACCCTGAATATATCATGGGGGACGCCTATTGCAGCTATATGTTCGGTCAATACTTTGATGATTCTTCTTATTATTTGATGGCGCTTGAAAAATACCAAAGGGCTCTTTCACTGACTCCAAATTCTTATAGAGCTTATTATGGCCTGGGACTTACAGAGTTTGCTCTGGGAGGAGTGCACAATGATGAAGAAAATTATATGTTGGCAAACCAATACTTTCAAAAAGCAGCAAATTGCTGTAAGAGCGATCCTGAGCTTTGGAACCAATGGGGAATGGTTCATTTGCGGCTGACAGAGCTATTGAATGATCCAGAAAATATTCGACTTGCTGTAGAAAAATTTGAAAGAGCAATTACCCTTTATGGTCAACAAACCACGCCCGCTCTCTTATTGTTTAATTATGCCTGCTCATTGGATCTTTTAGGAAGTTATAGCGATGATCCTCAGGATTATGAGAAATCTATTCAAGTTTTTAAAAAACTAATCAAAGAATACCCTAGTTATGAGTGCATCTACTATAACTTAGCTTTAGTGCAAGCTCATCTAGGAGATCTTCTCTCTGAAGTGGACCCCTACAGCCAAGCTCTTGAAAATTTTTATTTGGCAACGCAAGATGATGGGGAAGATGGTTTTATTTGGAATGCGTGGGGACTCACATTAATGCAGTATGCTCTTTTGATTCAAGATCCTCTAAAGATAGAATTTTTTAACATGCTTTTAAACGAAGCCGAAAAAAAATTGCGACAAGCAATGGCTCTAGGTACAGAAGAAAGTCTCTATAATATGGCCTGTCTATATTCTTTGAAAAATTCGCCCAAAGAAGCTCTTCACTATTTGCAAGTTTCACGAGATAAGGGTGTTTTACCTGAAACAGATTGCTTGATGTTCGATCCTTTTTTAGAATCGGTTAGGCGTTTTGAACCCTTCCACGAATTTATTCAGTCCAAGCCTTTAAAAGAAAGATTTGAAGATAATTAAAAAATCTTTATGATCTCGGTTTCTTATAAGTAATATTTTAATTGTAAATGTTTTAGGTTGTTTTTATATCTATTTTTAATTAAAGTATTCGTAACTATTGAGCCCGAGGTTGGCCATGAATGATCTTTTAAATGATCAAGAGACCCAAACTACCGTCGATGATATTCTCAAGGACAAACTGCAAGGTGCTTTGGGTCAGCTTGCTTATGAAGTTCAAGTTCATGAAATGGCAAAAATAGCCAGTGAACACAGTGCAATTGATTTGGCATACGCAGCTTCACGGATCCCTCTTGCAGCCAGCTCTGTCCTTTTTGAAAATTTAAGTGACAGCGAAAAAATTCCCTTTTTGATGACCATCCAACCTACGGTATGTGCGCATGTCCTCAGGCACCTAGAGGATGCTGCAATTGTCAAATTTATTAATCAAATGCCTCTTGAAGAGGCTGTGTGGGTTCTTGATAATGTCTCAGATCGCACCTTTAGACGTCTCTCAAAGCTTCTCGATCTGGAAAAAGCTCAGAAAATTTTAGAATTACGCTCTAAAGATCAACATAGTGCTCAGCGTATTATGCTCAATGATTTTTTTGCATTTTCAATGGACACCACGCTGGGTGAAGTGGCCGAATATATTCATGAGCACCCACATATTGAGATGACTCGCCGGATTTTTGTCCTCAATGAGAAAGGGCAGCTTCAAGGGTATGTGCTTGATCGAAATTTAATTGTAAATCCACCTTCTCTTTCACTCAAACAAGTGATGCGATCGATTTCACATAAAGTAGGCCCCGAAGCTTCAAGAGAAGAGGTTGTTGACCTTGTAGAAAGGTATAAGATACCCGCCCTTCCTGTCGTCGATGAAGAGAATCGTCTTATGGGAGTTATCTGCTATGAAGATGTGGTTGAGGCGCTTGAAGATATTGCTGATGAAACGCTTGCTCACGTGGGGGGGACTAACGAACAGATTGGTGAATATGAACCCATTCATAGAAAATTTCTAGCAAGGGCTCCTTGGCTTTTGGTAACCCTTGTTGCAGGACTAGTCAACGCATTTTGTATGGCTCTTTTTGAAAGCCAAGAGGGGATGCTACTTGCATTTGTCCTCTTTTTTGTTCCTTTAATTACTGGAATGTCGGGAAACATAGGCATTCAATGTAGTACTGTTTTAGTGCGTGGGATGGCCACGGGGTTGTTCTCAGCAAAAGGAAAAAAAGAGGTTGTACTGCACGAGCTTGCTTTAGGGTTGTGTACGGGACTACTTTTCGGTGCTTTAACGGGCATTTTGGTTTATTTTCTTAAGATCCCCAGTTTTTCAACTATTACCATCCATCCATTGATCATTGGAACGATTGTAAGTGCAGGGCTCATTGGAGCTTGCTGTGTAGGAACGCTCCTTGGGGTCTTCTCGCCCCTTTTCTTTATGCGTATTGGGGTTGACCCAGCAGTTGCTTCGGGGCCAATTGTCACAGCATTCAACGACTTCTTTTCCATGATGATTTATTTTTTAATCTCCTGGGGTCTTGGCAGCATTTTCTTTGCTATATAACCGATAAAAAGTTGTAAAAATTAGGCGTCTAGTCTAGTTTTAATTTCATGTCTATCCATTTAATGAATTTTAAAACCTGCTCAGTAGTCTTGGGCAAAGGATTACTTAAATCCAACCTCATTGCCGAGTCTTGTCAAACTCAGTCTGTCGCGATCCTTTGTGATGAAAACGTTAAAGTTCTCTATGGAGAGGCTTTAAAAGGCTCCCTACAAAACGAAGGGTTGGAAGTCTATTTATTTTCTTTTCCTTCTGGAGAGACTTCGAAGAACCGCCTGACTAAGGCTTGTATTGAGGATCAAATGCAAGCTTGTATGTTAGGGCGTGATACCACCCTGATTGGCATCGGAGGGGGAGTGACTACCGATCTAGCAGGTTTTATTGCTTCAACTTACTGTCGAGGAGTACCTCTAATTTTAATTCCTACCTCACTTTTAGCGATGGTCGATGCTTCTTTGGGTGGAAAAACTGGTGTGAATACCGCATATGGGAAGAATCTAATAGGCACCTTTTATATACCCGAGTTTATTCTTATAGACACTAATTGTTTAAACTCGCTTCCCCCCAAAGAAGTTCTAGAAGGTTTGATTGAAATTATTAAAGTCGCAGCTGTTTATGATGCCGCTCTTTTTGAAAAAATAGAGATCAGCTACAGCAGTTTAGCGGATCACCCAAAAGACTATATAGAACTGATCAAAGCAGCTTGTGAGATTAAAATTGCTGTAGTGGAACAAGATTTTGAAGAGAAAGAAGGGGTGCGTCGTATCTTAAACTTTGGCCATACTGTCGGTCATGCCTTAGAGCATTACTTTGAGTACCAGGTAGGACACGGGACGGCCGTTGCTTTAGGAATGATCGCTGAAAGTTTCATGGCCTGTGAAATGGGGCTTTTATCGCTCGTAGATTTTCATCGAATGGTAAACCTTTTAAAAGGTTTTATAAGTATGAAGCCGTTTGAAATCCAAGAGGTTATTGACTGCATGGCACTGGACAAAAAGACACATGATAAAACCCCGCGCTTTGTTCTTTTAAATCAGATTGGCTCTGTTTGCGAGTGTTCAGGTAACTACTGTGCTCCTGTTGAAAACGAATTGATTGTCAGCGCCCTTCAATTTATTAAGGAGCTTGTAATGTGATCATTGTAACTCTATATGATAAAAGTTTATTGAGTAGTTTGGAAACTCTTAAGAAGAACAAAAAAAAATCAAGCCTCTTTGAAATCAGGCTTGATTTTTTTAAAAAAATAGATTTTTCACTTGTTGAACAGATTAATCAACAATATCCTATTTTATGGACTTTTCGCTCACAAATGGAAGGGGGAGGAGGATATTTTACGATTAAAGAGCGCACGCTCTTTTTAAAAAAATTGATTCTGTTAAAGCCTAAGTTTCTTGATTTAGAAGAGGTTCGTGATCGTTCATTGATTTTAGAACTCAAAGAAAAATCGCCACAAACAAAACTAATCCTATCCTATCACAACATGACCTCTTTCCCTAAAAATTGTGAAGAGAGACTTTTGAAAATGAAAAAGCATGCTGCTTGGAAGTATAAGATTGCAGTCTATACCTCGCAAGTAACTGATGCCTTAAAAATGTTACTTTTAGTTAAAAAACATTCCAACTTTATTGGCATTACAATAGGAGAAAAAATGCGTTGGATGCGCCTAATTTCTCCCGTTTACAAGCAGCCGATTACCTATGCCGCACTAAGTACTCAAAGACAAGGGGCTCTTGGTCAGTTTACAATTGATGAGTTGAAAAGATTGCGATATGAATCTTTTAATAACCTGACAAAAGTTTTAGGAATTATTGGCACCCCCTTGTCACAAAGCCCGGGAGAAAAAGTATATAATGCTGTTTTTGCTCAAAGAAAACTCAATGCTATATATCTGAAATTTGAGATTCAACCCAAAGAAGTCGACCTTTTTCTTAAAATGATAGTTGAGCTTAAGTTTCTTGGGCTATCAGTGACTATTCCATACAAAGAAAAAATAGCATCGCGTCTAGATCTTTCTAATAAAATGGAGGCTTGTAATACCTTAAAACTAGAAAAAAGGGTCCTTAAATGTAAGAATACGGATGGAGAAGGGACTGTGAAAGTCTTAAAAAAATATGGTCCTTTAAAAGGAAAAAAGGTTTTGTTCGTCGGTACTGGAGGGGCCGCTAAAGGAATTGCAAAAGCGCTTGAGCCTTTCGGAGCTCAGCTTATCTTTACCAATCGTTCCCAGCAAAAAGCAAAGCGTCTAGCCTCTCAGTGTGGGGGGCTTTTTAGGCCCTTTGCTGAACTGGCCAGCCTTAAAAAGGAGGATTATGACATTTTGATACATACAACATCTTATGGCAGTGCCACAAAAAGCTTGATCCCTTCTACTGCTTTATATGCTAGTAAGGTAGCGGTGGATCTCTCACTAAAAGGATCTAAGCTACTTAAGGATGCCGCTAAAAAAGGTTGTAACTGCGTTGATGGAAATGCCATTTGGATTGAGCAGGGTTTTTTGCAGTTTAAATGGTGGTTTAAAGAACATGATGCAAGTATCATCGAGCAAATGAAAAAGGCCCTAAAATGACAGATCTTATCGTGACTCCGTCTAAAATTGGGGGAGCTCTTTCCATTCCTTCTTCCAAATCACACTCTATTCGGGCGATTTTATTTGCAGCTTTAGCTAAAGGGACTAGCCATATCTACCAAAAGCTCGACTCTCCAGACATTCATCAGGCAATTCAAGCGGCTAGAATGTTTGGAGCTAATATTCAAGAGGCTGGAGATGACCTGGCTATTACAGGAACAGGAGGGCGCTTTGATGCGCCTCAAGAAGCAATCGATGTTGGAAATTCTGGCCAGGTATTGCGCTTCGTTGGGGCCTTTTCTGTTCTAAGCTCCTCTTCAACTATTCTTTGTGGAGATCACTCTATTGAAACTAATCGCCCGGTCAAGCCTCTTTTAGAGGCACTTAATCAGTTGGGAGCTAAAGCAGTTAGTATTAAAAATAATGGTTATGCCCCTATCCAAATTCAGGGGCCAGTTACGGCAGGGAAGGTGACCATGGACGGAAAGGACTCTCAGCCCGTTTCTGGAATACTTATGCTCAGTGCTTTTCTGCCTGGAATGACTACCATAGAAGTACAAAACCCCGGAGAAAAACCTTGGATTGATCTGACCCTTGCCTGGTTAAAAAGGTTGGGCGTACGTTATGAAAATCATCAATATGAGAGCTATAAAGTATGGGGGAAAGAAAGCGTAGAAGCTTTTAATTACCACGTGCCAGCTGATTTTTCGTCAGCAGCATTTCCAGCTGCTGCAGCTTTAATAGCCCATTCAAAAGTAGAGCTTTCGACCATAGATATGCATGATTCTCAGGGAGACAAGGAGTTTTTCCAAACTTTACAAAGTATGGGGGCTGAAGTCGCTTTCAATGAAGAAAAAATGACCCTTACTGTCTGCATGAAAGAGCCTCGACTTATTGGAAAATCTTTTGATATCAATAACTACATCGATGCCATTACTCTGCTTGCTGTTTTAGGTTGTTATGCCTCAACTCCTCTTGAAATTGTCAACGCAGAGATTGCAAGAGCCAAAGAATGTGATCGTATCAGCTCAATTTGTACGGAACTGAAAAAAATGGGAGCTCAAATAGAGGAGACAAAAGCAGGTTTTATCACCCATCCCTCTTGTTTAAAAGGGGCTAAACTAAAAAGTTATCATGATCATCGTATGGCCATGTCTTTAACGGTAGCGGCTTTAAATGCAGAAGGAGAAAGTATAATTGAAGGGATTGACTGCATAGCAAAAAGTTACCCCAGTTTTGTTGATGACTTTATAAAGTTAGGGGCAAAGTTAAAGGTTGTATGAATATTGTTTTGATTGGATTTAAAGGAGTTGGGAAGACAACATTAGGCAAGAAGGTTGCTAAACGTCTTCAGTGGTCCTTTATCGATATGGACGATCTAGTTCAACAAGAGTACGAGAGGCTGCATCTAAAAAGAGAAGCCACACATGTCATACACCAAAAACTTCAAGAGAAAGGGTTTCGAAATCTTGAGCTCAAGGCCCTTGAATCTCTAAAAGTGGGCCAACAAACGGTTTTGGCTACTGGTGGAGGAACGCCTCTTAACACAAGGTCGGCACAAAAGTTGAGAGAGTGGGGACGTATTTTTTATCTAGAGGGTCCGAAAAAAGCGATTAAAGAGATGCTTTTACAAAATAGAATTCCTACATTCTTGGATGCCAATGACCCTGAGTCCTCATTTGAAAAAATGTACCAGATTAGAAAGCCTCTATATGAGGCACTTGCAGATGAAACTTTCCAGGTAGACTGGAAGAATGAACAAGAGCTAATCGATCAGATTTGCCATAAAGCACTAGATTACTAGAAATATGCTTGACTTGCCCTCCTTTTTTTCATAATTAGAAAACAAGGAGACCAATAAGATGCATCCAATTTATACCATACTTATATTTGCTTTTACCATAATCTCTTTAGTCTTAATATCATTAAAGGTTCGAATCTTCTATGTTCTTGGAGCCTTTTTGATTGGCTCTCAGCTACTGTGCTTAGTCGACATTTTTATGCGTCAACCCGCTCAGGTTGTTTGGCTTTGTAATGTTACGGTGTTTATGAATATTTTCTTGCTGTTTAAGTTCAATCAGCGCCTTTTTGACTTATTTTTTTACTACACTTGGCTGGGATGTTTTTTTATCTGCCTTATGCCCAATAACTTTTATTCTAATGCGGTTAAAGATTTGCCTATTGTGTGGATGGCTTATTGGATCAAACACATTATTCCGCTCTTAATGACGTTCTATTTTTTTGTGGTGCAAAAAAGAAGACTCTCTACGTGGTCAGTTTACACAGGAGTTGTTGGTTTTTTGGCCTATTGCCTCGCGATTTATGGGTATAACCTATTCTTTAATGAGAATATCCTATACTTAATGAAACCTGCCGCTTTTATGGAGCCTTTAGGAAAGCATTATTTTTTAATATCGATTTGTATGGGTTACTTTTGGGTGGCTATTTTGCAGGTGGGAACTTCTCTAATGGGATGGGTAAAAAAAAGCCCTTCAGGAGAAAGTGCCAGTAAGTCAACTGATACTTCTGGTTCCATAGAGGCTTCTGAAGATTAAAGGTCTAAATTTTCAAGGTCTTTTACGTAAAATGCTTGAAGAGCTTTTTTATGGATACGAGGGTAGCTTTTCTTCAGCCAAAGACTGATCCTCTCGAGCCTTCCTATGACCCATTCTTCTTTTTTTGAGGGGATTCTTTTGATAATTTGAGTCGCACATTTATCTGCTGGCATATTTCGTTTATGCCAAATGTCTAGTTGATTGTGGGGCGTTCCATCAGCATTCAGAGCGTGCATTGCAGATTCTGTTTGGACTCCTCCTAAAAGAAAAAATGAAAATTTAACACGTTGATTGAGCTCTAAGTTCATCGATTCAAAAAAGCCGTGTAGAGCGTGCTTTGCTGCACAGTAACTAGAACGCAGTGGGACACCAAATTTAGCCGCTAAGCTACTGATAATGGCAACTTGTGGTTGTTCACTTTTAAGAAGGGTGGGCAGAATAAACTTAGTTAAGCGAGTAGGTCCAAAAAAATTAGTTTCTAAAATCTTACGTTCAACCTCATCACGAGTTTGATGGGCTAAGGAGCGCTGAGACAACGATGCATTGTGAATGATGAGATCAAGTACTCCAAACTTAAGTAATATGCGGTCTCCAATCATTTGAATATGCTCTTCCTTAATAGAAGTTAAATCTAGCGGAAGAATAAGACACCTTTCGGGAGGTAAATTTGCAAGTTTTTGTGTCTCGATGAGTTTTTCCTCTTGTCTTGCTGACAAAATCAGGCGAGTGTCATATTGAGAAAGGGCAATGGCTAGTTCGCGTCCCAGCCCTTGAGAGGCTCCGGTGATCCAGATGACTTTATCTTTATATTTTTTATTAAGGCGCATGTATCACTTCTAAATCATTTGTATTAATAAGATCTTTGTACTTAAGCCCACTTCCACTGCCGAGGATGACAATTTTTTCATCGGCTTGTAAAAGATGATTGTCTTTAAGTTTTTTTAGGCCTGCAATACAAGCCCCCGCTTCCGGGCATAAAAATAAACCCTCTTGTTCTCCCATCAATAAAACCCCTTCAATCATTTCTTCATCAGTGACGGAGATAGCAATTCCTTGGGTTTTATAAATTGATTCTAAGACCATAAAATCACAGTATGGCTTCGGGACGCGCAGGCCATTTGCTTGGGTATGAGCTCCTTCAAAAAAATCGGTGACGAGTTGTCTTTTTAAAAATGCTCGCTCTAAGGGAGCGCAACCAGCAGCCTGAACGGCTATTAGTCGAGGGAGTTTCCCTTGGACCCAGCCAAGCTGTTGTAATTCTTGGCAGGCTTTATAAGCAGCTGCAATTGAGATGCCGCCTCCAGTTGGGAAAATCATCACATCAGGAAAGGTCCAGTTAAGTTGCTCTATGGTCTCAAGGGTGATAGTTTTTTTCCCTTCCAAACGGTAGGGCTCTTTGAGAGTGGAGACGTCAAACCAATTATTGGCTGCTTTGTGTTTTTCAATGTATTGCCCGGCATCTGAAATCATCCCTTCGATAAGGTAGGTTTTAGCTCCAACAGCTTTGCAAATAGCTTTAGTCATCTCCTGGGCGTCAATGGGCATAATTACTGTAATAGGTAATTGACCTCTTGCTGCATACATTGCCCAAGCTTCACCCGCATTTCCATTGGTGGCAATTGCAATTTTCTCGGCGCCTAGCTCTTTTGCTTTTGAAAGTCCACAAGAGGCTCCACGAGCTTTAAAAGTGCCGCCCACATTAGAGCCTTCATATTTGACATAGAGGTTAGAAAAGCCCCATCTTTTTTGTAGGTGAGTTAAATGTAAAAGAGGAGAGAAACCTTCGCCAAGGGAGACCACATGATCGGGGTTTTCGACCGGAAGAAGTTCGTGATAGCGCCACATAGAGGGGGCTCTTTGCGAAATTTTTTTAATGTCGGTTAACTTCTTTGCAAGACCTAAATCATAGCGAACAGTTAGTGGAAAACCACATTCACAGATATTGATGAGTTGCTTTCGAGGGTGCTGTTTTTTACATTTACTGCATTCGAGATGTGAAATACTAGAATAGGTCATTCAGCTCCTATAATTTTTAAAAAACCTTCTCTCTTGTTTTGATTAGAGCTGTAACCGTTTTTTCTACATCTTCTTTGGTGTGCCGGCATGTGGGCACGAGTCTTAAAAGTAGAACTCCAGGAGGAACGACTGGGTACATCACTCCCGAACAAAACACCTGATATTCTTCACGAAGAGTTTTGATAAATTCTTTAGTTTTATCAAGGCCTTGCATTTGCATATGAACAGGGGTGATCGGAGATCCCGTCTGTCCAATATCAAAACCTTCTTCAGTCAAACGTTTTTGTAAGTAATTTGAAATTTCCCACAGTTTTGCACGACGCTCAGGCTCGTTAATCATAATATCTAATGTTATTGATACAGACTCTGTATAAATTAAGGGAAGGTTTTTTGCAAAAATAACAGGTCGAGCATTCCATTTAATATGCTCAATCACTTCTGTGTCACCTGACACAAACCCTCCAATGGCCGCGAAACACTTGGCAAAAGTTGAAAAATATAGATCGATTTTATCTTGAAGACCAAAATGTTCTCCAACTCCACGTCCATTTTCTCCCATCACCCCAATACCATGGGCATCATCTACTAAAAGTCGCGCTTTGTATTTTTCCTTAAGGGCACAAATTTCTTTAAGAGGGGCCAGCTCTCCGCTCATTCCATAGACTCCGTCAGTGACAATGAGTATGCCGCCGTCTGATTTAGCTCGTGTTGATTTTAAAATGCGCTCTAAGTGTTCCATATTATTGTGTCGAAATACACGAAATTGTCCTCTCTTATTAGAGGCAAGCTTAGCGCCATCTACAATACAAGCATGGGCATCGTGGTCAATAACAACGGTGTCATTAGGTCCTACAAGGCTTGTAATAATACCAATAATCCCTAAGTATCCGTAGTTAAATAAAAGAGCGGCAGGTTTTTGAGTGAAACTGGCGAGTTTAGTTTCAAGCTCTTGGTGATTTTGGGTAAGGCCGCTCATGAGTCTTGCACCCATTGGATAGGCTGTTCCAAACTTTTCAACGACCTCCTGAGCTACTTGCTTCGACTTGGGGTGGTCAGCAAGGCCCAGGTAGTCGTTGATAGACCAGATTGTCATGGGCTGATTGTTAAAGTGCATCGTTTTTCCAAGCGGCCCTTCTAAAATAGGTTGGGCAAAATAATTTTTGTCTGAGCCTCTTACATTTAAAAACATGCCTTCATTATTATAGCATTTTTTAAAAAGATCACTCGATTCGATGCTTTCCATTACGGTCTCCTTTCAGCCTGAATTAACGTCCCTTAGCTCCTTCTACAAAGAACGGCTATAAAAAGCCATAAAAGATATATAAAAAAAATAAAATGTTATTATTTAATGGTTTATATTTTTTTTAAAAGTGTTAGAAACTCCTAATTTGAAGATTAAAATCGTGAAAGAACATCTTATTAGACATCTTTATTAAGCAAACAGCATCCAGCTGCTGGGAGATGGGGTAATAAGCTATGGTTGGAAATGAAGATACCCACCTGCTATGATGCAGCAGGTGGGTTTGTTGGCTGCAAGTGTGCTATTGTTGGCTGCTTGCGTAAATGCATCTTGCCATAGAGTCAAGAGTAATGGCTGCAATTCTTTCATTGGATTCAGCGTCACAGTGGGGCCCTACTACTTCAAAGGAGACTTGAGGGGCATTTCTCAAGCTAGCTTTAATAATTTCAAATTGGTAGTGGCAGTAAGGTTGACTAGAGACAAATAAAGCATTTATAGAACTTGGATTAGACTCAAGCCATTTGATAATGGTATCCTGAGTGTTAGGACGGAGTGTTTTTCCTTGAATAGTCTTCATGGGGGCATTTACAAAGGTAACAGGCAAAGCCTTAATTCCTTTTTTTAAATCACTATGCTCCCAAAGGTACTTGGCTAGATCTGTTTCTGTCTCGCACCCTTGAATCATTTCATCGATTGCAGGACTTAGCGGACGCTCTCCAACAAGCCAGATAACTTCATGAAAGCGAACCCCTTGATCCCAAAGTTTACTCAAGTAATCAAGTCTAGCTTTCATTGAGTGGTAGGTAGCTCCTAAGATTAAGGCTTTGTCATAGTAAGTCTTGCTCGGGTTCCAGTCATTGTAAACATTATTTTCAATTCCCCATTGAATTACTTCAGCGCGCAATTCGCTATTTTCATTGATCTCCCATCGTTCTTTACTTGCTGAGCGGAGCCAATTTTTTTGAGTCTGAGCTAAAAGATCTCCTTGAGGGTTTAAACCAGTAATTTCAACTAGGTTTTTCAGCGCATGATCGGGAATAGATCTTTCTATAATTGTCGAGGCAAATATTGTTTGAGGTAGAATCAGGGCAATGAAAGCGAATATAAATTTTCTGAGCATATTTTCTCCTTGAGGTTATGGATGATGATGTAAAAGACATAATAGCAATGAATGATAATTTATTTAACTTAAATACTTCTATTAAAAGACCTCTGTGCAACCTCTCTGTTTTCATTAATTGTAAGAAAAAATTATATATTTTAAAGATTGCCCCAGACATTTTTTAGATTAACCTTTCGCAGAATTTAAAAAATGTATTACAAGAAACACTGCTTAAAAATGGTGAAATATGAAAGATTTAGATATAAAAAAGGATTATTTCGTTTATTTATAACGATTCTAATTTTTTCTACTACTGCCGACGAGTTTTCCGACGGCCTCTTCATTACTATAACAGACTTGCTCCCGCAAAAAGTTGGGCTGTTAATTGCATATGAATTATCACAATTGATTTTCTCTCCAAATCAAGCTGCACTATCTGACTTATACTGTCGAAGAAAAATGCTAATCTTCACTATTACTGTTACCTTGATCTCTTCATAGCATTTAAATTTTTTAGTAATTATTCTCCTTGGCTTCAGTATAGCATAATAATTGGAATTGGAATGTTCGCAAATGCTCTATCCATTACTTGGGGTGGAATAGCAGATATAGTTTCAAATAAAAAGTTTAGAAAATATTTAGCCTGGTCGATTTGCTTTTATGCAATTGGCAATTGGGGAGCTTTTTATTTAATACCCATACTACAACCATTTTCATACTTTACTTTGTTTTGTATTATCATCTTGCTAAGTGGTATTGGCGCCTTTATTTTTTCTGATTCACGTGATAACGACCCCTACGATGAGAGAAAAGTAGTTTATGCAAAAACAAATGATATATTAAGATTTAGTAAAGTTTTTTATTAAAGGGGGCACAATGCTCATCAGCACTTCGAATCCTCAAATTATAAACACGTACAGACCTTCTTCAAAAGATAATGATATAGAAGCACTTAGCTTCTCTTTTCAAAACCTTTTGAAGCCACAGGCACAATTTACCAAAAAGCATATAGATCAGTTTTTTAAATTTTCAAAAACTGATCCTTCTCATAATCTTTCTACAGCTTTAGCAGTTCTTGATCCAAATGCTTCTGTAAAAGCTAAAGGTTCTGATTACCTAAATGATACCTCAGAAAATGAAAAACCTATTCGAGAAATTTTTGATCAAGAAGGAAGAATCGTTCAGATTATCTCTTCAGATGGAACAGTTAATTATCGAATATCCTATGAGGGTCATATTACGACTGTGATCAATACGATAAGTGGTGAAACTCACCTACAAGAAAGCGACACCCAAGGTCGACTAATTCGTGAGGTTTTGCCGTGTGGATTAGAAATATCTTTTAAATTTGATGGGGATTATTTATCTGAAGTTATCTTGCCAGATCAAAGCAAAGTATCTTATCAAGTTATAGATTCCGAGCATGTGATTGTGAAGCGTATCAGCGCCAAAGGAACTACTCAATATCAACATGCCTATCATTCAGTAGGCGATCATCTTCTTGCAGAAACCCTTATTGGAAAGGCTGGTACTGCTTACAAACAATATGACGTGACGAAAAAGACTTTAATTACGAAATCTGATCATCTGTGCATTTTAGATCAATATGATAAGAGCCAAAATCTAATCTCAAGAATCCTTAAAGGCCCCTCAGAACAAAAAGAATCAACAACACTGAATTACCCTGTGAGGGATTTACTTGCTGCTGAGCAGAGGCAACTCGATGGTCAACATCGAGTCACTCAATACAATGGGTATACTTGTTCCTATGATGATCAAGGACGCCTTATGCAAAAAGTATCTGCAGACCTAACGGTTAATTATACTTATGATGCTCTTGGCAGGATGACCTCTGTCGATATGGGAGAAGGTAAAGTGGAGTATACCTATGACCTTTCAGGTCGTAGACTTTCTAAAAATCTGACTGAAAATGGAGAAACTTATAAAGAATTCTACCTCTATCAAGGTGTTAATCAAATAGGAGTGTATAACGAAGTTAAAAAACCTATTCATCAAAGAATTTTAGGAGCTCATGGTCACACAGATTTACCTTTAGCTGTAGCAATAGAGTCGGAAGGCAAAGTCTATGCTCCTATCTATAGTTCGCATTACAACATTCTCCAATTAGTAGATCAAGAAACTCAAGAAGTCATTCATTATGAATCCTTAAAACCTTTTGGTGACAATCTGCAGGAGATGGCCCCTATTTGTCCTTGGATTTTTGCAACCAAACATTTTGATTCCGATACTGGCTTATTTGATTTTGGAGACCGTCAATACGATCCTTCCATTAAGCAATGGACTTCTGCAGACCCGGATTCAAGAGCCTTAGCATCTGATTTATACACCTATTGTAATAATAACCCTTTGAAGTATATTGATCCTGATGGAAGATTTGTAATTTTTATTCCCTTAACTCAAGGATTATGGCCTGCCGTCACAGCGATTCTAACAGCAGCAGCAGCTTTTGGAGCTAAAAAAGGTGTTGATAAGATTAATGAAGAGCAGGAAAGAAAAAGGGTGGGTCGAAGACCCCCGTTTAATGGAGCTGAGCTTGGAAGTGATCCCACAAAGTGCCCAGGACCTGGTTTTGAGTGGAAAGGGAATGGCCCTCCAGAAAGTGGAAAAGGAAGTTGGGTTAAGGGAAATGAGAAACTCCACCCTGATTTAAATCATGGGGACCCCGTTGGTCCTCATTGGGATTATGAAGGGCCCAACTTTCCTAACCCTGGAATAAGATTAAAACCAAACGGTACATGGGAGTATAAACCATGGTAAAGTTAAAAAAAATAAAACTAGATTATAGTAAAACTTATGATTATTTCCAGTATAATTTGTTTAACTCTAATAAGTTATGTAAAATTGCTTTAAAAAAAATAAAAAACGGATCTTTTTACACATTTTTACCTTCTAATGTTAAAGAAGAAAAAGTATATAACTTCAATTCTAGTGGCATAGCAAAGCATTTGGTAGAAGTATTTCCAGCTTTTTTATTAGATATGATAAAAAATGAAAGTCCATCTCTTTGTTATTTCGATGCGATAAATTTTAGTTACAAGCCTGGCTTTAGTGATCCCTTATTTATGCAATTTGGCCGCTATTCTCAACATGAAGTTTATTACCAAGTTGCTCAGCAGGATGCAAGTTTGGATGTTTTATCTGCTTGCAGCGATCGCTCGTATGCAATTTGGCATTCTTTTTGTATGATTTCAAGTAGTTACTCCAAAGAAAAAGCACAAACAGAGTTCACTAATAATGAAATGGAAACCATATGTGAACAAACATACATGATATTATTACTAGCCTATGATGGAGAGGGGTACATCATTTGGGATAAAAATAATAACATTGAAAAATATGAGAAAATTAATAATTTAAATTCTTGTACATCCGCTTATATAGAAGATCAAGCAATCAAAGACTGGACAAAAGATATTGAAATTCTACATCCCGATCTTAAGCATGAAAAACCGATTGGTCCTCACTGGGATTATGTTGGCCCAAACTTCCCTAAACCAGGAATAAGACTTATGCCTGATGGAAGTTGGGTTTACAAAAATGAAGAGTATTAAACCTGTCTTAATGGGGAGCAGTATATACAGATTCACAATTTTATCTGATTGAGATTTGCCTTCCTCATAATCTTCAAAAACGATCGTTTGTTCAAACTTCTATTTCTAAAGACCTCTGCACAGCCGACCTTTTTAAGTAAAAAATAGAAAATTAATCAGAAAATTTCACAACTAGCCTTCAAAAGGCTCTTTTTAAAGTCTTTTCAAGGCTAGTTTAGTTAGTTATTTGGGAATCTTAGACTTAAGATTTCCACAATCACAGCACAAGCCTAATTTTGACACATTGAGGTTGTGCAGAGGCCTTATTAAAATAGGCAGCCTTTCATCAGTTGAGAAGATCTCTCCATTTTTACTGTAAAAAAATGTTTTATGCGCTATAAAAACACTCATTATGGCGCACAATAGTTTTGGAAACATTTTTAGGGTCACCACCTTTGGAGAATCGCACGGGGAAGCCATCGGCGTTGTCATCGATGGATGTCCCGCTCTTTTGCCTTTAAAAGTTGAGGAAATTCAAAAAGAGTTGGACCTAAGAGCTCCTGGAAAAACTCCATTCACGAGTCCTCGCAAAGAAAAAGATCAGGCTCAAATATTGTCAGGTGTTTTTAAAGGGAAAACAACAGGGGCTCCTATTGCTATTGTGGTTTTCAACCACGATGCAGATACGAGTAAATATGAGCCTATTAAAAACTTACTACGGCCAGGTCATGCTAATTTCACCTATTTAAAAAAATATGGAATTTTTGACTATCGAGGAGGAGGGCGTTCTTCTGCTCGTGAGACTCTTGCTCGAGTAGCTGCTGGCGCGGTCGCCAAAAAATTATTGGCTCATTATAAAATTTTCCCTCTGGCCTACATCCATTCGATTGGACATATTTCGTGTAAGCCTGTCGCTAGCTCCTATAAAACCTTGCAGAAAAAAGTGATTCAAAGTCCTATTTTTTGTCCGGATCTAAAGCAAGGGAAGCTGATGATGGAAGAGATTTTAGCAGCCAAAAAAGAAGGGGACTCTTTAGGGGCGATTATAGAAGCTAGAGTCGATGCTTTGCCAATAGGTCTTGGAGATCCTGTCTATGAGAAACTGGAAGCTAATCTTGCAAAGGCGATGATGAGCTTGCCGGCAACTAAAGGAATTGAATTTGGATCCGGATTTCTAGCAGCGACGATGAAAGGTTCTGAACATAATGATCTGTTTGTTAAAAATGGAAAGCAAGTGCGTTCAGCGACCAATCATGCGGGGGGAGTTTTAGGGGGTATCTCCACAGGAATGCCTCTCGTTTTTAGAGTAGCCTTTAAGCCAACTTCGAGTATTATGAAAGCCCAAAAAACAATTGATCTCAAAGGGCAAGAGAAAAAATTCTTACTGCCAAAAGGCTCGCGCCATGATCCTTGTGTTGCGGTGCGTGCAGTGCCTATTGTAGAAGCAATGACAGCGCTAGTCCTCATAGATGCCTATTTAATGAACCAAAATGCTCAATTATGAAAACATTGTCCTTTGAAGAGTATGAAAAGCTCTGCCAGCAACCGCTAAGGGTTCCGATATTTACGCAAGTTGCTTCAGATCTAATTAGCCCTATTCGCGCTTTTTATGCCCTTAAGAAGAAATACAAGAAGGGTTTTTTACTAGAGTCTAGAGAGCATGTTCAAGATGTGGGCCGCTACTCATTTATTGGCTTTAACCCAAAAATGAGCGTCGAGGTAAAAGATGGCCAAACCTGTTTGATTCATAATGGAAAAAGACAGCAGATGGCAGCGGATTATAAATCAGTCATTCGAAAGCTACTTCAAGAACATAAGATTATACAAAATCCCGACCTTCCACCACTAGCAGGGGGCGCTGTTGGATTTATGAGTTATGATGCGGTTCGGTTATTTGAAAATATTAAAGCTAAGCATCCAGATGAAGATCAGATTCCTGATATTACCTTTGGTTTTTACAATACCATTATTGCCTTTGATCACCTCTACCAAGTGATGACCCTAATTGACATTCCAGAGAGAAAAAGGGGGGTTAAGGAGCAATACCAAGAAGGGTTAGATCGCCTTAAAATATTGCTCAATGATATTTTGTCCTACTCTCAAAATACCCTCGTTCAATTTGGCTCGAAGTTTAGCTCCACGCCCGCTTTTGAAACGGACTGCAGTGATGCAGAGTTTGAAAAGATCGTGGGTGCTTGTAAAGAGCACATCTTAGCAGGAGATGTCTTTCAAGTGGTGCCTTCTCGAACTTTTTATCAGAAAGTAAGTCAAGACCCTTTAGATATTTTTAGAGTGCTTCGTATTTTAAATCCATCCCCATTTATGTTTTACCTCGATCAAGAAGACTATGTAATTACAGGGTCTTCTCCCGAGCGTTTTGCCTCTTTCCGCTCTCCTTTAGTTGAAACCATGCCTATTGGAGGGACTGCTCCTCGAGGGCAGGGGGATGAAGATCGTCTTTTTGAAGAACGGCTGCTTTGTGATCAAAAGGAAGTTGCCGAACACATGATGCTTATAGACCTTGCTCGTAATGATATGGGATCTATTTGTTCCCCAGGAAGTGTTCAAACACATGATTTAAAGTCCATTCAACGCCTCTCTCACGTAATGCATATGACTTCTAGGGTTACCGGCCGTCTCAAACCTGGGTATGACGCTCTTGATGTCTTACAAGCTTTTTTGCCGACAGGAACGCTATCGGGAGCTCCTAAAATTAGAGCCATGGAAATTATCGACGATCTTGAAAAATCGCGAAGGGGTATATATGGAGGAGCTATTTGCTACTTAGATAATTTGGGCAATCTCGATAGTTGTATCGCCATTCGCATGGCTTATATACGCAATGGTATCGCCAAAGTGCGAGCGGGAGCTGGAATTGTTTTCGATTCTATTCCCAAGAATGAAGCGCAAGAAACCTTGCAAAAGGCCCAGGTTGTTTTAAAAGCGATACAACGAGCCGAACAGGGGGGATTATGATTGTAATCATTGATAATTACGATAGCTTTACCTTCAACCTTTACCAGATGATCGCTCAACTCACACCGCATGTCGAAGTAATTCGCAATGATGCCATCAGCGTTGAAGAGCTTGCGAGAAAAAAATTAAAGGCAATTATTATTTCTCCAGGCCCGGGTGAGCCTAAAGATGCGGGTATTTGTAAAGAAATGATTCTAAAGTTAGGGCCGACTGTTCCCATCTTAGGAGTCTGTTTAGGGATGCAAGCTATAGCAGAGGCATACCAAGGGCATGTGATTCGAGCAAAGCAGTGTGTGCATGGAAAATCAGCTTTGATCTTTCACAGGCGGCAAGGGATTTTCAAAGGAATGAAATTACCTTTTGAGGCGGCGCGTTATCACTCTTTAGTTGTTGAAGAGAAAACGCTTCCTTCTGAACTCATTGTAGAGGCATTTTCAAGTGATGATTGTATTATGGCTCTACGTCATATTAAATATCCCATGTGGGGTGTGCAATTTCACCCGGAGTCTATTCTAACACAAGAGGGTGACGTTTTAGTTAAAAATTTCTTGCAACAAGCTGGAGTTCTCTAGCCTTATGAAAGCTATTTTGCAAAAGCTTATTTTAGGTAAATCACTCAATCAAATTGAGATTCATAAAGCTTTAAAAATAGCCATGGAAAACGAGCACCCAATCCAAACGACGGCTTTTTTAGCTCTCTTAGAAGCGCGAGGTGTAGAGGCAAGTGATTTGGTGACTATCGTTGATTTTTTGAAGCCTTTGTCAAAGCATGTGGTAAGTCCGCACACTTTATTAGATATTGTGGGGACGGGAGGTGATGAGGCACAAACTTTCAATATTTCTACTGGATCAGCTATTTTATCGGCTGCGTGTGGCCTCTTTGTCGCAAAACATGGAAATCGAGCTGTTTCATCTAATTGCGGGTCTGCTGATGTTTTAGAAAAGATGGGGCTTGAACTCAACCATACACCTGATACGATTACTCAAATTTTGGACTGTTGCCAAATTGCTTTTATGTATTCTCCTCTTTTTAATCCCGCTATGAGTGCGCTAAAAGATTTAAGAAAAAAACTAGGGATACGCACGGTATTTAATTTAATAGGCCCTCTTTTAAATCCTGCAAATCCCCACTTTATGTTAGTGGGAGTTTATAGCGAACAATTTCTAGATGTGTATGCACAAGCACTTCAACAGCTAGGAAAAAGGGCTCTTGTTTTTTGTAGTCAAGGGGTCGATGAGCTTACAACAGCTTCCATAGCACAAGCAAGGTTAGTGACCGAGGGCTCAATCAGCGAGAAAGTAATCAACCCACAGGAGTTGGGTTTTACTAAATGCTCGATCAAAGATCTGATGGGTAAAGATGCCATCTATAATGCACAGCGTTTAAAAGAGACTTTAAAAGGAGAAAAAGGCCCTTGGGCAGACACTCTGATTTTCAATACGGCTTGCGCCCTTTATTTGTGTCAAAAAGTACCTTCGATCAAAGAGGGGATCACTTTGGCACGGCATAAGCATCTAGAGGGTGCTGGATATCAAAAATATCAAGCTTGGGTTGAGGCTGCTTCGCAAAGAGGTCAAAATGGAAAATAGATTAGAGGCGATTTTAGATTCGAAGCAAAAAGAAATAGAGGCGTTGCTTTTTCAAGATCAGCAAGATAAAAACCACCCACTAGCTACTTTACTTGAAGAAGAGCACTTTCATGAACATCTTTTTAAAAGAGCTCTGAAAGTAGCAGGAGTTGCAGTCATAGCTGAAATTAAACGAAAGTCTCCTTCAAGAGGAGAGCTTGCAGAAATTAGAGATCCGACCGTTCTGGCTCAAGCATACAGCATGGGAGGAGCTGCAGCCGTTTCTGTTCTGACCGACCACCCCTTTTTTGGGGGGACAATAGAAGACCTTAAGCAAGTGGTAAAAAGCCTCTCTTCGCTTCACCCCTGTCCTGTTTTACGTAAAGACTTTATCCTTCATCCTTATCAGGTAGCCCAAAGTAAAATCCTTGGTGCTTCAGCAATCTTACTCATTGTAGCAGCTGTTAAAAACAACTTGAAAATGCTGCTTGATGTCTCCCGAAAAATGGGGTTAGATGCTCTTGTAGAAGTGCACAATGAGGACGAACTACAGATAGCAATTGACGCAGGCGCAGAAATTATTGGAGTTAATAACCGCAACTTAAAAACATTTGAAGTGAATTTGTCTGTTGCCATCGAGCTTGCAAAAGCCATCCCTTCAAATATCATAAAAATCGCAGAGTCAGGTATTAAGTCTATTCAAGATGTGAAGCAAGTTCATGACTCTGGTTATGACGGCGTGTTGGTGGGTGAAATGTTGGTACAATCACCGGATCCTGAAAAGTTAATTGCGCAAATTGGGAATGCCTGCTTATGAAAGTGAAAATTTGTGGGATTACCAATTTTGAAGATGGACTGATGGCGATTGAAAAAGGGGCAGATTATCTAGGGATTATTTTAGATCCCACATCTAAGCGCTGTTTGTCCATTGAATCTGCTGCTAAGCTGGTGAAAAAACTTAAGCTATATTCTGCAACTGTATACGGTATTTTCCCAGAAAAAGATTTCAATCTCGTAAAAAATTTAGCCCTCCAAATAGGTCTAGAGGCAGTTCAAATTGTCGCCCCAAAAGATAGGGCAGCTCTTAAGCCTTTAGATGGATTCCAAAAACTTTTGGTGGTTCCTATTGAAAAAGAAGGAAGCTACCAGGCACGGGACTATGCTCTACAAAAGAGTGAAATCTGGCTCTATGACTCTAAAGATTTTGGTCATGGGCATACGTTTGACTGGAATGCATTTTCTCAAAAAGAATCAGGCCATTTTTTATTGGCAGGAGGGCTCACTCCTGGCAATGTCTCTCGTGCAATTGAAATACTGCAACCCTATGGGGTGGATGTTTCATCTGGAGTCTGTGCGCCGTGTAACCTAAAAAAAGATGCTATCTTAACCGAGCGTTTTATCAAGGAGGCACATGGATCGAAGTAGCTATTTTGGGAGATATGGAGGGGCCTTTGTTCCCGATCTTTTAGTAGAGCCTCTTGAAAAGCTTAACCAAGCACGTCAAAAAATTTGCTCTACAGCAGCTTTTAAAAAGGAATTGCTCTATTTGCTGCAACAGTTTGCCGGCAGACCCACACAATTAACAGAAGTTAGCAACTTCTCAAAAGCTATTGAAGGACCGCGTATATTTTTAAAACGAGAAGATCTTCTTCATACAGGAGCTCACAAAATCAACAATACATTGGGCCAGTGTTTACTTGCTAAAAAAATGGGCAAATCAAAGGTGATTGCAGAAACAGGAGCAGGTCAGCATGGGTTGGCGACTGCTACCACCTGTGCCCGTCTAGGCTTGCAGTGCCGCATTTATATGGGTGCTAAAGATATGCTTCGCCAACATGTGAATGTTGAAAAAATGCGTCTTTTAGGAGCTGAAGTGCGCTCAGTTAAAGCGGGCTCTGAAACTTTAAAAGAAGCAGTTAATGAAGCGTTTAGAGATTGGGCAACGAGCTATGAAGATACATTTTATTGTTTAGGGTCAGCCTTAGGACCCCACCCCTACCCGCAGATGGTGTACGACTTTCATAAGATCATAGGAAATGAGGCAAAAAAGCAGCTTTTGAAGAGGGTGGGGCATTTACCCACAGCAGTGATTGCTTGTGTGGGAGGAGGGTCTAATGCACTGGGTATTTTTAGCGCTTTTTTAGAAGATAAAAAAGTGAAGCTTATAGGTGTGGAAGCAAAAGGAACCGGGGCGCTTCATGCCGCGCGGTTTATGGGAGGCTCTCCTGGAATTTTACATGGGTCATTTTCTTATCTTCTACAAGATAAAAATGGGCAGATTAAACCGACTCACTCGATTTCAGCGGGGCTTGATTACCCCTCTGTCAGCCCTATTCTAGCATACCACCATGATCAAAAGAGAATTCACTTTGATGCGGCGCCTGACCGTGAAGTTTTAAAAGCATTTCGGCTTTTAAGCCAAACAGAGGGAATTATCCCTGCGCTTGAATCGAGTCATGCTTTAGCTTATGTGATCAAGAATGCGAAAGATTACAAAAAAAAGGATGTACTTTTGATCAATTTATCAGGACGAGGTGATAAAGATTTGTCAACGGTTCTTGAGGAGAGTGTATGAGCCGCATTTTAAAAGCTTTTGAAAATAAAAAGAACTTCATTGGGTATTTGACGGCAGGAGATCAAGGAGCTGAATACAGCACAAAGGCAGCGCTTGCTATGATTCAGGGAGGCGTTGATATTTTAGAGCTGGGAGTGCCTTTTTCAGATCCTATCGGAGATGGCCCTGTGATTCAAGCATCGAGCGCGCGCGCACTGAAACATCAAACAACGCTCACAACAGTTTTGCAAATCGCTAAAAATATTAGAGCAAAAAGTGCGGTTCCTTTGATTTTAATGAGCTACTATAACCCGATTTATCAAGCGGGGAGTCTGTTTTATAAAAAAGCAGAACGAGCAGGCATTGATGGAATGCTGATAGTAGATCTTCCAGTTGAAGAAGCTCAAGGTCACTTGCAGCAAATGAAAAAATATCATCTAGACCCTATTTTTATCACATCCCCAAGCACTTCAGAAAAAAGAATGAAGGTGATTATTGAAAAATCAAAAGGGTTTATCTATTATGCTTGTCGCAAAGGGACGACTGGCGAACGAGCTGCTCTTCCAAAAGACACTCTAAGAAAAGTGCTTCAAATAAAAAAGATGACCAGTCAGCCAGTCGTTGTTGGATTTGGAATCTCGAATGCAAAAGATGCTGCAAAAATTCTTGAAGTTGCAGATGGTTTCGTCGTTGGGTCAGCACTCGTTAAACTGATGGAACAAAAAGCTTCCTTTAAAGAGCTTGAAAAAAAGGTACAACAACTTAACCCCCTATAGTAAAATATGATCCTAGAACTTGCCAAAGATATAGAACCTAAACAGCTTGACAAACTTTCAAAACAGCTCGATTGGATGGGTTTTGGATATACCATTCATCAAACGGATGAAAAAACACTCATTGCCATTGTTAATGGGTTTGATTCAAAAGTCGATATGCACCAGTTTGCCTCCTTGCCTTATGTTGAAAGTGTAGACTCATTTAAGCAATCGTTTAAACTTGCAGGAAAAGATCTACGGGAAAATCCTAAAACTTTTGAAATTGATGGGGTCACGATTGGAGAAGGGCACCTAAGTGTTATGGCAGGTCCATGCTCCATTGAAGGGGAAGAGCAAATTTTTACCATTGCTGAAGCAATCGCTAAAGCGGGAGCTAAAATACTAAGAGGGGGAGCTTTTAAGCCGCGCTCCTCGCCGTACTCCTTTCAAGGACTCGGTGTTGAAGGTTTAAAAATGATGCAGCAAGCAGCGGCAAAATATAAGCTTTTGACTGTCTCAGAAATTATGGACGCTGAAGATTTAGATTCTATGGAAGAACATGTTGATATTTTACAGGTAGGTGCTCGTAATATGCAAAACTTTAGCCTACTCAAAAAATTGGGTAAGTCATCGACGCCTGTTTTGTTAAAGAGGGGATTTGCATCCACCTACCAAGAGCTTTTAATGTCTGCGGAGTACATCCTAAGTGGTGGAAATGACAAAGTCATTTTGTGCGAGAGAGGAATTCGTACCTTTGAGTCTTTCGCTCGCAATACACTAGATATTGCTGCAGTTCCCATTTTAAAAAGCTTAAGTCATCTTCCTGTGATTGTGGATCCTAGCCACGGGACAGGAATTCGCTCGATGGTCGCTCCCTTAGCTCGTGCAGCCATTGCAGCAGGTGCAGATGGGCTTATGATAGAAGTTCACCCAGAGCCCGATAAAGCTTTTTCAGATGCCGCGCAAACCATTGACCTTGAGTCTTTTAAGAAGTTAATGGAGAGCTTGTGGCCCATTGTGGATGTCGTCAAAAAGATCAATCAACTATAAAAAAGTTTATTATTTTTTTATAACTTTCAATCCTTTAAAATACTCTCTTTTTTATGACTGAAGAGAGACCATGGCTGGTAATAAAATACATTTTACATCCTTAGGATGTCCTCGTAATCTGGTAGACAGTGAAATTATGATTGGCAAGCTGATGAAGGCCGGCTATGAAATTATTGCAGACCTTAAAAAAGCTGATTACCTTATTGTGAATACTTGTGGATTTTTACAGGCATCACGTGATGAGTCTAGTGAAGTGATCGAAGAGTTTTTAAAAGAGCGCAAGCCTGGAGCTAAAGTGATTGCAACAGGTTGTATGGTCCAGGAGCACAAAGAGCAGATAAGAAATAACTACCCTATGATTGATGCTTTGATTGGCTCGGGAGATGTCGAGAGTATTTTAGCTGCTATCCAATCGGAAAATCCTGAGGATTTTGTCACTTCTGCTCGAAGTTATATTGAGCAAGGAGAAGTCCCACGTACTTTGACAACACCTCCTCATTATGCCTACCTTAAAATTGCGGAAGGATGTCGGAAAAGATGTGCTTATTGCATTATTCCTAAAATTAAAGGGCCTTTGCAAAGCAAAAGCATTGAGCAGGTAACCAACGAATTTAAGATCTTGCTCGCTCAAGGGGTTCAAGAGGTCATTTTAATTGCTCAAGATCTTGGTGATTTTGGAAAAGACCATGGACATGAAGAAGGGAATTTAAAAGCTCTTTTAAAAGAGATTTTAAAAATAGATCAAAAATTCTGGATCCGCCTTTTATATATCTACCCCGATGAAATTGATGAAGAGCTGATAGAGCTAATGCAAAGCGATGACAGACTTTTGCCCTACCTTGATATCCCTCTTCAACATATCAACGATCGAATTTTGAAGAAAATGCGTCGCAAAACTTCTCGCCAAGAGATTATTCATATCATCGAGTCTCTCAAAGCAAAAATCCCCAATATGGTGATTCGTACCAGCTTAATGGTGGGTTTTCCTTCTGAGACAGACGAAGAGTTTCAAGAACTTTGTGAGTTTGTGCAAGACTACCCCTTAGATAATGTTGGAGTCTTTAAATTTTCTAAAGAAAAAGGCTCGTATGCTTACAATATGGATGAGCAAATTGTTGAAGAGATTAAGCAAGAAAGGTATGACCATCTCACTGAACTTTTACAAGAAGTAGCTCACAAGCAAAATGAGCGATGGGTTGGAAAAACTCTTGAAGTTTTTGTGGAAGGTTATCACCCTGATTCGGAGCTCCTCATGCAAGGGCGTTTTTTTGGTCAAAGTCCAGGAATTGATGGGGTTGTTGTTCTAAATGAGCATCATGTTGTAGATGCATTTTCTAAGCGCTACATGGTAAAAATCACACAATCACTCGGTTATGATTTACTCGGCTCTGTCTTAAAACCTGTCGATGCCCTTTCAATGGCAATGGTATAACTGTGGTCACTCCATTTAAAACAGAGCAAACGGTTGAACTATATCAAGTAGATGGGGCGAATATTTTATTTTATGCACAGATCTTTTTAATGGCTCATCAAGCTTTAGCCTCTTTTCTAAGAAAAAATGGTTATTCAATAAAAGATCGCCTAGAAAAGCGTGACTTTGTTTTTCCTGTGGTTCACGCTGAGGCAGATTATAAAAAGCCACTGATGTTAGATGATGTAGTGACTATCGACCTTGTGATCTCTCAAATCAATACAAGCTCATTTGAAGTGCATTTCTCTTTTTATAAAGAAGGCGCTTTAGCAGCTACTGCACAAGTTATTCATGCAACGATTGATGCTCAAACACATTCTACACAAATTTTGCCGCCAGATTTTAAAATATTTTTAGAATCTTACTCTTTAAAAGCGTCTTCACTTTAGTCAAGATCATCTAAATAAAATGCGGGGGTAAAGTATGCCACGAGTAAGTAACGGTCTTTAAGCTTACTGACACCATTTTTAATTGGTCCACTGTGGATCATATGAGTGACTGGAATTGCTCGATTAAAAGGAGCTTGTAGTATGCTTGGTGTTTCATTAAAAGGATGAAAGGCATAAGGCAATTCACTCTGCTGCTTCAGAGCTATTCCTGGAACTAAAAGCGTGGTTAAAGGTGAAAGTTGTGCATTTTCAACTAATTTCTTTATCGGGACAATAACTTGTCTTTGATCACTTGCTAGAGCTTTCACTTTAAGTTTACCTTTATGAGAAATCGTTTCGATAAGTTGAACCGTTTCACCTTGATCTGTTTTCCAAAAATCGCCTTTAATCATGGGAATTTGATCAGCTGAAAGGTTAATAATTAACCTAGTGTAAAAGTCTGTGTGGAACGTTGAATTGCTTGGAGCTGGTTTGACTAAGTTCAGTTCTGTAATACGCTCAAATCGTGGATACCATTTTTTAATGATAGGACTAATCTTTAGGGCAATCTTTTTAAAAAGAGATGTTTTTGTTGAAAAATTATAGAAACTTTGAGGGTCGTATAACTTAGTAGTATCCTTAAGGTGAAAAGCTCCTTCAAAGTCTATAGTTGCAGAGGGCATAAAAGTAGGATCAAATTCAAAATCTATAGGGTAAAAGTCGGCTGTTCCAATTAACTTAGAATTATTAAAAGATGCTTGTTTCCATTGCTGTTCGAAATCATTGGTTATCAAATTTTTGTTTGGTAAATACGAACAGGAAGGGGGTGTGGCTACGCTAAAACCCATCAATGAGGAAAATAACACCAGAGAAGTAACGGCTGACAGGGTCGTACGAATGGACGATTTAATATAGTTACAGCTTTGAGTTGCTTCTAGCCCTAATTTAGAGGCAGAGAGGGGTATTTCAATCAAATTTTTATTTGAAAATAATGAGGGTTTAATTATCACGTTTATATCTCCAAGTTGCTGTAATATAAATTTTTAAGTTTTATGTAATATAATATATGTATATAAAGAATCTATAAAGATATGACGGGAAAAGCAAAAGGCAATCTCAAAGAGCCTCAGCAAGCGCCTTTCTAGAGGGTTTGAGAGAAGTAATCGTAAGTGGTAAGTATTTCTTGGGAATTTTATAGCGAGGTAGCCTAGGCTCTAAAAACTGAATGAATTTTTCTGGGTCAATTGCTCGAGTGCTTTTAAGATACGCAAGGGGGACCTGGCCAAAACGTTCACAATTTTGGGGGACTACGACAGCTTCTAAGATGTCTGGATGCTCCATAAGGTGCCCTTCGATCTCTTCTGGGAAGATGTTTTCTCCACCACTAATAAAAAGGGTATCCAGACGCCCTTTAATTTTTAAATGTTGGTTTTTAAACTCTCCCGTATCACGAGTTAAAAAATATCCATCGAGGTCAACAGTTTGGATAATTTGTCCATTCTCAAGATATCCCATAAATAAAGAAGGTCCTTTTACACAGATCTGATGCTTTGAATCGAGTCTTATCTTACAGTGAGGAAGGGGGGTTAGCCCATCACTAGTAACGTGCTTGGAGGCTATTTGTGAGCTAAATTCGGTTAAACCATAGGTTAGGTAGACAGGCAAATGATTTTCCTGTGCTTTTTTTAAAAGCTTAGCGGAAGAGGGAGCACCCCCTAGTAAAATAACTCGAAGCAATTTAAGATTCTTGGGTGTCTCAAGAAGCTTGGCAAGTAGCGTTGGCACGCATGAGAGGTGAGAGCTTCTATATTTTATAAGAGCATTTTCAAGAGGCAGCTGGCTGGCAACTAATGAAGCTTGGGCAAGAAGTGTTCTAAAAATAAGGCTTAACCCGCTGACATGGTAGAGAGGAAGGCTAAAGTGCCATCGGTCATTTGAGGTATAAGGAAGTGTTTCATTAGATGCATGGGCGCTTGAAAAATGATTGTGGGAGCTATGGACGCAGATCTTAGGACGAGAAGTGCTTCCTGAAGTTAATAGGTAAGTGAGTGGTTTGTCAGGTGAGTAGCTACTCTGTAGGTCTTGTGAAAAAGCAAATTCGTTGTCATAGGCAACCGATTCTTGGAAGTAGCAAACCGCTTTTGTCTCTTTTAGTCTCTCGTTAATTTCTTTCGGTGGCAATTGTGAGTTAATAGGAAATAAGATCCATTTAGAGCGGTAAGACGCGATGAGCAGCGCACAAAAAAAGGAGGGGGACAAACTGCTAGTAGCTAGCACCTGCCCCTCTTGAATATGTGAATACCGAGATTGCAATTGTTGAACATACCTTTCCATCTCTAAGTAGGTAAAAGGGGTTTCACCAATTATCAAGGGAGCACAGGGTCTATCTTTAGCACAAAGAGAAAGAGGGCAGAGAGTCGTCATAGGGGGGAAAGTACATTTAAATTCAGGTAGGGATTTAAAAAATTGTGCTCTTGAAGGTTTATGAGCCCTTTTGAAAACTCAAGGGGTTTTAAAAGAGTGTCTTTTTCAAGCCAGCGGTAAGTGTCGAGGCCAATAGGCTCTTCAATCCCTAAGTAATGCGCAAGGTGTGCAACCATAAGATGACCTAAACCACTTTCAAAGCAGCTAGTGAGGATAAATTTTAACTGATGCTTGCAAGCGGTTGTATAAAGGGCGTGAATAGATTGCAGTGAGCCTATAAGTGATGGTTTGATGATAAAAGCACGCTTGGTTGGAATCGAGAGGAGAAATTCTAAGGGGGCATCTAAGAGAGATTCATCGAAGGCAAGGGGGTGATTATGAGTGCTCGAAAAGGGAAGTAGATCGACCGGGTTTTTGAGAGGTTCCTCGAGGTATTCACAAAGCTCAATGGGAAAGCGATTGCAAAAATAGCAAGCCTGGCTAAAGTCCCAAGCGCGGTTGATGTCAATTCTAAGGCGTTGATGTGGTAGTAAAAAGGGCCGGATTTTATCAATCAATTCAAGTGTTTCTTTAGGAGTTCGCTTGCCTACTTTTAGTTTAATGGATTCATAATCATTAAGGTTTCCAGCTTTTTTTAAGATGTCGCTATCTGAGCCTGTAAGCAGAGCATTTACAAAAGCTTGTTCAAAAAAATTTACTTTGGGCATTAAGTGAGAAAGCAGTCCGAACTCAAGGGCAAAATAAAGAGAAGGGAACTCATGCTCATTCAGATGCTGCTTTAATAGGTGCTCCTTTTGCAAAAGAAGCTTCAAAGACCAGTGACTGTTGATGAGCTGATTCTTAATTCTTGAAAGCTTGCTTTCAATTTCTAAGAGGCTCTCAGAGTGTAAAAAAGGAAGGGGAGCTGCTTCAGTGTAAATAAAGGATTGATTTTCATCTGTTATTTTGATGATAAGCCCTTCTCGGACTTCTAACGGTTTTTGGTTAACAATAATAGGCGTCTTTAAGGGGATTTTGTACTTGTAACATTCTAGACCTTCTATTCTCACAAAAGCCATCCTGCTGAAAAAATCAACGTAAATAATAATAAACACGCTGCTGTTTGAGAAAGTGCCTTATTAAGAGTTTCGGCATCTTTATTTTCTTTCACAGCATCTAGGCATGTTTTATATAATGGCAGAATAATAAAGCAACTTAAACTTAAAAGGTGTTTGCCCGTCATTGCAATTAAGGCAATAGGAGTGAGCATTCCACATAAAATACAAATATAATATTCAATTTGAGCAAAGGATTTTCCAAAGCGCACACACAGTGTTTTTTTGCCTTTAGCTCCATCTGTATCATAGTCCCTGAGGTTATCAACAGCTAAAATAGCTAGTGATAAAAATCCAGGGATTAGCCCGCCAACAACCACATAGGGTGCGAGCGAATGAGTTAGAAGATAATAGGTTCCAGAGACCGCTACAGGGCCGAAGTAAATAAATTCAATAGGATCAGCAAGACCAATGTGACCAAGCGGGAAGGGGCCAGCTGTATAGATAACAGCAAAAACCATGGAACTTAAAGCCACCAAAGCAATTGGCCAGCCACCTTTCAAAATTAAATAGGTGGAACTTAAGATGGAAACTGTAAAGACCATCATGATAGCTTTTCGCATGGCATGTACACTAACCACTCCCTCAACTAAAACTTTGGTAGAACCCACACGCATATGGTCATCAATCCCTTTAAGGTAGTCGAAGTAGTCGTTAACCAGATTCGTCGCTATTTGAATAGACAAAGTGGCTATCAAAATCATGGTCAGTATACGCCCGTTAAAATGACCTGCAGCTAAAGCAAAACTAGCTCCTACAATTATAGGAGCTAGAGAGGCTGTTAGAGTTTTAGGACGAATTGCCTTAAGCCAATGTTTCATAGAGTTCTCCTAGGGGCGTTTGGGAAAGGTGCTAAAATCAGGCTTTCTTTTTTCAACAAAGGCATCGCGACCTTCTTGCCCCTCTTCAGTCATATAGTAGAGCATGGTAGTGTTGCCAGCAAGCTCCTGGAGGCCTGCTTGCCCATCACAATCAGCATTGAAAGCGGACTTTAAACATCTTAAAGCGATCGGAGAATGTCTGAGCATTTCTTTGCACCATTTAACTGTCTCGTCTTCAAGATCTTCAAGAGGGACGACTGTATTTATAAGGCCCATGTCAAGAGCTTCTTGTGCGTTGTATTGTCTACAAAGAAACCAGATCTCTCTCGCTTTTTTCTGACCAACAATCCGTGCCATGTAAGAAGCTCCAAAGCCTCCATCAAATGACCCTACTTTAGGGCCTGTCTGCCCAAAAACAGCATTGTCAGCAGCAATGGTTAAGTCTGCAAGAAGGTGCAGTACATGCCCCCCTCCAATGGCGTAGCCTGCAACCATTGCTACAATAGGTTTGGGCAAAGTGCGCATTTGCCTTTGAAAATCTAAAACATTGAGGCGGTCAACCCCTTCTTGGTCGCTATAGCCAGACTGACCACGGATCTTCTGATCGCCACCAGAACAAAAGGCGCGATTGCCAGCACCACATAAAATAACAACACCAACAGATGAGTCATTGCGAGCAAGCGAAAGCGCTTGTGACATTTCATCGACGGTCTGTGGCCTAAACGCATTGTGAACGTGAGGTCTGTTAATTGTAATTTTTGCAATTCCTTGTCCCGTATGATATAAAATATCTTCAAATGTTCCTTTTTCTTGCCATTCCATGATGCCGCTACCTCTCTTTTTGGATGATGCTATTTTCTTCTTATTCTTGAGTGTTTATTTTAAACGAGGTCTTAAAACCCCTTAAAATTTAAAGAAATTGAATATAGCACTAGATTGGAAAAATAATAAAGGATTGATGATGAAAGGATTATTTTTTTGCAAACTGATCGATTAAGTAGGCAACAGTGCCGGGTTGCTCTAAATGTAGAGCGTGAGAGCTTTGAGAGATCGTGCTAATCCATGCATCGGGTTTTAATGAGTGTATAGATGCTGAAAGAACTTTATATTTTTCATCTTGTTCACCTGCTATATATAAGAGAGGAGTTGCGAGATTTTCCAAAAAGTAAGGGGGGGGGGTGTAGGTTGTTGGAGAAAAGAATTCTAGTGCTGAAATTAATTTTTGTGGGTTTTGATGTGCTCTTTGCTTGATTAAGGATTGATAGACTTGAGAATTTTTCTTTAGAGTTTTAAAAAGTGGCTTTTGATACCAAGAGCTTAAGAAATCAATGAAAGGTTTGTTGAGAAGATCTGAAATGATCTGTTTTTCGCTCCTTTTTCTTTCTATAATTTCTTGGGAGTTTAAAGGTAAAAGCGCAGCAGAAATCAAAACAAGGCGAGAGTTTTCTAAGTGCTTAAGAAGCCGTTGAGCAATGCGTCCTCCCATTGAGTAGCCTATCAATGTTGATCTTTTTAATGAGGTGAGCTGTAGAGTCTTTAAAATAGCCTGCTCAGCATCTTGGGGATTGTTGAATATAAAATCTTTATTTTCACCATGGAAGGGTAGATCTAATGTAATACAGTAAAAGCTTTTTTCAAGCTTTTCAATTATTGGGACAAAATCGTGGTGCGAACCCATGAATCCATGAAGGAAAATAAGGGTTGGGTTTTTAGGGTTCCCCCATTTTTTATGCCAGAGCATAGGTCATTTCTTGATCTAAAGCTTTATGAAGTTGTAGATTTTCACTTGAAACAGTTCCTACTTCAATCAGCTTAGCTCGATTTGTTTTCTCTGCTATGGCAGACTTAAATTCTTGAGTTGATTTAGGAGCGAAGTAGTCGAGCTTAAATTGTAAGGCAGCTCCCTCAAATCTAAAAGAGTGTTCTGCATGAAAGTAACGTTTATAAATCTCTTTTTTTTCTGCAATTGGAAGAAAGGAGAAGATGCCACAACCTGCGTTATTAATAACAATAATCGTCGGAGGGTGATCCATCTCTTGAATTTGAGCTAAGGAATTTAAATCATAGAGAAAAGCCACATCACCAATGACTACGGTAATGGGTTGATTACGCCCTTGAGAAATTCCAAAAGCAGTGGCTAGGTTTCCATCAGTTCCACTGGCCCCCCGATTACAGTAAATAAAAGACGAGTGTGTATCTCCAAAGAATTGAGCGTCGCGAATGGGCATACTTGAGGCAATATAGAGAGGATTATTGCAAGCATTGCTGTCTAGTACATGACGCAAAACAAAAGGCTCTGTAAGGAGGGTGTTTTTGGTAAAGTAGTTGTTCAAAAAATTCGAGATCTTACGATCTTGGTTTTTCAAAAGATCAAGAAATGAAGAGTCATTAGAAGGATTAAGAGACAGACAAAGTTTGTCGCAAAAAAGAGAGATGTCCGATGAGTAGGTTTCACTGGCTAGATGGTTCGGGTCCGAGCGTTTTAAATGATTGGAGATTAACAGATACTGCTTGGGGGGATTTTTTTTAAGGTGAAGCAGTAGCGTTTTAGATAAAAAGGTATGCCCAAACTGTAAAACCGTCTCCATTTTAAGCTCCGGATGGTTCTTTAAAAGAGTCTCATAGTTATGGATAATAAACGGATGATCCTTCGTCGAACCTTTTGATAAAATGTCTGCAAAAATTGGGAGGTTAAACTTTTGTGCAAGTTGTGAGATCGCTAATAAGTCTTTGCTCTCAACTTCTTTTCCTAAAATAATCACACTACTTGAACTAACCTGAAATTCAATGTGTTCTGGGGGAGACTTAATTTCTTGAGGAAAAGAGCAATAGGGGGTCTTTCTTGCTTCCCATCGCTGATATTCTTCCAGGTTATAGACGGGGTCTTGTTGTAAAAAAGGTTCCCTAAAGTGGCAGTTTAAATGAACGAAACCTTTTCGTGCTTTAGCAAGCGCATAGCCTAGTGTAGAGCAAATAGAAGAAAGTGGAAGCTTGTCATCACAAAGGGGAATATCCGCATGCCACAAGGCATATTTATGGAAGAAGTTGGCTTGTTCTATTGCTTGATTAGACCCACTGTCAATCAGTTCAAAAGGGCGATCTCCAGACAGTAGGATTAACGGTATCTGACTATAGTAAGCTTCAATGACAGCAGGAAACACATTAGCTAGGCTAGATCCTGAAGTGATAATGATGACAGCAGGTTTTTGAGTAGCTTTGGCAACTCCCAAAGCATGAAAGGCAAGCCCTCTCTCATCATAATGAATAAAATCTCGGACAGCTTTTTGTTGTGCTACCTCGTAGACTAACGGGGTTGATCTAGATCCAGGGGCTAAACAAAAGTAATCAACGCCGTGGCGAAGCAACTCTTCAATAATAACGTGTGCATATAAATTCGTTTTTTTCATTACGACAGATACTATTTAAAAGAATCTTATTTTGCATCCCAAAATATTTGCTTGTTTTCAAATATTGTAAGTTAGAACCATGTAAGAGAGCGTTTACTTCGAAATGTTAGGGGTGTTTCATGTAAATATATAAAGCATTTTGATTCTTGCAAATAATCTCAACACCTACACTGACGAGATCTATAGGGGTATAGTTGAATTTATAGGATTAGATTAGATATTGAATAATTTCTGGGGTTCTGTCTATCGAGGGTTTAGTTTTTTCTATTTAATCCTCAAAAGTACGTTTGTTGCTAAGCTGTTACGGCGTTTGTAAACATCACAGCCTAAAATTTAGGCGCCACTTACAGGAGGCCAAGTTAAATGAATTATAGGGTGGTTTGGTGCAATTGTGTCTATCTCATGTCGAAAAACAGCTAGAAAGTGTTCGGATAAATTATTATCATCGAGGTAAATGTCACAATTATTAGGTAAATCTAAAATAGAAAGAGGTGGGTTTGTTAGGAGATTGTGCTGAGCTTGTAGAAGCTGTAGCTGGTTTAATTGGCCGATGGTATTGGGAAGTGCCCTTAGCTGATTACGAACCAGATTGAGGGAATTTAGTTGAGCCAATAGCCCAATGCTGTCAGGGAGAAGTTCGAGTTGATTGGAGTTTAGATTGAGGAATCTTAGTTGAACCAACTGTCCGATGCTACCGGGAAGTGTCTGTAGTCTGTTAACAGTGAGATCAAGTCTTTGTAGTTGGTTTAATTGTCCGATCCATTCTGGAAGAGCCCGCAGGTTGTTTCTAAATAGCTGGAGCTCTTGTAGCAGGGTCAACTGTCCAATGCTGTCAGAGAGGGTCTCAAGTCTGTTGTTGCCTAGGTTTAGAGTTTTTAGTTGAGCCAGTCGCCCAATGGTGACAGGAAGTGTCTGTAGTTCATTGTTGGTTAAATCAATTTTTTGTAGTAGTTTTAATTGTCCAATCCCTTCAGGGAGGGTTCGTAGATTATTATAAGACAGAATAAGATGTGTTAGTTGAGTCAATTGTCCGATACATTCAGGGATTGATGTAAGTCCACTTGCTCTAAGATCTAAAGAACTTGACTGGTTGGCTCGACATTCAAGAATTTCTCTACATGCATGATTTCTTGCTGCTCTTTGATCAGGGCCTATACCAGGCTCATTTTCCCAGCTTCGAAGATCTTGCTCAAATTGAGTAGTCTCTCTTTCTGATCCTATTCTCCTGATAGCTTTTTGTGCAAACTGTTGTAGAGCATGAGTGTCAAAGGTGCTTTTTTCATCTTGTTTGATTTGGGCTAAGTCCAGATAAACCGTGGTTTTGTCATCTAATTCTAATAGGGTTAGATTAGTTGTGTCAGTCGTTGAGTCTTCAATCATATACGATGCGGCTCTATCAAGTCGGCATAAAATAGGGCTGGCGATGGTAATTGTTCTTTGTTTCCATCTAATAGATACTGTTCGTTCATCGGGGTTTTCAGCATGCTCAATGTGAAAGAAAAAGTTATCTGTGTCTTGAATACGCTCAAAAGCCATTTCATCTCTCCTGATTTCCCATACCGGGCAGACTCTAAAATTTGGATGTTGTATACATTGCGGACCCTTCCTCAAAAGGCTTTTTTTTGTCAAAGTATTTTGGTTTAGCAACGTGTTTGTTATGAAGCTGTCAGCCATTTTCTCTACAACAAGATAGGCTTTTTTCAAGATAGAATACTCCAGTTTAGGTATAGCTGCAGAGGTGACTTGTTTTGCTACAATAGAGATCAGACAGGCTAAGAACACAGCTGTTGTTTCAAGTGGTTCATTTAAAATAGAAAATTTGGGGAAATCAAATGGAGGGGGAGGGGAGGGGAAAGAGTATGATGAGTTGGGCAAAGAGAGGGCAAATTTTGAGGCTAAAGGACTGAAAAAACTTGTGCTAGAGTTTGTTAAATTTTCTTTAAAAAGAGAAGGTAGGCTCATTGTACTAAAATGTTCGTACTAGTTGCTGATAATTTTTTAGAATTAATAGTATAGAATTGGGGCAGGTTTTAACAATTCAATAGGACTTACTTTAAGATCTTTAGCTTGAAATAGTTTTAGAAAGGGACTGATTTTTGTGTTGAGCTCTTCCCATTCATGCTGAGGATTAGAACCGCTAACAATCCCATTACCCACAAAAAGGTGGATATTCTGCTCTTGAACAATGCATGAGCGAATGGCTATGATAAATTCAGCATGTTCTTCAGAAATCCATCCTACAGGAGAGGCATACCAATGTCGATTGAAAGATTCAGCTTGCTGTAGGGCCGACAAGGCTTCTTTGCAAGGCGTTCCACAAAGAGCTGGAGATGGAAAAAGTTTGTTGATGATTTCCTGATCGTTGGTTGTTTTCAAAAGATCTCCATTAAAAGCATTATAAAGGTGCTTTAGATAGCCAACATGCAAAATCTTGGGTTCTCCTTTGTCTATTTTTGAGCAGAGCTCTCCAAGTCTCTGAGAGATAAAATTAGTGACGTACTGAAATTCATGGAGCTCTTTAGTACTTTTTAATAGACTTTCTTTTTTTTGCATATTAGCAGTGCCAGCGACTGCTTCGGTGCTAATATGAAATTTATTACGGGTATAGAGACATTCAGGAGTGGCTCCTAAAAAGGCGCTGGAGGCTTTTTTTTGAAAACAAAATAAAGAGCTATTTGAAAAGGAGCTTTTTAGTTTTTTAAGTAAAAGGTAGGGGTTTAATGGCTCTTGAAGCTTAGCTTGGCTCTGACGTGCTAAAACGACTTTTTCAAAGGAGCCCTGCTTAATTTTTTCAAGCAGCGCGTCAACGGTTTGTTGCCAGCTTGAAAAGTTGGGGTCGTGGTCAAAGTTAAGAGGCTCTAATGAAGCGCTTGAGTCCAGGTTTTTAAAGCTAAGCTTTGGAAAAGATGGAGATACTGATTCAGGTATCTGTTGAAAAAGCTGCGAGCTATAAAGAGTGAAGGTGCCTGAGTTTTCAACAAGTTCATACTGAGGGAGGAAGAAAAAGGGGGTGTCAAAAGATTCAAAGAGAGGCTTTTTTTTAGGGTCTTTAGGAAAAGGGACCCCCCCATAAAATCGGGGATCAAAGGGTAAGCCTTCTAAAGTTTGCAGCTTTTTAATCGTAGGGATTTGCTCCGTTTGTAAAAGAGATCCAAATGCTATGCACTTTTCATCCCGATCTCGATGGGACCAGTAGACTTTTGGGAAAAGAGGCGTCGAAGAGATCTCTTGAAATAAATCTACAGCTTCAACCCGGCAAGAGTGCCTTGTAATGACGTAGTCTTTTTGATTGATGCAAAAAGTAGAAATTGAGAAAGCTAAATCGTTCATTTATCTCCTAGGTAAAGAGTCGTAATCCCCCCCATAAGAGGAAGCGCTTTGCAGTTTGAAAAGCCTGCTTGTTTTAGTAAGTCTGTAAATGCATCTCCATAGGGAAAGGTTTCAATCGTCTGATTTAAATAAACATAAGAAGATTTGCTTTTGGAGAAAAAGGAGCCCACCTGAGGGAGGATTTTCCTTAAGTAAAGAAGGTGCATTGATTTAAGGAGCTTATTTTTAGGTAGTGAGAACTCTAAAATTGCAAGGCGACCTTTCTCTTTCAGAACTCGTCGCATTTCCTGGAGGGCAAGAAGTGGGTCTTGAACGTTGCGTATTCCATAGGAAATGGTAATGGCATCAAATGACTCTTCATCAAAAGGAAGCTTTAGAGCACTTGCCTGAACAAAATTTACCTGGGAGTGATAGGGAGAACGTTTGAACTTATTTCGGGCAATCTCTAGCATCTCTTTGGAAAGGTCTAAACCAACGCCCATCTCAATTCTATTTTGATTAAAGGCTTCTAAAATAACTTCTCCTGTGCCGGTGGCAACATCTAAAAGAGCTATTTTTTCTCCTTGTGGTAAGTTTTCAACCATTTTCTTTCGCCAGTGGCGATCAAATCCAAAGGATAAAATAGTATTGACCTTGTCATAAGTTTTAGAAATGCTATCAAACATCTCAGTTACGCGTTCTTCGCTCACAAAAAACCTCATTTTAAAAAAATGCATTCTATGAAATTGAATCTAATTTAACAAATTAAATATGAAACTAAAAGTCTTTAGAATTTTTTGGACAAAAAAAAACCAGGGCTATATAGCTGAAAAGATATTTTATGGAGGTGGATAATGTCCTTTTCAAAGCTACAGGAAATTCTAGCTGATAAGTCAGAGTTTTTGCTCAAACACAAATGTGAAACAGTTCTTAAAGATCAACTGCATCTCCCAGGAGGAGACTGGGTGGATCGTATTTTCTCTGCTTCAGATCGTAATATTCGAGTTTTAAAAAATCTGCAAACCTTGATAGGGCATGGAAGGCTTGGGAATACGGGATATCTCTCTATTTTGCCAGTTGATCAAGGAATTGAGCACACAGCCGGAGCCTCATTTGCTCCCAACCCTATTTATTTTGATGCTGAAAATATTGTGAAGCTAGCTCTAGAAGGTGGCTGCAATGGAGTGGCCACGACACTGGGTGCTTTAGGGATCGTTGCTCGGCGCTACGCTCATAAAATTCCTCTAATTTTAAAAATTAATCACAATGAACTTTTAACTTACCCTAATAAGTACAATCAAATTATGTTTGGGCAAATTCAGCAGGCCTATGAGATGGGATGTGTGGCAGTTGGAGCTACTATCTACTTTGGATCAGAAGAAAGCTCCCGACAGATAGTAGAGGTTTCAGAGGCTTTTGCACATGCTCATGAACTTGGAATGGCCACTATTTTGTGGTGCTATTTAAGAAACAATGCCTTTAAAACAGTTGATAAAGATTACCATTTAGCCGCTGATTTAACCGGTCAAGCCAACCATTTAGGAACTACGATTCAAGCAGATATTGTCAAACAAAAGTTGCCTGAAAATAATGGAGGTTTTAAAGCTCTTAACTTTGGAAAAACCTCAGAAGCTGTTTATAAAAAACTCTCCTCTGACCATCCTATCGATCTCACGCGTTACCAAGTGATCAACCAGTACAACGGCCGTATTGGATTGATAAATTCAGGAGGTGCTTCAGGGAAAAATGATTTGAAGTCAGCTGTGAGCACTGCTGTTATTAACAAAAGAGCGGGCGGCATGGGGCTTATTACTGGGCGCAAGGCGTTTCAGAAGCCTTTTGAAGAAGGGGTTCAGATTTTAAATGCGGTGCAAGATGTCTATCTTTGTAAAGAGATTACTGTTGCATAAAAGATGTTCAAAATATCCCAAATTAAAAAAGTGTGCCATCTGAGTTTTGTGTCTCAAATAAATCAAATCAAAGTTAGATCGCTATGAAGATCATCCAATGGATCGCCCTTTTATTACTGGCAATAGCCGGGTTTTCTGAATACTATGTCTATGACTCTTTAACCTCAATTGACTCTATGGTCAAAAGCACTCTGGGGTTAGATGCTGCTGATTTTGGTTTAACCTATTCCTTTTACTCCGTCGCAAATGTTTTTCTAGGAGCTCTTTTTTTTGCGGGTATATTAATAGATTATTGGGGAACTAAAAAGTCGGGGCTTTTATTTGTTAGTCTTTGCGTTTTAGGGGCCCTCTTAACAGCATGGGGAGCTGGTCTTAAGGGGGCACAAAGCTCGTGGTTGTCTACAGGTTTTTTGCCTCAGTATAGCGCCCCTTTAAAGGTGATGCTTGTGGGGCGAATGATTTTTGGAGTTGGTGCTGAGGCTTTAATGATCGTTATTATGAAATCTCTCGCACATTGGTTTGGAAATAAAAAAGTTGCTTTTGCTTTTGCTCTTGCTTTAGTTTTGTATCGATTTGGAACGTTTTCAGCTCTCAATCTTCAAATAAAAATGGCATTAAAATACAACATTTATGTGGCGATTTACTTTGCTGCATTTGTAATGGCTATTGGTTGGATTGCCTTCGTGATTTATATATGGATCGATCACAAATTTAAGCCAACAGTTGAATCATTAAGCAAAAAAGAACCCAAATTTAAGCTGGCAAATATCGCCCATTTTCCTATTTCATTTTGGTATATAGCCTTGATCTGCATCACTTTTTATGGATCGATTACAAGCTTTGAAATTTTCGACCCCGATATTTTAAAGCACAAATTTGGGCTCTCTTTGACAAGATCTGGTTTTTTATCTTCGATGTTACTCATTGCTACCATGATTCTGATGCCAATTTTTGGTAAAATGATTGATCACTATGGAAGGCGAGCTACCCTGATGATTACAGGGTCTACTCTAGCTCTTCTAGGTCTTTTGTGGATCACATACTTTCAATATCCTGTGGTTGCGATTGTCTTTATTGGAATTGCTTATTCTTTAATCGCAACAGCCCTCTGGGCAACGATTCCTGTGATTGTAGCTCCTCATTGTCAGGGGAGTGCTTTTGGAATTTTAGGTTATATACAGAATGTAGGGTTGATGCTCTTTCCTTGGTTATCTGGCTATATTGCAGATCTTTATACAAAAATGGACAGGGGATCCAAACTAATTAACTACACGCCTGTTCTAATTTTCTTTATCGCTTTAATGGTGGTGAGCTTGATTTTCTCTATTTGCCTCAAGCTGTCGGATCGACGTTCGATGAAAGAAGGGGCCTTAAGTATGGAAGACCTTAAAGAGTAAAGATGTAGAAAATATCTATTTTATCATCTCTATAGGTGACTTTTTTATTCTATTGATTTATGAGCTAGATTTAGCTTCAACGTATGGGAGAAGATTGATGGCTAAAAAATCACTCAAAAGAAAGATCTACCTAACACTTGCTGCCTCATCCTTACTATTTAGAAACTGGACTGTGCGTAAAAAGCTATATTTTGGATTTGCTGTTCTTATTATGATACTAGCAATCAACGTGATAGTTACTTCCTACGAAATTTCTAGGCTTCGAGAGTATGACCCCAAACTTTCATACTTGGTTTACTTCAATATGGTTGGAGTCGTATCGGGTTGCTTGTTTTTCTGGGTCATTACCCAGTCTGTTCTACGGCCCATGAAGCGCATTATCCACCAGATTGAAACACAGTCTTCTTTGGAAAGTCTTCGTTTACATAGCAACGATGAAATAGGGCAACTCGCTCGAGCCGTTAATTTTATGAAAAAAAATAAATCTTCAATTGATGGATCCTTAGATGAAAAAAAATTGCTCCTAGACGCTATTTTAAGTCATTCAGTAGAAAGTATTTTTATTTTTGACCAAAGTGGAAAGCTCTCAGGCTGTAGCAAAGGATTTGAAGATATTATGGAATTTGACCAATTAACGAGCGACAAACAAGTGATCTCTCATTTCTTTCAAAACCTTGACCTTGAAATGGCTATAAAGCACCTCTCTCAATCTGATAAAGAGGCCCCCTTCTATGAGCAGAGAGTTTCTTGGGATTTAGACCAAAATAAAAACAAATCAGCTCACTGCTCGATTTGCCAGGTCAAAAGTAAAGATCATGAGATGTATATTGGAATTATTAAAGAAGTGCAAACTTCAGGTCGTGTCAAGCGTCTTTTTTCTAAGGTATTTAAAGCACATTTAAGCTAGGCTTGTTGTTGAATAACAAAGTCTTGGTATTGCCGTATGATGTGTCCTTGTGATAAAGTTAAGCCCTATCAATTCTGTTGTGAGCCTTTTCATAATAAAGAAAAAAAACCTCAGAGTGCTTTGTTACTTATGAAATCGCGCTTTAGCGCCTTTGCTATGAAAAGAGCTGACTATCTAATTGAGACAATCTATCCTAAAGGCCCCCTTTTTCACAGTAATTATTTAGACTGGGAGCTTTCTTTGCTAAAAGTGGCTCAGGCCACCGAGTTTCTAAATCTTGAGATTGTGGACCATCGTGAAAATTTACCACGTGCAGAAGTTATCTTTCGCGTTGAATGTAAAAGAGATGGTGAAAAAAAATCCTATCAAGAGCACAGCGACTTTATCTTTGAAAATTCAACTTGGTACTTTGTAAATTCTAGGTAAAGGCAAAAAAAATACCTTTTCCCGAAGGAAAAGGTATTTAAATTTTACCAGATAAGTATCTGATTGATTTACATTGACTATACAGGGAGTGAAATCCAACCTGAGATAATCAGTAGAGTAAAAGCTAAAATAGCAGCTACTCTCATTGCAAATGAGAATTTACAAGGTTTTTTGTCAAACTTAAGGCTTCTGACATTTGATAGAACTAAAGTTACGATGATAGTTCCGAAAGCAATTGTGTTTAACAAGTTATATGTACAAAAATTTGTATCTAATAATGGATTGCGCATTTTGAGACCTCCTTTCCTGGCTCTTTAACTTTTACTTATCAAATCTGTGACATTTATCCAAATACTATTTTGTGAAAAATGTGTAAAGATTTGGTTTTTTGAATATTATAAAGCTGTTTATTTTCTATTTAATTTATATTAAGCTACTTAAGTTTGTCGGAAATCTTTTGACTATTTTTAGGAATGTTCTATAGTCGGCATTTTAATAACCTAATGTTCTTGGGTGGACTATGCGTAAATCTGTGCTTGTTATTCTCGGAATTCTATTCTCGAATTTTATTTTAACCCCTTTATCTTCAGACATAAGAAAGTGTAGCGAAAATGATATTGTTGTATCTAAAGAGGCTGATGAGCAAAACCTGATGAAATATCTTAAAGGGACATGGAGCCTTTCAGGAAGCTGGAACATAGTGGAAGGGCAAAATAAAATTAGAGCTGTCATATCGACAAAAATATCAGGGACAGAGACGTTTACTCCAATTATGAATGGTCATTTTTTAGAAAAAAATCTAACAGCGAAGATCAAATACCGTTCCAAAGACCTGAATAAGGTGGTTCAAGACAAGTTTATGGCTAAGACACTGATGACTTTCAACCACAATCTAAATAAATTTACATATTGGTATTTTGACTGCAGTGGTACTTTTTTAGAAGCAGAAGGGACTTATGTTCAAAATAAGAAACATTATCGATTTCAGTCTCAGGTTATGGAGAATGGAGAAGAGGTCGACTTGCTCTATACGATTTCTATTATTGACAGAGATCACTATAGGTGGGAGGTGCAGCGTAAGTATAGAGCCTCTTCCTCTTGGAAGGTATCAGCGAAAGGAACTTCCACTCGTCAATCTAACTAACCGTCTATTGAGCTTTCTTCTTCTGGCGTGCTTTTGAAAAGAGTTGATTTACTTTGAAGATAGCTGACAAAGTTTTGCAAGTATATATACACGCAAGGGGTTATAAACAGAGTCATGACCTGTGAAAAAATAAGACCACCTACAATTACTATTCCAAGGGGAATACGCCCACTTGCCATAGCTCCACCGACGCCAATAGCAATTGGAAGTGCTCCAAAAATAGTTGATAGTGTTGTCATCAAGATCGGGCGAAAGCGCAAGCAGGCAGCTTGATGGATGGCATCACTGGCAGAAAGAGCTGGATTGTTATTTATCAACTCATTTGCAAAATCAATCATCATAATTCCATTTTTCAAAACAATTCCAAGGAGCATGATAATTCCTACGAAGGCATAAAGCGAAAGAGGCTCACGAAATAGCAGCAACGATAGAAAACCTCCTAAAACAGTGGGGGGTAGGGTTGAAATAATCGTTAATGGATGGATAAAATTTTCATAGAGAATGCCAAGTATTAGATAAATGACGACGATGGCAATAATAAAGAGAAATTTTAGAGAGTCGAATGATTCTTTGAAAACATTAGCACTTCCCTCGACTTTTCCAGAAACACCTTCAGGAAGAGTTTCTTTAGCAAGTTGTTCAAGTACCGCAACGGCAGGCCCTAACGGCGCTTTTCCTGGAAGATCAAAAGCAATGGTTACTGATGAGAGTCCATTGGTATGGTTAACTGTCAAAGGACCAGAGATTTTTTTGATGTTGATGACTGAATCTAAAGGAACCATTTTCTGAGTTTTAGGAGATTTAGCATAAATTAGTGAGAAGTCGGTAGGGTCAGAAAAAAATCGATCTTCGACTTGCATGACGACATAATATTGATTTTGCGGGGCATTTAAGCGAGCAATATAGGTTTCTCCAAATGCCAAACTTAGAGCCTTTTGAACATCCACAGCTGTTAATCCGTAAGATCTTGCTTGCTCTCTTAATATTTCAACTTCTATCTGGGGTTGGTTGAGTTGTAGATCTGTAGAGACTTGAGCAAAGGCACTATTTTGACGCATTTTTTCTGTTAGTAGTGCTGCGCTTTGGTAGAGCTTATTGGTCTCAAAGCTTTGCAGTGAATATTGGTACTGCCCTTTTCCTGAATTTGAAGAGCCAACTTGTAAATTGATAAAGGGATATACTTTTGGGAATACCGTCAGACCAGGAAATTGATTTAAATCATGGAAATATTTTCCGACAATGTCTTTGATAGGCCCTCTCTTTTTTGGGTCTTTAAGGTTGACAAAGGCAACGCCCTGATTGGAAGTTGGAGACCCTAAAATCGTGACGACACTTTTTACGCTGGGATCTTTTTGAAAGTAATCATTAAAAATTTCCTGGTTGCGTTCCATGGCATAGGGAGAGGTTGATTCTACAGATTGTAGGAACACCTGCACAATTCCTAGGTCTTCTTCAGGCAGGAAGGTTTTAGGGATGGCCATATATAAAAATACGTTGGCTACAATACAACCCGCTCCGATGAGTACAATGAGAAATTTCCGATCAATTGCCCAGCGAAGAGCTTTTTTGTATACCCCAATTAAAGTGTGGTACATATTTTCAGACTTTCTCTCCATCCAAGGCTTGTCTTCTTCTTTCATAGGGGAAATAAAGCGACTACAAAGCATTGGAGTGAGACTTAATGAAATGAAACAAGAGAGTAGAACTGCAATAATAATAGTCGCTGCAAACTCATGAAAAAGCTTACCTATAATACCATCCATAAATAGCATAGGAATAAAAACAGCACACAAAGAGAGAGATGTAGAGACTATAGTAAAAGAAATTTGCTTAGAACCATCAAGCGCTGCTTGAAAGGGCTTTTTTCCCTCTTGCACATGGCGAACTATATTTTCTAAAACAATAATTGCGTCATCTATTAAAAAACCAATCGATAGAGTGATTGCTAGAAGTGACAGAATATCTAATGAATACCCCAAGATATACATAAAAGACCAGGTGCCCACAATTGTTAAAGGAAGAGTTATGGAGGGAATTATGGTATTACGTACTCTGCCAAGTGAAACAAAAATAATTGAGACCACTAAAATGAGAGCCAATAGCAGTGTAAACTCTACATCTTTGACTGATTCTTTAATCCATACTGCTTGATTATAGGGAATCATCATTTTGAGATTTCCAGGGAGCTGATCTTTATACTGGTTGATCATATTAAAGATTCTATCGGTGGTTGCAATCGTATTGGCGTCATTTTGCCTTAAAATAGCAAGCACACAGCAGTCCTCGACCCCCTCAGGAGTGATTACTTTAAAGAATTGTTTGTTGTTATCTACCCCATTTTCAGCATAACCAATATCATTGAGCTTGACCGGCTGACCATCTTGGTAGGTGACAATAAGTGAGCCATATTCATTGGCGTCAAATAGTTGTGCCTGAGATTGAATGTTGTATGATTTATTACTTCCATATAAATTTCCAACAGGAAGATCTGGATTTGCATCATTCATAAACTGATCGATCTCATTAAATCCAATTCCTTTAGCAGCAGTTGCTTGCGGGTCTAAATATAAGCGAACGGCATGGGGGTAGCCATAGGTGTAGACTTGAGAAACCCCATCTATCAGAGATATTCTTTGCCCTAAAAAGGTGTAGGTCCACTCATAAAGGCTTGATTTTGTCTCGGTCGAAGAAGAGAGTAATATGTATAAAATAGGAGTTTGTGCGGGGTTTACATTCTTATATGTAGGAAGTGATGGAAGGTCTTGAGGAAGCTGGTTTTGGGCTTCATTAATTCCCTGCTGAACTTCTTCCATTGCGACTAAAATATCCTTGTCCAGATTAAATTGAATAATAACCTGTGATTGCTGAAAGTAGCTGGATGAAGTCATAATATTTACATCCGTAACATTGGACATAAACTGTCTTTCTAGTGGGCCTGTTACTAGATTGGCCATCTTCTCTGCGCTAGCTCCAGGGTAACTAGTGTTAATTTGAATCGTTGGGTAGCTAATATTGGGAAGAGCACTTGTTGGTAATTTAAAATAGGCAGAAGCTCCAAAGAATAAGAGTGCTAGCATTACCAGTGTAGTCATGACTGGTAGGCGGATAAAGGGCTTAGAGAGATTCATTTTTGATGACCACCTTCTTTCCATTTAGAAGTGTTAGCTGCCCTTTAGTAACCACTTGCATCCCAGGTTCAATTCCTTTGAGAATTCGAATCTTCCCATCGTAGCTCTCACCGGATTCTACGATAACTGATTTGACTTCATGGTTGTTATCAACGACCCATACAATTTCACCTAAGGAGCTTGGAAGCACCGCTTCTGGAGGAACCATAATCGCATTGCTAATGGTATTAACAATTAAACGAACCCGAACAAACTGTTCGGGCCAATATTTTTTTTCTTTATTCTCTATTATCCCTCTAAGAGCGATCATGCCTGTTTGTGGATTGACCGAATTGTCAATCATCTGAAGGGTTGCAACATCCTTGAGAGGAGTGTTAGGAACATAGAGCTCTACTTTAAGAGGATTTTTCTGTTGATTTTGGAAAACTGTGTCGAAATAACGCTCTGGGATGGAAAAATCGATAAATAGTGGGGTGACTTGATTGATTTTTAGCAGTTGAGAGCCAACGTCTGTGATAATATTTCCAACATCAACCAACCTCTTTCCAGTAACCCCCGTTATTGGGGCTCTTAATGTGCAATAGCCAACATTAATTGCAGCTGACTCGATATCGGCTTGATTCTCATTTAAAATAGCCTCATAGTTTTTCATCTCAGAAAAGTATTGATCATATTCGAGCTTGGAGACAAAATCATCTTCAACCAACTGGGAGTAACGATCAGCTCGACTTTTATTATAAGCGAAAAGAGCTTCATTTTGTTTCAAAGTAGCAATCGCTTTATCTAAAGTGGCCTGGTAGGGTTTTGCATCAATGGTAAACAATAAATCTCCCTGCTGCACTTCTTGCCCCTCGTTAAAATAAAGAGCATTTAATTCACCCTGAACTTGCGCTTGAATAATCACGCTGTTGTAGGGGACAAAGTGGCCTAGAGTGTCGATATAAAAAGGAATGTCTCTTTTTTCTGCAATGGCTGTGGAAACCGCAACAGGAGGGACTACTGGAGGGGTTTTTTTAGATGAGCAGGCGTTGATGGTCATACAGCAAAAAATAACAAATATTAAGCGCTTATTCATAATTAGGTTCCTCAAATTGATATATGCTGTCCCAGCTGTCTCCACTCTCAGGAGTGGCTAATGAACCGGTTGCATAGGCTAAATTGGTTAAAGAGACAAAAAGATCCTGAACAGATTCAGTGTATTGAGAGCGTGCATTTGAAAGTGAAGTTTGGGCTTGCATCACATTGAGGATATCTTTGGTCCCCGCGCGATAACTTTTGAGCATCACCTCAAATTCCTCTAAGGCAGAGTCTAAAAATTGTGAGGCATAGTCAATTCGCTCTATCGCATTTTGGTAAAAGGTAAAGTATAAAGTTACTTCCTGTAGGGTATTGTCTTGAGCTTGCTTTAAAAATGCTTGTGCTTGCAAAAGATCAGCTTTTGCTGAACGTATTTTATTGCGGTACATAAACCCATCAAAAAAGGGAAACTTCAGCTGTAATTGGCCAGTCACATTGCCATAACTTTTGTAGTCATTATTATACTGCTTGTAATTCATGTTAAAGCTCCCTTCCACTTTTGGGAGAGGATCGAGTCTTGCCTGGACCAAAGCTGCTTTTTTAGAGGCAATCTCTGATTTTTTTTGGATGATCTCTGGGCGAGTTTGAACGGCTAGATCAATCAGGCTATCTAAATCCTTGATGTAGTCTCTTCCTGGTAGCTCTGAGGGGAAATTTTGAGTTGAAAACTCTAAGTTAGCGGGCATTCCCATTTCTGCTGCAAGGTTAATTAATGAAGCAGCTGACTCATTGCGCTGATTTACAAGTATCACTTGAGCTTGAAGATAATTGGTTTTGGCTTGTACTAGCTGGGTGATATCCCCAGTTCCTGTTTTTAATTTTTTTTCTGCTGACTCTAAAATGAGTAGGGCATCTTGAACATTTAGCTCGTCATTAGTTAAAGTTGCTTTTTGGTATAAATTTTGGTAGTAGCTTGCGGTGATGGTTCTCATTACAGACTGAATCTCTTGATTATAAGACCATGCTGTAGAAAAAAGTGCCTGCAAAGCACTTTCACTTTTAGCTGCTCTAGCTCCAAAGTCCCACAAAGTGTAGTTGACATCTAGCTGCGGTCCCCAAGTTGTTAACCACTGAGTAATCAAAATATCGGGAGGGAACGTAAATCCCGTACGATTCCTACTGATATTCTCTGAAATTTCGATGGATGGAAACCAGTCTTTTCGAGCGAGTCCAAGCTCTGCAATGCTCCCTTGTAACTGGGCCCAACTTAGCGACGTCTGTGGGTTATTTATGAGAGCAAAGGAAATTGCACTGGCAAGCGAAATCTCTCCTTGGAAAATTTCTGGGTCAATGGTGATCGGAGCTGAGTATTTAGCAGCTGTTTTTTGAGATTTTTTAGGTGGAGACCAAGTTTCTCCAAGCTCCTGAGGCATTATATCTACAGAAGAGATTGGGGCAAATGGGTAGGTGCAGCTTGTGGTAGGAAGAATGAACAAGCAAAGTAAAAGACCAAAAAGGGTGGTTTGTAAAAGAAACCTTTTCATACAGCTATTTGAGCCCCCTCAATCGCATTTCTTCAAATTGTCATTGAAACTTATGCGCAGCAAAAATTTCTTTAATAGGTGTTGGTCAATTATTTGGCAACTGGGTTGTCATAAAAAAGAGCTGTTTTCATCGACGGTATGTTTAAGTGAGATAGGAACTATAGATTAGAATCTACGCTTTGTCGTACATTTTTAAGAAACTCGTGCAAAATGCGGTTTTGGTCATTTTCCTTTTCTTGTAGGGGAGTGTCATTGGAAACTGAAGGGTTCTCCCATGGAAAGGTGTGCTCAGGTGATGGGGACTGACCTGCTGGCTGTGTCTTTGAAAGTAATTTAAAGTCTTCCTCCAAGCTAAACTGTGGATTTTTATCAGTAGAGGTGTTTTTTTTGTGATGTATTTTTAGATCTTTAAGTAGTGTTTTTGCTGTTTCCCAGTCACTCTTAAGAGCATCTAAGTGCCCATAAAGTGGAATTTGAAATGCGTATTGCGAAGGTAATTTCTCTATACCACATACCTTTTGCAAGGTTTTTTGTGGGATAGCTAGGTAGTAGTGCCCCGTCTTTGTTGAGAGGTCGACCTCTCCCCAGATAGCAAAGTGGAAGTTTTCATTAACCAAAAAGTCGGTTCTGTGGGTGATTAGACAGCCTTTTTTGACTGAAAAAGTGGTGGGAGTCAACCATAGTTGAAGGGCAGTTTCACTAATCGGAAGATCCAGTAAGTTTAAAAGCTCTTTTAGGTACGAGTCTGGCTTGATGGTTAGTTTCTCGAGTTGAACAACGGCTGATTTTAATTGAATATTTTGGAGTTTTGAAGAGTTTGGAAGTGCTTTAAAAGCGGCCTTTTGCAAAGTCACTGTTGCAGATTTTTGATTGAAAACGGTTTCAGAAAAAAGAGGGTTGATGCTTTTGAGTAAGGCATTGGTTAAACTTCCTTGGGAATCAAATTGCGCTTTTAGATCTTCGGCTAAAGTAAGGTTTTGGTCCTCAAAATTTAAGAAAAATGTTGAAGATACGTTTTCAGAGCTTAACTCAAAATCTACAGGGCCTTTCCCTTCTTCAAGAGTTGTACTACAGGTTGCAGATAGGCAGGGGGTTAAACTTTGAGTAAAAGGTGTAAGAAAAGGAGCCTTGATACTGGCGAGGTTATGTAAAAGGGGGCTTGGAAAATGTTGAAGAGAGCAGTTGATATGCCCATTTAATAAAGAGTTATTTGATCCGGTCTTATCCTGAAGGGGTTTTATAAGTTCTGCGTTGAAAGTTGAGAGCCCCTCTAGTCCCTCAGAATCATGAGTTTTTGCAGAAAAATTCAAGTGTAAAGATTCATCTATATGACTACTTTTCATCGTCCCTTTCAATTCAAGTATGTCCCCACTTTTTGTGATAAATTGGTCTATAAAGACTTTTGCATCGAAAGACTGAGGAATTATCTTTGTAGTTTCTGTGCATAAGGCATTGAGAGTTAATATCTCAATTTGAGTCTTCATCGGCTGGAGTAAAAAAGGGTCTAGAGCTGCCTTTCTATTAAAGAGTTGGCAAAGACTAGGGTAGTTATCTGGTAATAGCGTGTAGTCAATTTGAAGAGGAGAACTTGAGGTTAATAAAGAGTCTTTTAAAGTAAGTTTTCCCTTACTTTCTAGAAGAGGAGAGGAAATTTGGTAATCGAGGTTTCCTGAAAAAGATTTGTTGAACTCTCCTTTCAAGGAGAGATTAGCCCTAGAACCAATGATAGGTTCAAGGTTATGGGTAGCACTAGAAAAAAGAAGCAATAAATTGGGGGAAATTTCTTTCAAGTTAGCTTCAACCTGATAAGTGGCATTTTTGAAATTTAGATCTTTATTGGATAAAATTGAGTGTACGTTAAGCAAAACTTGCAAAGAGTCGTCTTTACAGTTAGAGGACAGCGTTAAAAGATCATTTTTCCCTGAAAGCTCAAATGAGATATTTAAATCTTCAAATAATTGAGAGGTTTTTTGATTGGTAATAGTTGCCTTTTCAATAAAAATTTCCCCATTAAAGCTTTGTCTGCTCATATCAAAGTCAAACAGATTTAAAGATTCTGGGGCGAGGGTCGCTTTGATTCTGGGGGCTGTAGCGATTTGTTTTCCTTGGTGAGTTAGTTCAAGGGGGAATGCTTGAAAAGTAGCCTGCTTTAGTAGATTGCAGTTCCATTGTTGGTCTAAAGTTCCTTCAAAAGATGCTTCCCAGTTGGATGCTTTTAAGTCAGCAGTCACATAGGATCTTTGCCCCTTTAGGTAAGCAAGAGGGTTCTTAATTGAAAAAATCCCCAAAACCTCTTTATTAAAAGTATAGAACGGCAGTTCCCCTGGGAGTTTTATATCTGATGTAAAAGTAGCTGATAGGCCTTTATCTGGGGCCCCATAAAATTGAGCTTTGCATTTTTTTATGCGACAGGGTTTGTAATGAGAAAGGAAAATATCAAAAGCAGCAGAGTTGAGAAGAAGGTCAATGCTTGGAATGTGCAATTTCTGGTCTCGGAACTGAGCTTCTAACTGATTGAGCGTCCCAGATAAATGAAGGGGTTGAAGAATTGAAAATTTAGAACTGAGGGCGCATTGAGCTAGCTCTGGGGTTACTCGTAGTTGAATGTTAGAGGGATTTTCTAAATGGAAGCTGTTATCGTAATACTGAAGAGAGAGCTTTGCAAAGCTAAGCCTTGAAGACTGCAATTTCATATTAATTTCTGCATTATCAGTTGAACCTGCCGCTTGTAAATCTAAACTAAAAGTAGGGCCTAAAAGCATCTCTTGGACGCGTTTATTCTCAGTAAATGGTGTGACGTATCTTGATGGGATATCTTTTGTTTTTAAAAAGACTTGGCCTTTGAGCTGGCATGCATTTGATTTATCTGTTTTTTCACTATTAGATTTAGAGAGGTGTCCATCTAACCTGAAATGAATAGGCCGGCTTTTTTCTGCTCCCAGAGCTTTTAAGTGAAAAGTGAGATTCTCGTTGAGGTCAAAGGTATCCACTACAGCCTCGACTTCTCCAACCTCAAGATTTTCTAAAAAAGATCCTGCTGTAAATTTCATAGGAGAGATAGAAATTTTGGAATTGCATGAAAGACTGCTTAAATTTTTAAAGTTTAGGGGGAGCGTTAAGCGGTCAATTTGAAAAAGCACTTTTGCAGGGGCCGCAATACTCAGATTACTGTCTGACAAAAAAGTCTCTGCTAAGTTTTCAATCAAAGAGGGAGTCATATTTAGGCTGCACGTTGATGGCTCTGTCAAAAAGATTTGATTTTGTAAAATGTCTCCTGAAAACTTAAGATCTAAATTGTGAGCAAGAGCAGAAAACTTTACCTGTGATTTTCCTTTTGCTATGTAAATATTAGCTGCACAGTTTAAAGGTCCTCCTGCTAAATTGGAGAATATTTTTTTATACTTGGGATTATATAGATTAAATAAATGATCCAGTCCAGAGCTTGGTAAATTACTGACTTCAGCATCTAGTTTTAGATAGCTTCCAGGGGAAAGGAAAAAGAGGTCTTGCTCAAGTGGAGTTAAAATAACTTTTTCTTCAGAGTTGACTCCTCCCATCTCAAGTTTGAGGTTAATTGAGCCTGATAAGTTGTTTTGTGAGGTTTCGCAAGAAAGATGAGCAATTGCTGGTTTGTCACTTTTAAAAATAGAACTGGTAAATTGAACGTCCCTAAAAGAAATTGGGTCGTGGTCAAATGATTGAATGACAATTGAAGATCGGTCAATATTGAGCTTTCCAAAGAAGGGGGTTTTTAAGATCAGAATAGGAGCTTTTTCTCCAAACGTTGATTGGGAGGCCCTATTAGACGGGTCGAGGATTCGTGAAGAAGCTTCTTGATCAAGAGCTAAAACTCCATTTAACCCCTGGATATTAATTGTTTTGAAATTTTTTCTATCAATTAAAAGGTTTAGTAATGAAGCCTGCAAGGAGAGAGACTCAATCTTTAGTTGGGTTTGTTCTTCAGGACCTTGAATGGAAATATTTTTAAATATAAGTGGATTGATCCATGAAAATTTAGCTTGGCCAACATGAATCGTATAGTTGGTTTTCTGCTTAATTTTTTGTTCTACTATACCTAAACTGTAGGGTAATAAGTTTGGTAAAAGTGCTAGAAAAAGGATCCAGATTGAAAAAAGAGCAATCAGCGAACGGCTGAGCATCTTTTTGTATCGTTTAAAGAATTTAAAAATCATAAAAAGGTTGAGCTTATGTCAAAAAAAAGAAAATACCAAGACTTGTACTAGTCATCAAGGTTCTTTTTATTTTTTTTTAAGGCCCAATTGCTCATGAAGCTTTTCTAAAGAGCTGCCTCTTTGAATATGATATTGAAGCGCTGTTTTTTTAGGGATTTCTAAAACATATTTGTAGGGGCGTTTTCCTTGGATAATCTTCTTGGAGAATGGCTTTCCATATTGTACATCATTGACAACCCCATGTTTATTGATAAAAATAAGTGCCAACTTATGCGGCGTTTTATCCATCCAAAAAGGGTGATAGTCTTCGTTTTGAAAAACGAACAACATGCCCTGGTTTTCAGCAAGGTCATCTTTATTCTGTAGGCCTATTTGAAGTTTTTTTGGGCTTGAAACTACGTCAACTTCTAGTAAAAGAGGTATCGTGGGTGTTTGTAATATAAGTGAAGTAGTTGCTAAACATATTAATGACCACATTTTTAATGACCATCTAGTAAATCATTGTGAGCAGTTGGTACCCACTCGGGCTTTCTAAAAAAGTAAATTACAAGGGGGAAAATAGTTAAAATAATAAAGCCGCCGATCATAAAAATCTCATAGGCCAAAATATTCGTAATATTTAGTTGGGCGGGTGGAAGAAAGCCAACAATAATGGCAAAGATTGCAGCGACAGCACCGACGCCTGCAACGATCCACATCCCTGCATTTCCCTCTGAGATACGATACTTCCTATTGACGAATGGTTTTTTGTAGCGCAGCTTAATTCCGGAGATAAACATTAAAAAATACATACCCAGATACAGTTGAGCGCTAAGAGCAATTAAGATCCAGTAGGCAGCACTCAGAGAGTTCATAATTAAAAACATTATTCCAGAGATTGAAACAATCACAGCTTGAAATATTAAAAGGTTCGTTGGAATATTATGCTTGTTGACCTTCTGGAAAAAGGGGGGGAGACTCCCGTGTCTTGCTGTGACAAACAATCCTTTAGCAAGCCCTAAAACCCATGCATTAAGCTCACCTAGCGCTCCAATGGCGATTAATAAAGCTACGACTGGGACGCATCCTGTCATCTTAAAGGTAGTTAGAATCTTCTCAAAGGCTTCCATGATACCTGCAACTAATGAGATATCTTTAGAAGGTAAAACCACCGCAATAGCTAGAGATCCTAAAATAAAGAGAACTAAGCTGAAAATGGCTGCAATAAAAATAGCTTTGGGAAAATTTTTCCGTGGGTCCTTAACGTCTTTGGCGTGCACAGCAGTGACTTCAAGACCTGCAAACGCTAAAAACATTCCAGTTAGAAATCCAATGTTTTTGAGTCCAGAGAGCTCAGGGACGAGATTTCCCCACGTAAAAGCTATTTGTAGAGGCATTCCTTGAATAACCCAGGTAATTCCAAGTCCTATTAAAAAGAAGCCAGGGATAATAGCACCGATAATCACACATGCTGAACTAAACCAGCCAGATGTTTTGACTCCAAAAAAGTTAAATAGCGTAATTGCCCAAAAACCAACTAAAATTACGGAAAGTGTGTAAAACTTAGTAGCGAGAAGAAATTCCATTTTAAATGCATAGGCGAGTAAAGCACCCACAAAAGAGAGCATAGCAGGATACCAAGGCAAATTATGAACCCACTGCAGCCAAATAGCTAAAAACCCCCATTTCTCTCCGAAAGCTTCCCGTACCCATATATAGACTCCCCCTGCTTTAGGCCATCCAGTAGCCAGCTCAGCTGAGACAAGTGCAGAGGGTACTACAAAGGCTAGGGCTGAGAGAGTGTAATAAGCAATCGAAGATAACCCATACTGAGCAACTAAGGGCATGTTTCGAAGGCTTGTGATAACTGCGAGGTTAAGAGTTGCTAAAACAAAAATTCCAAGAACGCGCCTTGGTTTTACGGAGTGAGAATCTTGCATAAATAAAATATCCTAGTGAAAGATTTGCATTTTACATATATCCACTAATTAGGTAAAGGTGACTATTATGCAAGAACATATTGAAAAAACTTACAAAAAACGCTGGCTGATTCTTTTTGCCCTGAGTGGTTCTCTCGCATTAGCTTTTCTAGATCAGATGAATTTGCCAGTAGCGCTACCAACTATTCAAAAACAGTTGCAACTGAGCACTCTAACTATTCAATGGTTAATTAATGCATACTTGCTCTCTTGGGCAGTTTTTGTTCTTACTGGAGGCTACCTTGCAGATCATTTTGGATTGAAACGCATTTTTTGTTTAGGGGTTGTTATTTTTGCCGTAGGTTCCGTGGCTGGCGGGCTTTCCTTCTTTGGCTGGTGGTTTATTCTCGCTCGCGGGGTCCAGGGACTGGGAACAGCTATGATGCTTCCTTCAGCAATTGGTATTTTAGTCTCTATTTTTCCAAAAAACCAACATGGAAAGGCTATTGGAATTTATTCAGGATCAGCATCAATATTTTTAGTGCTGGGTCCTTTAATGGGTGGATTCTTAACACAAGTGCTTAACTGGCGTTGGATATTTTTTGTTAATATTCCTATTGCAATTGTATCGCTATTCATCATTTTAATAGTGCTACCCCTTATTTTGCCTGAGAAGAAAAAATTTGATTTTCGAGGTTTTTTACTTTTTACTACAGGGTTTCCTTGCTTTGTCCTTGCTCTAATGCAAGGAAATAGTTGGGGCTGGTCACACTGGGCCACTATTACCTTATTTTCGTTTTCATTTGTTGCACTTTTATTATTCGTTCTTGTTGAGTTGAATACAAAACTGCCTTTTTTAGACTTTACTCTCTTTAAAACTCCGTCTTTTCTAGGCTCTAACTTAATCTTCTTCGTGATTCAATTTGTCTTGATTCTCCCAGTATATTGGGCGATGTTTTTACAGCGCATTTTAGGTTTTAGCCCATTAACAGCAGGTTTGTATATAATGGTGGCGGTTGTCCCATTAGTTGTAGTGATCCCTTTAGGGGGTATTTTATCTGATATTAAAGGGGGGCGTTTCCCTGTGGTGCTCGGGCTGACCTTTATTTTTCTTTCACTAATTTGGTTTTTAATTTTCAATCGATTAACCGCGATTTTGCTTATTCCTGGGATGCTTGGTTTTGGGGCGGGGCTTGCTTTGATTTTTGCTCCAATAAGTTCTTGTGTGGTAGGAGGTGTTGAACCAGCAAAAAGGGGAAGTGCCTCTGGCGTTTTAGGCTGTATTCGTCAGGTGGGAGGGACTATCGGAATGGCAACAATTAGTGCCATGCTTGCCAATTTGAGATTGCACCATTTTCATCACCTTTTACAAAAAAGCTCCTACTCAGATATACAAGTAAACGCTGATGAACTAGATTGTTTTTATACAGGAGCCGGAACACTCTGTAATATGAGCTCTTCAGCTCTAGCAGCTCTAAAAGGAATGGCCATTTCTTCTTACTTTTTTGCTTTTCGCTGGATCTATATGCTTTGTGCTCTACTTGTTGTTATCGCTTTAATTTTAGGGTGGAGAACCATCCCCAACAAAATTATTCAGAATAAAGTGGACTGACTTGAATACTTTTATTCATGTGCTCTTTATTGAAAAATGGACCTACATTTGTTTGGTGACAGACGGATTCTAGTGGCGACAAGTTATTTTGAAGTTGCACTAAATGATTATAGATAATTTTACCTTTCACATCTTGCTCAGCAATATCAATAATTACATTTTTAAGTTCTTTGATTCCCATATTGGAAACTTGAATATTGACATAACCATCATTGGTCAAAATAGGTTCAACTCTCAGTGATTTGGTGCCAGATAGAGCTTGGCCAAGTTCTTTCAGTTTTACTGCAGCTCGCAAGCCTGCTGGGGACTGAGAAATGCTGGCTTTTCTAAAGTTTTGAATAGCAGCTCGGTGATCCTCTTGTCTGTAGTCAATTTCACCTAATGCATAGTAGGCTTCCGCTGTCGGTAAGAATGAAAGACTTGTTTCTAGATCTCTTGAGGCTTGAGCAAAATCATCCAGCTGCTCCTTGATCAATCCTCTTTGTAGATAATTATCAAAGTACTTAGGGTTAATTTCAATGGCTCGGTTTAAAGCTTTTAAAGCGTCTAGGGTATAACCGAGCTTCGCATAAGCCTTCCCCATAAGGAGGTAAAAGTGAGCTTCAGTAGGCTCTAGATCAAGTCCTTGCTCTGCAGATTGAACCGCTTCGAGGTAGTTGCTTTCTAAAAGTGCCTGATAGCCTTGGTCCAACTTCTGGTAGGCATTTACCTGGGTCATAAGAGAACTTATTTTTTCTTGGTAGAAATCAGCTTTTAGATTCCCTTTTTGGGCATGCTTTAGTGCTAAATTTTGATTGTTGGTAAATCTCTCATCTGAAGTAGGGTGTTTGATTAAATATCCGCCCATCCAGTGAGGGTCATTCTTTTTGTGATAGCTGTAAAAGCGGTCATTAAGGCCTGTAAATCCTTCACTACTATAACCCATCTTGGTAAGTTGTTGCAATGAAGCTAGATCGGCTTCCATCTCTGCTTGCAAGCTATATTTTAAAGTCACGATTCCAGATCCAGATCCTAAAGCCCCTACTAAAAAGTCTTTTCCACGGTTGTTCGGAGAGATATCTAGGCGAACGGGCCCTGCATTTAAAAAAATCTCTTGGACGCTGGTTTGGTTGTGGCCCTTTTGCAGGTGTGCAATTTCATGAGTCAGTAAGGTGACAAGCTCTGCTTCAGATTTAAGTTCTACCAAAACACCTCGGGTCAAAGCAATATTACCCTTGGGAAAGCTCCATATGTTGGGAATGGAGCTATTGATAATCACAAACTTGTAATCTTGGCTTGGAATGTTTTGTTGCGATAAGATTTGTTGTCCTAGCGATTCAACGTACTGGTTTAGTTTGGTATCTCGAGTATACTCACCGCCATAGGCTTGTTGCGAGTATAGAAAGTTGACTTGGTTGGTTTCTTCGGCGCTTTCATCAGAGAGGTGGACTAGTCTATGGGTATTGCGTTGGTGGTAGGAACAGGATGCGAGCAATAAAACAAACGAAAGTACAAGTAGGCACGAAAAGACTTTCGCAGAGATTTGTTTTTTTCTAGGGTTTATCATGAAGTTGAATGGTAACATCATTTATCTTTAGGTGATGCAACATTTTTTTGTCAAAGTAAGCTTTTCAAATCCTACCAAAAATGCAGTATTTTCCACCAACATCCTCCTATTAGCAGCCAAATAAGAACATTACAGATGCTGATCACAAGACCAATTTGCCACCATTTACGCAGAGTAAGATACCCAGCTCCAAAGAAGATGGGGGCAGGTCCACAGCTATAGTGAGTTAGCCCACCAAAGAGGCTGCTGAAAAAAGCTAAAATAAGGACTGTGAGTAACACAGGGGCCCCTACATGAGTGGCAGCTGCCAAAAATGCGGAGTACATCGCTGTTAGGTGTGCGGTGTTACTTGCAAAAAAGTAGTGCGTGTAAAAATAGAGCAGGATCATAATTAAAAACGCCCAGTGCCAAGACATACTCGAAATAAAAGTTACAATATTCATTGAAAACCAAGTGAAAAAACCAAGTTTTTTTAGTGAGGTTCCAATGGCAACGAGAGTTCCTAACCAAAATAAGGTATCCCAGGCTGTGTGTTCTTTTAAACAATCTTTCCATGATATAATCCCGCAAAAAAGAAGGGCAATTAAACCTACCATTGCGGCAACGGTATTAGAAATATTGAAGAAAGACCCAAAAATCCATAGACATAAAACACATCCAAAGATGCCCATCATAAGCCATTCATTAAAAGTAATAGGACCCATCTCACGAAGTTTTTCGCGAGCAATTGCAGAAGCCTCAGGAGACTCTTTGATTTTTGGAGGGGCTATTTTGGAAATCAAAAAGGGAATCAAAAGAAGGCTCGTAATTCCTGGGACACAAGAAGCTAAAAACCACTTTCCCCAGGTTAGAGTCACACCAAACTCTTTAGCAATTTCAACAGCGATAGGGTTGGCTGCCATAGACGTTAAATACATGGCACTGACGATGACAGAGCCTTGGAAAGTAGCAACTATAAGGAAGCGTCCTGTGCTTTTAGTTTCATCCTGCTCGTCAAACGAGCGGGCCATAGCAAGTACAATTGGAAAAATGATTCCACCAGCTCGTGCAACCAAACTCGGTATAAAAGGAGCGAGTGCAAGTTCACTAAAGGTAATCCCATAGACAAGGCCGATCGTTTTTTTTCCAAACGTTTTAACAAAGAAATAAGAAGCGCGCGTTGCAAGTCCTGTTTTGATTAAGGCAAGAGCTAAGAAAAAAGAGATGAAAATAAGCCAAATACTTGGTGAGCTGATGCCAGCTGAGATTTCGTTAAAAGTTAAAGTGTTGGTTAAAATGGCAACTGTAGAGCCCATGAGGACTAAAGGGCCTACTGGTAAAGGCCTGGTTATCAGTCCTGCAATGATAGAAATGAAGATAGCAAAGAGATGCCAAGCTTGGGTAGACAATCCTGCAGGTGTGGGAATCATCCAGATTCCAAGTCCGATTGCGCAGACAGCTAGAAAGGGAAGGGGCTTTGCACCTTTCCATGAGGTCTGTTCTGCGATTACTGTAGCGCCGCGTTCAGGTAAACTGGTTGTATTTTCTATAGTAGCCATAAAATAACTTTGGTTTTAAACTTCTTGAGTTTGCTATCGCACTGTGTGTTTAATTATAAAATAAAGGACAGCATTATATTAATTTCCTACAATAGTGTCCAGTCTGGCCTCCATAACATTACATTAAGAGTCAAAGAGACTCTTGAAAAAGAGCTCCAACTTACAGGCTCATGCTCTGGAATTTTACATTTATTCTGTCCCCATACAAGTTGTGCTCTTGCTATTAATGAGTCTTGGGATCCCTCTGCAAAAAGTGATCTTGAAAAATTTTTTGATCATTTAGCCCCTCGTAACTTGCCATTTATAGAGCACACTTTAGAGGGGCCTGATGACTCTCCAGCTCACATGAAATCAGCCTTATTAAACCAACATCTGACTCTTTTTGTAGATCAAAAGCAGCTTGTTTTAGGTCAGTGGCAGGGGATTTTTTTAGCAGAATTTAGAGAAAAGGGTTCTCAAAGAAAAATTTTTTTAAAGTATCAGCCTGATTAAGAGCTAAAAAAACTAGCAGCTCCATTATAATAGGACACACAAAGGTTGCACGGTAGCTTATTTTGTATTATACTTTGACATCTTAAAATGCTTTTATATTCCAAACATGTAACTTAGAGCATGCTATGAATGTTGTATTTTCGTCTTCCCCATCGGTTGGTTCACTCCACTCTTGCAAGAGTGTCCCATTTACCAGTTTTAAAAGAGAGTGCCTAGATTTTGATAAAGTCAATGACTACTCAAACTGTTATTTTCCCTTTATTGGAGAAAAACTCAGAAATGAGTTTTACCTACCCGTCATGGATTTAGAACCGAGGGTCTATGACAATGTAGACCTAAACGACCCCAATTTCTTTGAAAAAAACACGCTGAATTATTTAATTTCTTTTACCAAGATGCTTAAAAATGAAGAGCCTGGAGTTGACCCAACCTTTCAGCATTTTACCAAACTGCAACAAAATTTTACGATTAAAGATCTCCCCGTTGAAATAAAAGCAGGAAGCAAAACCTACCTCTGTAATGTGCGTGTTGTTGAAACAAAAGCTTATGATAAAAAATCAGAGGGTATTCGGTTTGTCCTTTTTAGTTTTTATGGTAACAAGCAGTTAGAAAATGGAGATGTTAAACCCTGGGACCCTAAAAGCCTAGAAGCCCTAGGAAAAATTCCTATTGAAGTTCTTAAAGCTTTGGAATCTCAGATGAAAGTGGATTCTTTGATGTGTTTTTCGTTGGGAGCTTTGACTTTGGATGCTCTTAAAGATGTGGATGAAGATGTATTGCCAGAGACAATTGTAATTGATAGAGGCCTAACATCTATTAAGAAGGTAGCTCCTAGAGTGACAAGATTTCCATTAGCATTGCATAGCCTTGCTTCTTGCTATTACTTAGATGCAGATCCTGAAGAGAGCCTACTATTGCATCTTGAAAAAATTAATCCGCTTGTTCAGAAAAAAATTGTTGTGATCGAAGCTTCTGATGATCGTTATTTTTCTAAGGAATCAGGGTATGGTGAAAACTATTTTGCTAGAATCGAAGCTGCGGGAGCCGAAGTTTTACATGGTAAATTTTTCCTTCCCTACACTGATGCTGTAGCTCACCATGCTTTGAGAAAAGATTGGTTATTTAACAATCAAAACTCAGGGACTCAAACAGATCACTTTATTCCCATAGGGGTTAATGAAAAACTTTCTGATGCTTTGACCAGGTATCTTACTCAGGATGGGAAGCACACTTGCTTTATTGTTGGCGGCAATAAAGACAGCTTAGATTCTTTGCTTTATGGTTGTACCCCTTTATTAGAGTCGTACATCATTAAAAGCTAATTGGTTCTTTTAGGTTTTGGTGGACTGTCACAGCTTTATAACCATACTTAGTAGTCGCTTGATACGTATTTACTTTTTTGCTTAAAAATAAATAGGAGAAATAGTGTTTTTTTGGTAACAAAGAACTAAAGTGAATTCTTAATACTAAGAAAAAATATGGATAAACCAGAAGATCAATATAAATTTATCTACTATGCCACGCTCATTGCGTCTATAGGTGGTTTTTTAGTGGGGTACTCGACAGTCCTTATTGCGGGGCCACTTTTATACATCCAATCAGCACTCAATATTTCCATCACTCAACAAGAGGTTTTGATAAGTTCAGCGCTCTTAGCTGCTATATTTGGAGCTTTTTTAGGTGGGTTAACCTGCAGCTTAATGGGGCGTAAAACTAGCATTTTAATTTCAGGAGTGATCTTTATTATTTCCTCAATATTAGCTTTGTTTTCGGCACATTACCCTATGCTGATTATATCTCGAATTTTTGTAGGGGTTGCTGCTGGAATGTGCTCGATGGCCGTTCCCTTTTACATTTCAGAGATTGTACCTACAAACATAAGAGGTTCGTGTGTGTGTATGACAACACTGATCTTTTATTTGGGAATCTTTTCAGCTTATTCGATGGACACTCTGCTAAGTTTAGCAGGAGGTTGGACACTTGTGCTGGCAAGCCCTATTATCCCTGCTATTGGTATGTTTGTAGGCATGTTATACATGCCTGAGACCCCCCAGTGGCTTTTATCACATAATAAGGAAGAGGCTGCCAGAAATTCGCTGAGTAAATTTCGACGCGTTATTGATGTGGAAGGAAAATTAGAGGCTATTGAAGAAAGCGCAGGACGTAATTTATTAACAAGCTTGAAGAATAAAGGGGTTTTAAAAGCGCTTCTAATCGGTTTCTCAATTGCTTTTTTTATGGAGATAACAGGTGCTGAAGCGATATTTTATTATGTTCCTAGTGTCTTGCATTCGTCAGGAACCTGGAGTAAAATAAAAGCAATAGATGCTAGTATCTACATGGGGTTAGTTGGGTTTTTAACCGCCATTGTATCCATCTTACTAATCGACTGGCAAGGCCGGCGAAGACTGCTTTTAATAGGGACTTCAATTGCTGTTTGTGGCCTTATTACTCATGGGTACACCCACTACATAAGTTCTGGCACTAGTTTTAATTATGGGTTAGCTCTTTCTTCATTTTTAATTATTGCTTGTGGTTTTGTTCTAGGGTTTGGTTCTGTAGGATCGTTGTTAATTTCTGAAATTTTTCCATTAAAAATCAGAAGTTTCTCAATTGCGATTGCTATTACCATTAAATGGTTTATTAATTACCTAGTAGCACGCTTTTTTTTAACGGAGCTTGTCGATTTTGGAGCAGCTGCCACATTTTGGATATTTGCCGCTATTGCCATTATTAGCCTGGTCTTTATCTATTTCTTTGTCCCTGAAACTGCAGGAAAAAGCTTAGAGGAAATTGAAGCTCACTGGATTAGAAATGAATCGAGAGAAAGCTTTTAGAGCTAAATCGTGTTAGTTCTCAAAGTGTGCGTCTAGCAATTGAGGGTTAATAGAATTTATTCGTCCAATAATGGTATCACAGCACTCTTCAAATGAGTCATTGGAGACCTCTATCCAATGGAAATCTTTGCTATAAAATTCTTTAACGGGGGTAAACTGTGCTCTGTAGATGTCGAGCCTTTTCTTGATGGCATCTCGATTGTTATCTATCTGTAAATTACCTTTTTGATGATGGTCTAACCCAAAGTGCCATTCACTTTTTTTTTGAAGGCGGTTTAAAATAGTCTCGTCGTCTAAGGCTACATTGATAACAATAATTTGTTCTTTTTTAGGGAAGGTCTCGTTTAATTTTTTAGCTTGAGAAAGCGTTTTTGGAAAGCCATTGAGGATAAAGCCTTTTTTGTAGTCATCAAACTCAGTGCACTTTAGGAGGGTTTTAAGTATTACTTCGTCAGAGACAGTTTGTCCTTTACTTAGGTAAGAGGCTATTTCAGCAGAAAGCTCGCCCTCTTCTTTGGCCAGCCTTGATAAGAATTTAGTCATTTGAATGTAGGGAAGTTTACTGGTTTGTTTTAGCTTGTGAGCAATAACTCCCTTTCCGGCTCCCGGAGGACCTAGTAAAACAATGATATAGGGGTCTTGGGTAAATAGATGGGAACATGGGAACCATAAAATGGCAATGCATAAAATAAATTTCTTAAACAAGTGCTTTCCTTGATTTTTGAAGAGATGATTCTTCTATGTATGGAGAAAGTTTTTCTAAGAGAGAATCAAAGCAGTCTTGGGGACTGCCGACAGAATCTATTTCGATCCAAGAAGGGCGCTGGTGGTAGTATTTTAACATTGGGTTAAAGTGCTTTCGAAAAATTTCAATACGATTTTCAATCACGTGCTTTTGGTCATCTTCTCGGGTCATTAACGGAGCTTGGCATCTGTCACATTGAGATTCATTTTTAGGGGGAGCAAAGTCAACATGGTAATTAGTAGCGCACTGAGTGCATACACGCCTGCCTAGCAGTCTTTCGATAAGATCGAGCTCGCTGATCGTAATATTGATAAAGATAAGAGAGTGAATACCAAGTAGTTTCTGATCTAATATTTGAGCTTGATTTAGAGTGCGAGGAAGACCATCTAGAATATATCCATTTTGACAATCTTGTTTTTTTGTGCGATTAATGACCATCTCAATGACCATCTCGTCTGGTGGGAAAAGGCCCTTTTTTATAAAGCCATTAATCAGATCACCCAGGGGCGATCCGCGCTTAATCTCTTCCCTTAGAAGATCTCCACTAGAAATGTGGGGGATTTTAAGAGCTTTTTTTAAACGAGAGGCCTGTGAGCCTTTGCCCGAGCCCGGTAGACCAAAAAAAACATAAACGTTAGATTCATGACTCATGAATTAAATGTAAGAGAGTTAATTGTTAAAGCAACAATTATATTCTATCAAAAGATAAATTCCAATCCTTTTTGAGCAGTAGGAGTTATTTTAAAACCTTAGAAAGGGTGAATCATCCAAATTTAATTTTTTATTTGCAGATTAATGTTATTTTATTGATATTGAAACTATGAAGAATGTGTTTAAATTGACCACTATTTTTAGCCTAGCTCTTACTTTGAATGCATGTATGCATCGGTCCCCAGCTTATCCTGCGATGACTCAGCTTGAAGTGCGTCAAATGCAGACGAATCTTTTTGATGTTAGCGACTTTAAGCTGGTGATGAAAGCGATTCTCAATGTTTTGCAAGATGAGGGGTTTGTAGTAAAAAATGTGCATTTAGACCTTGGCTTTTTAAATGCAACTAAAGAAATTGATACAGAAACCAGGGGACAGCGATTTTGGGGGGGAGTTTTTGGAGCTTCGGATGCTCGTTGGCAAAAAAGCAGCATCATTGATGCAACAGCGAACATCTCACCACATGGCGAGCAAACAAAAGTCCGTATTAACTTTCAAATCAAAGCCTTGGATAATTATGGCAATGTGATGACTGTGCAGCAAATTCAACAAGCTGAATATTACCAGACTTTCTTCTCTAAAATAAGTAAGAGTATATTTATCCAACAGGAAAAACTATGAAGCAACTTGCATTGACACTTTTGTTATTACTTAGCACGACAGCCTGCTCTAGAAAGTACAATAATGATTCAGCTAAAAACTTTACGCTGGGGGCTGTTCAAATGAAAATTGAACGGGGTATGAGTCAAGGAGCGGTGGCAGAAGCTTTAGGCTCTCCCAATATTGTTACTAAGGATTCAGAGGGGCGCGTGACTTGGATCTATGATAAAATAGGTACGGATGTAGAATATTACGATTCGGGAGGTGGATTTTGGCTAGTCATTACAGGAGCTGGTGGAAGTCGGGGAGGCACTCGCACCTCACAACGGACACTGACTGCCGTTATTAAATTTGATGCTAATCAGAAAGTTGAAAACGTGACCTACCATTCAAGTAAATTTTAGAATGCTAGTAGGATTTTCTATTTTAACTAATTTATTATTAGCTAAAAAAACAAAAGTTGAGGACGTCACGGTGAATGTTTCAGATTACGGCAATCAAACCAAGATTCGCCTTGATTTTAGGGAAAAACTCTTAGTAACAGTGGAAATGTAATGAGGGTAATTCAGATTCAACATCCGGAATACTATCAGGCATTTTTCTCTAAGATTAGTAAAAGCATCTTTATCCAAGAGGAAAAATTATGAAGCAAATAGCAATAGGATTCGTACTCCTACTGAGTACAGTGAGTTGTTCTAGAAATTACAATGGGGCATCAGCGCAAAACTTTACGCTAGGAGCCGTTCAATTGAAGGTCGAGCGTGGTATGAGTCAAGATGCTGTCGCAGAAGCTCTAGGTTCTCCTAGTCTTGTTACTAAGGACGATGAAGGGGTCTCTACCTGGATTTATGACAAAATTGGTACCAATGTCGAGTATCATGAAAGCGGTGGTGGATTTTGGCTAGTAATTGCAGGTGCTGGAGGAAGTTGTGGAGGAGCACGCACCACGCAACAAACACTTACGGCAGTGATTAAGTTTGATGCGGCTCAGAAAGTTGAGAATGTTACGTATCACTCGAGCAAGTTCTAGAGTAGGGCTTGACAAGAGCTTCCAAATCCTTGTTCTGGTACAATTCTGTCACAATATCACAGCCACCAATGAACTCTTTGTTCACGTAGAGCTGTGGAATGGTTGGCCAGTCTGAAAACTCTTTAATAGCAGCTCTGAGCGCATCGTCATCTAAAACATTACGAGTTTCATAATCTACCTGGAGCTTATTAAGGATATGAACAACCTTTGCTGAGAAACCACACTGTGGCATCAGCTTGCTTCCTTTCATATATAAAATGACAGGGTGCTTTTGAATCTCTTCTTTAATTTTGTTTTTAGCGGCTTCAATTTCTATCATATGTTTTCCCTTTTTTTAAGCTCCCATTGATCATAGGAGAGAGTAGTTAGTTTTAAAGCATGTAAGTTGGTTGAAAACGAGTTTTTTAATAGATTCATGACTTGTCGGTGCTGGGCTACCAGTGACATGTTATTAAAATCTTTGGAGATAACCGTAGCTTCTAGGTGAGTCCCGTCATTTTGAGGGTCCTGGACAAATACCAGGGCATCAGGCATTTGCTTTAAAATAATTTCTTTAATATCCTCGCAAAGCTGCATTTTTTTCCTAGGTGACTAAAAATTAAAGACAGAATAACCTTCTTATTTATTAAAAAGCAAATAATTATTTAGATTTAAGTAGATATCGTTTATTATGTTATCGTAAATTAAATTTATAGTAACCAAAATGTTAGATCTAAAAATACCTATTAAAGATGCTTTACAGACGCTCTTTCCTGAGGCTTCAAAACAGTCCATTCAAAAATGGTTAAAACAAGGGCGAGTGCTCGTGAACCAGCAGCGAGTGCGTCGTGGAGACGTCCTGATTGATGATGTTAAGTCCGTGGAGTTGCTCAAGAAAAAAAAGGCATTTGATATCCCTTTTGAAATTTTGTACTCTGATGCCCACATTATCGTGGTTGACAAGCCAGCGGGCCTGCTTTCGGTGGCAAGTCTAGACACCTCTGAAAAAAATGTGCATCGTTTTTTAAAGCGCTCTTTTAAATCAGAGAAAATTGCCCCTTTACATAGACTTGATAAAGAGGTTGCTGGCCCTTTGATCTTTGTTAAGACGCAAAAATCATTTGACCTTTTTAAAGATCTATTTACTAAACGTGAGATTCATCGAGAATATAGAGCTTTAGTCAAGGGGAGGGTTCCTAATAAGGGAACTTTGACGAGCTACCTAAAAGAAAACATTCGCTATCACGTTTATGAAACCTCTGAGAGCTCGGGTAAAAAAGCTATTACGCACTATGAACTCATTGAGCAAAATCAAGAGTATAGTGAGATAAAACTAGTTTTGGAGTCTGGGAGAAAAAACCAGATTCGTGTTCAGCTTGCCTCAGCAGGATATCCTATTTTAGGAGATGATCGCTATGGATTTGCGGTACCTCATATTAAAGGGATTGCTCTTTATGCTCATAGTCTTGAATTCAAACATCCTATATCCAAAAAACAGATGCATTTTAAAAGTGAGCCTCCCTTTGCTTATAAAAAGCTAGTCAACTTTGGGCGACTTCACACAGGTAGATAGAGTAGAGATATCGTTTTTCAAAGCGTTTGCTACGAGGTGAATCATCGCATGTGGATCGCCATCTTCTCTTTGCTCCACCTTGGTTGTAACTGATCCTCTAAAGATATCTTGGAAAGGTTTCCATTGTTTTTGATCTAAGCTAAATGAGACATCTTTCTTTGTCATTTTTACAAAAATGTCTTGTAAGATAGTTAGCTTTTGCGGGGTGCTATCTAGAGCGATAAGGTCCCCGGTTGCTTTAAAAGTGATTGGCAGAGTCTCACCGGCTTTAAACTCTCTAAAAAAAATGACGTTGCGCGGTATTGGGAGATTGATTTTAGTAGTGATCTCTTTGTTTTCTTCATTGATTGGATAATAAATACCCACTTCATAATTGGGGTTTACTAAAGAGGGTGTATTAATAGCACTCATACTAGTCCTTGGGTTGTTAAATTATCCTACTTAAAATCATGCAAGTAGGTAAATAATGAATCTAGAATAGTGTAAAAATTTTTTTTAAGTAAAGGGGTTTCTTTTTAAGACAACTAATTCAAACATAAAAATGTTTGTCTTAAAATCTAGAAGTGGCCAATTTGGCTCATTCCTAAAAAATAACGAAATAAAGTGATAAGAGTCTCCATAAAAAAATGAGTGGATAGCCCGTTTTTTTTGGTGTTGCTAGACACATTGTTTTGATGCGCATAAGTAGGTGAAATTTAGAATAAAATACGAGTTTATTTGCTGGAGCTTTGCGGCCATAGAGTGCCACCTTGATAAAATCTTAGAGTCACAAAGCTGCTCTAACGAGAGATGAATTCTTTTTAAAGGAATAAAAATAAAAAGTGCTTTCACTAAACTTGTAAAAAAGTGAAGGCAAAGAGAGCATTGAAAAATAGAGCGGGCCAAAAAACAATTATATTTTTCACAGGGAACCTTTTCTTAAAAGCTTTTGAATCGCTTCAAGCTCTTTGTCTGAAATGTCTTCCGATGTTTCAAGCAAGTAGTGAATCATTGAAGATGTCTTTCCATTAAAAAGCTGTTGTTTGATTCTTTCTAGAATAGAGTGATTCTTTTCTCGTAGGGAGTAAAAGTACTGCCGGCCTATTTTTTCTCGGTTAAGAACTTTTTTATAGTATAATCGACTGAGGACAGTCAATATGGTTGTGTAGACATATTGATTATCCAGAGCTGCAGAAATTTGAGTGACAGAGGCTTTTTGAAGATTCTGTAACGTTCTTGTAATCAGCATTTCTAATTCGCCTGGCAGCTTTCTTTCATTCATAGATAACCCTTTGTAGAAGTAGAAAGAGTCTCTTGAAAAAACAAGAGACTCTATACAATAAGTGATTTAGTTCCTAACAAATAAATTAAGGGAGACTTCGCCTCTAAGAGGGGTCTCGGTTGCTTGAATAATACAAGTATCTAATTGCCCTGTAAAAATATCAGAGAACTCTCTCCAAGGGTCTTGTTGATTAAGTTTCACATAGGCCTCTCCATTGTCAGCCAACTTAAAAAATAGTGAGCGAGTAACTTCTACGGTTTGTACAACGCTTTTTAGATTTAAGACATCACCTTGGGCTTTAAACCTAATAGGAATTGTATCTCCTTTTTTAAGTTTAACTTCTCCTAGTTCAGGGAAGTGATCTTGCTGAGGGGGCAATGCTGCCTGATTGATAGTAACCATAAAACCATCCTTCGCTAAGTGCGGGTTATATTTATAAACAAGTCAAATGAGTTTTGACTGCATATTTTTTACTACAAAAGTAGTTTTTAAAAAAGAAAATTTATAAGAAAATTTAGAATTTTGAGATTTTAAGGCTCAAAGCTTACTCTGAAGGAGCTTCTTTGGGGTGAACTTTTAAAAGATAAATGGCAAGCAAGAAGCTTAGGCCAATCATAATCACTGCCGGAAAAAGCTTGCCGGACGTCTTAAGGCGATAGACAAAAAAACTTCCTAAAAGAATGGACTGGATGAGAGCTAGAGTAATCCCTTTGACGTTGCCTCTTAAAATTTTTATGCCATTAAAGGCAATTAAGAATCCAAAAGCAACTCCTGCGACTAAGGAGGGGATGCTATGTGCTAAAAAGCAGCCTGTAAGACCCCCAAAAAAAACGATGGCGGCGTAAGATAAAACAATAATTGCTGTGGTTTTCACGTTAACTCCTTAGTTATCAGATGAATAAGTGTTTAAGGACACTGAATGGATGTCCTCTTTGAGGTAGGGCTCCAAAATATCGAAGACAAGCCGGTGCTGTTCGATTTTGCTTTTATCACTAAAAAAAGGCGATTCAATCTCGATTTTAAGGTGAAATTTACCAGCTACATGTCCTGGATGTTTGGAGTGAAGAGCTGTTTTATCATCGATAATTAGCCTTGTGGGGTCTAATTTTTTAATTAGAAGTTCTTCGATATGGTCGATTTTACTAGTCATAAGGGCACCGCTTGATCTTTTTTACTTAATTAAGTATCGGTTCATATTAGGACAAGGAGGTTTTTATGTCTAATATTCCTAAGCCCCATCACCTAGAGGAGCTTTTAGAGGCCTACTCTAGTAAGCTTGAACATTTAGGATCCCAGTTTAATCCTGTATTTAGTCAAGTTAGTTTGGATCTAAAAAATGAAGTCGATCAATTGAAAAATAGAATTGAGAAATATGCGGGTTACTCAAGAGAGAAGCAACTAGAGCATGTGAATGATGCGGATCATATTTCTAAGGAAGTTGAATTAGTTCATGGAGAGCTAACTCAAATTGAGTCCAAAATTATGGAACTAGAAAAGATTTTTAATTTTGGTCATAATTTATTATAAAAAAGAGTTGAATTAATCCCTTGATTTGCATTTCATAGAACTGTGAATGAAAAATTAAAACTCTTATCTCCAGTGGAACAAAAAGTTCCTGTTCAAAAACTCTCTAATTGGGTGCGTTGGCCTTTGCGTGTGCTTGCATACCCAATTATGATGACTGATTTACTTGCGCAGTCTTTAGTGCAAAAGATTTATAAAACTCAATATGTACTAGAAGGAAGCTGCAAAAAAAGGGGGGCTTGTTGTCAATTTATACATATGGGGTGGCCCAAAAAGGGGAGAATCTCTTTATTCGCTAAAATCTATTTATTTTGGCAAACTGAAGTTCTCGGATTTTATTTTAAAAGTTTTGATTTTGTTGAAGACGGTGAAATTACCAAAGTGATGGGATGCCGCTATCTAAAAGGTGATGGCTCGTGCAAGCACTACTTTTTAAGGCCTGCTATTTGCCGAAACTGGCCCAAAATGCACTATATGCGTGAGCCCAATCTACTCAAAGGCTGTGGTTATCGTGCTAAATTACGTAAAAAATAGCCCTGCATATAGTTTGTACATATATTGGGGTATTTTTAGTTTGATTATTACCTTTATTTATTTTATCAAAAAGTAGCTAAAGAGGTTTTAGATGCTAAAGAGAATTTTTTTTAGAGGGCTGGTTGCTGTAGCTCCTATCGCTATTACCATTGCCATAGTGGTTTGGTTGTTTGATTTTGTTGAAGGGATTTTTCACTCTTTGATAGTAGAGCTAATTGGTCCTAGATATTACTTTACAGGTCTTGGGGTTATCATTGCGCTTGCCTTGATTTTTATTGTGGGAATTTTGATGAGCAATTGGTTGACTAAAATGATCTACCAAGGCTTTGAGAAATTGTTGAACAAAATGCCTTTTGTCAAAACGCTGTACCAATCCATCTCAGACTTAATGAGTTTTTTTAAAAAAGACAGTAATGCCTCACATGGCCCTGTCGTGATTGTCACTATCTGCGGTTGTAAAATGTTAGGGTTAGTCTCTCGAGATAATTTTAATGATCTCCCTAAGGGCGTTGGAGAAGAAGGGGAAATTGCCGTTTTTATTCCGATGAGCTATCAAATTGGGGGAATGACTGTGGTGGTTCCTAAATCTATGGTCACTATTATTGATATGACCATTGAGCAGGGGCTGCGTTTTGCCGCCACTGCAGGTATGCCCGGGCAGCAGACAGCAGGTTCTAATAAGGCTTAGAGATGCTACAGAATTTCTATAAAATAATTTTACTCTCCCTGACACTTTTTCTAACAGTGGGGCAACTAGGGGCTGAGAATCATGAGCTGATGCGCTATATTGATTCTTTTTCACAAAAAATGTCTCAAAAGTATCACTTAAATTTGACGACTTCACTGAACCTTAGCGAAAATGAAATTAATGAAGTTACTTTGATCTACGCTTCTAATGAGGCTTTAGAATTAAAAGAAGCTCGGCAATTGATTGAGAATGTAGCTCAAAACTTTGTAGAAGCGCTGAATAAAATGGCCTCTTTTCAAAAACCAGCAGAACCCTTTAACCAAGATCAACTAGAAATTATAATTTTTTTTAGAGGAAAGAACCACGACTATGCCGCGCCCCCTCAGATTGCTCAAATTTATTTACAAAACAACAGCGCAAGCTACTACCAGTATCAAAACAAGAGTTTCAAGCTGCTGACCCAAGAGAAGTTGCCATCATCTTAACGGTTGCGCTTGCGTTCATTTTCAGTAAGATAAAGTTTTCTAACTCGCAGAACATTCGGGGTTATCTCCAAAAGTTCATCATCGTTTAAATAATCAATGCACTGCTCTAGTGTCATTTTTTTAGGGGGTGTTAGCTGAATCATTTCATCTGTACCTGAAGCTCGGACATTGGTTAGCTGTTTTCCCTTTGTCACGTTGACGACCAGATCATTTGCTCGACTGTTTTCTCCAACGACCATCCCTTCATAAACATCCTCTCCTGGGCCCAGAAACAAAACCCCTCGCGTTTGAAGGTTAAAGCAAGCGTATGCATTGCTTTTTCCAGCATTAATAGAAACCATTGCTCCGTTAATTCGGTGGGGAATGTCTCCTTTCCAGGGAACAAAAGAGTGGAAGATTGAGGTTAGAATTCCCTTTCCTCGTGTTTTGGTCATAAAACCTCCACGCCAGCCCATCAGACCACGTGTTGGAATCAAAAACTCTAACTGTGTGTTTCCGTGCTCATCCGTGTTGAGCGTTTGCATCTCTCCCTTTCTCATGGAAAGCTCTTCAATTATAGTGCCACTGCAATCTTCAGGAACTTCAATGTATGCGCGCTCAAGAGGCTCGTGTTTAACACCATCAATAGTTTTGATAACGACCCTGGGTTTTGAAATGCTCATTTCAAAGCCTTCTCTACGCATGTTTTCAATGAGAACAGCAAGGTGCAGTTCCCCACGTCCAGCAACGGTGACTCGGTCTTGATTGTCTGGGTCCATAGAGATGCTTAAAGATATGTTTGCTTTTTTCTCTTCAATGAGGCGATCTTTAATTTTATTCATGGTTAAGTATTTACCATCTTTACCAGAAAAGGGACTTGAGTTGACTAGAAAGTCAATAGAGACAGTAGGTTCATCCAATTCTATTGTGGGTAATGCTATAATCTTTTTAGGTGAACAGAGCGTGTCACCTACTAAAATGTCCTCAATACCTGCCAAGCATACGATATCTCCGCAACCTGCTTCTTGGACATCAATTTTAGAAATCCCATGATAGGTTTGAATACGGGTGATTCGTTTTCTCTTTTCTTCATGGTCACGATTAATAAAAACAACTTCATCGTTTTGCTTCACAGAGCCATTTAGAACTTGTCCGGTGGCCAACCGCCCTAAGTACTTATCATAGTGCAACGTCGCACACTGCATTAAAAATGGAGCCTCGCTGTCGCCGCTGGGCTTTGCGACATTGTCGACAATCATCTTAAAGATAGGCTCTAAGTCTTTAGGCTCGTCGTTGACTTCCATTAAGGCATAGCCTTCGATAGCTGAAGCATAGCAGTGAGCGAAGTCTGTTTGTTCATCATTAGCACCCAGCTCAATGAAAAGATCAAAAACCTCATCTAAAACACGGTCAGGATCTGAATGGGGACGGTCAATTTTATTGATTATAACGATGGGTTTAAGGCCTTTTTCGAGGGCCTTTTTTAAGACAAAGCGCGTTTGTGGCATAGGGCCTTCTCGGGCATCAACGAGTAAAAGTACAGAGTTAACCATCCCCAAAATTCGTTCAACTTCCCCGGAGAAGTCGGCATGACCAGGTGTGTCGATAATATTGATTTTGAAGTCTTTATAAAAAACGCCCGTGTGTTTTGAGGTGATCGTAATGCCCCGTTCTTTCTCCTGGTCTCCAGAATCCATAATTCGTTCAGGAACTTTCTCGTGTTCTTTAAAAGTTTGAGTGAATTTCATTAACGCGTCTAAAAGAGTCGTCTTACCATGATCAATGTGTGCGATAATAGCAATGTTTCTAATTTTGTCTTTATTGTGCATAAGTTATTTTTTTTAAATTGTTATATTTTTTGTTCAGGAATGGTAATCCAGCCGATGAGGTAGGCTATCGCCATTGGGAAAAAACCTGTAATCAGGGTTAGAAGGACTATAATCAACCGAAGAACGGTTGGGTCGATCTTGAAATGTCTAGCAAGACCGCCGCAGACTCCAGCAATGACCCGCTTATGAGGGATTCTGTATAGTCTTTTTACCTCTATAGCAGGTGCGTTTAAGGGCTCTAGGGGGATTATCAAAGAGGATATCAGATAAATAAACGGCATCAGTAGGGCTGTTGGAATAATAAGAAATACAAAAATAAGCCGGATAAAGACAGGGTCTATTGTAAAATAGTTGCCAAGTCCTCCGCATATTCCTGCAATTTTCTTGTTATATCTAGATCGGTAAAGCTTTCTCATGAGTACATATTAACACTATGAAGATTTACAGAAAAACCTTTTTCTTTAAGGTGAACCTGCTAATGATATTTTTTATTTTAAATGCAGAGGTTTTGGGTAAAAAAGACTTTGCCCCAATTTCTGTTTATCAGAATGACAGAAACCCTCTACAATAATTGTAAAAAAAGAGGTATGAGATGTTTGTTTTAGGTGCTTTTTCAGTTATTCCCTTAGCACGCTTATCTTATTCGGTTTCTGGGGTAGGGGATTTTGTGCAGACAGGAAATCATCTTTTGAGTGGAAAGGTGAAGTCGGCTGCATTCTCATTGATCAAAGGAGGCGCTAAACTAGCTCTTTGTGCGGGAGCGGTTGTCTTGATGCTACGCCCCTTTTTTAAAGGAGCTAAGCCCTCTTTAAAAGCGATGAGTGAATTTAAAAAACCCTACGATATTCGACTCATTAGTAAGACCATGCAAAAGGGGTTATTTACTAAAGATTCCCAAGCATTTAAAATATCAACTTTTTGCCAAAGTCTTTTCTCTAAAAGCTCCCTTTCTAATAGAGCGCTGGTTAAGTTGTGCCTTTTACCAGTCAATGAGAGGGTAGAGGGAGCCTTTAAAGATTGGTTGATAGAAAAACCAACAGAGAGTGCTCGCCGCCTTTTTAAAACGGCTATGAAGCATTCCCTGGGAGAAATTTCATCGCTAAAAGGGTGCTATGGGCAAGACAACAAGCGCATGAATGTCTCGCAGTCAATGGTCAGTTCATCAAAAGGGATGCTCGATACTCACCGCTTTACAGTCGTTGAGTCTGCTTGTGATCATAAGCTAGTTAATTATTTATCTAAAATAGTCAGTATTGGTGATAATAATCGTGCTAAGGAGTTGGCAAATAGAGGTTGTTATGGTTTCTTTTCATCTCAAGATTTATGCCTTTCTGGTCCTTAGGAGATCTGCCATTTTTAATAAGAAGTTGCTTTTTTGAATTTTTCTGCTTAGTAAAAGTACGGCGGGGTCGTCAGGATCAATTAATTGTGCATAGTGCCAGTAGTCAATGGATCTTTCTCTATCTTTAATCTTGAGATAGTAGAAACTCATTAGGCAAGCAAACCCAAGGGCTTCTGAGTAGTGGAAGATCTTTTTGTCAGGGTAGAGCTGGGTTAAAAGTGTGATGTTCTCAAAAATAGACGTGATAAGGTGCGCTTTATTTTTTCTAAGGCATTGATCAGCAAAGTTAATTTTAGCAAAAATATTGTTTGGATTTTGAGAGTAGTTCTCTTTAATCAGTTTTTCCGCTTTTTTAATTTTTTTGAGTCGGATATAGATATAGCTGAGTAAATTATATAGCTCGGGGATCTTGGGGTTTTCTTTGAGGAGATCTTCAACTTTTGCTTTGGCAAGCTTTGGGCTATGCTTTGCAAGCTCATGCAACTTTATGTAGGATTGAAAAAGGGGCTCTCCTAGCCTTAAGAGCGACTCTTGCAAAGGTTCGTAGGTGATCTTGCAGTCTGGGAAGTAGGTCCTGCCTAGTGTTATTTGTGGGATGCATTTTGTCATGAATTAAATTAAGAGGGGTTCTACGCTTTTAACACTGTCTTTGTGAACGAGCATTAAAATTTTATCATCTGCTTCAATAATAGTCTCTCCTGAGGGGACAATATATTGTCCGTCTCGAGTGATTAGAACGATTAGAATGTTTTTTGGAATTTTGAGTTCAATGACTTCTTTGCCGATAGACTTAGAGGTACTTGGAATTGTCAGTTCGATCATCTGCATTTGATCTCCAGATTCATTATGAGTGGCGGTTTCATCGAGCGTTTGTTGAGGAGATTCTTTGAGTTTTTCCTGAAGCCCCAGCAACCTTGCAATCAAGCTGATGGTGGTTCCCTGCAGCAAAATTGAGGTAAGGACGATGAAAAATACGATATTAAAAATAATCTGAGAGCCGGATATTCTAGCCATGAGCGGAAAAGTAGCTAAAATAATAGGGGCGGCACCTCTTAAACCTACCCAAGATATAAGTAATTTTTCCTTGAAAGTCATTACAAAAGGCATACTCGTAAAAACACTTAAAGGTCTTGCAACAAACATCAAAAATGCTGAGCAAGCAAGGCCCGTCCATGCAATTGAAATGAGTTGGCGAGGAGAGACTAAAAGACCTAAAACAATAAACATGGAGATTTGCATCAACCAAGAAATTCCGACATGAAACTGACGTAAGCTGCGTTTATGTAGGGAGTCATTAAAACTTAAAACTAATCCCGAGACATAAACGGCTAAAAAACCACTACCTCCCAGATAGCTTACCGATGAGTATACCAAAAGGACGGATGAGACGGTAAATACGGGGTAGAGGCCCTTGTACTCTAACTTAAAGTGATTAATTCCCAAGACTAAGGCTCTACCTAAAACATAGCCGAGCACCAGACCCAATCCCATTTGCTTTATGAATAGTAAGATCAATCTCCCAACAGTGATGTTGTGCTGTTGCAGGAGGTGAATAAGGCCAATGGTTAAGAAAACGGCCATGGGATCATTACTAGCCGATTCCATTTCAAGAAGGGATCCAAGTCTTTTCTTAAGGCCAATTTTTTTGGACCTTAAAATACTAAACACCGCCGCAGCATCTGTTGAAGAGACTACCGACCCAAATAAGAGGCACTCTAAAAAGGGAAGGTCTAAAACCCAATAGGCAAATAGTCCTGTAATCAAAGCGGTTAGTAAAACGCCCAAAGTGGAAAGTACAAGTCCCACACCAAAAATGGGTTTTACATTTTCCCAGATGGTATTGTATCCCCCTGAGAATAAAATGTAAATTAATGCAATAATTCCTAAGAATTGAGCTCCCCAGGTGTTGTCAAATTGAATTCTTCCAATTCCTTCGGCTCCTGCAAGCATTCCGAGAATCAAAAACAAAATAAGAGAGGGGATTCCAAGCTTTAGGGAGGCTTTGCTACTAAAAATGCTAAGAACCAGCAAAATTGAGATTTCTAGCAGAATTTTTTCAGTTTCCATAACCCATCACTTTTAGGACTTTTGCATAAGAAATTGGTTGTAGGATGTTTTGAGATATATATGCAAACATTTTTAGAATATGAACTAAAATTCAGTGAAATGGAGCTAGCTTTATTTTTGCATACCGGCTAAAGATTAAATCATGTTAATATCTTGGCGAATCATTCATTTTATGTGACTGGAATGGGAAAAAAATACGATGTCATTATCATAGGTGGAGGGGCTGGTTTGAAAATAGCGCGCCCGGCTGCTGATCTTGGATTTAAAGTTGCTGTGATTGAAAAAGACCGCTTAGGCGGGACGTGTTTAAATCGCGGCTGCATTCCCTCAAAAATGTTGATCCATCCAGCCGATGTGATTGCTCAAATCAACGAAGCGGCTACTTTAAATATACAGGTCGATTCAAAGCCTATCCTAGACATTGAGAAGCTCGTGCAGCTGGTTTCAAATACAGTTGATGAAGAATCACAAAGCATTGAGCCTCTTTTAGAAAACCACCCAAATATTGACTTTTATAGGTGCGAAGCACGTTTTACAGCTCCCAATCAATTACAAGTTCGGAATGAAAAGATTTACGGCGAAAAGATTTTCATAGCTGTTGGAACTCGCCCGTATCTGCCACCGATCCGAGGGTTAGAAAAGACCCCTTATATGACCTCTACAGAACTTTTGCGAGCTCAAAAGCTTCCTAGGAGTGTTGCGATTGTAGGGGCTGGTTATATTGCCTGTGAACTTGGTCATTATCTTCATGCTTGTGGGATCGAGGTCCATTTTATCGTGCGAAGTCAATTTTTAAGAAATCTCGATACTGATTTGCAGCAGCATTTTACTGAAATTTTCAGCAAGCGATTTAAAGTGAGCTATTTTGCCCCTCAGCGAGTAAATTATGAAAATGGAAAATTTATTTTAGATGATGATCATCATAAAGTAGTTTCAGAAGGGTTGCTCATCGCAGCAGGGGTCACCTCAAATGCAGATTTAATCGGGGTTTCTCAAACGAATGTTGAGTTGGATTCACGAGGATTTATTAAAGTTGATGATTGTTTAGAGACGACGCAAAAAAATATTTTTGCTTTTGGTGATGTGATTGGTCGCTCCCTATTTCGCCACTCAGCAAATTTTGAAGGAGAGTATCTTTTAGAGGCCCAATTTAAAAAATGTCACGCTAAGCCAATCAGTTACCCAGCAATTCCTTATGGTGTTTTTACCTGGCCACAGGTTGCTGGAGTTGGGAAGCAGGAGAAAGAGCTCATTGAGGAAAAAAAAGACTATTTTGTAGGGGTAAATGCTTACAAAAATAGTGCGATGGGAATGGCTTTAAGAAATAATGAAGGGATGGTGAAACTCATCTTTGAGAGGGGCTCTGAAAAATTAATAGGGGGTCATATTGTCGGAGAGCAGGCAACGACGATGATTCATATGATTATTGCCTATATGAAAATGGGGGCGACACTGCAGGATTTACTTTCCACCATTTATATCCATCCGGCTCTTCCAGAAAATATAAGGAACGCGGCAAGGCGCGCCCAGGAAAATAGTTAGTAAAATATGTTTAAGTTACTTAAAAGCATTACGTCCCCTTTAGTGAGTCTGGCCATTGTGATGGTTGCAGTAGGCCTTTTTTCTACATTTGTTCCCCTAAGATTGACTCTAGATGGGCACAGTAGTTTTATAACAGGGGGTGTAACTGCTGCCTATTTTGCAGGGCTGGTTTTAGGCTCTATGAAAGCAGAGAAATTTATTGCACAGGTTGGGCACATTAGAACCTTCTCAGCATTTGCATCGCTTACCGGAGCCATTTCTATCTCTATGGGCTTGATTTTTCATCCTGGAGCCTGGATTTTAGGAAGATTTTTAATGGGCCTTTTTACCGCTGGACTTTTCATCGTCATCCAAAGTTGGTTGTTGATGGTAGGAGGCAGTGATCGCAAAGGAACGATTTTAGCTTTTTATATGATTGCCTTTTATGCATCGCAAGCTGGTGGGCAGTTTTTATTAAGTGCTATCCCCCCCCTTTCATTGATCCCATTTAGTATAGGGACACTCTTAATTTCCCTGTCAGTGGTTCCTGTTTCGCTCACCCGTTACAAATCTCCCTCGATTGAAGCGTCATCGCCTCTAAGCCCTATAAAGCTTTTTAAGATCTCTGCATTTGGCGTTTTGTCATCCTTTGGATCGGGTTTGATTATGGGATCCTTTTTTGGGTTAACACCTGTTTTTGCTCACTTGGTGGGTATGGAGCACTCTAGTATCGCTAACTTTATGGGAGCTACTATTATCGGTGGTTTTGTCCTTCAGTGGCCCATTGGGCGCCTCTCGGACCGCATTAACCGTCGCTCAGTGCTCATTGGAGTCAGCTTTCTAACTTCCATTTTATCGCTTTTAATAGCTATAGCCTCTTTGATTTCTACAGATATCTTGTTAACCTTGTCTGTTATTTTTGGAGGGTTTGCATTTACCATGTATCCGATGAGTATTTCCTACACCAATGATTACGTGGATCCTCAGGATCTTGTTGCAGCTACTGGGGGGCTATTGCTCTCATATGGAGCAGGAAGTGTAGTAGGCCCTTTAGTTGCTCCGGCTCTCATGCAGATTTTTGGCCCAGCTGGTCTCTACGTCTTTTTTACAGTGATCGCAGCTCTGATCGGCGGTATTGGTTTTTGGAGACGTGGGTATAAGGAGCAGGTTGCTTTGAAAGAGCAGTCCAGCTACCGTCTCGTGCCTCCAACGCCTGTAATTTCAGAATTAGATCCCAGAACTGAGGAAGAGAAAGAGGGGCTGGGAGCTGCTCTTGAAAACATCAAAAAAACTGAAGAGGCTGTGGAAGGAGAAGCCTCTACCGGTGCAGTCACCCTTTAATTAGAGTTTACTTTTCAGGGTGCTCTATACGGCGAACTTTTCCTGGACGACCTTCATTTTTCTGTTCTAGGTGTGCTTGATAATTTTTGAGAACTCGAGTTATCTCAGCAAATTCTACTTTGCTCTCTATCTCCTCAATAATTTCAGGGGCCAACTCGACTTTGTACTCCAATAGCGCCCAAATAAGGCTTACGTTTTGCGTCTCCACTGCCATCTTTAAAGCTGTGACTCCAGCATCATTTTGCTTATTTGGATTTGCATGATTTTGGAGAAAATATAACAACAATTCATCCTGTTGCAGAACAATCGCATGATGAATGGGTGCAAATCCTGTTTTTAAACTGCATAGGTCAAGATCGGCACCATGGTCTAGTAGCAGCTGAATACTTTCTCTCAATGGAACTTTTGCTAAATGAGAATATTGCAAAAGTGTATTTAATGCAGAATCATAGATTTCATTTTGTCGATTGAGTTGCTCTGGGGTGCATTTTTGAAGTAAGATCTTTAAAGCGCTTAAATTATGAATACATGCATAATGAAGTGCTGAAAATCTCATAGCCGAGCACAGTGTTATATCTGCACCTAAATCAATAAGAGGTTGAACGTATTTGATTTGCCCTATCTCTATAGCAATTCTAAGGGGTGTATTTCCATTAGCTAAAATGTTTGGGTTGGGATTTGCTTGTATCAGTCTGTTAAAAATCCCATCTGAATTCCAAAGGATAGCTTTATGAAGAGGGGTGATGCCTATTTTAGTATTGGGAAGGTTAACGTCAGCACCTTTTTTTAAAAGCATATCTAGGACTTCAAGAGGGTCCCACTCCGCTGAATTTAATGCCTCCAAAAATGTATTTAATGCACTGCCAAACTCCCCATAGGGTTCGTCAAGTTGTTCTTTTGTGCTGCGATGTAAAACTTTGGTAACAATCTCTTCACATTTTAGACAGGCTAAAGCAATAGGAGAAGTGATAGTTGCTGCGGGTTTCCCAGGAGAAGAAACGGTTAATAAAGCTCCAACATCTAAAAGGGGGTCTATAAGATCAATACACTCACTGTCAATAGCTCTATATAAAGCCGTGTGCATATCATCCCTATTGACAATATTAATATTTCTTTGCACCTCAGGATCTGCCAATAAATGCTGGGCACTAATAATATCTTGATCTAATATGAAATCGCATAAATCAGTGATTTTATCTCGAACAGATTCTACTTGTTGCTCACTCCTGCAATTGGGGCAGGTCGCTTTATTTGTTTCTAAAATTTTTGCATTTAAAGCTTGGTAAAGGCAAACACTATGAAAAGAATGTCTGCATGTTGTGATCCTCAAATTATCGGGATTGGATATTTCATCGAGGCAAACCGAACATTCTAAAATTTCTTGGCCTGCTGCTGCTGATGATGACATGACATTTACTCCACTAATCAGTACTTTTAATTGGGTTCATTTTAAATGGGTGCTTCTTCATGGAAAAAGGGTTTAGAAGGTGCTTTATAGTGGTCTTCATATTCACGAACACTCTCTGCTAAGTAAGAGCTTTGCAAAAGGTATTTTCTTCCTAAAATCTCTGCTAGTTCAGCAGCTGTTAGATACATTTTAACGTCACCCTGCTCAAAACAAAAAGGAGCATGTGCACTTGCGCAAAAATCTATGAGCAGCTTCCATACTCGGTCCACTTTGTTGGCCATGATAGCTAAAAATAAAGCAGGACATTTAGGGTCTTCACTTTCGATCACACGATCAGTTATATTAATAAACTCAGCCTCAGGATCTTGGTAATGTAGAGTCAATTCTTCTATTACTTTGTCTACGGCTATTAATTTCCGAGGTTCATTAATGAGTTGTTGAGCCATTTCATTAGTTGCTAAGTAGCTATATTCGTTCGGAAGTGCTTTGGCAATTTGGGTAAATCCTTTTGCTGTAGCAAGCTGTTTGAGAGTATAAGATATCGAAGAATCTGTAGAGGCTTTATGATCTAGCAAGGTCCACACGTTGTGAACCCGATTGGCTAAAATGGCATATTCTAGGGCTGATCTGCCTGATGCATTGCGAGTATCTATTTGAGCTCCATGATCGAGTAGAAATTGCACGATCTTGTTATATGGGGACTGTGCTGCAATGTGAAGAGGGGTATTTCCTCCAACTAACTTATTGGAATTGACATCAGCTCCCATAGAGATCAATTCTTTGGCAATCATTATGCGATCGATTTTAATTTTGCTTAACTGCGAGATGAATAAATCAAAAATAGCAAAGGAATTATCTGGGGATGTATTAACTTCTAAGGGATCAAATCCTTTAAGTGTCTCATGAAAAACATCCGGATTCTCACTGTAAAAACTCATCATTAAAGGAGATAAAATATTATTTTCTGCGTAAGCGGCCCTCATTGAAGAATTCGCACCCGCAGCTACCAGCAGCCTGATAAAATCTACATCTTGTTGTCTGACGGCTTGGGATAGTAGCGACCATTTGTGAGAGCTTAATAAGTTCACATACTCGCCAATTCTTGCCTCTGCAAGCTTATGCCCTAATCCAATTGAATTTCCTTTATTTACCTCTTCGCCCATCCAAACAATTAATCTATCTACTGCTTCTTGGATCTCTTCTAGCTTTTGATCTTCTCGGCACATCGGGCATAAGGCTTTCTCTGTAGCTATAATTGAGGCGTTAAAAGCTTTGACTGCACATGTTTTGTGAAAATAGTGGGAACAACTTGTTTTATGAGCTTCAGCAAGCGGTTGTATGGACTCCAAACAGATGGAACAATCAGAGTTTTCAATATTTATTGGTCCTGGAAATGGCATTATAAGACTCCTGTCTTGGGGTTAATCGTCTATGTCTTAACTAATTATAAGTATTTATTTTAAAAATGTCAATAGAAAAGTTTAAACCTATATTAAGGTAAGTGCTTTTATATAAGTTATTTATGTTTTTTGTTAAATAAGAGGGAAATAATAATAGATTAAACTTCATTTGGAAGAATATCTTTAGCAGGTGAATGGGTTGGCAAATCATCGTGCGTTTCTTCTACAAGGTATCCGTCTTGGATTAAATGCTCTCTTTTCAGTTTTTCACCAAGCTCAAAGGGGCTGATAACCACATTATCATCAATGCGATATCTAGCATGAATATCTGCATGAAACTCGGAGATTAATCTCCATATAAGGTGCACTTTATTGGCTAAAACAGCTAGAAAAAGGGCAGGATAGGGGGCTATTGAGCCAGGAACTGCGGTTTTTGAGATGTCTAATTTAGGGGCAAATGGGTCATGAGCATAGTAAGATTCTAGAGCCGCGATAAATGACATCAAGTCTCTCAGAAGTTGTGGCTGGTCAAGGAATGGTGAAATAGCTGGGTGTTTGGCTATGTTTTTATGTTTATCTGGAATAGCAGCGCTTAACTCACTAAAATATTCTTCTGCAAATTGGTGTAGAGAGAACTGAGATGGGACAGATAAAGAGGCGCCTTTGTCTAACAGCATCCAAACAATGTCCACTCTCTGTCTCATCATAGCTAATATAAGAGGGGTTGACTCCTCTGAACTACTTTTATTGGGATTTGCTCCATTTTCTAGAAGAAAATGCGCGAGCGTCCCTCTTTCGTGTGAAATGGTTGATTGTAGGGGAGTTCTTTCTGTATCTGGGTCTGGAAGATTAATGTCAGCTCCTGCAGCGAGCAATCGACTCATAACATTGATCATAACGTCGTCCTCATAGCCAAATAAAAGGTCTTGATCATCTTCAAGAGCAAAATGTAGGTAGAAACTGAGTAAAGAACCCTCTCTGTCATTGATGTTATTCAGTTGCTCTTTTGAGCTATTTTTTAAAACAAGGTCTAAAGTCTCAAGTTCTCTAAAACATGCTATAGCAAGAGAAGAGTAAGCTAATGTAACGTCATCCTCTTCTTCATCGACCTCATCCGTTGCTCGAATGGCTACATCAGCTCCCAAATCAAGCAGCTGGCTGATCAATTCAAAATGGTCATTATCCACAGCTCTATAGAGCGCGGGTTGCCTATCATAGCCCGCAAGTAAGTTGATATGGGCTTGTGTCAAAGGGTCAGCCAGTAGGTGTCTAGCAGCGATCCAGTTCTCGTCAATGATACTCTTAGCAAATTCATTAATCTGTAAAATGCCCCTATCTTGGCTCTGGTCCGCTCGACAAAGAGGGCAAGTGGGTTTACTAGTAGTTAATATACTTGAATTGAACCACGTAATCGCGCATTTATTATGGAAAATATGATCACAGGTCAGAGTGTGTGATTCCTCTATTTTTTCAAAACAAATACTACATTCTGGTAATCGATCACTTGGAATTGATGACATAAAACTACTTATACCTAAATTAATAAAGTGTTGATGCTTATATAATTGTAACTTTTATTTTTAATTCTGTCAAGAATTAATTTACTGACTACTTGTAAAATAAAAAGCCGTAGGATGTTTTAGACCTATAGAGAGGAGGTAAGGGAAGTTTAGAGCGTTGCAGAAACCTAATAGTAAGGAAATAAATTTCCCTACTACAAGGTATGCTATGGATAGTGAAGATCGAAGTTTTATTCGATTATTTCGGCAGGTTTCACATCGTATAAGATGTCGTCAATCTGATGGCGGTATAGCGGCATATTGAGGCGTTTTTCATCGAGAATGTGACCGACAAAACCAATTGAACGGCCAATGACGAAAAAGGCGTTTAGAATCCCTGCATCAATAAATTGGTTGATTTCATCTTCTTTATATCCAAGATTGCGCCACATATCGACCATCAAAACTCCAATCACACCATCGACATTCAGGATTAGGCTTTCTTTTTTAGAGGTTGTGATCTGCTCTACTCGAAGGGCATAATCTAGAAGAGATGTGCTTGGGAAGTGGTCGTAACCATAGCGTTTTAGACATGAGACGCGCAAGTCGGGGTTCCTAAGAGATTTAACTCTGTGACCAATCCCAGGGATTGGAATCCCTTTATTTTTCATTTCCTGAACAAATTCTTTGGGGTTTTGTTCGGCCATAAGGGCTTCTTTAAAGTATTTGGCCGCCCCGTCTATAGCCCCTCCAAACTTAGGTCCAATAGTTAATAGGCCGGTGACGAGCGAGGAAATCAGGTCTTTTCCTGCGCGAGCAGTCACACGAGCATTGTGTGCTCCACTAACCGCAGGTCCATGGTCGGCAACTGTTTTGATCACCGTATCAATAAAGTCAGTAGCCCACTTGGGATAGCGCTTTTTAAACCACAAAAGAGTTAAAACATCAGCAATTGAAAAGCCCGTATCTGGAGTAGACAAAGAACTGATTGGGTGGCCAGCATAAACAGCCTCTTCACCGCGATCATCAGAAATTGTACAGATAAAGTTGGTGGGTTTACGTACCTTTCCTGTTTTCTTTGCCTTGGTAAAATCTTCTGGGATGTTGGGAACATTTTCCTCTAATGATTCTTGGATAATGCCCTCTGCGTATAAATCACGGTAGATTGCTTCAATCACATCAGGAAGGTGGTTGAAGGTTTTAGGGACATGGATTCCAGCTGCACGCATAGCCTTATTTTTTGCATCTGCCATTTCTAGTTCAGTATGGGCTGAAGCTCCCGCATGTCCGAACTGAATTTGGCTTTCAAAATGACTAGCTACGGTGCCAATACACCAAGCAATAATCGGTTTTTTTATTAGCCCTTTTTCAACAGCTTCGATCATCTCATATTCAGCGCGGCCCCCAACTTCTCCCAGCACAATGATGTATTTGATGGTGGGATTTTTCTCCATACGGAGCAAATGATCTAGGTAGCTGGAGCCAGGGTAGCGATCACCACCGATTGCAACGCCTTCAGCAAGGCCGTCTGTTCTTAGAGAGATGATATTTGCAAGCTCATTAAACAACCCTCCAGACTTTGTAATGACCCCGCATGATCCTGGTCGGTTGAGCTTAGATTTAAGAATATTGGAGATGGTTCCGCCAATATTACCCGTCTTAAAATGGCCTGGTGTGATAGCCCCCACAGTGGCTGGGCCAATAATAATTTTATGGTTCTTTTTGGCTAAATGAGCAATTTCTCTTGCGTAACGCTCGGGGATTCCTTCTGCTGTAATCATGAGTGTTTTTATAGAGGGAATGCTTAGAGCTTCTAGGGTCACTTGGTAGGCGGTTCTAAAAGAAGCAAAGTTAAGTAAAACACTAGCTTCAGGGTGATTCTTCACAGCTTCTTGTGTGTTTGCATAAATAGGGACAAGCACTTCCCTAGCTCCCATGAAAAACTTCTGGAAAGATGCTGGTTTAGAGGGGTGCACAATTGCCGAAACTGAAGGGAGATCGCGACCACACAGATAATCATAGTCGAGCATCTGTTGGATAGCTTTAGGGTTATTATTCCAAAAGATAGCCTGGGTGTCTTTTTCAAAAAGGGTCATACGTTCACTCCTTCGTTATGCATTATAAGGGCCTGTCTTACAATGTCGGTTAAATGAGTTTCAGGGCCATAGACTTTGATAGGAAGGCCTAATCTGGTGGCTGCTGTTTCAATATTTTTAAGGCCAATCTCGTAGTTGGGTCCTCCACGACGTACATAAATATTTACACCAACCTTTTTCATTTCCTCATACATTTCGTTAAAAGCTTTGATAATTCCATCAAAGGTTTTAGCTACATCTGTAAAATTAGCAATTGAACCTCCAATAATCAAAACCTTATCACGATTTTGGGAGTCTCTTTGCTTTGTCATCAGCTCTAAAACGCCCCTCGTGTAGCAATAGGTTTCTTCCATCGTGGGGTTTCCTGAGTACTCCCCATAATTTGCCAGCTCTTCAACTCCCCAAAGATTAGCGATGCTATCAGCATAAACGACAGAGGCTCCACCTCCAGCTACCAGGGTCCAAACAAGCCCCTCTGGTTTTAGGACCGTAAGTTTTAAACTGGCACCTGATTTTTCATCGAGCTTTTCGATGGTTTGTTCTACTAAAGAGGTCTCTTTTTCTCCAAAGGCTCTGGGAAATTGAAGGTCTCCCCAGGTGCTTTGCATTAAAAAGCGTGCCGTGTCGTCCATTTTTGCGACAACGTCTAATAAATGAATTTCTTGGTTTTGGAGAACAAAGGGGTTAAGTTCTAAATAACAAAAATGCATGTCTTTGAAAAAGTGGTAAAATCCACCGGCAAAAGAGGCGATTTGTTGTGGGTTTTCAAACTCTGAAGGGATGCTTTCTAAGAGAAGTTGAGAAAGTTCTTCAGAATTAATATCTAGAGGTATCTTAATTTCCCGCACACTATCCCAGTTGTTTTCAATGTCAACACCGCCCTGAGCAGATAGATATAAAATGTCATGTTCTAACGTGGTGCTGCAAGAGATGTACATCTCCTGAGTTGAGTCATGAGCAAAAAAAGGTTCCACAATAAAAGTCTTTAACGAGCCTCTAGCGCCACAGATCAAAACTTTTTCAAAAGAAGATTGAGAGTCGATCCAGTTTGCAGCAGCATCTAAATCGACATCGCCTGGTTTGTTATTTTGTAAAAATACAAGTTGATTTAAGCCTCGTTTGCCAAAAAGCATGTCTGGTTTTACAACTAAACCTTCACTTTTTAGCCAATCGTGTAGCTCCGCTTGATTTTTTAGATCTTCACCTGTGTGGGCTAAGATACTTTTAAATTGAAATTTAAAGTCGGGGAAATAGGTTTTCCAGTGATTCGCTAGTAACAATTTTGCGCTGTATTCGCGGATTGCTTTTTGAGCCATAGTCTTTCCTCTTTTAAGGCGATAAATGCCCTGTGGCATCGAGCCTGTTTTAATAAGATTTTTCAGCGAGAAATTGATCATAATTTAACATGATGTATTAATCTAGCGCTGTGTTGGTTTTTTTTGATTCAATTATTTTTTGTCTCATCTTTAAAATTGATGGATCTAAAGGGTAGTTTTTGAAATTTTCAAGAGTTATCCATTTTAAATCATCAGACTCTTCGCTTATAATTAAAGGGGCATTTGAATTTACCTTCAGTAGATAACGAACATCGTAGTGCAAATGGGAGGGCACCTCCTTATAGGCTGGTATCTCATGAATCGAAATATCAAAAATTTCAGGTGAAACTGCGCTGATTTCTTCAATTCCTGATTCTTCTTGTGCTTCTTTAATAGCGACCTCTAACAAGGAAAACTGTCCGTCAGCATGCCCACCCAGTTGGATCCATTTTTTTAGTTTTTTGTGCAGTGTGAATAAACAGGCGGTTTCTTCCTCATTCCATAACCAGCAAGAAGCTGTTAGGTGACCTTTTTTTAAAGAGCGACTGAAGCAATGGGTATTTTGAGTGATAAAATAAATGAATTGATTTACGAGTTTCTCTTCCTGGTCTAGGTACCATTTTGACAGCCGATAATCATTTAGTTGCTGTAGAATTTTATTTCGATGCATTGAAAAATGGGTAACTAATTTGACAATAGATTCTCATAAGTATCTATTCTTTACAAGTGGTAGAATGAAATTACAACAGATGCGACAAATAACGCTTATGATGTATAATTTTTAATATGGATATATGTGATCAATTTATAGTCTCTGTGGCTGCTGTTATTTGGAGAAAAGATCGCTTATTAATAATGAAGCGTTCGGACAATAAAAAAGCAGCCCCCGGGTTGTGGGAAACTCTTTCGGGACGTGTGGAGCACTCAGAAGAGCCTTACGCTGCCATTTGTAGAGAAATTATGGAGGAGTGCGCTCTAGAGGTCGATGTTGAGCCTCTACCGGTTGACTTGTATATGACTTCTCGTCTAGGACTCCCTATGTTGTTATTAATCTATCGAGCTCATTATCTGTCTAAAGAAGTGACTTTGTCCGATGAGCATAGCGAATATCAATGGGCTACTATCGAAGAGTTTAGGCAGAAATCACCGCTAAAACGTTTGGTTTTAGCGGCTGAGCGATCTCAACTTTTTGGAAAAAACGCCTCTTAGAAAAGAGGTGTAATTTGGTCGCGTAGGGCAGCATAATCAGCTTGCGCAGCCGTCCAAGATTCTGTAATCACATCTTCATAGATATTATTAATCGATACAAGTACTGTATTTTGATTGTCAGCAGTCGTGAGTCCTGCAATGCTCACAGACCCTGCATTAGCATCTCCTATAGTGTAACCTACAGGAATCCTATCGGCTGCTGTAGGTGCAAGTTGGTTGATAGTTAAAACAGCGGCTTTAATCTGTTCAATATCATTTAAGATCGTAGACTGGTTGTTCAAGAGCGTCGCAGAGTCACTAATATACTCAGCTGCATATTGGTAGTCCGCATCTATGGGAAATAAATCTTGAAAGAGCTTTCCTAAAAGTGCCGCGAGTTGATTTTTTAAAGTGGTATTGTTGGTCGCTGTAGTATTTGTCACCGCTGGTGCATCTGCGGGAGTGATAAAATTGATATTATTGTTGTTGACTCCTTGTAGGCCAATTGTAGGGTTTGTAAACATCAAGTCATCTCCTCTTTAGGTATGTTAAGAGAAGAAATACTAACGAATTAGGGATTACTTTCAAATCTATTTTTTAGCGGCTTATGAAATGCTAATTAAGGTAAATCGAAGCAGGTTCCAAACGAGGAAGAAGAGGTAGATTGCTTTTAAACTCCAAAGACCTGTTCGAAACCAGTTGGTCCATATCAGGCGATGAATGACTTGTTCGCTCTTCTCATTTTTTAGTGCTTTGTGGGCAGGTACTTGTAAAGTAAAGGTTGAGAGCCAAATTAGGAGAGTTAGAACAAGTAAAATCAGAACAGACATAAAGTTAGGGTAGGGCATAAAAGCTAGCAAAGCAATAGAGACGAGTTCTAAAATCATGGGTAGTGCTAAACTTGTTGCTTTAGATTGGTGGTGGGCAAAGGGGTTGACTGATTCATTGCAGCTAAAGTGTAAAAACATCGGATAGTGAATCATCTGTACAAACCAAATCACGCCTAACATATAGAGCGATAAAAAAAGATGAACAGAAAATAAGAAAATAGAAAACACAAACAACCCCTTGATAAGTTAGTTTATTTTGTATAAACCCTCTTTTCTTTTTATGACAAGTCTCAAATACAATCTATATAAGGGAGGACTTTATCTTTAGAAGCCATGTTTTTTTACGAATCTGTAGGTCGAAGGTTGCTTACTAGGTCTTTAAATGCTTTGATTTTGTCCTTAACTTCATTAAAAGTGTCGACAGCCTTTTGTGGTAGGGCTCTTTTAAAATTACACTCACCATCAGTCTTAGCATCAAAGGTACTACTATAAATAGCTTTCTTTCCACCTTGCTCATGAATTAAAGAAGTTATCCATGTGGCATTCTGGTCTGCATTTTGGATCACCACATCTTTTGCTTCAATATGCCACTGCGCAGGCTTTGAAATGTAACCGCCGCTTATAATTAAAAGATCCGTAAAAATAGCGAGTTTGTTTCTCGCACACAATAGTGCATTAATTTTAACTACTGGAGCCTGGAGTGCAACAACCTGAGCCACCTGATCTTCTTGACACTCAATCATTGACTCTGAATTGAGGCAAAGGTGGTTTTCTTCTTGAAGCTTGTTTTTTATATTATCAATGGGGTGCAGCAAATTTAAGGGATTAAAATTTAGTTGAATCATCTATTTATCCTATATAATTTAAACAGGTATATTAGCTTAAAATAAAAATTGATAGCAGCATTTTTTTTAATTTAACGAGGCAGGTTTTCTGGAAGGTGAGTCCCTCGGAAGGTGACTGAGATTCTCTCGTTTTCAACAGGAGTGACACCGTGAAAGTACGGGCGGTGTCTAGAAGCTCCTTGCATTAAGAACGTAGTTCCTTCTTGTTCTGAGACTTGATATACAGGGGTGTCCTCAATGTTTGGTTTGCCATCTCCGTCAAGGTGATAAAAAGTAAAGGTGCCGGTTTCGTCTGCTTTTAGAATTAAACCAAGGATGGGTTCGGCAAATGAAAAAGTTCGTTTTTTGCTTTGATTTGGTGAATCATCCACATCATGGTGGGGGTCTAGAAAATGCCCCTTTTTATAAACTGAAACAATAATGTTATCAAAATATTGAGGCGTAATTTCGTCAGATAAATGATTTTTATAAATATCCACAAGTTTTGCGCGGATATCAATAATACTAGTGGGGAGCTCCTTGAAGTTAAATTTTCCACATTCCATGCCAACAAAATCCCACCCATAGTTAATGGTAATCCGTGTCATGTTCCCTTCATTATCAGCCCAGCGATAAATGCTCTCTCCTTGAATATCTTCAAGAGCACAGTCAATCAACTGCTGATCTATTTTCCCTTCAACTGAAAATCCATCCGGTTTTTGAAGTTGCTGTTGGCTTGTGCTAAGCATGGGTTCAATCAGGTTTAAAGTTGTCATGTAAAAAATTTTAATTAAGGGTAAAGTATATTCCAAAAAAAAGCGACTCTTTTTATTAAGGAGAAACAAGGAGCCTTTGTTTTTACAAGACTCCCTGATTTATATTTCAAAATTTAGTAGTTTTCGGTGTGCAAATTGGAGTCTAAGATGAGAATTTCATCAAAGTCATCGCCGTCTTCTAAACTTGGAACAAAGGTTGGAATATTAAAGTTTGATTCTGGAGCAGATGGAGTCAGGTAGTCTTGATCATCCTCAACAGATAGTTTCGCCAAACTTAATCTGTCATCCTCACTTTCAAAGTGTTGTGCACTTTTTGGAAGAGATGCGGGCGCAGAAGGTAAGGTCTCTTGAGAGGCCACTGAAGCTAAAAGCGGGGGCTCCGGCTCATTTTCTTCTTTGGCTAAACTAGGGGTCTTTGGAAGAGATGCGGGCGCAGAAAGTGGCAGCTCTTGTGGAGTTAGCGAGGGTAAAAGCGAAGCTAATGACTCTCTTTTTTCTTCTGCTAAACTGGTGCTTTTTGGAAGAGAATTAGGCTTGGCAAGAGATTTATCCTCAGCGACTAGGCTTGATTCTGTTTCATTTTTAACAGAGGCTTTAGGAAATAAAATCTCGTTTACAACGCTTGCGATTGGCGCTGTTTTTTCTTCTTCGATCTCTTGGGTTATTTCATGGTCAACAAGTTGGTAGTGGTTACATGCATCACAATTATCCTTGTGGAAATAGGTAATAAATAAATCGTAAGTAGTGACTGTTTTTCTTAAAAGGCCTTTCTTGTTGGTTTTTTCGTGGGCGTTTGTAGTTGCTTCTTTGATGTCAGCATTATTGCTGTATTCATTAAGTTTGTCATGTGAAGTATTTCTAAGTTGTTCTCTAGACTTACAGTTTCCGATATAAGCTGTGTGGCCAAGGCATTGTGTGTTTGCGGTATTTACAATTGCGTTCATTCATTTCCCCCTTAAGTAATTCAAAATAAAAAAAAACGCGGCCATTATGTTTTGTAAATAAGTTTTTCGCAAGAGGTAAAAAAAAATTTAATCTAACAGAGCCATTTGAATATAATTTCATCTAGCCAGTAAGCGCTTTGAGTAGAGCGTTGTATATAACCCATGTGCCCCCCACGTTGTGTAATGCCTAAATTCAAATTAGGGGGCAGCCTTAGCTCTTGCACTTCTTTTGCATCAACCAAAGGGTCGTCTTGTGAAAATAGAAGGTGACAAGGTTGGGTTATCAAATGAAGTCGATGAATGCAGCTGCTTTGTGTATAGTAGTCTTTAGCGCTTTTAAAACCGGCTGCTGGAGCTGTAAAAACTTCATCAAACTCTCGAATGGTTTTGCATAAACTTAGTGAGTATTCGGGCTGAAAACTAAATCGATTTTGGGGAGACTGAACCGTTCGTACTAGCGATTTTAGAATCGAATTTTGGTAGAGTCTATTTTGCCATTTTTCAATCATTTGCGAGCTTTTAGCTAAATTAACAGCTGGGCATATGGCAATGACTTTATCAAGACTATTAGAAAGGTCTTTCTCCGATATTAGTTTAAGTAAAATATTACCTCCAAGTGAAAACCCAATCACAGAGAGCGGAGAAAGGGGAGCTGAGTTTTGAAGTGATTCAATAACATGGTGCAAATCTTGGCTTGATCCCCCATGGCTAATATGTGAGGAAAGACCTTCACCGCTTGCAACCCCTCTGAAATTTAAACGAAGGACTCGTATATTTCGATCAAGAAGCTTTTGTCCAATACGAGCCAGGTAAGGTGACTTGTGAGAGCCCCCAACACCGTGTAGCATCAAAACAGAGCGGTCTTTGTAGGTCCACCTATCAGGCGTTGAGATCTCTACAGCCACCTGATCTTGATCAGGGAGTTGAATCAAAGAAGTTTTTGAAGATAATTCTTTGTAATTGCCTAAGTAGTAGCTTGCTATAGTCTGTAGATGGGGGTTTCTTAAAGCGAAATGTGGTTTGAAAGGGAGGTAGTTAGGCATGGCATATAGACCTTATAATAAGGTCCATTATGGACTAGATTTGTTTGAATCACAATCTTAATCTGTTCAAAAAAAGCTGAATGATTTAAAGATATATCTAATGTTAAAAGACTAAATTAAAATAAAAAAATGAAAAAACCCAACCGATTTCTTATGTTTCTTGGGATCCTTTTAATTATAGGGATGGCGATTTTAGCATTTAGTATTCCATTTACGAAGACTAAATTTTGGGCAGTAATTCTCACTTTCATAGATGTTTTGCTCGCTGTGAGTGGTATTGCCTGCATGATTTTGTCATATCGGGGAAAAGGAGGGGATTGATGTTTCCAGCACTATTTATTTTATGCGCCTTTAACATGATTATAATAGCATTAGGTTTTCGAAAAACAGCTATTGTAGGAGCTTTGGTGATCATTGCTCTTTCTATTTTAATGTTTTCAGAGTTCATCACGGTGAATATTCCTATTAGGTTTTAAAGTATGAATTTAAGAATACAAGTAATACGCACCTTAAATGCTTGTTTTATTCTTGTGTTATCTGTTGTTTTGATCGCGGCATATTTTTACCAATATACAACAGGACACTCTCCTTGTAAGCTATGCGAATTACAAAGGTTATTTATGTTGTGTGTGTCTTTTGGGCTCCTGCTAAACCTAAGGATAAAAATTTCAGCCGCACACTATGGGGTCTCTATGATAGCATCGCTTGCAGGAGCCTGCGTCTCACTTCGGCAAATTTCTCTACATATTTGCCCTCAGTTTTCCCATTTAGGCACTCCAGTTATGGGCCTGCAAATCTATACATGGGCTTTGATTGTTTTTTGCTCAGCTCTTTTTGTAATCGCTATTTTACTTTTATGCATTCGAAGTAATGATGTCTTAAGCAAACTAGCTATGAATCGTTTTGAGAAGTTTGTGGCTGTCTTAATTTTAGCCCTAGCCGTTACCAACTTTCTCACAGCTTTCTATCAGTGCGGGTTTCGGTTTTGCAGATAGTAGAGAGGCTTTTTACTTCGCCCTTTAGATCCATGCAAATTTCATCAAAATCGGGTTTTTCGGTGTCAAAACAGCTTTTAAGGCGCTCGGCTGCTTCTAATATTTTAGAGTTGATGCTAGGCGGTGGTGGCCAGGAGGCATCTCTTTTAGTTTTGCTTGGCCATTTTGAGCAGGCTAGCCAGTAGCCTTCTTCCGTTTTATGCACTGAGGATTCTAAAGCCCCTCTCTCTTGAACAAAGTGCTCTGCAATTATTTTCCAGCACAAGAGATATTCGGCTTCTTTATTAGAAAGAATATAGGCGCGGTAGATAACAACAAACATAGGGAGAGCCGTTTATGGCTGAAATTTTTTAAAGAGGTAAGTATATCCCTTTAGATTGATTTCGTAAAGAACCAGCTTAATGCGCTGGGCGCTCTTTTTTTAAGATCCATATAAAACATCCCAAAGATATTGAAATACAGATATAGAGGGTTATGGGCAGAGCTAACAGCATCTTAAATGGAAGGTAACCTAAAAGAATCACAGATAGCACTGCGCTAGACACATTGAAGAAGCTCATCAAAGAGGCTCCTAGTGCTCGATTAGCAAGGGTATTTGAGGCATAGAAAGAAGCGCTCCCAAAGATCCAGGCGTTTGCAAAATACATGAGGGCCCCCGTAGAGAAAAACCAAACGGGATGGGGTTCCATAAGCAGGCTATTTAATAAAAAAGAACTGGCGCCAACTAAAAAGATGACAAACGCTATTTTGATGACCTTAACACCTCCTAGATTATGGATGACTACTGCTGAAGAAAATCCTCCCGTGAGCATACCCACAAGGTTAACTAGGCTCCAAGTTCCATAAACAAGCGGGGTAAAGTCAAAGTTCAGATGAGCGATAGTTGGTGCTGCTGTCGTATAGGAATAAACAAAGCAAGAGGAGGCTCCTGCCACGAGTGAAAAGAAGAGAAGTTTTACAAATTGACGTGTCGATATTTTGACACTTCTGTGCTTGGTAAGCTCTTCGTGGTTGTGAGTCTCGGGTAAATAGTGTGTTAGCATTAGCATTGCTAGGCCATAAATAAATGCGACTAAAAAGCAATATTGCCAACCAAAGAGACTGGTGATAAATCCTCCTATAAAGATAGCCATAGCCATACTGGTAGAGAACGCGAGGCTAGTGTAGGCTATTGTTGTCTTGGCCATACGAGCTTCTAAAGCCTCATTGATGATCACAAAAGCGCATACAAGGGCACTCGAGCTTCCAAGTGCTGAAAAAAAACGGCCGATAAGTAGTAGAGAGTAATGGGGAGTATAGTAAGCTGTAAAGCACATGATCAAGCCTAAAAGGTTGAGAACAAGGCCTAATCTAAGAGCTGAAACCCTGCCGATCTTATTGGCTAGAGGACCATATATCAGCTGCCCTAGGGTATATCCAATCAAGAAAATACTAATGACCCACTCTAGGGCCCCATCGCCTAATCGATAAAAGGTTTCTATTTCAGGTAGCGCAGGAGTAATAATCGCAGATGAGAAAGTGGCTAAAGGGATAAAAATTAGAAGTAACAATCCTCGTTTATTAATTTTTTCCATACAGAGTCCACGTTTGTATTTAGACAGGACATATAGGATATGAAAGACGATTTCAAGAACTTTTCTAAATCCATGAGCAGATAGGGCATTGCTCTTTTTGATGCCCTCTTGCCGGGCAGTACATGCGGCCAAAATAGATCATTTGTAAGTGCAGCTTACCCCAGCTATTTTTTGGGAAACAGCCCTTAAGATCTTTTTCTGTTTGAACCACATTGTGTGCTTTAGACAATTTCCATCTTTTAGCCAGACGGTGAATATGAGTGTCTACTGGAAATGCGGGTTCATTAAAAGCCTGGGTCATAAGAACAGATGCTGTCTTGTGCCCTACCCCAGGAAGATTTTCAAGCTCCTTCAAACTTTTTGGAACGATTCCTTGATGTTTTTCGACCAGGATTTCTGAGAGCTTAAAAATGTTTTTTGCCTTTGTTTTAAAAAGACCACACGAGCGGATGAGATCTTCAATTTCTTCGACTTGAAGCAGAACCATTTTTTCAGGAGTGTTAGCTTTTTTAAAAAGGGCAGGGGTCACTAGATTGACCCGCTCGTCTGTACACTGTGCTGATAAAAGGATGGCGATTAAAAAAGTGTAGTGATTTTGGTAGTTGAGAGGGATTGGGGGATTGGGAAACAGCTGATCTAAGATAACTATTATCTGGTTGGTTTTATCTTGTTTTTTCATTGGTCTATTTAAATTTGCAACTTGGCATGTTTAAGGCAGGGGCTCTTCAACCAACTCAAAATGTTTGCTTTGAGCCCATCTTTTTAAAAAAGTTTTAAAATCATCTGCTTCATAAGATATTTGGGGAGTGCTTGTGAGTTTATAGGCGCCCAGCATAAACTTATTTGAAGGCATCTTTTCTAATCGAGCAGCTCCAATAATCTCAGTTCCTTGATACCAAACAAAGTGATACTTTGAGTCGATCTTTTGGTTGTTATCGAAGCTAATATGTTGATGATCATTACTATATGGAATTTTTAAAAGCTTATAATAATCTTCCCATTCTTGCTCGTGCATACAAAAGCTAGCATAAGATCCTTTATACCCCGCTTGTTGTAATATCTTTTTAATAAACTTGTTTTTCCCCAAGTTGTAACCGCTGAAACAATCCACTACTTTGTTGTGATTGTGAGCCTCGAGTAGGAGATTTTTTTTCAATTGAGCATACTCTTCTTGCACTAAGGGATGTGCTCTTAGATAATCTCTAAAGGTTAAGTTTAAAGCAATAAACCCATTTCCCTTTTCAACCACATGCAAGTTGAATTTCACGGGATGTCTTTTTGCGAAATAATAGCGTAAGGGAAGATTAAGCTCTCCTCCAAATGAGTAGCCGTGATCTTTTAAAACCTGTGAACTTTCAAGCTTGTCTACCACACAAAGAATGTCAATTTTCGGCTTGGCAATCATCCCCTCAATAGAAGTAGATCCAATATGTTCAATTTGCTCGGCATGATAACCTAAAGCATCTGCCAATACTTGGGACTCTTTGTTATAAAAAGCGGGCCAAAGAGGGTCATAGGGCGCTAGAATAATGGGTTTATTTTCCATGCGATAAGGCAAGCCAAATGTAAAAATGCTTAAAATTATAGCTTGAGGATCCTTATAAAACAAGGCGGGCTATCTGCTTGAAATTATCCTAAAAAGTCTTGTTTCGTGGAAATTCTACTTTTTGAGTGATATCTAGAAAAATTAGTTTATCTATTTTAAATAGATAAGATTCTATGTTTTAGAGAGGGTTTATCTGATACAATTTTTTAGTTGCCAGTAACTCATGAGTCATAAATCGAAAATATCTCTGAATTTGCTATTGAACTTAGTGAGCTCCAGTAACTTCTATAAGTGCTGGGGCTGTTCTTGGTAACTTGAAGCGTCATGGTATTTAAGTAGCTTTTAGGTGTTTGGTTTTTGGGATAGGACTCTACTTTGTAACTCGCTGTAACCTCTACTCCAAAATCTCTAATTTTAGAGACAAATTCACTCATAAAGTTTGGATGATTTGTCACTGTATAGTTTTTCGAAAACATGTGAGTTAGGTGATGTTTTTTAACAACGTCTTTATATTGTTCTGGCGGGTCATTTTCAGTAGAGAGACACCATGTTTTTAAGCTGCATCCAACAGCAATAGACAACTTTTTTTTATCGACAAGCTCTTGAAAAGCGGTGTCAAAAATTTCTTCGAGTTCAACGCTTCTTTGCAACCTTTTGTACTTCAATTTTTTAGAGGGTGACACCGGGTATTGGTCAATTTGGTGATGTTCATACCAAGCTTCTACGGATTGATAATCTTGAAAGTGAGGTGGGGAGGGCGATCTACTAGGTGTTTGCCATGAAGAAATGGTACTAGTAGATGAGAAAGGTGAAAATAGCATTTAAGGCAGATGTGTGTTATAAAATGAGCTCAGAATCTACATAAGAGGCCAGAAAAAGTCAATTCTCAGGTAATTTTAGTCATTGATTTTAATAAGTTTTTTCATTGGGTGGAGTTTCCAGCAATGTAACCAGTAGTCCACGCATTTTGAAAATTAAAACCGCCCGTGATCCCATCGACATCTAAAATCTCTCCTGCAAAAAACAGACATTTACAGCACTTACTTTCCATCGTTTTGAAGTCAACTTCTTTAAGGCGCACTCCTCCGCAGGTGACAAACTCCTCTTTGTGGGTTGTTTTCCCTTGGATGGAGTACTCATCAGCGCTAATCATTTTGGAAAGCTCAAGCAGCTCTTTAGATGAGATGTCGCTAAGGCGTTTTTGATCGATTTTCACAAATTGCTTCAGAAAGGTTTTCCAAAAGTTTTTTGGAAAGTTAAATAAGTTTTCTGAAATTAGCATTTTTTGTGGTTTGCTTTCTTTTAGTTTTTCAAGATGCTCTAAAATCAAGTTTTGAGAAAGGTTAGGCAGCCAATGAATGGAAATTTTAAATTGGTAGTTCTTTTCATGCAAAATGCGGGCTCCCCATGCAGAGAGTTTCAAAACCGCCGGCCCACTTAATCCAAAGTGGGTGATGAGTAAAGGACCTCTTTGGCTAAGCTTCGTATCTTTGATTTTAACTTCAACATCTGCAAAAGAAATTCCACTTAAAGGAGCGAGAGGGGAGTTTGGCATGTTGAAAGTAAATAAAGAGGGGACTAAGGGCTCTATAGCATGTCCAAGCTCTTGAGCCCATTGGTGACCTGCGGGACTGCTGCCAGTTGCAAATATTAGATTTTGAGTGCTTATATCCAACCCCTTTTTAAAAGATATATAAAACCCTTCATCTATCTTAGTAACGCTTTCAATTCTTCTTTGTGTGTGAACCTCAACGCCAACTTCTTCGGCCTCTTTAAGGAGGCAGTTGATAATAGTTTCTGAGTTGTCTGAGATGGGAAACATTCTGCCGTCAGGTTCGGCTTTTAGCTGCACTTGCTTGGATTCAAACCATTGAATTGTATCTTTGGGTTGAAATCGAAAAAAAGGCCCAAGAAGTTCTTTAGAACCTCTTGGATAGTTTTGTACTAAAAGACGAGGTTCAAAACAGGCGTGGGTAACATTGCAACGCCCACCTCCTGAGATCCTCACTTTGGATAACAGGGCAGCGTTTTTTTCAATAATAGCAACGGCTCCTTGTGGGTGTTTCTTTTTAGCAGCAATTGCTGAGAAAAACCCAGCAGCCCCTCCGCCGACAACGACTACGCTGTATTTTTTAGATGGGCGTCTTCTTGTTGGTGAATCTGGATCCATGAGTTTAAAATACCTGTGTTTAAATGTAGCATTGCATCGAGGTTGTCTTTGGTGCCTCCCACCATAAGAGCTGTATGGTCAGTTTGTCGATTGCCCATAAATCTTGCGAGTACATCGGCGAGCGACTCATGATCATTGGTGGGTAAAAAATCATGAGTTATAGACCCTGTATGGGGGTGGCAAAGAAGCTGGTCATGCCTTGCTGCATGATGTGCCAAAGGTGTTGTGTAAGGAACAACAAATGAGCCACTAAAAACTTTTCCAGCCACCTTTTTAAGGCGCTCAAAGTAACCTGGAGAGTAGTCTCCTACTGTAAATCGTCTTCCTGTATCTGAGAAATAATGATCCAGCCTTGCTCTAATGTTGATGATGGTTTTTTCTTTGGCAAAATCGGGGTTTTTTTCTAAGTATTCTAGAAAGTGAGTCTCTGGATCCGCGTCTAAGTGAAAGCTTTGCGCTATCCAATGCAAAATATTATATAAAGGAAAAAGAGGGACTGAGGCAGGAGCCACTTTTCTAATAGAGGTTAAGGATCTATCTAAGATGATATTCTTAGGGAGCACATCTTCTCCAATGTCTTTGAGAGCATCAAGGGTGATGGCTCCAAGTGAGAAACAAAAGAGCGTGTCTAGGTGATAGTCTTGCTTCAACTTTTTCATAATCTCAACAGGGACCGTTCCCATCTCTTGTAAACTTTTGGGGTGCAAGGGAACCTTTTTACCATCAACGATTTCTGAGTTTTCATTCAGGCTTAATAAAATAAGTCGAAGCCCTCCCTGGTTTTGGCCAAAGTCTTTGCTTTGAACAAAGCGCAAATTGTAAATCAGTTCTCGAGATTCAGTTTGAATATGGCAGGGAATGTCATGGATTGTAAAAGCCATTTTAAGCTCATCAAAATGAGAGAAGGTGGGGACAGAGCCTCCAAGCGTTCCATTAAATATCTTTGTGAAAGTTCTAAAGTATTGATGAGTGGTTTTGTCCTCCATATAAGGGTCTAGGTGGGTGATCTCTTGACTTAAGGTGCCACTATTATAAAGAGCGCGTAAGGGAAGAAAAAAAACATCGAGGAGGGTGGTTGCAAGGCCAGAAAAATAGTATTGTGAATAGTCATCTAGCTTGTCAATCAAGTCACTTTTAATCTTTATTTGGGGGGGGAGCTCAGAGGGTTTATGAATTGGACATCTAGGTTGTAAGTCAATAGTCATAAATATAAGCTCATGTAAAATTAAAACATCTACTATATAGATTTTTTCAATTTAACAAAAGCTATAAGTTTGTATAAGTGACTAATATAGATAGTTTTCCCATCCCTCTGAATCCAGTGCTAGAGGAGTAATACGGTAGTGTAAAAGCTAAAGTCTGAATTTTCACTGAGGGTCTTAAACTATTTTTCTTTAGAATGCATTATCCTTAGAGGGCTTGGTAACAGCGTTGCTAAAAGTTCGCTTAAGACTCATTTTAAGCTTTAGGTTTGTACTCTTTAAGATATTGTAAGGCTGCTTTAGCACTAGGCCGCTTGTACCACTGAGAATTTTTCATTTCAGTTACCAACAATTGAAAGGTTGCATTTTTGGCATCGCCGGGAGCTAAGGCTTTTAATAGATCTTCAAAAACAACACCCATAGAGTAGATGTCCATTTTATAAAGCAACTCTTCTGCTTCATCTTTATGTTTTAATGCTTTAAACGCATTTCTATCATTGTCTAAACTATACCCTATAGAATAACTTATTGGTAGTCGAACCCCATTTGAATCTCCTAAATCAACAGCTCCACCAAAGTCAGCGATGACACATTCATGAGCTTCTGCAGTACGTCTTACCAAACAGTTTTGAGGTTTAATATCTCCATGAGCTATTCTGAGCTCTTGGAGCTTGACTAATCCTTCCAATAATTGCTCAGCAAAGGTAAAGATCTCATTTATTGATAACCTTTTTTCTTCGAGTAAAGAAGTTAAGTCCCCATCATAGGCAGGTGCTCTGTAAGACAACGTTGATGTTGAAGAGAGTTTTTCATCCTTTGAGTCATCGTAAGGTGCATCTTGAATACCAATCACTCCTTGCTTACCTTTGTGTATTTTACCTAAAAGGTCAATTTCATTTTGAATTTGGTGCTTAGCGGATTTTTTTAAAGCTAACTCTATGCGATTTAATTTTAGATGCTTATAAATCCTCATGTGTTGGTGGATAGTTTTTTCTGAAACAGAAACTGCTTTAATCGCTGTTGATCTATTTTTAGATAATTCTTCAAGTAGAACTACTGAACCGTTGGCTCCTTCTCCTAGTTTTTTTGATGTTGTTATGAGAGGCAGCTTGTCTCCATCTTGTGATGTTAAATCAAGAGTTATTTTTTTATCACCTGTATCTAGCTCGTAAGATTTACAAGTTCCCCTCGTGACCTCTTCCAATTTTCGGAAAGCAATCTCGTTAATTGCAGTATAAAGGCCGTGTTTAGGAAGTTTGGTGTGTGCAGAAAATTGAATACTGCGTCCATTATCACAAAGATTTTTATCAGCTATAATCATGTTAAAAAGGAGATCTACTTTTTGTTGGGTTGCAAGCGTTTTCTCGTGAAAAGTCGTTATTAAAGTATCGACAGCATCAGAACCTTTTTTAGCAGCATCAGAACCTTTTTTAGCAGCATCAGAACCTTTTTTAGCAGCTTGAAGAATTTGATTTCTAGGAATCCCAATTCTTTTAGAGAGGCTGTTAATGTTGATGTAGATTGTCTTACCCTCGTGAGTGGATTTGACGAACTTATCTTTTAAGGTTGAAAGGACTAAGGATTTCATGCATCCATATAACCCCTCCCCAATTTTTTCAACATAGACATGGAGTTCAGAGGTGTCATTTGCACCTACATCCCAGGGGCAAACACTTCCCTTTGGTAAAATTTGATGAGCTTTGAACTGAAGACGGGTCTTTTTCTGCCCCTCAAAGATCTTGCCCTCCCCTTCAGTCATTTTGGCATAGGATGCAGCTGCGGTAGAAATTGCAATATTTATATCCATATACCTGACCTCTTATTGTTGATTAGCTTCGCTTGCTTAATTATGCCTGTTTTTAAATTGTTAGTCAAGTAAAAATGCTTGTATTTAGCGATTTAGAGAAGTTTTGAGAGAAATTGCTTCACAGTCCTATAAAAGCGAGGACTGGAGGATTAAGGCAAAATGGCCCCTAATAGGGGATAATTCAAATTTTTTATTTGAATATCAGCAAGCTTAGGACTTAAAAAAAATATTCTTAATATTTAAATGTATTTAAAGCTTTGATTTGTGGTAAACTACTTGGATTCAAATAACAAAACATACGGTACCTAATGCCTTTTACAAAATTATCCCTCGATCCCCAAATTCTTAAAGCGATTGAGCAGGCGGGATACACAACGCCTTCGGCCATTCAAGAAAGAGCCATTCCAGAAATTCTCAAAGGGTCTGATATCAGAGGTTCAGCTCAAACAGGAACCGGAAAGACTGCTGCCTTTTTGCTTCCTTGCTTAAACCTTCTTCTTACTAACCCTGAAGGGAAAGGAAGAGGTCCTCGAGTCTTGATTGTTGTTCCAACACGCGAACTGGCCATGCAAATTAAGGACCAAGCGAAGAAGTATAGCCGATGTATGAGACGTGTGCATACCGTTTGTATTAGTGGGGGAGTCTCTTACCATATACAAAGGCGAGAATTGTCACGCCCATGTGATATTTTAGTAGCAACTCCGGGTCGACTGATCGATTATATCGAGCAAGGGCAAATTGATTTTTCAAGAGTTGAGATGCTGGTGCTTGATGAAGCAGATCGCATGCTAGATATGGGTTTTGTAGAGCCTGTAGAGCAGATTGTTGCAACGATTCCACAAAACCGCCAGACGCTCCTTTTTTCAGCAACTCTTCAGGGAAGTGTTTTAAAACTTTCTGAAAGACTTTTAAATAACCCTGTAGACATTATTATAGAGCCGGAGTTTGACAGCAAAGAGAACATTACCCAGCAAATTTACTACAGTGATAATCTAGGCCATAAAAATATGATGCTAGATCATATCCTCGAGCATGAAAATGAAGGCAAGAAAATTATCTTCACTGCAACTAAAAGACACGCAGATCAATTGGTCAATGAATTAAGTGACAAAGGTCATCGCGTATCTGCTTTGCATGGCGATATGAATCAGGGGCAAAGAACACGCACAATTAAAAAGCTTCGCGAAGGGAAAATTGATATTTTGGTAGCGACAGATGTTGCTGCTAGAGGAATTGATGTGCAATCAATTACTCACGTTATCAATTTTGATTTACCGCGCTCTATCGAAGATTATGTGCACCGTATTGGAAGAACTGGTCGAGCAGGAGCTTCTGGGATTGCTCTATCTTTTGCATCAATGTCTGAATCAGGCCTCGTTAAACGGATCGAAAGATTTACAGAAAAAGAAATTGAGATAAAGACGATCCAAGGTCTAGAGCCCCAAAAAAGGCCTGCAGGATTTCGTAGCAAAGGAAAACGCACGAATAAATCAAATTCTTACAAGCCACAGGGGTATTCGAATTATCAAAGTAAGAGGCCTTCTAAATTCGGCAAGCCAAGCTTCGGAGCTAACGGTAATAAATTCGGCAAACCAGGCCGTTCTCAGAGCTCTGGCGGGCAATTTGGAAAGCCGAGTGGAAATAGTTCTGGCGATTCTTTTGGACGTTCAGGCTCTCCAGAAGCTAATGGCAATAAATATGGCAAGCCAAACTTTGACAAACCAAGCTTTGGGAACCGATCTGGAAATTCTTATGGACGACCCAGCCGCCCAGCTGCTAATGGCAACAAATTTGGCAAACCAAGCTTTGGCAGTGGGTCCGGGAACTCATTTTCAAAACCAAGTCGCCCAGGTGGCTCAGGGAATAAGTTTCATAAGCCAGGTAAATCGAATTCGAAATCTTCATTTGCAAGACCGAGTCGATCTAAAGCATCCCATTAACCAATTAATTTAATCATTCAGAGATTGTAATGCTATCTCAGCTATTGGTTCATCTTCAAAAAAAATGGTTTTCTAATCCACGCAAAGATTTATTGGCAGGAGCGCTTGTAGCGCTCGCCTTGATTCCCGAAGCTATTGCTTTTTCTATTATTGCAGGAGTTGATCCTAAAGTAGGTCTTTACGCCTCTTTCTCTATGGCTGTTGTGATTGCCTTTTTTGGGGGGCGTAGCGCCATGATCTCAGCGGCAACTGGAGCAATGGCTCTTGTTTTAGTCTCTTTAGTTAAAAATCATGGGCTCAGCTATCTATTTGCGGCGACGATTTTAACGGGATTTTTTCAGATAATAGCAGGGTACTGCAAGTTTGGTCACCTGATGCGTTTTGTTTCTCGTCCAGTAGTTACGGGATTTGTCAACGCCTTGGCTATTTTGATCTTTTTAGCGCAGCTTCCTGAGCTTTTTCAGGCGGGTTTTCAAATGTATTTGATGGTGGGCTTGGGGCTAGCCATTATTTATCTCTTTCCTCGTTTGACAAAAGCGATCCCTTCTCCTCTTGTTTGCATTGTTGCTCTTACAGCTTTGAGCATTATACTAAAGCTGGACCTAAGGACTGTTGGAGATTTAGGGGATTTGCCTAAAGCTTTCCCCACTTTCCTGTGGCCTTCGATTCCTTTTAATTTGCACTCTCTTTTAATCATTTTGCCTTATTCAGCTACGCTTGCTGTGGTGGGTCTTTTAGAATCTTTGATGACAGCTCAAATTGTAGATGAAATAACAGAGACGACTAGCTCGAAAACAAAAGAGTGTAAGGGGCAGGGAATTGCTAATGTGGTCACAGGTTTTTTAGGAGGAATGGCAGGCTGTGGGATGATCGGGCAAACGGTGATCAACGTCAAATCAGGAGCTCGCTCTCGACTCTCGACGTTATTTGCAGGCGCTTTCCTCCTCTTTTTAGTTCTTATTATGGGAAAGTGGGTGCAGCAGATTCCAATGGCAGCACTCGTAGCTGTCATGATTATGGTCTCAATTAGCACCTTTAGCTGGTCCAGCCTCAAGAATATCCACATAAATCCAAAAAGCGCCTCTTTTGTCATTGCAGTGACTGTTTTCGTTGTAGTCTCCACCCATAATTTGGCTTTAGGTGTCTTAGCTGGGGTCTTACTGGAACTCTTTGTCTTTTCTAAGAAAAAGCCTCTTTTTGTGAACGCTTCGAAGTAGGTTTTTTTGTTCAAAGTGTCAAATTATATTTGAATTTTTAGAGCTATTAACCTTAATAAAATCTTAATAGAAGATCTGTACTATTATGTCTATAAATCTTATTTTTAGGTTGTTATGACTGTTTTTTTTGAAGGGAGTAGGCGTTTTTCCAAACCCTCATTATCCACCCTCCAACCAAGCCATTTGCCCTCGAGCACCCCACAAGCAATTAGCTTTAATAACAAAGGCTTTTTTGTAGAAAGCCCTAAGAAGCTCCCCTTAATAGCGGATGTTTTCAAGGGAAATGTCTTGGGCACACAGCAGCTGTTTTTCCCTGTAAGAAGAAATCAAGAGACAGAATTAATAGATCAAGTGGTTCGGGGAATTATTGAGAGTAATTCTAAACTTGCATCACATTTTGATGCTAAAAAAAATGATTATGTCATTAAATTTAAAGATTTAACATTTAACCTTTATGAAACTCTTAGAAAGGTTAAGTGGGATTTAATTACTTTTGAGAATTCACTCCTTGATAAGTTAGGAAAACAATCTGAATTTGCACATGTTCCTACTTGCAATAATAGCCAAAAAGCATATTTGTATACGAAGTTACACGACGCTGAAAAAAGAGAAATAGGAGAATATAGCAGCTATAGCAGCACTTATAACAGTTTTTTAAGAGATCCTGTAGATCGTCATATGGATGTCGAAACCATTACTGCTACTCTAAGACGGGTTGCAGTACTTTGTAGTGGACTCAATAAAATACCTGAATCTAAAGCAGTGCAAAAAAGTGGGTATGTCTATCGATGCATATCAAATGTTTCAGATTCTCAAAACGGTGATCTTATTGATCAATACAGAAACCGTCTTTCTGACCACCAGAAATACAAAGACTATGGGTTTACAGGTGTTTCATACAATAGGCCCTTACAAGGCTTTTTAAGTAGTGGCCCGAATCGTGATTGTGTGAAAATTTTCCTAAACCCAACGAAGCTAGCAAAAGATATTTCTGGTCTTTCATACTACCCAGGAGAAAATGAGTGCCTCTTTTTGCCCAACACAAAAAGTGAATTCCTAAGAGAGGTTTTTTACCAAAAAGATTCTTCTTCTGGAGATAATTCAAAACGTTATCTGTTTCTAACCAAGTTGATTTCTAAAAGACAACAAGTCCTCTAGAAAATTCTTTCTAATTGTTTGTCTTTTTTTGCTCTTTGATTGTATTTAAAGTTGCGATCTGTGGTAAAGACAGGTTGTGTGCCTTATTGAAAAAATGCTTCTATCTTAAAAATTTCATGCATAGATTAAGCTGCATTAAGGTACTTTGTGGCATTAAGTAATATAGTCAGAGCTTTTCATGTTATCTCAACTAATTGTCAGTTTTAAAAAAAACTGGTTTTCAAATCCCTACAAAGATCTTCTTGCAGGAGCTCTTATTGCTCTTGCTTTGATCCCCGAATCGATTGCTTTTGCTTTGATTGCGGGGGTGGATCCGAAAGTGGCTCTTTATACATCATTTTCAATGACTGTGGTGATTTCGTTTTTTGGTGGGCGGCGTGCTATGATTTCAGCGGCGACAGCCGCTATGGCGCTGGTTCTTGTATCGTTGGTTAAGAACCATGGGCAAAACTATCTATTTGCAGCGACTATCTTAGCGGGATTTCTACAGATCATTGCAGGTTTTTGTAAGTTCACTCGCTTAATGCGCTTTATTTCCAGCTCCGTAATTTCAGGATTTCTAAATGCTCTAGCCATCTTAATATTCCTCGCTCAAATTCCACAGTTTACTCATGCTCTAGGGATTCAAATGTATTGGATGGTAGCGTTAGGGCTTGGCTTTATTTATCTCCTTCCGTTATTAAATAAAGCAATCCCTTCGCCTCTCATTGCTATTATCGTACTGACTATTTTAAGCCTGGTCTTTAAATTAGACTTAAGGGTGGCTGGAGACCTTGGAGAATTTCCTAAAACAATTCCCTTTTTTAAATGGATCTCCATTCCTATCAACTTAAAATCATTGTGGATTATTTTACCTTACTCTTTAACTCTAACAGTTGTTGGGCTCCTCGAATCTCTTATGGTAGCACAAATTGTAGACGAAGCAACAGAGACAACAAGCTCCAAAGATCAAGAGTGTAAAGGTCAGGGAATAGCCAATGTGGTCACCGGCTTTTTAGGGGGTATGGCAGGATGTGGTATGGTTGGTCTGACAATGATCAACATCAAGTCAGGAGCACGCTCTCGACTATCTACTTTGTTTGCAGGTGTTTTTCTACTGTTTATTATTTTGGTGCTACGAAAGTGGGTTCAAGAAATTCCAGTGGCAGCGCTCGTAGCTGTCATGATTATGGTTTCTATAAGTACTTTTCATTGGTCCAGTGTTAAAAAGATCTTTGTAAATTCTAAACGAGCTACATTGGTGATTATCGCAACTGTCGTTGTGATAGTAAGCACACGTAATTTAGCGATTGGTGTGCTCGCCGGTGTCTTACTAGAGCTTGCCATCCACTGTAAGAAAGGTCCTCCACATGTAAGCTAGAATCGGGAATGCCGTTTTGATAATATATCAAATCATTCAGCTAACAATCGGTTATATTGATCCAGCTTTGGATCTAAGAGAGGGGTGGTGTCGATAACATCGAACACTGTTTTAAAGATTACAGCACGGGAAAAGGATTGTAGATGAAAGCGGGTGAACTCATTTAGGTACTCGATTAGTTCTTGAGAAGGCTTGGGCCTTTTAGGCTTCGCCCCTCTGCTCTTTATGCTTTTTAGATACCTGAGAAAAAGCCTCTGAGGTGTATGCAATAGTTGCTGCTAGCATCACAGTCATCCAGACAATGGCAGAAAATACATTGGCAGTATTAATTGCTTGGGCAAGTGATGTTATAGAGTTTACCTGGGAGTTTCCTCCAGTCGTCATAGTATCTAAGGAATAAATGATAAAATCTAGAAATTCTACTTGATTTTCTGGAATCGAAAATGATTCCGGGTGGTACATGTAAATCAAATTATAAACTCCCGCATAGACAAGGGCAATCAAAATGTAGCCAGTAAAAAAAATGAGAAAGGGTTTTCTTAAGATGGCTATATAATCTACAAGGTCATTAAACATGCGACTGCCAACGCTATGGAAAAAAACAAAAATATAGGTGCTTATAGAAGCTGTAACAATGCCGATGAGTTTTCCCATAACAATAGCATGTAATAGAGAGTCCCAAGAGGAGATAAAGGTCACTAAAAGAATAAAGGCAGTAATGGCTGCTAAGTTACATATAGTGCATATGATTTTTTTTGATGGTGATTCAGGAGATTTCATTATCCAAAAGCTAATCAAGGAGAATACAATAAAAAAGGTGCCCACAAAATAGAGGTTGCTTTGCAGATGGAGTATATGATCTATTCTAAACAGCAACCAAAAAATCAAGGAGAAAAAGATACCAAAAAGTAGTGATGTCAAAAATGCAGGCAGAATATTTTTTTTATGAAAATAGGTATAAATATAAACTACAGCTGATACCAGGGCTATAAAAATAGCTACTTTCCAGCATCTACTAGACAAGGCAATGGGTGCAATGAGTGCAATACATATACAAAAAACTATAGATGCAAGAATGGCTTTTTTCATTGAATTTCCTAAAGATGGTAAAATATCACTTTAGCAAAAGAGAAAAATAAGTCAACTTTTAAGATGCTCTCGAAACAGAGGAAAATATGAAGGAGCTTTATTATTAAAGCAATCGATGGCTAAAATTTGTATTTAGATAGATTGTTTGATGCGCTCTCATTTCGAGAATACGCGTTCCTTGAACTTTTACAAGAGAAAGTTAAATTTGCAAAACCTTTAATATTAATATGATAAGATTTTAAATCTTGACATTTTAATTGAGATTCGCTATAGTTTTAATAGGCATTGGTGAATAACATGAGGTTTAAGGTATGACCAGTTCATTTCTAAGTGGTGCGACTTTAGCAAGTGTATCCGGCACATTAGCAGCCGCAGCAGTCTACGCGTACACCCAGAGTCCAGAGGCGGCAACCACAGCTGGGGGATTGGCAAGTCTTGGGGTTGCCTATTACCTTTCTCCCACAGCTAAAAAAGCAAATGACATAGCTGTTCTAGTTGTCTGTCAAAAAGACTGGGATGGGTTGGGAGATTGCCATCATGCTCTCAATGTAAGTCAATTTTTAGCAACCAACTTTCCCGACTATCAGGTGACTTTATTATCTAATAGCGACCAAGAGCAGAACGCATTTAGAAAAATGGGAATGGAGGTGTCCTTAGCTTCCGACTACAAGAGCACAAAACCATCAACTTTAGTTATTCAGCTTCCTGTTCTTCAGAAAAAATTACCAGATTCCATTGTGGAGAAAAGTGCCACTCTCTTTATAGGAGAATACTCGTTTACTGGCATGAAAAGTGAGCAAGCTAGAGCGGGGAATTTTAAGTCTAGTGGATGCGGAAAGGGGGAATTAGGTGTTTTTGTTGAAGAGCCTGTTGCTTTTGACAAGGGGCAACAAAGAAGTTCAAATCAAAGTTTTGAAAGACTGGCTGAGCTTGTAAAAATTCATCTTCCACCCACTGATATTTCTAAGGACCTGATTTATTTTGGTTATACAGGGTGCTGGTATGGAGTGCAGAGATTTCTTGCTGTTGTAAGTCGCATCAATTATGTTGAAGGAAATCGAGAAGATATTACGGTTTTTATTCCTGGCAGTAGGCTTCTTGGTCAAGAAGCTAGTGGTCGGCTAATGGGGACCCTTGCCAAGTCTGCCTTTTTAAGTTTTCTAAGAGAGTGTGGTGTGGATACTTTAGTCGTATACTTAAACAAGAGAGAAATCATAATTCAAACTGGAAAAGAAACTTCTAAAGAAGGAAGTCACGCTAGAAAAGCATTAAGGCTTGTCCTTCCAGGTTTAATATCACAAGAAGATGTTTCGAGTTTTCATCTACACACTCAACCGATAACCATGGTAACTGGCGATGGTAGTTTTACCAAAGCCCTTACTCTCGGAATTCCCACGCTTTTAGAGTGCCCAAGCCATAAGAGAAAGTCGCATGCAAATATATCAAAAATAGGTCCCGAAAGATCTAAAGAACTTTTGCGAGTGGGGCATTTTCTGAAAGGAGATTCTCATGACTATAGAGAGTACAGTCAAAGGGTTGCAGAGCTTGTAAAAGGGAGGGTTCCAGCTCTTCATGAAGATTTTAAAGCCATGGCGAGAGAACTTAAACAGCACCATAATTATGAAACAAAGCTTACAGCTTTAGTAGAGCGCTGGGTTAAAACAGACGATTTAAGTTAATCTTCAGCTGCTTACTAATAGTTTCTATGCTTTAAAATCTGAAGCTTTCAATGCAATTTCTACAAAATTTCTATGGGAAGCATAGAGGTTGTCTAAAAGGGTATTGTTCACTTCTTTCCAATCGGCTTCAAGAGCATCATCACCCGCATTTAGCTTATATGCAAGTGTCTCTTGATAGGGGAGCTGTTTGCTAACAACAGTTGTTTCCATCCACGCATTGTCAGTATTGCGTGGATCATCTACATAGCCTTGGTAGATTACCTCATCCTCAGTAAACTTTATCTGAGCGCCCGTCTCTTCTTGGAGTTCTCTGGTTGCGGCCTCTAAAGCTTTTTCACCTTTGTCAACCATCCCGCCAGGTAGAGCCCACTGCAGGTGATCTTTTCTTTTAATCACTAACAGCTCAACTTTTAGGCTTGTTTCATTCATTCGCATTAAAAGAGCGTCTTGAGCTAGATTTCCGCCCCATTTACCTAGAAGGCCTCGTCCACTAATGCCTGTTCGTCCCATTGGGTTGATAGGTCTAAAGGATGAGTTGATTTGAATAGAGCCGATTAAGCTTTGTATTTGACCTACAACTTTTTGAGGGTCACTTGGATGAGCCCAACCTGCATTACCGTGCTGGTCGTATTGCTTGAGGACAATCTTTGAGGTGTATTCAACAGGAGTGTACTCAGGGTAGCTGATGGACCATTCAATACAATTTTGTGGAACATGGCCCCTTTGTGGGTACTCCTGGGGTTTTTCTGAAATAGCTTTAGTGTGCATGGTAGTTTATCCTTTCAAAAATAGCGTTATAACACAAGGTTTTGAATTATTATATATAAGTTGTTCTAATCGTAGCTTGATCTATTCCACTGTTTGGAAAAGCAATCTTTACTGGAATGAAAGTAAATAGAGGCTCTGGGTGTTAGAGCCTCTATTGGTATAATCTACTTATCTAAATTAGATAAAATCCAATTTCTTAAGGTGCTACTTCCTTGTCCAAAACCTGCAGGAAGTTCTACCCAATCAGAAGTTTGAATTGCAGGAGGGTTTCCCCACTGTTTTGGAAAAGGCTTTAAAAGACCAAAAGCTAACTTTTGAACTGTGGGTTCAATTGACTGAGTTAGCTGAGTTTGAATATTATTGTTTAGGTTGATACTTGGTAGGTTCACAGGAAATCTCCATTTGTTTTAATGTTTAAAGAACCATTATTTTACGCTTATATTGTTAAGAAATCATAAAGGTTGAGCGGTGTAATAGAGCTATTGGGGTCAAAAACTCATGAAATTGCCTAAAAACGGTTTTTAGCAGATATTAGATCAGGCCTCTTTATCATGTATGATAGCGTGAAAATCTCAAAAACGGCTAATAAAGCCTTTTAAGGGGTGGAATCGAGACAGCCAAACCCCTTCCCTTTATAAGCCTGAAAAACGGCTTTAAATGGCTTTTAAAGCATGCCAGGAAGCTATTAAAAATAGCGAGAAAAGTAGGGGTTTATTTTAGGGAAGTTTCTAGGAGTTTAAAGCTCGATATAGTGTGTAATCGCCTTAGGGCCTAAAGTTCGGTGAAAAGAGGCTGCCAGGCTCAGTTAAATTGAGCGTTAAATGCCTCTAAGGCTTGTTCTGCACTATACGGTAGGGGGGAAGGAAATTCCATATTATCTATAATGCTTTCTAGGTCTTTTAATTCACGTTTCCGGAAACCTTGAAAAAACTTAAATAGTACCCCTCCCATTTTTTTTATATCTTCGCATCTAAACTTGTTGGCTAACGTAGCGGTTTCGATGCTATGATAGCTTGGGTCGAGCTCGCGTAATTTATTCGTTTTCATAGTCGCCCCAAAATCTGAAATAACACACTGTATTTTTTGACCTGGAATTTTTTTATATAAGCAGTTTGCAGCTTTTATATCACAATGTACATAGTCTAGCTCGTGAAGCGTTTTTAGGCCCTCTAAAAGTTGACGCGCGCATTCTATACGTTCTTGAAATGTTAGTGATTTGGGATTAGAAAGATCTTTATCATAACGAGGTGCTAAATAACCTTGAAGGGCAACTGGTGTCTGGCTTGTAGGGTTTAATGAAAATGCAAAATGAGGGGGTTTTTGTATTCCTACTAAGCCGGGTCGTTGTCTGTAAATATCTTTTAAAATGTCATACTCAGCTAGCAGTTGAATAGCATTTTTATCTACTTCCTGACCCTTTGACACTTTAACAACACAAGATTCACTTCTAGTAAGATCTTCAACTTCATACACAGTTCCCCAGCGGCCTTGTCCAAGTCGAGATTTAAATAAAGTCCAAGTTTTATTTCCATCGCTTTTAATTAAATGCAGAGCAGAGCCATTGGCAAGGAAATAGGTTTTCTCGATGGAATCAAGACTAGAGATCGATCCTTGAAATTCTAAATCAAACAGCGATTTTCGAAAAAGCGTATCGCTGATAGAAGGTCTTATTGAGCTCCACTCAAAAGGGTGCTTTATTCGCCCTCGTTGATTTCTCGCAAGTTGTATTCGTGCTGGTTTAATCATATCTAAATATCGGTCAACTGCTTGTGCTTGCCTTGAGACAAGACTTGTATGAGCGTTCCTAATAAGCTTCTCAAAATTTTGACCTTTTTTTGGAGCTAGAGTGATTTCATTGTGAGAAATTCCAATCCTCTTAGAAAGACTATTAATATTTATGTAGATAGCTTGATTGTTATGAGTACACCTAACAAATTTATGGGTCAAAACCGACAAAACACATGATTTTGAATAGCCTAAAAAAGTAGTTTCATCACAGGGTTCTATATAAACATATGTAGCGCCTTCGTTCTCATTGCTGTCGCCACTTCCAAATTTAAAAGGTTTTTTGTGATAGCCAGAGTGATTTTGAGCAGGAATTTAAGCAAAAAGCTTCTGAGACGCTTCTAGAGCTCATTCTGTGATTAAAATGGGTCCTAGAGCTCTCTTTACAGGGAAGATTGTGGGTAAATTAACCTAGTTGATAAACCGATGTCACAGTTTGTTTCAAATTATAAAAGAAGAATAAAATGTAGAAAATGGAAAAAACTGTAATTTCAAAGGGCGCTTGAGGTGCCCTTGAAATTACAGAGTATAATGTTCCTTAAAATAGGAAAGTCATGTAAACAGACGGGCTGTTAAGCACATTGACAGCTGACTGTTTGTTGTTGAACAAGGCAGTGTTATTGTTCTGCTTAAACTTGGTCTGTGAATAACCTATGTTTGTAAGAATACCAAAGTATACTTGCGGAGAAAGTCTATATTGAAACCCGACATCATAGCCAAGGCTCCAAGAAGACTGGATGCGCAAATCATTTTGTAGACTTTTTCCAAAAACTTGCTTCCAAGAAGGTCCATGTTGAAAAAAGAATTTATTCCCCAAAGAAGTTCTTGCTAGGGAAATATAGTTACTTACATTTGCTCCAATTGAAGTGGTCCAACAATCAAAGTTTGAAACACCGTATAGGTTATTTTGTCTAAAATAGGGGGAAATGCTGAAAAATGCAGACATGCAGTTATTATCAGCAAAGAAATAGCCTATTGAAGCAGATGGAACTGTGGCAGATGCCCCTGCACCTCCCAAGGCTACAGCAAAGCCGTTTGTATAGTTAGACTCACGTCTAGCTTCACGTCTTGTGGGCTCTGCACTTAAAGCGGTGGTGCTTAGCAAAACAGCAAACGCCACCAAAAAAAACTGTTTATATTTCATGTTATTAGTCTCCTGGGTAACCGTTTTAAAAATGCACCCCTTGTGCATCCCTAAAACTTCAAAACATGCACATTTAATAAAAGTATTGTCATTTTTAAGTAAAGGGAAAAATATTGAAATAAGCTAATGTTTAGTTTTTTTACCAAGCTGCAACTTTAGCTGGTTTGTTTGAAAACTTTTAAAAGCTTCGTTACTTATGCTGCTTTAGTAACATTAAATTAGGAGCAAAAAAACAACCTCTTTATTCTTTCTTAATAATAATAGTGCACACTCTAGATTTAATTGTCTTATTATGAGGGTTTTTAGTGAGTTTATATAGTATATCATGTCAAATGCCTATTTCTAATGTTGGCCATAGATCCATCTGCCCATCTTCTCTATTTCCAAAGAGAAGCGGTCATGTAATGGGTGTCGATAATATGAGTCATATCTTAGGAAGTGCAGACTTTAATGACACATACAAGCTCTTGGTCAAAGAAAGTGATCTGTTAACCCCAGCGAATACTTATAAAGGGAAAAAGATAGACCCAAAGTCTGCTTTTCTAAAACCCTGGGAAGAGATGACACTAGGTGAAAAAGTTGAACTTGTGACAATGGGAACTATTTTTGGATTGCCGTATGCTGCTCTTAAGGGAACTAAATATGCATTAGTCATCTCATATGAAAAACTTTCAAATCTCATGTCTCAAATTCCAGAACTAATCAAAGAAATTAAAAGTGCTTTAAACAGCATTATTTCAAAAGCAATTAAACTTGGTCAGGACGCTAGAGATTTTATTCTTGAGAAGCTTGCAGACTTCTCTAAATGGGCAAAGGATAAAATTGGATTGCTTTTAGAAAAAATGGGCCATGCTTTTAAAGATGCAGGACTTTGGCTTTATGAAAATATTTTATCTCCAATAGGGCAACTTATAGAATCAACCTATATTAAAATTGTTGAAGTAACTGAAAAAATAGTACAAACGATCGGCAGTGGTATAAAAGAAGCTTTGGCCTGGAGCTATGAGAATATTTTAAAACCTCTTGGGGCTTTTGTTGAAAAAACTTTGAATATGATTGTGCTGGGTGTTGAAAAAACCCTTCAAGCTGTTTGGAGTAGCCTTAAAACCATTGGAGAGTATGTCAAAGATGGAATGATGTGGATCTGTAAGAATATTTTAAAACCTCTAGAGAGCTTTTTAGAAAAGGTTTCTGATGTAGTTTCAATAGTTGTTACAAAAACTTTACGAGCATTGAGGATTGGTTTTGAAGCTATTGCCAGCATGGTTACGAACGGGCTCTCTTGGACTTATGAGCATGTTTTAAAGCCCCTTAGCCACTTCTTAAATTCAGTCTTCCGTATTGCAGCTGACAGCGTTGTAAAAACTTTTAAAGCAATGTGGAGTGCCTTTGAGTCAATAGGGGAGCTTGCTAAAAATGGTTTGATCTGGGCTTATGAAAATATTATAAACCCTATTGGGAATTTTGCAGTAAAAGCATTTGATTTGCTCGCAGATGGTTTAGCAAAATCTCTAAACGCTCTTGAAAAAGTGTTACAAATATTAGGAACTTTGATTAAAGATAGCGCTCTTTGGGGCTATGAGAATATCTTTACACCTATTGGGCACTTTATCAGAGACTCTTTGAACTTTTCACTCAAACTTACCCATCAGCTGATAAGTCAAATCGGCAATGCTATGGTTTTTATTGGTAGTGGAATCAAAGATATGTCTCTTTGGACTTACAGACATATTTTAACACCTCTTGGAAAATTCTCATTATCTGTATTGAATGCTTTAATGGATGCTGGATCTAAAGCAATGGATGCTATTTGGAGTGGTCTTCAAATCCTTGGAGGTAAAATACAACAAACAGCCCTTTTGGGATATGAGCATATCCTGAAACCTATAGGCCATATTATCAGCGCTATCTTCATTCATATTGCAAATTCAATGGCTACTTTAGGTGAAAAAATCGCTCAGATAAGCCGAGCTGGACTTTTATATCTCTCTACTTTTGCAAATGGAGTGATTGGAAAAACATATGAGGCTGCAAATAACCTAAGCGAATCTGTCATTCAACCTTTATACGGTAAAGCGTCAAAAGGTGCTTCTTTAGTCTATGAAAGCACAGTGTTGCCTATTGCCAGTAAAACAGACTACTTTGTAAGGGAGTATCTTCCTAAAATGGTGGACCACTCAATGAAAGCTGGAGCAGATGCTGCCCAAAGAGTGCAGGACTCAGCTTGGAGAGCTATACAGTATTTTGGAGAGTTTGTAGCTTAACTGCTTATTGGTTCTAAGTCGACAGGCGCTTGTAGTGTTTTTAGCTAATGTACTGAATAAGGGCTATAGGAAGGTAGTGTTATTGCAAGTGAGTCTTCGCTAACGAATAAATCCGCTTTGTTAAGTAGTAACTCAGATATGAAAATATAAAAGCACAAAAGGTTGCTGCAGCTACGATCATAGTAATGGTCGCATCATTATCTTTACAAATAGGATTATGATTTATTGAGTAATCAATGAGCAAAAGCTTTCTTTGAATTTCGTTTTGTTCGCAACCTAAAGCGATGTCTACTCCACCTACAGCACCCAACGAATGGGCAACAAAACTAACGGGGAGAAGGGCTGCTGCATTTTGTTCTGTATAAGCGCAAATACTGTTGATGCGATCGATAACATCCCAGTGAGGGTTTGAAGATTCTTTGACATCATGGGTATCTAAAGCAAAATTGTTCCAGGTAGAAACATTATCTTGAAAAGGAGTCAACATAGTTGTTCCTTGTGAAACGCACTTAGGCATTTTAAAAATGGTTGTTGAGACGTTTTGAATGAGCGCACCACCCATTTTGCTGCCAGGGGGGTGAACTAATGCTGTCCCTGAATCAAAGTCCACTTTGTGAAGAAAAACCTCTTCTCCATCTGTGGTAAGCCATCTAACTCCAGCTTCAAGAGGGTATTCCACTGCAGGAAGTGTTAGTATGGCCCGCGCTCCTACACTATAAAAGTCACCAGGACTGTGGTCATCAACATGAAAAGAATTCGGGTGATCTACTTTTGATATTCTGCCATCTAAAAGCTTTACTTCTTCGAGCCCAATCTCTGATGGAGAGTGCCATGACTCGATAATACTTTTAGCTGTTCTAAATGATGGATATTTACTAAAGAACTGGCCCTCCTCCACGTGAAAAGCCCCCTTCAAGGCATTCAGATCTTTGACAGCTTGAGGGTTTCTTAGAGCTCCACTTAAATGAAAGGGCTGGGGAGCAAATTGATCTGCTACAAGAGGCACTAACGAACGCTTGATTCCATTATAAATGCCAGGCATGGCATTAATCTCAGCAATGATCTCAGAAGCCGCCTGGGCCACTTTTTCGACATGTCGTTTAAATGAGCCCGCTAAATCGCTTGAGTCCAAAAGAGCAGGTCCTGTAGTGGCTGAAGAAGCCATTACAGAGACTGCCATGTGTAGAGCGCCTATAGACCAGCATAAGGTTCTAAGCATTGGTTTGATGGGGAGCTCTCTTTGTGAGGGTGCTAATCTTGGTGTTATGTCGTGCATCATTTAAAACTCATATTGTTAATTATTAGTTCCTTGTAGTAATTTTACAAGAATTTTAGCAAAATGTCAAGGAATTTTTAGATCTAAAGCATTATCTATATGTGTTTTACAAATCATGTCCCATAAGTAAAAAAAAGGAATTCTTCCTTTGCTTTAAATACCTCTAGACTATATACTAGTAGATAGTCTAGGTGAGGAGAATGTGTGATGAGCTCAAGAAAACAACAGATTTTAGATATAGCTGAACAATTTACCCAAGAGAGGGGAGTTAATGGTTTTAGCTACCATGATATTGCCAATCAAATTAACATCAAAACATCAAGCCTTCACTATCACTTCAAAACTAAAAATGAGCTAATGCTTGCACTCGTTAAGCGGTATCATAGTGTATTTATTGATCAGTTTATTGGAATTAATCAGCTAGAGATAAACAGCTATTTTAAATTATTGAAATTTAGTGAAATATTTTCAGAATTAGCTCAATGCAGCACGAAGTTTTGTTTGTGTGGAATGATGGCTGCTGAATGGGGGTGCCTGTCTAATGCGTTAAAGCAAGCAGTTCTTGATTATTTTCAATATTTAGAGAATGAACTTTCTAAATACTTTAAGGATCTAAATGCCTCTGATTGCATGGTTGAAGCTTCATGCTATTTATCAATTTTAGAGGGGGCTTTATTGATAGCTAGAACAAAAAATGAACCAAATCTAGTTAGTCAGGCGGCCAAATCATTTTTAAGTAAATATATTTAATTTTTTGTTTAGGGGATATTATGAATCAAATTTTAAAATCTAGTAAAATTCTTAGGTGGGGACTCGCTTTTGTATTTGTATACGCAACCATAGAGATTTTTGTTCATCCAGCTAACTTTTTAAAATATACCCCAAGTTTTATTACACTGTTAATCCCATTGAAATTTTTTTTGATAGGATTTGCCTGCTTTGAAGTTTTGCTCGCTCTTTGGTTAATTTCAGGTTATAAAACTCAGTATGCTGCTCTCATTTCTTTCTTTCTGCTCATTGGTATAGTTTTTCTTAATTTAGGTCATTTTCAAGTTCTTTTTAGGAATGTTGCAATTGCTGCTGCAAGTTTATCTCTATATATACTTGATAGGGGTAAGATAACTTTATCTTAAGAGGTGGGTAGTTGTCTCAAAATTTACTTAAGTTCCGAGAGTTTTTAAAAGCGATAGGAGTTAAGAATTCATAACTCCTACCGACAAAAACTACTAAAGCCAAGCGAATATTCGAAAGGCAGCGCGTTGTTTACAATGCAGTTTAATGTTTATTCTGCAAGAATTGACTTTTCAAATTCAGCGGCGTCACGTGCAAGATTTTCTATAATCCAGTTTTTTAATGTAGAGCTGCCATTTCCAAAAGATGCTGGAAGCTCAACCCAATCTTGAGTTTGAATTTCAGGGGGATTGCCCCAGTGCCCCGGAAACGGTTTGGTTAGTCCAAATGGGAGTTTTTCAGTGCTAGCTGTAAGACTCTCGGTTTGTTTATTATAATTATTGATTGTATTCAACATGCTTGAAATGTTCATTCTCATCGCTAGTTTCCTTTTTTTCTTGTTTATGATGGTAAATGTTAACGTTTTTTTGTTAAGAAAGTATAAAGAATAAATGGCGTCGAACCCTCTGCAAATGGTGTAGAGCCTTTTATACGATAGCGGAAAATAGAGTCTTATATGTGCGCATTTTGAATTTTAAGACCTGAACTTAGAAGTGATTTTTAGCGAGATATAATACCCCAAACCAAAAACTGCCAGCCCTCCAAATAATGAATATCCTATATTTAAAAGAGCTTGATCAAAGCATCTGTTAAGAATGAAAGTATTTGTGTCGAATGAAAATTCTGAGAAAGTTGTAAAAGCTCCAAAAAAGCCAATAAATAACATAGCTTTATAAAATCTAGATAGCTTGTCTTTAAGTAAAGCATAAAAAGCACCAGCTAAAAATGTTCCGACTAAATTAATTGATAGAACTGTATATGGGAAATACGGGAAGGGTTTAATTCCGTAGTAAAGACATATAAAAAAGCGAGCTAGAGTACCAAACCCTCCCCCAATAATGACAGCAAAAGCTTCTTTAATGTTTTCCTTTTTGCCTACCAACACAAACAGCCTCCTAGATATCTACCACCAATTCCAGCCAATAGAGTAAAAAATATAGTTCCGATTGAGTAGAAAAGTGTAAATACATATTGTTTTGTTCTTAGGTGTTCAGCGATATCAGCAATATATGTAGAAAAAGTAGAAAATGCGGACAAGCATCCAGTAAAGAGAATCACTTCCAAATAGGTATTTGAGTAGGGTGGTGTAAATTTCAGCATGCTTGCAAATAATCCTATCAAAAAACCAGCACAAATATTGACTACAAAAGTGTAGTGAGGGAATGAGAAGTTCTCAGTTTTGTTGCAAATAAAAGAAATTACCTCAATGATGCAAAATCTAGCTAGAGCACCTATGCTTCCTGCAAAAAATAAAACTAAAAGATTTAAAGGAGTTACTTTGAAGCTCATATTTTTTTGTATAATTTGAGAACACTATTTCTTCAAGTAAATCTTTATCAAAATTGAATTAGAGTAATGGTTGAAAAAAAGAAAAACTCAAGTGTCCTTGGAATTATTTGTTGGTGTATTTTTGATTGGGCTCACTCAGCCTACCCAACTGTTATCGTTACTTTTATATTTGGGACATATTTTGTAAGGTCCGTCGCGTCTTCTACAATAGAGGGCACTTCGCTATGGGGGTGGACAATGGGACTCTCGGGTGTTTTTGTAGCGGTTTTTTCTCCAATTTTAGGTTCTATAGCAGACTATGGAGGTCGAAGAAAGCCTTGGCTCTTAACATTTGTTCTATTAAATACTGCTTCAACTGCGCTTTTATTTTTTACAAAACCAGACTCAGGCTTCGTTTTTTGGGCTCTTGCTTGCATTTTAGTTGCTAATAGCTCGTATGAATTTATGCAGGTATTTTACAACGCTATGATGACAAGCATCGCCCCAAAAGGGAAAATTGGAAGAATTTCAGGATGGGGCTGGGCTCTTGGATATTTTGGTGGACTCGTTTGCTTAGCAATCGCGCTCTTTGTATTTATAAGAGGAGGGTGGCTGTCTGTTGAAAATGATATTAATATCAGAAGTTCAACGCTGTTAGTGTCTTTATGGGTTTTCATCTTCTCATTACCTCTTTTATTATTTACACCAGATGTTGAAAAAACGAATGCAAGCGCTATTGAGTCGATTAAGAAGGGGGTTAAAGAGCTATTAAAAACGACCAGAGAGCTCAAGCGCTACAAAGACATCTTCACTTTTCTAATCGCTCATTTAATCTATATAGATGGGTTAAGCACACTTTTTGTTTTTGCCGGAATTTATGCGGCTGGAAGCTTTAATATGAGTTATTTGCAAATTCTTATTTTTGCGATGCTTTTAAATGTTACAGCGGGAATAGGAGCTGCAGTATTTGCCTGGGTAGATGACTATATTGGTCCCAAATTTACTATTTGTATTTCACTAACAGCAATTATCATTACAGGGACCATTCTTCTCCTTATAAAAAGCCATATCCTGTTTTGGGTAATCTCGGCTATTTTAGGGATTTTTGTAGGTCCTACTCAAGCAGCTAGCAGAAGCTTTATGGCTCATTTGTCCCCCAAAGAGCTGACGAATCAAATGTTTGGGATTTATCAGTTTTCGGGGAGAATTACGTCCTTTGCAGGCCCTATTTTAGTAGGAACTATCACAAAAATTTTTGATAGTCAAAGAGCGGGGATGTTCATTGTCTTTGTCTTGATGTTTATAGGCCTTCTCATTTTATTAAAAGTGCCGCGTGTTAAGAACTCTAATCTACCGAACTCATGAAAATTTGCCAAAAGCCTATTGCAGAAGATTACCCTTTAATAAGGGGTTTTAGAGTCATGGACATCTCTGAAAATTAAAGTAAAAAATAGACAGGCTTCTAGTTTTAGAATCAAAATTTCAGTTTGAAGATCATAGACATTAAAAAAGTTGTACCAGATTTAATATCACATGAACTCTTGCGCCTACTTGTTACAAATGAAACATAACATATATTATCAGACCTTTTTTAAACAACAGAACAGCGCGGGATCTGCCTTGGCTTCTAGCACTTGATAGTTGCTTACTATCAGTCTGATAAACTTATGTGAAGGCTTCCTAATCCTACACTAAATTTACTGCTATACTTCCTGATACAGACAGCTTTATTTCGTAAAATATCCTTTGGTTGGTTTGAAATACGACTGCTAGCTTGTAAAATTTATTAAGTGAATCTATAATAATTAACTTTATACTTAACTCAATCTGTCAAACTATGAGCTTTGTTAGGAATTTTTTTTCACAATTGGGAGCTCTAAGTACTGCACTTTCAGCCGTCCAATTCTCCAGTAATAGTGCTTTATTAGAACCTTCTGAAAAGAAGAAAACTCCCAAGTTTTCTGCCGAAGGAAAGGGACCTGTTGTTTTTGATGCTGCATATGATAATGATGCTATTCAACCTACTTATATTGGAGGAATTGAAAGCATTACAAGTAATCATGTTCGTTGCCCTGGAACTATACGAGGTATAAATGACCTACAAAGAGATGTCTATGTTCCAGAAAATCAAGCAGATCAATGCCTCAATACCAGGTTATGGCTTATGGGGAAGGTTGCTATAGCTCATCTCGAAAGAAAACAATCGAATGATTATCCCTACTCAAATGCAGATGTTTATGAGGACAAGCGCGAGAAAGGACTTCAGTTTGTTGGCAGGTTTAGTGATCTTAATTGGATTCAAAGACGCCGCTACGTAATATTGGCCCCGTGTGGTGATTTTGGTGAGCCGGATAAAGGAAGTTCCGAATGGCGAGGAAGTTTTGTTGCTAATCCACAGAATGATAACGTTTGCTCTCAATTTTTTCTTCATTACAATAGTTTTGTTAGTGGAGCCCCGTCCTCCCCCTCTATACTCTAGCCGCTGCTCACTAGTATTTGAACTAGTGAATTCCTCCCCTTTTTTTATTCACTTTTAACCTTTTATGGTTATAATTATTTAAAATTATTAACCAACTATTAGTGTTTTAAATGGCTACTGTTTCCCCTTACAACTTAGATATACATCAACATACAGGTAGTTTTAATCAAAAGATTCAAATTAAAGATTTAGATAATTCTTCTGTTACAGCTGAAAAGACTCAAACTATTTCACAAAGAGCTTTAAGCTACGTCTACCAAACATTGATGGCTCCTGTAAATCTAGGGGTGAACTTCTTTAAGGGAGCCGTTATTATGACAGGAGTAGATGGAATCACTTCCCAGGGGAAAACCCTTACTATTCTTCATAAAGCTTTGTTTAATCCTGATTGTATAGGCAATGATTTTGGAATACATAAACTTTCAGTTAACTGGCACATGGCTGAATCCATTGTGTTTGAAATTCCAATTATAGAAGAGGTTCTCTTTCGCGGACTGTTGCAAGATATTGTCTTAAAAAGAGGTGTAAAAAAAGCTGTTGAATTAGTTTCTCCAAAGCATGCAGAGTTTGTGGATAGCCAAGAATATACTGCTGCTCGAATTCTACTAACAAGTGCTATAACTAGTTATTTTCAACTAGAATTTGTACAGGAAAAATCAGTCGCTAAAAGTTTTTTCAAGGGTATAGTTTTTGGAATATTAAAAGAAAAGTATGGGTTAGCGAGTGCTATTGGTGCTCATATGCTACACGCTTTTACTCCAATGGCTCCAGGCTTGTTTAGTAGATGTGGATCAATGAGAAGACGATACTGAGCTCCATTCAGATGGCTGTGGATTTTCATTTTTGTAGACATTAGTCTGAATGTCTTCTCAGGTATCCGTTTTCATCTTCATAGAATTTTGATTCATAAAAATGAGCTGAGCTTCTTCGAGAATGAGTATAGCCTAAAGGCGAGATTGGGGCTGCCTTTAAAAAATCGGAAATAGCGCTAAGCTTGTACTCTGTGCAAGCAACTATTTTATCATTAAATGGAGGAGATTCTTTAGAAGATTTTCTTCTCCTGAATTCCTCATTAGTCTCATGAGTACAAAAAAATGGTCTCTCAACACGACTATTTGAAGGAGTTAAGTTCATGGTTGCTTGATCTCCTCTTCGAGATACAGTAACATCTAACCCCTCTCTGTCATCCAACCTAATACTATGAACTCGCCCTAGTAGTGATCGATCGTTGTCATCTTGTCCAGATAGATCAAGCCTGCAGAGTTGAGAACTTATTGAAATCCCTAGCTTCAAACTTGACGGCCGAATTCTTTTACCTCTCATAGGCAGTTCATAATCACGTAAAGCTCCAGTAAATCTTACATCTCCCTCAAGCTCAAAAGGAGAAGGAATTTCAATGTTTAGCTTTTTTTCTTTGCAACTACTCGGGAAATAAATCACTCTTCCCGAGTTTTCACTTATACCACAATATTTTAAGCAAATTTTTTGGGACAGTGAACGAACATGAATATATGTTCTTTGGTCGATTTGTATTGAAACAATCGAAGATCCTGCAGTGGCCATAAGAAGCTCCCATTTGAAGATAAAAGAACCTGTTTTGTAAAGCATGCTAACTATTAATATGAATTGAATGCAAGCGAGTAAAAATCACATCTATCGACAAAGGGAATTTCGAATTAAAATTAGGAGATTCGATGTTAGGAATACAACGAGCTTTGTAACCCATATAGAACTTTTAAATAGAAAAAATAGATTCAGCTGGTGAAGCTTGGGAATTTCTTAGTTCATCACCTATAAACTTTTACTTTCTTTGCCCAGCTATTCTAGAGCAGATCGAAGTAACGCTGCACAGGCATGATGGTCATTCTCCACTGCTGTATCTAAAGGGGTTTTTCCATCCAAATAGGTAGAAATGCTAAGATCTGAGTTTGCATCAATAAGCAATTTAACAGCCTCTGTGTGCCCTAGAGTTGCAGCGTAATAAATAGGTGACCCTCCAACCAGATCTCTAGCATTCACATTGGCATTGTATTTAACCAAGCTGGGAATCATTTCAGTTCTTCCCTGCTGTGCAGCTCCATGAAGTGGAGTAATTCCAAGTATACCCGCCTGAGTGGCATCAAAGCTCTCCTCTAAGAGTTGTTCTAATTTTGCTTTGTTGTCTTCCTCAATAGACATAAGTATCGCATTGTTTCCATCTCTAGCGAGGTGGGCCATTGGCTTAACTGCTGAACCAGCGGGTCGAACAAGCGCTCCATATCCAGGTTTAATAGGCTCCCCTGCTTTAATAACCGTTCTAACCAGCCGTTCATTCCATGCAGAAGATTGGCTGATCGGTAAGCGTTCACTTTCTTTTAGACCAACATCAGCATCTGCTCGCAACAATTTCTGCATGATATTTAAATTGCTTTTTAGACTGCTGGGCATTTATTACCTGTTTTTTTTGTTTGCATATTTTCTCCTTTTCAAAATTAGCACTGAAAAATAAAGGGGTTACTTCCTGGTTTAAATGATGTGCGTTACATGATGTTCTTAGCTCGTATTAAAACTCACAAGGAAATAAGCAAGCTACTCATATTTAATGCACTAACATCCATATGTGAATTAAAACTTCTAGTAGCCATCTTTTGGATATTTAGAAGCGTGCTGATCTATACTGGTGGCGATTTCTTGATAGTTTTTCGCTAAAGCTATTTCTAGAGCTGTCTCCCCTCTTTTGTTTCTTACGTGGGGATTTGCTTGATAGCTTATAAGGTGTTTGACACCTACAGAATTTCCTGCTCGTGCTGCGTGTATAAGTGGTGTGCAACCACTACAATCAAGAGAGTCAACAAAGGCACCACAAGCAAGCAGCATAATCAATGTGTTGTTTTCTTCGGAGGTTTTTGCTGCAAGATGCAAAATCCTCTCACCCAAACTATTATGCTTTTCAAGTTCTTCTCTTGGAATTTGACAGGGGTTAAATAAGGTATCTCCTGCGATAATGCTATCAGGTTTGGTCGGAATAAATTCTTCTAGTTTTATTCTAAGAGATTCCTGTGCTTCAAAATGAGTTATCAAAGTACGGGTAAAACAAGCCACATCAGATGGTCTTATCCGGCTTATCGGAGTAGGAGCTCCATAAGAAGTTATTTTTGAAATGTCAAAAACAGAATTTTCCATGTGTTATTTTTAACTTTAATTTCAGTAAGTCTTTTACAGTAAAAATACACAAATGTCAAAGTTTATATTCTATAATTAGCACGCTATAAGAACTTTAAATAATTACTTAACAAATGATAATGGAGATTTTTGATGATATAAACTGCAGATGTTTTTTTTCTTTCAAAATTGATATTAACTGCTTGGTAAATAATTTTTTGTGCAAATTAATTTTGAAAATACTAAAATTAATTTTTGTTTATTTAGAAATAAACTTTTTATGGAAATTTATACTTAAAGGATTAATTATGAAGTTTTTAGATGTTTTATGTGCTATTTTAGTCATTGTGGGTGGACTCAATTGGGGAATTATTGGGGTTAGTAACTTTAACTTAGTTGACTCATTGTTAAGTGGGATACACTTAGTAAGAGTTGCCTATATTTTGGTAGGTCTTTCGGCTATTTATCAAATTTTTTCTATTAAAGGAATCCAAAAGCGTTGGTATAGCTAGTAGCATGACACGTGGAGAAAGCTTCTATAGGTATTTAAAGCATTCCTTAGTAGCTTCTTTCCCTTTTAAAGAATAACTCCATTAATAGAGCCAGTTCCCATACTTTCCCCAGCTAAAAAACACTGCTTTTATGCAAAGAGTGAGTCGTTTTTTATTTTGGATATGCATACATGTTTTATACATTTTATCTAGAAGTGATAACTTGTATTGTGGAACATGAAATAATTCAGAGACTTTTTCTTAAACCTTTTCTTTACCCATTGTTTATAAAAAGAAAATTCAGGTTCAAGCCTTTCATTTTCAATAGCTAACGCCAAATTTAAAAGACAAATCCTATGATTAAAAAGTGAGGCTTTGCCATTGAGATATTAATCCTTGTTTATTTATTTTTTTTTCTATCCAGGTCCTACCAAGCTTGGTTATTCAAAAAATTAATAGTTAGTTTGTTTGGGGTTTATATGTCATAGGCGCTTACTAAATCTATTATGATCTTCTTTATCCACTCTTAATGTTTAAACCGTACAATTTTCACTAAACCAAATTTAGTATTTGAGGACCATGGCTTTAGAATTTTTTCCTTTGGCTCAGCCTGTGACTGATTATTCTTTATTACAGCCCTTTCAAAATCTTTCTACTGACCCATTTCAGTGTCCTATATCAAAAGAGTTAAAACAAACCTATAGCAGATTACCCGATCAACTATCTTCTTTAGTAGAAAGAGTGAAGAGAGTGTTTCTTTTATACGCTGATCCTAAAACAGATCCAAAGCATGCCTTTTCTGGAGAGACTTCTGAGTTGCAAGTAAAGCTTCTTAAAGATGAGGGTTATGATGTACAATCTTCGTACCTTAATGATCCAAAGCATCTTTCATCGATATTAAAAATGGCTGTAAAGAGACATTTTAATGGTCAAAAGATCGATGTTTTAGTGTTATCTGCCCACGGATATCGCAGAGGAACACTTTTAAGCTCTACAAAAATGTGGGAAGTTGAACGTCTTTCAAAATACTCTAAAGATTTTAAGCATTTACACAAAAAAGCGGTGATCATTCTTAACTCTTGTTCTACTGGGGAACCCCCTTACAAAACAAGCTTTGCAGGACAGCTTAGTAAAGTTTCTAAAAGAAGAGTGATTGCACCAGAGACAATCTTTCGTGGCATGATCAGCTTAAAGCAAATATTACCAAATATTGAAAAGAGAGAGCCTATTTTAGACGTCTATTGCCAGGCAGTAAATTCTTACCAAGATGGCAACATAAACTTTAAAACAGAATCAGATATTGGATTCCTAAAAAACTGCCTGCAAAATTACGCTAAAGTTGAAAAAAAATATTCCAATCTTAAACATAGACCTCCTCTCATGCTTGCAGCTGAGCACCATCCTAGTTTTGTTAAATCGCTACTTCAAGCTGGAGCTGATGTCAATGTAGCCAATAATAAAGGTGAAACTTCCTTGATGCTTGCCTTGCAATTTCAACCTTCTCTTGTTCAAGATTTACTAAAAGCAGGAGCTAATGTCAATGCAGCTACTTATGAGGGTTTAACACCTCTTGAGATAGCGATTCAAAACCGATCATTTCTTGTTGGAGATTTACTAAAAGCTGGGGCAAATATCAATATGGCTTTTAAAGATAGCTTACCGCCTCTTGGGAATGCTATTAAATACCAACCTAATCTCGTCCCTGAGCTACTTCAAGCCGGAGCTGATGTGAACGCTACTATTAAAGAGGGCGTTACTCTTCTTATGTTTGCTATTCAATATCATCCAAGTGTTGTTCAAGATTTGATTAAAGCAAAAGTAAACGTTAATACAGTC
>CAYGLF010000003.1:261832-270535 GCA_964350945.1 uncultured bacterium
ATAAAAATGGCGTGACCCCTCTCATGCTTGCTATTCAATATCAGCCAAGTGTTGTCCAGGATTTAGTTATAGCTCGAGCCAAAATTAAGGCCGTTGAATCAAGTAACGAATCACTTGTGATGCTTGCTAAAAATTACTTAATCAGTGTTTTTTATTTTTGGAAAAATGCGCTTTCTATTTTTTAATATACTCTTAAAATTTCATAGGTTGGCTTGCTTTTGATTAATAATTTGCAATATAAAATTGGATCATCATCAGATTTTTTACTGAGTTTATTCGCTAAAAGGTCAAAATATATTCAGAATGTCACTGAATATTAAAATTACACTACGTCGTATGTTATGGGGAGAATAGACTTTTTTACCGTGCCAAAGTCATTATCGCCATATTCAACCAAAAAATCACCCGGTTCACCATGTAAAAGATCGTCTGACCAAGATACTTTCACGTCAAAATTATCACTCATTTGCCTTACATAAACTACCGCTGCTTTCTTGGTAGCTTGTCCTATGTTTAAATCTTTATCATAGTGTAGAACGCGATATGTTTTATCAAATGCGGATCTTTTGATAGGCCAATGCTCACCTTGAACTCCGGTCATGACGGCATCACCTTTTTCACAATGAACTGTGCCTTCGAGTGTGTCTATGGCTGATGCGTGTTCAGAGAATTTAAATGTAAGCTCAAGATCAGGCTTCTTACAGGCTCTAAAAGAGCCTGGGAGGCGACTTAACCTAAAACTGGGGTCGGTTCCAAACGTTCTGGTTTCTACTACTGAATTTTGGGCACCGTGTGAAGCTGTAGTTAACATTCCAGGTCTCCTTTTTTATATTCATTACATAGCCGCTAATTAACGCAGACATATTTTAACGACTGAGCATTTATTGTACAATGGTGATTAATATAACTCATCAGCATCCATCTCTACTTCAAAAATCATTAAACAAAATCTAATTTTTGCAATTGAATTGCCGATTTATGCTTGATCTATTGCAAATATTGAAAAACAGCTTTAAATTAGCGGTTGTTAAAATAATTTTTATATGGAAGAGGGATGATTTCACTTGCTAATTCTCTCAGAGTATTTGATTTCAGCACCTTTTTAAATTTTGAAAAAGGAAGCATTGATAAGTCTTTTTCAAAGCAGTTTTACTCGAGCTTATCCCCTACTATTGTCAACATTTTTCAAACACAAGTGCCTACTTTATATCAGCTCAAAGGCTCTTGTATCCAATATATGAATGTAAGTTATCCCATAACTGTAAAGATGCAAAAAGCTTACACTAAGTGGATGGAAAAACTTTTTGTTCTAGGAAAATCCACAGATTACATAGAAGACGGTTACTACAACCCCCACTGGAAAGGAGAATATTCTTTCTCTCATTATCAATGGAGATTCGAAGAAAATGAACAAAAAGCAACTGACCTAAGTTTAGAGAAAGTCCTCGCTAATGCTGAGGTCGTTCAACACGACGCCACCGAAGAGAATAGGCCTAGGGCTGCTTCTATTAGTTTTGACTTAATAAATATTTTCACAAACCCTTTTTCATTCATTGAAAAGCTGCAGCAGCTATCCTCAGAGGATTTTAGGTATTCTGAAATTCGCGACTATCTAGTCGCTTACAAGCCAAATTCATCAAAGAGCATTACCATGAAAAAAGTTGCTTATAAAAATTCTGCGCCAATAATTATTAAAACTTTACGATCATTTTTGACCTTAGCAAATAAACTTGAGATAGCTCTAATCATGGGTAATAGCAAATTAGCTCTCAAAATTATTATCGCAAACATTGCATCGTTTCCTCCCCCAAGAGAAGATCAAGAACGTAATGCTGCTCAGCTAGCTGCGGAGTTTGGAGACCTTAAAATTTTAAACTATATTCTATCACACCCACAACCATCTATTAGAGGACAGTTAGTTGAGCCTGCATTCGATAGTTTGTTTAGAGGAATACCTAGCACCCTTAATCTCGCTCATCTAGTAGTTATCAAAGGCCAGACACATGTTTTAGATTGGTTAGAAAACAACCCAGATCTAGTCAATCAAATTTTTTCTCAAACTTCTTTAAGAATTTTTGGTGATTGTCAAATAGGAGTCATAGCAGCTGCATTTGGGCAGGTTGCTATTTTAGAATGGATTGAGACTCATCAGAATTCTCACATTCGTAATTTATTGTTTCAACCCAGTCAATATGGGTATAATCTAGTAGATGTTGCAAAAATAACAGGACAAAGCAATGTGTTACAATGGGTCCAAAATCATCCTAGGAAAGATGTTAGGGAAATGCTTGCACCCTAAACAAATCATTTTGAGTTAATATTTAACCGTTACTGGTTGACAAAATGTGTGAAAATTATCTAAATGTAACGAAAACGTGCACTATGCATTTAGATGCACACTAAGTTAAGAGTTTAGTGCTATGAAGTTTGAAAAAAAAGTAGTTGTGATTACAGGTGGAAATAGTGGTATTGGAAGAGCCATAGCACAGGAGTTTGTCAAAGAGGGAGCTCAAGTTGTTATTCTAGGTCGAAATTTAGAAACTCTTAATGAGACTGCTTCTCAGTTGGGTTCATTTTGTCGAGCTATACAAATCGATGTTACAAAGGTTTCTGAAATAGAAAAGACTTTTGAAAAAATTGCTTCATATCACCCAAAAATTGATGTTTTGGTTTTAGGCGCAGGGATTCTTAAAGCGGATGGTCCCACTCAAAACGTCCAAGAAAAGGATTTTGATCAAGTGGTTGCTACCAATTTCAAAGGCCCTTACTTTACTTTTCAAAAAGCAATCCCCTATTTAAACGATAGGGCATCCATCATTTCTATTTCCTCGATGGCTGCTCAAATGGGAATTGAAGGGCTTGGCATTTATGGAGCTACAAAAGCTGCTCTTGATCGATTAACGATTGCTTTTTCTGCCGAGTTCTTACTTGCAAAAGGCTGGCGATTTAACATGATATCTCCAGGCTATACTAAAACACATCTTCTAGATCCAAAGCTCAGAGAAGACCCTAACTTTTTCAAACGTACCGAGAAAGTCATCCCTCAAAGACGAATTGCTGAACCGATTGAGGTTGCTCGATGTGCTTTGTTCTTAGCATCGAGTGAAGCTTCATATATATGTAACGCAAATATTTTGATTGATGGAGGAATGAGCACTATTTATCCTCTAAATGAATTGAAAGCATATGCAGCAAGTAAACCTGGGCGTTAGTCATTAACTGAAGCTATTTTTGAGGCCAATTTATTCCTCAACTCTTGATCCTAGAACCCGGCTGCTCATATTATCAAATGTTCTCCAAGGCAAGTGCTTGGCTATAGCAACAAGACCCACAACAGGATTAGCGCATCCCTCTACATATCCACAGAGCCAACAGGAGCTCTTGTAACGACTTTTCTAGCTAAATTGTCACCAAAAATACTTGATAGCTTCATAAAACGTCCCCCACTTAAACACGCCGAAAAGAAATTCATAGTGAAGGATAAGAATTATTTTTCTCAGGTTAACTAACTGCTATAGCCAAGCATAAAAAATTATTTTTTATTTCCTTGCCTCTAAGAAAATCAAATCTTAACGTAAAAGCCTATCTTTCTCTAAAGGATTTTTTCTAGTAGAATAGCTAGTACATGGGGTTTGAAGCCCAACGGGACCAAAACGTACGCTAAGAGCTAAGAATTATCCCTTAACCTTTTGTTTATTAACTGATTAAAATAAAAGCCTTTTTAGAAGGTTTAACGGTATTATCTTGCAAAGCGGAGACCCATAACATGGTAATACTAAGTGTTCAAATTTACCTGCCGTACACTTTCGTCCCATTGGGCTTCAAATCCCTATTCTATACGGACTTTATTATTTGTGTTAAAGTTTGAATTTGCAGAAAAATATGCCTCATCCAATTCTTTAGATAGGTCTTGTATAGTTTCGTTAGCTTTTAAAGAGTGACCAAGGGTTCTAGTTACTTGATGTTTAATAGTTTCCCATTCGGATCCTTGTAAAAGTTTTTTTCGAGAATCTCCCCATCGAGCACTAGACTCAACGTAAATATCTCGGCGGCGCAATTTATCTTGAATTTGTTCCAAAACACATAATGTATATCCTCTTTTGCTTGAAAGAGAATCCTCTGAGTTAATCATCTTTTTCCATGATTTAGTGATAACGCCTAAAGGCGCATCTTTTAATTTCCATTTATTTCCTCTTCGTAGAGATCTGAAATATTCCATTGCATTGTTTAGTTCTTCTCCTGCTAGAGAAGAACTAAACTCAATATACTCTAAAAGATGAGGCAAAAAACGACAGACCTTTCTATACTGCTCTAGCATTTCTTGATAGATGTTATCACCTGGTTCTCTGGCTAGTTCGTTGATGGTTGCAATCGATTGAGAGAGCCATTCTTTTGAAACTTTTGAATAAATTGTTTCACGCAAGGTCTCTGCATCATAGTCGTCATTTATTATAATTGTACAAGCCCTTGCCAATGCCAGAGCCACCTTGTCTAGATCTTTCAACGTCCTTAAACGTTTCTTTTGTCTAAGCTTCTTGCCTCTTTCGAAATATTTGTAATAAGATGGTCAAGAACGTCTAAAGCATCATCAAGGGCAATGATTTCAAAACTTTTAACAAATGCCACTAATGTGGCAATACGTCGTCTTTTGGCATTCTAGCTATTTTATGCATAGAGGCTATTGCAGCATATCGAGCCAGACTTTTTAATCGTACCGGAGGAATATTTTCAAAATTAAGCTTATGGATACCAAAGGCATGAAGTTCGTTATAACGTTCTATTGCTGCATTAAAAGAAGGGGCGCTGGCGTGTCGAGGCTCCTGACGAAAATAATCAAATTTAGACGTTCTGCAGCTCTCCTCAACCTGTAAAATTGCATCTAATTTATATTTCTGTAGGTCATCAGGCAGTCTAAACAACTTCTTCCACAGTCGCTGAGCTGCCCGGTCTCGAATTTCAGAAATAAGACCTGATAAAGTTGTGATTCCTGGCAAAAGCACCTTTTGCCTCATAAGCCATGCCGTAGCAAAGTCAAACATAAGACTAGGCCTTTCATTGCTTAACCATGCTCGGGCATAAAGCAAACGAATTAAATGAAACCTCCAAGATCTCGAGTTAAATTCACTATACCCATAATATTCTTGTATCTCTAGACAGTGCTCATAACGGGTAGATTTACGTTCCATATAAGATTGCAAGGATCCAATATCCTCAACTCCTATTTGTTTCGAAATAAAAATGACAGCCCCATTGGGAACATCTGTTGGGTTTGGTAAAAATGTTTCTAAAAACCTCACTGTTGAGAGTTGAAGAGCAAAGCCTAGGCGATTATGGTCTCTTCGTCTTTTGTTAACCAGTGCTCGGTCAAGATCATCTAAGTGAAAATATTTAGCGAGTTGAATTCTATTTGGTTCACCATAAAACTTTCCATAGCGACTCTTGTGATCGTCAGCGAGAAATTCTATATGTTCGTCCGAGCGATGCGATAGTAATTACAGAGCTTAGCAGAATGACTCGCTCACTAATGCACCTTTTGGAAACCATTAAATTGTTAGAGGAAAAAAATGTTGAATCTAATTTCTCTCCGAGAAAATATCAATACTGATACGGTGACAGGTCGCTGCTTTTTATCTATTATGGGAGCCCTATATCAAATGGAGCGAGAGCTAAGAGCCGAAAGAGCAGCAGCTGGGCGTTCCGCAGCGAAAGCAAGGGGTAAAAGTGGAGGGCGACCGAAAATTCCCCTAGAAAAATTAGAAGACGCTAGAATCCTTTATGAAAATTCAGATAAAACTGCCAAAGAGATTTGCCAGAGCACAGGCATTAGTAGGCGTACATTATTTTCATATCTAGCTAAACATAATAAACTCTTTCATAAAACTTTTAAGGGCTCCAATTAGATTGAAATTTCTGTTTAATTTTACATAGATGAAGTTTTGCTTGTAGGCAATACATTGAATTATTAAAATTTTGTTAATTCAACTTTTGTGGGGAAACTAAAATGCCTATCCAATCCTTGAATTCTCAAAATTCACTTTCATTAAATTCAGTTTTAAAAGGGAACTATAAAAGACCTCATGGTTCTTCTTACCATGATCTTTTGGTGATGCAAAACCAAAATTTTAAGAAGCAAATAGACCACTTCTTAAAATTCTCTAAAATGCCTCCTTCTCAAAATCTTTCTACAGCTCTAGGCATTTTAGAAGGAAAGAGTATTGACACAGCAGAAGATTGCGATTCTTTAGATTGCTCTCCTGAAGACGTTAAACTTATACGCCAAATTTTTGACTACGAAGGACGCGTTGTCCACTTTATTTCATCGGATGGTACCATTAATTATAAGCTTTCTTATGAGGGTAATGTTACAACGATCATCAATCAAGTTGCAGGAGAAGTTCACCTCCAGGAAACGGATGACCAAGGGCGACTAGTCCGGGAAGTTTTTCCTTGTGGTTTGGAAATATCCTGGAAGTTTGGTGGAGATTTTTTATCGGAAGTAACCCTACCAGACCAAAGTAAGGTTGTTTATCAGTATCTTGATCAAGATCATGTGAATATTCAGCGCTTAAGCCCTAATGGAAAGGTTCAATACCAGCATGCTTATGAAGCTAAAAATGACAACCTCATACAAGAAGTGTTAATTGGGAAAGCAGGGTCTTTGCAAAGGCAGTATGATGAAACATCCAAAACTCTGACTACCAAATCTGCCAGCTTATGCGTTGTAGATCAATTCGATGAGGACCGAAATCTCATTTCGAGGACTTTTAAAGACCCTGCAGTGAAAGATGAATCTACTACATTAAATTATCCTGCTGGAGACCTGATTGTTGGTGAGAAAAGGCAACTAGATGATTTAGGAAGGGTAATCTATTATGATGATTTTATATGCTCTTATGATGAAAAGGGGCGACTTCTACAAAAATCATCTGAAAGTCAAACCATTAACTATAGATATGATGCTTTTGATAGGCTCATTTCAGCAGAAATGGGCAATAAGAAGATTGAATATACCTATGACCTTTCAGGGCGCAGAGTTTCTAAAACTGTGGCAGAAAATGGAAAAACACATAAAGAATTTTATCTTTATCAGGGCGTGAATCAAATAGGTGTCTATAATGAAAATAGAGAGTCTGTTCATTTGAAAGTATTGGGAGCGGCTCTTCATACTCATTTGCCTTTTGCTATAGCCGTAGAGTCCCAAGGAAAAATTTACGCTCCAATTTATAGCTCAAATTACAACGTTCTTCAGTTAATCGATCAAGATTCCAAAGAAGTGATTCATTATGAGTCATTAAACCCTTTTGGAGAAAACCTTCAGAATCTAGATCCAATATGTCCTTGGATCTTTGCAACCAAACATTATGATTCAGATACGGGTCTAGTAGATTTTGGAGATCGTCAGTATGATCCAACTATTAAGCAATGGACTTCTCCAGATTCGGATCCCAGAGCAGCCGAAGAAGACCTATACTCCTACTGTAATAATAATCCGTTGAAGTATATTGATCCCAATGGACAATGGAGAATTAATTTTGGTTTTGCTATTCCTCTAGGAGTGGGAGCTGCAAGAGGAGCTGCATCTGGTGCTGCAGGAGGTCCTCTTGGAATATTGTTAGGTATTTTAGCTGGGGCCGCGATTGGGTTGGCTGTGGACGCTGTTCAGAAAAAGATTAATGACGATAAAATGGGTGACAATGGACGCCCAAATAAACAGTACAAAGATGCAGCGAAAGAAGTCGAAAAGAAACTTGGTAGAAAATTGACTCCAGAAGAGTTCGATCAATTTCATGACCTGGTCACAGGTCAAGGATATGGATATCATGAAATGGCTGAAGAAGGGTTCCATCTTTTTGATGATAGGTATAGAAATAATTAAAGAGCTCATATATGGATTTTCATCAAACAGAAATAGAAGGATTTATAGAGACTTTTCAATTTTTTAATAAAAGGGTTCCCAATGAACCTGTTAGAAGAGCTTATATCTCTGTTGGTTCACATTTATTTATCAAGTTTGGAGAAGAACTTGATGGTGAGTTGCCTAATGGTCGTCCTATTAAAAAGAGTCCTTGGACTATCTGGATAGGGGCAAATGTTGATTGGAGGCTCAGTCAAAATGGTAAATTCATTACAGGATCTTGTCAACCCTATGAAAAAATGAATGCTCAGGTTCAGAAGCTGATTGTAAAAAAGTATTTATCTAGCTCCATCATTTCTCAATTGATGGACATCCAATTTGAATTTGAAGATGGATATGTACTCACAAGTTTTTTAAGCATACTGTTGAGAGAGCAATGGACTTTGTTTTGTGAAAACGATAACACAGCAGGCTTAGAAGCAGAACATATAGATCAAGTGAAACAAATCCGAACGCTATCTAGTCATTTTACTATTGAGAATTTATTCAAAGAAATACCTCTGCCCATAAACCAAAAGGCTTTGATTAATTTTACTCTCGAAGAAACCGATTTACATTTTTTCTTTGAAGATAATTTAACTTTATGCCTTGATAGATGCAGTTGGAGAGTAGAAAAAAAAGATGAATATTGCATCGGGTCCAATGAATTCACCTTAGATGAGCATCCAAATATCGATCCATATCTTGATGATTTCAAGGGGAAAAAGCTCATTAAATCATCTGTGGTTGATCCATTTCAAGACGCAAGATTTGAGTTTGAAGATGGGTCTGTCATCAAAACTTTTTCC
>CAYGLF010000004.1:0-67644 GCA_964350945.1 uncultured bacterium
TTCTGAAGAAGTACTCAAAGCTCAAGTTCAAACACTTAAAAATGCCGTAGCGCTTCTTCCAAAAAATGATTTTGAAAATGCCGGCGCCCTTGCAGTGCTTCAATTTGCTCACAAAGGACTTAAAGACAAAGAGTTCTTTGTCGAGAAAATGATGAGCACAACTTGCGATTAAAGCATGCTAAAACTAATAAATTAAAGCCTCTTACTCCAATGAGTAAGAGGCTTTTTTATACCACCTCAGAAGGTTACAGGGCATCAAAAACCTTCCCCTTCTCTATCGGAAGGGGAATTACCGTTAATATGAGATCAAGCAAGCCAATATCTTCAATATAATCATACGCTTTTTGGGCTCTTAATAGTTTGTCATTTATCCCTTAACAGAAATTTTTCTGTAAGCTTTCCATTGCTTTGGACAAATCTTTTTTTTCAATAATAAAGGTTAATTCAGTAGCTGTAGAGATCAATTCAATGATATTAATTCTTTTGAGACTAATTTTACGGTGCAATTGAAATAATATATTAGGCACTTCTAAATATTTAAGATGAAACTTAATAGAGACACCCACCAGCTGCCTTTTATCGTAAATCATGTCTTTTTGGGTAATATTACCTCTTAACTGCAAAGCAATAGCCTTCTCTGCAATCACTGTAATCTCATTAACCCCTTGTGTGATCGTGATAAAATTTTCTTTTTCCAAATGAAGCTTTGAGTACATTTTTTGAATCAAAGTAGTATTTGATTCAGTCCTCTCCAGTGTGAGTCCTTCGAGATTAGAGTGAATAGAAAGCCTCTCAATGATTTTATCATTAGGTAATAAAGGGTCAAGGGAGGGCTTATTTCTAAAATACCTGACTAAGGAAGCAACAATAGATCCCTCTTTGACAACTTTACCCATTATCTTCTCTATTTCGGGTCGTATTTTACGTGCGTACGAGGACCAGTTAATAAGTTCCTGGGAGCCTAGATTGAGAATAGACTCGTCTTCTTCCACCCAATCTACCACAATTTTCGAAATTTTATGCATAGAGGCCCCTTATTTTTAAGACAATTATGTATTGTTTATTACATATTGTATTATTTTGCTCAAATTTCCCATTTTTTTGATTCATGTAAAAATGGCTGGTATTGTGAATGTATATTCATACAACCAAACAGGAGAAAATATGAAGCCCCAAGATTTCAACCATCGAATCACCCTTGTCACTAGTGAGGATTTGCTTTACTGGCAGGCCCTAAACACGGTGAGTCATCTATCAGCTTATTTTGGAAACCAGCTTCAAGAGAGATTTGGAACCGACAAATACTTTATCACTGAAGATGGTTATAAACTTCCTAGAAATACTCAGTATCCAATCATTATTCTTAAAACTTCACAAACCAACCTACAACAGTTTGCAAAAGACATTGGAGAGGTTGAGGATGTCAATAAAATGTGGTTTATGCAGGAGATGATTGATTCAACCAACGATGAGAGAATTGAAGCCCTTTTAAGCCTACAAGCAAGAGATGAGCTCACTTTTCTTGGCGTAGGTATTTTTGGAGAGAACAAATTGGCGAAAAAACTGACTCAAAATTTTAAGCTGTACTCCTAGGGCTTTTCTACAATGAAGAAACCATTTTTCCAATCGGGACCACAGTGATCAACTGATGTGTCAAATTCAAGAAGTTTACACCCACACTGCTTGATAATTTTGTTTACGATTTTTTCGGGGAGAATGTGCATTTGCCATGAAAGAGGGCTCTCTTTTTGGATGCATTTTTCCTCGTTATATTTGTAACCCTTTTCTCTAGCAACCGGCAGCTGAAAAAGAGCAATCCCTCCAGGTAACAACATATTTAATAATTGCTGAATATAAGCTTTCATTAAGGGTGGCGGGATATGCTGAAGGGTAATCACTGTAAATATGAAATCAAACTGCCCAATATCTTCAATATAATCATATGATTTTTGGACTCTAGCTTGTGAAATATTCATTTTTTGACAGATTTTCTTCGCTTGTTCAAGGTGCTTTTCAGAAATGTCAATTCCAAGCATATCTTTGAAATAAGGAGCTAGATGAACTAAATTGCGTCCCACCCCACATCCAAATTCCAAACCTTTTTTGTCCTTGCAATCTGCTAAGGAAAAGTTTTTATAAGTTTTCAATTTTGCATTTACGTATTCAACACAGTCTCGAGAATTCGCTAAAGAGTAAAAGTCATCAATTATTTCGGAAGATAAATTTTCATCTTTATACTTTTCATCAGTCACTACAGAAAAAAAAGTGTCCTCTTTACCAAACTGATCCCAAGTACTTTGAAGCGTTTCTATCAATTCTTTTTTCTTAGGAAAAAGATTCCATTTAATTTTTTTCAGCAATTTCATAACTTAAAAGTTTCCCTTTCAATAATTCAGTGGTTTATACTACGAAGGGAAAATTTAAATCTCAACTAAATAGCTCATGAAGGCCTTACCTGTTCAATTATTTAATACAAAAACACACCAAAAAGAACCCTTTCGTCCTCAGCAAAAAGATGATGTTAAACTCTACACCTGCGGGCCTACGGTTTACGATTACGCTCACATAGGAAACCTGAGAACCTATGTCTTTGAAGACCTTTTAAAAAGAGTGCTTCAATACAAAGGCTATGGGGTGCATCATGTGATGAACCTAACAGATGTAGATGACAAAACGATTCGTGGCGCCCTGAAAGCAGGGGTTACTTTAGATGATTTTACTCAAAAGTATAAGGACGCCTTTTTTCAAGACTTAGAGACTCTCAATATTATCCCCGCTAATATTTACCCGCAAGCAACCGACCATATCCCTGAGATGATTGCAATGATACAAACGCTTATAGAAAAAGGTATTGCCTATAAGGGAAAAGATCAAAGCGTTTATTTCTCCATTCACAAATTTCCCGACTATGGAAAGCTCTCTCACCTAAATCTTGATGAACTTCAAAGTGGAGCTTCAAACCGCATTCAAAATGATGAGTATGACAAGGACAATGTCACTGATTTTGTTTTATGGAAACATTATGATCAAGAACGTGATGGTTCCATTTATTGGGAAAGCCCCTTTGGAAAAGGGCGACCTGGCTGGCACTTAGAATGCTCCGCCATGGCTATGAAATATTTAGGAGAGACCCTCGATATCCATATGGGAGGGGTCGATAACATCTTTCCTCACCATGAGAATGAAATTGCCCAATCAGAGTGCGCATCTTGTAAAACATTTTGCCCTTTATGGGTCCATACAGAACATTTACTTGTGGATGGGAAAAAGATGTCTAAAAGCCTGGGCAACTTTTTCACTCTTCGCGACCTTTTAAACAAAGGGTTTAATGGAGTTCAAGTGCGTTATATGCTGCTGCAAACCCATTACAAAACGCAACTAAACTTTACATTTAAAGGGCTTGAAGCATCCCATAGCAGCCTAGAGAGAATCCAAAACTTCATCCAAAGGTTACAACATGCTCCAGAAGATGTTGTAAATCCTGCCAACATTCACACTCTTTTAGAAAAAGCACAGCACTATTTTGATACAGCAATTTGTGATGATATCAATATCTCGCAGGCTTTAGCAGCCCTGTTTGATCTAATAAGAGAAGTTAATGCAATCATGGATCAACGAGCGCTTCCAAAAAAAAGTGCTCTGCTTGTCTTAGAGCTACTGCAAAAATTTGATAAAATCTTAGGGGTTTTATCTTTTGAATCTGTGACAGTGATCCCCAGCGAGCTTCAAGAAGCTCTTGAAAAAAGAGAACAAGCTCGAAAAAACAAAAACTGGAGTGAAGCTGATCGACTTCGAGATCTTATCCAAGAAAAGGGTTACTTAATAGAAGATGGGCCCTCTGGGGCTTCTTTAAAAAAGAAACCTGTTTCATAATTCTCTTTTTGAATCTTGAATTTTTTGTTCTTTTCCTTAAAACTATATCAGTGGTAAAAAAAGGAAACTCCAAGTGATTTCAACTCTTCTCCCTCCTCAATCACATATTGAATCCTTGTACCAAACTCCTGAAAAAGAGATCAAAGATGTTTTCTTTTCACCCCAGACACTGACTCCTTTGGAAATACAAGCCTGCCAAGAAACCAGCCACTTGGATATGAAAATGGGATTAGACCCTCTAGGCGAACAATATTTCCACTTTATCACACTCAAAGATCAAGTCTGGCTGTCTCTCTTTTTCTTAAAAGAGATTCCTCCCATTTTTTCAGAGGATGAGCAGACTCTTTTTCATAAAGAGATGCGGGTCATTGATGGCGTAGAGAAAGAAGTTTTTGCGTTAACTACCCATCTATCCACCTCCCCTAATCTGCACCCGTATATTCAAAAAAATAGCACCGAAATCACCACTTCTCGATCTAGCGCTTATACAGCGTCAGAAAGACGCATTTTTAAAGATGCAAACCCACAACCTATTTCTGAAGAAGAATTGAAACGAATCATTTTATCACAAAACGCCCTCTTTTACACAGGGGCTGGACTCTCTGTATCGGCAGGCGTTCCAAGTATGAATGAGCTTCTATCCTTATTAGGCATTGAAAAAAATCACGACCCGCAGCAACACCCGTTTGCAGCTTTTTTAAAAAAAATTCTTCAAAACCCTCAAGACCTCGCAGAAAAAATAGCCTACTTCCATAAGCAGTGCTTTCATTGTCCACCCACTTTAGCCCATCAAACATTAAAAGAGATCTCTGTGAAATATCAAATCCCCATTGTCACGGAAAACCTAGATTGTCTTCATGAGCAAACGGGCATCGCCCCTCATCGGATAGACCCTCAAAAATTAAATGAAATCTCTAACCTCGAATCCATCAAACAGCTGGACGCAGTCATTTGCTGTGGATTAAGTTATGATGACCGTGGTTTTTTAGCCTGGCTAAAAAACCACCACCCAGACCTCAAAATTATCTCAATAGACCTTAGCAAACCCAATTATTTAGGGGATGAAGATTTTCTACTCCAAAAAGATTTGCAAGAATTCTTTTCAACATTTGACTAGCTTCTAGGCTTCATCAAAGGGAAGTACAATACTTCTCTAATAGAGTGCTTGTTGGTAAATAGCATCACGAGTCGATCGATACCAATTCCAATTCCTCCAGCTGGAGGCATTCCCTGGCAGATAGACTCAATAAACTCTTCATCAAGAGGATGAGCTTCATCATCACCCATATCTCGCCTTTTAACTTGATCTTCCAAAAGCTCCTTTTGGATCAACGGATCATTCAGTTCTGAATAGGCGTTAGACATCTCACAACCTAAAACAAAGCTTTCAAAACGCTCTACAATGGTCTCTTTTTGATTTACATCTGGATCACGGTGAATTTTACAAAGAGGAGTCGTTTCAATCGGATGATCGATAATATGCACAGGTTGAATCAAATGCTCTTCCACAAATGCTTCAAATAAATGAGCAATAAGCAGCCCTCTAGGGCAACTTAAAATTTCTTTCGGGGCTCCCACTCCTTTTTCGATCAGAATTTTTTTAATCTCTTTGTCATCCATATTGTCGACATCGATCTGAGCATGCTTTTTGATACTTTCTTTCATGGTCAAACGCGGCCATGGAGCTGTAAAATTCAGAGTAATCTCTTTGCCATCATCGGTGACATAAGGAACTTGTTCTGTCCCAAATAGTTCAAGGGCAATTTTAGAAAATATCTTTTCTTGAAAGCGCATCATATCAGTATAATCCCAGTGAGAAGCATAAGCTTCTAGCATGGTAAATTCAGGGTTATGACTGCGATCTATGCCTTCATTCCTAAAGACTTTTCCGATTTCAAAAAGTCGTGGAATTCCCCCGACTAGCAATTTTTTAAGGTTAATCTCTAGAGCAATTCGCATATACATTTGCTGTTTATTCAAAGCGTTGAGGTGAGTCACAAAAGGTTGCGCATTCGCTCCCCCATAAATATTTTGTAAAATAGGCGTCTCTACTTCTAAGAACTGTTCTTCCTCACAGCATTTGCGTACGATTTGAACAATTTTAGAACGCAGATAAAAAGTATTAAAAACATCCGGACTAGAAATTAGGTCCAACCATCTTTTGCGATAACGCACTTCCTTATCAACAAGACCTGCATGTTTGTCGGGAAGAGGAAGAAGAGATTTACATAAAAGCGTGACCTCCTTGGCAAAAAGAGTCAACTCCCCTTTATGAGTAAAAAACAAATGACCTTTAACCCCTACAATATCTCCCAAGTCAATTTTCTTCTCTACAAATTTCAATCCAGACTGGGGATGTTCTTGACTCTCACTTGGAGGCGTGTAACCTGTTACCTTGCTCAAATCTCTATTAATCATCACTTGGAGACGGAAATTTTCAGATTGCAACTGGGCAAAAGCATTTTTCCCCATTGCACGGAATAACACTAAACGACCACTGATAGAAACTTCTGGAGTTTGCCCTAAAGAGGCTTTTTCACTATCACCAATATCTTGACCTTCATAGGCTTGAATAATATCTTGAAAGGTATGAGTTTCTAGAAACTTATGTGGATAAGGATTAACCCCAACGCTTTGAATATATTTCAACTTAGCAAGTCGAATTTGGTAATCATCGGTTTTTTCATACTCAAACATGTGGTCCATCCTTTAATGCTTATTTATTTTAGCGTTTGCACTTTACCACAATATCCTCAAATATTTCAACTTACCTTTTGCGGTCGCAATAAAGCTAAATGAGCCTATTGAAAAAAAGGAGGGTAAGGCCAATGATTCAATAAACTTATATCAATAAAAAAGCAAAATTAGCACAAAGATTGAAAAAAATGTTTTTGCATGGTACTATTTTTCTTTTTAATCAATAATTTTAAGGAAATAATGAACATTTCTTCTATCCCACCACAACTCTCATCAGTAAGTTTAATCCAAAGGTCAACACCTGTAGAAAAAGTGCACCACTTCCCTGAAAACATTCGCCAGCAAATTGCAACTTTAGATTTGATTACTCAAAAAGTTTTAGGCCACAGTTCCCCAAGCTTTTGTAATATTATTTCTCAACTGAACCAACCACGCTCTACGATTTCGTATGAGAAGTGCGAGCAGCTTTTTATTACAGCCTTCATTGAAGAATTTAAGGCTTCTGAAATCCACACCTTCTTGACAAACTTTTTTAATGAATTTGATCCCAATAAGACATTTATTAACTTTGAAGAAGCTTCCGAAAAGGGTGAACTCTTTTTATGGGAACATGTGATTCGCTACTACTGCACTCAATATATTCAGTTCCAAGCCAGCTGCTTGAACTTAGAAGAAATCTTTCAAGAATACCAAATTAGATTTGATCCTGATCGTCAGGTTATCTTACGATCTCCATTAGGCTTAGAAAGTGAACTTGAAGAGCTTTTTCATCAATCTATCGACATCATCCCACAATTTAGCTCAGATGAAGTCCTGCAGACCAAGCTGATGCTTATTAACTATGCTGCGACTTTAATTGAGACGTTGAAAACGAGTGAGCTTGATCCCGATGTAAGTATTAATTTAGCATCAGGCCTCACCCTTAGTGAGCTCTTTGAAGAAATTTACTCCCTTTTACTAGAGTTTCCATTTACAGAGCTTGCAGAGACCCCTCTTTTACATGATTATCACAACCTACTGGATAAACTAGATCCTCAAAGTGCTAAAGAAGCTTTTTTAGAAAAGCTTGCCCAAGAAGTTCTAGACACTCAAGATCCAGATTATGAAACAAAGGCGCAAGACCTCTACGCAGTGATGTCAAAGTGCCAGTTTTTAGACTTTAAAATCAAAAGCTACCTACAACATCTAGTTTTTAGTGATCCTAAAAAAATGTAGAGGACGGGTCCACATCTATCAGAAGTCTCACAGACCTTAAAACCCCTACTTGATCAAGGGCTTGTTGAATAATTTGATTGAGCAGATACACTGATTTCCCTTTGAGCAAAACGTGGAAACGATAGTATTCTTTGATTTTTGGATAGCCGCATGGAAGGGGTGAAAAAACCTCTCCTCTTTTTGCAAGAGTTCGTGAAATTTGCTGATATAATGCTTGAGCATAGGCCTTAGTTTCAGCCTCATCTTTCCCTTTAAAAACGAGTCTAATCAGATGGGTGAAAGGGCTGTAGTTGAAAAAGCGCCTCGAAGTGATTTCTTGTTGATAAAAGGCCAGATAATCTTGATCTATAGCCTGTTTTAAAATCGCATTTTGTGGATTGAATGTCTGAATGAAGACCTCTCCTTTAATCTCCCCTCTACCAGCACGACCTGCAACTTGCATCAGCATCTGAAATGCTATTTCAGAGGCTTTAAAATCAGGTAAGTTAAACTGCTGGTCACAGCTAAGAACTCCCACTAAGGTTACATTGGGGAAATGTAGCCCTTTGGCAATCATCTGCGTGCCAATCAATACATCGGCCTTATGATTACGGAAAGCATAATAGAGCTTCTCATAGCTCCCCACATGTTTGGTGGTGTCCGTGTCCATTCTAAGTGTTTTTATTTGAGGGAATATTTTTTTTAACTGACTCTCTACATTCTCAGTACCAAATCCTTTAAATTTCAAAGTTGGACTTTTACATTTTCGACATTCTCGAGGAGGGGTTAGTTGATAGTCACATAAATGGCATGACAAGGTGTTTACTTTGCGGTGAAAAGTTAGTGAAAGATCACAGTAAGGGCACTTTTCAACCTCAGCGCACTGCGTGCAAACTAGTGAAGAATGAAACCCTCTTCGATTTAAAAATAAGATACTCTGCTCCCCTCTTTGGGTACGCCTCTCTATCTCAGTGAGAAGCTTTTGAGAAAAAAGAGTAAAGCCCTTGGCTATTTCCATTTCCCTTTTCATATCGATACAGTGAATTTGTGGTAAAAGGCTTTCTCCAACTCTCTGGTTTAACGTTAATAATCGGTATTTTTGATTCTCCACATTATTATAAGTTTCAAGCGAGGGAGTCGCTGTTCCTAAAATCACGGTAGCCGAATTCATCTTACCCCTTAAGACTGCAATATCTCGAGCGTGATAGGTAGGCATTTCATCTGTTTGTTTATAGGACTGCTCATGCTCTTCATCAACAATGATGACCCCAATATTATCAAGAGGTGCAAAAATAGCTGAGCGAGCTCCAATGACAATAGAGGCTTTGCCTTCTCTGATGGCATACCATTGATCATAGCGCTCTCCAGGACTTAGCCTATGGTGCAGCACAGCAATCTTTTCTTTAAAGCGCCCTTTAAACTTCTCAATAGTTTGTGTAGTCAGAGCCACCTCAGGAACTAACATCAGCGCGCTCTTGCCTTGCCTGCGCACTTCATCTATGGCTTGTAAGTAAACCTCTGTTTTGCCACTCCCTGTGACCCCATGCAATAAAAAGGGCTGGAACACCTCTTGATGAAGAGCTTTTTGAATCTCACTAAGAGCTTTTTTTTGTTCATCGTTTAACTGCTTAGGCCGGGTAGGGAAAAACTCAGCTCGACTTAGAGGGTTTCTTTCAACATTTGCTTTTTGAACTTGCAGTATTTGTTTTTTAACAAGCGCTCCTACAACAGCTCGAGTCACTTTAGATTTTTCTAACAGTTCTGTTAACAAAATGCTTTTTTCAACTTGAAGCATCTGGTCTAAAACCATCGCCTGTTTGGGGACTTTGCTACGTAGAGCAATAGACAACACCCTAGTCTCTTCAAGGGTATGGGACCTAAAAACCACTTGCTGCTCTTTATGTCCCAACCCCTTACGTACACAGGTGGGTGAAAAGAGCTTGAGGACTTTGGAGAGCGGGGTATGATAGTATTTAGAAATCCATTCAGCGAGTTCAAAAGCCTGAGGAGTTAATAGAGAAGTTTTAGAAACCACTCCTTGAATAGGAAGAACCGATGAAAATGAGCATTGATTGGAAAATTCAACAATCACCCCTGTACGCAGCTTTCCCCGAAGAAGCACTTGCACACTCATCCCTTTTTCTAATCGTGAAAGATCTTCATTTTTTACCCCATAGTCAAGCGGTCTTGCAGGACCTGAATCGACTAAAACAGAAGCATATTTTTGATAGGTACCCGTCATTTAAAGCTCACTTAAAAGCGTAGCCCACAAACTTTTTTTAAGTTCTGGATCCTGATTGTAACTTTTAAGGTCTGACATTAGAAATAAAGAGTTATTAAATAGCTTCCTGTAAGGCAACTTTTGGTAACCCTTCATCAGTTGTGGTAACTGATAAAGATCCATTTCAGGAATCAAGACATTCTCTATGAGCTTACCCCTGTTAAACAGCTCTTCCCACATTCCCTCTGCTTCTAAAAAAGAGGCTTCAATAAGCATGGCAGAGGCTATTCGTGAGTCAATCGCCAGACTAAGCCTCTCTGCTAAAGTTTTCTCTGCCCCTTGAGGCATTATAGCAATTAAAAGGACTTTTGCTTTTGAAAGCTTAGACATATCAATATGCTGAATAAGCGATGAGTTGCCATCTACTCTTATAGTTTTTTTTTGTTCATAAAAATCAGCTGCATCTAAAACCGTTTCTGCGCGACCATTAGCTTCTTGTAAAATCCACTTTTCGGCACTTTCAATACATCTTATTAATAAGTTGGATTCCATATATCCTTAGGTGTTGAGTTGATTGACTTGATTTAAAATGAGATCTTTTAGATGTACAAATCCCTTCTTATTATATTCCTCAGTGACAAAATCTTGAACTTGTTCAAGTCCTTCTGGGAACATCTGACATAAAGTTTGTTTTACGAAATTCTTATAATAAATTGCATCCAAATCCTCTTGCTGTTGCAGCAAAAAAAGGAGAACTGAGGCATCATCTTTAAAGAAGAATAATATTTCACAGATATATGATGTGAGCAACTGCATATGGTCCACCAACTTTCCAATGAACTGATAAAGAGGCTTATAGTTTAAAAGCACCCCTTCTTCATGCTGATACTTCAGAGTAGTTATCACCTCACGAATTTGTGAAGCGCTATGAAAGGCTATACTAGAGCTAACCAGCAGCTTGCCAACCAGAGGAGTTTTCACCATCTTTTGACTCATCAAATAACTGTAGTGCTTGAGCTTATTCAGACTCCCTTGATTCTGGGCCCACGGGAAACACCTTTCATTGATACCGGAAACAGGCTCTCCGGTTAATGGGGGAACTAATTCTAAAACATCATCAAGTTGATCAAATCTTAAAGCTAGAGAGGCATTTAAAAAAGATGCTATCTTTTGAACAAAACGACTTGCATGAATAAATTCAGACAAAACAAACTGAAACAGCAAACCCTTATTTTGAGAGTAAATACTCTGATTAATATCAGTCTTTTGCTGCTTTACCATCTCAACCTCAATAAAAACAAAGATTCATACCTTAGTTGCGGTTGAAAAGTCAAGTTTAGATGTATAGCCTACACATCAAAAAGTCACTATCATCGAACCGACCTCTACCCTAAGAATGGGTAAAAGCTGGAGAGTGAATAGATGAGCATCTGAGATATTCAGTAGTTTATGGTCGTCTATATCCAATCTGTATTTTTAGCTAAAAAAGGCTCTTTCCAATAGTAGTCATCCAGCAGCCCCTTACAGTCTCTTTTTAAAACCTTGTAAGCTGCATATAATGCTTCTATAGAAGCTAGTCCTTGATCGGGATTAGAACATCCTGTCTGCTTTCTAGGATAGGCACTCCTTAAAGAAGAAGGCAGGCTTCTTTTTTGAATAGGAAGATCTTTAAAAAGAACTTGCTGCATAATTTCAGCATATTTCCAAGTTCCATCTATTAAAATAATCCCTTTGTCTTGATCAGATTCCCTTAAAGGGGGCCCTTCAAAGCTCAGTAACACATAGTTCTCTATCGGAGGTAAAATGCACTGTGGGTAATTTAAAAAAAGGCAATCCTCTCGATTAGTGATAGGCTCTAAGCTACACTTTTTTTTATTCTCTTTGCGGTGCCTAACAATTAAAGTTTTAGGATAGTTCAAGATCATCATAATTTATATATTTCAAAACCAACACTATAATCTAAGCGGCAGCTAAAGACAACGAGGATCCTAAATCAAATATTAAGATTAGATAAATCTATAGAAAAATCACTTTGTAAAGAAATTAATTTAAACTATAAACATTTAAAAAGCAGTGTTTTATAAAATTTTTCTCCGGAGTAAGAATCCTTAATCTGGTTTGATTTTTATTAAATTGTAGTCTACACTGGTTAATCAATTAAGTAGGAGTATCTAAAAACATGTCCACTGTACAACCCGCCATCTTGCACCAACCTAATATTACGGTTATTCCAGAAGAAAAAAAACCCAGTTCCCCTCCCCCCGGAGCAGCCCTTTATGACGATATTTTTACGACCTATTGTTTTTTAGAGACTATTTTCCTCCTCAACAGCTCTCCTATTGCCTATGCTTCTGGAAGCTTTTTAGGACTTATGAAGGGCTGTTATAGCTACTATAAATATGGAGCCCCTAAAAAAATTGCTCAAGACGACGAAAAAAATGATTTTGCAGTCACCTTACATCAAAAAGGGATCATAGGGTTTCTTGGTTTGATCACCAAAAAATTCCTTTTGGGAGTCTATTTACCGACCCATATTAAAGGAGGCTCTAACTTGCTTGCAGGCCGCAATTTCACTCAAATTGACACCCCTGCAAATATCATTAAACATGCCTTTGTACTAAAAAAATCCGCTGAATTTAGTAATACTTGTGTACAAAGATTAGCTTGCTGGTTGGATACACCAGTTAAATAGTAAATTTTATTTTAGGAGATAAAAAATATGGCAGTACCCGCAGGAAACCCACCAGCAGCCCCAGTCATCACACTAGCAACTCTGTCTGCATTACTCACCACCCTGACCAATAAAGTTGATGAAGTAGAAAATAAATTTGTTCAAATTATGGGCGATCCCGCAGACCCAACATCGGGAAGATTAGCTGCCCTAGAAAGAAGGCAAAGGGAAATCCGTGCAACTAAAATCACATCTGAAAATTTCATTCAATCAAATAACCGAATGGTAGAGGCTGTTACAAGCCTAGCTAGAGCCGTAGCGCAAAGTGCCCCCCGTAGAACCTCTGAACAAATGCATTGGTTTAAAAAACTCCTCTTTGGAAATGCTTTGAATTTACCAAATGACCTTGCCAGCGCAAAATTAGGAACCATTGCAACAAACTACGTGACAACGATTGGGACTTGGCTAGCTGTTCCCTATGGAGCTGGAAAAGCTGTTCAAACGGCAGCCAATGCTATGGGTTTTGAGGAGGATCAAGCTGAATGGACCCAGTGGGCCTGTTCACAACCCGGAATAAATTACTTTTGTAGTCCAATCGAAACGTTTTCCAGTATTAACGTTAAAACAGGTGAATTGGCTGTTAGCTTAGCGTCATCTGTGTTTAAAAAAACATTTTCAGAAGTATTTCATAATATGAATGAGGGGATCTTTAGCAACTTTGAAGGTACTCCAGTGGAGGTTTTCACGCAAACCTTCAACAATGTTTATACCTATTTTAATCCTAGCACTACCGAGCAACAAGCCCAAAATCCAGAAAGCAACACATTCTCCCAGAGCAATGATTTTACAACGCCCACCCGTAGCCCATTTTTAGGTGAAAACTTCCAAGCTCCGGCACCCCCACCTTTTGTTAACCCACCGCCTAGTGCAAAGTTTACTACGCCTACCCCACCACCTGCCAGCAACCTATTTTTAAGTGAAAACTTCCAAGCTCCCACACCTGCATCGGCAGAAAATTTCTTCTCTGGTGAAAGTTTTAACTTAGGCGCTCAATCGCCCAAAACCCCTAAAAGTGACTGGAAACCCCTTGCTCTTTTAGTTGGAACTATTGCGCTTGTATCGATTGCAACCTCGCAGGCGATTAGATATTTCAATGACATTCAAGCTGTAGAAAATCCCAAGCAGGATACAATCGATGACGAGCAACTAACACAACCTTAGGAGACCTGTAATGACATCAGCTGTGATCACTAAAGACCCAAAAATTAGAGCTGCTCCAGGAGTCCTTCAGTTAAAAAAGGATTCAAGTGGTGGGATAACGATCTTTTACCCGCGCCCAACCCCTCCAAGCTCTAGCTCAAGTAAGCCACCGGTTGGTAAAGATCTTTTTAACGATGTCTATGACCAAGTTCAGCTGTTCTCTGCAGCATTTCTATTTGCTAACAATGCTACCTGCTGCCTACTTGGCCTAACTATAGGCGCTCTTAAGCCTCTAGTAGACTATAAAATCCACCATGTACAGGCTAAAAAACTACTTGCAAATTCCAATCAAGGTGACCTGGGGCACTTAATTGCTTTAGACACTGAAAATGAAGAGTATAACGCTGGCCAGAGAGACCCCACAAAACATAAAGGGGAAGATGTTACGGGCGGTCTTTCATACCTAATTCTTAAAGCATTGCCTCTCTATATTATAAGTGCCCTTCACGAGAATCACGCCCCTTCATCGTTCACATTGACAGCTCTTTTTTCGGCTAGAATTGGATTTGAATGGGGTCAGAGAGCAGTAAAATACGTCTATAGTTAATCAACGAAGACCCGTTTTAGAAAGCTCTAAAAGCTCGTCTAGCACCTGGTGCATTTTAGCACCTAGGGCATACTTTCTAGGTTTAATTACAATTTGACTTCCGACTGGGAAAGAAGATTTAACCTTTCTAAAAGCCTCTCTAGAGATTCTTTTAAATCGATTGCGCTCAACCGCCTTCCCAAATTTTTTGGAGGCAACCACACCTAGCTTTGTAAAAGGGTAATTTGAATTAACAAAAAGATGCAAGATGATGTACTTGCCTCGCACTCCCTGAGAGCGTTCTAATACTTGTTGATATTGACGTGAAGATTTTAAACGAGATTCTTTAGAGTAAGAGAGGCTCACACAGCTAGTTCTTTACGGCCTATACGGCGTCTTTGATTCAAGATTTTTCTCCCATGGCGAGTTTTCATACGCGCGCGAAATCCATGAGTTCTCTTTCTTCTAATTTTTGATGGTTGGTAAGTTCTTTTCACTTCTATGCCCCAAATTATTTTCACGAAATTGTAGCAGAATGCGGTAATTATTCCAAGACAAAGAATTTATATCACTTTCAAGTTATTTATTGAGAGCTGCTGGTCAATTTATTTTTAGAGATTTTTCTCTAGCTCTCTATAGTGAATTTTACCGCTCGCCATCAGTGGTAGGCTACTGAGCTGGATGACCTGTGAAACCTTATGTAAATTACTATATCCAAGATGCTTTATCTCCTTATTTGCTTCGTCTCTTGAGACCTCAAAAGTAACAAATAAGGTTAGCATAGCTCTCCCATCACCCTCTTTTGCACAAATAGCTACGTTGGGCTGATCAACAACACTTGCATCAATTCTTTGATCCTCTAAAAACTTTTGCGTTAAAGATTCCTCAAGAGCATTTAAATTCACCATCTCGCCCCCAATTTTAACCTGCCTCTTAAGCCTACCCACTAAAGTGAGATAGTTTCTATCATCAAGGTAACCCAAATCGCCTGTCTTAAACCATTTTTTTCCCATTAATTCTATAAAAGGAGAAGGGCTATCTCCTAGATAACCTGAGAAAATGTTCGCACCTTTAGCCAGCACATGACCTTTTTCTCCTTGCGGTAGCACTTGATTTGTTTGAGGATCGACAATGAGTAAGTCCACAATGTCTAATGCAGGCCCCACCCCCTGACACTTTTTACCGGGAACATTTAGAGTCAAGATAGGACCACACTCTGAGAGACCATATCCCTCTACAAATGCTGCCTGTGGACATACCTGTTCAATACGATTTAAAAGAGAAGCCGGAGCTTTTTCCGCTCCTGTTACAATAATTCTAAGACTCTCAAAATATTCTTTGTGAGCCGGCTGCAAAATTCCTTTAATAAAGGTAGGAGCTCCACATAAAAAAGTCACCTGCCAATGGGCAATCAAACGCCCTATTTTTTTATAGTGAGTTGGATTTGGATAGTAGACTACTCGCACCCCTGAAACCAAAGGAAGCAAACCTGTCACCGTCAGTCCAAAGGAATGGAATGGTGGCAAAAAACCTAAGACAACATCATGGTTGGTCGTCTCAACGCGATCAAACGCAGAGTTTAAGTTAGATATAATATTTTCATGAGAAAGCGGCACGCCTTTGGGCAGCGTTTCGGTGCCACTTGTAAAAATCAATGCGGCGGTGTCACTGGCTGAAATTTTGTTGATATCAAGAGCTTTGATAATATGTTCACAGCTCATTTTAACTAAAAAATAAGCCTTCAATTTATCCATCGAAGAGATGCTTCTTTTAATATCTTCAGCAAACAAAAACTTTCTGTCAAAGGGAGTCAAGTCAACATCTTCAATATTTCTTAAAAACGCCTTCGAGGTGATAACTGAAGTGAGTTTGGTCTGCTCTAAGACCGCTTCGAGGTGCTTCTTCCCAACAGTCCAATTGATCAAAACGGGTATTTTTTTTGCAATTTGACAAGCTAAAATCACTAAATTGACTGTCGTACAAGCCGGCAGCAAAACACCCACATAATCCCCTTGGATTTTTCTAATTTTTTTAGACAGCAATACCGCCCCAATTAGGAGCCTCTCATAACTCATTTCTCTGGTAACTAGGTCTGCACATGCTAAGTCTTTTTTCCGCTCACAAGCAATTTTAACGAAGGCTTTGGGAAGAGTCTCACCTCGTATTGTAGCTCGAATAGGCTCACTTTGTAAAAAACTTTTCCAATGTATGCTTGAGGTTAATTTTTCCGTTTGATTTTGAGTTGTATTCTCAGGATCTGCTGCATAGTTCATGACGGAGGCCACCGTTGTTAATTGACATGGTTTGATTTTATTCACTTTGTAACGCGTCTCTAAAAAAGTTGCAAGGTCTTGTATGTCTAAAGAATCGAGCCTTAAATCAACAAATAGATTCATTTCAGGCTTGATTTCAGAGTAAAGACATTTAGAAATTCTTGCTATTTCAGCAACCACTTCATTTTGAACTTTCTCAGAAACATGTTGAAGGTCAATGACAGGATCTTCAAAAGTATACTTTCTCTTTATTTTTCTAGACCAGAATTGATAGGAAACTAATTGCAGCGGATCTTTTTTTGAGTTATACCATTCTTCTAAATAGCGGTTCAGTTCAAAGCGAGATGCTCCATAGGGAAACGTATCATTAACAGGCTCAAGCTCAACGAAAACACGTCTTCTTGGCATAAAGAAAATACCATTTTTTAAAAGAGCTTTCAAAGCGTGCAATACTGCATCTAAAAAAACGACTCTCTTTCCATCCCAACCTCTTGAGAAACGACTCCCCCAAAGTCCCGTAGTTCGAACAAGGACAATATTGGCATTCGGATTTGCTTGGATAATCTTAAAAAGACCAGAAGCTCCTCCCAGCGACTCGTGTTCAGAACTTTTTAATCTCCCTGCGGGGTAAATCATAAAGTTATCATTTTTTTTCAATCCTTCGACGACAGCCTGAAACGATTTTTCAGCAGCAATCCTTTTAGATTGAGATGACTTGTCTTCAAAGTTAGGAATAGGAACAGCTCGCATGAGCTTCATAACGATACTGACCACTGGGAGTTTGATAATCCATTCTACAATCATGGGGCGTGGTTGGTAGCGAGACCATAAAATAGAGCCTACAATGATTGGATCAACTTCAGCAGGATGGTTAGGTAAAAATAAGATACCACCCTTTTTAGACAATGTGCTGGAGTTAAGTTTATCCAAACCTTGATGCTTAATTCGATACCTCAAAAATAAAAAAGATCTTATAACATTAAATACAAGCCACTTACAAAATGAAGTCCACACAATAAATCACCCTCTTCATAGTCTAGAACCCATATCATCTAAACCATTTATATTCAATACTGATTACACTTAGATTTCTAGTTGAAGGGAATTAGAGCTAATAATTATACTTTTTATTCAAAATAGTGAAGGACTTATGAAAAAAATCACCAGAGGTTTAGGCAAACCATTAGAGAGCCTAGGCAACCAAGCAAAAAAGGTTTGCCTGCCAAAGCCCCCTGAGCCAGTCATCACAATGCATAGAGCCTCCATAAAAGACGCAGCTTTCCCTTTCCAGGAAGCACTAGAAGCTCTCCATTTTATAGAAAACAGCCTGGACCAAGATCTAGTTTTAATTGACAACATCCCTTTCTGCATGCTTTACGAGCAGCACCTTTTAGACCCCCAACTCACCCTATCACTTAATGTTATCTCTTAAAAATAAAGTCATTTTAGTCACTGGAAGTGCCGTTCGCCTTGGCCGAGCTATCAGTCAATCGCTGTTTGAAGCTAAGATTTTGCTTCACTACCATCAATCAAAAGATGAAGTGATCAGCTTAAAAAATGAGCTGACAGCTAAAGGTTGTGACTGCTCTACCTTCCAGGCAGACTTCAATCATCCTCATCAAATTCAATCTCTCTTTGATCACGCTAAAAATCGATTTGGGCATTTAGATGTGCTCATCAATAACGCGGCTCATTTTGAGAAAAAGAGCCTCCTAACAACAAGTCGACTAAATGATGCACTGAGGCTTAACTTAACAGCCCCTTTGCTCTGCGCTCAATTAGCAGCCCCTCTTATGCCCCCGGGCTCATTAATCCTTAATATCTGTGATACAAGCTCACATAGACCTATTGAAGGATACGGAGTGCATAGCCTGAGCAAGAAAGCACTGATGTATTCCACCCAAATTCTAGCACAAGAGCTTGCTCCTCATATACGGGTGAACAATCTGCTGATTGGGGTTGCCCTCCCATCCAAAGATCATGACCAGGCAACTATTCAAAAATTAGTTGAAAAACACGTTCTTTTAAAACGCGCAGCAAAGCTTTGTGAGATCACACACGCTATTCGATTTATTATTGAAAATAACTACTTAAACGCCACCACCCTGGAACTAGATGGTGGTTGGGTCTAAAAACTTTCTAAAAGTTTATGAACATAGAGTTTTTCTTTTTTCGAGCAAGACGAATCAAAGAACTTGAAAGGCCTACCTTTAAAAGATCTCCAATTATGAAAGGTACAACTCCTACTAAAAGAGCTGTTTTGATCCCCGTAAAAAACTGCAAGTGTAAAACCCCAAAAAACCAAATGATCAAACTACTAGATAAAACAGCTAGAAGCGTTGGGCAGGAAGTTTTGCGCACTCTGTTTAAAAAGACAAGTGAGACGATCATTCCGATCAAATAACCAAATGACGGGCCTCCAAACAGTAGAGACACTCCAAAAATTGGAGAGCCTATTAGCCCCTCTACAAGGTAGACGATAAAGCAGGGCAGAGAAACTCTTAGAGGTAAAAGCATTCCAAGTGTAGCCACAGCAAAAGTATGCATGGTAATTGGCACTGGTGAAAGTGGTAAATAGAGTTTTGTATTTGCACAAAGAGTCAGGAAAGCAAAACTTAAAAAATAAGTTAAAAACTTATTTAAAACCATTTCTAGATTTATTTTTTTTGTTAGTGCCAACATGATGTACTCTCCAATTTTTAAAGGACCAATTTTCCCATAATAGACAAAAATTCACAAGTTTAAAATGGGCTTCACTTGGGAAGTTTTTTAATAAATTTTTGAATTAGCTCTTGAGTCTGTTTAAACGTAATTTTTAAAACCCCTTGTTCTAGAGGCATCCATTGAGCTTCTGAAACTTCTTCGGGATCACCAATATGTAGAGTTCCTTCCACCAGGGCCGGATAGTAAACTACATGTTTGGTAATCGAGTGCCCCCCCCTTGTAAAGGTATAGTTTTCCTCCAAAGAGGGAAGCTTTAAAAAAGAACTTACTTTTAAGTTAGTTTCCTCATAAAGCTCTCGACAAGCACCTTCTTTAAAAGGCTCATTTTCTCTCAAGCGACCCTTAGGGCAGGCCCAATAGTTCCCCTGCACATGACAAATAACGAGGATCTCCCACCGTCCCTCAACAATCCTAAAGGGGAGAATACCAGCACAAATTTCAGACTTATCCATGATACTTTGCAAACGCTATTGAAGCGTTATGTCCACCAAAACCAAATGAATTAGATAAGGCTACATCTACATCGAACTTTTGGGCAACATTAGGCACCACATCCACCTCAAGACCCGGCTCTGGATTTTCATGATTGATGGTAGGATGCAACATTCCAGTCTCAATAGCTTTGACACAAACAAGGGCTTCAATTCCTCCTGCAGCACCTAGACAGTGTCCTATCATAGATTTTGTTGCGTTCATTTTGATCCCGTCCATACTCCCAAAAACACTTTTAACCGCATGATATTCTGCCATATCACCAACTGGTGTCGAAGTAGCATGTGCATTAATGTAATTCACACGGTCTTTAGAAATTTCAGCATCTTCTAATGCATTTTCAATAGCTAAAGCCACTCCTTTACCGTCTGATCGAGGATCTGTAATATGGTGAGCATCACAAGAGATTCCACCCCCTAGATATTCCGCGTAAATATGAGCCCCTCGAGCAAGAGCGTGGTCTAAACTTTCTAATACGAGTGTGCCCGCTCCACTGCCCATTACAAACCCGTCACGGTTAGTGTCCCAGGGTCTAGAAGCTCTTGTAGGCTCTTCATTTCTCTTAGAGAGTGCTTTACAAGCTATAAAACCTGCCAATCCAAGTTTAATTAAAGCATCTTCAGCGCCTCCAGCAACCATGACATCAGCGTGCCCAAGTCGAATATGGTTTGCGGCATTAATAATAGAATAATTACCGGTTGCACATGCTGTAGACACCGAGTAGTTTGGGCCCATAAAACCCGCATCCATGGCAAGTAATGCCCCACCGATATTGGTAATGATATAAGGAACAAAAAACGGTGTTATTCTCTGAAATCCCTTGTTTATGAGCGTGTCCGAACCTTCAAAGAAAACTTTCATACCGCCCATTCCCGAGCCAATAATCACACCACATTTTTTCTTGTTAAGCTTTTCTAAAACATCTCCAGTCATGCCAGCATTTTCTAAGGCTTTATGCCCCGCTACAATGCTATACTGGGCGTAAGGATCTAATCGACGAACTTGTTTTTTTTCAATATAAGGTAGTGGGTCAAAATCTTGAATAACTCCAGCAAAGCGCGTCGTCATTTCCTCGCATGGAAAATGTTCAATAGGACGAATCCCACTTTTCCCCTGCAAAAGATTATCATAAAACGTATCCACATTGCTTCCGAAACAGGATACGACTCCCATTCCTGTGACTACAACACGTTTTTTCTTCATATCAATCCTCTCTATTTTTTAAAGAATATTTTCCTGTTTTAAAACAGCTTGAACTTGAGTTAGGTGTTCACCTTGCAATTCAATAACTCCATTTGAAAGACTTCCACCACAATGACACTTTTTTTTGAGGATCTGAAGCACTTTTTGGATACTTGATAAGTCTACGTTCAGAACAATGGTTAACACTCGACCTTTTTTGACTCGCTTCTGAACCGCAACCTTTGCAGATTGCTTGGTGTGATCTTTAGAGGGAATCCAGTCCCCACCAATTGTAAAAGGCACCTTATTCCTTGTAGTTTAAATCAACAACTGTACCTTCTTCCCACAATCTTTCCAAATGATATTTTTCTCGAAAAGCAGGCGTGAAGACGTGAACCATAATGTTCAGATAGTCTAGAATAACCCACTGCCCTTCTTGCATACCTTCAACTCGGGAGGGTTTATGTCCTAAAAGAGCGAGTTCTTTCTCAACTGTTTGAGCAATAGCTCGAACATGCCTGTCAACGGTTCCTTCAGCAATCAAACAAAAATCAGATAACGTGGACACCCCGCGAATGTCTACAGCAAAAATATTTTTGCCTGATTTTTCATAAATAATCTGAGCTATTGTTTCTGTTAATTGAAGAGCTAAGTCTTTTTCTTTACAATCAGTTTGGTTTAACATACATCCCTTAACTTTTTTAAATTAAGAGTATAACTTATGTTTATAAATGTAGTCTAGGGTTTTTGAGGGGAGTAGATGATCGCAATAAAGGTTCTTTTTGAAACGCTCACGAACCTCTCTTGAGGAGACTTCAAAGCAGCGAATTTGACAAATTCTACCTTTAATTTTATCCACAATCCAAGAAGGCAGCCCTCCAAGGTCCATATCTTCTTTTTGAATACTCCCAACAAAAAGAGGGAAACGTTCTAAAAGAGCTCTCGCATTTTTCCATAAGTGCAAAGAGGAGATCAGCTCTTGGGACAAAACTAGGTGCATTTTGACTCCTAGATTCTCTTTTTCGAGCTGCACAAGCGTTTCATAGGTGTAGGAGGCTTCTTTTGCATGCGCCTCTACATCTAGCACCCTCAGCCCTTTTATGGACTCAATAGCCCCTAGCACCATCTCCAGCCGATGACTTGCATTGACTGGGGGGGTCTTTGTCTTAAAGGGAGAAATACTAGTTGGACAAATCCAAATTTCATCAAGATAAGTTTTTTCAAGTATTTCAATGGCAAAATTTAAATGACCTAGATGGAAAGGATCAAAAGTCCCTCCTAAGAATCCGATGTTTTGACAATCACTCATGGCAAGGTTTAAAGGTTTTTTTTAATTTTTTATTATGCTAGTTTTCATCGCTATAAAATGAATTATACTACTTAAGCAGGGCTACGCAAATGAAAAAACTTCTTTTTTTATTTCTTATAATTTCTTTTCGAGTCATGGCTCACTCGCCTATTATAGTGCAAGTTGAAGAAAATAGACAAGACGTTGAAAAAGCTGTCACAGATGTCATAGCCAATGAAATCTCGCTTGCGAAAAAAACGGGTAGCACAATGGCCTTTATTCTCTCAACAGAGGCATCTACAAGTGCTATGTATAGCTTTTTAATTGAACTCTTTTACCAGGGAAAACTCGATTTTTCTAAAGCGACATTCTTTAGTCTGGATTACAATGGCTCTAATCCTGCAGAAACACCCAGTTTTTATACGGCGGATTCATATAATCACTTCATTCCCTTCATTACGAACCAGGTCACCATGCAAAAACTGCACTACTGGGGGCTCAAACCACTTACTAAAAATCTCTGCCATAACAAACGCAAGCGGAAAAAACTCAACGAAAGTCTCGATCATTTTTGCCAGAGATTTATTACTAATTGCAATGAAAACCCCAATACATTAGAAGCATTTGAAAAAACGACTTCTACTTTTCAAGAACAAGATCCTTTATTTGCAAACTTAATCCTCAAGTACATGGATGATAAGCAGCTTCCATCGATGGACAGCTTGAGAGGATGGATCCAACAAGAGGTTTCACTGCGTTCTCATGCAACTTCTGACAGCCAGATTCATAGCGGTTATGAATCTTCTCGAACCCTCAGCCATTGCCTTGAAGACCCGAGTTGCCAAGTAACCTTTATTGGAGATGTCAAAACACTGAACGCCTGCATTTCATATGCATCTTCTTCTTCATCAGAAGAAACACATCACTTGCTCTGCTTTAAAGACAACCTTCAGAATATGCTCGACTGCCCACGCATGTTTATTGTAGCTTCTGGAAGCCAAGAACAAGAAATGCTTTATCAACTTCTTGATAAACAAGCCCCTTTTCCAGTTCTTGAGAACAGACCTAATGGCAGCTTGACTTTTTTAGTCGATGAGAAGGCCTATGGATGTGGCCAACCAAACTCGCTATTTTCGCTCTGCATGCTAGGCGCCCTAAACTTGGACTCACAAAACCCTGTCCAAATCAAAAAAAGCACCCAACCTAACTTTTGGGATGTCCCACAATTAAGCAAACCTTCTCTTTTGGATAAGGGCAACTCCAGCCCTTTGCCTAACATTTCTTATGTTCAATGCCCCAGCAATCAAATTATTCTTTGGGTTAAGAAAGGAAAAGTTAAAGACCACCTTTGGAAAAAACTAAAAGCAAATAACAATACTATTCACACTACTCAAGAAGCTGCACCAAGCAAGATTTTAGACCACATTAAAAAAATCCAACCCGACATTGTGATGCTACCCCACAATGAGAAAATGCTGGAAAATTTTTCTCAGTTTAGAAACTCTGTGATAGAAGAGAATTTCCCAAAACCTATTTTAGGCATTTTCTATGAAACAAAACCGCATTCTAACAATATGTTTTTGCCTCTGAGCAAAGTTGAGTACCAAAAAAAGATGTCTATAATCTTTAATTTTCACCCCTCTCAAGTTGCTGCTAATCGCTTGGACTTAATTGCAGGAGAACTCTCCTCAACCCAAAGTCCAGCCTCACAATATAATGAAATATTTAGTTTCTTTGACCTAACATATCAGCAAAAACAACTGCAATTAATCCCCTTTTCGAGTAAGTCATACATTGTAAGTTCTAAATCCACCAAGAAAAAGCTTCGACCTTCTTTCTCTTTCAACCCGAAAGATACTGCTGTGATTATATCACCCCATCCCAATGATGCCGAACTAAGTTTAGGTGGATTACTTCACCATTTGGGGCGCGAGGGTATTGAAACAAAGGTTCTCAATGTCACCTCTGGTAACAACGCTCCTATTCCAAAGAAAGCCGTTATAGGCCATCCATACCTCCCCACCAGGCTCTTAGTACAAGTCCATGATGAGTGCAGTGAATTTGTCGAATCAATTCCTTTAAAGGCTACTATAAGAGAGTATGAATCCATGGCAGCCTTGAGTCAGTTCAACCCGCAGGCTCAACTTTTACAACTACGCCTTCCATTTTATGACGACCCTTCTTTCCAGATGTCGACATCAGAAAATCAAAAAGTGGATGAACTTTTCCAAAAAAATATAGATACGAATGCTTCACGAGTTTTCTTTTTCTTACCATACCCTCAAGATAGCCAAATCACTCATCGCATGATTCATGAAATCTTCTTTGAAAGGGTTTGTAACTATTATAAAAAGAACCCCCATAAAAAAATTATTGTTGCCCTATATCCAACACCTTGGACAGGCCAGTGGAATTTGTATAATTACTCAACATCAGTCGGCTCAAAACTCGCAGCGCTATCGGGAAGTGAACTTTTAGCAGGTGATGCAAGTAACACCCCAGAGACTCTTGGCGGTCTGTATGCAAAGCGCTACCACCTCTTTGTTTTGAATAAGTAAAGCCCATTTCTTATTTATAATAATTGCCCTTTATCATACATTAATTCCCAGTACAAATACAGCGACCATGAATATAGAACAATTACAATCTTCGACCACCGCACATCACTTTGCAACAGCAGCTCCTAAAGTCGCGAATCTAGATGACAACGAAACCATCAAACAAGCAGTCTCTTCTGTCCTTGATGGGAAGACTGATTACCAATATCTTGAATTTGACGTTGCTTTTGACAATAAACCAAAGCCAGGATGTAATATGCATCTAGCGATTCAAAATCAATTAATCAATACACCTCTTGTTTTAAAAATTTCTAAACTTGAGACACTCACCAACACAGGCGAAGTCATTAAAGGCTGCTCCCTCTCATTTTTTGACCCTAAATCGAGTCCTAGCCACCCATTTGGGCACCAGTTTGCAGCTCAAGAAATTTTCCAACTAAAAGATCGCAACATCTCCATTTTGCAAAAAATTGTCTCCCCTCATTTTGGTGGGAAAAAAGCACTTGCTTGGGTTAAAGAAATTAATAAAGTGATTGAAACTTCGCATTTATACTTTATTGATAGCTCTGTTTTATCCACCTTAAAATGCTGTAAAGAAGCCTCTTTAGTGTCTCTAAGGCTTCTCGAAATTTTTAAATATGGCAAAACCTGGTATGAGCTGCAAGGAGCTGATTTTCCTAGATTTTATGATGATATTGACTATGAATCTTTTCAATTCATGAATAAATATCTCGGTAATTTTTTCGATCTCAAATTTTATAACCAAGACTACATCGAAACCAACTATCAAATATTACTCAATGAGACGCAGCAAGATTTTGCTAAAGCGCTCGATAAATCGAAAAACTACCTCTACTCGTTGACTATTGAAGATCTTCTTGAAACATTTGAAAGTCAAAAACATCAACCGCCTACCTGTGAAATTTACCAAAGTACTTTGCAAGCTGCTAAGCTAACCCAAATGCCCCATCACTGTCGTATTGGAGAACTTGTCACTGCCCTTACTGAAAAAGAAGCGATGAGTGATGATCCAGAAATTCATAAGCTTAAACACCTTTTTTTCGATTCAGTGATCAACTTTAACTACAAACATCTCCTAGTGCACTACCTCAACACTCTGATGGCACCACCCACATCTGATGAATTTTTTCTTATTATTCTACTTTCATCGGTGTTCACCAAGCAGTTTCTAGAATTTTTCTTTGATTTGACCAAAAGCTCCCAGGAAACGCCCGCTGATTCAGAACAATTTCTAACGACCTTTATTGTCAATTGCTGCACAAAAGATATGGCTCAATTAACGGACTATTTAAACGAAACGATTGCTAATAAAACACCCGAGCTCAGTCAAAAGTTTATTGACGAATGGAAGTCACAAGAAAATGACTTTATGAATGCCAAGTATTTCTTAAATAATTATGACGAAAACTTAAAAAATATCATTGCTCAATTTTTTGTAGGCCCTCAGGACTTTGACCTGACATTTTTCATGCTTCTACTTCTACACTATGTCCGAGGGGTAAAAGTGTCACAAATAGAAAAATGGGCCCCTAATTTTTCGACTAGTATCAATAAATTGGTTGGTCAGAAAGTTTTCAAACCAGGCTCTACAGAACCTTTGGTTAAATTTTTAGAACCTTTGAAAGACAACCCTGAGGTATTTAATAAAACCGTCCAATTTTTGTCAGGCTACCTCATGGAATCAGGAAAATTCTACCCGCTCCAATTTTACCTTGAACTAGACCCCCAAGAAAAGTCCCCTCATAATTTTTTCCTTTCTAAAATTTTCTCCTTTTTTGCAAATCCTTTTGAGTTTAATAAGAAATCCCTACAATAATATTATTTAATTAAATTTATAGTTAACAATAAATAATATTATTTAATTAAAAATTGTGAAAATTAATCCCGTTAATGCTATTATCTTTGAATAAAAAAATAGTGAGTTCTTATGATGACTAGTTCTATTTATTCTATCAAGCCTTCTAGTATCAATATCCCGCTAGAAGATTTTTCAAAATTAGAACAAAAATTAGCCCAGGCTATCGAAGCCTTAGATTTTAAAGCTGCTGCTCGTTTTATTAGAGAAGGGGCCAATCCCAATCAGCTGGTTAGCATGACCCCTGAAATAAATTCTATAATCACAGCAGAAATGTGCTCTGAAAAGATATGGTTTGCATTTACACCCTGCTCTGATTGCGACTATCATGAGCATGAAGAACTTGAAACCACTTTAAGTGAGGCCAAGCTACCTGCTTATTTGATTGGGTTAATTTACAAACAAGATGATTTTATTACGGCCTGCACAAACTATGAAGTTGACCTTGAGCTACAAATTTTAGAAACATACCCCAATTTTTTAGAAACATTATTCGCATCCTCCCTCTTGAACCAAGACTTTGAGAGAACGAAGCTCTTTATGGAGCTTGGATTTACATTAAGCACCCCTCTTGTTGAAGGTTTTCTGGGAACGGCTTTTTTCTCTGGCTCTTGGTTTTAATGACCTCCAAGCCGTTAAATTCTGCATTGACAAGGGAGAATATCCTAAAGAGCCTATTTCCTTTCCAACTCCATGGGGCCAGGAAACGCTAAACCCTATCTGGCAAATTTTTGAACCATTCCTTGATATCTCAACCTGTTTTTTAGGTACAGAAGACAAGATTGAGGACCTGATTACAGCTAGAGAAGAGATTTATTTTCTGTTAAAGGAACATGGAGCGAACATAAAAGCTGTCAATGATGAAAACCAAAATTTGCTGGTTCCTGCAATTTATTCTCTATCACCCAGAATTACACAGGATTTAATTGAAAACAAGGCGGGTGACATCAATCAAATTGACAAAGATGGGCTTACCCCCCTTGATCATGCTCTGCTTACTTTAGAAGAACAACATCAAAACCCTGGCTACTTGGACAGCAAAAACTTAATCCAAAGGAGCCAAGATGTTATTAGAGCGCTTACTTTAAACGGCGCTACAACCTCTAAAAAGGCCCTTTAGCTCGCACTTCCTTGGTGATTATTGATATGCTGATCTAGATCAACAAGCACCGCTTTTAGTCGCACTAAAAGCTCATTATAGACAATCGCTTTTTCAATACTTTGATTTGAGCTCTTCAGCACTGTTTTATACTTATCTAAAGCCTGCTTTAGTGTTTTTCTAAAACCTTCAATTTCTAAAGAAAGCTCCTCTAGATCAATACGCTCATTAATTTCTTCGAAGAGCTTTTGCGCTTGGGTCTCTTTGAGTTCAAAGAGACTTTGATCGATGTCAGCCTGCGAAGACTCGTGGATTTTAGAACTATCATAGTGGGATAGAAGCGATTTAATCTGACTATCAATGGTAATATAGTCCCACTGACTAAGGTGCTCTTTAATATGAGAGATTTCACTTTTTATGCCATCGATATACTCTTCCTCTGCTGAAGAGAATTTTTTGTCATCATCGAGCTCTATCAACTGCTCTTCGAGCTGATTTTTTTGAAAGCGAAGCAGATCTTGCTGCTTAATTTCGGAACTTAGCTTGGCAAGCTGCCCATTAAAGCTCTCTTTTTTTAACTGTTCCTTCTGATCTTTAAGGGCCGTTATTTTTTCCAAAAGACCCTGATGATTTTCATCGCAGACTTTACGCTGAGCATCTTTTTGTTTTTTCTGCTCTTTTTCATAAACTTTTATTTTATCCCAACACTCGCTTAATACTTGGCGGGTTTGAGAAAATGACTGAACATTTAAAGAAATAATCTTGGCAAAGGTTTGCAAAAGTTTAATCTGCTCTTTAAGATGAAAGAGAGAGCCTACATTCTCTAGAGAGCTAAAGTTCACTTTTACAAAAAACTGGATGTCTTGAGTGTAAATTTCACTAATAACATTTAAAATCTCACGCTTAGGAGGAAATACTTGGTCTCCAAGTTGATGCACTTGATCTAAGATTTCCTGTTTTTTTTTAAATGATATATCTAAACTCAATATTTCTTTTTTTAAGCTATTTAATCGCTTTGCGTAGGCCGAGTAAACGTTTAATTTTTTTTGTGAGCTAATATACTCTGCTTTATTCTTCTGCAGACATCCACACTTAGGAATTGTAATTTCTGGTTCATTTTTTACTAGAATATCCACTTTCTTAAGATCAGCCTCTATAGAGGTCAAGGCATCTTCAATCTGCTCTTTTTCAAAAGCGCTTTTTTCATCCATTAACTGCTTTAATTTAACGATCTCATCAACCACCTGACAGTAATTTTTCCATAGAATAAGACGTTTAGAAACAGCAATAGTTCCTTTGAAGTGCTCTAAACAAAACGTGCGCATCGTCCAAAAACGCGAGAGGGGATGGATTTCTCCATGAGAAAGTTGCAGTTGCATATATTCAAGCATTTTCTCAATTTTTTCATCGGCCTGTTCAAGCGTTGATAGCTGTTTGATGAAATCATCTACAGGTTGGGCTACAAGGCTGGTTAAAGAACTGTTTTCCATAAAAGCGTCTCTCTTGTTTTTCTTCAGCATAGCTGATTTAGTTCGAAGCTTTCAAGACTAATTACTGCTATCTCTACTTAAGTAGTCTCGAGAGATGAGATCTGCTGCTATCTCGTTGTCATGCAAGTCTAAATCTAACCACTTAAACTCTGTTTCCTTTCTAAACCAGGTAAACTGGCGCTTTGCATAGCGCCTGGTGGCCCTCTTGAAATGCTGCTTAAACTCTTCGTAGTCTTCTGCTGTTTGCTCTGTTTTTAAAAATTCAAGGCATTGACGATACCCAATTGCACTCGCTAGAGTTTTATTTTTTTCAAATCCCGCTTCTTTTAAACGGGCCACTTCGTCAATCAGTCCATTTTTAAGCATCAATTCACAGCGGTCATCAATGCGTGAATAAATATTTTCTCGTGGACGAAACAAAAACCAACATCTAAAATCAAAATGAACAGGTGAATTCTTGTTATTCCAGGGGAGGTTGCTCACTTTATCTTGAGTCAATGTAATGATTTCAAGGGCGCGCACAATTTTAGCTTTATCGTGCGTCGTAATGGTCGCTGCATATTCAGGGTCTAATTGCTCCAAGCGATCATACATTGCTTCAGGGCTAAACTTCTCCATTTCATTTTCAAGACTTTGCCTTAATTCTGGCTGTGAGGGAGGACCCGGAGGGGGGCCATATAGGAGAACGTGTAAATAAAAACCTGTTCCCCCTGTAACTATCGGGACTTTATTACGAGATAAAATGGATTCACAGGCTAACTGTGCTTCATGAAAAAAATCAACAACTGTAAAAGGTTTATGAATTTCACAAATATCAATCAGATGATGCGGGATTTGCTCACGTTCTTCAAGGGTAACTTTTGCCGTCCCCACATCCATATCTCTATAAATTTGCATTGAGTCAGCATTAACAATTTCGCCGCCCATCTCTCTAGCAAGCTTTAGAGAGAGATTCGTTTTTCCAACCCCTGTAGGTCCGGCGAGTACGATGACTTTTTTTGAAGAAGCATTACTAGAAATAGGCACTTTCTCCAACTTAGGCTGGTAGACATCTTTTAAAAGCTGCTTAAACTTTTCGTCATCTAATCTCGTACGCGTCACACTAAAAAAACCCCTTTTTAAGACACAAAACTAACATAATTATGTTTATCATCAAACCATATATATTATTTAAAAAGTTTCAAGGATTAAACAAAAAAAAAGACCTTAGAATCAACTAAGGTCTTTTTTAAAATGAAGTGAAATACAAGATGTATTTCAAAACTCTTTAATCGCGTCTTCCGCCAGCTCCACGAAATCCACCACCGCTACGGAATCCACCGCCGCCGCCACCGCCACTACGGTTTTCTCTAGGGCGAGCAATGTTCACTGTTAGGGGACGTCCGCCAACTTCTTGACCATTTAATGCGTCAATAGCAGCTTGTGCTTCGTCTTCAGATCCCATTTCAACGAATCCGAATCCCTTCGAACGACGAGTTTCTCGATCTACGATGACTTGTGCCGAAACAACCGAACCGTGAGGTTCAAAAATACCTTGTAACTCGCTGTCGGTTACTTCATGTGGTAAATTTCCGACGTATAACTTCTTTGCCATAATCTGGCCTCCTACTAAAATAAAATAACATGCATCGCAAACCAATCAAAATTAACTGCGTCACACAAAAAAATTCATACAACATCCAAATTCTATTGTAGAAAGAATCAGATCCAGTCTACGGTTTAAAATTTGAACACGACCATTATACTCATGGAGGAAAATAATTTCCTATTAAATTCTTTTATAGTTTTAATTAACAGGCAGATTAAAAATATTTTTAGTTATTTAATACTAAGAAACAGCGCCTTTTACCCAATTAAAATAGTTTTTACTGACCTGATCGATTGAAATTTGGGTGATTTCAGAAATTTCATAGGAGCCATTCTCCTGTAAATAACGCTCTATTTTTTCAAAAAAACCAATCATGGTTTTAAAAATAACTTTAACTTCAGACTCACTTTGAAGAGCCCCTTCCCAATAATAAAATGACTGAACATTAGGGAGGATACTTGCGCAGGCAATCCACTTTTTCTCAAGCAAAGCTTGAATCAGCTTTTGTGCCTCCACAGAAGTTTTTGTTGTCCAAAAAATATAAATCATAGCTCCTCTATGGGCGTTAAATAGGCATCGGGAAGCAGCCTTAAATCAATCACTAAATCTTGACTCAGACTTAATTTTTTCAGAGTTAAATAATGTTCAATTCCTTGGATGTAATCATCCGAATTGAGGCGCAAAAAGTGTTGGTATTGTTTTTCTCCAAATGTCTCGTGCACTACAACAATAATTTCTCTTTTACCTAGGCTCTGAGCTCTAATTAAAGAAGTGTCAATTTTTTCTAATTTAAGATCTTTATTTTTGATGCTTTGAAAAAAGCGTAGGATTTCTTTGGCAACGTCCCATTTAGAGTCCTCTAGTTGACCACTTTCAAAAGGTTCAATTTGGATACCTAGATAAACTTTAGGAAGCACTTTGGGGGTGTAGTAAGGTAATAAAGGAAACACGACCCCATTGTTATCAATCACTAAATTTAGATAGTCAGAGAGATATGCTACTGGATCTCTTGCGACGTAGTCTACTAAAAGAGTATTTTCGGGTTCTCTGATGAGTTTAACTTTCTCAAAAAGAACACTTTGCATCAGTAAATTTTCTCCATCAGTTAAAGAATAAGCAAATAAATTATGGGGGTTGTCAGATGAAAGCTGGAGCAATTCTTCGAGGTGCGCTGTTTTAAGAGCTTCTTTCACTGGGCCTGTTTGCGCGAGATATTGAATTTCATAAGCTGCACTATTATGGCTCATTTGCTGACGTTTTTCTCCGGCCCGCACATAGAGGAAAGGAATTCCGCAAAAAATTAGTATAGAAAGCCCTATATAAGTAAATGCAAGCCGAAGTGATATTTTATTGGGGGGTAACATTTTCAATAGTTTTTAAAAATTTTTTGATCTGAATAGACTTTCTAAGTTCTTTCCGATGTCGATGCATCCCTTGGATCAGCATTTGATTCACAATTTCTTCGCTACAGAGACCAGAAGCTTGAAGTGTTCTTTGAAACAAACTTCTTGGGGTCGTTCCAGGCAAGGTGTTCACTTCTGCAAAAATCAGCCTTTGATTATGGGTTAAAAAAAAGTCGATTCGAGCATAGCTTTTCAGCTGCATAGCCTCATAAATTTGCAAAGCTAAAGCCCTGCTTTTCTCTGTAACCTCTGGGCTTAAGTCTGCTTGCACCACTTTTTCAATAGGATTTTGGCTATACTTTGCCACATAGTCATAGGCGCGACTTTCACTCTTGACTTCTCCTGGGTGCGTAACGACCACACCATCTTCGGTTTCTAAGCAGGCTATTTCTAACTCTCTTGCTTGAATCCTCTCTTCAATAATAACCTCTTTATCCAATTCAAATGCTTGATCAATTGCGGCTTTTAAACTCGCTCTATCTTTAGCAAACGCAACCCCTATGGTTGAGCCGAGTGAGGCAGGTTTGATGACCATGGGATATGTTAACTTTGCCTGCGCATTGTCCAACCATTTTATTGAATCTTCCTGCCATTGGCTTTGATTGAAAAAAAGACCGTCCGCGACCTCAACACCAAGCCCTTTAACAAAATGCTTCATCCATATTTTATTCATATTCAAACTACTGACTTCATAGGAAGGCCCTGTAAAAGGTTTTTTTAACGCTGTCAAAAAACCTTGAATCATTCCATCTTCACCCTGCCGTCCATGAAGTGCAGGAATCAGCACATCACAAGCTAAAATGTCCTCTATAGAGTAGCTCCAATTTCCATCTGGGTCTTGGAAAAAGTCATGGGCCTTGATATGGTCTTGCAAGCAAGCTTGTTGATAGAACTTTGCTGATATTAAAGAGATATGGTGTTCATAAGACTGGAAGCCAGACAAGATTCCCACCTTAAGGTGTACGGGGGTTTCTTCAAGAGCTTTTAGCGCTTGTGGGCCAAAATGGGTGATATCTCCAGCTCCAAGAGTCACCAATACATCAAAAGGCTTAATATGAGCTTTGAAATAATCTAAGAGCTCTTCATTTTTTACATAAACAGTGTGGACTTGAGAAGCTTCTGCTATACGCTTTGCGTACTCTTCTAAAGAAAATAGCTCTGTAGTCGATTCGTTAGCAACATACACATCAGTTAACCAAACTTCTGAAGCCTGCGAAAAAGCCGCCGCAAATTCCTCTTGTAGAGGGATAAGCCTCGAGGCTCTATGCGGTTGAAATAAAGCAATTCGTCTTCTTTTTTCAAAAGCATTGGCAAATCCTTGGAGAACACATTGAATTTCTGTGGGATGGTGGGCATAGTCATCATAAAGCATTACTTTAGATGCTTCTCCTATTTTTTGCGCCCTCCTTTTCACTCCTTGAAAAGTTAAAAAAGCACGGCGAATATCTTCCTCTGTAACTCCCAGCTGCAAAGCCATTCCCCAAACTGCTGCCGCATTTAAAATATTGTGCCTTCCAATCATTGCAAGCTCAACATCTGCATAACTTCTCCCTTTGAAATGGAGATCAAAAACACAATTTTCTTTACCCTGACGAGCTTTTGAAATTACAAGATTCGATTGGTCATCAAACCCGTAGCTCCACCCCGGAGGATTCATCACTTTTAGCTGCGGGCAATCAGCACACCAAACTAAAAGGTCTTTATTTTTCACCTGCTTCACAAATGCTAAAAAGGTTTCTTGGACGTGGTTGAGATCTCGATAATAATTGAGGTGGTCCAGCTCGATATTTGTAATAACAGCCCCCTCTGGATGGTATTTTAAAAAGGAACCATCACTCTCATCAGCCTCCACAACCATGGTTGAATTTTCACCAAGCTGAGCATTGATCCCTCGACCTGCCATTAAGCCTCCCAGGATAAAGGAGGGGGAGCGTTTAGCTGAGACAAGCACGTGTGAGAGCAGAGCTGAAGTCGTCGTCTTCCCATGAGTACCGGCTATGGCAATTGCTTCTTGTGACTGCATCAAATATGCTAGGAGGTCTGAGCGATGCCAAAGGGCACAACCAAGCTTTTTAGCTTTTTCTATTTCAGGATTCGATGCATCAATAGCTGTGCTATAGATCACCGTTGACATTTGATCACTTATATTTGAGGCTAAATGTTTGTCATAGACCACAGCTCCTTCCGATGCCAGCTCTTTGACCAATGGGCTCATAAAGCAATCACTTCCTGAAACACGCCTATTTTGCGCCAACAAAAACCGTGCACATCCGCTCATGCCAATGCCACCAATTCCTATAAAGTGAAAATGCTCATCCTTCATATCAGCTCTAAATCATTTTGAATAATCTTAGCACAATTACCAGCTAAAGAATCTCTTTTGTAACTTTTGATATTATCTATATATTGTTGTATATTTTCATCCTTAAAAAACTCTACTAAAAGACTTGTAAAATGGTTTTCTTTAAGGCCTTTCTCGTAAACTGTCACGCCACCTTTCACATGATTCTGGACAAAAGAGGCATTGTCATTTTGATGGGCTTGTGCGTGGGGGTATGGGATTAAAATAGCGGGCAGTTCAAGCTCTATCATTTCAGAAAGAGTAGAGGCTCCCGCTCGACTAATCATAAAGTTACTTGCCCTCATTAAGACATGGATATTAGGATTGAAATTTTGCACAATGGCTCCAATATTCGCCTTAAGATAAGCCTGTTTAATAGCTAGAATGTCATCATGAAAACCGGCCAAGTGAATCACTTGAAAAGAAGTCTCTTTCAACATAGGGAAGCACTTGACTGCAAGTTGATTAATTGTTTGAGCCCCCTGAGACCCCCCACATACTAATACTGTTTTAAGGTAAGGGTTTAAGCTCAGGGAAGCTCGAGCTTCTTGTTGAGTTAGCCCCTCTTTTTTTTCAAACTTTAGGGGCATTTTTACATAGACACTTTTGTGAAGATATGGAGAAGTTACCGTTGGGAAACTGATGAAAATTTTGGTTGCAAATCTCGCAAAGAATTGGTTGACTCTCCCTACTTTTATATTTTGCTCATGAATATAGAGTTTTTTTCTCATTAATCGGACTGCTAAAAGAGTTGGAAAGGTATGGAAACTACCAAATCCAATCACCATATGTGGGCGATATTTAAGTAGCACATAGATGCTTTTTACAAATCCCTTTACAGTATTTATACAAAAGCGAAAAAAGTTTTTTAGTGAGATGGGGGCAGCAGAGACCTCCACATATGAAAAAGAGGCTGTATCGAACCATTTATTTTTTGAAAGCCCTCCTCCAATGAATAGAACATCCATTGAGTCATTTTCAAGAAGAGTCTTGGCAAGGGACTGCGCCGGGAAAAGGTGTCCGCCTGTCCCTCCTGTCACCACTAAAATCCTCCTCTTCATACATCCCCTCGATAAGGAAGTGCCCGAGTGGCAACATCCATCAAAAGAGTGACTGCGATCATATTTGCCAATAAAGAGCTCCCTCCTTGGCTAAAATAAGGGAGATTAAGCCCTGTACTCGGTAAAAAACCTGAGACCACTGCTAAATTTAAAAATGCTTGTAAGCAAATTGAAAAAGTTAATGCCGCTGCCAAAACAGCTCCCTGAGAGTGCATGGTTTTTAAAGCGATCGAGAAACCTAGAAAGCCAACAAGCATATATAGAGAAATCAATAAATAAATTCCTACAAAACCGAGCTCCTCGGCAAAAATTGCTGCAATATAATCATTTTGAGCTTCGGGAAGATAGCTACTTTTTTGAATACTTTTACCCAAACCCTTTCCCAAAACACCCCCTGAGCCCGTTGCAATCTTAGACTGAAAGGGTTGATGGCCTTTCCCTAGTAAGTCTTTTTCAGGATGTAAATAACTCTGTATTCGAGCTTTGACATAAGGGACTTGAGTTGCTGCCACCACTCCAATGAGGGTAAAAACCAATAGAGGCCAAAGCCACCATTTGTAGGAAACACGGCTTAAAAAAAGCATCACCATGAAGGTCGCCCCTAGCGTTGCAGTAATGCCATTGGAAGGCTCAATTAAAACTAAAAAGATGGGAATAGCAATGATACAGAAAGTTTTCAATAAGTCGCGGTTGCTCATTGTTTTACTAAGCACATGGTGCACAAAGTAAAGAGGCATCACAATTTTAACAAATTCTGATGGCTGGCCTACAAAACTACCAATGACAATCCATCGTCTCGAACCATTTACACAGCGTCCAATCCCTGGAATGAAAACCAAAAGAAGAGAGATGCATAAAAGCACTAACAACAGCGAGCTCATTTTCATCAGCTCATGGTAGCCGATCTTCCAAAAGCCAAAACAAATGATTAGGCCAACTGCAAAATTCAAGAGCTGGCGAACCATCGCCACATGCCTTTTATGGAAAAGGTGGTGCTCTAGAGCATCTGCTGAGCTTGCATTGAACACCATAATAACCCCAATCATAAAAATGAGGGGGATTACGATAAGCAAGCAAGAAACTTGCCAGGGCATTTTAGAGGAAGACAATCTCATCAGCGGATAAACAACATATCACCTGGCTTTAAGTGCCTCGAGCTCTCTTTATCAAGGTGATTAATTTTTAGAAGATCATCGAGTTGCATTTTATTTTCATTGGCAATTTTCCAAGCTGTATCCCCTGTCTTTACCATGTACTGCTTGGTCGGTTTTTTAGGTTGCTCAGCGCCCGAATGGTTGTTTGCAGGAATGCGAAGGACCTGCCCAATTCGAAGTTGGGTTGTCTTAAGGTCATTTAAACTCATTATTTCTGGTACTGAAACATTGTTTTCTCGTCCTATTCTCTCTAAATAGTCCCCACTTTTGACTGTCACTTCTGTATATTTTTGAGCCTTTACAACAGGCGCGGATTTAATGATCGGAGGAGGCTGATGAACAGGTTCTTTAGCAACGGGAGGTTTTATAATGGTTTGCAAAGCTACGCTTTGTTCTAACTGCTTGGTAGCTTGAATTTGACTCTTGTCAATATCTTCAAAATGAATTTTCTTCACGGGTGGGGTTGCTGACTGCACCGAAACATGCTTTGGCTTATCTTTTGGACCCAAAGAAGTTGCAAACAGCACCACTAGAAGGCAGGCGTTAATTAATACTGCAATAATAATGGTATCTCGACGGCTCATGATCTGTCTCCTATAAGTTCCTGGACAATCCGTTTAAACTCATCCCCTCGATGCTCGAAATTGTCAAACATATCAACACTCGAAGCTGCCGGGGAAAGTAAAATAGCGTCAAACTTTTGACTGATCTCAAAAGCCTGTAGAATCGCTTCTTTAAGTGATGAACATAAATGGATCGGATATTCTTTTTCAAATACTTTTGCCATTTTATCACGACATTGGCCTATTAAGTAGATAGCTTTGACTCGATTTGAAAAAATTCCTTTCAAAATTTCAAAGTCAAGTCCTTTATCCTGCCCTCCCATAATAAGAATCAATGGGTTTGAAATAGAACAAACAGCCTGTACAACCGACTCTACATTGGTAGCTTTGCTGTCATTGTAAAAAACAACTCCTTTTACCTCTCCCACTTTTTCCATTCGATGTGCAAGCCCTTGGAAGCTAAATAGCCCCTTTTGACATACAGCTTTTTCAATTTTAAAATGCTGCACAGCAGCAAGGGCTGCCTGCACATTTTTTGTGATTAAGGATGCGTTAAACCCTTTCTCGCTAATGTTAGAACCTTCAATCATTGAGCTGAGGGCTAAAGCATCAAAATGCTTCAATCGATCAAAAAAAATAGAAGATGCCCATGTTTGGTGAATCTCTTTAGAAATCCACATCAATCCTTGTGGTTTGATTAGCTGTTGGATACGTAGCTTAGAATGGGCATATGCTTGCATAGATGAATAACGATCTAGATGATCAGGTGTTATATTTAGTATCAGGGCCTGATCAATAAACGGCGTTTGCAAAGAGTCAATTTGATAAGAGCTAAGCTCTACGACTAAAATCTCTTGAGGGTCGATATTTTCGACAACACTTGTCAAAGGGATCCCAATATTACCCACTGCTCTAGCTCGTATACCTGCAGTATTGAGAAGATGAGCAATTAAACTCGTGACTGTAGATTTCCCATTGGTCCCTGTCACAGCAATGCAGTAGTTGCGTATTAAGCGCGCTCCTATTTCCACCTCTCCAAATATGGGGATCCCCTTTTGCCTTGCCTTTTCAACAAGAGGGTGAGATAAAGCAACTCCTGGAGAAAGTGCCAAACCATTGAAAAGATGTATATCCAAAGCCTCACTTTGAGTAGCAACGGGGAAATTGGTCCTAAAATTGATTGGATGATCATCATAGCCTAAAACTACGGCCCCTTTTTTTTGAAGTAAGTTCGCCATAGACAACCCACTTTTCCCAAGACCTAGTACTAATATTTTTTGATCACAAAATGTCTTATTCATAACTATTGGAACTTTAGGGACACCACCCCAATGACTGACAGTAAAAACCCAATAATCCAAAATCTAAGTACGACTTTTGTTTCGGGCCACCCAAGGTATTCAAAATGGTGATGCAGTGGAGCACACAGGAAAACTCTTTTTTTCCTCAGCTTAAAACTACCGACCTGCAAAATCACTGAAAGGGCTTCTACCACAAAGACACCTCCAATGAGTGCGAGTAAAATTTCCCGCCGTAGTAAAATGCTGCAGACTCCAATAATCCCCCCTAAAGGAAGGGATCCTGTGTCTCCCATAAATAGTTGGGCTGGATGGCTATTGTACCACAAAAACCCTAGGCAACCCCCAACAAGAGCTGACATGTAAATAGCAATCTCCCCGCTCCCCTCGATATATAAAATATTTAAGTATTGAGAAATTGAATAGTGGTTAGAAACAAAAGCAATGACGGCAAAAGCACTGGCAACCATAATGAGATTTCCTGCAGCCAAACCATCTAGACCATCGGTTAAGTTTACGGCATTAGACCAACCATTGACGACTAAAATCCAAAAAAGCACCAAACAAATTAGGAGAACACCGCTAAAATGCAAAAAAGGACCTTTAATAAAAGGAAGGTAGATCCACGACATGTATGGCCCATGCTCAATAGAAAAAGGGCCTAACAAATAAGCTGCTAGACAGATTGAAAAAATGGTCTGGGCAATAAATTTTTTCTTTGCAGACAACCCTTTAGCATTGCGTTTTTTCAGCTTCAGCAGATCATCAATAGCACCCAATCCCCCAAGAAATAAAGTCGTTATTAACAAAATATAAGTAAAAGGATGAGTCAAATCCATCCATAGAAATAAAGATAGCAGCATTGAAACTAAAATTAACACCCCTCCCATTGTGGGTGTGTCTTCTTTTTTTTCATGTAGTTTCCCGAGATGGGGACACTCTTCTTTACGAATAGGCTGCCCTATTTTGAGCTCATATAATTTTCTAATAAAAAATTTGCCACAAAAGATCGTTAGCACCATGGAAGTAATTGCTGCCATTGCCATTCTAAAAGAGGTATATTCAAAAACGTTTGGTAAACGCATACCCCATCTACTAAAAAAATCAACTAAAACGAATATCATGAATGACCCTTTCTAAAGCGCGCTTCCTAGAACCTTTTAAAAGAACGGTATCGCCCTTTTGGATCCACTGAGAAATGCAGGCCACCATATTGGGATAAGATTGAAAAAAAGCCCATTTTTTTTTGTTGTTTTTACAAAGCTTGGGCATACAATCTAATCCTGATCCATATCCGATTAGGATATCAGCGTACTCAACTCCCATTTTTACAAGCTTTTGGTGGTTTTCAAAGCTAAACTCTCCCTGCTCTACTAGATCAGAAAGAATCGCTATAGTCCGCCCTTTTGCCACAACTTGTAAACTCTGCAATGCATTTTCCACAGAATCAATCGTCGCATTGTAGGCATCACAGATAAATAAAACGCCTTGTTTTTCAATACACTCTAAACGATTTTGAGCATGCTGCACTTTTGATAGATTTTCTTGTATTTCTTGACATGAGACTTGTAGCTGATCTGCAATGGCAATAGCCCCCAACAAATTCAAGTGGCTCTTTTCATCAAAAAAAGGTGAGGCGCTTTTAAAAAATAGCTTCTGATTTTTATAAACGACAAAAGCATTTCCATCTCTTTTTAGAAAGTATGGTGCTTGAGGATCTTTCATAGAGTAGCGAATGCCTTTTGGACATTTTTGAGCAGCTAGTTCTTCAAAAGGCATGTCTGCATTATATAAAACTGTTTTTGCCCCCGCAAACACCTTCATTTTTTCTAGTGCCAAATGTCTAAAAGATTCAAATGCCTCAATATGCGCGTGCGACAGCATGGTCAACACAGCGTAAGTTGGGGGAGCAATTTCTAAGAGGCGGTCAATTTCCCCAGGACGATCTAACCCCATCTCTAAGATCAAAAAATCGGTGGGTTGTTTTACATTCAAAATCGTCAAAGGTAGTGTGAGCTGCGAGTTGTAATTCCCTGGGGTTGCACTTAATGATCTTTGCCCCCTCAATAAGGTGACTAAAAAATCTTTGGTTGATGTTTTGCCTAAAGAACCTGTGATAGCAATAATTTTCGGTTTCCAAAACTCTATGATTGCTTTGGCTATTTCTTGCAGAGTTTTTTTCACATCACTGCAAGTAATGAGATGTAAACCTGAAATAGATCTTGAAACAGGACGATCAATAACCGCTATGATAGCCCCATTTCGAGCAGCACTCTCTAAATAATCATGACCGTCTACTTTATCTCCTTGGAGAGCAAAAAAGCAGCTTTTAGGAGTTGCCTTACGGCTATCAATGCAAAAAGACTCCACCTGCTTAGCGATCAACTCTGGGACAGGAAGTATCTTTTGAAATGCTTGAAAAAACCACATAAATGACTATTGTGTTCTTAAAATAGAAAGGGTGTGCTTAACCTCATCATGAGAAAAATCTTCCCACCAAGTACGAGCATTTTCTAAAACGATTCTGATGATTTGCTCTTTTTTCTCTGATTTATGAATAGACTCAACAACCTCTAATACCTCGTAAGGATATAATTTTTTCAGAGCATCTTTTTCTAAGTCTTTGGGTAAAAACTGCAAAACATTTTTTGTCTGAGCATTGCGCATGCAAGCAATTAAACGTTGGCAATATTTCTTCCAGCAATCAAAATCAACGGTAACCTTTTTAAGGGTCATTATCAACATGTTGCTTTGTTTGGGAGACAAGCAGTTTAAAAACTGCTCTAACCTTTCCGTTTGTTCTTTCTCTTCAGCATCAAAGATGAGCAAAAAGATTTCTACAAGTAGCTGCGGAGAAAGAGCTGAAAAAAAATAGTTTTCTAGAAAAATTTCAAACTGATCAATTCCGCGTTTCGAGCTTAAATAACGGCAATAGCGTTCTCTTTGTCCATAGTAAACCATCATTTCCCAAACATCTTCAGCATTAAAAGAAGAAATGCGTGGCCGCAGATATTCAATCAGCCAGTTTTGTTCTTGGATAGGATGTAGATCTTGTGGAACGAAACCTTGTTTCTTTTGTTGCTCTAAATCTGCGAAACTTAAAGAGTGGAGTTGATCCAAATGCCGGTACATCTGACGAGTTTTACCCTCAAATATAAATCGATTAAAATACGACACCACATTTTTAGAAGAAACGCCAGTTCTGTAACGATGAGCCCATTTGGGATCCGCAGAGCGAGTGAGGTTTAATAAAGGAGAGACTAAATACGAGAAGTACTCTTTAAAAAAGTTTTCTTTAAGAGGCTTATATTTAACCATAAAATACCTTCCAAGGCTTTATAATAAACTCAAAGATGTATTAGCCACTAAAACAAAGTCAACCATTTAGTGCAAAAGGTTTTGTTTTTATGAATGGATCTTCTCGATCAAGTCAATCATTTCTAATGCTGCTTTTAAGCTATGAGTCCCTTTATTTCTCTCACCACGAGAGCGCGCTTCTGCTTGTGCTCGATTACAAGTAAGCACTCCAAACAAAATGGGCACTTCAGTTTCTAGCGTTGCATGAGTAATGCCATTGGCTGCGGCCATTGAAACGTATTCAAAGTGAGCTGTCTCCCCCTTCAAAACGGCCCCCAAACAAATCACAGCTTGATACCGCCTGGTTTTAGCAAGCATTTTCCCTGCTAAAGAAAGTTCAAAAGCGCCTGGCACCCAAAAAGTTTCAAGTTGATCCATAGACAGGCCATGCTCCATAGCTGCCTGCTGAGCCCCCTGAAGCATACTCGTTGTAATATCTGTATTAAAGCGACTTACAACAATCGCAAGCCTAATATCTTCTCGTTTCATAGAGCTCCTTTTAAACCAGCACCCTGAAACAAGTGCCCCATTTTTTGTTTTTTCGTCATGAGGTATTTTTGATTCTCTGGATTAGGTTGTGACCATAGAGGCACTCTCTCCACAATTTTAAGGCCGTACCCAGAAAGCCCACTATATTTGGCAGGATTATTCGTCATCAAGCGCATAGAGGAGACTTGAAGATCTGCTAAAATTTGTGCTCCCACTCCATATTCTCTTGAATCAACAGGAAGCCCTAGCTGCTGGTTCGCCTCAACAGTATCGCTTCCTTGATCTTGCAGGTTGTAAGCACGAAGTTTGTGTTCGAGACCAATGCCTCGACCTTCATGCCCTCGTAGGTAGACAAGCACTCCACTTCCATGGTCTGCGATCTTTTTAAGTGCTTGGTTCAATTGGCTTCCACAATCACAGCGCTTAGACATAAAGACATCTCCGGTCAAACATTCGGAATGCACACGCACAAGTACATGTTCTTGAGATGCTACATCTCCTTTGACCAAAGCAATATGTTGAGTATCATCTAAGCTAGTAGAGTAGCAGTGTGCTTCAAATTCACCATGCTCTGTAGGGATTCTAGCTGTAGAAACACGTTTTACAATTTTTTCATTTCGGCTGCGATAGCGCACAAGATCTGCAATAGAAACCATACAAAGTTTGTGCTCTTTTGCAAACTGCTCAATCTCCCCAGACTTTGCAACAGATCCATTTTCACTCATAACTTCTGCAATCACAGCGGCAGGCTCTAGACCCGCTAAAATAGCTAAGTCAACTCCAGCTTCAGTATGACCTGCTCGTTTTAAGACTCCTCCAGGGGTGTACTTTAGTGGAAATACATGGCCCGGTCTAAGTAAATCATCGGGTTTTGTCTCAGAGTGGATTAATGCTTGAATCGTTTGCAGGCGGTCATGTGCAGAAATTCCAGTAGTCGTTCGGTGCTTTGCATCAACAGAAACTGTAAATGCAGTTTGGTGCTTCTCAGTATTGATATCGACCATCATCGGAATTTGTAATGCTTGTAGTTGCTTATCAAGCATAGGAACGCATAGGATTCCACTTGTATAGCGAATCATAAAGCTAATATTTTCTAGGGAAGCTCGCTCTGCTGCAATGATAAGATCTCCCTCATTTTCTCTTCCTTCATCATCAACTACGACCACAGGCCTTCCTGCCCGCATCTCTAATATTGCATTTTCTATCGATTCAAAGTTCATGAAAGAGCCTTCTTTAGGGGGAGTTTATCAAAGTATTTAAACATCATCTTGGCAAACATGTCTATCTCAATGTTTACCTTATCTTGCAAAGATCTAGTCTTAAAGAGGGTATTTTGGAACGTATGAGGAATCAAGGCAACCTCTACAAGATTTTTTTCAAGACAGGCAATAGTCAAACTCACGCCATCAATGGCAATCGATCCCTTCTCAATCAAAAATGGCTCTAAGGCATCGGGAAGACGCACCACTAGTTTTTCAGGATTCACTTCAATAACTATAGCAACTCCGTCTACATGCCCTTGCACAAAGTGCCCCTCTATTTTTGATTGCGCGCTCAAAGCTTCTTCCACATGAACATGTTGCTGCTCCTTAAGATCTCCTAAGGTTGTTTTTTTAAGTGTCTCATGGGTGACATCAAAACAACTAATGCAAGGCTCCCAGTAAACTTGAGTCAAACAAACTCCATTTATTGCAAATGAGCTGTCAATTTGTGGTTTTTGGAATATATGGCTTTGAAGCGTGACTGATAACCCGTAGGGCTTTTCCACAAATTTTAAAACCTTCCCAAATTCTTTAATAATTCCTGTAAACATCGCGCCCCCTAAAATACGTAATCTAATCGTAGGTCTTCCCCAAATCGGGTAAAATCTTTCAACCGAAGACGGATGGCATCATTGATATTTTCTAACTTAAGATTTGAAAATAAAGAGACTCCCTCGGCCCCTAGCAAACACCCGCCCATATAAAGAATCAGTTGGTTGAGTAACTGGCTTTGCATTAAACTGGAAAAAACACCCGAGCCTCCTTCTACCAGTAATTGAAGGACTCCTCGCTGGCCTAAATAATTTAATAATTCTTGTAGGTTCAATCCATTTTGGCACATTGAAATTTCAACAACCTCACAACCACAATCCAGCCACTCTTTTTTTCGTAATGGGTCTACTAGGTTTGAGGTGACCATTAAGGTCGGCGCTAGCGAAGTATCGAATAAAGGGCCCTTTGCTTGTATTTTTCCCTTCGCATCTAGGATGACTCGCAGTGGAGGAGTAAAGTTTTTATCTTCAATATCACGAACAGTTAACTGCGGAGAATCTTCTAAAGCGGTAAAAGTGCCCACCAAAATAGCTTGTGACATGGCTCTCAATTGGTGCACATCACGCCTCGCTTCCTCTTTAGTAATCCAAAATGAAGAACCATCTCGCGCCGCAATTTTTCCATCCATACTCACTGCTGCCTTTAAAATGCAGTAAGGCCTTCCAGTTTCACGATGATGGCAATAAGGTTTCAAAGAAGCTTTAATCTTTTCATGCAAAGTCCCCACCTCAACCTCAATGCCTGCTTGCTGTAATTGAGCAACTCCCCTTCCCCGCACATGGGGGTCAGGATCTAAAATGCCAATCACCACTTTTTTAACCCCTGCCTTAATCAGAGCCTCTGTACAGGGTGGAGTATTTCCAAAATGAGGACAGGGTTCAAGTGTGACGTAAACAGTTGCTTCCTGGGCGCTTTCTCCTGCCGCATTCAGCGCCATTATTTCGGCATGTGGTTGCCCTGGTGCCTGCGTATGCCCTCGTGCAATAATAGCCCCATGCTTGACGATCACACACCCAACCCATGGGTTGGGTGGAGCAATCAAACGGCCTTTGGCAGCTTCTTGCAAAGCCTCTTGCATAAAAAAAGTTTGCTTCTGATCAGCAATGGCACTTAAAGACATAGACATCCATACTAAATCTAATTATTTTAAGATCGATTATACAAGATTATACTTTGAAAAGACAAGGCTTTGGTCACGAAAAGAAAATAGCAAGCATTCAGCTCTCTAAGATAAAAATAATTTGAAACTAGCCCAGCCAGCCTCTTTTAATTTTGCTCGTATGAAACAGCTGTGCATGCCTTTTTTCATCTGCTGAAATATTATCTTGAGCTGTAGATTCATGAAAAGGGTCTAATTTCTGAACAATGTCCAACTGATAAATAGAAGAATTGACCCAGCTTTTCTTTTTATTCCCAAAGTATACTTTAAAATGAATGGAGACGCACTCCTCTTCACTTTGGTGTGGGTGAATATTTTGAACCATATCTGCGGGAAATAATAAAAAATCCCCTGAGTCTGGTTTGAAAGTAGCCAACAAATGAGCTGGCGCACTTTTCTTAAAAAAAGAAATGCCTCCTTGTTCGGAGGAACTTTTGTTAACTCCCTGCAAGTAGTAGCACCCAGAGAAAAGAGCATCTTGATGTTGTGATACTTTGGGATTACTTTCCTTGCGATCTACACTTGCCCATGCAGAGATCGTCAAATATTTTTTATCCAAACCTAAGAACTGGCTATAGGATTCTATATAAGGCATGAGGCGACGAAATAATTTTTTAACGGATGGGTATTGTAAGATGTCTGCTCGAGATTTCCAACTACCAGAAGCCCCCTCCTCTTCGCCTTGAAATTGATTCTCAATATTTTGCAATTCTTTACAGATGAGTAAATTTTGGAAATACGGAACATGCATGGACCACAAGGTATGATTGTCCTGAGTCGTGGTTTGCATGCGTTCAATCCACATTCGCTGGACAATCTTTTGCCTTAAGTTTCCCCTTAGGGAAAAAATAAACAAAAGCAGAGAAAAAAGTAAAATAAGAGCTAAACCATAATAATTCATGGTTTCTACCCTTAATAAATTGAATTAATTAATACAACTTAAAATACTATTTTTTTTAATTATCTTGGCGAGCTCGCTCTTCGAGAATATTTTCTACAAATTTGTGAAAAAAATAGATCCTCTGCCTTTGCTCTAATAAATTAATTGCATTTTTTCGATCCAAAAAATCAAATACGGATCCCCGCTCCAAACCCAATCTATCTGAAAGCCAATACCCGCTAGCCCCATTTAAAAACTCAATCGCTTGATACTCCAACATAGACCTAAACCCTGAAACAAACCTCCATAAGCTCTCTTTACCTGGGATCCCTATACGGGTTACAGAAGGAAACCTTATAATCGCCTATTTTATGATAAATCGCACCCAAAGCAGGAAACATACTTCGCCCCTATATTTAAATTTAATAAAACTAAATATTTATCTTTTAATTGAACTAGCTAAAAACATACTCTTATTAATACTAATAATTACTACAACACCCTCAGGAGAAGAAAAAATTATTTCTTTACAATCCTAAGGCGGGATTGTGCTAAATTCACGAGATTCTATTGACCACAATCGTTAAATTTCTTAGAATTTCACCCTCTCTTAGGTGGCATAGCCAAGTGGTAAGGCCGAGGCCTGCAAAGCCTTTATCCCCAGTTCGAATCTGGGTGCCACCTTTTTCTCTTAGTGATCACGAATATCAATCTCAATAATAGCACTTAAAAACACGCTCTGCTAATTTTTTTCAAATTTTATTGATCAATAAGACTTTTTGAGCTACAATTGCCCTAATTATTTACCAATAAAATTATTAGACCGGGGGTCACTATTATGTCTTCAACAGCTAAAGAAATCATTTTTGAAGAAGCAGCACGTGAGAAACTACTCAATGGTGTTCAGAAGCTTGCAGACGCGATCTGCTTTACCTTAGGACCAAAAGGACGAAATGTAGGAATTGAGCAAAGCTGGGGGGCTCCAAATATCACTAATGATGGAAACAGCGTCGTTAAAGACATCACTTTAAAGTGTCAGTATGAGAATATGGGCGTTTCCATGGCAAAGGAAGTAGCCTCTAAAATCAAAGAAAAAACAGGCGATGGAACGACCACAGGAATTTTATTACTCAGCAGCCTCTGTAAAGAAGGAGCAAAGTGCTTATCCTCAGGAGCCAATCCTACAGGGCTGAAACGTGGAATGGAAAAAGCTCTCCAGGCAATAATTGAAGAAATTGAAAAAAAAGCAATAGCCATTAAGGACCCAAAAGACATTAAAAATATTGCAAGCGCCTCTGCTTCTGGAAACTCTGAAGTAGGTGATTTCATTTCCCAAGCTCTTGAAAAAGTGGGTTCTTCACAAATTGTGACTATCGAAGAAGGTAAAGGGACCGACACTGTTTTAGATCTCGTTGAGGGAATGCAATTTGACCGTGGCTACCTAAGTCCTTATTTCTGCAATGATCCTGATAAGATGCAATTAGAGATCCAAGCTCCACATATTTTAATTGTAGATAAAAAAATTGCGTCTATCCAAGAGCTACTTCCTATTTTACAGGCAGTTGCAGCAACTCAAAAAGAGCTGATTATTATCGCAGAAGATATTGAAGGAGATGCTCTTGCAACACTTGTGATCAATAAGATACGCGGAACACTTAAAGTAACTGCTGTCAAAGCTCCAGGATTTGGTGATCGACGTAAAGCCATGCTTCAAGACCTAGCTATCTTAACTAAAGCAACAGTCATCAGCGAAGAGACAGGAATGAATCTAAAAGATGCAACTGTGGATGTTTTAGGAAGCTGTGAAATGGCAACCATTACTAAAGATGACACTACACTCGTAGGTGGATCTGGCACCACTCAGGAAATCCAAGCTCGGATCAAGCAAATAGAACATGAAATTACGCTAACTTCTAGCTCATATGATGTTGAAAAGCTTCAAGAGCGCAAAGCAAAATTATCTGGAGGAGTGGCTGTTATTCGAGTCGGAGGAGCTTCCGAACCTGAAATGAAACAAAAAAAACAACTTTTTGAAGATAGCTTAAACTCTACTAAAGCCGCTCTTAAAGAAGGGATCGTCCCTGGGGGCGGGGTAGCTCTTTTAAGAGCCCGCTCGGCAGCAGAATCCCTTAATCTCAAGGGAGATGAAGCTCTAGGGGCTAAAATGGTTGCTACAGCTTGTGAAATGCCTATCAAACAACTCGCTGCCAATGCAGGCTTGGATGGAGCGGTAATTATTCATGAAGTTCTTGCAGCTTCAGAAAATTTTGGATTTAACATGCTCACTCAAAAAGTGGAAGATTTGATCCAAAGTGGAGTCATTGATCCTGCGGTTGTTTTGATCTCTTCTCTCACACATGCGGTCTCAGTTGCTGGAATTATCCTAATTTCTGAGGCTCTAATTGGGAATGCTCCTGAAGATGAGTGATCTAGCCTAAAAGAACCAGCTACTTACTAGAAAACGAGCCTCTTAAATACATTAAGAGGCTCTTTTTTTTTACCTACCGCGCATCTTATGACTTAGCGGTCTTATTCTTGGCTGTCTTACATGCTTATGCTTTTCTAAGTCTCTGTATACAAAAGCATCTGCATGTAGTAGCTCATCCATCTGGTGGTGAATAACCATGATAATTTGATCCCTTCTAGGCATTTTTGCAGCGGCTCTTTTCTCTTCTCGAACCTCTCTTAGTGCCCTTTTTTGGGTCCATCTCACGTAATGACTATCAATCTTTTTCATAAACCCCCTCCATATACTTGAATTAACAATATATTTAATTTATTAAAAGATAATTTTTAATTAACTAAACAATTAATTAATTAATGATTTAAATTTATTTTTGAGTTGATATATAATTTGAGCAAATTTTAGCAGGAACCAAAATGAAAATAGCCCATCTCTCTGATATACACTTTTTTAGGTATAACTTAAGCCTAAAAAATTTTTTCTCGAAAGAGCTTTTGGGAACCCTCAACCACTTTGCAAACAGAAGTCAGCTTAAAAATGGCTGCAATCTCATCCAACTCCCCTTCTTTCTTAAAGAAAAAGGGGTTACCCATGTTGTGATTACAGGAGATTTTACGACGACCTCTAATATCAAAGAGTATACTGCAGCTAAAGAATTTATAGATCACCTAGAACACCAAGGGTTTAAAATATTTTTTGTTCCAGGGAACCATGATAAATACACACAGAAATCCGCTCAGTCCAATGCCTTTTATAAATATTTAAAAGCCCCTAAAGAGATGCAAGAAAAAGGGTTTGTTTATGAGGAGTTTGGAGAAGGCTACCATTGGATAGGACTCGACACCACTCTAGCCACCCCTCTTCTATCTTCACAGGGACTTTTCTCTTGCGACCTTGAAAAAAGGCTTATCTCCTTGCTAGACTCTATTGACAAAACCCAGCCTCTGATTGTGGTCAATCACTTCCCCGTGCGCTCTCGAAAAGCGATGCCAAAAAGACATCAAATGATTCGTTACCCGTGCCTAAAGCAAATCTTAGAGAAATATCCAAACATTAAACTCTACCTATTTGGACATACACATCTTAGTGAAATCTTTTTAGGTCGACCTATTTTATTAAATGGGGGCAGTCTAACCTTGACCAAGGGTGGATCCTTTCACCTTTTAGAGCTTCAGAAAAATCAGATCACCATTGAAGGGTATTCACACCAAAGTGGGCAATGGGAAGCAAGCTCTTGGCAGCAAGCTGAAATCCACTAGCCTTTTGAAAAGTGGAAGATTCGGTCAATATCAAGAACTCCAATAGATTGCAGAACAACAATGGAAATAGCCACCGGCGCCACCCATTTGATAAAAAATTTCCACAGCGGATAAAAACCAGCCCCTGAACCTGCTGCTGAAAATTCATCCTTCGAAATTTCTTTTGTTAAAAACCAACCTCCATAAATAGCTATCAAACATCCACCAATTGGGAGCATCCAATTCGCCACAAGGTAGGTCATCGTATCAAAGAAATTTCGGCCATAAATAGCTTGCCAGCTAGGGAAAATTCCCCCGCTCCAAGAAAGAGCTGACGGCAGTCCAAGAACCAAAGCACATACCCCTGTAATGAGTACAGATTTTTTGCGAGGCCAATTGTAGAGATCGATTAAGTTGGCAACAACAACTTCCACTAAAGCAATGGAAGAGGTTAGCGCTGTAAATGTAAATAAAATAAAGAAACAAGTCGAGATAATCAAAGCTCCAGGAAGACGAGCAAATAAAATGGGCAGCACTTTAAAAATCAACCCAGGACCTTCTGCAGGACTTGCTCCTGATGAAAAAATAATAGGAAAAATCATCAGGGCAGATATCAAAGAAATGAGAATGTCCATTCCACCAATAATGCAAGCTGTCGAGGGAATATTTTCACTACGTCTCATATAGCTTCCATAAGTAATGATGATCCCTTGACCTAAGCTCATCGTCATAAAAGCCATTCCAAGAGCTGTCAAAATCCCAGAAGGTTTGAAATTACTAAAGTCAGGTTTAAATATAAAACGGAAAGCTTCCCCAAACCCCGGCAAAGTGATACTATAACAAAATAAGCCTAACAGCAAAACGATAAGCGCTGGAATCATAATACGACTCCAGTATTCAATCCCCTGGCGGATCCCCTTTAACACAACACCTACAGTCATGGCCATAAAGACAAAACTCCAAAAAACCGTCATCCCTCCAGACTGTTGGAGAGTATCAAATGCGGCTCCTATTTCAGTGGGGCTTTTCCCTACATAAAATTGACTCAAGCTCATGAAAACATAGTTGACTCCCCAGCCAGCAACCACAGAATAATAAGAAATAATAACAAAAGAAGTCAAAACGCCGAGCCAACCGAGACCTCTCCAAAAAAGTGAGTTGTGAGTTAAAGTTGCAAAAACTCCCACAGCACCGCGCTGTGCCTTACGCCCTAGAATAAGCTCTGTAATGAAAACAGGTACTCCTATTAAAAAGGTTGCCAATAGGTACACGATAACAAAAAGCCCTCCCCCATTTTCTCCAACCAAATAAGGGAATTGCCATAAAGTTCCTAACCCAATAGACGATCCAGCAGCTGCCATGATCATTCCAAGATGGGAGCCCCAGTGTTCTCTTTGTTTTTTCATTCTTAAAAACCCGTGCGTTTGTTCGCGCAAAATTCTATCCTCTCTCTTAGAAAAAAATCAATCTAATAAAATATTGACCCTATTTAAAATTTTAAAAGGGGTGTTTTTATAATAACTATTATTTAAAAGAACAATTAAATAGGACCAGGCTCAGAGAAAATGAGCCTGGGTTTTTATAAGAAAATACTAACCGATATTCTGCTGGTAAAGGTTTGCGATGGTATTAGAAAGCTCATAGTAAGCCTCTTCTAAACGAGTTGCAGTTCGGCCAAGGATATCAGCATAAAAATCATCAATTTTTGCAAAACTGGCATCTAGTTTATCTTCAGCATTACAAATACGTACATTAGCTAGCTCAACACCATAGGGAGCTGCTCCTAAAACAGCTATTAGTAAAGCAGCCATTCTAGTTGAGGGAGTCCCTTTAAAAACTCGCCCAGCTAAAATAGCCAATGCAGACCCTACAATTGCCGTAGAGGTATCTTTAGGGTGATTGCTTATCATTTCCAAACTTGCATTAGACAAGTTACCTATTATGGAACAGGTTGTATTCTGAGCCATACTCATTACTGGATTTAAATTTGTCATACCTATCATCTCCTGTAAAGTATTAAATTTATCAGCGAAGGTTATAACACAAATGTTATCTAAATCAAATAAAGAAATTAACCCGCTTCATCGGTCATCTGTTGCTTAGGATATTTCACTCGAGAGTGCAAAGAAGCGGTTAATGTTTTGATCATGATTCTTCTGACTTTGCCCAGTTCTTCAAATGTCAAAGCGCAGTCTTCAAACTGCCGATCTCTTGACTTTTGATGAATAATCTCATCGACTAGTTTCGTAATGGTGTGCTCTGTCAATTCATCTAAGGAGCGAGAAGCTGCTTCAAGAGTATCGGCAATCATAATAATAGCTGACTCTTTAGAGCGCGGCTTAGGCCCGCTGTACCTAAACTGAGCTGCTTCCACTTTACTGTGGTCGCTTTTTGCAAGCTCACATTGTTTATGATAGAAAAAATAAACGAGGGTCGTTCCATGATGCTCTTTAATCACATCAATAAAAGGCTCTGGTAAATTAGATTTTCTCCCCATAGTCACCCCATCACTGACATGATCAATAATCACTTGCGATGATTCCAAAGGAGTTAGCAACTGATGCATATCCACCCCCCTTGGTTGATTTTCAGTAAAATACTGAGGATGAGATAATTTTCCGATGTCATGATAAAGTGTTGAAACACGACAAAATAGACTATTTGCTCCAATCTCTCTAGCTGCGGCCTCTGCTAAATAACCCACCACAATAGAGTGCTGGTAGGTTCCAGGAGCTTCAATAGCTAATCGCTGCAACAACTCATTGCTCGGGTCCATATACTCCATCAAAATAATATCCGTTAAGATATGGAATGTAGACTCTAAAAGAGGTAATAGCCCGGCCACTAAAATCGCAGAAATTAAAAGAAAGAGAAATGAAGATATCAAATCTGTGACTAAAGAAGTACCCCAGCCAGCGTGGTCATACAAGAAATAAGCTAAGATTACCACAATGCTTGCCAGCCATGTTTTTGCCATAACCCAGAAAACTTCTTTTCTCTTACTAATATGACGAGATGAGGCAATAACCACGACCATAGCAATCAAATTAATCACCAAAAAACCTACGCGGTCTACAACCAAAGTCATCGACATAATCAAAGCTAAAAAACCACTCACAAAAAGGGCAATTTTTTCGTTGATCAAACAGCACAGTAAAATAGTGGCAAAAGGAACAAAAATAGGATAGCCTATATTTTCTAATAATTGCCCCCCATTCATGATTAAAAAGGCTTCCGTTAGTTTTGCCAGCGCTAAGGTCAATACAATAATGGTAACTAACAGTGAAACAAAACGATTAGAAGCTAAAATTTCAGGGTGGAAAATATGTAGGTACAACCAGCAAATTAAAGATAAAATCAAAGTCATCAAGAGACTGCCTATCAGAGAATAAGGGTTCCACAGATTGCGATATTTGTTAAGAGCTTCTTTCATCGCCTGCATCATTGTCAAGTGCCGGCTTGTCACTGTTTCGCCCTGATCTAAGATATTTTGTCCCACTTTAACTGGAGTATATTGTTGGGGAATGGTCTGTTGTAAAATTCGCTTGAGTTGATCTTGAGCTCGAATATCAAGCTGTAGCTGCCAAGAGTAAGAAGAAAAAATACGAACCACATAATCAACCACAGGCTCATTCACCGCACTATTAGCAAATGTCTGAAATTCAATCTGAGCCCAGATATCGCTGGGGATCTCTAATGTTTGAATAGAGGGATTACTGTCTGGCAGGTATTGGTAATAGTTTTGAGCAGGCAAATCCGCTTCATGAACTTTTTGAATGGTTTGGTTATTGGTAAAGCGCGCTAAACTTAATCGATTTTCTAATAAATCAAGAGCGGTCATCATCTGATCTAAGGAGGCATCCTGTGTCTCTTGACGCCATTGGTAATTGACTAATAGATCCTGCTCTAAGGTATCTCTTACTTTAATCAGCTGGTCAGGATCGAGTCGATATATTTTATCAACATCTTTAATTGCTCGCTGTTTTAGAAGAATGGTCGCCTCTTCATCCATAAATTCAAAATCAATCTGAGAGACCACATAATTTTTTGAAACACTGTTTAACTCCAACGTTTCAACGGTGACTTCCCTAAAATGAAGAAAAACAAAAAGGAAAATAGAAAAAATTAACAGGATAAAAACACGTATGCTGGCACTTTTATCAAAGAACCCTCGTTCTCTAGCGAGTAAAATAGATGACCCTTTTTCGCCCGGTGTGTTTGTCGACAACTCCCCTCTCCTAGTTAAATATTAGCTCGTAAGCTCTTTTATACACAAAAGCGACATCAGTTTATCAGGTTGCTGAAAAACTATCCTTATTTTTTTAAAATGAAGGATGATTTTACCGTTTTACCATCTCTATTATTTATCTAGACAAGCTTTTTTTAACTTTTACCATGTTATCTTGATTTTTTATCATTATTTGGATACGTTTCCAGTAACATTTGCAATTTACCTCAGGAACCCAAACATGTCGGAAAATGAAAAATATCAAGTGATGGCAAGAAGTATGCGCCCTCAGAAATTTGAAGATGTTGTTGGACAAGAAAAGGCAAAAACCACCCTTAAAAATGCCTTTCTCCTTGGAAGACTCGGGCACGCATATCTGTTTAGTGGTTCACACGGTATTGGCAAGACGACACTTGCCCGTTTATTTGCAAAAGTTTTGAACTGCGATGCTCCTCAGCAAGGAGAGCCTTGCAATCAATGCAGCTCCTGCATGGAAATTGCTAAAAGCTATTCATTAGATGTCATTGAAATAGATGGTGCCTCTAACCGCGGCATTGATGATATTCGACAAATCAATGAATCAGTTGGGTTTGCATCTCGAGCAGGAAAATATAAAATATATATTCTCGATGAAGTGCACATGCTTACCAAAGAAGCATTCAATGCCCTTCTCAAAACCTTAGAAGACCCTCCTCGATTTGTTAAATTCCTTTTTGCCACTACAGAACCCCATAAAATACCCGCAACCATTTTGAGTCGCTGTCAATGTTTTTATTTAGAAACTCTTTCAACTCAAAAAATTGCTGACCATGTGATGGCCTGCTCTCAAGCTCAGGGGATATCTATTGAAAAAGAAGGCGCTGCTTTAATTGCTGAGCGTTCTAACGGATCTTTAAGAGATGCTCTTGTGCTCGCAGATCAACTAATCACCTATTGCAAAGGAGACGTTTCCCCTGAAAAAATCTGTGATTTTTTGGGTCTCTTAACGCACTCTGAGCTTTTTAAATTTGATATTCTAGCATCCGAGGGCAAGCTAGAATCTGCTTTGAACCTTTCTAAAACTCTGGCAGACTCTGGCAAAGACTTGATGGTTTTTTTAGACTTCCTATGCCAACACTTCCGCCAAATTCTCTATATCAAAGTTTTCAAAGGAAATCCAAACTGTTTGAAAGTAAGAGAAGCTAATTGGCCTCATTACCAAAAGTCAGCAAGTTGTTATAGCTATGAACAGTGCCTCCATATTATAGATATCATACTCGAAGCTCAAGGGACCTTCAAAAAAGCAGTCTCTAAGCAGATTGCTCTGGAGAATCTCCTGCTTCAAATTGTTCGATCACACCAGAGGGTGTCTGTTAAATCGTTGATCAATCAACTTGAATCTCTCAAAGCCAATTTAAGCAAGGGAGGCTCTCATCCTCAAGAAAAGGCATCGTCTCCTCCTCCTATCCCACAATCTGGGCAAGAGATCAAACAAGCCATTAAACCTATAGCCCCCACCCCAGCTCCTCAACAAAAAATAACCCCTGCAATTCAACCGTCTATTTCTGCTTCACAGCCTCCCAAGGAGATCAAACCTGCTATCAAACCCTCTATTCCTCAAGAAAAAGTGGCCTCTCCCTTAGTTAATTCAAAAAAAGATTCACCTTCTAATTCTCCTTCAAATTCTGATGCAGAAAAACAAAATATTTGCTACAATACGCTTATGCAATTTGCCGCAGTAGAGCTTGAAGGCTCTTTAAAAAAAGAAGGAAGCTAAGCAATGGGAAGTGGGTTTAAAAAACGTAAAAAACAGATGCAGGAGCTACAACAACAGCTGATGCAAGCTCAGGAAGAAATTAAGAGCAAACAAGTCACCGGACAAAGTGGCGGTGGGTTAGTCACTGTTACACTAAGTGGAGAACATGAAATGCTTCACTTAAAAATTAATAAAGAATGCATTGATCCCGAAGATCAAGATGGTTTGGAGGATCTGATAAAAAATGCTTACAATCAGGCTTGCGACCAACTTAAAAATGTAGAACCCGACTTAACAGGCTCTTCTCTTTTCAACCTCATGTCTAGCTAAAAGATGTGACAGCTCCAAGGATCTTGAGGAGCTAGTTTTTCGTATTCATAGTTGAGTTTTTTCTGAATATCTTCGGACGTTCTCATACACATAATTTCACCTGCAAGTTTACTTGCTGAAATAATACTCGTTTTTCTAATCGCATTTTTGATCAAAGGGATAAAACGAGCTGCGCAGGATAGTTCATTGATACCTAACCCTAGTAAAAGAGCTGTAAAACGAGGATCTGTGGCAATTTCCCCACAAACTGAAACGGGTATTCCACAGTGTCCAGCTTCGACAACAACCATTTTTATCAAACGTAGAACGCTGGGATCTGTAGGATTGTACAAATAACTCATCATTTGATTTCCTCTATCTACGGCAAGAGAGTATTGAACTAAATCGTTGGTTCCAATCGAAAGAAAATCGCAATGTTTTGCAAACTCATCACATGTTAGAGCTGCCGAGGGAATCTCAATCATACACCCTACTTTGATGTGAGGGTCAAAGTTAATGCCATCTTTTTTCAAACTCTGCATTTCCTGCTGCAAGTGCTCTTTAGCCTGTAAAAGTTCCAACACATTAGAGACCATTGGAAAAATAATTTTGATTTCACCAAAAGCACTAGCCCTCAAAATAGCTCTTAATTGAGTTCTAAAAACAAGAGGGTTTTGGAGCATATAGCGTATAGCTCTGCAGCCTAAAAAGGGGTTATCTTCTTTGAGCTTTAAAAAACTCGCGGACTTATCTCCACCCACATCAAAAGTACGAATTACAACCGGCAGACCACGGCCTGCTAGAGCAACTTTTTTGTAAACTTCAAATTGTTCCTCTTCTGTAGGAAACCTATTTTTAGCTAAACAGAGATACTCAGAGCGAAACAGCCCAACACCATCTCCCTTATACCGATGGATCAGTTCAATTTCTTCAATAGCTTCCACATTTGCTGTAAGCTTCACACGACAACCATCTAGAGTTTCAGCAAAAAACCCCTCATTAGAATCTAAACTGTGTAAGTAACGATCGAGTTGCTCTTTAAAAGAACGGTAGATATTTAGTGTCGATGCAGTTGGATTAATAATGACTTCTCCAGAGCGACCATCCACAATGACCAGATCTTCACTTTCAAATTGCAGGTGATCCAGCGAAATATTTGCTACATAAGGGATCCCTTTTGACCGTGCAATAATAGCTGCATGTGAAATCCTCCCTCCCGTATTTGAAACAAAAGCATTCACAGAGCTTTTACTTACTTCTGCAGCATCTGAAGGGGAAAGGTCTTGAGTAAAAACAATGGAGTCTTTCTCCAAACTAGGTAAAGGAGACTTTGCAGTATTTTTTAAGTTATGCAAAATCCTTTTAGAAACATCTTGAATGTCACAAACCTTTTCTTTAAAAACTTCTCCAGATAACTTTTCAAATTGCCGTTCATAATCATGAATAAAACTCTTAAAAAGGGACTCTACATTTTTTCTTTTTTCCAAAATCCCTTTTTCAATTTCACTAACAATCAGTTCATCTTTTATAATTTGTAGATGAGCTTCTAAAATCATCACCCCTTCATAGGCCCCTTCATCTTCAAGTTGCTTTTGCAAAGACAAAATTTGCTCACAACTTTTATCCAGTGCTTGGTAAAAGCGTTGCACTTCCTCTTTGACTTGGCTTTCATCAATAGAGTAACTTTGCATTTCATCTTCTGAACAGCGATACAAAAAGGGGGTTCCAATAGCAATCCCAGCACAAACTGGAAGTCCTTTGATTCTAATTTCTTTCTTGGAATCTAACTCCATTATATTGCCCCTGGCCTTTGGCTTCTACCAATTGCAATTTGAAGCCTTTGCTTAGCTCTAAATTCTTCAGCTGAATGACTGCCCATCTTTTTCAAACGCTGGTTTAGCGCAATGGTTTCAATTAAAAGAACCACATCTCTTCCCGGTTTGACGGGTAGCACACAGTGAGGCACTTCTATCCCCAAAATCTCACACGTATTTTCCTCAAGTCCCAGTCGGTCATAGAAATGGTCGTTATTCCAAGTCTCTAGTTTTACGATAATATCGATTTTCTTTTTGTCGCGCACACAATAAGCTCCATAGATATTAGCAACATTAATAATGCCAATACCACGGATCTCCATATGATAGCGTGTCAGTTCAACCCCATGGCCCTCTAAGTAATCTTCTTTTTTCCTTTTAATCCGCACCACATCATCTGAAACGAGGCGATGGCCTTTTTCAATCAGGCCTAAAGCTGTCTCACTTTTACCAATTGCAGAATCTCCTTCGATCAAAACACCAACATCATAAATTTCGATGAAGGTTCCATGTCTAGTAACTACGGGAACAAATTCATCTAGTAAAGAAGATGAGAGCTTATTGAGTGCACGAATAATTAAATCAGAGATTGTCAGCAAAGGGATTTCAAGCCTGTCGCACAATGCAATAAGCTCTTCAATATTCTGATAATGTTCAGAAGCAATCACAACAGGTGTGTTTTTGGTCACTACAGCTTCTAAGCGCTCAGCGCGCAACTTCTCAGGCAAAGTTTGGAGGTAATCACCTTCTACATTTCCAAATAACAAAACACGATTATCGGTAAAACCTTGGGTAAAACCTGTTAAAAAGATCCCAGCTCTTTGTAACTCAGGCCCTAAAATATGCCTTGAGAGCCCCTTACGACCGGCTGTTACCTCTAGGCCTAAACTTTTTTTATATTTCTGATAAAAGTCTTCGACTAAGATCATGATCGCACCTCAAAAAATGGCTCTATTCATAACGCATTTAATTAAAAAATTCAACTAGTATCCTCAACGCTCTCAACACCTTCATCCATCAGATAAGGGATAAAAAAAGGTTTTGAAAAAGGTTGAAAAAAGGCGCCTCCAAACAGAAATATGAATGAGTATACCACTATTGCCAGAGTGGGGAAAAATGGAACTCGCCAGCAAAAATCTATTGAAGTTGGGATCCAAAAAATGATTTGCATTAATTTCTCAGTCAGATAACCCAATGAGAAAAGCACATACCCCCCTAATTGCGGAATCAGCAAACTAAACCCCAAACCAACCATAAAACAAAGTAAGATAACCCCTACTAGAGGGGGTATGATCAGGTTAAAAACAAACCCCATAAGGTAAAACTTATGAAAATGATAAAGGCTCAGCGGGATTGCCATCATATGGACCGCCAGCCCTAAAGCAGTCGCTTGCAAAAAAATATGATCTATTTTTGTCCTCTTCTCTACAAATGCGTATAGAAAGTTTAACCAAGGGCGCGTGTAGAGCAAAATTGCAAATGTCACTCCAAAACTAAATTGAAAGCCAAGATGAGTGAGCATAAACGGATTTAATACCAACACGATTGCCATAGAAACACATAGAACATTAATTGGACTCGTTAACCGCTCAAAATAGCTCCCCCACAAATAGACAAGAGCCACAATCCACGCTCTTTGTAGAGAAGGGCCATAACCAACAAAAAGATAAAAAGCAGTCAGCAGTATTACTAGAGAGATGATTCGCACTTTTGGAGCAAAAAAATAAAGAGCAAAATTTAAAAATAAAGCCAACACCCCAAAATGAAAGCCTGAAATTGCCAAAAGGTGATTGAGACCAAATCGGCTGAAAGTAAAAGAGAGTAGTGTATCTTCTAAATCTCCGGTGGTCATCCCAATTAAAAGTGTTCTTGCCCGCTTAAAGGGTACCTTTTCATTAACAAACCTCTTAAATTTTCTTTTCAATTCATAGCGGGTTTGCGCCAGGCTCCACGTACCCTGAATAGGAACAAATTCAGCCTCTTTACCAACTTTTAGCGAAAATCCATAAAAATCACTTTTTTTAAGCTCCCCCTCAATCCAATAATCTTGGTGGGCAGATGGCGGGCGCACAGCCTTGGGCAAGTAGAGCGTAAATGGAAGCCGACGCAGGCATTTCCCTTTCAAAGGCTCAAATTTTTTGATCATCCCTTTAAGAACCCATGAGCTGGAAAAAGGCCCCCTTTTCCAGCTTACCTCGTGAATATGCAACCGAGCTTTTCCCAGGATTGGCTCTTGAGATTCAAAGTTGCCAATGCTGCCTTGTAATAAGAGAAAGCCAGCCAGTATTGAAGGGATAAAAATCCCAAAAAAACGCCGATTTCCCATCACCACCCATAAAAAAGGCAACCCCCACAAAATGCATAAACATTTAAAAAACAATGATATAGAAATTATAATCGCCGACAAGGGACCCAGAGAAGGATTCATTGAAAAAAAGAGATCCAGTCTCTTTTTAGCAGACAGCCAAAGCTCGATATTCCTTGACATTTTACTCATTTTCAGATATAATAATAAAAGACAGTATATAGAAAATAGGAAATATTATGCCATTGCGTATCCCACCAAAAGAAGCAGAAAGCCAAAAGACTTTAGCTCGTACACACACCCCTGCCTACAACCCGGCAGATTATCAACCAGCTCACCTATCTAACGACCAAGCATTGGCTATTGGAACTGCATTAAGCCACTTAGAAGTTGCGAAGACAGCTAAACACACGTTAACGAAAAATATTTGCGTTGTCCAAGCCTCTGATATTTTAGCCACCGAATTTGAAGACGGCCAGAAAGAGCTGCCTGAGAATAGGCTCTATAACACGGACTCAATTCAAAAGATCAACTCATATATTCAAAAACTAACACGCCAACCCCTTAGTGCTGCTACCCCAGCTTTAACAGGCAGATTAACGGCTTACCCTCCTTCGTCCAAATCAATTGCTATGGTAAATCCTTTCACTTTACCTGCGCACGATGATATTGAACTTGCCAAAATGCTGAGTCTACAAACTCCCCCCACTACCCCCCTTGCAACCTCAGACTCGGACCCAGAACTTGCAAAAGCTCTTGCTGCGAGCTTAGACCCTAGTTGCCTCTCTCTTGAGCAGCGAATGTTGAATCAAGCTCTCAATTTAAGCATTGCAGGACTTGGACCAGTTGCAGTAAATCCTGGTGGCCTTATTAATTTAGGAAATACTTGCTGGTTTAATTCACTCGTTCAATCTCTGTTCAAACAAAATAGCGCCTATAGGTTACTTTTAGAAAGCCAAGCAAGAAGTGGAAATAGTTTTTCTGAGCGTGCACAATCTCTATTAAACATTTTAGATCTGTCTAGCAAACAAGCGATGGGAAACGAATCTCAAAATAAAGCAAACCTATCAGCATTACAATGCCATCTTGATCTTTTCATCCAAACTTTTTTTGCTCATCAAAGTGTTCTAGAGGATGTTTTTCGCCAGCAAGATCCACAAGAAGCCTTAGATCCCCTATTAAGTTATTTAGGGCTGGAGGCAAACCTCAAACTTGTCAAAGGCGATGTGAAAGAGCTTCCTTCCCTTAGTGTAACCACTTATTTAGCCTCCAAAGATAATCCTAAACTTAATACGACCCGCAATGACGACCCTTCTTTTAATTTGGTCCAGCTCAGTAATAACCGAATTTCTTCCTTGCAAGAAGGAATTGACTCCGAATTCCTAGGCCCACGATTTATGAGACCTGAATTGATGACAGGTAGTGAACAGTGCACCTTTGTGGATGGAGGCCCGAAAATGGATGCTTTGCAAATCAATTATTTCACGGCACCTAAAAAGGCTCCGACTTCCCTTACATTTAGAATTCCTCGCTTTGAAAATAACTTACAAATGGTCGGAGGGGAGCTTCGAGCTGTTAAAGCTAAAAATACCCGCCGCATTGCCCTTGATAAAAACATTCAGATCCCCATCTACTCAGCAAATGGTCAAAATGTTATCGCAGTATACCAACTTAAACTTAGTTCTGTCATCGTTCACCAATCCTTAAGAGAACAACATGCTGCGGGGCATTATGTGAACTATCAGTTCAATGCTGATGGTAACTATACCCTTCACAATGATACCACAGTGACAGCTGTAAGTGCTCAAAATGCACAAAGAGACATCGAAACAGGTGGATATTTGGCGATCTATGAACTGGAAGAAGTCCTAGCACCCCCTCCTCAATCTGACCAGAAAACCTTGGCTTCTTTTGGATTAGGAGTCCCTCAAACACAGCCTTTGGCTGCTTTGAAAGATGAGGAAGTATCGTTATCTTTAACTCCTCCTAGGAGTGATTCTGGCGAGAGTGCCGATAGTTTGGGTGCAGGCCAACTCGTAATACCCACTACAATAGACTTTACCGAAGAAGAAGAGGATCTTGATGACTGGCTCGTTCTTGATAAGAGTAGTGAAGGCAAAAATCTATTCTTAGCTTCAACTTTAAAGACTCCTGAGTTACCAGTAGCAGCCAAAAAGAAAAATGAGGACTGTACGATCATATAATCTCAATAATAGGGCCACAATGACTTGACGCCTCTACTTTTAGAATGAAGAGAAACTTTCGGGTAACTTAAATTTTTAAGTTACCCTTTTTTTTGTAAAAAAGTTCACATATTGGGATTTTTTTTTATTCTACAAATCTATATACTAGCTTCCGTTGACTTTAAGTCGCCAATCTATTAAAAATTTTGGCCATTAAATGGCGATCATAGCTCAGTTGGTTAGAGCGCCGGATTGTGATTCCGGAGGTCGCGGGTTCGAATCCCGTTGTTCGCCCTTTTTTATTTGCTAAAATTTCATAACTTTAAAATTAAATCCCCTTTCATCGTCCTCCTAAAAAAATAGCAACCAGCTCTTTTTTAATGAAAATTTAATTCCAAAGTAATGAACAATCATATATTTAATAGACTAAAGAGTTCAAAGCACACCTGCGTTATGACTAGAAGAAAACAAACTCCTGAAAATGAAACTTCTCTGACCTCCAACCACCCTGAGGTGATTGGTATTCTACTGATTATTTTAAGTTTAATCACTTTTTTAAGCCTATTTAGCTTCCACTTAGAAAACTCACAACAAAATTGGCTGGGATTTATAGGTCACTGTACGGCTCTATCTCTTTTATATTGCTTTGGTATCCTAAGCTACCCTTTGAATCTTATTTTAATTTGGATTGGGTGGCGCAAACTCAGTCACCGACCCATTGAAAATGTGGTCAATAAGATTGTTCACCTATCTGTGATGACTCTTTCACTTTGTATCTTGCTTAGCGTCTTTGCTGAGGCATCACCAGAGCTAATCAAACCACTAAGCACTTCACTCTATTCGGAAAATATTCACCTCAATACCCCACTAAGCTACAAGCAAAGCCGTAGTTATCTGGGTGGATTTTTCAGCTACTATCTTTATATCGACTTGCCTGTGTGCAACTTATACCGCCTTTTAAGTAATATTGGTGTTTGCATTGTCTTTGTCACCACTTTTTTAACCTCTCTACTACTGATGACTCAGTTTAAAATCAGTGACATCGCTCTGTACCTAGAAAAAAAATTGAACTTACGCGACCCTGATAAGGAAAAGGAAAACCCAAAATCTAAAAAATGGACTCAATTTTCTGATCACTTTAAGAGCTTATTCACAAACATCTCCTTTGACAAATTTTTCACACGTAAAAAACCAGCAGAAAAAAAACTTGGTTTGAATCTTCAGTACCCGCTTAAAGAACCCTTAGCTGCCACAAAATACACACTGCCGACTGAAGAGCAAGCGGCTCCTATACCTCCAAACCCCGCCATTATTCCAGAGCCTAAAATTAATTTAGCGCTCAACCAAGAGGTGGTCCTCTCTGGAAATGGGAGAACGGCCACAGTTCGTGAAAAAGCGATTGAACAGCAGCGCGTTTATAACGGCGACTTTAAACACTATAAACTTCCTGACACCTCGCTTTTAACCCAACCAAAAAGAGTTCATCAGCCAACTTTGAAAAATGACCTAAGAAACCAAGCCCAGGTCTTAGAAGAAACGCTGCTGAGTTTTGGGATAGAAGCAAAAGTTGGAGAAATCCACTGCGGACCAACCATTGTCTCTTTTGAAGTGCATCCAGCAACAGGTGTTAAGGTTCAAAAGATTAAAGCTCTTGAAAATGACATCGCTCTTAACCTCCAAGCCAAATCAATTCGAATTATTGCCCCCATCCCTGGAAAAGCGGTGGTAGGGATTGAAATTCCAGCCCCCGAAGCTCAAGAAGTCAGCTTTAAAGAGACACTTGAGGACTATAAAAACTCAAGTAGAAAATTTCACATCCCCGTACTCTTGGGCCAGACAGTAAGCGGAGAGCATGTGATGACAGACCTCTCTCGCATGCCTCACTGTATTATTGCAGGAGCCACTGGCACCGGAAAGTCTGTATGTATCAACGCTTTTGTCATGTCGATGCTGATGACCTGTAAGCCTGATGAGCTTAAACTTATTTTAATCGACCCTAAAAAGGTAGAGCTTAGCCCCTATACCAAATTGCCTCACATGCTCGCTCCTGTTATCACAGAACCGGAGGGAGTTATCTCAGCCCTTAAATGGTTAGTGCGCGAAATGGAAAATCGCTATGAGATGCTCAAGCTACTTGGCCTACGAAACATTGCCTCGTTTAATAATCGAGAAATAGACGAGACATTAGAAGAGTCTCTTGACATGGACATCCCCAAACACATGTATTACATTGTCTGTATTATCGATGAACTCGCAGACTTAATGATGCTCTCTAGCAATGAAATCGAGGTGCCTATTGCCCGCATTGCTCAAATGGCACGAGCCGTTGGAATTCATTTGGTTCTAGCTACTCAAAGACCTTCTCGAGAAGTGATTACAGGACTTATCAAAGCGAATTTCCCCACTCGCATTTCTTTTAAAGTCGCTAGTCGAGTCAACAGTCAAATTATTTTAGATGAAATTGGAGCAGAGAGCTTACTCGGGAGTGGAGACATGCTCTTTATGCCCCCAGGAGCTTCTTCTTTAGTACGTACACAGGGCTGCTTTGTCTATGACCAAGACGTACATAAGATTGTTGAAGATATCTGTAATAAAGCGCCTCCTAACTACCTCATCACCTCATTTGACCAAGCAGAAGACCCTTTTGATTTATCGGGTGAGGGCTGCGTTAAAGCTCCTTTAGACAAAAATCTAGACCCCCTCTATGCTGAAGCTTTAGATCTTGTTTTGAAAACAGGAAGTATCTCCACAACTTTTTTACAACGCAAATTAAAGGTTGGATATGCTCGGGCAGCAAGTATTATGGATCAACTCGAAGAACAAGGGATCATTTCTGCTCAAGATGGCAGTAAACCTCGCAAGCTCTTAATGAGCCGCGAAAGAGATGAAGATGAGTACCACTATGAAGACTCATAATCTCTTTCCCATAGAATCCAATCTATATTTTATATAAAAAGTAAGTGGGACTATCTAGGTCTCCTAGATAGCTTCTTAAGCTTTTTGAAATGCCCTAATAATTGCGATTGCTTGATCAATTACTGGAGCAATAAGCGCCTGTTGCTTTTCAACATCCGCTAAACTAGGCAATCCTAATGCTGCAATATCTTTATAAAATTTGCCGCTATTGGCTATTATTTTTTTTGCACTCTCATAAGATGCATCTTTAAGCTCTGGATTTTCATACTGTTTTTTGAGCAACGTCGCTACATCTTGATATTTAGCTTTTAAACTAGCGGTCAAAGTAGCCTCAACACTTTCTCTCTTCGACCAGTAGTTGACAAGATAAAGAGAGGTGAGCGCTGCGCAACCCATAGCAAAGTAAGGAGAAGCCGCATGATGATGATTAATCCCATTTCCGACATAATTAATTATTCTACATTCTCGAATAGCTTTCTTATCTCCTATAAGACAAAACGTTGCCTTGGTAAATGCGACTCCCTTTATTCCATATGATTCCATAAATTCTGGGAGCTTGCTTTCAGCACGCTTTCTCAATTCGGGTTGACCCATTTGATCAGCAAAATCAAAAGTTGCATCACGGATGCTTCTTGCTGTTAAAATAGATCTTTCAAAGTTTTTATAACAAGGGGGGCACACGTCTTCAGCTTTATCAGAGAAAAAGGGCTGTCGGGTCTCTTCTGAAAAAAACGGCGAGCCTATAATCATGAGTGCGTAAAGTTCAGCCGCCATAGCAAGTCTACTTAAAGAATAGTAGACCAAACCACTTGCAGACAATGGTTTTGCATAAAAAGCGAGCGAGCGCTCTTTAGAACCGATTGGATTACTGCCCGACCAAGAGCTTGGATCAGCCATAAAAGTTAAGTTATTCTGTGCTGTACTATTAAATAGGCTTGCAAACATTATTTTTTAACTCGCATGTTAATTTAGTCAAAATCATACCTCAACATGAAAAAGATTTCATGAAACGCATTTAATTCTACCGCCAAGGTAAATTTAAATTTTTTTTCCTTTGGACTACCCAAAAGACTCTTCTAACCCTCTTCAAAGTTCTGCACAATAGCATTTGCTTGATCAATCACTGGAGCGACAAGTGCCCGTTGTTTTTCAACTTCTGCTAGACTTGGAAGCCCTAAAGCTGCAATATCTTTATAAGAGTTACCCACATTTTCCAAAACGCCTTTTGAAGCCTCAAAAGCTTGGTTACTATACCGAGGATCTTGATAACGAGCCCGTAACAACTCAGCTACATTTTGATATTTAGAATTCAAACCTGCAGTAATAGTAGCTTCAACACTGAGTCGACTAGACCAATGGTTATAAAGGTATAGAGCAGCTAATGCAACGCACCCTACTGTAAAATATGGAGATACTACCTCATAGTTTGTAATAGCTGATCCAATGTAATTAGCTGATCTACATTCATCTACTACCTGCTCATCCCCCGCCATACAACGACCTTTCTTAGCTAGTGCAACTCCCTTAATACGATATGATTCCATAAATTTAGGGAGATTGCCCCCAGCCTGTTGCCTCAATTCAGGAAACCCTATTTGATCAGCAAAATCAAAGGTTGCATCACAAGTTTCTCTCGCTTTTGAAATTGTCATTTCAAAGTTTTTATAACAGACTCCACAAACATAGTCAGGATTATTTGAAAGAATAGGTAGTCTCGTATCTTCGACAAAAAAGGGAGAGGTTAAAGTACCAATTACAAGAAGTGAAAGCGCATCAAAAAACGATTTTTTAGCATAGTAGAATACACCAAAAGCAGACACAGGCCGCGCATAAAAAGCAGACGATTGAACCTCTGAGTCAATAGGATTACTCGCCCACCAAGAACCTGGATTGGCCATGTAATTAAGGTTGTAATTAGCGG
>CAYGLF010000004.1:67744-92574 GCA_964350945.1 uncultured bacterium
ATTTTTTTGAAACAAGTTCAATTATATCAATCTTTTCTTTTCAACTTTTCGGCCTCAAGCTACACTACGCCCTTTAATTTATAGGTCGCTATGATTGGATTTTGCCCCCTTGCCTCTGGCTCGAAAGGGAACTGTATTTACTTGGGAACCAAGCACACGAAAGTGTTGATTGATGCAGGAATTAGCACAAAGGCTATCAAACAAAAACTTTCTTTAATTGATGTAGATATCGCTGAAATTGACGCTATTTTAATCACTCACGAACACTCAGACCATATCAATGGACTTAGAGTCCTCGCTTTTAAAATGGGGATCCCCATTATTACCAACAGTGAAACAGCAAAGGGAATTTGCAATATCTTTCCTGGAGATGCAAAATTTAAGATCTTTGCAACAGGAGAGACCTTTGAATTTATGGATCTAGAAATTCATCCCTTTACCATTCAGCACGACACTCCAGACCCTGTCGCTTTTACTATTAATACTGGCCCCTATAAAATGGGGTTTTGTACAGACTTAGGGTTTGCCCCAACCCTGGTAGAAAAACGGCTCAAGTTTTGCGATTACCTTTATTTAGAGGCCAACCACCAGCCTTCTATGGTACAAGCATGCTCTCGACCCATGGTCTACAAACAACGGGTTCTAGGGCGGCATGGACATTTATCAAATGAAAATTGCGGAAAGCTTTTATCGAAGATTATTCATCCAAAGTTAAAACGAGTTTACCTCGCTCATCTCTCAGAAGAATGCAACCATCAAAAAGTCGCTCTTTCTGTAGTACGCAATGAGATTCAAGAGGTTCCTCTCGACATTCAAATTGCTTACCAAGAAAAAATCAGTGAGCCCACCCTTTTTAGTAATTTATAAGAGATCTCATTGCACTCTCAATATCTTCTTTCTGAGGCAGTGTTGCGTTTTCTAGAGCTTTGGAATATCCAACAGGAGTATTGAGTGCACAAACTCTTTGTATCGGAGCATCTAAATAGTCAAAGATCTCTTCATTAACCATTGCCGAAATTTCCGCTGCAAAACCCCCATTTTTAGTATCTTCATGAATAATGAGGAGTTTGCCTGTTTTTTTGACCGAATTGAGAATCGCCTCTTTGTCTAGTGGAACAATAGTTCTTAGGTCAATTACTTCCACCGCATGTCCTTCTTTACTCAGACGTTCAGCAATCTCGTGAGCCATCATCAGCGTGTAACCCCAAGAGACCACCGTGATGTCGTCCCCCTCATGGGTGATATTAGCTTTTCCAAAGGGAAGAACATAGTTTTTATCGGGTTCTTTTCGAGCTGAAAAAGCACGCTGTCTATAAAGAAGCTTATGCTCTAAAAAAACCACAGGATTGGGGTCTTTAATCGCCGCTTTTAAAAGACCTTTAGCATCTTGTGCGTTACTTGGAATAGCCACTTTTAAGCCGGGGCAGTGAGCCAAATAAGCCTCGATACTCTGAGAGTGGTAGGGTCCTCCTTGAATATATCCTCCATAAGGGATACGAATGACAAGGGGAAGAGTCCATTCACCATTAGAACGCCAGTGAAAGCTAGAGATCTCATTCATCAACTGATTCATTCCCGTCCAGATATAGTCACTAAATTGAATTTCAGAAATTGCCTTTTGCTCTCCACCTGCAGACAAACCTAAAGACATCCCTACAATTGAAGACTCAGCAAGCGGGGTATTAAAACAGCGTTCTTGACCAAACTTTTCAGTTAGGCTGCGTGTAAGTCCAAAGACCCCGCCCTTACCTCCTGCTACATCTTGTCCAAAAATATAAGTTTGAGGATCATCAGCAAGCTCTTCTTGCAATGCATGGTTGATAGCATCCATCATAACCACTTCTTGATCTGAAGAATTAAGGGCCGTCTCTTGAAGCTCAAACTCTTTAAAAACATGATCTTGGACACTTTCAGCAGATGGGAACGGCAAGGCTTCAGCTGCTTCAGACTGTTTTTCAACTTCCTCTTCTGCTTTGGATTTTATCGCCTCTAGTTCTTCTTGAGTAGCCCACTCTTGTGCTAACAAAAACTTTTCAAAAATACGGATAGGATCATTTTTAAGAGCCTCTTCAATACATTCTGGCTCGCGGTACTTTTTTGGATCATCGCTATTACTATGAGCACCTATTCGGGGAAGTTTAGCAACAATAATACTTGGGCCTTGGTGCGTGCGAGCTTTCTTCGTTGCTTGCTGCATCGCCTCTTGAATTTCTAGATAGTTTGTTCCATCCACCTGATGAACAGCCATTCCCTGATAACCTTTTGCAACATTCACAATCGAGCCACCAGCTGTTTGCTCTTCAATCGGCACTGAAATTGCCCAGCCATTATCTTGGATCATAAAGATCATAGGAAGTTTGTGAATCGCTGAAAAGTTCATTGCTTCATGGAAGTCTCCTTGAGAAGTCGAGCCCTCTCCTCCAGAAACATAGACCACTTCTTGAACGCCTTTACGTTGAATACCAAGCGCCTTACCCGTCGCTTGCAAAAACTGAGAACCTACAGGACTTGACTGACAAACCACTCTTAAACTTCGATGAGAGTAATGGTAGGGCATCATTCTACTTGAAGATTGGTGCACACATTCTCTTCCAAGAAAAACAGCGATGATATCTAAAAGTTCACATCCGATCCCCACTGGAAAAGCTTGATCCCGATAGTAGGGGAAGCTCCAGTCTTTTTTTGCTTCCAACTCCAAGGAAGCAATAGCTCCAACAAGCTCATGCCCTTGAGCCGACATATGAAAAGCCCCTCCTTTATTTTGCCGTCCAAGTTTAGCAAGCTTAAGGTCTAAAGCTCTCGTGAGATAACAAATCTCCATTACTTTAAGAGCCTGCGCTTGTTCTGCAACATTTGGGGTAAAGGTGGTCATGCTATTCACTCTGATTCGGGATCCTTCTTAATAATTCTTCTCACTCTTTTCAAGACTGAACGCGGCGTTGTCTTTTCAATTTTATCTTCATCTTTTTTGATGAGTCTTTTTAAAAAGCTTCTCTTTTTAGGTGATTGCTGCTCTCGAACTAGCCGTCTGGGCTTACTCTCTTCTGGAGAAGCCGCACTTACTTTTCGAGGTTTTGCCTCTCGAGCAGGTTTTACAGCTTCTGGTGTACGAGGAGAAGCTGGCGCCTTTTCAACCGCCGCCACTTTCTTAGAAAGATCACTTAAAGAAGAAAGCTTTTTAGAGATAGCCTCTAAACTCACTATATTTTCAGCGCGCGCAGGAGATTTTGCTTTTGCTCTCGACATTTCGTTACTATCAAACTTCGACGAGAAGGTAATTGATGAGGCATCTGTAATGTCGGGTGAGTATAAGAAAGGTCTCATTACAGAAGGGACATTCATAAAAAAGTCTTGGGTAAACTGCGGCTCAATCTCAACTCGAACCAGCTGCTTAGGAGGCCTTCCTCTCTTAGGTCTTGGATTTAACGCTTCATTTGAATAGTAAACTTTAGCACGAGCCTCTAAAAGCTGGCGGGCTGTCAAAACATCTTTAGGGGCTTTCTCATTAAATAAATTTTGCTTTACTTTCTCTATAAGAGAAGGGGCCAGATCTAAATCTTCTTCAAAAACAAAATCAAAAGAGTTGTCTCGCAGCCATTCAATGATACGCACTCGAGAGCGCTCTTGGTAAAACTGCTGCCATTTTTCTAACTCCACATCGTGGTCATAAATGAACTCTAAAAAGTTTTCTCTAGCTTCTTTAGATTGGATGATATCTGAAAGTTTCTCTTTAATATCGATATCATAAACTTTCTCATTAACAAACCCTTCCATAATCTTTTTCGTCTCATAAAAGGTGAGCTTTGGGATCAAAAACATACAGCTTGGGTCTAAAGTTTTTTCAAAAGCATCAATTTCTTCTTGAGCGCGTTCTAAATCCACATAAAGAATATATCCCTCTCGGTTTTCGAGGTAAAACTCTCGTTCGTCATCTGACTTTGAAAAGGCATCCATTAATCGATGATATCGTAGGATCAGGGGATTTTGAGGGGTGTTTTTTTTAACGGTTTTAGACATATGCTTCCTGTAATTTGATGCAGTAAGCATAGCACAATTTTCACATATATGCAAGGGGTGCTCTGAGGCTATTCAAAAATTAAAGCAGCACTTTCTCTAGAGGTGCAACACCATTAAAAATATGCTCTGCACTCCCTTTCATAATTAGGTTGCCAGCCTGAGACCCATCTAATGTAAAATCAAATTTTAATTGACCTAAAGACATCTCCACAAGAACGGGTGTCTTGATTGAAAAAAGGTGAGCACCGCAAATAGCGGCAGCAGCGGCACCTGTACCACAAGCTTGTGTCTCCAGCTCAACCCCCCTTTCATACGTTCTTACATAAATTTTATTCTGGTCTCTAGAAAACGCAGCGAAGGTCACATTGGTATTGTTTGGGGAAAATGCTTTATGGTGACAGATCTCTCTACCTAGATCTAATACATTTAAACTTTCAAGGTTGCTACTAAAAACAACAAAATGAGGAACTCCTGTATTGAGAAAATGCCCCGTAACATCCAGATTTGAGAGAGACACTTTCCGGTTCCATTCAATGGATTCAACAGTTCCCATCTCACAGCAAACCCCTTCCTCATCCTTAGAGACACGGAGCATCCTATCATAGGTTTCAACAAAAAAAGACTCTTTTTGAAATCCAATCTCGATTAAAAACAGATACAAACAGCGAAGGGCATTTCCACACATCTCAGCTTCACAGCCATCGGAGTTGAAAATGCGCATTTTAACATCTGCACTAGCTGCACGCTGGATAGTCACAAGACCATCTGCCCCAACTCCACAAAAACGATTGCAGAGTTTGCGAATAGTTTCTTTGTTTGGCTCAAAAATATCTTGTCGATTATCAACAAAAATGAAGTCATTCCCAAGCCCAGAGTATTTGGAAAATGACAGCTTCATTTATTTCATGTCATCAAAAGATGAAACAACTTTGCCGATCAAACCAAAATCAAGAGCTTCTTCGGCCGTCATCCAATTATCGCGATCAATTGCCTTTTCAATAGTAGCACGATCTTTCCCTGTCGCTTCCATGTAAGTTTTAATGCCCTGCTCACGAGTACGCATAATTTCACGCGCTTGAATTTCTAAATCAGATGCTTGCCCTTGAATCGTTCCGCTAATACGAGGTTGATGGATCATAAATCGAGCATTAGGAGTCGCAAGTCGTCGACTAGGATCATCAGCACACAAACCAATGAGCGTTCCCATAGAAGCTGCTAAACCTGTCACTAATGTCGTAATTGGTGAAGTAATCATCTTAACTTGATCAATAATCGCCAAACCATCTAGGACAGATCCTCCAGGTGAATTGATAATAAATAAAATGGGCTTTCCCGGATCTTTTAACTCAAGGTACCATAGTTTTTTGATTGCATCACTAGCTGATTTGTTTTCTACCACATTGCAGAAAAAAATTCTTCTGGCTTGTAATAAGGTATGATCAATGTGATCGTCTAAACTTTTAAATGACATCACTTCTTCTGCAGGCATCTCTATCTCCTTTGATAACTCATTATTATTATGCGAGCGTTTAACTTTATTCTTCAACTTCTAATCAACAATTATTTCAGGGTATAAAGGAAAATCTTTTAATAAGTCAATGGTTTGAATGTGGAAGCGCTCTTTCATTTTAGGGTCTAATTCATACTTGGCCAAACTCTCTTTATTTTTGCTCGCATTCCAAGCGGGTTTCGTGTTTCTTAGAATTTCGGTAATCAAAGTTCCTAATCTTTTCATCTCTTCAATGCCCATCCCAAGAGAAGTTAGAGCAGCCGTCCCCAAACGAATCCCCGATGTATACCAAGCACCATGAGGATCATTTAAAATAGTATTTCGATTTAAACAAACTCCACATTCAAGCAAAGCATCTTCAGCTTGCCTTCCAGTAAGATGAAAAGAGGAGACATCTAAAACCATCATATGGTTATCTGTTCCATTTGATAAGACATGGAGCCCTTGGTCTAAAAAACAAGCCGCAAGTGCTCTCGAATTATCAACCACCTGCTGTGCATATTTTTGAAAATCGGGAGTGTCAGCTTCTTGAAAAGCCACAACCTTTGCAGCCATAACATGCGCAAGGGGCCCTCCCAGTGCAAGGGGGCAGCCTCTATCAACTACCGGGGCAAACTCCTTCTGGCATAAAATCATTCCCCCACGAGGACCTCGAAGAGTTTTATGAGTCGTTGAAGTAACAATATGGGCATAAGGAATGGGGTTTTCTTCTCCCTGAAATACCTTACCCGCTACAAGACCTGCAAAATGAGCCATATCCACCATCAAAACAGCTCCCACACTCTCTGCAATTTCTCGCATCTTTGCAAAATTAATCCGCCTTGAGTAGGCTGAAAAACCAGCAATTAAAATATGCGGCTTACACGCTTGAGCTGCTTTTGCAATCGCGGCGTAATCTAACTGTTCCGTTTTAGGGTCTAGTCCATAGGAAAAAGCCTGCATCATCTTCGAAGAAATGTTATGCCGAAAACCATGAGTTAAGTGTCCCCCCGCATCGAGTGACATCCCTAGAATTCGACAATTTACAAGATGTCCACGCAGTTTTTCATATTCATCAGCAGTCAATTCCTCAAGCTTTTTCTTGCCCATCTCTTCTAATTTTTTGTCTTGGATCTGATGGGTAATGATGCTCCAAAAAGCAACCAGGTTCGCATCTGCTCCTGAGTGTGGTTGCACGTAGGCATGGTCGCACCCATATATTTTTTTAAGTAAGCGCACAGCCTCACCCTCGCACACATCAACTTGCTCACATCCTGCGTAGAATCGATGCCCTGTATAGCCTTCTGCATATTTATCCGTGAGCAAGTTCCCCATTGCAAGCTGAGTCGCCAGCGAGGAATAGTTTTCCGAAGCAACCAGCTTAAGGTGAGAGCGCTGCGCGCGTAGCTCCTTGACAATACTGTCGGCAATCTGGGGTGATTTTTGTTTTATGTGGTCAATAGCCGCCAGATAAGCAATCGGAGCTGAATTTTCTAAAGAAATTGAATGTTTTTTGAGATAGCGCTGTAAATAAGACATGGAAACCTGTGTGTAGATTTAGAATAGGGTCTTTTTTAAAGAGAATCTGATTTAATTTCTACTTTTTTGCATTTACCGCCTGTTAAATTCATCAACTAAAGCTGGATAAATAGCGGGATAGCGGAAACTAAAGTTAGATTTGAGCAACCTGCTTGGGTAAATTTTAGATCGTGCAAACACAATCTCTGCAACATCACCCAATTTTTTTCGAAAATACCTCCTAGGAAGCTTCAAATAAATTTTTTTATGCATAATTTGAGCCAGTGCTTCACTGAAGATTTTAGAGGTAATCATTTGTGGTGCAACGGTATTGTATACTCCCTCTACAGACTCTTCTTCCATAGCAAAGAGGATAAACCAATACAAATCTTTAATATAAATCCAAGGAAAAGCTTCACTTCCATCTCCAATAATAGACCCCAATCCAAACCGAAACAGCGGGACAATTAAAGGCATGAGGCCAACTCGCTTACTCAAAATTAAGCCTACACGTGGGATGACCTGTCGAGTTTGACTGTTGTCCCCTAAAAAAGCGGCGCGCTCCCACTCCCCAACTAACTGGCCGACTAAGTCATCTCCCATATCTCCTTTCTCACTATAAAAGCGATCTTCCTCCTTAGGGTAGTAAGCAACACTAGAAAATGAAATCCATACCTTAGGGGGCTTGCTGGAGCGCTTGATTGCTTCACAAAGAATTTGAGTCGGCTCGATACGGGTCTGTATAAATTGCTTTTTAAAAACAGCATCCCCTTTCTTGTTTTCAATCACAAACTTTTCCGGGAAACTAATTAATGCATCACACTCAGGAAGAGGTTGGGTCTTTATGTGATCCATTGATTTGCCATCACCACCTTCTGTGTGATGACTTAAAAATAAAACTTCACATCCCTTTGATTTCAAAAAATCACTTAAATGATGTACTAGATACTCTTTAGATCCTGCTAAAACTACTTTCATAAGATAATATATTGAAGGTTATTCAATTTTTAAGCATAATACGTAAGTTTTCAATGATAACTATTATCAAAATCACCCCTGAAGGAAATTTCTATGCTTGAAAAGCTTACCGTTATCTTAGAGATTCAAGAATTTGATATCAAGATGATCCGTCTGATGAAGTTGAAAAAGACTCGTCAAAAGGAACTCAAGGAGATCGATAGTCTTAAAAAAGACCTCCGTGAAAAAATTGTAGACAAAGAAAATGAAATGGAAGAGCTCAAAAGTGAGATTAACGCGAATGAAGAGGGCGTTAAAGAGGTCAAGGAAAGAATCAAAAGGTTCGAGTCTCAGCAAGACATGGTTAAAAAAATCGATGAATTCAATGCGCTGAACCAAGAAATTTCAAGAGCTGATCGTGAAAGAGCAAATCTCGAACATAAAGTCGTCGCACTGTCTGATTCCTTGATGGAAAAAGAAGAAGAGTTTAATTCTCTTCAAACGACATATGATTCAACAGTTGAGAATAGCAGTGTCTTAGAAGAAGAAATTCACACCAATATTTCTGATGTCAACAAAGAAGGCCTTTCGCTAAAGGCCGATCGAGAAGCCCTGGTTGCCAAGGCAGATCCTGATACAATGAGAATTTACACGAAGCTTATCAATAATAAACGCGACCGCGTCGTAGTCCCAATTACCAATCGCTGCTGTAATGGATGTCATATTGTTTTAACCGCTCAGCAGGAAAACTTAGTTCGCAAGGCAGAACGTATCATTTTCTGTGAACATTGCTCCCGTATTTTATATTGGGTTGCAGAAAAAGAAGCAGAGCAGACTACAACCACTACACGAAGAAGACGTAAGAAAGTGGTCGCAAGCTAAAGATTTAGGGAAGACAAGCAATCGCTGCTGCAGATGCAGGAGAGGAAAGTCTGGACTTCATAGGACCAAGATACCAGTTAAAGGCTGGGGGCCGTAAGGCTACGGAAAGTGCAACAGAAAATAGACCGTGTCAATTTGACAATAGGATGAAAATGCTCTCTTTGGGAGAGGGCCACACTTAAGGTAACTTAAGGTGCTGTAAACCCTATCTGAAGCAAGAATTCTACTCATAACTGTAGGTTCGCAGGAGTGGAATAGATCGCTTGAGGAGGCTGGTGACAGCCTTCCTAGATAAATGATTGCTCTCGACAAAATCCGGCTTATCGTCTTCCCTATTTTTTCAATTTAACTCTCACAAATACCCCAAAAAATTTCTTTTAGAGTCTTTACCCCTTAATACGGCTTTCAATCAACTTGAAAGTGTCTTTTTGTGCTGCTTGAAATAAATAAAAACCTATTGCCATCTTAGCATTATTATTTGAATACTCTAAGGCTTGCTGCTCATTAAAAGAAGGAGGGAGCGACAAGATAAGGTCTACACAAATGGCTTTAAAAGTTTTATAGTCTAGATCCACTTTTGAATTTTTAAAACTATACTCCAGGTAATGAGGCATACAAGAGAGCTGATCTAAGTGTTGAAGAAGGTCTAAGTTATCAAAAAATCCTTGCATCGCCAGTTTTAGATGTTCCCCTCCTTCAATACGATTGAGCAGTCTTGCAGATAAGGGATACTCTTTGGGAGAAGCCTCTGATTTTTGGGCCCAGAAGACGAGTAAGTCGGCCACATCGTACGACTGGGAAGTTGTGTCTTTTGACAATTCTTTAGAAAAGAGCACCATCATTTGACCAAACCTTGTTAAGGTCTGTTTACTAAGTCCATCAGAAGACGGGAAGATCCGACTTTGAGCGCACGCTTTTTGATAGCCTTTTTCATCCCCCAAATGATGAAGGACATAAGCATATGCTGAAATCAGCTCTTTAGACATGATTTGATAACAAGAAAACCTTTGTTTCCCTTTTAATATTTGAGTGACTTGATCCATCACCTGGAGCGCTTTTTGATACTCCCCTTGATATTGTGATAATAACCAAGCTGAGCGAATAGAATCTTGCGTTAGTAGTTTGTAATATTCATCAGTACACGCTTTTGCTTCACCGTTAATCGTTTGGTAAAAGTTTTCACATCGTTTGACATAGTCTTGAAAACCCAAGCCTACATGGTTAACAGCTCGATTAAAGGCATTGAGAACCTTGCTCTTTTTTGGAAAATCGTCGAGAGTCACTGTGTGGCCATGCAGGGCAAGTGGGTGTGACTGATAACAAGGCTGGTTGGAAGGAATCTTGATCAGCCGATGAACATTTGGTCCATCAGACATTAAAAAATTAAACCCCTCATAAATTAAGGGAGCAATAGCTACCGTAAAAGTAACAGGCCCAAATCCAGGAATAGCAAATAATTGAACGGGAGGGATAAATGTCTTCTCTAAATAGCGCCCCGGGTGAATCCGTCTCTTTTGAAAATGATTTGGTTGGACAAACGATGCCGAAACTACCCTTGAGATCATATACAGCCCTAATTTTACCAAAAATATTAAAAAAATAATTTATAAAAAACACTAAAAATAAACGGACGGAGAAAGTTAATCTTTCACTTCCCGTAGATCTTGATCGATCTTCCAGGCAATGATTGCCATACACGCGGCGACATTTAAAGAATTTTTCTGCCCCCAAAGAGGAACTTCTACTATATGATCGGCAGCTTCTAAAAGAGGCTCTGAAACACCGTACTCCTCATTCCCCATAATAAGGGTGAAAGAGGATGGGAATTTAAATTTATGCAGTGCCGTTGCTTTTTGATGTGTTTCAATAGCAATCAAAGGGGCAGGAAACTTTTCAAAATCACAAGGAACTTCTTGAACCATAGAAGCTGCCCCCATAGCTGTCTTAACCACTTGAGGGTGTGAAAGGACAGCCATGTTTTTTGAAAAGCAGACTTTTCCCAAGCGAAAAGCTTCAATGGTACGAATCATATTTCCAATATTATGTGCTGAACGTAGTTGATCAAAATAAATCACACAGTCTAACCAATCGCGAGCTGGACTCTCTTTATCTTTTTTTTTGACTAAAAGGCGATGCTCACTAACACTTTGTTTGGCTCCCCTTAAATGAAGATGATAGCTGTTACTTAAAGATTCAAAATCCGCTGTAAGGCCCGAGTCAACCTGAGCCCATTGTTCTAATTGCTGTAGGTGTGCAAACCTCTCTGGGTCAAAATGATTCAAAAGCTCCATAATCCCTTCAGATATTTTCTTATGCTGAGAGGTTAAGGGTAAACTACAAAACTTTTTCTTTGTAAATAACATCAGACTTGTGTTTTGAGATACTCGCTCAAAGGGCCGTCATAAATGCGCAGGCGATCTTCTTCGAAAAGAATAATCTTATCAGCCACAATATCTATTAAATCTTGGTCATGACTTGACACAATGACGGTTCCTTCATAGTTTTTCAACCCCTGAGCAAGTGCTGAAACAGCCTCTAGGTCCAAGTGGTTATTAGGTTCATCTAGAATCAGCACATTATGCTCTTCTAGCATCATCCCAGCTAAAATCAAACGAGCTGTTTCTCCTCCTGACAAGGTAGATACCTTTTTAAAAGCATCTTCTCCAGAAAAGAGCATGCGGCCAAGGGCACTCCTAATATCTTGGTCATAAACACCATCACGACGAGCACGTAGCCAGTCAAAGCTCGACTCTTGATCCGTTTTGCTTACGATATCTTGGTGATTTTGAGGACAGTAAGAAACAGTGGCCTTATAGCCAAGCTCAACCTCACCACTATCTGGGGCAAGAACCTGAGCAAGCATTTTAAGTAAAGTTGTCTTTCCACGTCCGTTGTTTCCAATAACCCCTATTTTTTCACCACGATGAACTTCTAAACTAAAAGACTCAATTACAGGTTCATCTTCTTTGTAGCGTTTCGAAATATTTTCCACTTTCAAAACAATTTTCCCTGCCTGTTCGGCCCCTTTAGAAAAAGCAATATATGGCCTTTGAATATTAGACTGTTTAAGATCTTGGGGTTGTAGTCTAAGCATTTCTTTTTTGCGAGATTGCACTTGAGAAGCACGTGTTCCTGCTCCAAACTTCGACACAAATTCTTGCAATTTTTCAATCTTTTTATCTTTGGACTTGGCCTCTAGTTCAGCTCGCTTTCTCACAGCTGTTTTAGCGAAAACCATCTCATCATAATTGCCCGGATAGATAATAACCGTTTCATAATCAATATCAGCAATATGCGTCGTCACAGCATTTAAAAAATGTCTGTCGTGACTGACGACTACTAAAACTCCTCGATAGCTAAGCAAAAAGTTTTCAAGCCAACGAATAGATTCCATATCTAAGTGGTTGGTAGGCTCATCCAAAATTAAAGCTAAAGGATCACCAAAAAGAGCCTGACATAAAAGAACTTTAAACTGAACTCCAGTAGGAATCTCTCCCATTTTCGATTGATGGAATTCCTTAGCAATACCCATTCCCAAAAGAAGCATCTCTGCATTACTCTCTGCTGAATATCCGTCTTCTTCAGCAACAATTTCTTCCAGCTCCCCTAATCTCATACCCACTTCATCTGTCATTTCCTGCTCATAGAGGCGATCACGCTCTTCAAGTGTCTCAAATAATTTGACATTGCCCATTATCACGGCATCTAAAACACGAGTGTTTTTAAAACCTTCAATATCTTGACGTAAAAAGCCCACTTTTTTTGGGAGCTTGACAAAGCCTTGTGTAGGTTCGCACTGCCCCATAACAATTTTTAATAGAGTGGATTTTCCTGCTCCATTAGGGCCCGTCAGTCCATAGCGATTCCCTTCGTTGAAGGCGATATTAATATTTTCAAATAAAGTACGAGAACCGTAAGCCATAGACACGGCATCTAAGACAATCATAAAATTCCTCTTTGACAATTAGGGGCATTATAATAACATAACAACCTAAGAAAGTTAAAGAGAAAATCAGCGTTTGTTTATTCAATTTGCCTACCAGTTTTTAGAGGAGCTCCGCGTATTACAGAGAGCTTCGGCGCATACTTTAAGAAATTATGCAATCGACCTTAATACTTTCAAAACGTTTTTAGAGAATGAGACTCCCTCTCCTAAAATCAGCCACAACAAGCCCTATATTTCTCGAGAACCTTCCTTAGAGCTTCCCTTAGAAACCATCAATCGACGTGTGATCCGTCAATTTTTAGCTCACTATGCAACGGTGAGTAAAAGAACACAAGTTCGTCGCATTTCCACTCTACGTTCTTTTTTCAAATTTTTGATGAAACAAGGCCATATCCAAAGTAATCCAATGGAGGATATCGACTCCCCCAAGCTTGATAAAACCCTACCTACCACACTCGACTACCCTCAAGTTCAACATCTACTAGAGCAACCTAATCTCTCATCTTATTTGGGCTTTAGAGACCGCACCATCATGGAACTTCTCTACAGTTCGGGGCTTCGTATTAGTGAACTTGTATTACTTGATGAAAAAGACTGTGATTTTGAGAACTTCTCTATCAAGCTAAAGGGAAAAGGAAAAAAAGAGCGCCGGGTACCCATCACCCAAAATGCAGCAAAATGGATCCAACGCTACTTATCACACCCCAAACGCCATCAAAACAGTCCCGAACATCTAAAATCCTCTGAGGAACAGGCTATTTTTCTTAATAAATGGGGAAAACGCATTACCACTCGCTCAGTAGATAGAAAATTTGTTAAATATCTCTTAATGAGCGGCCTTCCAAACCAGGTCACCCCCCATACCATTCGACATACCATTGCAACCCATTGGCTCGAAAATGGGATGGATCTAAAAACAATTCAACTTCTTTTAGGGCATAGCTCTTTATCTACAACTTCAATCTACACACAAGTTTCTACCAAACTCAAAAAATCTGTCTATGACAAGGCTCACCCTAGAGCGTAGAGCTTCTACTTGATTAAATCTCTTCTGATCGATAAAATGTTTTGCTTACCAGGGGTGCCTGCGGGCTGAGAGTAAACTTGTTTTTAAGTTTCAACCCTTATTAACCTGATCTAGACCATACTAGCGGAGGGAGAGTAAAAGGCATTTCAGCCCTCTCTATTTTTTTGAAGAAAAATTCTAATAAGAAAATCATTGCGAGCACCTTTGTTGGGAATGTGATGGAGCATTACGACAAAAGTCTCTTTGCACTGCTCGCTCCTTTTTTAGCCCCCCTTTTTTTTCCAAATATAGACCCACTGGTTGCCCTTCTTTTGATTTACCTGCCACTTGGGGTCATTGCAAGACCACTAGGAGCCTTATTTTGGAGCCGCTTAGAAAACCGCCTTGGGAAAAAACGTATTTTGTACTTCACCTTGATGGGCTCCTCTATCACAGTTTTATTAACCGGTTTTTTGCCCAGCTACCAAACAGCGGGCATTACCAGTACACTTCTTCTGCATATCACTCGAGGTCTTATCTGTTTTTTTGCAGCAGGAGAAGGAACGGGGGCTTCACTCATACTCATTGAAAACACTCCCAAAGAGTCTCGAAATTTAATGAGTAGCTACTACGAAATGAGCTCTATGCTAGGCACTCTTTTAGCTGCGCTGCTCATCACAGGGCTTTGTTTTATGGGAACCATTCTAGTTTATTGGAGGGTTTTATTTATATTCAGCGGCTTATTGGGGCTCGCAGGGTTTTGGCTTCGTAAAGACACTTATACCTCTTTAAAAAACCCTCCTAAAAAGAGAGACTCTGTGTATAAAATGATTAAAAAAAATAAAATCTCTTTTTTCTTAATCCTGGTCATTACCGGCTTTTTATATGCAAACTATAACATAGCAACCTACTTGATGAATGGTTACATCCCACTTATCTCCTCGCTCAGCTATCAAAATATGATGTTAACCTGCAGTGGCCTTATGCTAGTAGATCTTTTACTCTTACCTGTCTTTGGCGCTCTGGCCCAAAAGGTAGGTACCCAAAAAATGATCTACGGAGCTTTAACATGTTCTCTTATTTTATCTGTCCCCTTGTTTTTAAATCTGAATAAGCCAACAGTTGCCTATATCTTGTGGGTAAGATTGATTTTAATTCTATGGGGACTGGCTATTGCAGCCATCTTTAGTCACTGGTCTATGACTCTCGTCCCACAAAAAGATCGTTTTAGTGTACTCGCCCTTGCCAGAGCACTAGGAGCGCAGTGGATTGGAGGCCCTGCAATCTCAATTTCTTTAATTATTTATAAATACACTCGCTCTCCAGCCTCTCCAGCATACTATCTGGTTGCCTGCTCGGTGTTAGCTTTAATTTTAATGAGAATATGTCACAAAAAAAGCACCGCCGCTCAAACGTTTAAAGCTCCCCTTTTACAAAGGGAATGACTTTAAAGTCTTCAGCAAGCTCTGTATTAACAAAAGACTGCTTGGCCTCTTTAAGAAGCTCATGAGTATTTTGATATCTAGAAGAAAAATGGGTAAGCACTAATTTTTTAACACCCGCTTTTTTGGCACACTCTGCCGCTTGCTTAGCTGTAAGGTGGCGGTGACTATAGGCTAAATCTTGGTGTTCGTGTAAATAGGTAGACTCACATAAAAGTAATTGAGCCCCTTTGGCTAGCTCTTTGATTTGAGGGCACTCTCTTGTATCAACCACATAGCTAAACGTATCACCTTTTCGGACCCGACTCACATCCTCTAAAGAAATTTGCTGCTCGTTCACCTTAACAAACCCTTTCTCCTGAAGTTCTCTGATCAATGGGCCTTTGAGATTCACCTGCTGAAGTTTTTCCTTATCAAACTTAAGCTGGTCGGCCTCTGTAATGCGCCATCCAATATTTTCAATGCCATGTTCAAGAAAAGCAGCTTCTATTCGAAACCCACCCCGCTCCTCTACAAGACCCTCTTCAAAAACAGGGTGTTCGATGACTTCTAAGGTATTGTGGTAAACCGTTCCAAAACGCAGGCGATCAAAATGTTCTTTGAAACGGCCCGGATAATAACAGTGAACCGCATGAGGGACTTTATCTAAATTTAAGCGCATTAAAATAGATCCTAGCCCCAAACAATGATCTCCATGAAAATGGCTGATAAAAATACGAGTGATACAGGTTGGGGCTATGTTCGCATAAATAAACTGACGCTGCGTCCCTTCACCAGGGTCGAATAAAAAGCCTTCGTTATTCCAGCGCAGCAAATAAGCCCCATGGTTTCTAAAGCGCGTGGGGATTTGCGAAGAGGACCCTAAAATAACTAGATCACGAACACTCATTTATTAATCTTTCCTAAATCCCAAGCTGATAAAAAATTACAACATCCTAAAAGCAACCCAACCAAGCCACCCACCACATGAGCTGTATTCGCAATATTAGGAGCAATGGCGTTTGAGCCTGTCCATTCTAAAACTAACGAGACGGCTTGTAAAGCTAGTAACAGTAACACATAGCATGCTAAAAAATACAGAGTTGCTTTTTGGATGGAATACCCTTCCCAGGCAGCTTTTGTCTGACGCATCCAAATAAAACCAGCAAGCCCCATAATGACTCCAGAAAGGCCCAAGAAATTAGCTCCACTCATCAAGTACTGGGCAGTATTACTAACCCCGCCTACGACAAGAATAATAAATAAAAAACGCCAAAAACCAACCCTTTGTTCAATTTGCTTACCTAAAATAGCAAACCAAATCAAATTGAATATAATATGCAGTAGACTGGCATGCAAAAGCATCGGAGTGAAAATTCTCCAAATTTCCCCTTGGGCAATTTGCTCAAACTGCGGGCTTGATGAGAGCGCTTTATTTAAAGAATTTCCTTTTGAGGATTGAGGAACAAAATGGGTTTCATAAAAACCATGCCAGTAAGGAGTGGTGCGAAAACGATACAGCTGCTCATAAGCTTTTGAAGTTGTTAAATAACCTTGAGGGTCTGGAGCAGATTGGACACTGTTGAGAAACTCTTCAAAATACTGAAAAGCTAATGGCTGTTCATAAGAGAGTTGCTTGTAGGGGGTGTAGAAGAGTAAATTCGCCTCATATTCTTGTTCTGGCATCTCAATCTTAGCAGGAGCTGTCTTAGTACCCCAAAAAAAGAGGACAACACAAGCTGCAATTACCGCAAGAGTTAATCGACCCATTGGGCGCAGTATAGGGGCCGGCTTTTTAAGAGGAGGCTTTTGCTCTAAAGACTCTTCCTCTGAGCTAATAGTGCCTTCTTCACTGTTTGGTGCAAAAGCTTTCAAAGCTTCTTCTTGAAGCTCTTTCTCGCGCTCTTTTTGTAATGTGACTGCACTTGGCTTCCAGTCTGGATTACTTAAAAATTCATCTCGACCCTTCAAGGCATCGTTGATTTTATCTTCATTTAAAACCCATATCAGGTGCTGATTCTCTGAGGTACTTTCAACCTTGTTATCAATCCCCTTTTCATCGAGAAATAAAGAAAATAGCCTGGCTTGTTCAGGTTGATCTAATGTGGCAACTAAACGCATATACCCTTAATTTTTTCTATAATATTGGATGTGGAAAGACCTGGCACTAAATCAACTACATGGATGACACCACCCCCATTTAAAACCGTTTCTGCTTCCAGACAATCTTTACCATACTCTGACCCATTAACATGAACATGTGGTTTAATCAAAGACAAAACATGTCTAGGGTCAAGCTCCTCAAACCAACTTACGTAATCCACACAAAAAAGAGCAGCCATCATCTCTAATCGATACTTCAAAGGGATAATCGGACGTTCTGGGCTTTTATACTGCTGGATAGAGGCATCGCTGTTCAAAAGAACGAGCAGCTGTCCTCCTTGCTGTTTAGCTTCCATCAATATCTTAAGGTGCCCTGCATGCAACAAATCAAAGGAACCATTGAGAGTCACTAAAAACCCCTTCTCTTTAATCTGCGCTGCGCGCTTTTCAAGATCTTTTGGATCTATATATTTTTCAATGCACTCTTGCCCCCACCCTTCTAACATTGCTTACCTCTTACCAAAAGCTATTTTGTAAACTTCATCATAGTGGTCTACAAAATGGACTTTGAGGCCTTTTTTGAGATATTCAGGAAGTTCATCATAGTCACGAATATTCTCTTTGGGAAAAATTAAGACTTTTAAGCCAGAGCGACGGGAAGCAATTAACTTTTCCTTCACTCCACCAATAGGGAGAACTTTCCCCGTCAATGTCAATTCACCTGTCATCCCCAAATTATTCAAAACAGGTTGATTCGTCAAGAGAGACAGCATTGCACTGACCATAGTGATCCCTGCGGAAGGTCCATCTTTTGGCGTGGCTCCTTCTGGAATATGCACATGAACTTCTGATTTTTCGAAAAAAGGAGTCTTCTTGGCATACTTATGAATACTTCCATGCAAATAGGTCCAAGCAATTTGCACAGACTCTTTCATGACATCTCCAGCCTGACCGGTCAGTTTCATTGCCCTTTTCTCTGCAGGCACTTGAATAACTTCTACATAAAGCGTGGCCCCTCCCATAGAGGTCCAGGCAAGCCCCATACAAACACCTACAGGGGTGCGGTTATAGTAACGGTCACTTAAAAAGAGAGGCTTGCCAACATAAGATTCTAAAGTATCATATGAGACATTGAATTTAGATAGTTTTTTACGAGGTGTTTTTTCCTGATGAGTAACCATCTTATAAGCCACTTTTCTCAGAACTTTTTTGATCAAATTCTCAAGCGTGCGGACCCCAGACTCACGGGCATAGCCGTTAATCAAACCAGAAAGTGCGCGATTCGCAAAACTGACTTCACTTGCCTTAATCCCCATTTTTTTTCGATTTTTAGGGATCAGATATTTTTTAGCAATCTCGACTTTTTCTTCTAAAATGTAGCCTGATAAACGCAAAATATCCATTCTATCCTTTAAAGGCTCTGGAATCGTATCCAAAACATTGGCCGTGACTATAAATAACACGTTCGATAAATCACACCGCACATCTAAATAGTGGTCTAAGAAATCATGATTCTGCTCATAGTCTAATACCTCAAGCAGAGCTGAAGCTGGGTCTCCCTGGTGCCCTGACCCTATCTTATCAATTTCATCGATCATGATAATTGGATTCATAGTCTGAGTATACTTTAGAGCCTGAATCATTTTTCCTGGCATCGCACCTACATAGGTTCTGCGGTGACCTTTGATCTCTGCTTCATCACGCATTCCACCTACAGAAAAGCGATAGAACTTTCGGTTTAATGCTCGTGCAATACTTTGCCCAACACTGGTCTTTCCAACCCCGGGAGGACCTACTAAACAAATAATACTTCCTCGAACACCTCCAGAGAGTTTGCCCACACTAATAAACTCTAAGATTCTTTCTTTGATATCTTTCAATCCATAGTGATCTTTATCCAAAATAGTTTGGGCGTGCTCTAGCTGGTGATTTTCCTCTGTGGTGATCCCCCAAGGAATAATAGTTAACCAATCTAAGTAATTCCGACACACGGTGTACTCTGAAGATTGAGGTTCTAGAAACTGTATCTTTTCCATTTCTTCTTCAATCGTCACCATGACATTTTCAGGAACTTCACGCTGCTGCAGTCTCTCTTCAAATTTTTCGATGTCATGTGTCTTGTCATCCTTCTCAATGCCCAGCTCTTTTTTAATGGTCTTTAGCTGTTCTCTTAAGAAAAACTCACGTTGGGTCTTTGAGATCCCCGCTTCTAATTTTTGGTTAATGCTACTTTGAAGATGTGTTAAGTCGAGCTCTTTTTTGAGTAGCACCAATGCTTTATTAATTCGCGAACGAATATCAAACGTCTCTAAAACCTCTTGAAGTTCTTCTCGGGATGCCGTTGTTAAAGCCACTGCAAAATCTGCTAATCTCCCCGGCTCTGCAAAATCAGAGTGACCTAAAAAGATCTGCAGTTCTTCTTTATATAGAGGGTTGAGTTTTAAAAGATCTTTAATTGTTGAAATGATGCTGATAGAGTAGGCTTTAATTTCATCATTCACATCCTTCGAGTCAACGTGATATTTAACTTTGGCCTTCAAATATTTCGAAGATAAGTCAGGCTTAACCACGCTGATACGCCGCTCCATATTCAAGACAATCTGCACGCCACCCTGCTCCATAGGAAGGATGCGTAAGATTTTCCCTAAAACCCCTACTTTATGCAGATCCTTAAAATCAACTTCATGAATACTTTTTTCTTCGTCTTTTGTTAAAAGCAGCCCAATGTATTTATGCTTAGAACGCATGACCGTCTTCAGTACTTCGAAGAAAGGGCCTGGTTCAATCAAAATAGGAGCTGCCATTGCAGGAAAAAAAGGTCGACGTGTGATTGGAATAATCGGCACCGAATTTGGAAGGTCTGCATCAGAATCTTCTGGGCTATCGTCGCAATTTTTCAATGTTTGTAAAATAACTTCTTCTATTGAGGAATCATCCCCATTTCCTGAATCATTCATAGCGAAAAATTAACTTCTAGGTAAAGGTTGTAAAATTGTTTATTTTTGAAATTTATTTTATCTAAATTTATAGCGCACTTTTATACCAAACTTCTTAAATATAGGCAATCATCAGAAGGATTAATTGCATTAAAATACCTTTTGAAAAATAATCATTAATTATACAATAATTCCTATTTTAATTTATTATCGCAACAATCATGTACTATTTAATCTTAGAAACAAGTAGCCCTCGCGGTCTCTTGTCCATTCTCAAAGATCAAAAAATTATTTTTGAACAAGAAGTCGCCTTTGGAGTCCGTGAATCCAATGAACTAACCCCCCTTGTTGAAATGGCATTGAAAAAAACCCATTTAGACCTCAATGAAATTGGCTTAATTGTGATTGGTCAAGGGCCCGGTTCATTTACAGGATTGCGCATCGGAGCCAGTGTTGCCAGAGCCTTTTCCTTTGCCCACCAAATCCCCATTGCATGTGTTGATAGCCTCAAGAGTTTCACCCCCTCCCTACTAGGAGCCTTTGGTATCCTTGTAGATGCCAAATCTCAAGGGGTCTACCTTCAAAAGGGCTATCGAGATGCTCAGTCAGTGCAGTTCCTAGAAACCTCCTCTTTGCTTCAAGTAGAAGAGATCGCGGCCCAGACCAAAGACCTCCCTCTCTTAATCACCCCATACAAGGGAACTCTACCGGATCGCCTTGATAAAGTCACTGCTTCCAAACTCATAGAAGCTCCCCCTAGCGGACTCCAGATGCTGTCTCAGGCCCTAAGGGGCGGAGAAGCTACCTTTATAAAAGCCCGCGACCCTCTTAATTTACAGTATTTCAATACGAGATAAGAAATTCCATTTGATTTTTAGTTCCAATATGTGGCAACATCTGAGCGATCAACAATTTTTGAGGACAAATGACATCTGTAAAAGTTCGCATTGGGGAGCCTATCGACAAGGCCCTACGCATTTTAAAAAAGAAACTAGATAAAGAAGGTGTAATGAAAGTTGTGAAAGCTCACAGATTTTATGATAAACCCTCTGTCAAAAGCCGTGCAAAATCCAAAGCAGCCCTTAAATACCGCCGTTCTTAGACACTCCTGTTCAAATTAGCACTTAAAGATAAAATATGCTAAATTCACATTGAAGTAATTCCTCTTTTGTTTTACAATGGTGTGTAAAAAACGAACCCGTATCAAACACATGTCAGATTACTACCAAACACTCGGTATTTCCAAAACAGCTACTCCTGAAGAAATTAAAAAAGCTTACCGCAAAAAAGCGGTCAAATACCATCCTGATAAAAACCCCGACAACAAAGACGCTGAAGTTAAATTCAAAGAAATTTCAGAAGCTTATGAAGCCCTAAATAACCCTCAAAAGCGCGAAATGTATGACCGATATGGGAAAGAAGGGATGAGTGGGTTTGGTGCCGGAGGCGCTTCTAGCCAGGGATTCTCCTCCATGGAAGATGCACTTAGAACCTTTATGGGCGCTTTTGGCGGCGGCGGCGGTGGTGGCGACGGCATGTTTGAGTCCATGTTCAATTTTGGTGGTGGCGGTGGCGGTTCTAGCTTACGCCCCGGAGCGAGTAAAAAAATTGCAGTAACTATTAATTTTACTGAGGCGGTCAAAGGCGTTAAGAAAGAAGCTCTAGTTACAAAGTATGAAAACTGCACAGATTGTAAAGGGTCAGGAGCTAGCTCACCAAGCGCTATTAAAACCTGTTCTCAATGTGGTGGATCTGGTCAAGTGTATCAAAGCCGCGGCTTTTTTAGCATGTCCACAACCTGCTCTTCTTGCCATGGAAATGGCCAAGTCATCACCGATCGCTGCAAAAAATGCCAAGGACACGGCCGCTTAAAAAGTAAACAAAAAGTAACCATTGAGATTCCTGCTGGCATTGACAACGGAATGACGCTAAAAATGTCGGGATATGGCGATGCTGGAGAGGCCGGTGCACCTGCAGGAGACCTCTACGTCGAAATCAATGTAAAACCCCACGATGTTTTTGAAAGACATGGTGACAATGTCTTAATTGATTTACCTATTACCTTTAGCGAAGCTGCTCTTGGCTGCAAAAAAGAAATCCCCACTCTCCTCTCTGGAAATGTGAGACTCTCTATCCCAGAGGGCACACAGACGGGGAAAACATTGCGCGTACGAAAAGAAGGATTCCCCAATGTTCATGGACAAGGGAAAGGAGATCTACTCGTGCATGTAACTGTTGAGACCCCTACCCACCTAACAGAAGAACAGAAAGCGCTGCTCAAACAGTTTGGGGAACTTGAAACTCCTAGTAACAACCCTAAAAAGAAGAGTTTTTTAGATAAGCTGAAAGTTTTTTTTTCAAATCTTTAACACCTTCTGTTTCTTTTGTTACCAAATTAAAAAAAGCTGCTTTAACTGTAAAACGTCACCTAGACCAAGACAGACGGCGTAAAAAATAGCTCGATTAGCCCACCCTTTCATTGACCTGTTTATCTGAAATCCACTTTTGATTTTTAAATAAGTAATCGAATTGGAAACGTATTTTTTTTTCATCGAGAACATGAGAGGGTTCACGATGGGCCTTTAAATAATAAAAACCGTGATAGGCTATTGACTGCTCTTCAAGCATCGATTCCACATCTTTTAAGTTAGCAAACATGTCATCGATAAAAATCACTTTATTTGGCACAAACTCTATTTCTTTGAAAAAAACTGATAAAACTTCAGATTTTGAATAACCATTGCTAAAGATTACTCCTTGATTATAGATAGGAGGATCCATATAACGACTTCTCATCGATTCAAAAGTGAATCTAGAATATGCAGGAAATGCCTTATCAAATTGAATGGAAAAATCAGCCAGGTGCTTCAAACGCTGCGCTTCACCGCTCTCCACACAACCCAAAGAACTCAAGGGACAGCTTGTCAAAGCAACCACTTTAATCCCTCTTTTTTGTAATAAAGCAATTAACTGAGGGGCTAAGGGCTCTACTAAGATCTTATTCACCATTTTCAAAGGGATGCTTAGCGTTTCGGTCACCTGGGCGCGTTCTTGATCACTTTGAGCTTGCATGTACCTCTCATTAAATAGAGTACGCCTCAACTGGTCTCCTACAGGCCTAAAAATAGCATCTGCATCTGTAAAAATAACCTCATCGACATCAAAAACAACCAGGCTATTTTCGTCGAGAGACTTTAACTGACTATCTATTTCAGATAAGCTGGAGATGCGCTCAATTCCAGCCTGCGCAAAAGTACTGATACAGTTTGCAAACAACCCAACTAGTAGTAAATATTTTTTTAAAAAAATCACAGATTTAGTTTTTTAAATTATAAAAGCAGCCACTTTAGCAATCAAAGATTAAGGTTATATTAAGATAGCGCGCTTACTTAAGAAGGACAACTAAATAATTTTACTGTAAATATTAGAATTATTCATTAACTAGCAACAGTCAAGCTCTGGGCTTTTTATATTGGTTTCACCTAATCCAAACAAGTATTTTGGAGTCTTGGAGGTGAAATCTCATAACCCCGAAGTCCACTATAAGATGCCTCTATAATTTCATCCGAAACCTCAAAGAACTCTTTGACGTAGGGCTTTTCAAATTGCTTTTGGTGGATCTCTTGGCTCTTCCATTCTTCATAAAGCCCAAATATAAGAGGATTCTTCTTGTCTTGACAAACATGATAAGTCAAACAACCCTCTTCTTTCCGACTCTCGATTGCAATTTTGAGCAATAAATTTTTAAGTTTTACTTCTTTATCTAACTTCGCTGTTAAAACAGCCATGACCGTGTAAACAGATGTCACAAAAAAACCCCTCTGTAAAAATTAAAGTTCAATCCCTAAAACTTGTTTTTTAAGCAAATCGCTGTCTATATAGGCCCAGTATTCAACTACTTTTCCTTGATCAAAACGGTACAGGGTAACCCCTTGGTATTCGACGCATCTCCCCTGGGCATCCACCCCATGAAACTCACCAGAACAGGTGCCCTTGGACTCCCAATGCGAGGTCACAATGCCATCTCCTTCCACAGTATGCAAACAAGTCACTTGCATATCTGGAAGCACCTCCAACCACTTACTCACTATTTTATACATCTCATCAGCTGACCTAAAGGTCCCTAAAGGGCTATGAATAATTACATCTTTTGAAAACACCTCATAGACAGTATCTAATTTTTTTTGATTCCAAATTTTGTCCATGTAATTTTCAATAATCTGCTTGTTTGTCATCTCATTCCCTTGCTTTATCCTGTTTTATTCATTATGCTTTTTATAAATTTCAAACTCAAGATGAAAGTCCGCCCTGATGCCCCCTCAACCACTGAAGAAAACACCCTCAATTCTCTATGAGTCCTTGCAGTACTTGTTTGTTAGTGAGCTCAAAGAGCTATGCACAACATTTAACTTGCCCTACAAGGGAGGGAAGCCTGAGTTAATTGACTATATCCTCGCTTTTTCAATGGACGCACCTCCTCCTAAAAAAAAGGAATATCCTCAAAAATCTTGCGCCCAAAAAGAAACCGCCATTAAACTTTTACCCTCTTCGCTTA
>CAYGLF010000005.1:0-82899 GCA_964350945.1 uncultured bacterium
TAAGCAAGCTTATTAGAAGGCTTACAGCTGTAAAATTGTTTTTTTAATAACAAAGCCCCAAGAGTCATCGCTCCAGGCTCTGTAATGAAAGAGCCTAAAATAGGACAAAAAGTCAGAATAATAATCCACCAGGCAGCAACGCTTTCATTGAAGAGCTTGGCTAGTTGCTTAAGGCACCACTCAGCGAACTGCAAAATAGGCTTTGTAGAGGCTAAAACCATAATGACCACAACAAAAAGAGGTTCTTTGAAGTTCACTTCATTGAGATATTGCACAGCCGACTTCCAGTCCCAGTACATCGTAATCGCAATTAGGAGAGGGATTACCCAAATGGCAAAAATAATCTCTACTTCACCTAAAAAGTGTAAAATTTCTATTCTAAAAGAGTGCTCCTTCTTCTTCTCAGGGTGGGAGGCTGCCCATTTATCGGACAGAACATGGGCTAGGTGGGTGATTTGATGGGCTAGAAGAGTGTGAACGATTGCACAGGCAAAAATGATCGCTGAAATCAGATAAAAGGGATTTTGGGCTATATTGGCCTTAAAGACTTCCATCAGGCTTGAAGAGGGGTCCAAAAGGATAGGCTTAGGAGGGAATACAGTTGGGTTCATTATGTGTGCTCACCATTTGATATTAAGCGAAGAATGTGGTATACTACACTTATCCATAAAAAAAAAAAATTAGATTTTATGTTTTCTAATAGCATGAACCAATATTTAGATAAATACTCAAGACCTCTGTCCCAGGATTTATCTTTGATCTGCCAAAAAATGCAGAGAGAAGACCCTACTGCCATCCATATGCTTTCTGGAAATCTTGTCAGCTCATTGCTTCGTTTTTTAGTTCGCTTAAGCGGTGCCCAGCTTGTGGTAGATATCGGAACATTTGTTGGATTCTCAGCGCTTGCATGTGCTGAAGCTATGACAGACTCGGGACATGTGATCACCTGCGAAAAGATAGAAAAACATTATCTGGTTGCCAAAAAAAATATTAACCTGCACCCGAAAAAAAACCAAGTTACCTTACTTCATAAAGATGCCTTAGATTGCCTTTCACAGATCGAGCAGCCTATAGATCTATCGTTTATAGATGCAGATAAAAGCTCCTCGATCCTCCACTATGAAGCTCTGTTAGCTAAAACTCGAAAAGGTGGCATCATTGTCATCGATGATGTTTTGTGGAAAGGAGGCGTTCTCAATGAAACTTTATGTGAAAAAAGCAGTTTTATGAACCAACTAAACCAACACGTTGCACAAGATGCTCGTGTTGAGAACATGTTAATCCCATTAAGAAATGGCATTAACCTTATTTATAAATTATAAACAATTTTGCGAGGCAATTTATGAAACGATTAAAATCTACAATTTGCGGCGCTATGTGTGTCGGACTTCTTCTAAGTTCAGCTCCCTTTCTAGGGGCTGCAGAACCCACACTTGCTACAGAACCTAAAGTAGAAGAAGCTAACTTAGAGATTCATTCCACTATTCAAGACTTAGAGTCACTTTTTGTCCTTATGCAAGAGCGCCTGTCAGTAATGCATGACATAGCGCGTTATAAGTGGAATCATAGCCTTCAAGATCAAACTCTTGACAGAGAGTCTCTTGATGCACAACCCCTTTCTTATGAAAACAATGAATACGCTTCTGAAATCATTGATTTCTTAAATGCTCAAAACAGAGCTGCTGAAAAAATTCAAGAGCAAGACTTTATGCTGTTTAAAAGTGAGGGAGTCGAAAAATTTGAAAATGTCAAAGACTACCAAACTGAAATATCCCCAAAACTTGAGGAGTTGAATACCCAGATGGTCCTTTGCATCAAAGAACTTCTTGTACACACCCAAAATGGGACACTACCTAACTTTTTAAAAGATGTTTCTTTTAACTCTTTTAAAAATGAAGGTGTTGAAAGAAATGTGTACGATATTGCTGTAGAGCCTTTATTTGACAACTAAGCATTAAGGGGGCGTTCAATAAGATCAGTAGATTGAATAAGAAACGCCCCCTGCCTTCGCATTTCGCTCAGAGCCTTTTCTTCATCCCCTTCCTTCAAATTAACAGCTCGACACCCGTTGACAATGACATAGACTCGATAGCCTAATTTAAGAGCATCTAAAACAGTGTACTTCACACAGTAATCGGTAGCTAGTCCGACAATATAAACATCTTGCACTTCATTCTTTTTCAAATAAGCATCGATAGAAGTGGCTTGACGTCCTTGTTGATCAAAGAAAGCACTGTAGCTATCAACTTCTTTATCTTCGCCTTTATGAAAGCGTTCACTCACTTTTTGCACTTCGAGTGCAGCCGGAAAATCACTCCCATAACTATTTTGAAGACAGTGCACAGGCCAGAGAGTTTGCTCTTTTCCACCGACCAGAACTTGGCTTCCAATAGCCTTCCCCCAGGTACTGGCAAAACTAACATGATTTTTGGGATGCCAATCTTGAGTGGTTAAGATCGTGTCAAAGTTATTCATTAAGCTATTAATTACCGGAACGATTTCATCTCCCTTGAGCACCCCCAAGGCCCCTTGAGGTAAAAAATCGTTTTGTAGATCTACAATTATAAGAGCCCTCTTCACTTATCACGCCTTATCTTTTCGATGATTGAAACTTTGTTCTGGTAAAGAGATTCCTCTAACCCAACAGGATACTGGTGGGGAAATAAAAAACGCTTCAAGCCACTATGAAAATGGGGAAGCTGAGAAATCATTTTGTCTCTAATCTCTGAAAGTTGGGGAGACTTGTATATACACTCCCCTTTCCTGAAAATAGGACGCAGTAAGTCATGACTCTTCAAGCCCTTCTCAAAGGTTTTCTTTTTTGTGGGGTCAAGGGGATCTAGAATTGTCCAAGAGTCGGGCTCTTTTTGGTTTAAATTATAAATAGCATCTCCAACATAGTGCGATCCATTTGTAAAGCGTCTTACTTGTAAAATTCCAGGGTGTGTCGTTTTTCGCATTTGCTCGGAAAGCTTCAGACGGTACTCCCAGCTCCCACTCTCTGAGCGCAAGGCTGACATTTTATAAACACCATCCAATGCAGATTGCCCTTTTGAAGTGACTAAATTTGTCCCTACCCCCCAAACACTAATCTGGGCTCCTTGCTGGATTAAATCTCTAATTAGCGTCTCGTCTAGCTCATTACTTGCCAAAATCAAGGCATCGTTAAACCCTGCCTGGTCTAGCATTTTGCGCCCCTGAATACTAAGATAGGCAAGGTCACCAGAGTCGAGTCGAATCCCCAAAAACTTTTTCCCTTGCTTTTGGATTTTTTTCCCAACCTCAATAGCGTGCTCAATTCCTTTCAACGAATTGTAGGTATCAACTAAAAATAAACAGTTGTCTGGCTGCGTGGCGGCAAAAGCCTCAAAGGCTTCGATTTCTTTATCAAAAGCGAGTATCCAGCTGTGCGCTTGAGTTCCTTTCACAGGGATATTATAAAGCTTACCCGCCATTACATTTGAGGTACCCACACATCCTCCAATATAAGCAGCCCTTGATGCAGATACAGCCCCATCAACACCCTGAGCTCTTCTAAAACCAAATTCAAAAATAGGAGTTCCATTGGCCGCAATATATAAACGTGCAGCCTTGGTAGCTATAAGTGTTTGAAAATTTATAATATTTAAAAGCAGGCTTTCTAAAAGTTGGCATTGTAATAAGGGACCACTCACACGAACAAGGGGCTCATGGGGGAAGACAATCTCCCCTTCCTCAATCGCATCGAGGTTCCATTCAAATTTTAGAAGTTTCAAATATTTTAGAAATTCATCGCAAAAAAGGGGCTCTTCTCTTTCATTTTTCATGGATTTTAAAAAGAGAAGATCTTCATCTAAAAACCGGTAATCTTGCATCACTTCAATGACGTTTTGCAAGCCAGCTGCAACTGCAATCCCCCCATTAAAAGGAGGCCTTCGAAAGTGCATATGAAAGACCGATTCTCTTTCTGCAAGACCGGACTTCCAGTAGCCATATGCCATCGTTAACTGGTAAAAATCTGTCAGCAAGCAGGCCGAATAATGATTACGAGTAAAAGACATTAGATTGATTTTATGGATTGGCGGCTAGGTTTTCTTTGTGCAAGAGCATGCTTTCAATTTGATCTTGAAGAGCATCTGCATTGGCTTTAGCCTCTTGTGCTAAAGCTTCATACCTTTTGCTATCGGTAGACGTGGGGTCTTTAAAAAGCACACGTCTAGCTTGAGCTTCATGGCGCTTTTGCTGCTTAAGGTATTTATGCTGCCATTTCTTCATCATCTCAATACTTTGATCACTCTCATCAATTTCGCGCTCAGTATTGGTGGACTTGGCATCTTCTGCCGAGATCTGCCCTAATGGGGAGAAGACAGCAATAGCAATTAGAATATAAACTTTAAATTTCTTCATAACATCTAATCTTTGGGTATGGGTTGGTGATGGCGGACTAAAATTTTATTTCGCTGGGCTTCTAGCTTATCAATGAGCACCTGAAGGTCTTGGGCTTTCTGCCTTGCGTTTTCAGCTACTTTCCAAAGCCTTTTAGCATCAATTAAAAAATTTTCTTCAAACTGCAGGCGATCCGCCTTAAATTGAGCCTGTTCAGCAGTCATTCGGTAGCCTTCTTGCCACCTTTTGAGTAAAACAATCTTACGATCCAATTCACTCACTTGCTGTTCCCATCCAGATGGGTCGTCAGCAAGCTTTGTAGAGAGCATCGAGTTCGAGCACCCTGTATAAACTAACAAAAAAACGACTAATACCAGCTGACTTAAAGCCCAAAAATTCCTACTCTTACGCATCCCTATCAACTTATTTTTTTTATAATTTTTCAAATCCTACCACAATTGTTAAATCTATTTCTACTGATTAGTCAATATTTTTACAAAGGATAAAATCTATATAAAAAAAAATGAGTTGCGTATACTGCTCTTTTAACCTTTTGGAACTATGAAGCCTCTATACAAAAAAATATTTCGTCTGCTTGCCCTCTCTTTTGTGGTTTGGGCTGCTCCTTTAAGCTCTTCTGAAATATCTCTTGTCCAGACTTTAAGAAAAGCAACCCCTGGAGATTTTGTTGTTCATGCCCAAGGGAAAAATTTGACCTTGTTTCATATCTTTGACGCCCAAGAGAATTCTCTGATTATTGAAGAAATCACCGCCCCCTTCTCACTTAGAAAAGAAATAGGCTCCAACTGGCAGCAGTGGGTCGATGATGGCGCAGTTGGACACTCTTGCTGGATTATGTACGAGTTAAATTTAGAAAAAAAATCCATCGAGGAAATGTTTTCCTTCTCACAAAATAGTTGGATTAAGATGTACCCTCAAGAGCAAATATTCCCCACGCTCATCGACCTAAAATTTAAATTAATTCCAGAAAGTAAAAGAAAAAAAGCAGGCCCAAAACCTCCTCCCGAAAGGATAGACGAGCGCTCCAGCTGGCAGCCTCCTATTTACTCACAAGGGAAACGAATCAAGGGTGTTCAATGTAGAGCTTATGAGGCAAAATGGCCTAATGATGGTTCTGAGCTATCTCAAAAAAAGATCGAGATTTATCTTCCTAAAGAGAACCAGCACATCGCACAGTATTTTCCCTACTGGATCCAGGTTTCCAATAACTTTGCTCAGTCTAAAATGCGTGTGATCGACTCAGGTACTAATTTAAAATCCATTTATAAAAACTTGCCGACCCCACCTCCTGAAATTATCTCTCAGCACTTTTCTGTAAAAAAAAATCTAGAATTAGTTCTCAAAACACACCCACGCCACCTAGGGTATAATGTCTATGCTCAATGTGTCGATTCTAGTTTACAGCAGATTGAACTGCCAACGACTGCTTACCTCCATGAAACTGAGCGTAAAACCAAGCTTATTATTCAAAATGAAGACTTAAATAATAAACTAGAATCTGGTAGAATGTATACCTTTATCATTGAGCCTAAGAGCGCTCCATATATGAGTGTCGAAACGAATCAGCCCATAGGACTACAAAGCCTTCATGTTAAATAAAATTTGGATTCAAAATAAGTTCTCTTTAAGAAAGTCTAAAAAAACCTTTCACCAAGTTCGAGACCGATTACTCAAGAAAAAACATCTAGTTTCAATCGAAACCTATCGACTGCTCAAAGAAGGCCTTTATAAGCTTGACCAAGCATTAAAATCTCAAGATGCACATCAAGCGGCTGACCTATCCAAAAGTCTTCTAGGAGCCTCCAAGCCTCTTTTCAAAAGAGGGATTGTAGACTACTTTAATGAATGGGTCCTTGGACTTGCCCTGACTCTCTTAACAGTCACTTTGATCAATCAAATGTGGTTCCAACACTACCAAATACCCTCTGGTTCGATGAGACCCCTCTTACTTGAAAAGGATCGTGTGATTGCCACCAAAACATGCTATGGGATTAATTTTCCATTCAAAGCATCCCATCTATACTTCAATCCAGACAGCTTAAAGAGAGGCAACCTAGCAATCTTTACTGCTGACAACCTCCCTAAAGAAGAAAATACAGCACGCTATTTGTTCATTTTTAATACCAAAAAACAAATGGTTAAGAGGGTTATTGGCAAGCCTGGTGATACTCTTTATTTTTATGGTGGTAAAATTTATGGCCTAGATAAAAACAATCAACCCATTGAAGAGTTCCAGCACTCTAAAGCATTTGAAAATTTAGAACATATTCCCTTTATTAATTTTGAAGGGAAAGTCACTACAGATGGGAGTACAGCAAATATGCGCATGAGCTCTCCTGTCTACTTACATCAAATGGGGCAAATTGTGGGCAAACTCTATGCCAATTCATATGGCAGCTTACAAGGGAAATTTTGGAATGGCAGCCAATGGGCGAGCGAATCTCCCAAACTCGAATACCAAGATTTATGGGGAATTAAAAACTATGCCATGGCACGAATGCTAAGCCGCAATCAAGCTCTTGAAATGGGGTTTGATCTTCATGAAAAAGATGAAGACTATTTTTTAGAGTTAAGCCACTCCCCTCATACTAATTATCCTCAGCCTCATTTAGGAGTCGACCTCTATAATCGCCTCCGTCCTATGATTAGCCCTGAGAAAACACTACTCCCTCTTAAAGATGAGCACATCAAAAACATCAAATCGGCCCTTGTCACCGCTCGCTTTGTCGTTAAGAATGGATTCGCTGGCAATTACTCTATCGACAGATCTTTCAAGCCAGGCCCCTATAGCCCAGCTTTCCCTTCTATTCCTGACGGAACTTATGAATTTTTTGATGGAGTTGCTTACAAGGTCCTCTCCTCGGGAAAACAAAAAAAACTCCCCCAAGATCACCCGCTCAATAATCCTGATGCCGCCCTGACCCAGAAATGGTTTAATTTAGGGATGCAAATGATTACTTTGTTTGAACCTAAAAAAGAATACCGAGACTATTTCCCATCTAGATTTGCTTATTTTAGAGATGGAGCTCTTTATGTGATGAACCATGAAATAGCATCTTCTACTGACTCGCAGTTGTCTCGCTTTGTAGCTCAGGAGAAGAAAAAAGCCCGTGGTTTTGTGGACTATGGAAGCCCCATAAAAGATGGAGCTCTCAATAAAGATCTTATCTTAAACTATGGCCTCAAGATCCCAAATAATCATTATCTATTTTTGGGAGACAATCACGCTCTAAGCCGTGATTGTAGAGACTTTGGGCTTATTCATGAAAAAAATATCCAGGGATCCCCTGCTTTTATTATTTGGCCATCAGGATCTCGCTTTGGCGCCCTTGCCCAAAATAAAATTCAGTGGCTAAATTTCTCTAATATTGCTGTTTGCTCCATCGCACTCTTTGCCTTCGCAATCTCCTCTTGGTATACAAGACGCCAGCGTAAGAAAGAACTTTAACAAACTACTTTTCCTTGGTAACTTTTATTATGGTCTGCTTCCCATTAATGTCCCATTCAGTGCCACCATCAAGAGCGTCGATAAATTCCACTTTAGTTGCCAAAACCTCTTGATCGATGTAATCTTTAAATTGAATGTATGCGTTAATGACCCGATCGCAAGCAACCATTGTAAGTGCTATTCGGTCAGTCTTTTCAAGTTTAAGTTCCCGACGCATCGTTTGAATTTTATTCACAAGTTCCCTAGCGAATCCCTCAACGATCAGCTCCTCAGTAAGAGTTGTGTCCAGAGCAAGAGTCAAAGCTCCTAAGTTGGCTGCAACACGCTCTCCTTTCACTTCACGCTGGATTTGAACATCGTCTGCAACAAGTTCTATATTGCTACCTTCAACCTCTAAAGAAATCGACTCTCCAGCTGTCAAAGTTTGCAAAGACTTAACATCCAAAGATTGAATCATTGGTTGCACTTTTTGCATTAATGGGCCCACTTTCTTCCCAAGAACTCTAAAATTTGGAATTAATCTTAGGGTCACCAGCTCTTTTTCGTCCTCGTGAAAAACGACTTCTTTGACATTCAACTCATCTTTAATTAAGTGAACCTGGTCTTGCAAAAATTCTTTTTGCTCGTTTGATTCTATAGCTATGTGAAGAGAAGAAAGGGGCTGACGCACTTTTAAGTGATGCTCTTTTCTCAAACCATGCCCTAAGCTCACAGCATTTTGTAGAGTTTCCATATTTTTTTCTAATTCAACGTCTCTCCAGTCCCCTCTGTATATGCTAGAATCACAAAGATGCACTGAAGCAGGAGAGATGCCTTCAGAATGCGCGAGGTTGCGATACACTGTATCACTTAGATAGGGAATAAAAGGAGCTATAATTTTACAAAACTCAATCAACACAATATAGAGGGTTGAAAATGCTTCATCGCGATCCGTTGAAGAATCGCTATTCCAAAAGCGCCTTCTAGAACGTCGAATGTACCAGTTTGTCAGCAGATCTATAAAAGCAATAATTGAATTTACGGCACTGCTCAAATCATAGATGTCCATAGAACGCTCGATTTGAGTGACCACAAGATTAAGTTTAGAAATAATCCAACGATCAAGCAACTGGTTGGGCTGCTTAAAATCTCCTTTAGGATCCCAATTATAAATACGAGCATAGGTCACGAAGAAGTTATGGGCGTTCCAAAAAGGGAGTATCGATTGACGAAAAATTTGCTCCACCCCTTTTTCTTGGAATCGGATATCCTCAGCTTTAACAATAGGCGTGCTCAACAAATAGAGTCTAAGAGCATCTGCTCCATACTTCTCAATCACCTCTTGAGGATCTGGGTAATTTTTTAATCTCTTAGACATCTTCTGGCCATCTTTTGCCAAAATAATCCCATTAACAATGACATTTTTAAATGCAGGGACATCGAATAATGCGGCCGCTAACACCGTCAAAGTATAGAACCAGCCTCTTGTCTGGTCGATGCCTTCTGCGATGAAGTCTGCCGGAAAGATTTGACCAAAGAGTCCCTTGTTCTCAAATGGATAATGATTTTGAGCATAAGGCATGGAACCTGATTCAAACCAACAATCAAAAACAGCATCTATGCGTTTAAAAAGCTTCCCTTTTTTATCTTTAAACTCAATGTGGTCAATGTAATGACGGTGAAGATCGTTAGGTAATACCCCGGTGTGTTTTTTAAATTCACTTAAACTGCTAATAACAATCCGTTCTCCATCTTCAGCTTCCCATATAGGGATCGGTGTTCCCCAATATCTATTTCTACTAATTGCCCAATCACGTGCCCCTTCCAACCACTTACCAAAACGGCCATTTTTAATATGATTTGGCATCCAATATATGTTTTGATTGGCATAAATCATTTTATCTTTAATCTTTTCTACAGAGACAAACCAAGACGTCGTCACACGATAGATTAAAGGAGTATCAGTTCTCCAACAATAGGGATATCGGTGGCGAAGAGTCCCCCTATAAAATAAGCGATCGCTTTTCTTTAGACGCGCAAGAATATCTTTATCAGCATCCTTCACAAACTGCCCTTCATACTCTGGAACCTGGTCAGTAAAGGCGCAATTTTGATCAATAGGACAAACAGGATCAATGCCATAATCTTTACAGGTGTAGAAGTCATCTTCTCCAAAACCAGGAGCCATATGCACAATCCCCGTCCCATTTTCAGTATTAACAAAGTCAGCTGTTAGAACCTTAAAATCAGAGTGGCCTGAAAAATAGTCAAATGGCGGGACATACTCCAACCCAACAAGCTCCTCAGCTTTTACTTCCCCTTGAACAGAAAACTCTTTCTCATCTTTAAAATAATGCTCCAGTCTGGTTTTTGCCAAAATGTAGGTGCGGTTAGTTGAGAGCTCTTTAACTTTTACATAAATAATATCTTTGCCTACACAAACAGCTAAGTTGGAAACCAACGTCCAAGGAGTGGTCGTCCAAATAAGCAGCTGCGTCTGTGGATTTTGTCTCAAGGGAAAAGTAATCACAACAGAAGAGTCATCCACATCTTTGTAGTTTAGGTTTGCTTCAAAGTTTGATAAAGGAGTCCCTAATTTTGCAGAGAAGGGCATGACTTTGTAGCCTTGATAGATCAAATCTTTTTTATAAAGCTCTGAAAAGACCCACCAAACACTCTCCATATAGTTAAGATCCATGGTATGGTAGGTTTTGTCAAAATCGACCCATCGCCCGAGGCGAGAAATTACTTTTTTCCAATCAGCTGAGTATCTAAAAACAATTTTGCGACACTCTTCGTTAAATTTCTCTACCCCAAAAGACTCAATATCATGAGCACCCTTCAGCTGGTGCATTTTTTCAATCTCTGTCTCCACAGGCAATCCATGGCAATCCCAACCAAAGCGACGAGGTACATAGTACCCTTGCATGGTCTTATACCGGCCAATAACATCTTTGATCGTACTGGCTAGGATATGGCCATAATGCGGGAGGCCTGTTGCAAAGGGAGGGCCGTCAAAAAAGGAGTAAAGGGGGTGCTTTTTGCGTTGTTGAAGAGATTTTGAAAAAATTTCTTCGTCTGTCCAAAATTGTAAAATCTTTTCTTCTAGTTTGATAAGAGATTGATTTTCTATAGGTTCAAACATCTGGCTATTAAGGGGGTTATTTTGAAAAGAAATCTTATCTAATTAAGGGCTTAAAGTCTAGAATTTAGCATATAGTCAAAAATATTAAAGATATTTTTTGAATCTGATTTTCTTTAAAAATCCTTAATATTTATTGTTTATGATGGTACAATCATTGATAAATATAATCTATTTGAGGATGGAAATAATGAACATTAATGCATTAGGAAATACGACAGACACATCTGCACACTCAGCCTTTCAAAACCTTTATTCGGATAACAAATTTGATCATTCAAACCAATGTCCTACCCCCGATTTAAAGTCTTTATTTAGTCATGCAAACGACCCTGTTCTCTTCTTTGAACAACTTGATAGTAACCAAAAAAGAGACCTTTTCCCCCAACTCAACAAAAACCAGAGAGCACAAGTGGCTTCTGCGTACTTCAAATCAGACTCCTTTGCTCATCAACTACTACTAACTGGAGAGTCTCCTTCTATTGAAAAAGCAAATGAGTTTTTCAAAAAATGGAAGAGTTCTTCTACAATTATTCAAAAAGAGCTTAACTATAGCTATCAATTTGCAGCCAGTGACCTTCAAACAAATTGTTCAGGGCAAGAGATCTTAGCCTCACTTTGCTTAGCAACTAAGTTAAAGGCCGCCTTTTTGACATGTACTGAAAAATCTACAGCGAGTTCTATGTTCGCCAAAAGCAGCTATGGAGAGCTTGAATCCTTTGATAATAAATCACCTAGAGATTGCTCTATAACCCTTACAGGCCCCCAGTTTACTGGAGGATTCCAACAAGAAAAGTTTTCACAAACCATGCAATCCATGGATAAAGCCTTTCTAAGAACCCTTCCTCTATTAGATGGGAAAAAAATAACTTCAGCAAATCAACTTTCGCTACAAAACCTTTTAAGCACTCAGGCACCAGGTTCGTCCCTTGCCGCCACGCTTAATGTGAATGCGCAGAGTCCCGCGCAGACAGTTCGAGAAATTCTAAACCCAATGCTTGGGGAAAATGGCTTGCCTCCAATAGCGGAGCAAGATTTTCCTACAATTAACATCAAAGCTCATTTTAAACAGACAATAAGCCCTAAGGCACAGCTTTCTCAGTCACGTTATGAACTTACAAACCCAAAGAATCTGGCATGGAATCAACAGCTTGCTCTAACTACAAACTTTGCAACCAATGTAACAAAAATTGAAGCTTCCAACTACAATATTTTAGATAACTACATCAAAAGCTTTAAACCAGTTGGCATGTCTTTTCAAAAAGATGATTTTGGACTTAAGATTGGAAATCTCGAGGCTTTTAATAAACCTCAAGAGACAACCTCTTGGAACTTTGTGCCTGATATGAATGTGGGCAGAGCTGGTGAAATCGTAGTGAAGATTTTAACTCCTGCTGCTATTGGAATTACTTTTGCAAACGAATCGGCAAAGTTTTGTCAAAAGGTTTTTAGCCATCCTAAAAAAACGCCTGGGCAAAAGGTTGCGGGTTGTGTGGTAGGGGCTACTGGAGTTCTTGCTGGACTTGGGCTTGCTTTTGAAAGACTTAGTAACTTAAACCTAAGCATACAATAGAGCCCTCTTGATAAGCATACAGCACCTTTATCCTACTGCTGACAGTGGAACTATAGAAACCGCTTGTCAATCGGAAGAAAGATACGCTCGTGCTATTTTGAAAAAATATGCCCCCTCTTTAGCGAAGGATCAATAGAAATCCATTTTTTAAACGATAGGCTCTTCACTGGGCAATTTTCAAAGTTATCGCTGCACTTCAATTTCTCTTATGCTATGATCAGTAAGTTAAGAACACATGGAACTAATTACGATGGAAAATTTACCACATTGCATCAAATGCGGCTCTGAATTTACATATGAAGATGGTAATATGTATGTATGCCCTGAGTGTGCTCATGAATGGGCAAAAGATTCTGGGTCCAGCGTGGCGGCACCCCTTGAAGTGAGAGATGCGCATGGCCACCTGCTTAAAGATGGTGACAGTGTGACAATTATTAAAGATCTCAAAGTCAAAGGCGCCCCCTCTGCTTTAAAAATAGGCGTCAAAGTCAAAGACATACGTTTAGTGGAGCCAGAAAACGGCCATAACATCACTGCTAAAATTAAAGGATTTGGCCAAATGATGCTTAAGTCTGAATTTGTTAAAAAATCCCTTTAGCACAAACGTAATCACCTAATTCTCATAAAAAAATATGATGAACCAAAGCAACTTGTTTCATATTGACCTTATAGCGGCGCAAAAACAAGTCTATGAGCCTTTAGGATTAACCATAGAAGACTTTGCCTTAGAAAAAGAAAGTAAAGACTATGACGCTTCTGAATTTGTAATACATCAGCTAAAAGCTAAGTTTAGAGTTGCAAAGACCACTCCAACTAAGGTGGGACAGTTTGTCACTGTATGGAAACGTATTGGTCATGGCCCTATTCAACCATTTGATATTTCAGATCCCTATGACCTATTTATCATTAGTACGCGCACACCTACAAATTTGGGACAGTTTATCTTCCCTAAACAGGTCCTTTATGAAAAAGGAATCTTATCTAAGAATGAGAAGGGAGGTAAACGGGGTTTTAGAGTCTATCCCCCCTGGGATACTGCTAAGAACCAACAAGCGATCCAAAGTCAACAATGGCAACTCCCCTATTTTTTTGAAATTGTTTTTGGGGAAAAGCCCCCTATCCACCTTCTTGAAAAATTATTACTGGTAAAGCTTTAAGGCGCAGCCCCACTTAAAAGAGACTCTATCGACTAGGTGTCTTTTTTCTATGAGTTCTTTGGTTGTCTGTTGCTGCATTCTGTTTTTTTTTGGTTGCAGTAAAATTACCACGAGAGCCTGGAGCCCTAGAGAATTTGTTATGAGTTTGATTGGGAGTATTTGACCTCCCTGATATTTTCACTCTCGGAGAAGGACCACGCTTTTGCCGTATTGGTTCTGCCTTGATAGAAGGATCTGGTTCATAACCAGGAATCACCTTTTTAGTAATACTACGTTTGATCAAACACTCAATATCACGCAATAGCTTGTGTTCGTCAATACACACTAAAGAGACTGCTTCTCCCTCACAGCCAGCACGACCCGTACGACCAATACGGTGAACATAATCTTCAGGGACACTCGGAAGCTCAAAATTAACAACATGAGGGAGTTGATCGATATCAAGTCCTCGCGCTGCAATATCTGTTGCAACTAAAACACGGACTGTTCCATTTTTAAAATTTGCAAGAGCTCGAGTGCGCGCTGCTTGACTCTTATTTCCATGAATTGCAGCTGCGCTAATTTCATTTTTTTCCAGCTTTTCTGCCAAGCGGTTTGCCCCATGCTTTGTCCTTGTAAAAACCAGCACCTGACGCCAGTTTTGAGAGGTAATTAAGTCTGCTAATAACTCTGACTTTCGCTCGCGATCTACAAAATGAATAAGCTGGTCAACTTGCTCAGAAGACGTGTTGCGGCGTGCCACTTCAATCATTACTGGTGAGTTTAATAAGCTATCAGCAAGGCTCTTGATAGCATCAGAAAAAGTAGCGGAGAAAAGGAGGTTTTGCCGTCTTTTAGGAAGCAAATTGAGAACTTTTCGAACATCATGGATAAAACCCATGTCTAGCATGCGATCAGCTTCATCTAGCACTAGAATTTCCACAGAAGAGAGGTCTACATTTTTCTGATTGATATGATCCAATAGGCGCCCTGGCGTAGCTACCAAGATATCGACACCTTTACGAAGCATCGTTATCTGCGGGTCGATCTTGACTCCTCCAAAAATAACAGCAGATTTTAATGAAAGGTATTTACCATAGGTTTGAACACTTTCATTAATTTGAGCTGCCAACTCACGAGTGGGTGTTAAAATTAAAGCACGCACCGGCCTTTGACCTGTATTTTTCACACCTTGAGAAAGAAGGTGCAGTACTGGCAGAGTAAAACCCGCGGTCTTACCAGTACCCGTCTGTGCTCCTCCCATGATATCTTTTCCTCTAAGAACCACAGGAATTGCCTGAGCTTGAATAGGTGTGGGCTTTGTATAGCCTTGTTCAGTAACTGCTCGAAGGATTTCAGCCATCAGGCCAAGGGTGTCAAATGACATAAATTTATGCTCCATAGCTGATCCAAAGAGGGTTACAGCAAAAGTTTAAACCGTTTGTGCGGCATTGTAATCGTAAAAAGAAGCATTCATAATACCATTACATCCCATTAATAATCAATAAGTAATAAAAATTAGTTTAGAATTGAGTTTCCTGCTAAGCCTTGTCTTCAAGTTCTTGCCAGCGGCGATAAGCCCTCTCGACCTCTTCTTGCTTATCTCCAAGCTTTTTACAAGCGCGTAGTAAAGAATCGCTGTTACCTTGCACTGCAGGATCCTCTACAATAGCTGACAAAGCGTCTACTTCCTCCCCAAGAAGGGTCAGCGTCTTCTCCATCTTTGAGAGTTCTTGCTTCTCTTTGTAGGAAAGTCCCTTTTTTTTAGGTGGGATCTTCTTTTTTGCATCTCCAGATTTACCCCCTGATTCTAAAGCTTGCTTTTTTCGGTGCTTCAGCCAAGTCTCTGTATCATTAAAAATGCGATGCCCTCCATGACTGTCGAGAGCTAGCAAATGATCGGAGATACGGTCTACAATCGAGCGATCATGAGAGATTAAAACCACACTTCCAGGGAAATCGCGGAGGCTTTCTTCTAGAATTTCAAGGGTATCTATATCAAGATCATTGGTAGGTTCATCGAGAAGAAGAACATCTACTGGCTGCATCATTAATCGAGCAATCAAAACGCGAGCACGCTCACCTCCTGATAGCAGTTTTATAGGAAAATCTAAGCGATTTTTATTAAACAAAAACTTCTCACACCAACTATTGATATGAATATTACAGCCACGATAAGAGATGGTATCCCCATTAGGAGAGAGGGCTTCTCGCAAAGAAAGCTCTAGATCTAAACTTTCACGGTGTTGATCAAAATAAAATATTTTCAGATCATCAGCACGCTTAATAGTTCCACTATCAGATTCAATTTTTCCCGCAAGAATTTTTAGCAAAGTTGATTTGCCACTCCCATTACCGCCAACAATACCCAGTCGGTCTCCTCTCATTAATCTAATATCAATTTTTGAAAATATTTTTTTCCCTTCAAACTCTTTACTGATGTTTTTAGCCACCAAAAGTTTCTTGGTCTGTCTATCTGTTGTATTGAAACCAATGTCGGCCTTGCTTTCAGTATTTCTAAGACGTACTTGAGCAAGCTCATTTTGCAGTCTGCCCGCTTCTTGAATGCGAGCCCTTGCTTTGGTCGAACGCGCTTTAGGCGATTGTTTGAGCCATTCTTCTTCTCTTGCTGTTTTTGATCGGAGCCCCCTTTCATACTGCTCTTGCCCCTTTAAAAACCGCTCCTTGGCCATCAAAAACTCACTATAGCTACCTTCTACTGAAAAAATCCCTTTTGGGTAACGGTGACTTAACTCCCAAATCTTATTGCTAATGTTATCCAAAAAGGCTCGGTCATGACTAATCACAATAAATGTTTTAAAAGATCTTTGTAAAAATCCCTCTAACCATAAAATTGTATCGAGGTCTAAATGATTCGTAGGCTCATCTAATAACAGAACATTCGGCTCATTAACAAGCGCTTTGGCAATCGTTAGCCTACGCGCCCAACCCCCTGAAAGCTCACTGGCTAGTTGCCCAGGATCTATAAAGCCTACCTTTCCTAATGTTTTACAGATATGACTATGCCTATTAGCTGCTTCGATATGGGTGTTATGGTGCATAGCATCATCGAGCACTTCTTGCAGAGTTCCAATATGCTTTTCTACATGTTGGGGAACAAAACCCACCGAGGCACTCTTACTATGAACCACCTCTCCAGCGTCTGGAGTCTCTAGTTTGGCAATAAGGTTTAATAGCGTTGATTTTCCCGCACCATTAGGGCCAATGAGGCCAATGCGATCTCCCAGAGAAAAGGAGGTTGAAAGATCATGAAAAAGCTCTCGCGCCCCATGTGCTTTACTAATAGATTTACAGCTGATAAGTGGTGCCAACAAGTTCTCCAAGGTTCATATTTTTAATCAACAAGCCAAAAAGCGAATCCCCTTTTAGGCTACCGTGTCATTTTCCATATGGAAAAAGAGAATAATATAGAGGTTTTTAGAAGAAGGAAAGCTTTAAGAGAGTCCTTTTCCCCATTTAAAGTAATAAATATAACCTGAGAACCTGGCCTTCATTATCGATATTAAGGCCATAAAAAGTTTGCAAGCAATAGATGTGCTCCCTATTCTTAACTAAGAAGATCTCTACCTTAAAATTAAAAAAAAAGGATTTATAAGATGCGCATATACCATCACTATGGAATACCTACCCAAGAAGTTCGCCCAGATGAAGCACTTGTAGAAACACATGAATTTAAATTTTATTCCACTCCTTTTGAAGCAAACAAGTGGCACATTCAATGGCATCGATTTCCCGAAGGTCATGGGCTTCCCAAGCTCGTTACCCAAGTTCCCCACATTGCGTTTCAAGTAGATGATTTGGATCAAGAGATTAAAGGCGCTAAGGTTCTCTTTGGCCCCTATAATCCCCTAGAAGGTTTTCGCGTTGCGATGATCGAAGAAGAAGGGGTTCCTATTGAACTTATAGAAACAAAACTGACCGATGAAGAAATCTCTCGGCTGGAACACGAAAAGTTAGGTAAACCGAAAGCATCTTGATTGTTATTCTTAAAAACCAAGCAGCTTGTACACCTTTACACTAACATTTACTGGTGATTCAAATGACGTTCCTTCTCTAGGGCCTTTTGTAAAAGAGGTGCCACATCAGGCTGAAACATCAAAGCAATTGCTAGTGGCTTGTATCCATTATCTAAAGCCGCATTTAGATCTGCCCCTGCATCGATTAAAGTTTGAATCACAATTGGCTGCTTCATAATAGCGAGAGTTAAAGGAGTATGTCCACGCCTCCCTCGAATATTCACATGGGCCCCTGCATTGATTAATGATTGAACCGCGCTCGGCTGTTTTAAGATAGCAAGAGCTAAAGGAGTGTGGCCATCATCCATGACAAAGTTGACGCGGGCCCCTGCATCGATGAGAGCCGGAACCACACGAGGTTGTAGCATGATGGCAAATGTAAGAGGCGTGTGACCTCCACCCATGTCAGCATCAACATTAGCTCCCGCTTTCAATAAAGCTGGAACAAAGCTGGGATACTGCCTAATGGCAAGTGTAAGAGGGCTATATCCATCATTCATGACTGCATTGGCATCCACCCCAGCATCAAGCAGGTGCTGAACAAAACCTGGTTGATGTGGCATAGAAAATCTTAACGGTTCCGATTCATAAGACTGGGTAATTCCAAAAGCTAAATTCATTTTGTGATAACTTTTCAAACAATCTTTGGCAAATTCAAGACTCTGCACGCTTTTGAAATAAAGATCTCCCCCTTTATAGAGGTTAAATGCATGACAACTCGCACTAAAAAGAGGCTTACCCTTTTTAATGTTGGATAAAATACCTTTGACATCTAAAAAACCAGAAACCAATCCTTGAGATGCAACTACTGTGCGCTCTGAAATGCGGCTTAGATAAGCCGCAAAACTCGTTGAAAACGGAGGCTGCCCCGCATCACAGGAGTTCAGAATAATCGTCGCATTTTTATAAAGGTGCTTGAAAACTTTAGATGGCTTTGAAAGTCCTCCTATCTCCCATAGTTTTGGAGAGTCAGTAGGATCGAAATGACTCAATGCTAATTCGTTTCTATTTCCATGAGCATAAATTGATAACAGATCTATCTTTTCACCTTTAGGGAGCTTTTTGAAAGCATTTCTAATTATCTTTGGAAAATCTTTAACATCATTTAGGTGCGCTGCTTGTACTTCATATCCATCACGCTTCAAAAGCTCTGCCTGTAAACCAATTTTATCTCGTGTACCCGCTCCAGTTGGATCCATACTAGGATTAGCAACCAAAAAAAAAGCCCGTTTAATTTTTTCAATAAGAAAAGGCTGCTCAAATTTTACACCGCATGTTTTTTTTAAACCCAGCGAGAGATAACGCTGAAAATCATTAAATACAGAGCTTGGATCATAAAACATTGGGTTGGGACACAACTTGAGTGCGTCGAAAGAAGGCAACAAGGCTGAAAGTGCTGAATTTGAAGTTTCTGTTTGCATACAAGACAAACCTTAGGTGGGTATAAATTAAAAAAATAATGGCAAAGGATGATATAAAAATATTAAGATTACGTCAAAATTAAAGAAAAAAGGTAAAAGACATGAAAATAAATCCTCCTCTTCCTTCTTTTCTACTTCCATCTGAATTATCGGCTCAAGATTTTAAAGTCCCTCATGAGAGGGTCAACAAAGGAAAATTTAAAGCAACCTCTTGCTACCCTCTTCCACCAATGATTGTGAACCGTATTGTGGGCAAGTCATGGAATAGTGATTGCCCAGTCTTACTAAAAGATCTGGCATATATCCAAGTGTCTCACTGGAATATGAATGGGCAGGCAGTTACTGGAGAGCTGATCTATCATAAAACGCTCATCCAAGAGATTGTGGATATTTTTAAGGAGCTCTTTGACAATCAATTTCCCATTGAAAAAATGAGATTAATTGAACGGTATGACGCTGATGATGAACTTTCGATGGCGGCCAACAACTCTTATGCTTTTTGCTCTCGTTCCATTACAGGAAAGCCAGGCACTTATTCTAAACATAGCTACGGCTGTACCATCGACATCAATCCTCTTTTTAATCCTTATGTGAAAGGTGATATTTTATTACCCAAAAGCGCAGAACCTTTTTTAGATCGTAGCCTGCCACAGCCCGGACTTATTGTTGAAAATGATGTCTGCTACCAGGCTTTTGCCAAAAGAGGGTATACTTGGGGAGGAAATTGGGATAAACCCTACCAGGATTATCATCATTTTGAAAAAGACCCCAATTCCGTTAATCTCATGAGCTCTAACTAAAAGCTACGGTCTTTAAAATAGACTTGGCAAACTGCAAAAATTCATTAGGATCCACTAACTTGGACCTAAGAATAGATGGCCGGTGCTCCATAAGTTGCTCGCTTCCTTTGAAGAAAAAACCTAAAAGCTGCTTGAGCTTATTGATTCGCGGTTTATCTCTGATATTTTCAGGAAAACTTGCCATATACACTCTAAAATAACGCTCTAAATCCTCCCATTGACTCACAAAAGAGACCCCAGAAAACTGCGCTCTAATCTGATGGAAAATAAAGGGGTTGATAATGCAACCACGACCAATCATCAGAGCATCACAATGAGTCTGTTTGAGCATCGATAAGGCATCCTGGACTGTTAAAATGTCTCCGTTACCAACCACAGGAACTTTTAATAACTCTTTGGCTTCTGCAATCAGTTCCCACCGCGCTTGAGCCGAATAACCTTCTTTTTTAGTCCTCGGATGAATTGCAATAAAAAAAGCTCCCGCATCTTGAGCTGCTAAAAGATTTTCTCTATACAAAGAAGTATCTTCAAACCCCGAACGCATTTTTACAGTGACCGGAACATTGACCGCTCTACAAACAGCTTGCGTTACATCAAATATAAATTTAGGGTCTTTAAGTAGACTTGATCCAGCCCCTCTTCCATTGACTGTATTAGATGGACAACCACAATTAATATCTATGCGAGGAGCGCCTCTCCTCTCTATTTCCCTTGCCATTTCAGCCATCAAAGAAGGGTCTCCTCCCATAATCTGTGCAGCCAACGGAAATGGAGCCAATTCATCTGCAACATAGACAGAAGCAAGACTTTTTACGTGAGCATTCGAAGGAACTCTCAAAAAGTCTCTAACCGCTTCATCAAATCCTCCGATAGACGCCATTGCTTTTCTAAAAGCGCGATCACCCACCCCCTCCATAGGGGCCAAAAAAAGATACGGACATCCATAAGGGTCTTTTGGCAAAAGAGTCATTTAACTTTTAATCTATTTTACTTTAAACACTTAGAACATATCAAAACAATTAATATAAAACAAGCTTGCTCATACTATCGGCCAGCGAGATCTCCTTGCTATAAGAGCGCTGTTCTCCGCTACTGGGTATATTGAATAATAAAAAGTAAACAGCTCCAGCTGCATCTTTTTTAAAATATAGGAGGAAGATATTGACTTACTCAAAGTATTTGGTTGATAATTTGTTTCTTACAGGAAGGTTAGCTCATGAAAAGTTTATTTAAATTCATTTTTGAAATAACACGTGACTGGTTGTTATATAAACATCGTGGATTTGCTCAACCCGACCATCCTGACCAAGAAAATCACCCCTTAATTAACAACGCAAATGATGCCCAGGCTCAAAGGATCATTGATGAGGCCCTGCCCCAAAATCATGATAATAAAACAGCTCGCAAGCCTTAGCTGCTTTGTCAAGCTTGCATATGATCGATAAGAAAGTGAAAGGATCCAGCTGGAGCCTGTAACATTTTTTCAATTAGGGTTGGAAAAGCTTGTATGCGTCGCTTCAGATCTTGTTCCGTCCAAGGATAGATTCCCACATCTGTAAGAAACTGAACTGCTGTTAGCAGAAATTCAGCACATTCAAGAGAGGCTTGCGTCTTAAATATCCCCTCTCCACACCCCTGCTCAATCACTTGTGCATAAAGCACAGCTTGTTTCACCAAAGTAGCGGCTAAAAGTCGACTATGCAAAGCACTGTTAGCAGGCTTATGCAACTGCTCTGTAAGCTTATTATTTTCTTCAGATAGATCTCCAGCGCTTACAAGAAGCTTCATCTTTTCTAGAGCATTTTCTGAGGAGTTTTTAACTAGCAGTTCCATGTGACTAATATTTTTTTCTACAATATCTTCAATCACAGCTTCAAACAAGGCTTCTTTGGATTTAAAATAATGATAAATAGTGCCTTTCGCAATATTTAAGGCATCCATGATGTCTACCATGGTTGTTTTCTCATAATCTTTGATAAGAAACAGGCTTCGGGCAACCTGAATGATTTCATCTCTTCTATGGGTCATATATTCAACCTTGTTGTTGCCCATTATATTACTTGACCGACGGTCGGTCAAGTAATATAATGGCACAAATAAATAGGAGGCTTTGGCATGTTTTTAAGGATAGTATTAATATTTATTTTAATTCCAGCCACTTACTTAGCCCCCTCTGAGAAAAAGTATAAGCCATTCAATAAGGAGTACACAATGAAAGATACACGAATTCTTATTTCAGGAGCGGGAATTGGAGGTTTTACACTCGCCTACTGGCTAAAACAACGAGGATTTTCGCCAACCATTATCGAAAAACATCCATGTGTAAGAGGAGGTGGATATAAAGTCGACGTACGAGGGACTGCTTTGGAAGTTGCAAAAAGAATGGGGATCTATCAAGATCTCATAGGCGCCAATGTAAATCTTTTACATTCCAAGTTTGTCTTTTCTGATCACAAGGTCTTTGAATTTAAAGGTGACCTTTTAGGTCACACATCACAAGGAGATATAGAGGTCAATCGATGGGACCTTGCTCAAATCTTATCTAAGGCCACAGGAAAAGTTGAGATTATTTACAATGATTCCATTAGTAAAATAGATGATAAAATGGTTTATTTTGAGAAGGCAGATCCCCGAGAGTTTGACATTGTAGTTGGAGCTGATGGACAATACTCAAACGTCTGAAGACTTACTTTTGGCAAAGATTCACAGTGCCTTATTCAATCCGGCATTCAAATTTGTGTTTTTCCAATCCCAAATATTTTTGAACTGAACCGCTCTGAAATAGTCTACTTTGATAAGGGGAAATTAGCTACAGCTTATGCGGTTGGAAATCATTCTTATGCGTGTCTTGCATTTAAAGCTGAGGAACAAACGTCTTCATTTGAAAACTCAAAAAAAGTGTTTGAAAATAATCTTCAAGATTTAGGTTGGAAAATCCCTCTTCTTATCTCTTTAATGAAAGAAAGTAACGATCTTTATTTTAGCTCCATTGATCAAGTTCAGATACCCTGCTGGTCTAAAGAAAGGGTTGCCCTTATTGGCGATGCGGCTCATTCGGTTCAATCCATGGGCACAAGTCTTGCGATGGTTGGAGCCTATGTGTTGGCACGAGAAATTGATGAATCGGATGGCGATTACAAACTAGCTTTTAATAGGTATGAAAAAGTGATGAGAAAACCGGCTGAAGAAGCTCAAAAACTTGCCAGAAGCAACCAACAAGCTTTCACACAATCTTCATTACGCATGAAAATTCAGCTCTGTTTAATGAAAATTTTACCTAAAAAATTTCTTCAATTTATGACAGATAGAGGAAGAAAAGAAATGCGAAAGGTCTCCCATATCTGCTTCTTAGAAGCTTAATCTGCAGAAAAATTAGAGCTTCTTTTTCTATCGACATAATGGGAACCTTAGAATAGAAGATACAGATTTCATACTGGAGCAAATAACAGAAAAAGAGCAGAACCAATTGATTCCACTCTTTTTCTGATTGAGTATGGAAACCAGCTTTCAAACTTTGCATACTAAAAGCGACCCGACTCTTAAAAGGGATGCCTCATACAAAAAAGCTAGTTAACTCTCACCAGCTGAGATTGTACGTGCTGAGGTAAGCTTCCTAAAGTAGAGATCTTAACCCCTTCCATCTCTTGATTGTTTTCTATAGGTTTCAAGTTCGTATGGAGATCCTTTAAAGTCCACATAGCCCCTGTAATAGGGTCGACTACCAAGTACCCTACAAGTCCACCAAAAACAAAGTTGCCTGCTACATACCAACCATCAACCCCCCTTTTGATTTCTGCACTGTGGGTCTCATAGCCAGCTTGCCTAAAAGTCACTGTATACTGGGCACCTCTAAAGTATCCATCACCTGACTTCAAAACGACAGTTGTCGGAGTCACACCGCTATATATCGCTGCACCATTACGGTCCACAATACTGATCTCAGCTCCCGTTGGATTACTGCTAATAGATACCGGATACTCTGATTTACCCACAATAGAAGCACAGCTTGTAGCCAGTAAAAGTAAAGCACACATCATTAAATTTTTTTTCATTTTCAATTTCTCCTAAAAATCGTAGCCGTTTGTAAAAAGCGAAGATCTTAGCATAAGGAACTTTATCGATGAACTCTAAAATAAACTTTAAAGCACTTACAACAAGTAAATTAAAAAATTTAAACTGCCAGATAATACTAAGGATCATGTATTGAGAAATGCGAGTTTCATAGACAGTATGAATCTAGTAGGAGATAATATCCTCCCATACACACGGGACTAAAGATATGGTTAAAACAAAAAAAAGAGGGCGGCTAGTATCGATAACGGTTCATTTTCTTACCCAATTTATCAAGTAATGTTATAGCTGTTTCACCATTTTCATTAACGTGGTGAAGATCAATTCCTGGAGTTTCTATAAGCGCTTCTATAATGCTTTGACTGTTCTTACAAGTATTGTATCCGTGATTATCAAAATAGCTATACTGAACATTTTTTATAGCAAGTATAATAGCTGTATTGCCATCCTCATCTGCATAGTTAATTGGTTTTGTTCCAAAACCAAAAAATCCCCCCATGTGCATTTCGGGAATCTCTAAAAGACTTTTCACTGTATTGAAATCATGTCTTTCTACAGCCACCATAAGAGCTGTCTTGCCATATTTGTTAACATGGCTAACATTAGCACCTGCCTTTAAGAGAGCTTGTATAATCTGTGGCCCCGAGCGACAGCTAGAAACAGCTTTGATAAGAGGTGTCTCTTTTCTGTCGTTTACATAATTAACGTCAGCTCCCCCATTTATAAGCTCCTCTACTACGCTTGAATACCCCCTTTCTATAGCTTCATTAAGAGCTTCACTCAGCTGCTCGTCTACCTTTAGAAGTACCTTTACCATATTTCTACAACCATGCCTTACCGCATATATAAGAGCTGTACTTTCAATCTGCCAGTCACAGTCACCTTCAGTCCATGTGTAAGGAATTGGTGTCTTAACATTAGCTCCTGCTTGAATGAGTTCTTCCATTCTTTCTAAAGAACGCTCCTGTACGGCTAAAACAAAGGCGGCATTTAGCTCCGTTTTTTGCTGTTCCGAATCTTTGGATGTTTCTAGAAGCGCTGTTACATTGTATCCAGCTGAAAAAGTATTCAAAGTCTCTAACATGTTTCTATCCTGAATTTTACAACTTTGCTCTAAATTCTAGTACAAAAGCTAGTTAATCGCCATGAAAACATTCGTTATAAAGATGCTATAATAAACCTATTGTATGACCCTGCACCTACTGCAAAAGCTGACGATCAGTTGCCCATCAAACGATAAAGAATTATTCCAGCATCGAAGGCTCCGACACGATCAGCCAAATCGAGCGCTGTCAAACCTTCAGTATTTGTCATATGCACATCAGCTCCAGATTCAATAAGGAGCAAAACAGTTTTAACATTATTCTTTCTTGCTGCCTCCATAAGAGCTGTTCCCCCACACCAATCTGTAGCATTCACATTAGCCCCCGCAACAATAAGGGCATTCACAGCATTAATAGTGGAATCTCTACCAATCTCGGAATATTTACCACCTGCTGCTTTGATAAGAGCGGTGCTACCTATAACTTCAGCTTCAATATCTGCCCCTGCCGCGATGAGAATTTCAACAATATCAGCATGGTTCTGCTGAGCAGCCGACTGCAAAGCAGTGTCACAAACAGCACCATATACACGATCGACATCAGCTCCAGCAGAAATAAGAGCTTTAACAATATCAGCATTGCCACGCCTTGCAGCTAAGATTAGAACAGTTTGATATTTATCTTGGGCATAAAGGTCCTTTGTATCACCAGGTATATCGGCATTCACATTAGCCCCTGCATTGATGAGATCTTCAACAGCCCTAACATCGCCTTTTGAGACAGCCTTAATAAGCTCATCGTTGAGACCCTTTAAAACAGATTCACTGCGCACCTCTGTAATAGAAGATGCTTGTAGCAGGCCCGACTCCCTATAATCACCAGAGTTTAAGTTCGATCCAGTTCCAAATGAAGGAGAGTCAAGAATCGCTGATACAAACGATTGAATGTCATTAGATCTTTTCTCTTTAGAAGAAGTATTCAAATCTTGGGAAAGTCGAGCTTGCTCATTGAATATTAAATTACTTGATACGAATGATGAGGTTTGTGATATCAATGGTAACTCCTAATTATTTGAAAAGTGTAAGCATGATTCATACAACAAACACTTATATTTAAATTGTTAGAAAATCTTATAGTGCAAATGTGTTTTTTACAATTTAAAAATTTACCTTAGAAATAACCCTAATTAAACTAGCCAGGCCTATGCTCTGCCTAACTAGAGGAAGTTGGACGCGTTCGGACCTTTTGAGTAGAACCATACTGCCACAAGCCTCCGGAGTTTTACTGGCTCTACTTCCAAGGACATAGTTTGGTTACTAGAAGTGATTCTACCAAGAACTATGTGGATCAATGATTTTCATGGTTAAAAATCTCTTGATTTGCTAAAATACCCAGAAACTAGGCATTTTAAATGAGAACAGTCAACAAAACACGATATGCTATTTTAGGAGTGCTCCTTGAAAAGCCAAGCACGGGATACGAGATCAAGTCTCTAATGCAAAGATCGACCGCCTATTTCTGGCGTGAGTCCGACTCAACAATTTATCCGATGCTAAAGGTGCTGGCAAAAGAGAAAAAAGTTTGCTCTAAGGTTGTATATGTGGGAAAGAAAAAGAAAGAGATTTTTTCCATTACAGATGCGGGGCGACATGAGTTTAACGCCTGGCTAGAAGGTCCAACGGGATCCGAAAATCCACGTAATGAGTTTCTCTTAAAATTCTTTTTTGCGACAAAGCAGAAAGAGATGATTCGACTACTCCGAGAGAGGTTGAAGAAGGTTGAAAAAACATACGATGATTACAAGAATATAGAAGAGAGACTAGAGAGCCTACCGGCCTCTTCTCGCAAAACAATCCGACTCAAAGCTCTGAGATATGGAATCAATCACCTTAATTCAGAAATTCAGTGGTTAAAAAAAGAATCTTAGTTTCAAGCACAGGAGATTTTAAATGCACCAGGTAATAATCATCGGCGGGGGCCCAGTAGGTTTGTCAGCGGCCATCTGTTTAGCAGAGCAGGGTATCGCATCCGTGCTCGTCGAGAAACATCCATCTACAACCGATCATCCAAAAGCAAGAGGTGTGAATGGACGTACCATGGAGCTATTCCGCTCCTGGGGTATAGAGGATCGCATGAAACAATACCAAATGCCGAGAGAGGCGTACCGCTTCACTTGGCTAGAAGATCTACAAGGAAAAGAAATCACCCGCGTTCCCGCTACAGTAGATTACAGTCAATATAGTCCAACTGAAAACGCAATCATTGCACAAGACGACGTGGAAAAAGAGCTATTTATCAAAGCGAAAAGCATGCCTCTGATTGACCTTAGGTTTGATACGGAAATGGTCCATGCCTCTCAAGATGAGAAGCAGGTTGTCGTGGAGATCCATAATAAGGCTCACAAACAAAAAGAGCGGTTGACTGCACACTATTTAATCGCAGCAGACGGAGCCCGTAGCTCGTTGAGAAAGCTTTTTGGGGTTGAAATGGAAGGGGCAGACAACCTGGGTTTATTCTGTAATATCTATTGCGAGATGAACCTTGATAAGTACATTTATCATAGACCAAGCGTGGGCTTTATGTTCACCCGTCCAGATATCATGGGAACTTTTATGCTTGCAAAGGACTGTCAGAGAAAATGGCTTGTTGGAGCACGCATCGATGCGTATCCTCAATTAACTAGAGGAATGTTTACAGAGGAATTCTGCATCGATTTTGTTAAAAAGATTGTAAGCGATCCAGATGTTGAGGTGCGTTTTATTAATAAATCTTTTTGGACAATGGCAGCCCTAATTGCAAACCAGTACCGGGTTGACAGAGTACTTTTTGTTGGAGATGCAGCCCATCGATTGCCACCCACCGGAGGCTTTGGAATGAATACCGGCATCCAAGATGTTCATAATTTGGGTTGGAAGCTTGCAATGGTACTTAACAACCATGCCAAGGACTCACTATTGGATACCTACTTCACCGAGCGATCACAAATTGCAAAAACCAATACGTTGTGGAGTGTGACCAATGCAAAAAGGTTTGAGACAATTTTCACTGCTTTAGCCCAGGGTGATTTATCGACTTTTGAAGAAGCCTTAAGAGACCAAACACATCATATCAATAATATTCTGCTTGATCTGGGCTATGTTTATGGTAGCGAATATCAAAATCGAGACGAATACAAACCCTCAGCCGAAATAGGCGCTAGGGCCCCGCACTGTTGGTTAGAGAAAGACGCTAAACAGATCAGCTCTTTAGATCTATTCAACAAGCAATTTGTTTTAATGTGCCATCCTGAATCGAATTACTGGCAAGAAAGATATCAGAAATGGCCTTGTCGAGTTGTTACAATCGGCGAAGAGGGTGAGTATAAGAATCCTGATCATGATTTTCTCGCGCTTTACGGAATTTCCAAGAAAGGAGCTGTTTTAATAAGGCCCGATGGTCATGTTGCATGGCGAGCAAATGATGAGAAAGAACAGGTGGCTAATTTTTCATGGATGAAGAGATTATTTTTGGACTCAAAATCCAGTTGAATCCCAAATTTATCTCTATAAAAAGAGAGATGGGATCCAAATCCCGCACAATATTTTTTTCTTTAAATCTTTTTCACAGCAAATCGAGAACAGATAGTTCGATATTTGAAGAAGGGTTCGAAAAAGTTGAAAAAACACAGCTTGCAAGAGACCTTAGATCTAATTACGGCTAGGGCCCCTTGCAAGCTGTGTCTCAAAGAGTTGGAGGTGGAGAGAATCGAACTCTCGTCCTAAGCGAACTCCACATTAACCTCTACATGCATAGTACCCTAAGATTACGACAAGCTTTAATGTAGGGTACAACATTCCAAGCTCACCGGCCTTTTAAAATCTCGTAAGGGTCCTCAAAAAGCTAAACTAGACTCTTACACACCAAGAAAAATGACGATAATATTAAAACCCTTGGTCCAATTTTAACTTATCGAGCTGTTTAAACGGTTAAGTTTAAGCAGCTACTGCAAAAGTAGTGTTCACAACAGCAGGGCTGATGCTTCCGACTACTTTAGAGTTTGTTTGTGTTTTAGCAATTATGCTTGTGCCAGATGATTTAGGAGGCCCACTGACATCCTCCGCATGCAATTAATACTTCGTGCCCTAGTCGAAACCATTACACCCCCGTATCTATATACAGGAGTAATTCTATCATAAACAGCACTTATTAAGCAATTTATTATTTGAATAGCTTTTATTAAGGTGATTAAAACTCAATTATGTCAAAATAAGTGGCAAATATTAAGGAAAAGCATGGCACAACCACAACAAAAGATTTGGATTTTTTTTAAATCTTTTTTTAAAGACTTTAAACACACTGGATCGATTCTTCCAAGCTCAAAACATCTTACAAATAAAATGCTGAAGGGTGTTGACTTTTCAAAACCCTGCAAAATTTTAGAGCTCGGCCCAGGAACTGGCTGCATGACCCATGAAATACTATCCAGAATGCACCCGGAGTCTGAGCTCGTCTGCATTGAGATAAACCCTTCATTTTGTGAAAATTTGCGCGCTTTAAAAACGGACAAACAACTGCGCATCATTGAAGCCTCTGCCCTTGACTTTGAAAAGCACCTAAGCTCTTTAAAATTTGACGCTGTCATTTCAGGACTTCCTCTTGCTAATTTCACAAGTCAAGAAATCGATATGATTTTTAATAACATCCAAAAATCACTTTCTAAAGATGGAAAATATATCCAATTTCAATATACGCTAAGAAACGACCGGCTCATTAAAAGCCGGTTCTCCAAAGTCAGCAAGAACTACTCTTTATTTAATTTTCCACCAGCCTTTGTCTATACTTGCTCTCTTTAAAGAACAGAAGCTGCAAGTGAAGATAATTCTGAACGTTCAGTCACATCAAAAGTCATATGACCAAAAATTTTATGGTCACAAAATTTAGCGATGGCAAAGGTCAAGCCATTGGTATCTGCATCAAGGTATGGATTGTCTATTTGAGAAGGGTCTCCCGCTAAAATCACCTTGGTCCCCTCTCCAGCTCTGGAAATCACGGTCTTGATTTCGTGAGGTGTTAAATTTTGAGCTTCATCAATGATAATGAACATACTTGGGAGTGTTCTTCCCCGGATATAGGTCACCGCTTCCAACTCTATTTTCTGACTCTCTTTAATCCAACGCAAGTTCTCTTGGCAGTCTTCATCATTTCCACCAGAGCTGCAGAGATATTCTAAGTTGTCGTAGATAGGCTGCATCCAGTGAAATAATTTCTCCTCTTTAGTCCCAGGCAGGTAACCGATGTCTTTTCCAAGCGGCATAATAGGGCGACTTACAAGGATCTTGGTGTATTTGGCTTCATCAAATATTTTCCTCAGTGCACAAGCTAAAGCTAAAAGTGTTTTTCCTGTTCCAGCCTGCCCCACAAGAGTCACAAGCTTAATATCATCTTTCAGCAGTAAATCAAGGGCGCACCGCTGCTGGATATTACGAGGTTTGATCCCCCATAAATCTCTAGGCAGCGCATTTAAAGATACTAATTGCTTTTGTTTTTTATGATAGCGTCCGACAACTTGGGTTTCATCATTACATGTAAGCACACAATACTCGTTGGTATACATATCCTCATTTTCAAAATTGATCACTCCATCTTTTAGGAAAAGATCAATTTCTTTTTTAGAAACCTCAACACTCTTGACCCCTGCATAAAGATCTTTATGCGAAATAGAGATATTTCTGTAATCCTCAACGTGAATGCCCATCATTTGAGCTTTCAGTCGAGTGGCAAAATCTTTAGAAATAAGCACGACATTGTCTTGCTCTTTAGAAATCATATGAGCAGCATGTAAAATTTGATTTCTTGATGTAGAATGTTCTAGATTTAAATGCCCGCTAATTTCATTTTTGTATTTAGAAAAAACCTGTAGTGTAGCTCCATTTTCAAGTTTGACTCCTGAAACAAGATCCATGTGCTTTGGATCAGAAGTTATAGTAGCCCCCCCTGCAGATTCTGAAACCAAATTCAATCGCTGACACTTCTTTTTAATTTCATCAAAAGAGCGCATCACAAGACGCGCATTTCTTCCTAAATCATTAGGAAGTCTTTTCATGCTGTCTAGTTCTTCAATAACTGCAATGGGGATAATCAAGAGACAATTTTTAAAATTTTCCAAAGCTTTAGGGTCATATAAAAGAACATTGGTGTCTAAAATCAGAGTCTTCGAATGCATTAAGTAAACCTTTTTTTGAATTTTAGTATCAAAAAGTCAAACTAGAACAACCTTCATTTCCTGCCAAGGGAAAACAGATAGTTTCTTAAGTCATTTACCTGGTTATACTTAAAAAGATCCCTTGCAAACAGAGCTGTTGTCTGCTAGTTTCTATAGACCTTTATGTTAAAATGCTTTATAATAAAGATTATAAAGTAATAGAATAAACAAAGTTTATTTAAAGCTAAACAGCTTAACCACTAGAGAGGTTCTAATTATGCAATTTATCATAAACCATAAAATGCTAAGTATTCCACCCTATGTTTCTACTACGTGGGACAGCATTACTTCCCTGCACTTAGACTCTAGTAACCAAGCCGGAATCCTGATTATCTCATTACAAAATGGAGTTGTGGTTAAGATTCCCAATCTAAACCAAGATGTTTTGACTAAGATTTTCCAAACGCACACCCAGTACATGACCGAAAAAACCAAACAACCCAAACAACAAGACCCTGGCCATATTTTTAATTTGGATAACCTTGCTAACCTTGGATTCCCGATGCGCTTTGGCGGCGCCTTAGAAGGACTCGGCGCTGCTATGCAGCATAACCCAGAACAATCTCAAGCTCCAGATCTCCCCAAAGAGGTCCTAGAAAAAATTTCAGCAGTTGCTAAAATTATGGATACAGACCAAGGACTCACACAGGGTTTAAAGCCTGAACCGCACTGCAACTGCGTTCACTGCCAAATTGCCCGTGCAATTACTCAAGAAGGCGGTCACCAAGAAGAATCCGAATTCCTGGAAGAAGTCTCCGATGAAGAGCTTAAATTTAGGAGTTGGGATATTTCACAATCTGGCGAAAAACTCTACACTGTTTCAAGTCCTTTAGACGCTGCAGAACATTATAGCGTGCATTTAGGAGACCCTATTGGATGTACCTGTGGTCAAAACAATTGTGAACATATTAAAGCCGTCTTAAATTCATAAAAAAGATGATTGAGAAAAAACATTAAAAGTCATACATTGTGCACAAATAACAATGTAACTGTCTTTTAGGAGTTTTAGCTATGAAACGCGTTTTGTTTCTCATCGTCTTTACCTGCACATTATCAAACCCAATGCTCTGGGCAAAATCAACACAAACAACTCCCCCTCCCTCCTTTGAGGCTTTCACGGGGAAGGTAGCCGGTGAACGAGTTCGTTTAAGACTCGCACCTAATTTAGAAGGTCATGTTATCAAAGAACTTTCTACAGGAGACATCTTTGCAATTACTGCTGAGAACAATGAGTACTATGCTGTAAAGCCAAGTAAAGATATCAAGGCTTATATTTTCAGAACACACGTTCTTGATAATAAAATTGAAGGAGAGAGAGTCAACATTAGATTACAACCCAATCTAGAATCTCCAATACTCACTCAACTTAACTCAGGAAATAAAGTTCATGTTCACGCCTCTGAAAAAGGAAGTAAGTGGTTCGAAATTGATATGCCTGAAGATGTGACTTTTTGGGTTGCTAAAGATTATATTCAAAAAGTAGGCCCAGTAGAATATGCTGAAAAATATCAAGAACGTCTTGTAGAAGCTAACCAGATGCTTGCAACGGCAACCTTAATTAGCCAAGCTGAATTTAGAAAGCAATTCCAAGAAATTGATTTAAAAAGGGTGACTAAAAACTTTGAAAAAATTATCACTGACTTCAATGATATTGAAAGCGCTACAAACCAAGCAAAAACGGCTATTCAAAATTTACAAAAAAATTACTGCAACCAAAAGATCGCTTTTTTAGAAAACCAAGCAGGACAAGCGGCTCTTGAAGTCAAAACCTTAAATGCAAAACTTACCGACTTGAATCCTAAAGAATCAGTATTTAAATCAGATGAGGGGCTACAAGACCCTTTCAAGAGTATTGCCCTTCCTGACACAATTACTGACAAAATGAAAATCTGGCAGCCGCTTGAGTATGCTCAGTTTCAAGCTTGGGGATTAAATCAAGCAACTGCAGAAGTAAGCTTACAAGAGTTCTATAAAGATGAGCTATTAAATGCAAAGACTCTTGAGGGAATCATTGAGCCATTTAATAAGATTGTTAAACACAAGCCAGGTGATTACACGATTACTTTAGATGACCAAACGACCGCCTACATCTATAGCACGCATGTAAATCTAAATGATTTTTCAGGGAAAAAAGTTGCGGTTAAAGTAACCCCTAGAAACAACAACAACTTTGCATTTCCAGCTTACTACGTATTAGAAGTTCAGGATTAAATCTTCACATAGAGTAAGCCAAGCCTTTGGCTTACTCTTTTCCTTTTAAAAAAATCTACATCTTCGTTGAGAGCCAATCAATAGCTCTAAGAGATCGATCAACAAACTCAATACTTCTATTTTGTAATACTGAAGACATCGGTCCACAGGCACAGACAATGCCTTTATCTAGAACAAGAGCTTGGTTACAAAACTCTTTTGCAATATCAAAATCATGCGTGATAAAAATCACGCCTGCACCATGCCTTTGCTGATAGATCTTCAAAACATCTAGAACCAGCATTTGAAGAGGTTGATCTAGAGCACTTAAAATTTCATCACAAATTAAAAGTTTGGGTTCGACACTCAACGCTCTTATGATAGCTATCCTCTGCCTTTCTCCCCCACTTAGACTTACAGGATATTTTTGCAAAAGAGCGCAGCTAATATTCAGCTGACTAGACAACGTATTAATGATCTTTACTGCCGTTTTTTTGTTACAGTTTCGGTAGAAAATAAGGGGTTCTATCAACATATCTATAATCTTCATATTCGGAGAAATCGACTCATACGGATTTTGGAAAATCAATTGAATTTGAGGATTATGACGTAAAAGTTTTTGAGAAGATCTTTTCCCCAAAAAGTTGAACTCCCCAGTTTCAGCGATTAAGTATCCTTTTAGGATCTTCGCCAGAGTTGTTTTCCCGGCCCCAGAGGGTCCTAAAAGAGCGACCCTATCAAATGATCTTATGGATAAAGAAAGCGGCCTTAGAGCGGCCCCATCATGAGAATATTTTTTTGAGATCTGATCAGCTTCTAAGATTAAAGCATTCATTGCGATTATTTTAATTACAAAAAATAAAATAAGAGAATGCACAAAAAAAGCTTTATTTCATAGAAAAATGAAATAAAGCTCTTTAAATAAAAGGTCTAGGCTAAAAACCTATTCAGATAAGTACTCTAAGTAACAAAGAGGAGCATTATCACCTACTCTTGAACCACCTTTAATGATACGAGTATACCCACCATTACGCTCTGTAAATCTCAATGCAAGCACATCAAAGAGTTTCCCTATGACTTTTCTATCTGTATTGTAAGCATAAGTATTCCCCTCTTTTGCAGCGCGCTGTTCTTTAGGAGTTAATTTGTTGTACTGAATCATTAACTTCGCAATCGCTTGCCTTTTAGCTGCCAAATTTTGCTTTTTAGCAATCGTAATTAGACGATCTGCATGACGTCTAATCTCTTTTGCCTTTGCAATTGTCGTCTGAATTCTTTCATTTTCAACTAAAGATTTCAGCATATTAGCAATTAAACATCTGCGATGAGAAGTATTTCTTCCAAGTTTAAATGTATCTTTCTTATGTCTCATATTTCACCTCTACGCAGGTTTTTCTTCTTTTTCATATTGTATTAGAACATCTTTAATATTCTCTTTTGTAATCTCATATCTTGAAAGATCCATTCCAAGAGATAGTCCCATTTCGTGTAACTTATCTTTAATTTCGTTAAGTGACTTCTTACCAAAGTTTCTATACTTAAGCATTTCTGACTCATGGTTAACAATAAGCTCACCAATCGTGTGAATATGCGCCGAATTAAGACAGTTTGTAGATCTTACTGAAAGTTCTATTTCATTAATTCTTAAAGACAACTTTCTTAAAATTTCACCTCTATCACTATCAACATCTTCAACTTCCTCTTGGAAAGTTAGATTATAAGTGTCTAAATTTAAGAATGTTTCAAAATGCTTAATCCCTATTTGAGATGCAAATGAAAGTGCTTCTTTAGGAGTTATTCTTCCATCAGTAGTAACTTCGATAACTAACTTATCGTAATCTGTATCTTGACCAACACGTGTGTTTTCGACAAAGTAATTAACAATTTTTACTGGTGAGAATGGCGAATCAATCACAATCTCTCCAGCTACTTTATTTTCAATAGAGTGTCTTTCAGAAGATACATAACCTCGTCCGTAGCAAACTCTAAAAGTTACTTTGCGTTTCATTGGTTGAGTTGCAGTAAAAATTTCAAGATTAGGATTCATGACTTCAAAAAGCCCTGATTCAATCATATCAGAAACTTTAACAACATGCTGGCCGTTACCTTTATCCAGCATCTCTTGAGTAATCTCTAAATTTTTTGTAATGATATTACTTTTTGCGACATTATCACTATTTTCCTCTAAAGGAAGTCTTCTCAGCTTGATTCCTTTCATATTGAGTATGATTGTAGTCATATCTTCTAAAATACCCTCAACAGCCATGTATTCATGAGGAATACCCTCAATAGAAACAGAAATAATTGCAGGAGCTTCTATAGAAGTTAGCAGCATTCGTCGCAGTGAATTACCAATAGTGTGACCGAAACCCCTTTCAAAAGGTTCTATAACAAATCGAGCAAAATTGGCATCTGCTTCTTCGACTGTAATTTTTTCGGGCATTTCAAATTTATTATAAAGCACCGCCATGAAGGAATCTCCTTAGATCTTGTGTAATTGATTAACTTTAAACTCTACGTCTTTTACGAGGTCTGCAGCCATTATGAGCTACAGGGGTATTGTCTCTGATCGTTGTAATTAGTAAGCCAGAGCTTTGCAGTCCTCGAACTGCTGACTCACGTCCAGCTCCTGGTCCTTTTAAATTTACTTCGGCTTCTTTCATACCTCTAGACATTGCTGTTTTTGCTGCGTTTTGAGCTGCAACAGTGGCCGCAAATGCTGAAGATTTTCTTGAACCTGAAAAGTTAACCTTTCCAGCTGATGCCCATGAAATAACATTTCCTAATGGATCACAAATTGAAACAATCGTGTTATTGAAAGTTGCTTTTACATAAACAACTCCCGAAGGGACAGTACGTAAAACTTTCTTTTTTGTTTTAGTAGCTTTACCTTTTGCTTTATTTTGTTGCTGTTTAGCCACAAACGAACTCCTTTTAATTTGTGAATTTACTTAGGACCGGGTGCTTTCTTTTTACCGGCGATAGATTTTTTCTTTCCTTTTCTTGTACGAGCATTCGTACTTGTTCTTTGTCCTCTAACAGGCAAACCTGCACGATGACGCATTCCTCGGTAACAGTTGATGCTTACAAGTCTCTTAATATTATTTTGAACATAACGACGAAGGTCACCTTCAACCATATATTCTTTTTGTAAAAGTGTAGTAATTGAAGCAACTTCTTCAGGTCTCAATTTATGCGTGCGTAGGTTTGGATCCAAATTTAATTTTTGTATTATCTCACATGATTTCTTTTTTCCAATACCGTAAATGTACGTTAGACTTATTTCAAGTCGCTTACTATCTGGTATATCAACACCTAGAATACGAGTCATTATCTCTCCATTTCATCGTTTATCTAAAAAAACGTAATTATTTTACCACACAGGGCAATTTGTTAAAATTGTTATCTTACCCTTGGGCGGTTTCTTTTCATTAGCCCATCATACTTCTTCATAAGAAGATGGGAGTCAATCTGTTGCATTGTATCTAATATCACACCTATAAGAATAAGGAGTGAAGTCCCTCCAAAAAAGTGGCTTATGGTTATGTCTACATTCAAAACTTTACTTACAATAGTTGGCAGTACTGCAATAGTTGCTAAAAATATAGCACCAATAAAGGTAATCCTATTCATAGTAGATTCCAGATATTGCTGAGTAGGCTTTCCTTGACGAACTCCAGGAATAAATGCTCCATTTCTCTTCATATCAGAGGCAATTTGCTCCGGTTTAAATTGCGTTGAGGTCCAGAAAAAAGTAAAAAATAAAATTAGAACAACATTAAGGACAGTATAAACCGTTGATCCTGGTGATAAGTAAGTAGCCATTGAAGCTATCCATTTCATTGAAGATCCGCTTAGCATCTGTGAAATTGTTGCTGGAAACATCAAAAGTGCAGATGCAAAAATTACAGGTATAACACCTGCATAATTGATCTTAAGTGGGATGTATGAGTTATTATCATTTGTTTGTGTACCAACTAACTGACGAGCATATTGCAAGGGAACCTTTTTTTGCCCTTGAATAACCTGTATAGTTCCCATGATCACGCATACAAAAACAATTGTAAGTATAACCAGTGATGAAATTGACATCTGACCAGCTTGTTGAGAATACAAATTCAGTTGCTTAGCTATCAATCCAATGGCACTTGGTATCTGTGATAAAATACCTACAGCAATAATTAAACTGATTCCATTCCCAATTCCCTTTTCAGATATTTGCTCTCCAATCCATATAAGAAAAAGGGTTCCCGTTGTCATTGTAAGAATAACAATTAAATAAAATAGCCATGGTATACCAAACGCTTGAATTTTGTATAACTCATAGATAACAATGCCCGGTTGAGATTGGTTCATTTGAAGAGCATATCGTGCTAGAAGTGCTGATTGAAAAATTGATAGAACCGAGGCAAATAAACGAGTCCATTTTCCAATTTTTTTCTTAGAGGCTTCTTGATTTTCTTTCATCTCTCTCTGTAGACTTGGTAGTAAAGCTACGAGCAGTTGAATCATAATTGAAGCTGTAATAAAGGGCATAATACTAAGAGCAATTACTGTCATTTGCCCAAAAGCTCCACCAGAGAAAATATCAAGTAATTGGAAAAGGTTTTGACCACCTTTACTCATAAACTTAAAGTAATTTAAAGCTAGTTCACCATTAATTCCAGGAACAGGAACAAAGGATCCTAATCTAACTACGGCAATAAGTGCCAGAGTGTATAAGACTTTTTTCTTTAAGTCTGGGATTGAAAAAATTTTTTGTACCGCTCGAAACATATCTTTTTATTTGACCGTTTTATATTTTATTTTCGCTGCTTCAAGCTTTTCGATTGCAGTTTTTGAGAATGCGTTTAACTCAATGGTAACTTTTTTAGTTAATTCACCCTGAGCTAATAGTTTTACACCATACGAAGGTCCGCTTACGAAACCACGCTGTCTTAGTGTATCTATATTTACAACATCACCATCTTGGTAGATATCTTCTAATTGCTCTAAGTTCACTGTATCAACAGGTCTTCTAAAACGAGCATTTGAAAAACCACGTGTTGGTAGTTTTTGAAATAATCGAACACCACCACCTTCATAGGTATGTCTTCTTTTATAGCCAGATCTAGATCCAGCTCCTTTTTCACCGCGCCCAGACGTTTTGCCTAAGCCACTTCCTGGACCTCGTCCCAAACGGTTTCTTTTATTCTTAAGTTTTGATGCGAATTGATTCAGTTTCATCTAAGCAATCCCTCTTGATTGTAAGCATTCTTCTTTATTACGTAGCTGTCTTAGTGCTTTAAAAGTTGCATGAACTAGGTTCATTGGGTTGTTACAACCTAAACTTTTAGCAACAACATCTTTAATCCCCGCTAATTCCAAAATTGCACGAACTTTAGAACCTGCAATAATACCAGTACCTTCTCGAGCAGGCTTTAGTAGTAAAACAGCTCCATCAAACCTCACTAGAATCTCATGAGGAATTGTGGTGCCATTTCTTTTTACGGTCATTATGTTTCGTTTTGCATCATCAGCACCTTTTCTAATTGAGTCTGCAACTTCATTCGCCTTCGCAAAGCCATATCCAATATGATTGTTATAATCTCCTACTAAAATCAAAGCTGAAAAACTAAATTTTCTACCACCTTTTAAAACTTTTGAACATCGATTAATGAACAATACTTTTTCTTCAAATTCAGTAGTAAAATCTTGTATATTTTGATTTTGCTGGTTACTTGTAGTCATAATTCTCTTTTTTTAATTAGTTATATTTGTAGACCGTTCTCACGAACAGTATCTGCTAATCGTGCTATCTGACCGTGGTATTTATTACCTCTACGATCTAAGACAGCCATTTTTATACCTTTTTTTTCACAAAGCGATGCAATTAATTCCCCTAAAACTTTAGCGGACTCACGGCTAGGACTCATTTTTATCTCTTTGCTAAGAGTTGTTCCACTAACCAAGGTTACTCCTTTTAGGTCATCGATAAGTTGAACACTGAGTTGCTTATTTGTTTTCGAGATACATAATCTTGGACGTTCTGCTGTTCCCTTGATTTTCTTGCGTATCCTTAAGACTCGTTTCTTTTTTCTTTCAATCGACTTAAGCTGACTTTTTTCCATGATACTTTATTCCTAAATAATTACTTTTTAGCAGCAGACTTACCTGCTTTTCTTCTGAGATATTTACCAACATAATGGACACCTTTTCCTTTGTAAGGTTCAGGTTTTCTTAGATGATGGAGTTCCGCTGCAAATTGACCAATAAGTTGCTTATCAATCCCAGAAATAGTTACGAGTGTGTTCTTTTCCACATCCACACTAAGACCTTCAGGAATTTTTTTAATAGTTGGATGAGAAAATCCAAGTTGGAGATTCACATCATTACCTTGAACAGCTGCACGGTAACCGACACCTTTTAGTTCTAGTTTCTTAGAAAATCCTGTTGTCACACCCAAGACCATGTTGTTAATGAGTGTTCGGTAAAGTCCATGAAACTTGGAGTGACAGTCTTTTTCATTTTCAATCAAAAGAGATACCGAGCCATCTTCCACCACGATATTTATTTTTTTTAGAACCTTTAGTTCTAATTTTCCTTTTGGTCCTTTGACAGTGACCAGCATATTATCGACCGTACATTCTACTCCCTTAGGCAGGAGAATCGGTTGCTTTCCTAATTTTGACATATCAATTTCTCCTAAATATTACCACGCAAAGGCGAGCAGTTCTCCGCCAATATTTTTCTTTTTCGCTTCTTGTCCATCCATTATTCCGTTGGAGGTGGATAAAATACTGATCCCCATTCCTCCTAGAACACGTGGTATTTGATCTTTCGATACATATCTGCGCATACCAGGTCTTGATTTGCGATCAATTCTCTTGATTACAGGATTTCTGTTAGAATCATACTTCAGCATAATTTTAAGAAAAGGTCTTACATCATCTTTTATTAATTTATAACCATCAATAAAGCCTTTATCGTGGAGTACTTTTAATATTTCTAATTTGATTTTAGAATAAGGAGCTACCGTATAACGGTTTTGTGCCTGTGAAGCATTTCTTATTCTTGTTAATAAGTCGGCAATTGGATCAGTCATAGTAACTTCCTATTTATTTTTCCCTTTAAATGGCATTCCCATTTGAGTTAGTAATTCAAGACATTCTGCATCGGTTTGTGCCGAAGTTACGAATGTAATATGCATTCCTTGAGCTCGCTTTACTTTATCTAAATCGATCTCAGGGAATATTTGCTGGTCATCAATTCCGAGTGAATAGTTACCATTCCCGTCACATTTAGTATTAAAGCCTCTAAAATCGCGGATACGTGGTGCGCTAATATGAATGAATCTATAGAGGAAGTCATACATGCGAGAACCTCTTAAAGTTACCTTCAAACCAACATTTTGACCTTCTCTTAATTTAAAGTTTGAAACTGATTTTTTAGCTTTCATTAAAATAGGTTTTTGCGCAGAAAGCATTGTAAGTTCATTAATACAATCTTGAACTGCATTTTTGTCCTTAAGTGCTTGTGCAATTCCCATGTTAATTACAATCTTCTTTAAAACTGGAACCTGCATTACATTTTTATATGCAAACTTTTCCTTAAGTTTAGGTGTAATCTCTGTCTTATATCTTTCCTGTAAAACACTCATAATATTCTCTATTTGCTCGTATCTTTTTTGATTTTCTTAGCTGGCTTAAGGGTATTTCGATAGACAACAGTTTTCCCTTTACTTTGGTAAACTAGCTCTTTTTCCCCCTTCTCATTAATCTGAAGTTTTACCTTTTCTTTAGGCTCAGCTTCAATATAGAGACGGACATTCGATATATGCACGGGTTTTTCTATTTCAAGAATTTGACCTAGTTTATTTTGACCTTGTGGTTTCATATGTTTTTTTCGAACATTGATACCTTTGACCAAAATACGTTCTTTACTTTTTGCTAGAACTTGACCAACTTTCCCTTTATCATTTCCTGCAATAACGAGGACATTATCGCCAGATCTAATCCATTTTCTCATTGTTATACCTTATTTTAAATCACTTCTGGAGCAAGTGAGCTAATTTTCAAATACCCTTTTTCTCTAACTTCGCGGGCTACCGGCCCAAAAATTCGAGTTCCTTTAGGGTTCCCTTTATCATCAATGATCACACAACTATTCGTATCGAATTTAAGCTTTGATCCATCAGGCCTTCTAATATATGAGGAAGTTCTGACAACAACAGCTTTAATTACAGTTCCTTTTTTAGCAGTCGCTCCTGGTTGTGATTCCTTGACGGCACAAACAATAATGTCTCCAACTGCTGCATACCTTCTTTTAGATCCACCTAAAACTTTAAAGCACATCACACGCTTAGCACCTGTATTGTCTGCAACTTTAAGCTCTGTTTGCTGTTGTATCATTTTACTTATTCCCTTCTATTTTCTTGACGACCAACCATTTTTTTGTCTTGGAGTATGGACGGCATTCTTTAATTAAAACGCGATCGCCTACTTTGATTTCATTTGATTGATCATGTGCATAATATTTTTTACCACGAGTTATAACCTTCTGGTACCTGGGATGTCTTATTGTTGTATTTACATTCACAACAACTGTATTATCCATTTTGTCAGATAGAACTTCCCCTATCTTTTCACGTCTCTTACCTCGGGTATTTTCAGATAGTACCTGCATGATCATTTAACCTTATGTTCTTGTGTTTGTTTCATATTAATCGCTGTTAAAGCCCTTGCAATGTCCTTTCTATATTTTTTTAGAAGGTGTGGTTTATCAAGCTTTCTATTAAGGCGATATTCATTTCTTAGCTTATAAAGATTTTCTGCACTCTCTGTGCAAACTAATTTGAGCTGATCAATTGTTTTTTCTTGGTCTGATACTTTAGTTTTTTTAGCCATGTTTTCCTCTTTAAACTCTCTCAACTCGTTCAACAAAACGCGTTCTAATTCCTAGTTTAGCAGATGCTCTTCCAAATGCCTGTTGTGCAATTTCTCGAGATACATTAGCTACTTCAAACAAAATTTTACCAGGCCTTACTACAGCAACCCATTTGTCAACAGATCCTTTACCTTTTCCCATACGAACCTCGGCAGGTTTCTTTGTCACAGCTTTGTCCGGGAATACTCGAATCCAAACCTTACCCTTTCTTTGGAAAAATCTGTTGATTGCAATACGGCATGCTTCAATTTGTGTATTTGTGATACGTCCACGTTCCAGTACTTGAATCCCGTACTCTCCAAAGTCTACAAAACTTCCACCTTTGCTAAGTCCAGCGTGCTGTCCTTTCTGCTGTTTTCTAAATTTAGTTTTTTTGGGCATTAAAGCCATTTTAAGTTCCTCCGTTCGCTGCTAGAAGTTCTTCGCCACGGTTAATCCATACCTTAATTCCTATGGTTCCATAGGTTGTTTCAGCTCGCGCCGTTGCATAATCAATGTCTGCTTTAATAGTGTGAAGCGGTATAGAACCTTCCTTATACCACTCACTTCTTGCAATCTCAGCACCACCTAGTCGGCCTGAGATTTGAACCTTAATGCCATGACAACCTGCATCTCTAGAGGATTGGATTGCCTTTTTTAAAGCTCTTCTAAAAGCAACACGTCTTTCTATTTGTTTAGAAATACCTTCTGCAACTAGTAACGCTTCTAGGTCAGGTCTTTTAACTTCCTCAACTTCTACCCAGACTTCTTTTCCAGTTAGTTGACTTAGTTCTTTTTTAAGAAGATCAATTTCTGCACCTTTCTTACCTATAACCAGACCAGGTCTTGCGGTATGAATAGTAACTTCAATTTTCTCACTCAAACGTTTAATAATAATCTTGGATGAACCTTCGCAGGTTGATTTTTTCTTTAAATACTTTCTAATTGCGAAATCTTCTAAAAGTAGATCGCCATACTCTTCTTTGTTGGCGTACCAAACAGAGTGCCATTTCTTATTTCTAACTAATCGAAATCCAGTTGGACAGACTTTCTGACCCATGTAGTTTACTCCTTATCGCTTCCGACAACAATCGTAAAATGGCTCATACGCTTAAGAACCGGTGAACGACCGCCTTTATTTCTTGGTTTTGCCCGTTTTAATCTTGGGCCTTCATCTACTTTAACTTCTAACACTTTCATGTTCTCACGCTTGAGATCTGACTGCATCTCCATATTTGCGACTGCACTGTCGAGCGTTTTTTTAAACATTCTGCCAGCCTTTAAACCGCTAAACTCTAGTTGAGCTTTCGCTTGAACGACATCCATACCTCGGATGACATTTGCGATTAAACGTGCCTTAAGAGGACTGATTCTTAAGTATTTTGACTTTGCTGTTGCCAGTTCCATATTCATTCTCTCACTATTTATTTTGTCGGATGGCCTTTAAATGATCGAGTAGGTGAAAACTCACCAAGTCGATGACCTACCATATTTTCTGAAACAAACACGGCAAAAAACTTTTTCCCGTTATGGACATCAAAAGTATGGCCTACCATTTCTGGAACAATCATCGACCTTCTAGACCAGGTCTTAATTGTTTTTTTGCTGCTCTCTTGATTTTGTTTGTCGACTTTTTTCATTAAATGATGGTCAACAAATGGTCCTTTTTTTAGCGATCTAGCCATGATGCTTCCTTATTTTTTCCTACGATCTTTGATGATTAGTTTTTTAGATTTCTTTTTAGAACGTGTCTTAAATCCTTTGGTCTGCATTCCCCATGGAGATTGTGGGATGTAGCTGTTGTGCTTCCCTTCTCCACCACCATGTGGGTGATCAACAGGGTTCATTGCAGTTCCACGAACGGTAGGACGCTTCCCTTTCCATCTATTTCTTCCAGCCTTACCTTCATTTCTTAAAAAGTGTTCTGCATTTGAAATTGCACCAATAGTAGCTTTACAATTAGCTGGGACCATTCTCACTTCACCAGAAGGCATTTTAAGTGTAGCGTGCTCATCGGTTAGCGCCATGAGCTGAGCTCCACCACCTGCAGATCTTACTAATTGACCACCACGTCCTGGGTACATTTCAATATTGTGAACTACAGTTCCTAGCGGAATGTGGTTTAGCTGTAAGCAACACCCTATATTATATGGAGCTCCTTTTTGAGTCGCAACTGTTGCACCGACTTTAAGCCCTTGAGGAGCGATGATATATCTTTTCTCACCATCTACATAATTTAAAAGAGCAATATGAGCTGATCTATTTGGATCATATTCTACAGAAGCTACTTTTGCTGGGATGCCTTCTTTATTCCTTTTAAAATCAATGAGTCTATATTTTCTTTTGTGTCCACCACCCCTATGTCGACAAGTAATTCGACCTAGATTGTTACGTCCATTAATTCTCTTTTTTGAAACAAGTAAACTCTTAGTTGGGGCTACCGTTGCTTTAGAAGATGAACTCACACGTGTCAACTCTTCATTGCTCGGTAGAACAAGTCCTCTTTGTCCGGGTGTAATGGGTCGGTATTTCTTTGGCATATTTTATCCTTTAACTTTCAATTAAATCGCCCACAGCTAAAGAGACGATTGCTTTTTTAAATGAAGCTGTTTTTCCATAGGTCGATTTTCCGCGAACACGCTTTGCTTTAGGCTTTGTGTTGATAGTATTAACCCCAACAACTTTAATTTTTTTATTCGCATAGATCTGCTCTATTGCAGTAGCTATTTGTGTTTTTGTAGCTCTCTTGTCCACCAAAAATACATACTTAGGAGTCTGACATCTTTTGGAACAAACATTACTTTCACTTCGGTGCAGCTCCTGTAATAACATCGACTTTTCAGTGACATAGCGCGATATAATGACCTTGTAGGGATTTTTTTGTCCTAAATAACTATTCATATCTTATTCTGCTCCAGAAATTGTTTCAAACCTGCTTCAGTCATCACAATATGACCGGCTTTTAATAATTGATATCCATTGATATTTTCAAGAAAACTAAATTCAATCTTCGGGATATTTCGAATGCTTAGCTGTAGGTTGAAATGTTTTCTTTTAGATAGATCTTGATCAGCTAACTGAAGCTCTCTTATTGAAACTTCACTCGACTCACCAACAAAGAGAACTCTTTTTTCAAGTGAACACGACTTTAAAAAGTGGGTCATTGTTTTCGTTTTAGGTTTTTCCATGTCTGTGTCTGTGACAATTAAACAATGATTTCCTTGTATTTTTTCTACAAGAAGAGCCTTGATGACTTGTTGACGTTCTTTTTTGTTGATTTTAACGAATTGATTGAATTTTGGCTTAGGGCCAAAAACGACGCCCCCACCTTTGTACTGAGGAGCAGAAAGGCTACCTTGACGCGCATTCCCTGTACCCTTTTGACGGTGCGGCTTTTTATTAGAGTGGTTTACCTCTGTCCGTCCCTTTGTATTTGCAGACCATTGTCTCTGATTTTTTCGGAGAGCTACAATATAGTCTTTAATTACTTGTGAGTGGACGTCTGTTTCTAAAGAAGTTAGATCAACCTCTACATCCGCAAGTTTTTTTCCATCCAAATTATATTTGAGAAGCTTTGTCATATTTAATCAACCACTTTTATGATTTCTTTATCGATTTATTCAAAAAAACTAATGATCCAGGTGCCCCAGGAACTGATCCTTTAACTACAATCAGGTTTTTTTCTTTATTTACAGATACGATCTTGACAGATTGAACTGTTTTAACTTCGCCACCCATTCTTGAAGCTCTTGGGCCTCCTGGGAAACAACGACCTGGAGTAGATCTCATCCCGGTAGAACCTGCATGGCGGTGAAATCCAGATCCGTGAGCAGCAGGACCTCCTGAAAAGCCGTACTTTTTCATAACACCTTGATAACCTTTACCCTTTGATTTTCCTTGAATATCAATAAAATTACTTCCTTCAAAGAAACTGACATCAAACTCGTGACCTAGAGGATAATCTTGTAGATTTTCAATGCGGCTTTCTCTGATATGACGCCTTGCTTCAATATTCGCTTTCTTAAAGTGGCCAAAAGGTCCTTTTTTCACTTTCGATTCGATTTTTTTAACGTTTTTAGCGATCACTTTCTTGTACGCAATTTGAATGGCCTGATAACGTTCTTTTTCAAGAGTCTTCACCTGACTAACAACATTTGGCTCCATTGAAATGACTGTACATGGGATATAGACCCCGTTTTCATCAAAGATTGTGGTCATTCCAACCTTTTCACCCATAAGCTTGATTGTGTGTTTTTGCTTCATTGCCTTCCTAGTTTTATCCTATGCAATTTGATTATACTACAAATTTGAGTCCAATTGGTAATTGGAAACGAAAAATTTAACAAAACAGCGAATTTTTATACAACTAAAATCAATATTCCCATGCGAGTTTTAAATTTTTAACCTTTTTGGATTCTATAATGATTATTTTATCGGTGATTTAGCCTCTGTTTTATCTTGAAATAAAAATTGTGAATGCTAATATTTTATTTTTTTTAGTAAACTGATTATATATTAAATACTTTAGGCGCACTAATGTCACACACAGCTCAAGCATTCACTACTAAAGCCTTAAAAAATCTTTTGATTTTATTTGTTTTTTTAGTCTCTTGCCTTCTCTTAGCTCTTTTTTTTATAAACAAAGGAAGCCACAACAAAGAGACAATTTCATTAAAAGCAACCGAAGGCTCGATCCTTCCCACGCAGAGAACCCCTTGGGAGACACCTGGAGTAGCAAATTTTAAAAATCTTTTTTTAGAGGGAAATAAATACATCCTTTTTTCTGATAAATGTAACCCCTTATTAAAATCCGATGACTTTTTACATCCAAATGGGAATTATACATTCTCATTCAGCTCGCAAACAATTGATTCTGCGAATTTAAAGCAGCATAACCCCATAAAAAAACTGGAAGGGACAACCTTAATTTTATCCTCTTCAGCACAGATGCAATCTATGCAGCCTCATTACTTTCACTTCTGTGAAGAGTTTATTTTAGGATGGAGCTTTGCTAAGCACTTAGAAAAGGCTCCTATTCAAACAATTGTTTTCCCTGATACTGAAAATTGGAAGGGTCGATTTCATGATATTAATCAAAAAATTATTCAGTCTATTTTACCAAATGTCCAAATACTTTCAGCGTCTCAGTTTGAAGAAATTTCTAACCAATATTTAGTACAGTTTGAGGATGCAATTATTATCGATCGCCATGCATGCCATAAAAGTGCCCAAGTCAATGAGTTTAATAAGATGGTTATCGCCCACCAACCTATTATTAAAAAAGAATATATACGAGAAATACGCGATGCGGTTTATAAAGAGCTTAGAACCTATAAAAAATTACCCACTAAACCCACAATTACTTACATACAAAGAAGTAACTACAGATACCTAGAGCCTGAATTTGAAAGAAAACTACTCGATGAAATCGCCTCCGTATTTCCAGATTATCGGCTAAATATTGTTCGTTTTGAAAACTTTTCTTACCCCGAGCAGTTACAGATTATCCGCAATACGAATATTTTAATCGGAGCCCATGGAAACGGCTTAACCCATCAAATCTTTTTACCCGACAATTCCATGGTGATAGAACTCTTTCCAAAGGGTGCTTATGCTATGGATTACCAGTTGCTCGGCGAATTAGTAGGACATCAATATTTTGCGATAGACCCCTCGGAAGGAGTTATCGCAACGCCCGGAACGCGTCAGCCCTGCCGTGGAGATGTTAATCAAGTTATCACGGCCTTTGAGCCCCAGTGGATCCTTCAGCTGATTGGGGACTACCTTCCTGGGCTTAAGGATGACGAATTGAAAGAGATTTCAGCTGCGGAGTAACCCTTAACAAATTCACGGGCACAAAGAGCCTTTTTGCCCTCAAGCTGTAATTTGGTGATTTTTAGGGCTCCATCTATAGCCCCCACGACAATCCCCTCTTCATCATAGGAGATAAGCTCCCCAACCCCCTCAGAATCCATAATAGGGCGTGCTTCTATAATTTTAAGTCTGATCTTTTTCCCTCTAACCTGCACATTACACCATGCCCCCGGCTTTGGGGTAACTCCTTGATATAAATGATACAGCTTTTCAATCGGACAATCCCACTTTATCTCTGCATCTTGGGGCAGTACTTTCGGTGCGTAAGTAACCTCATTTTGATTTTGAGGAACCGGGCTAACCTCTCCCCTGTCAAGCTTTAGTAGCGTGTTGTAAAGTAATTCTTTGGAGATCTCACAAAGCTCAATTGTCAACTGATCTGCATGAATATGGGGTTTTATATCGATTTCCTGGACAGCGAGAACATCACCAGCATCTAATGCTTGAACCATATACATTACACTCACACCTGTTTTTGCTTCTCCCTCGATAAGACAACGCTCAATGGGCGCAGCTCCCCTATATTTGGGAAGTAAGCTTGTATGAAGGTTTATACATCCTAAACGTGGCATATCTAAGAGTGACTGTGGAAATATTTGACCAAAAGCAACCACAACAAAGACATCAGCCTGAAAAGATTGAATTGTAGCGGCAAAGTTTTCAGCTCGAATTTTTTGTGGTTGCAAAAGAGTCACACCCGGCAGGTACTGCAAGGCCATTTTTTTAACAGCGGATTGCTGCAACTTTAAGTGACGCCCCTGTTCTTTGTCAGGCTGAGTCACAACGGCAACAATTTCCATTTTTTTTTGAATCAAAAAACGTAGAATCTCTGCCGAAAAAATAGGGGTCCCAAAAAAAACGACTCTCATTGAATTAAGTCAAAGCTTGAAATCCCATAATCCCACGGCGAGAGGGGTTACGGCAAAACTCGAGCCACTTCTTTACCTCATTAGACCCATCGAAGTTACTTTCTACTTCTGCAATTGCCTGTTCAATCTTTAGGTCAGAGCGATAGAATGTTTTGAAAGTCCTTGATAAAGCATTACGAGCTTCAAGAGAGAATCCTCTTCTTTTTAAGCCAACGATATTGATACCCCCAATTTTATAGGGAATACCTGCTCCAATTGTAAAGGGTGGAATATCATGACCTACACGACTCATGCCACCTACCATTGAATATTCTCCAATGCGAACATTTTGATGTATGGGGGTAAAACCACCGACGACAGCTCCATCGCCAATTGTAACATGACCAGCAAGCGTTGCGCAGTTACTCATAACCACCTGATTGCCAATCTTACTGTTATGAGCAATATGACAATAAGCCATGATGAGACAATCATCTCCAATTTCAACGGCAGAATCTTTTTGAGTCGATGAATTGATGGTTACAAACTCTCTAATATGACAGTTTTTTCCAATCTTCACATAAGTGACTTCCCCATTATACTTCAGGTCTTGGGTTTGGGTCCCAATACTTGCTGAGGGCCAAACGACAGTCCCTTCTCCGATAGTTGTGTGCCCGTCAATGTATGCATGAGACTTAATCGTCACACGATCTTTAAGCACGACATTTTCTTTAATGATGACATAAGGCTCAATGGTCACACCTTCACCGATTTGGGCCTTAGGGTCTACAATAGCTGTGGGATGTATATTAGACATAGTTTTTCTATTACTAAGGGTTAAATTTGGTTTTTATCACGTAATGCAAATGCAAGTTCCGTCTCAAGGGCGACTTTATCGTCAATCATAGCGCGTCCCCTTATGCGTCCACCTTTTCCAGTAACATGGAGGGCTTCAACATGCAACATAAGTACATCACCTGGTTTCACAGGATTCCTAAACTTAGCATTGGCGACACTTAGAATAACAGCACTTTTATCAGTAAATCCTTTTTGATGAACTAAAATCCCACCTGTTTGCGCAAGAGCTTCTATTAACAAGACTCCCGGCATGATAGGTGCATTAGGGAAATGTCCTTGAAAAAAGTCTTCGTTAAAAGTGACATTCTTCTGAGCAATAATTGTGTTTTCTTCCAAATTAATAGAAATCACTTTATCGACTAACAAAAAGGGGTACCTGTGAGGCAGGATATCCAAAATTTCTTTGATGCCAATAAGCGTCTCAACTTTTGGAGCACTTAAAGTTGCTTCCATTAAATATTCTCCATGGTAAGATGGTTTAGTAATTTTTTTGCAAGGGCCACATTCGTTGCATGTCCAGAGCAAATTGATATAATATGTGCATGAAAAGAAAAGCCCACAAGAGCTAAATCTCCTACAACATCCAAAATTTTATGGCGAACCATTTCATTACGAAATTTAAGTCCTTCTTTGCTGAAAACAGCGTCATTATCCACAACTACTGCATTATCCAAGCTTCCACCCTTAATTAAGCCTGCGTCCATTAAAACCTTAAGTTCTTGATAAAGGGCAAATGTCCTGCAAGAGCCTACTTGCTCTTTAAAGTTCTTTTGATTGACCACAAGAGAATGATACTGTGAGCCAATAGATTTAATCTGTGGATAATGCAACGTGTAACTAATTTTAAATTCTTCAGCAGGCAAAGCAACCATGTGAATACCACCTTCTGATAAAGAAACAGGTTGACTTAGCTTCAAAATAGGTTTCATGGCTGATTGCACTTCTACTTGAGCAGATTCAATCATTTCAAGAAATACAGAAGAACTCCCATCCCCGACAGGAGGTTCTGGAGCATCCACTTGAATAATAATATTATCAACTTCACAAGCACTAAGAGCTGCTAACACATGCTCCACAGTATGAACTTTTGCATCCCCAATACCTATTGTCGTTGCTCTGGCAGTCTCTTGAACGTATTCTACAGTAGCAGGGATGATAGGCTGAGAAGGTAAATCCATGCGCTGGAAAGCAATCCCCGTTCCCTTGGGGGCTGGACAGAATTTCAAGTTAACTTCATACCCCGTATGAATTCCGATGCCAGAGAAAGAAACTTCTTTCTTCAACGTCTTTTGCGCTCTTGATTTAATATCAAGAGACGGATGAAAGTCTAAGACTGAATAGGTCATATTTTTGATTTACATAGATTTAATATCGTTTATAAGAATAGCTCAGTAAAGGTTTTTATTCAATTAAAAACAAATAAAAAAGCCCCTTTTTCAAAGGTATTATTAAGAACTATTTTTAATAAAATTTAAAATAAAACGGTTACTTCCTATACTATTAAAAATAAATATTAACACGAGCAAAAAAGAGAGCGACAAGACAAAAGAATCCCCCCAAAAAGTATAGAGAGTTTGATGATGCGCAAGTGGAAGGTCCACGAGCAAGGCCCCCTTCTCCCACTGGGAAAGGCTGCCTTTTTTAGGGAAGCTCTCAATTATGCGACCCAAAGAATCAATGCCCGCGGTAACCCCTGTATTACATGCCCTCAAGAGAGGAACTCCATTTTCAACCGCTCTTAAAATACCATGATCAAAGTGCTGCTTGGGCAGCTTAGAGTTTGGATACCAGGCATCGTTGGTAATATTGACCAAAACCTGTGCTCCTGCCAAACGATTTTTCCGAACAATCCAACCATACATTTCTTCCATACAGATAGAAGGGCTTACTCTAAGATCTCCCTCAAACACAACGGCCCCCCTCCCCCTTTCAAACCAGCCCTCAATATGGAACCTTTTTGCCAGCTTTTTACACCACTCAAACGGAATATACTCTACCAAAGGGATCAAAATCTGTTTATGATATACCTGTGGCTCTTGAGATGGAGACAAGCTGAATGCAGCCGCATGAGCGCTAAAATTTTGAAGCTCCAAACAATGTACCTGCTCCAAACCAACAACAACTTGAGATTCGTAAATATTTGCTAGTGACTGAGATAAATATAAGTTATCAACCAAAACTTCCCCTTCCTCTAGATGAGGTAACCTCTCAAGCCCCCTCTCCCCAAAATACCAGTGCACCATAGCTCTAACAGATTGAATGGAGTAATAGGGGGTATTATGGGATAGCGGCACCGCAGTCTCAGGAAGGACAATAAGATCCACTTTATCCTGCCCACTCTCTTGTACATGCTGGTATATCAAGCCCCATTGGTCAATGGGAGCTACCATGTTCTCAAAACCCCTAAAACCCGTCTTCATCACTGGATCTAGGGCTGTCTGAACCAATAGTACTCGTGCGCTTTTCGAAAAAAACCTCTGGCTTTTGGGTGAATGGACTAACAAGTGCATACTCCCATAAATATAGGGGAGACAGATCAAAAGAAGAGCAAAAATGCCCGCCTTCTTACGACTAGGGTTTTCAAAATATTTGTAGAGCATTAGATTGGTTGCCATCACCCAGAACGACAGCCCGTAGATGCCTGCTATACTCACATTTTGCATACCGATCAAAGAAGATGTTAAAGACAAACCGACAGGGTTAAAGGGGAATCCACATAAAAAAAATAATCGAAGCCACTCCATCCACACCCAAAACCCAGCCCCCAGACCTATTCGAGAGTAACTTAAGGCCTTTTGAGAGCCAAATAGCAAATGATTTAACAGAGCAAACTGCAACCCTTCACAAACTAGTACAAAAAGATAGACGCCATAAAAATAAATTCCTTGAAACTCTGTGGCTGTCATCCAAGATAAATGAATTGCTTCTGTAGCCATAAACCAGCTTAGTGAAAGCCAAAACCGAGTCGAGTTACTAGAAATTTTTGTAAACCCCCTCCAAAAGAGAGCATAGCCACAGATACTGGCAAGCACCCCCAAAAAAGGAAACCAAGCAGGCTGACCCAAAGCGACTAAAAAACCTGAAATCAGAAAATATAATACTGGAGTTATTTTAAACTTTATTTTATAATTTTCTAAACTTAAACTCTTCATTATATAAAATTTAGGATTTTTTCTTTTCTATGTTAAAACCTTTCAGAGAATACCATCTCCTTCAATTATTTAACCAGCTGGATTCCTCTTGCCCCTTAGACCTTGCCATTAGTAAATATTTCAGAGCCCATAAAGCTCTGGGCAGTAAAGATCGAAAATTTATTGCTGAAACTTCTTATAAAATGATTCGTTGGCTTGGGTTGATTGATTACTTTATAACCGCCGACAAAAATTGGGAATCGCGCTTAGAGTCTGTAAAGCAACTGAACTTAGAACAGGCGCTGGAGCAACAACACATTCCGATTCATATTCGCGCAAGCTTTCCCAAGGTGCTTTTTACCCAGCTGGTAAAGGACTTTGGAGAGGCTAAAGCTTTTGAAATTGGAGTCAAAAGCAATCAAAGAGCTCCTCTAACGATTCGTATCAACGAACAAAAAATTACAAGAGAGATGTTTTTAGAACGCTTTAAAGTCGAATGGGACTTAACCGAGTGCAACCATTCTTCAACAGGCGCCACATTGAAAGACCATCTTAACCTATTTCGCTCCGAAGCTTTCAAAGAGGGCCTCTTTGAAGTTCAAGATGAAGCGAGTCAACTAACAGCACAACTTGTTGAAGCAAAGCCTCAACAAAAAGTTCTTGATTTTTGCTGTGGATCTGGAGGGAAGAGCCTTGCATTTGCCCCTGGAATGAAAAACAGCGGCTGTATTTTTGCTCATGACATCCGTCTTGGAATCTTAAAACAAGCCAAAAAGCGTTTTAAACGAGCTGGAGTTCAAAACTACCAAATCGTAGAACCGCAATCTACACAACTTAAACAACTCAAACAAAATATGGATTGGGTGCTCGTTGATGCCCCCTGCAGTGGGTCGGGGACCTATCGCAGAAATCCCGATCTAAAGTGGAAGTTTTCTGAAGAAATGCTAACCTCCATCACTCAACAGCAAAGAGAGATCTTTGATGAAGCCATCCAGTACCTAAAGCCGAAGGGTTACATTGTCTATGCAACTTGCAGTCTCTTAAAAAGGGAAAATGAAGAGCAGGTTCAGTTTTTTATGGAAAAATATAAATTAAAATTGGCAAGTAATCCATTGAATTCTTCTCAGGAATTAGATACCATGGACGGTTTCTATGGTGCTGTACTATGCAGGTGTTAACATGCAGGGTATGGCTTAATAATAAGAAACCTTTAAGAAGCAAGGAAAGTATCAATGAAATCTCTAATTTTTAGCTTGTGTATCTCTCTAACAGCGCTTAGTGCTCAAAACCTCATCTCACCCTCTGCGGGGAATCGAAATAAGCTTATTATTGAAAACAGAGTCCTCGCACGAATAGATGATCGGCCTATTTCTGTAATTGATGTGATGAAAAAAATGAGCATTCAGTTTTATCTAAACTACCCCCACCTATTAGATTCTGAACTTTCCCGTTTCCAGTTTTATAAAGCTGTATGGAGAGACCAACTCGATAAAATTATTGATGATGACCTCATTGCTATTGATGCCGACTTAAATAGTGTGACTATCAATGATGGAGAAGTCCGCCAAGAGCTAGAAAAACGATTTGGCCCACAAATTATTTTGACACTTGAAAAGATTGGATTAACCTATGATGAAGCATGGAATATGGTAAAAAACGAAACGCTCGCTCAACATATGTTGTATCGCCATCTTTACTTCAAAGGGATCTGTAATTCTTCTGGGGTCAATGTCTCACCAAATGATCTTTTGACAGCATTCCATGAATATATGCACGAAAACAAAAAACCAGATCACTGGAAGTATCATATTATTTCTTTTACAGGACCCAATGCTCTTGAGAATGTCAGAAGCTCTCAAAGCGTAATTGATCAACTTCAAGGGGCTAAAAACTTCTCAACGCTTTCAATGAAGCTAAAGGATGCCATCAGTAATTTCGATGAGAAAAACATTACTATTTCTGATGAGATTGATTTGGCAAGCAATCAAATCCTGGAGTCTCATCGTAATATTTTACTAAGTTTAGACACCCATAACCTTAGCGAGCCTCTAGAGGAAACTAGTCGCGTCAATAACCAGCCTGTCTACCGCGTGTTCTATCTTTCAAGTTACTCTCCAGGTGGAGAGGTTAGCCTTTCAGAGGTTGAACAAGAGCTTATGAGACAGCTTCGCAATCAGAAGCATAGCAGTGAACAAATGAGCTATGTAACTTCTCTAAGGGAACGTTATGGATTAACAAAAGAAGCGATCAACGACTCCCTACCCCAAGACTTTGAACCCTTTCAAATTCGATGAGCGTTGCAAGCCCCTCCATCCTAAAGGCGCTTTTAAGAGAAATTGATAAAAAGCCGTGTAAGTCTCTTTCTCAAAATTTCTTAATCGATCAAAACATCATTGATATGATCGTAAAAAGTGCGTGCTTAACACCTCAGGATACTGTCCTTGAGATTGGACCTGGGATGGGAGCTTTAACACAGTCACTTTTAAAAACCAATGCCACAGTCATTGCCGTTGAAAAAGATAATCGGCTAGTTCCTTATCTTCGAAAACAGTTTTGCTCTGAGAAACTCTCTGTTATCCAAGGTGACATTTTAACACTAAACCTTCAGAACCTTTTTATTAAAAATAAAAAGATTAAAGTGATTTCCAGCCTACCTTATCAAGTAACAAGCCAAATTCTTGACAAATTCTGCCCTCTACACGAGAACATTTCATCACTTACTTTTATCATGCAAAAAGAAGTGGCCGAACGTATACAGGAGCCCCCTAACAGTAAAGCATACTCGTTTCTTTCTGTGTTCACTCATTTTTATGCACACTGCCAAACTCTTTTTAATATTAGTCCTTCTTGTTTTTTCCCAAAACCTAATGTGCATTCTTCTGTTCTACAGCTAACACTTAAGCAACCACCAATAAAAAACCATGAAGAATTTATTCATTTTGTAAAAACAGGCTTTAGCCAGAGAAGAAAACAACTCTCGTCTCTTCTTGGAGGCGACTCAAAACTAATTCAAGATCAAATCGAGCAGCTGGGGTTATCTAGGTATGCCCGTGCTGAAAATTTAGATGTAAAAGATTGGATGCAACTTTTTACATCCTGTACCCATCACTCACCTTTGGGAATAGATTTAACCCAATAATTAGCCAAAATAGCAACGACAGCCAATCCCAAAACTAATAAAAAATAAATCCAGAACTTGGATGAGTTTTTAAGAGAAATTGCATTTTGTGCATATAGATTAACCTCTTTTAAAAGCACTCCATGTTCGTCTTTTAATTTTAGCTGCCCAACACAATCACCCTTAGCAATGGGAGGTTCACAATCCCAATGAATTTCACCAGTCACTGATGGCTTTTCAGACGGAAAATACTTAACCCTTACATCTTCCTTCAAAAAAGCTCTCAAGGTCTTCTTCACCGCTTTTAGCTGATACCTAAACGGCTGTGCTCCACGCTTTAAATACAAATCATTCACCATTTCCTCTTGAAAGGCTTTCTCAAAAAGAAGCTTCGCGTCTTCAAACGCTTGATCAGCCTGAGAACACCGCATCAAAACAAGCACCAAGGAGCGATCTTGAAAATGAGCAGACTCTACTAAGCACATTTGAGCATCATTGTGCACCCCTGTTTTACCACCTGTAACAAAAGGACAAAAAAACCTATTTTCTGGACGAATCAGCAGATTGCTATTTGCAATCCAAGCATTTCCAGATTTTGCTAGGCTAGGTCGCTGATAACGGCTAGTTTGAATAATTTCACAAAACTTGGGATACTTAAGAGCTTCGTTAAAAATTAAAGCCATATCCGTTGCAGTGGTCACGTGCTGTGGGAAATGTAACCCATGGGGGTTGCGGAACACAGTATGCTTACACCCTATTTCCTCTAGATAATCATTTAGATCGGACATAAACTGTGGGATAGAGCCACTGACATACTTGGCAATGATATTTGCTGCGTCATTAGCTGAAACAAGCATCAATCCATATAAGAGCTCCTCTAAGGAGAGAGTGTCTCCCTTGGCTATAGACATGTGCGTCCCCCCTAATACCAGCCAGTGAGCGGGGTGCTTGTATTCCATTCCTTTTTGCATTTCAGAGGTAATCGAGCCCACACAGTCCTGATCTGCCTCTATTTTAATTTGCAAGTCGCCCCCTGCTTCTTTAAGGGCAAAAAGAGCAGTTGCCACTTTGGTCAGAGAAGCTGGAGGTGTGATTTGGTCAATATTTTTTTGATATAAAATACGCTGGTTATCTACATTTATTAAGATAGCAATATCTGAATGAATATCAAGATCTTGAATTTGAGCATCAAGTTTAAAAGCTAGAAACAGAAAAAGAATATTAAACCAGATAAAACGTTTCATTTAGAGGTACTTTTAAATCCATGCTTGAATAGCTTAATAGCATCTTCATAATTTTTTGAACGCGTAGGAGATTGCAAAAGGACAACCACGAGTGTTTTATTCCCTTTTTTCGCAGCAACTACCAGTGTACTTTTAGCCTGGTTATTAAAACCTGTTTTTCCCCCCAATGCATATGGGTAATAGTAGCTACTTTCCTTAAACAGGAGTTTGTTGTAATTCTTAAGATATCGCTCGCCAGTTTTGTTGGTTGCCGGAATCCTATATTGCTTTGTTTTGATAATTTCTCGCAGTTTTGCATTTTTGAGTGCTTCACAAGTCACTATGGCCATATCGTAAGCGGTTGTTGTATGGTTTGGAAAATGCGTCCCATGAGGGTTTTTAAAGTGGGTATTCTTACATCCTAGCTCTTTGAGATAGACATTCAATTCCTCCATAAAAAGCCCTACAGAGCCACTGACATGCTTTGCCACCACATTTGAGGCATCATTAGCTGATTCAAGGAGCATACCGTAAAACAGATCCTGCAACCTCATTTTCTCACCCTTGTGAATCTTAATATGTGTTCCACCTAAAACCAGCCAGTGCGAAGGATATTTGTACTTGGAGTCAATTGCAAATTTTTTACTAATCGAACCGATGGTATCTTGATCTGCTACAGCATAACTAGACCATATATTAGGAGACTTTTTTAAGGCATAAAGAGCTGCAGGTAACTTTGTTATACTTGCCGGGTGATGGATTTGAAAGGCATTTTTCTGATACAGGATCTTTTTGCTATCTACATCCATTAAGATAGCAGCTCCAGAGTGAAGCTGTAGAGAGGTTTGTTTAGAGAACAAGAAATGAGGGGTCGCAGTCAGAACAGCAAAAACAGTTAAAAAAAAAGCCCTCTTCACAAATGAAAATCCTCCTAGCTACTTATAGTTATACTTTTATAGTTTCTTTTTTTTTTTATCAATTAAAAAAGGATTCCATATCAATAAGATATGGATTTTTTTCACTCCGAATTAAAGTTAACTGGACAGAAAAAAAAAAGTGCAATACAGGATTGAGTAGAGAGACCAACAATAAGCCTGGTGCTTTGAAAAGGAGAAGAAGATGATCAATCCATCACAGCTCGAAGAGTATTATACCAAGTATACGGAAGACTTAGCAAAGTGGGCTCCTGATGGCATCGCTAAAATTGATCTGTCATTCCTACAATCTCTAGACCTACTGCACTGCAGTGACTTAGAAATGGAAGATGCTGAGCAAGAACTCACCCAAATGTTCAATATTATTGAATCTCCCGATAAAATTAGTCTTTACAACAACGAATTTGTAATCTGGATTGTCCCAGACCTTGTAGAAAACGTACCAGTTACTTTTGCTCTTATTGCTCAACAACATGAACAGGAGCTTCAATTAGAGATGGTGCTATCAATAGGAGGTCCTTATAATACCCCACGTCTAGTTCTTAAAATTCTGCAAAAGCTTTTGCAAGATATTCAGGATAACGACAAAGCAATCAATCGCTTAAAATAAAGTGGACGCGTTCAAGCGCCCACCTTCTTAAAGACTTAAGCTTTATGGTCGATCTCATGAATTGGCACATTTAAGATTGAGTGCGCTCCCTCATCGAGCATAAATGAAATGGCTAGCTTTCCATCCGCACAAGAGGCTGAAACACTCTCTAAATTTGCTTTCTGTGGAATAAAAAGCTGAAATTTGTGGCTCACTTGCCCTTTGTGATGCCACACTACTTTCTCATCATCCTCTTTAGCTGCCTGCTGAGCTCTTTTAGCATCTACCTTCAAAGTACGTGTGTCCTTGTCGATCGTTGCTGAAAGATCTTTCTCTGAGAATCCGGGTACTGCTACCTCGACAATGTACTTTCCATCTTTCTCATATATTGAATAGTGACTACTCCCTTTAAAGGAACACTCCCCAAAGTGCTGCAGAGGGATTTCTTTTAAGTCATAGGGATCACCCCATGATGTCAACGAACTCTGAAAAAAATTATCAAATAACTGTACATTACTCATATTAACCTCAGCGATTGTTAGTGGTTTAAAAAAAACAATTAGATGATAGGAGCACAATCCCTTTTAAATCAATCCCCAACACAATACCCCTTTTGGGCATTTCGTAATAAATATCTCTAAGTGACTTATAAAAAATAAATTAGAAATTACCAACCATCGACAACATAGTCTACAATTTGTTTTGCAATCTGTTGGTTAAGAGGAGTTTCAGCAATGTCTTGCGCATTTTCTGAAAAATTAAACTGCCCCAAAGAGAATCCAACCAGGTTGTCAACGCTGTATTCAGGGTCAAAATTATAGGTTACGCTTGTCGACAGATCGGCAGGCCCTAAAATCACTTTCTGCGTTTCCTCATCTACCACAGAAATTTTCACCAAAATGCTCAAGCGCCTTTCGTTGGGCACCATCCATCTTTGAATATCATTCTCTTTATTATAGAAGCGGTCATAACCTATATCTTCATTCTTAAACCCTAAGATTTTTACATGAAGTGAAAGTTCCCCATCACGTTCGCAAGTACTCAGTAAACCAGACTCTGAGATTTCTTGCGTCAACACAGAGGTTAGTTGCCCATCTAAGTCCCCTTCTACAAATGGAACAGTCATTGTTTGATACTTACAAAGAGGGCTGCTTTTCACAGCACTGCTGTAACCGCACCCCCCTAAAAAAAGAGTACTGAGACAAACTAGTACACCTAGTAGGCTACTTAAGAAGCTCACCATTGACCTTCAGCTCATTAAGCTCGCTCTCCAAGTGCTCTAAACGGGTTTTACATAGACTCGTTGAATGAGCATCTGGAAACTTTTCAATAGCAGTGACATAGTATATCACAGAAGCCTTAGGTTTATGGGTTCGCTCATAGAACATCCCTATATCATAAAGACCCTTAGCGTGTATTTCCTTCATCTCTTCAAAGTAATGCTTCACCTTTTCAATGCGTTCATCACGGGGAAAATTTTGAGTGAATTTTTCAAGATTTAGCTGGGCTAGATCCATAAGATCTGAGTTTCTATATTCAGAGTGACTTTGAGCGAAGTAAATCTCTCCTATTGAAATATAACCCTCTGGCGCTAAGGAATTTTTAGGAAACATTTTAATTAAACTTTGAAAGCACTCTAGTGCAGTTTTGTAATCACGCATCTTTTTTAAAAGAGAGCCTTTTTCATAGTAGGCATGCGCTGCAAGATCATGACTTGGCACCATTTCAATAATTTCTTCATAAATTTCTAGAGCATCTTCTTTAGCTGAGGCCCACTTAGGAAATTTTTCAGAATCAAATAAGTGTTTTTTTGCCCCGTCTCTAAACTTATTTGCAATTGCAAGTTTATAATTCAAAGAATCTTCAAAAAACTTGAGTTTAAATTTACTGCTCAGGTACTCAGTGAGCATTTTATTGGAGGTATGATACTCTCCTAAGTGATAGTTGCAGACTGCTTGAAAATACAAAGCATCTTCAAATACCTGAGAGTCCTTATAGTATTCTCTTATCGAAGAAAAGTTTTGCAAAGCTACATTCCAGTCTTTATTCTCCATTTTTTGGACACCGGCATTAAAAAATGCCATGTCCGATATTTCGACATTCTTCAAACTCGAATCAGAGCCTGCACCTTCAACTTCAGAACTTATAAGCAGTTGGCTTCCAATTAGAAAAACCAAAACAAAACACATTTTTAACTTCATTCTCACACCTCTGTCTTTAGATCGCTTGGGGTCTTTGAATCGACTAAATATTAAATAATGAATACTTTAGGAAGTTAGGTAGTTCCACTAAGAAGATTCATTATAATACTAAACTTACTACAGTCGAGCAACGTCACATAAGTGATATCTCAATATCAAATATAATTTCCCATAAATTTGACACATTTTACCTGATGATCATTTAAATCAGCAACTATCTTTAGACTCCAAGATAAATTAATGTGTAAATAGGGGTTGGGGTAAATAGCATCTAGCTTTGGATTAGGATCGCTTCAGAAGCGTCTTGAATTAACCTTTTTAGGGTAAGAGAGGGATCCACTCCCCATGGCTCGCCAATTTCTAAATTCCCAAGAGATTTAGAACTATTAAAAAATTCTATACAAACAGGGGTTTCTCCAGGAAATTTTCTAAAGCTCTTTTTTAGCTTTAATATTTCAGAGAGTCTAATTTTATCAGCATCGATTTTTAGCTTTAAAGGCGACATAGGCTGCAATTTCTTTCCGGGTTTGTTTTTTGCCATTGAAACGGCTTTCTTTCTACGTTCTATCTGCAATTTTGTCTGGTCATAGGCTTTATCACATGCCTCGACTAAATCTTGAGTACTGAGGTTTAATTCCTCCATCCAGTGACAGTAAAGACGTCGAATTCCCTCTTTATCTTCAACTCTTAAAATGGCACATATCAAACGATTTTCAAGAATTAAATGTTGTGATTTTTCATATAAATCATTCCAAACAGGAAGCTCGAATAAACTCTCCCCATCACTAATCGTTAGAATAGCAAATTTTTTTGCTGAAGCAGTGTTCACACGCACCTTTACAGACTCAATGATAAAACAACTGCGGAAAATCTTTCCCGATTCTAGTTCCATATATTTATGCAAAGGAAAGACATTAAGCATTTTGATTTTCTTTTCAAAAAAATTAAGTGGATGCTCTGTTAAAAAAAAGCCCAAAAGTTCTTTCTCTAAAAATAGTTGGTCTAATTTGGAAGTTGGGTGTACTACAGGTGGCGGGTTTGTGAATGCTTTCTCCTCTCCTTCTTCCAGTATAGAGAAAAAGTTTAAAATTCCCTTGTCCTTTTCCTTTTGGTCTAGCAAGGCGGCATCATACATCGGACCCACACTAAGAATAATTTGATCTTTGCTCCAACCACAAAAATCAAAACAGCCTGCTTTTGCTAAAACTTCAGTATTTTTTTTACCTATTTTTTTCAGGTCCATTCTTTGGAAAAATTGGTAGAGGGACTGAAAAGCTCCCCCTTTTCCTCTCTCCTCTAAAATAGCATCTACAATCCCTTCTCCAACCCCCTTGATAGCTGACATTGAAAAGCGGATACCAGCAGCTGTGGGCCAAAACTCTTTTCCTGCTTCGTTGACATCTGGGGGCAGGATGGAAATTTTTAGATTTTTACACTCTTGAGTAAATTTTGCGACTTTAGAAATGTCATCACTATCACAAGTCATGAGAGCCGCCATCCACTCTTTCGTGTGATTCGCTTTTAAATAAGCAGTTACATAGCTAAGATACGCGTAAGCTGCCGCGTGAGATTTATTAAACCCATATGAGGCAAACCGCTCCATTTTATCAAAAATCTTTGTAGAGACCTCTTCATCAATTCCATTAGCACGAGCCCCTGCCTTAAATTTCTCCCGCTGGGTGGCCATTTGCTCGGCATCTTTTTTTCCCATCGCACGCCTTAAAACATCCCCTTCTCCCAAGGAGTAGTTTGCAAGCTTACTCGCTATTTGCATAACCTGCTCTTGATAAACCATCACACCATAGGTCTCTTTTAAAATGTCATCCATCCAAGGATGCTCACTCTCAATTTTTTCCTGCCCATGCTTCCTACTAATAAATGAGGGAATCATACTCATAGGACCAGGGCGATAAAGAGCGATGGCAGCGATCACCTCTTCAAACTTGTCAATATGAAGTTTTACCGCAAGGTCAGCCATCCCTGCAGATTCTAGTTGAAAAATCCCAAGTGTTTTACCTTGATTAAGCAAATCAAAAGTATTGGCATCATCTAGCGGCAAGTTACTCCAATCTATTTTGATGCTGCTTGTTTTCAGAATTGTATCAACAGCTTTTTGAATACATGTGAGTGTTTTCAATCCCAAGAAATCCATTTTAAGCATGCCAACCTGTTCAATGGGCTTCATGGAAAATTGGGTAACAGCAAGCTCAGAATCTTTTGCGTTACAGATGGGAACATGCTCAGTTAGAGGTTCACCACAAATAACCACTCCTGCCGCATGAACTCCAGTATTACGAATACAACCTTCCAGAGCTTTGGCTACATCGATGATTTGCTGTGTTTCAGGGTCTTCTAAATATTGACGGCTTAAATCAGGGTCAACTTCTAAGGCTTTGTCGATTGTAATATTTAATTCATCGGGAATCAGCTTGGCTATTTGATTCACTTTAGGCAAGGGGACACTGAGCACACGACCCACATCTTTAATCGCCATCTTAGCTTTCATCGTCCCAAAAGTAATAATTTGAGACACATTTTCTCTCCCATATTTCCCAAGAGTATAGTCGATAACTTGCCCCCTTTTATCCATACAAATATCGACATCAATATCAGGATAAGAGAGTCTTTCTGGGTTAATGAAGCGCTCGAAGAAAAGATTAAATCGAAGTGGCTCTATATCCGTAATACCAATAAGGTAAAGAATAATAGATCCAGCACCCGACCCTCTTCCTGGACCTACGGGAATTTGATTGTTCTTTGCCCAGTCAATAAAGTCATAGACAATTAAAAGGTAATCACCCATTCCCTTGCTTAAAATTACACTAAGCTCCATCTCCAACCTTTCCTTAATAAAGCAAAGAGGATCCTTGTCAGGGTTGTTTTGTCTAAGAACTTCTAGTTTGTCCTCGGTGTATCGCTTCGGGATATTTTTGTAACACAACTCCTTTAAAAAATCCTCGCTCTCTTGAGCACGCTTTGCCTCATCTTGATTTTTTGGCACTCCTGGAGGATAAAAAACGGGATAATGCTTTTGATCAAAGCTCATTTCATAGTTGCATTTCTCAGCAACTAAAAGTGTATTCTCAATCGCCTCCGGAATGTCAGAAAAGAGTTCTTGCATTTGCTCGGGAGACTTAAAATAACACTCATGGGTGCTGTAGCTACGTCTTTTAGGATTAGGAATTTTTTGCTTAAGGTTACCCAGTGAATCCTTCTCCCAAATAAGACAAGGCTCTCCTGATTGAATATTAATCAGAGTTTCATGTGCTTTCCAGTCAGAACGTTCAATATAATGGCTATCATTAGTAGCAACCAATGGAATTGAAAGCTTTGTAGATGCCTCTAAAAGCATGTCATTGACCTTATTTTGCCGAGCGATATAGTCACGATAGCTTTGCACTAACCATGGCTCATGGGTCATTTTATCTATTTCAAGAAATGCTTCTTGTTCATGACGTTGAAGTTCTAAGTAAAAATCATCTTGAAAAATGTCTGAAAACCACTGAACTTCATTATAAAAGTCCTCTTTAGATCCATTTTGAGCAGCTTGGGCGATTAGACTACTTAAACAACCAGAAAGGCAAATAATTCCCTTGGAGTGTTTTTTTAAAAGCTCTTTGTCAATTCTTGGAAAGTAATAAAAACCTTCTAAAAAACCCTGAGAAGTCAACTTGACTAGGTTGCGATATCCCTCCTCATTTTTGACCAAAAGGGTTTGGTGGTAAGCTGCCTTCTTCCCAGAAATGCGGCATTTTTCAAAACGAGAATTCGGCGCAATATAGATTTCACAACCCAAAATTGGCTTAATGCCTACGCTCGAACATTTTTTATAAAATTCTACCGCTCCAAATAAATTTCCGTGATCCGTCAAGGCGACGGCCTTCATCTGAAATTCCTGAGCTTTTTTTACAATATCACGAATCGACGCTACCGCGTCTAAGATTGAATACTGGGAGTGTACATGAAGGGGAACCCAACTCATGAAGCTAATTCTGCCGGAGGATCTTCTTTAATTACTTTCTTATTTTTCTCCCCAGCTGACCAGAGAGGTAAAAAACATAAAGCAGATAGCAATCCACTAGCAACAATAGCCGTAAAAAATCCTTGCCAACCAAATTTTTCAATAGCTAAACCAAGGGGCCAACCCGCTAAGGCGGCTCCAATATATGCAAACCATCCTGCAAAACCTGTCGCCGTTCCGGTCGCATTTTTGTGAGATAATTCAGCAGCAGCAAGGCCAATAAGCATCTGAGGGCCAAACAAAAAGAAACCTATCGTACCGACAATGCAAGAATTCCAAATTAATGAGGACTGAGGGAACTGCCAAAAAACGATCAACGTTGCAAACATCCCTAACGAGAAAAATACATTAACAGGACCTCGTCTACCTCTTGAAATTCGATCTGAGAGCCAACCTGCCATCAGCATTCCAACGCCACCTCCTATCTCAAACCACAAAACGCTTGAACTGGCCGAGAGATGTGTCATATTACGCGTTTCCATTAAGAAAATAGTAATCCAATCGTTGAGCGCGGTGCGGATGATATAAATAAAAATTGAAGACAGCGCAAGCATCCAAATATACCAATTAGAAAGCACATATTTGAAAAGAATTTCTCGAGTTGATAGAGGTCGGTTAATCTGTTTGACTTCCTCCTCTGAAAAGCTTTCCTCTCGATGTTTTTCAATTGTTGGCAACCCAAGTGATTGTGGGGTGCCTCTTAGTCTTTCAAATAAAAATAAGCCCGCAGCAATACAAATGAACCCAGGAACATACATTGTGTATCTCCAGCCCAGGAACTGGGCACTTAAGGCCGCTATGAAAGGAAGGGGCAAAGCCCAAACATTATGTGAAGTGCTCCAGAAGCTCCACCAAGTCCCCCTCTCAGACTTTGAGTACCAATGAGACAGCAATTTAGAGCAAGGAGGCCAACCAAAACCTTGGAACCAACCATTTAAACCCCAAAAGACAGCAAACCATATCACAGACGAGGACATCCCAAAAAAGATATTAAGTAACCCTGTGATAATCAAGCCGAGTGACATAAAAAAGCGTGGATTAGCCTTATCTGACAAGACGCCACTGACAAATTTACTCAATCCATAACTAATCCCCATGACGCTCGTTAAGATACCTAGCTGGGCTTTTGTCATGCCTAAGTTTTGGATCATTAAAGGCATCGCAAAAACAAGACTTTTACGACTAAAATAGTAAAACACGTAGCCTAGATACATTGCATAAAAAATCCGAATACGCCAATAGCGGTACTGCTTATCAACCACATCCGGGTCTTCTATTGCTTTAGCAGGTTTCGGTGGTTTGATGAAGTCGAGGACTGAACTCATTAAAATTACCGTGTTAATTTAATTTCAAACAAAACGAAAAGATACAAAAAATCTTATACATTACCTTAATTCAATCATAAAATAATAACTTAATATTTATTAAATCGCAATAATATTTGCAATGCTATTCCGACAACAAATCTTCAAAAAAACAATATAATCACTAACATTTTCTATTGTGTAAAAAATAATTGAATAAATTCTTCCAGAATCTTAAGATGCCGTTAAATCATCAACCTGATACAATTAAGCTATGTCTAGTAATTGCGAGATTCAAAGCCAAATATCCTCAATGCGGGTCATGTTTTCTGATAGGGGGAGCGTTCTTTTTGGGATTATACTAACGGCATTAATGATTATTTTAAGCGCCACTTTTTTCACCCTCCGCCTTCAGCAAAAAAAAATCTTTACAAGCGAAAGTAAAATAAAAAAAACACTTTACGAGCCCCTTATTTTAAAAAATAAGAAAGTTATGGCCCTTCCACTAAAGCCTCATTATTTATTACTTTTTCGCTCTCCAAATAAAATATCATTACAACGTAGCACCAAAACACTACATTGCCCCAACAAGACCCCTTTTGCACTTTAGCGCCCATTTTCTACAGATTGGAATATGAGATTCCCCTATTTCCTTTTAACCCCTTTTTCCCTATGATGGACCTCTTTTTATTAAAAATATTTTAATTCTCTTATGAGCGTATCAATTCCAAAAGGCGTATTTGACATTCTTCCTAATGAAGAGAAACCTGAGAATCAGTGGAAAGAGAGTCATCGCTACCACTATCTTCTACAACAGCTGTATGATCTTTCTCTCGTATATGGTTTTGAAGAGATCTCAACGCCTATTTTTGAAAAAACAGAGCTTTTTGCACGCGGCATTGGCGAAGAAACAGATATTGTAAATAAAGAAATGTATACCTTTCAAGATAAGGGTAAGCGTATGATGACATTGCGGCCAGAGGGAACTGCTGCTGTAATGCGCTCTCTTATTGAAAAGAAGTTGTACAACACTCTCCCTTGCCAAAAACTTTTCTATACAGGCCCTATGTTCCGTTATGAAAGACAGCAAGCTGGGCGTTATCGTCAATTTCACCAATATGGAGCTGAAATTGTCGGGCAGTCCTCTCCCCAATTAGACGTTGAGTTAATTGATTTTATTTATACCCTTTTCCAAAGACTTGGGCTTAAAAATCTTAATATTTATATAAACTCTATTGGTGATCAAGAATGCCGAAGCCACTATAGAAAAGCCCTTGTCAATTATCTATTGCCGCATAAGGAAAAGTTGTCTGCTGACAGCCAAAGACGCTTAGAAACCAACCCCTTAAGAATCTTGGACTCTAAAAATCAGGAAGATAGGGAAATTATAAAGAACGCTCCAACTATTTATGATTATCTAGAGGAAGATTCTCGACAGCACTTTGAAGAAGTAAAAAAATGGCTTAGCATTCTTAATATTCCCTACGTGGTAGATCCCCTACTTGTGCGAGGGCTGGACTACTATAATCGCACTGTTTTTGAAATTGTATCTGGTGACCTAGGAGCTCAAGACACTATTGCCGCTGGCGGACGCTATGATTATTTGACACAAGATCTTGGAGGACCCAAACTACCTGCCGTTGGATTTGCAACAGGCCTTGAGCGCATCTTGAGAGCAATGCACGCACAACAGTGCTCAGTCCCAGCAAAGCCTACCCCCCAATTATTACTGATTCCGCTTGGCGAGCCCTCGATGCAAGTTTGCTTTCAACTGATCAAACAACTTCGCTTACAAAACATCCCTGCAGAGATGGACGCTTGCTCCAAAAAACTTAAAAGCATTTTAAAGTACGCCGACAAAAGAAACATCCCTTGGGTTTCAATTATCGGAGAAAATGAATTAAAGAGCGAAAAGCTTACCCTAAAACATATGGAATCGGGGCGAGAAGAAACCATTTTAATGGACCAACTGATTTTAACCATGAAGAACAAACACCATGACACCTAAAAATTTCAAGTCTCATCATTGCGGTGAATTAAGAGGCTCACACATCGATCAAACTATTTGCTTATCTGGATGGGTCCACCGTCGTAGAGACCACGGAGGTCTTATATTCATCGACTTAAGGGACCACGGAGGGCTCACACAGCTCGTCTTCGACCCTGAGATAAACAAGCAGTGCCACTCCATGGCCCATCAACTACGCTCTGAATGGGTCATTCATATCGAGGGGAAAGTAAGAGCTCGGGCAAAAGGTATGGCAAACTCTAAAATGGATACCGGTGACATTGAAATTGAAGTCACCACGCTTGATATCCTTTCATCAGCTTCAACTCCCCCTTTTTCTGTTTGTGATGACCTTATTGATGTCAAAGAAGACCTTCGCCTTAAATATCGTTACTTAGATATGAGGAGAGGGGAACTTTTAAATAACTTAAAGTTGCGCCACGAAGTACAGCTTCTGATGCGAAATTTTTTCAGCTCACGCAAGTTTTATGAAGTTTCAACTCCCCTTTTATGCAAATCGACCCCAGAAGGTGCGCGCGACTACTTGGTTCCTTCAAGGGTTCATCCTGGTAGTTTTTATGCCCTCCCTCAATCACCACAAATGTTCAAACAAATCCTTATGATAGGTGGTTTGAACCGTTATTTTCAGATATGCCCCTGTTTTAGAGATGAAGATTTAAGGGCTGACCGGCAACCTGAATTTACTCAACTTGATATTGAGATGAGCTTTGAAAGTATAGAGACTCTCTTTCTTCTTATTGAAGAGATGTTTTTAGAACTTTTTAAAACTTGCTTGGGCCAAAAGATCTCAGCCCCTTTTCAGAGGCTAAGCTATCAAACGTGCATGGAAGATTACGGAACAGACAAACCTGACACCCGTATTCCCCTTGTTCTTAAAAACATGCATGACTTAGCTGAAAAATCCACTTTTTCTATCTTCCTAAATACTTTGAAGCAAGGTGGAATCATCAAAGGAATGCGAGTTCCTCAAGGTTGTGACATTTCAAGAAGGAAAATTGATCAATATACAGAGTTTGTTGCCCAGTTTGGTGTTTTGGGACTCGCTTGGTTTAAAATGCAAGAAGGGTTGCTCTCGTCGAGCATCGCCAAATTTTTTGATTCGAAGCTACAAAGTGAAATTATTAAAAGGTTTGAGCTCCAGGATGGAGACCTCCTTTTTATGGTGGCTGACCAAGAAAAGAAAACCAACCAAGCACTCGACCATTTACGCCGTCTCCTTGGCAAAGAACGTAATCTGATTGACCATAGTCAACCAGCCTTTTTATGGGTAACTGATTTCCCTCTCTTTGACAAAGGTAGTGAGGGGTCCCTCGAGGCATGCCATCACCCTTTCACAGCCCCTCACCCCGACGATATCGATCTTTTACAAAGCGAACCCCTCAAGGCAAGATCCTTAAGCTATGATCTCGTTCTCAATGGCTATGAGATTGCTTCGGGCTCCCAAAGGATACATGATGCCAATATGCAGGCTCAAATTTTTTCTATCCTCAAACTTTCTAAAAGTGAGATTGAAAAAAAATTCGGTTTTTTTGTTTCAGCTCTCTCCTACGGGACCCCACCACACTTGGGCATCGCTCTGGGGCTCGATCGAATTCTCATGATCTTTTTAAATACCGAAAATATTCGCGATGTGATAGCTTTTCCAAAAACTCAAAAAGCGAGCGACTTGATGCTCGAGGCGCCTTCTAAAGTAGAAGCTGATCAACTTGAAGAATTAAACATTGATATTTCAAAGGATCTTTTATGAAAAAGTTTACCGTCCTACTAACCTCTGCCCTTATATCTTTTTACCCTCTATCGTCTCAAGAACCAGAGAAGGTTGTAAAAGTTGAAGAGACTACCGAGACACCCGATCCACAAGTATTTTCAAAAGCGCTTGGATATTCTTTTGCTAAAGGGCTTATAGATGACCATGTTTTTAATTTTGATATTCAATCGGTTGTTGAGGGGATTCAAGATGCTATTTCAGGCAAGCCTGCTCCACTTACAGAAAGCGAATATGAAAAAGCATTTGATGTTATCCAGCAAAAATACCTTAGTGAAATGTCAACAGCTGGGCTTGACCAGGCTAATACTTTTTTAAAGGAGAATATTTCCAATCCAGGTGTCGTGGAAATTATCCCTGGAAAACTACAGATGACTGTTTTGCATACAGGTGATGGGAAAACTGCTATTTCAGCCTCAGACTCTCCTCTTATAGAGTATACAGGAAAATATTTGGATGAAACTATTATCAGTTCAGAAGGAGAGCCCGTAGAGATCCCCTTAGAACAAACATTCCCAGGAATTAAGCAAGGCTTAATTGGCGCAAAACAAGGTGAGCAAAGAAGACTTTACATCCACCCTGAACTAGGGCCAGAGCCTTCAGATATATCAATTCCAAATTCTTTGATGATTATTGATATTAAAGTCATTGAGACAGACTCAAAAAAGCCATCTTAATCTATGAAGATCATTTTATTTCAGCCTGAGATCCCTCAAAATACCGGCAATATCGTTCGCACTTGCTCTGTAACAAATACAGGGCTCGTCCTAGTAAGGCCTCTAGGTTTTAAGCTAGGAGACCGCCAACTTAAACGAGCTGGGTTAGATTATTGGGATGAAGTCAATATTAGTGAGATTAACGACTTGGAGTCATTTTTAGAGACAACGAACCTTCCTTTTTATTTTCTCTCATCAAAATCTGATAAACCATACACAGAAATCCCGTTTAGCCATGATTCTTTGTTAATTTTTGGCTCTGAGACAAGCGGACTTCCTGAAAAATACCACCAAAAGTGGGCTTCTAAGTTTTACACTATTCCCATGTGCGCCCACCAAAGATCTTTAAACCTCTCAAATAGCGCTGCTATTGTGCTATACGAAGGACTTAGACAACTTTCATTTAGTCCTCTTTTGGGATGTGTGTAGGATAATTTAAACAAGCCCTCTTATCTCAGCTTGCATCAAAGCAAATGCCAAACAAGAATCATTAAAAGAGACTTTCTTAACTTCTTGCTTTATTTTCAATTGAATAAATCCCCTTACAAAAGCCTCTTTAATCTCTTTTTTTGTGAGATGTAAGACTCCGATGATTGCTCTATAATCATTGTTACAGGGGCTGACCTGAGATTCCACATTACAGAGAAACACAGGTGTAATATTACCAAAGGTATGTCCCTCTGTGACCCCTCCAAGGTGGACTTGGCTATTCAACGTAAAGCCTATTTCACTTTGAAGCTCCCTTTGAGAAGCAACTTCTTCAGTTTCACCATACCTTAATTTCCCGCGAGGGAGTTCTACCTGCCAGGTTCGAAGGGCATGCTTATAGCGCACGCAGAGTAGAATTTTTTTCTCTTTGGTCACCGGAAGCATCGCGACTCCACTTGGGCCATTGATTGCAGTTTTCCAACTAATACGGTGCCGGGTTGTTTTTCTACCTGATGGTAAAATCACTGGATCTCTTATCAGAATCCAACTAGACCCTGAGTCAATCACACCCACCTGACTCCAACGCTTGGCATCTTGTAAATTCACACCTCTTCGAATCAGCTGTTGTTCTTTATCCATTTCTAGCTGGTGTATCTCATCTGGATCCAGTACAATTTGCACTTCTCCTTTAGTATAATCTCCTATTGGCCCTAACTGATCATCAAAGACTTTCAGAAATTTGACATATTGCTCAATTCGATGCAAACTATCTGGCGAGATCTCTTGTGAAAACAAGATTAAATTAAGAGATAAAAGACAAAGTCCAAGACATCTTAGTATATTTTTTGATTGAGCGTTCAACTAAACACCTTAAGCCTCGAACTTGCTGTCATTTTGACTCTATGGCGACAATACTAATATTATTTTGACTTGCAAGCTCTATAACCCCATCTTCAATGATTAGGGTTTTTTCAGACTCAACAGCCATAGCAGCTGCTTGAATCTTAATTAATTTTTCAATGGTATTTTTCCCAATAGTTGGGACATCAAATCGAGTGTCTTGCTCAGGTTTAGCAAGTTTTACCACAACGCATCCTTTCCCAGCAATATCACCGGCGCGTTGTAAACACTGATCTGTTCCTTCCATAGCTTCAACAGCTACGATGGATTTATTTTTTATAACGACACATTGACCAATATCATGACGTCCTAACTCTTTGACAATAGAAGTCCCAAAATCGATATCTTCCAAAACCTTTTTAGATGGCTTGTGACTAGTTAAGACTCCTTTCTTAGCTAAATATTTTTTTAAAAGTTGAGTCGTATCGATAAATGAAATCCCCTTATTTTGAAATACTTCAATAATTTTTCTGCATATGGTATTTGCACGTAAATCTTTCAAAGATATAAAAGCCCTTAGCGTCACCCAATCCATTTTAAACAAAGACAGGCCGAAAACATTTTCATGCCTAATCCTCCCAACCATGACAGCTTCTTTAATTTGTAACTTTAAGCATAAAGCTCGAGCCTTCCCAAGTTGAGTAACACTCCCCCAAACAACTTGGTCGACTTTTTCGACTAAATTTTCAGGGGTAATTCCCTTCACTGCAACCAATAAAATTTTCTTCCCAGCTGATCGCAACTCTTGGATGGCTCTAAGAGGCATTAATCCCTCTCCAGCTATTAAAGCAACATATGACATCTTATAAGTACTGATTGATCAACTCTTTTAAGGACTCTGCATCCTTCAGTCCAACAGTGCGACTGACTTCTTTACCATCTTTAAAAAGGATTAGAGTGGGGACTGAAGTCACTTGATATTCAGAGGTCACATTTTGCGCTTGATCAATGTCCACTTTGCACAGTTTAATCTTTCCTTGCATTTCCTCTGCAATGGTTTCAAGGATAGGAACCAGCATGCGACAGGGAGCACACCATTCAGCAAAGAAATCAACTAGTGTGATCCCTCTCTCTATACTCTCTTTAAAGTCGTTTCCACTCACTTTTTTTACAAGACTGCTTGTCATAAATTATTCCTCATCAAAATAAATTTAAAATTATTGCACACAGTTTAGAAGGCTTTGATATTAAAATCACTTTTTTTATGGAGGAGACCCTTTAGCACCATCTAAGAGCCACTGTTTCAATGCTTTCATGGACTGTAACCAAGCTGTCATCATTGCCTCTTGTGCTTCTTTTTTTCCTAGATGAGAAAAGGTGTCCCAGCTTAATGGACTCCCAAAGACACAAGCCAGCCGACCTCTTAACCGGGGGAATTTGCGATGTCGGCTCCAAATTTGGTAGGCACCATGTACATAGACAGGAATAATCGGACACTGAGCCTTATGTGAGATAATCACAAAACCCTGTTTGGGATCGACAATTTCGTCTGAACTAGAGCGTTTCCCTTCTGGGAAAATAGCGACTTTAAACCCTTTTTTTAAAAGGTCCGAAACCAGTTTGAAAGCACCTAATGCCCCCTTTGATGAAAGCGGGTGTACATTATACGAGCGCAACAAAAAGCCTAAGACGGGTTTGTCAAACAAAGTTGGCCTAGCAAAATAGTGAACAACTTCAGGCCATGAGACCCCAACAAAGGGTGGGTCGAAAAACGAAACATGATTTCCTGCTAAAATAGCACTACCTGTCACAAAGTGGCTTTTACTCCCATAAACCTTCATGCGGTAAAAAAGGCGAAAAAATAGTTCCACAATCTTTCTTGAAAATCTATAAAATAAAAAACGCTTCTTTTGATTCCTCATATTTGCTTCTCTCTAATATAGGCTTTAATTTTTTTTAAAACATCTTCTATTGAGAGATGGGTGACATCGATCACCTTAGCATCTTTTGCACGTCGAAGAGGTGAATGTTCGCGGGTAGAATCTTGCTCATCGCGTCTAATCAATTCTTCTAAAACTGTTTCTTTGTCAAATTTTTTGTTTGGAAAATCTGCTTTCATCTGCTCAAAGCGTCTCATTGCTCGGATTTTGGGGTCAGCTTGTAAAAAGAATTTAATCTCTGCTTCTGGGAAAACCACCGTTCCCATATCTCGCCCCTCATAAATACCCTGCCCTGTTGCTCCAAAATGCCGCTGTATTTGCACTAAATGCTTACGAACAAAAAGATGTGTAGAGATTTGTGAGGCACATTTTGAAACAGATTCAGCACGAATTTCTTTAGTCACATCGATCCCATTAACAAAATAGTGGTGTGCACCTTCTAGAGTTTTGATCTCAAAATCCATCTTCTCTAACAGTTCTTTAATAGACTCTAGATCATCAGGTGAAACTTTTTGATCCACAAGAAACCAGGCAAAAGAACGGTACATAGCACCCGTATCAAAATAAGGAAGATTTAAGTCTTTGGACAAACGCCTTGCAAGTGTACTTTTCCCTGATCCTGAAGGCCCATCAATGACTATAATCATATCAGATTCCAGAAGGTTAAAAAGAGGAAGAAGGCGGGCCCTGTAAAGATCAAAGAGTCCATCATATCTAGCATTCCTCCAATCCCTTGTAACTTATTGCTATCTTTAACTCCCGCGTCTCTTTTGAGTAGAGACTCGGCTAAATCCCCAACTAATCCAATAATTGCTAGAGCTGACCCAAAAATCAAGGCATACAACCAAGGAAGCGAGAGCAGCTGCAAGGCTCGGGGAGAAAGGTAGATAATGGCAAAGCTGATGATTAAAGAAAAAAGAAGCCCTCCAAAGAGCCCCTCTAGTGTCTTTTTAGGGCTGATTTTAGGAGCTAGGTAATGTTTGCCAATTGTTTTACCAAAAAAATAGGCCCCTACATCTCCTCCTTTAGTAACTAGAACCACAAACATCGCCCACCACTGTCCCGAAATACCGACCATTGATGTGGAAAAGTTGATTTTCAACAAAAAAGTAAGTGGTACAATCACGTACAAGATTCCAAAAAAACTTACGGAAACACTACGTATAGGATCTCTTGCCGAGAAAAAGTGCTGCAATAACAAAAAAAATAATATAAGACCGAGCACAAGGGTAGGGACTGTTGACCAGCAGGGAATAAAAAATGAAACAAAAGTGGCAGCAACATAGGCAATTGCACCTATAAAAGAAACCCCTATTTGAATATGAATTCCTTGCTGCATTGCCATATGGTAAAATTCCCACAAAGCGAGAATTAACACGACCATATAGACACAAGTCAATGAAATCCCAACAGGCAAGAGATTAGAAAAATAGACCAGCCCTCCCAGGATAATAACGATTATTATCGAAGTAAAAAAACGAACTTTTAAATCTTGCATCTTAAATGCCACGTCGACTCTCTCTTTGTTGGTATTGTTTTACCGAATTTAATAAATCTTCAGGCTCGAATTCGGGCCAGAACTTCTCTAAGAGGCATATTTCCGCATACGAAGCTTGCCATAATAAAAAATTACTTAACCTGGATTCTCCAGACGTTCGAATCAAAAGATCTGGATCCGAATAAATCGCCGTATCTAGGTATTTCGAGATAAGTTTTTCAGAAATATCGGACGGTTTAATTTTTTTTTCAAGACAATCTTTTGAAATACAAGTCACAGCTCTTTTAATCTCATCTCGAGCCCCGTAGTTTAAAGCAAGAACCAGATTTAAACGGCTTCCATCTTTTGTAGATTCTAAAGTGTCTTTCAAAACATTTTGCAGCTCACTAGGGAAAACTCGAGTATCGCCAATAGTCGCAAGTCGAACTCTATTTTCCAAAAGTGACGCCTTCTCTTCAATTAAGTAATTTTTAAAAACGGTTAAAAGATTCTCAATTTCTGATTGTGGACGCTTCCAGTTTTCAGTTGAAAAAGCATATACAATAAGCGTTTGAATCCCCAGCTCTACAGCTGCCCTAACCACTTTCTTCAATTGTTGAGCCCCCATAACATAGGCAAATTGAATCGGCAGGTTATTCTGAGCCGCCCAGCGTCTGTTGCCATCCATGATGACAGCTACGCTCTTGGGTATTTGATCCCAGTTTAAACCTACAAGCTGTTCTTGAGTAAAAACAACTGAGTTGGCTAATTTTTCTTCGCTAATTTTAGTTGTCATCTATTATGAGGATCTCAGAAGATACAAAATAACAACGTAGTATATACAAAAATCAATTGATTGAGTAGTATTTTTTATATTAATTTAGACTGTAAAACGACAGCGACCACAAAATTTAATTATAAATCACTCTATGAAATACCCTCCTCACATAGCCTCTCTCGTAGATTTTTTTAAAAAACTTCCTGGGGTTGGGCAGCGCAGCGCAGAAAGGTTTGCTTTTCAAATGCTAGATTGGCCAACGGAACAACTAGAAGCTTTTGGCAAGCACCTCATAAAAACACCAAACCAAATACATTATTGTTCAATTTGTGGAGCTCTTGAAGAAAAACACGACTGCTCATTTTGCCAGGACACCAGCAGAATACATCATCAGTTATGCGTGGTAGCTTACGCCAAAGACATCTTTCCAATAGAAGAAAGTCATTCATTTTCAGGAGTTTACCACGTTCTAGGTGGAGTTCTGTCACCTTCAACAGGTTTAAACTCTGAAAAACTCAAGGTCGAATCCCTTAAAAATCGCCTAAAAAACTCATCTATTTCTGAACTTATTTTAGCTTTCGATTCTACCATTGAGGGAGATGCAACAACACTTTTTCTCAAAAAATCTCTTTCTTCATTTCAAATTCCCATCTCAAGACTTGCATTTGGGATGCCTGTTGGAAGCTCCTTAGAATACATCGACGGTAGTACGCTGGCGCGTGCCTTAATGGGACGGCAAGGATTTTAACTTGTAAATATAGTCATTCTTTTTATAAGATGCTCCTCTTTTAATAGTTTAAATTTTTATCCACACAATATGACAAAAAAAACATTCTTGATTCCCCTACTTATATTCGCTCTCATAGGAACTCTTCACGCAGAAGAAAATCAATATGAGGACAAAAAAATTACAAGCATTGTCATTGAAGCTGAGAACGCTCCCAGTAATGCAGTTTTTCAACCAAGAACGGTGGAAAGTAAACTTAAAATTAAAGTGGGAGAACGCTTCTCACAATCAGCATTTGATCAAGACCTTAAAAATCTTTCTAAAGACTATGATCGCGTAGACCCGCAAATTACTACCGATCGTGATGATATTCAGATCACTCTAAAGGTTTGGCTAAGACCTCTGATCTCTGAAGTTACGATATCAGGAGACTATCATTATAATTCTAAAAAGCTTAAAAAAGAACTCGGAGTCCATCCCTACACTCTTTTTAACCGTAACGCTTTTAATAAAGGATTCCACAAACTACGCGCTTTCTATCTCAGAAAGGGATACTTTGAAACTCAACTAGACTATAAAGTTGTAAAAAATACAGATAAGAATGAAGTTGCCATTGAAATTATGATTGACGAAGGTCGATCTGGAAGGATCCACTCCGTTTCCTTTGAAGGAGCTACCGCAGAGGAAATCTCTCAACTAAAAGAAGTCATTCATATTAAAAAATTCAACCCCTTTATCTCCTGGCTTACCCAACGTGGAATCTACCACGAAGAGATGATCGATTATGACACAGCCCAAGTTCTAGACTTTTTTCGCAACGAAGGCTATGCAAATGCAAAAGTAGAAATTGATGTGATTGATTCTGATGAAGAAAACCGCATAGGCATTCAAGTCATCGCAGATAAAGGAGAGCTTTTTAAAGTTGGCTCTGTGACTTTTGAGGGCAACCAAGAATTTAACGACCAAGAGATTGAAAGCAAAATTTTGATCGCCAAAGGAGATCCCTATTCTCCCAAAAAGATCCAAGATACCGTCAATGCCATCACTGAATTTTATGGAAAAAAAGGTTATATAGACGTTGCGATAACTTATGAACCACATCTTATAGAAAATGAAAATGCCTACACCCTGAAATTTGGAATTGACGAAGGAGCGGCTTATAAGGTAGGCCTCATTAAAATTATGGGCAACAACCATACCATTTCGAAAGTTATTTTAAGAGAAACGCACTTAGAGCCTGGTAATACTTTTGATACAAAGATGTTAGAGGCCACTCGTAAACGCCTTGAAAATGTGGGCTACTACAAACATGTTAATGTCTACCCCTCCTCTGTTTCATCGACTCAGAGCATTGGAGCACCTATTAGAGATGTGAATATCCAGGTCCAAGAAACGCCTACCGGCAGCATGGGTATGAATGCGGGATATAGTACTGTCGATACAGTCTATGGAGGCCTTGAGCTTTCAGAGAAAAACTTCAACCTGATGGGTCTTGCTGAAATTCCATCCAAGGGAATTTCTGCTCTAAGAGGTGGGGGGGAATACTTCAGTTTAAAATCAAGTATCGGACTTAAACTAACCGATTACAGCATGAACTGGATGAAACCTTATTTCTTCGACACTTCATGGACTATTGGGGTTGCCTTAAACAAAAACCGTAGCAAGGTGCAATCTAACAACTACAATATTGAAACCTTTACCTCCACGTTCAACTCATTCTACCCCATTAATGCTTTCGTTGACTTTAACGCCTTTTATAGGCTTCGTGACACAAACCTTAACGTCACAGGGCCTGTAAGTGTAGACCTAAGAATGCAAGAAAAAAACAATGGTATCATCTCCTCAGTGGGAGTAGGACTGCAGTATGAGACTCGTAACAGCATGCACCGTCCAACTCAAGGACTATCTTCTTCTCTAAGTTGTGAATATGCGGGAATTGGAGGTCAGTTTTATTACTTTAACTTTGGTTACAACAACTCCTTGTATGTTCCTGTTGGCCCGTTTATTGCTAAGTCAAAAGCAGACTTTAACTTTATAAAACCTATTTCAAGAACCAAACCTGATACAGTTCCTGTTGGAGAACGCTTTTTCTTAGCAACCGACATTAGCCAAGTAAGAGGCTACAAACCATTTGCCATCGGTCCAAAGGCTGGCAACGAGCCTATTGGAGGAAATAGTGCCGTGATTTTATCCCAAGAGATTATGTATGGAGTGGTTCCAAAGTTTCTTGACGCTTTTGCCTTTGTGGACGCAGGCTCACTTTGGGAAGAGCCTTTTAAAGTACAACAATTAAGAGCCTCTGTAGGAGTTGGGATTCGCATTATCGCCAATCCAAACATTCCTGTAATGCTAGGTTGGGGTTACCCTATTAATCCCCAAAGTGGAAAACGAGCAGAGCAAACTCAGTCTATCTTTTTCTCTCTAGCAGGAAGGTTCTAATAAATATTCATTAAACCTTTGCAAAAGAATGACTTTATCATTATAAAAAACCTTTGCAAAACGATATCACCCTTAAGGAGTTTAATTATGAAAGCACTCAAGTTATTTAAAACGGCATTACTTGCAACAGTTTTGTTGATGCCATTAGCACACGCAAACGACCTCAATATTGGCGTTATAGATTCTATGGCTTGTGTTGAAAAGTCTTATCTTGGGCAAAATGAAAATCAAAAATTTGAAGATCTTAGAAATAACATGATAGCAACGCTTGAAAAACAGCAACAAAAAGTCCAAGAGATCGATAAAAAACTAAGTGACACTAACTATAGAGATACAATTACTCCTGAAGCCGAAGAACAACTAATGGCACAAAGAGCAGAGCTTATTCAAGAATTGCAAATGCTCAATCAACAAGCACAGCAATCATTTGACCAAGCATCTCAGAAATTTTCAATTGAGATGAAAAATCAAATTAATAAAGTTGCTGAATATATCGCCCGTGAAAAAGGATTCGACCTTATCATTGATAAGCAAAATTGCTACTATTTCAAAAGCCCAAGCGACATTACTCCTTTAATTATTCAAGAGTTAAATCGCCATTTCACTCCTGAAACACCTGAGAGTAAGTAAAAGAAAATGAGCGACACCAAAACTTGCTACACAATTGCCGAACTAGCAGAAATTACCTCTTCTAAGGTGGTTGGAGACCCTAACTACCAAATTTCAGGGATAGATAATTTAGAATGTGCAACGGGATGTGATGCAAGTTTTTTGGCAAATCCTCTTTACTCTAAAGCATTGAAGGTTTCCAACGCAGGGGTTGTATTTATTAATCAGCCCCTCACTGGCATCCCTTGTAATCAACTCATTCACCCAAACCCCTCCGAAGCTTTTCAGCAAATCATCGAGCTTTTTAACAACAGTACTCTCGCTGAATCTGGCTTCAAAGGAATCCACCCAACAGCAGTTATTCATCCAAGTGCAACCATTTCCCCTAACGTCTCTATCGGGCCACACGCTGTCATCGACCAAAATGTTGTGATTGGAGAAAACACAACCATTTATGCTCAAGTCTCAATTGGAGCTAATGTTGAGATTGGAAACAATTGTATTATTCACCCACAAGCAACCGTTCGTGAAAACTGCATCATAGGAAATTTTGTAATCTTACAACCAAGTGCTGTCATTGGCTCTTGTGGCTTTGGATACTCGACTAACTCCAAGGGACAACATAAAAAATTAAAACACTTTGGCAAAGTTATTTTAGAAGACCACGTTGAAGTTGGGGCTTGTAGTTGTATAGATAGAGCTCGCTTTAAAGAAACTCGAATCAAAACTGGCGTTAAAATAGATAACTTAGTTCAGATCGCCCACGGTGTACAGGTTGGAGAAAGTAGTTTAATTATTGCTCAGGTAGGAATTGCAGGATCTTCCATTATTGGTAAACATAATATCTTAGCAGGGCAAGCAGGCGTTGTTGGGCACTTAAAATTAACAGATCATGTGCGAGTCGCAGCAAAAGGTGCCGTCACTAAAAACTTAACAGAGCCTGGCATGTATGGAGGAATACCCGCAATTCCAAAAGATAAATTTTATCGCCAGCAAATGCACTTTAGAAGGATAGATCAATACGCAAAGAGGATCAAAAAGCTTGAAGCTAAGCTTCAACAGCTTGAGACTTCTATTCAAAAATCTTCATCTATATAAATATAATTTTAATTTGCCACTCTTTTCAACTGTTTGAGCTTTTTCTAGTAAACTGCTATACTTTAAACTTAACTTTTACTCAAAGGATGAGCTTATGAAAAACCTAAATTTAAAAGGAAAAAAGGCATTCATTGCTGGTATTGGAGATGACCAAGGCTATGGATGGGCTATCGCAAAAGAACTTGCAAAAGCTGGAGCTGAAATCATTATAGGGACCTGGCCCCCTGTCTATAAAATATTTTCAATGAGTTTAAATAATGGTAAATTCGAAGAATCTTTAAAGTTTGAAGACGGTGGAAGCATGAAAATTTCCAAAGTCTATCCTTTAGATGCTGCCTTTGACAGTGCTGAAGAAGTCCCCCAGGATATTGTTGAAAATAAGCGCTATAAAGAAGTGGGACCATTTACTATTTCAGAAATTGCAGCCCAAGTTGAAAAAGACTTTGGGAAAATTGATATCCTTGTTCACTCGCTTGCAAATAGCCCAGAGATTAAAAATTCGCTGTTAAATACCTCTCGGAAAGGTTACTTAGCTGCCCTTTCAGCTTCCTCATACTCACTTGTAAGCATGATTCGCAATTTTGGTCCTGTGATGAATGAGTCTGGATCGGTCTTATCAATGTCTTTTATGGCATCAGAGCGCGCTTTTCCAGGATATGGAGGGGGAATGAGCTCTGCTAAAGCGGCCCTTGAAAGTGACACGAGAACACTTGCATTTGAAGCGGGAAGAAAATGGGGTGTTCGAGTCAATACCATTTCTGCAGGACCTCTAAGAAGCCGCGCTGCACGAGCAATAGGCGATAAAGGTGCTGGATTTATTGACATGATGATTGATTACTATAAAGCAAATGCCCCTCTTCAAAAAGACTTGGAAGCAGAGGAAGTTGGAACAACAGCTCTTTTCTTAAGCTCTCAAATGGCATCTGCAATCACAGGATCTACTGTTTATGTGGACAATGGTTTGCACGCTATGGGCTTTGCGCTAGATAGCCATGCAATGAACCCACAAGAAGCAGAGCTTTGCCAAAGCAACTAGTTCATTGTATTTAGATGTCAAAAGAAATTAGTTTTTGAAAACAACGAATTTTTTTGGCATCTATTTTTTGCGCTTTGATATAGTGCTCCTTAGACAAGTCAGTCTCCCCTTTTTGATAATATAAAATAGCCAACCCTAGATGGCCATCAAAGCGCTTACTTTCATCTTTTTCCATAGCTTCAAAGATATTTTGTGCATCTTCCCATCTACCTTCTTTGATAGCTTTAAATCCCTCTTGCCAATGCCCACCCAAAAATGGAGCTTCATTTTTTATTAAAAGGGCATCTTTGAAGTAGTTTTTAAGAGTCTCTTTAGATGTTTCTTTTTCTAAAAAGTCTATTTTCTCCTCTTCAATTCCTAAAGACGCAATTTCATGTTCAGGAGCGCTGAAGTACTCTTTAATTTCCAAAAAATTACGAGGGCGATCTTGAGGATTTTGGTGCAAACACTCTTTCAAGAAAACCCTCCACCCAATAGGAACCAGCTGCCAATTTATTGAAGAAGTTGTTTCGAAGGGCTTTTGTGTAAAAAGAAAAATAGCAA
>CAYGLF010000006.1:0-45613 GCA_964350945.1 uncultured bacterium
CCCCCCCCCCCCCCCCCGCCCCCCCCCCCCCCCCCCCCCCCCCCCCCCCCCCCCCTTTTCAGGCAGAAAGATAGAGAGCATACAAAGGGGTCTAATAAACTGACTTCGTAAGATATTTTGTGTTTTTTTGGGAGTAATCAATACAATAAAAAGCGCTAAAAAAATCACAAAATAAGGTTGAAGATTTCGCTTATGCATTCTGTGCTAATACTTTTTTTAAAGTTAAAGTGATATGCTCTATATTTTGTTGGTTAAGGGCTGCAATGTTCACTCTCCCATTTTCAACCAGATAAATGCCGAATGTTTTTCGAAGCTGCACGACTTGCTTTGTAGAAAGTTCTAGAAGAGAAAATAAGCCTTTATCTTCAATCAGATAGGATGAGTTTTGAAATACTTTATGGTCGTGAAGACTTTTGGAAAAAAGTTGCCTTAAATGCCTAAGTCTAAATCTCATTTCCTTTAGCTCGTTCATCCACATTTGTTTGAGGTCTGAAGATTGCAAAATGGTTTTAACGATTCTAGCGCCATGGATAGGGGGAGTGGAGTAATTACTACGAATGAGCTTTCGTGCATTTTGTCCCAAATTCTCAAGAGAGCGTTTTTGTTTGTCATAGGCAATAAAAGCTCCGACGCGCTCTCCGTAGAGGCCAAAGTTTTTGGCGCAGGAGTAACATAAAAAGACTTGGTCAAGCTCTTGCAGAAATAGCTGGTAGGGAGCCATGTCTTCTTCAAGGCCATCTCCAAATCCTTGATAAGCGCAATCGAGAACTAAAAAAAGTTCCTTTCGTTTGATTACTTCTGTAATACGCTGCCATTGCTCAAAGTTTGGGTCTCTGCCGGTAGGATTGTGGCAAGACACTTGAAATAAAACAGCTGATTTTGCAGGAGCATTTTCTAGTGTCGAGTAAATGTTTTCAATTTCAAGCGTGTGTTGTTGTTCATTGTAATATTTAAAAGGGATTGGTTTGAGACCTGCAGCTGCAAAAACATGGGGGTGGTTGGGCCATGTTAAGTCACTAAAAAGTACATTTTCAATTCCCATTTTTTTCATTAACTCACCAGCAAGTCGCAATGCAGAGGTGGCCCCTACAGTGTGGGCCAGATAAAAATGTTGGGGGTCTGGATTAAGAGTAATGATCTTAAGGAGTTCTTCTTTAAAAGGAGCTTCTCCATCAATTGGGGGGTATCCTTTATTATTTTTTTGCTCCCATAAAATTTTCTCTGCTTGGTGAACACTATTAAAAACAACAATTTCTGAGGCTTCAGATTTATAGACCCCAATCGTTAAATTAAGTTTGTCTTTTCTGTTATCTTTTTTAAATTCGGATACAAGGCCTAAAATAGGATCTGGGGTTACGGGCTGAAAGGTTTGATAATAATTTGTCATAGGCTACTACTTTTAAAAATTTTTAAGTGTACAGCGGGTCTTAATTGGAAATTTAATAGAGAGAATTTATGTCACTTATTTCGTCCAAAACAAGGCTTGCTGCAATCAGAATTCTACACAAGAAGGAACTTCTAAACAAACCTTTTTTTGGAAGATGCCAAGGGGGCTTTTTGGCTAATAGGCCAAAAAATAGGTTTGATTTTCATTTATAAAAGGGCTAATATCTGTCTGATTTTAAGCAAGGGGCGTTAGCTCAGTTGGTAGAGCGCAACAATGGCATTGTTGAGGTCATCGGTTCGATTCCGTTACGCTCCAATTCTTTTCGTAAAAAGATTGGATTCTTTGCAAAATAGTCTCTGAGGGAGCAAAGACTTTCTCACAATTTGGCAGGCTATTTAAAAATAATTTCCCATAGGCCTTGGTCAGCAGTCGAGAGTCTAAACAAACGATACAGCCAAAGTCTTCGGTCGTTCGAATCAACCTTCCAAATCCTTGTTTGAATTTTACAATTGCTTTAGGAACCGAGTAATTCATAAAGGGATTGAGACCTTTTTTTTCTATTTGTTGACATTTTGCTTGAAACAAAGGTTCTGAAGGGACGGGAAAAGGGAGCTTGGTAATAATGACCATCCTTAAGTGAAAACCAGGAACGTCGATCCCTTCCCAAAAGGTATCGGTCCCAAATAAAACGGCATTTTCATTTTCTTTAAATATTTTAAGAAGAGTCGCTCTATTTTCATCTCCTTGTTTTAAGGGGCAAAGTCCTGCATTTATTAAAGCAGATTCTATTTGGTCGTAACATTGACTAAGCATTTTGTAAGAAGTAAACAAAACAAAGGCCCCACCATGACTTTTCATAAGAGCTTGTTGAATGTTTTGGCAGGCAGCTTCATGGTATTGTATAGAACGTGGCTCTGGAATATCAGACGGGACACAGAGCATCACTTGATTTGGATAGTCAAAAGGCGAGTCTAAAATGGTTTCAATTAAGGGATTTTCTTCAAAATGCTTAGTTTCAAAGCCAAGCTGATGGCGAATAAAATTAAATTGTTTATTGTGGCTGAGTGTGGCGCTACACAGCATGCCTGACTCTCTAGGAGCAAAGAGCTGGTTTGATAAAACTTCTGAGACATTCAGTTGTATCACAAGCAGACGAATCGCCGAAAAGGATTTAGATGGGTCCCATTCTAAAACATAGATTTTATTTTTTTCGTCTTCTGGGTGGAAGAAATCTTTTAAAAGGATTGCTGACTTATCTAAAAAGCAAGCATTTGCTCGAGTATCTATCAAAATATTTTGGAGCTTTTTTTTCAAAGGGGTGTGTTTGATTTCATCGAGTTTACTCAAGGTTAATAAAAGTGTTGTTGAATAGCTTTTTAAAAGATCTACTAAAGAGTCAAAATGATGTTTGATCTCCTCGAAAGCAGGGAGTGTCCTTATGGCGGTTTCAAGTGTAATTTTTTCAATGCTGGATGCATTGGGAGCAAACTGTGATTTTAAAAAATCTCCGAGTAAAATAAAGGCGTCAAATAGCTGAGTCTGTAATTCTCTTTTTTTGTCAAAGAGTTCAAGATCAATTGATCTGATCCATTTAGGGTCTACCTCTTCGTCGAATTCCAAAAGAGCTTTTTTAAGTCTTTGTAGCTTGCCTCCACCTCCTCTTTCTGCAATCAGGTCATTGAGTTTTCTTTGAATCTGTTGCGATGAAATAGGCTTTGCAAGGGCTCTGGTTGCAATATCTTCAAGGGTATGAGCTTCATCAATTATAAGATGTTCATAATCGGTCAAACAGCCTGTTTGTCCTGAGTCAAGGTTTTGTTGTTGAAGGTCGGCAAGTAAAAGGTGATGGTTGGCAATTAAGAGCTGGGCATCTTTACTTTTTTTTCGTGCTTTAAAAAAGAAGCAAGATTTGTAATAGGGACATTTAACAAAAGAGCAGGCATCAGACTCGCAGTTTAACTGGTCCCATTTCACGTGTTTCGGCATTTTTTCTAGGTCAGAGAGAGAGCCATCAAGGGTCTGCTGAGACCAGTTTTCTATTTCGAGTAGTTCCTCTTTGGCCGCAATGCCTTGTAAAGAGGTATGGTCGAGCTGGTCAAAGAGCTTACGCAAACATAAATAGTTACCCATCCCCTTGACTAGAGAGACCTCAATATCTAAATTCAAAGCTTCTATAAGGAAGGGAATATCTTTACAGAGCAGCTGCTCCTGCAGTGTGATGGTATGCGTCGAGATTACGGCCTTTTGGCGAGTTTGGGCGCAGTGAATTAAAGTAGGTAACAAATAAGCAAGGCTTTTCCCCACTCCTGTTCCAGCTTCTATAAGAGCAAATGTTTTTTGGTTGTAGCTCTCGATAAGAGACGAAAGCATGGCAATCTGCTCGGGACGCTCTTTAAATTGAGGCTGTTTTTTGAATAACACACTGCCAGACTGTAAGTGTGCTAAGACTTCATTTTTGTCTAATGGCATTAATCCGACTCGAGTAGATCTAAGAAAGCTTGCAGTTGCTTAGATCTTATCGGATGTCTCATTTTTCTTAAAGCTTTCGCTTCAATTTGACGAATTCTCTCACGAGTGACATTAAATTCTACCCCAACTTCTTCAAGAGTCTTTGGTTTGCCATCAGCAAGTCCAAATCGTTGGATTAAAACGGTTCGCTCTCGATCGGTTAAGGTTTCTAAAACTTCATTCATTTTATCTTTTAAAATGGAATAGCCCGTTGCTTCAGCAGGGGATTCTACTCCAGTATCTTCGATAAAGTCTCCAAATTGACTGTCTCCACCATCACCGACTTCAGCTTGTAAAGAGATGGGGTGTTGGGCAATTTTGTAGATTTCACGAACGCGCTCAGCTGTAATTCCAACTTCATCAGCTAGTTCTTCAGGAGTAGGCTCTCTGCCTGTTTCCATCATAAGTTTTTTAGCGGCTCTTAGGACTTTATTAATCGTTTCAATCATGTGAACCGGAATACGGATCGTGCGCGCTTGATCTGCAATTGCACGAGTTACCGCTTGACGTATCCACCAAGTAGCGTAGGTCGAAAACTTATAGCCTCGTCGATATTCAAATTTCTCGACAGCTTTCATTAAACCCATGTTTCCTTCCTGAATCAAATCTAAGAAAGAAAGCCCGCGATTAGTATATTTTTTCGCAATCGAAATAACGAGTCTTAGGTTAGACTCCACCATTTCGCGTTTCGCCTCGTGACTTTTGTCCATCCAGCGCTGGAGCATACGTACATCTTTTTTAAATTCATCGATAGTACGTCCTGCAGCAAGCTCATTTTTCCGCATTTTTCGCTCAGTCGCTCGTAGCTTGAGAGCCGCAAATTTATTTCGCTCTGCTCTTCCCGATAGATCCTTGATTTCTTTTTCTAAGACTAAAAAGCGGTCGTAGGCGCGGAAGATAACCTCTCCAAAGTCTTCGGTGATGTTATAGCGAAAATGGAACTGTCTTAAGTATGCCTGCGTGCGAATACGATTTTTTTCAATTTGGTTGATCAGCTTAATTTTCTGTGCTTTGGAAACGTCAGGGACTCGAGAATCACGAAGAAGAACTTCGAGTTCTAGATCTTCCTCTTGTAAAAGCTGGCAGAGTCTTGGTAAAAGTTTTAAGAAGGCTTGTTTGTCTTCAATTTCCTTTTCAGTAATGCATTTGTCGAAGCGTTCTTTGGCCTGTATCAAATAGTGGCCGATGGAGATGGCCTCTTTGCAGCAATAGCGAAAGCGCATGATAATATGCTCAATCTGCATTTGAGCTTTTTCAATTCTTTTTGAAATTTCAACTTCTTCTTCTCGAGTTAAAAGAGGGACCGAGCCCATCTCTTTAAGGTACATCCGGACTGGGTCATCAGGAGTGGCACTTTCCCCTTTTCTCGCAAGTCCTTCTATTTCCTTAACTTCTTTTTTTCTTTCTTTTTGACGTTCGACTTCTGATTGGTTGAGGATTTGAATATCCATTCCGCTCAAAAAAATCAGCATCTGATCAATTTGTTCAGGAGAGTCAAACGACATAGGAAGGGTGTCGTTGATTTCTTCGTAAGTGATAAATCCTTGCTCTTTGGCTAAAGAGATAACTTCTTCAATTTTTTGTTGATGTTGACGGCTAAAGGACTGTTCTAAATCGCTGCTACTGGACATACACCACGGAAAGTTTAAGGATTAAAAAGGGGTCGATGGAAGCTCCCATCTATAATATCACTAAAATTTTAATCGAGTCGAGGGAATTTTGTCTACTAAAGAGTGCAGTTTTGCACCCATGGAATAAAAAGTAAAGAAACTATTTTACTAAGTAGCGATCAATTCGACTCTGTGTAAAAGCCATTTTTCATTTGCTCCCATAAGTCTACAGAGGCGTGCTTTTTCCAGCGCTTCCACTTTCTTCTATAGGCGGTCAAATCGTCTTCTCCATGGCAAAGATGAAGGTCTTTTTCAGACTCTAGCCTTTGAGGGAAGCGGATTCCCTCTAAATGGTCGATCTCATGGTGGACAATACGAGCAGCTTGACCAGTATATGTTTTTATAAATTCATCCCCTTTTTGATTGTATGCCCTTACCTGAAGCGATTGGGGGCGTTTGACAGCTCCAAAGTATTTTTCAGGAACAGAGTAGCAGCCCTCATAGCCTACAGGGTGGAAACTCGATCGGTTGATGATTTCAGGATTAATCAATATTTCAAAAGAGGGGTTTTTTTGATTTTTTTTAATTTGAGCCACCTCTTGCGTATCCACAAGGATAATTTTTTTCATAATGCCCACCTGTGGAGCTGCAAGTCCGACTAAAACTCCAGATTTTTCAGTCTGCGAGTCATCAGCTTCATGACCAGATAGAACCACCATTTGGTGAATAATTTCCTGGATGGAAGGAGAGTTTATCTCTTCAACAGGCACTTCAGACGCTGGCTGGTTCAAACAAGATTCTGTACAGGGAACAAAGCTGAGAGCAAAAGACATGGCGGGGATCTTGGCAAAAAGAAAAAACCAAAAACAAAATTTACGCATAAATCTAAAGTGATTATTAAATTAAATGTTTTTTCTGTTTGAAATAATAGACCTATACTTTAAAATTGTCCACTAGAAGTTAGCTTTAATGATAAGCAAGCTAGAATCGCATTGTTTTTACATTAATATTGTATTGATGCGAAATTTTTTGGCTTGCCGTTTGTTTTGGTTTTGGTTATTTTATTTTCAGGTTTAACAAAAAGAGGCCACTATTATGGATATTCAAGGAACAATGAGCTCAATGAGTTCTTCATTTTGTGCTGCTGCAAGCAGCGCAGGCAGCGCAGTGAAAAGTTTTGCAGAAACAGCTGTTGAAAAAGGCAGACTTGGTTTGAACAATACAGTTACACTGGTAAAAGAAAACCCACGTGCAGCAGTTGCTACAGGAGTTGCTCTTTTAGCTGTTGGATTAGGTGTTGCAGTTCACACAGAAGCTGTATCTCTTAACGGAATCAACCCATTTGCGAATAGCACTGAAGTTTAATCTCTTTAAAGTGCAATACGTAAGAAAAAGCAAGCTTCGGCTTGCTTTTTTTTATATCGAAGCCATCTCTAATTTCTTTGAAATCAGCTTTGCCCGAAGCTCGGCACTGTCCGCGTCCTTTGCAGTTGCCTGAAGGCCCATAGAGCCTTTACGAACCAAAAACATCAATTCATTAATACTACTTACAGAGATATTTTGCACCCAATTCATTTCGATGCCTAATTTGCAGAGGCTGATTAAATTCAACGCTTCAATGACGTCTAGTTTAAGAGCGTGCTTTAAGGTTCCAAAAGCTTTATTTACTAAGTCTTTGATCGCGGTTGTTTTTGATAAGGCAATGGTCTCTCTTGCTTTTCTTTCTGCGAGAATTAAATTCAACGCGTTTGTTTGTAAATTTTTAATGAGCATTTCTTCAGAGATTCCCAATGTCTGGTAGTTTGATAAAATCAACAAGTTGCCGACAAACGAGCTAGGGTCATTGGAGAGAGAGGTCCACGAAACGGTTTGTGTGTTCAATTGACTAAGATGCTTAGAGAGTGTGCTGGTTTGAATGAGCACAGGTAGGTGCAAAAAAATTTCAACTTTTAAAGCTGTTCCACACCTTTTTAAATCAGAGGTTAAAAAACCAAAATGCGGATCAAATGCAAATTCAAGTTCTTTTGAAAGTTCATGCTCTAGTTTCAAAAAGGTATTCCAGGCTTTTTCGAGTTCATTTTTAGTGTCAATCATATGTAGAACAAGGTGATCTTCACTATTTGTTAGGGCGTGGATATGGTGCTTTGGGCTCACATAGAGACCTTCTGCATGGTGCATCGAATGATAGCTGTGAGCTTGTAGGTAGTATTCATAGAGAAAGAGCTTTTCATCTGCCGAAAGATCTTTCATCAGGCAGAAAAAACCTTTTTTAAAGAGAGTGCACTTTGATAGTGGTAGCTCAAGCATTTTAGTAAGCTCTAGCTGCTTTTTAGATTCCAGTTTATGTGGGAAGAGGTGGGCTTTTAGGTTACGGCGTAGTTGAAACTGTGTCGCGAGCCAAATTGAGTGATCGTTGTGGGCCCAAGGGCTTTTAAGCAGATGTTGAATCGGTGAAGAATTAGTCATGTTCAGGGGTATTGTTCTTTAGTTTTTGAATTTGATCTCGAATCACCGCGGCTTGTTCGTAATCTTCTTCTAAAATGGTTTGGTCAAGGATCTCTGTTAAAGAGAGAATTTTTAATGAGGGGCTTAGCTCTTGAAGTTTTCCTGGGCAGTGGCCTTGATGACTTAAAGGGGGTGCATCATCAAAATCTAAGTTCTCATTATTCTTAAGCTCTTTGAGAATAAAAACTTCAAATGACTTGTAGCATTCAGAGCAACCCAAAAGGCCTCCTCTTTGCACTTCATTTAAGTTAGTTAAGCAATTGCCGCAAGCAAGGTCTGATTGGTGGTGATGCTCTAGTTGAGTCTCACTTAATCGGTATTGCTCCAATGAGGGGCACTCTTTGCACATATAAAAGCATTGAATAACAGAATCTTGGATCTCCGTGTATTTTACTGCGATTTCTCGCACACACGAGGAGCACTCAAGGGGGCGTTCTTTATTTTCCTTATTTTTCATAGGTTTGGAGTCTAAAATATGTTCTTTATTATGCCAAGTGGAAATCACATTCAGCATCTTATTGACATAATTTAAACGATAAATTAATCGTCAGTTAGAGGGAGGAGTCAGGCTGTGGACTATAGAAGAACATCAATCAAAGGGCAAAAAAAGAATTCTAAATCGGCTCTAGAGGGTGATTTAGTAGACTCAGGAGCTTTGATTTTCACTAAAACCACTTTAGATATGCATACCATTAAGAAGTGTGGTGGTTTTTGGCGGTTTTTAATTAGGATCATTCAGTGGTTTAGGTGGGCAAGACAGAGTGGAAACCCTTCTACGATTACTCATGTTGATGGCTGGGATGGTGAAGTTGCTTTTGGCTCTGATCTTTGCGATCCTGATGGGGGAGGTTTGAATAGACACCGGTTGCCTATTGTCCCTCACTGCTTTACACGCTCTTGCTCTTCTAATGACCTCCCGTCTCTTGAAGACGATTCTGTCGAAGTGGTTAGCAAAAAAAATGGGTGTCATCTCATTAAACTAGAAGATCTTGCTCTAGGAGATTATGAGGTTATTCAACTCCCTGAACCCCTGCGTTTAGATTTTTTAGCTTACCAAGAGTATTTTAGAAATGACGACATCAAATATAGCCTCGGAAAAGCCGCAAAATCAGCTTTTATTCGCTCACGTTTTAGCCTAGGAGTTAAAAAAATAAGTCTTGCAGATGCTATTTTTTGCTATTTAAAGCAGCCCTTTAGAGATCATACTGGAGGTGTTATTGAAGTTTGTTGCTCTTCGTTTCTAGCACGGATCTTAATGGCGCTGGAACACAAACAGAAGTTAGAAAAGTTACTTGCAAGCTCTGAGTTTGAGTTATCAGAAAAATGGCAGCATTCTTTTAAGAATCTTAAAAGAGGGTTTGAACTCTTAAACTCTCTATATCAAGAATTAAGGAATGAAATGCAGGACTTTGATAATGAGTGGCATTACCTACATGAAGCCAAGGAAAAAGGCATGAAATCAAGATTACTTTCTCTATGTGTTGATTTTGAAGAGCGCCGGGGATACTTAATTCGACGGATACGTAACCTAAGTGCTCGCTTGGCTAAAAGAATATACACCATGACGGATGAATTCTTTGAGCTCGGTTATTATAACCGATTTATCAACCCAAAAGAAGACCCCGTGGTATTTACCTTGAATCCTGAATGTGTGACACCTGCGAAATTATATTCGTTCTTATACCAGATGTCTGAGAAGGGAAATGAGCCTTGAAGGATTTGAACCTTCGACCCTCTCATTAAAAGTGAGATGCTCTAACCAGCTGAGCTAAAGGCTCATCTTAAATATTTCTTTTCTTTGACCCCAAGGGGATTCGAACCCCTGTTATCGGAATGAAAATCCGGTGTCCTAGACCTGGCTAGACGATGGGGCCAAAATTTCATTTAAAGGCACTCTATATTGCCAGAATGTCTTTTTCTTTGCACGCAATAATTTCGTCTACTTGTTTACAAAATTTATCTGTAAGGTTCTGGATGTCTGCTTCGCCCTTTTTCTGCATATCTTCAGGGATCTCCCCATCATTTTTTGCTTTTTTGAGGAGGTCGTTGCCTTCACGTCTTGAGTTTCGAACGCTAATTTTGGCATCTTCCCCTTTCTTTTTGGCAAGGGTTACCATCTTGCTACGCATGGATTGGTCCATCTGTGGAATATTTACACGAATTAAATGACCATCCAAGATGGGTGTAATATTAAGATTGGATGACTCAATCCCTTTTCGGATGGCTCCGGCATTATTGTTGTCAAAAGGAGTTACGAGTATTTGGCGCGGTTCTGGTGATGAAATGGTCGCAACTTCCATCAGACGCATTTTAGTGCCATAGACTTCTACAAGTACTCCATTGAGCATCGCGGGATCTGCTCTGCCTGTTCGAATATGCCTTAGTTCCTCACGTAAATGTTCTAGAGAGGTTTCCATATTCTTTTTGGTATTATCAATGATTTCCATATTTAACCTTTTACGATGGTTCCACAAGGGGTTTTTTGAATAATTTGAAGGAGATTATCGCTTTTATACATATTAAAAACAATAATAGGGATTTGATTCTCTCGGCACAGGCTAATTGCTGCTGCGTCCATAACCTCTAATTTTTGCTCTAAAACTTGTTGGTAACTTAGGGATTCAAATTTTTTGGCATCAGAGTGTTTAAGGGGATCTTTATCGTAAACCCCGTCTACTTTTGTTGCTTTAAGCACGACATCGGCACCGATTTCACAAGCTCTTAAACTTGCCGCTGTATCCGTTGTAAAGAAGGGGTTTCCTGTCCCTCCTGAGAAAATAACGACCTGGTTGTTATTAAGGTCTTCAAGAGCTTTGTTTAAGTCGTGGGATGGGGCTAGAGGAGTGCACGGAAAGGATGTCATGAGTTTTGTTGGGCAGCCGAGGTGATTTAATGTCTGTTGTAAAATTAGACCATTCATCACAGTGGCTATCATCCCCGTGTGGTGGGCGGAAGCTAGAGGCATTTTAAGGTCTTGGCTTAATTGGCTTCCTCGGATGAAGTTGCCACCACCGATTACAATTCCAATTTGAACGTTTAGTTGGTAAGCTTCTAGGATCATACGCCCTATTTTAAGGCATGCTTGGCTAGAAACTCCTGTTTGGCCTTTATCTGAGAGGGCTTCTCCAGATAGCTTAAGCAGAATCCGTTGATAACGATTTCCTGATTCCATAATGAAAATGAGTTAGTTGCCGACCTGCCAACGAGCGAAGTAAGAGACCTTTAATCCTGGAGCTTGCGCTGCGACAAAGTCTTTTACTGACAACTTGCTGTCTTTGACATATTTTTGCTGATTGAGGCAAACTTGGTCGTAGAAGGCTTGAATTTTTCCTGTAAGGATTTTTTCAATCATATTCTCAGGCTTGCCTTTCATTTGGCTTCTGCCAATTTCTTTTTCACGTTCAACAATTTCTGAGGGGACCTCATCAGCGTTGAGGTAGTCAGGAGCTTCAGCAGCAACGTGCATGCCAATATCGCGAGCAAGTGTTTCTTGACCCTCTTTATTTAGCTCAACCATGCTGATGATTTTGCCTTGCATATGAGAGTAGATTCCATATGAATGGGCAGGTTTTTTCTCAATGATTTGAAAGCGTTTGACAACAATATTCTCGCCTAATAGCTGAATGATGGAGGCGCGGTATTCATCGATGGTCAGCTCTGAATCTTTGGAGAATTTTTGGGCTGTAAACGCTGCAACATCAGCTGGTTTTGTTGTTAAGATTTCTTCAGCAATAGTTTGTAAGAATTCGTTAAACTTCTCATTTTTTGCCACAAAGTCCGTTTCAGAGTTGATCTCAACAAGGACCAGGTGAGAGTCATTTTGGGCATACCCAATCAAACCATCGTTAGCAGCACGTCCTTCTTTTTTAACAGCAGAAGCCATTCCAGATTTTCTGAGGTTGTCAATTGCAAGCTCAATATCTCCATTAGACTCTTTAAGTGCATTTTTACACTTTGCCATTCCAACGCCGGTGCGCTCTCTAAGTTCTTTGACTGCTTGGGCTGTAATCATCCTTCGTCTCCTGATTCATCGGGTTGTTTGTCTGTTTCAATAGATGGCTCTTCTTGTTTTTTTTCAACAGTCAATCCTAGCTCTTTTTTCTTTGCTATGACAGCCTCTGAAAGAGCTTGAATGATTAACTTAACACATTTCAATGCATCATCATTGCAGGCGATGACATGATCGATTAAGTCAGGATCACAATTGGTATCTACGAGGCCCATAACTGGAATTCCTAGGCGTCTTGCTTCTGCTACAGCAATAGATTCGCGGTTAGGATCGACGACAACTACTAAGCCTGGAGGTTTGCGCATTGAGCGGATCCCAGAGAGGTTGTTATCTAGTTTTTTCTGGGTTTTTGATAAAAGAGAATGTTCTTTCTTTTTCAGTAAATTGACGTCGGTAACCATTTTCTTTTCAATTTTTTCAAGGCGTTTGACCGACTCTCTGATAGTTTTAAGGTTGGTCAAAGTTCCGCCTAGCCAACGTTCACAAATGTAAAATTCTTGGCAGTTTTCTGCATTTTCTCGAATGATGCTTTTGGCTTGTTTTTTAGTCCCTACAAATAAAATAGATTTTTTAGCGGCTACCGTTTCATTAATCACCTCTACGGCATCTCGGATTTGCTGCATTGTCTTTGCCAAATCGATGATGTAGAGGCCGTTTCTTTCTTCAAAAATAAAACGCTTCATTTTGGGATTCCAACGATGTTTTTGGTGTCCGAAATGAGCTCCTGATTCTAAAAGGGCTTTGATAGTTACTTGATTTTCAGCCAGTTCTTGCATTCTTTTTCCTAAGATTAAAAAAAATATTGAGTTTAGCGCCTGATCAGAATCGAACTGACATATGTAGCTTGGAAGGCTACTGTTCTACCATTGAACTACAGGCGCAACGAATAACTCAAGAGTTATAAAAAAAAAGCGATTTATTGACAAGTTCTTTTGAGTTAAAAGTCTCTGATTAATAAAATAAGAGCCTTATTTTAAATAAAGTCTAAAAAATATTTTTAGTGGACTTTGTTTGCTGTATAGGTAAATCTAGAATGATTTAAAGAGACAGGCCCTTGCAATCTAGCTATCAGAGACATACTATTAAAGAGGATATTTCCCAGAAGTCAAATAAAATTTTAAATTTAATTTTTTTTGTCATGTTGCTGGTTGTTTTGAGAATTTGGCAGCTAAGTGTCTACCAATATGAGGAAAAATTTCAAGAGACTCTTAAGCCACAGCAAAAGATTTTTCTTCAGCAGGCTAATAGAGGATGTATTTATGATCGCTTTGGAATTCCCCTTGCTGAAAATCAAATACACTATCAGGCAGGTGTTTTTTATTCTCCAATTCGAAAGATCCCTTCTGTCTCTTGGAAAAGAGATGAGCAAGGGAAGAAAATTAGGTCCTACCCACGGCGTGAGTACGTGGAAAAGCTTTCTCATGTCCTTTCCAATATTTTGCAGATCGATGCTCACCGCATTGAAGATCTGATTCATGCAAAAGCCTCTATTCGTTTTGATGCACCTTTTATTTTGAAAGATGGAGTGAGTGAGAAAGACTATCATATGCTGCGTGCCCTAGAGGCCCAGTGGCCGGGGCTCTATGCGGGGATGCAGTCAAGGCGGCATTATCCCCGGGGCAAGGTAGGTGGGGCAGTTGTCGGATATATGGGGGCGATTAATCAGGCGGAATATGAGGCGATTAATCAGGAAAAATACAATCTAGAGCAATTTTTAGAGCAATGGCAAATGGGACATTTTCCACCGTTACCATTGAAAATGAAGTCGGTAGCCGAGGTTAGGCAGAGATTGAAAGAGATCAAAGCTCGCTGTTATTCAGTCTACGACTGGGTGGGAAAATCTGGAGCAGAGGCCTTTTTCAATGAATCTTTAAGAGGGTTTCATGGGAAGAGCTATTATTCATCGGATGCCAAATCTCAATTTTTAAAACCTCTTGCATTTTCTCAGAAATCATTTTCAGGTAAAAAACTCTCGTTAACGCTTTCTGCAGAGCTCCAGCAGCACGCTGAAGAATTATTGATTGAAAATGAGAGAATTCGCCGCAGCATTTACATTAACCCAACGAATGGCGCTTTTTCCTATCAAAAAGAACCTTGGATCAAAGGGGGAGCAATCGTTGTGATGGATCCTAATAATGGTGAGGTTCTAACTTTGGCCTCTTGCCCACGCTTTGACCCCAACGATTTTATTTTTTCAGGAGATGATTTAGAGAAAAAACACAAGCGCAGCCAAATTGTAAAGTGGCTGGAGAGCGAAGAGTTTGTTTCTAATGTGTGGGACCAGCAAGTGGATCTAACGAAGGAAATTTTTGATCGCCACCAAGGGAAGGTGGTGGAGAGTGAATTTACTTTAACTTGGGACTTTTTTTTAAACCTAGTGGTTCCTCAAAATTGTCCTGTAAAGACAGCCTTAGGCCATATTCACCATTTAAAGGGAGCTTTGGAGTTGCAAGATGCTTTTGAAAAAGTATTTGTTATGTCTCAGAGCTCTCGAGCGTTTGACCTTTTAAAGGTGCTTTACAAAGAACCTGAACATCGCCCCTACCCAAGCAGTAAAACTCCGAAAAGGATCCTTCAGGGGATTGAGGATCGCCTTCAGGAGCATCCTGAGGAGCTTTTGGAATGTAAAAAAGTTTTGGATAGCTATTTGAGTGACGTGCCTAGTAACTATGACAAGCTGCTTGTCATTGACCTTTGCCGGCTCAATGTGAATAGTGAACTCGTCTCTCTAGAGCTTCGCCAGCATTTGAGCGAGATCAGTCTTTCAGATCATCGTAGATATGAAGGAGCCTACTGCACTTTGGAAAACACAGTTAGAGAAATGAGTCAAAAGCTGTTTTCTGAATGCTCGTTTCGATTTTGGAGAAAGCAGCATCAGAAATCTTTTTTAAAGGAAAAACGCCGTTTAGAGCAGCAAGAAGGGGTGTATGCTAAACCTTTCATTGATTATTTAGATAAAGAGGAAAAAAAGCAGTTTGACCTTTTTTGGCAAGAGAACAAGAGCTTGTTCCTAAGTGCCTTTTTAACTGGTAAAATGGATTTAATGGCAGACCCTAAACTGGCTCCTTACCTAAACTATTTCATGTTGTGGGCTAAAGAGGTGCAGCATGGGGCTCATTTTTCAGCTTCATGGCACCGCGCGTATCAAGAGATCAAAACGCTTTTTGAAAAATTACCACCAGATGCCATTTCTCCTTATCTAAAAACATTGAGGAACTTTGACCAGCTAACTCGCCCCCTTTGGGGGAAGTATCGCAAGGTAAGTGGGAAAAAGCCTACTGAAAAGGATTTAGCTAAAAGCTTTTACCCTCAATATGGGTTTAGCTATTCCCGTTCGTATGCTTATAGCCAAGCGACTCCTCAGGGCTCTCTTTTTAAGCTGGTGACAGCTTATGAGGCATTGCGTCAAAAGCAAAGTAGCCAGGGAAAAGTGCAAAACCCGCTGACTATTATTGATGATTTGCATATGAGTGCAGATAGACAAAAATGGAATGTGGGGTACTTTTCATCTGGAGAGCCGATCTCTCAATACTATAAGGGGGGGCGTCTTGCAAGAAGCCACCGCCGTGGAATTGGAAAAATCGATTTGGCTGATGCTTTGGCTGTTTCAAGCAACTGCTACTTTGGTATTTTGGCCAATGATTCTCTCAAACATCCTGAGGATTTAAATCGCGCAGCCAAACTATTTTCCTATGGAGCAAAGACCGGGATTGATTTGCCTGGAGAGATAGCGGGAAAGCTCCCCAAAGATTTGGGGTACAATCAGACAGGTCTTTATTCATATTCCATTGGACAACATACTTTTGTAGCAACTCCACTGCAGGCAACACTGATGCTTTCAGCTTTAGCAAATCAAGGGAAGGTCTTTAAACCTCAGATTGTAAAATCTCTAGAGGGAGTTGGGTTGCATCGCGTAGGGATCTCTGCGGAAGAAAAGCGCTCCTATGATTTTAAAGATATGTTGGCCAATATAGGGATTGACTTTCCTTTGTTTACTTGTAAAGAGCGCGGAGAGGCTAAGCTTACTCAAAACTTTGGCTCCCAAGTAAAGCGAGATCTTCAGATCTCTCCTCAAATTCAGAATTATCTATTCAAGTCGATGCATCAAATTGTGAATGGTAAGCTTGGGACAGCCAGTCCAAATCGCGTTCGTAATTACAGCTCCGGCCACCCCGTTTACCAAGCCTACCAAGAGCTTAAAAATCAAATGATAGGAAAAACATCTTCTGCTGAAATACGCGAAGCGGTGGACTTAGACTTAAAGCATGGTGTCAATACCTATAAACATGTTTGGTTTGGTAGTATTATCTTTGAAGAAGATATTCAAGAGGGTCAGTGGCCTAAGCCAGAGCTTGTGGTCATGGTTTACTTAAGATATGGAGACTTTGGTAGAGAAGCTGCTCCCTTAGCAGCTAGCGTGGCTAAAAAATGGCGTGAGATTAAAAAGAAGCATGAGAACTAGAGCTTAGAAACTTGTTTGATGGTGGGTATTTTTTTGACACAAATGTACTTCATAGCTATCAAAGGAAGTTATGAAGATCATACTTTATTTAAGCCTACTAGTATCTTTGACGCTTTTTGCTGAGCCTCAAGCCCCCCCTAATGCTACATATGGGGACTGTAAGGGAGTGAGCGCATCACCTTCTCATTTAAGACTTGTAGAAACATCCATTACAGTTCAAGGGAAAGAGGCGAGTGTGTATGGCTTAGTTTATGATGGTGACCAAGTGGTGATTCATAAAACCAAGGGGGACTGTTTTAATTTAGTGGTTCACAATGATACGTCGGTGCCTACTTCGATTCACTGGCATGGGCTGGTACTGCCCAATGCGGAAGATGGCGTTGCCTACATCACGCAAAACCCTATTTTCCCAGGACAGGCATACCCTTATAACTTTCAGGTAGTGCAAGCAGGGACATATTTTGCGCACTCTCACTATGGAATACAAGATCAGAGGCTTATGGCAACCCCTCTAATTTTAGAAGATCCAGAGGGGCCTGAATATAAAAATTTTGTTTTTTTTATCGAGAGCTTTAGCTTCACTGAGACTTACAAAATATGGCAAGGGTTGCGTAAAAACTTGATAAACGCTCATCAAGAGGTGAACCTACAGACAAAGTCTATGTTACCAGTTTCTAAACCGACTTTAAATGATGTGCACTACAATGCTTTTTTGTGTAACCGCAAAACGCTAGAAGATCCTGATATTTGGACGGTTGAGCCGGGGGAAGTTGTGCGTCTACGTTTCATCAATGGTTCGGCTTCGAGTGGTTTTCATTTAGATTTTGGGAAGCTCAAAGCCAGTGTGATTGCAGTGGATGGCAATAATGTGGTCCCTTTTGAAGTCACGACAGCTCCTATTGCAACGGCGCAACGCATTGATGTGCTCGTGACAATTCCCAAGAAGGGAGGAGTTTTCCCTATTTTTGCTCAGTGTCAAGGAACTCGCATGCGAGCTGGGGCAATTTTAAAAACAAAAGATAAAAAAATACCGCAACTAAGCTCAACCACACGAAAAACAGCTGGAGCGATTTCAAATCAATTTGAAAAAAAATTGCATGCAGCGACCCCTTTATTACCCAAAAAAGTCGATCGCACCCTCAACGTTTCTTTAGATGGGAATATGGCCTACTATGTATGGGGGATGAACGGACATTCTTGGCCTAATAATGAACCTTTAATTGTAAAAGAGGGCGAAAGGGTCGAGGTTCATTTTACCAATACAACGGCAATGGCACACCCGATGCACCTTCATGGGCATATCTTTCAAATTACAGAAATCAATGGGGATCCAATTGAAAATGGGGCGATGCGTGATGTCCTTTTAGTGATGCCACACCAAAGTGCCAAGATGATCTTTGATGCCAATAATCCAGGCATCTGGGCTTTCCACTGCCATATGCTCTATCACGCATGGGGAGGTCTGCTGACGGTGATCAAGTATGAGGGAGTCGATAGCCCGTCTTTTAATAAAGAAGCTGTTTTTGATTATTCCAGTAGCTATGGAGCGCGTGTGAGTAACTGGGGATTAGGAACTCATTAACAATTTTTAAACATTTTATCCAGAGTAACTGGGACATCCTGAATAATTATCAACGTGAGTATAGAGCAGTTGAGTGGCAAAACGATAAATTCTGTTTAACCCTCGAAAGTAGCCACTCTCTTTTCCCATCCGAGAATTTTTACTGATAATTTGGTAACAAGCTTCTTCAATGCCATATTCTTTTTCTTTTCGCTTGGCAAATAGGTCCCCTTTTTTAGCTGCTTTTGCCTCACTCATGTAGCGGTGTAAAAAAAGTGTGTGGCCTGGACAGATATGCATTCAACGCTCCTTTTGAATAAAATGAGAGTTGAATTTAAATTGTTCAAAATTTTTTTTCAATCACTATGAGCGAAGGGGATTTGGGAAAACGGTAAATATCTGATAGACTTTTTTAAACCATAAAAGAGTTTGCTTGTCGATCTGGAGGATGAGGAAGTTAAATCCAATAAATAACACCATCAGTCCCAGTAGAGATTTAATAGACATCCCTAAGAAAGAAATTTGCACTTGTGGAGCTAGGCGGTTGGCAATCCCTAGAAAAATATCAGCCATTAACATCGCGACGATAGGAGGGGCTGCTAACTGAATAGAGAGAGAAAAAAAAGTGGCCATTAAGTCGATGATAGTCTTCCAAAAAACATTTCCCTGGAAAGTTAAAACGCTTAAATAAGTTGTTGGGGGGATTCTTTTGTAGGTGAGGACAAGCGTTTCAAAAAAGAGGTGAATCCCGCCAAAAATGAAAAATGCCACTAAAAGGATCTCGTTGAAAAACATCCCTATTGGAGACGTTTGAGTCGAAAGAGAAGGGTCGGTGACCATCAAGCTTGCAGAACCTCTTTGGTGGTCGATAATCGCACCCGCTGACGTGACAATGTTGAAAGGGATGGTGGTTAAAAATCCAAAAAGAGTGCCGATAAAGAGTTCTTTTAAGCAAAGAGGGACTAAGGGGAATCCAAGGGTTAAGTCTTTGATTGCGGTAGGAACTAAAAAGGGGAACAGTAAAAAAGATAAAAAAAGTCCAAATCCTATCTTAGTTGCAGATGGGATAAGCTTTCCCCCTAAAAAAGGGGCGAAAAAAACAATTGGCATAATTCTGAGAATAATCAAGAGAAGAAGTGCAATGGTATTAGCCATGGGAAAAGCAGAAATTAGCTGCAGGTAGTCCGTTCCCATCAAAATCTCCAGCGGGGGAAGTTAAAAAAGATGCTTTGGGCAAATTGAATGATTTGTGCTCCTAGCCAAGATCCCATAAACATTAAGGTAACGATAACTGCGACGAGTTTGACTGTAAATGAGAGTGTTTGCTCTTGAATCTGAGTGGCTGCTTGTATCACAGCAACTAAAAGACCTAGGGCCATGCTGATTAAAATAGGGGGGCCTGACAAGATCAGAATTAAATAGAGCGCTCGGTAGGCATATTGTGTGATTTCATTTTGCATCATAGAACGTAAGTCCCCATTTATCTAAAAGTTAAAACCAAGCCTTGGATTAAGATGGTCCATCCATCTACCATTACGAGTAATAGAAGTTTCAAAGGTAGTGAGATGGTTAGAGGCGATAGCATCATCATCCCCATTGCAAGCAAGACATTGGAAGTAACCAGGTCGATGACGAAAAAGGGAAGGTAGATAAGCACTCCAATGGCAAAAGCATCTCGCAGCTGAGAGGTGATATACGAAGGGATTAAGACAATAAAGTCGTTTCGTCCAAGGTCGGCTCGAAACTGCTTGGGAAAAATGCGGTAGGCCATCTGATAAAAGCGGTTTAAAGATCCTTGAGAGGTGTTTTTCATCAAAAAGTCCCTTAGCGGCTCTTTGGTTTTGTCGATCGCTCCAATGATATAGTGCGCTGATTCCGAGGAGATCAGTTTGGAGGGGGCATTTTCGTGTAAGTAGGATTTAGCCGAGTCGTACATCGCAAGACCGGTAGGAAACATAATATACATGGTCAGTAACAGAGCGATCCCATTCACCACTTGGTTTGGAGGAGCTTGCTGCACGCCCAGGGCATTTCTGAGTAGGGATATGACGATCACAATTTTAATGTAGGAGGTGAGCATCATCACAACCCAAGGTAGTAGGGCAAGTCCAGCTAAAACAGCGACCTCAATCGCTATAGGCGGGGCACCTTTAGAGATGAGAGACTGGTCCATCGGCAGTTGAGGAAAGCTCGTTGCAGCTATCGAAGGATCTGGGTCACCAAGGAGGTTTTTTGCGACATTGCTTCCCCTTGCGGAGGCTTTTTTATAGCCAGAGCTTGGCGCTGCTGCTAAGGGCGAGCTCGCGTGAAAAAAAATCCCTAGTAAAGCTATTAATATCCAACATTTTTTCATATGTATTCGCTATTTTTTTCTTAATAAGCCTTCAAAGGCTGTTTCAATACTTTTCCATAAGCTGTCAATTCGAGCATCTATGATCCCAGCTTCTGTTTCGATAATAGCTCCTCCTTGGGAAATATCATCTCTCTCTTGAATCACGAAGGTTTCTAAATCTTTAAAGACTTGTTTTAGAGTCTCTCTATTCTCATCAAAAATTTTCAGGTCACCTTTATGGACAAAGATGGTGATTTTACGATGGTTTGCTACTGATTTTAAATGCTTAGCGATAATATCAATAATAGTGGAAGGTTTTTGTTTCACTTCACGATCGAGTATTTTTTGCGTGGTAAGCAAGGCGACTTTAGCGATGACTTTTTCAATTTCATGACGCACATTTGCTTTTTCTTCTTCTAGAAATTTAATCTGTTCCGACCATTTTTCGAGTCCTTTTTCAAAGCCTTCTTCTTTAGACTTTTCAAATAATTCCTCACCCTCTTTAGCTATTTGAGCGCGATGCTCCACGCCTTCTTGCTTGATTTCTTCTAAAAGTTCTTTGGCATCAATGAGTTTAGAAAATTCAGCTTTGGGAATTACTTTAACTCCTGGAGCTGCTGTGACATTCTTTCCAAAAATTAAGTTTAGTAGTTTCATAATTTTAAGATTCCTTCTCTTGAGTGCTTTGGGCTATTTCTAAAACTTGTCGATGGTAAAAGGGGGTGTGGGTGTTGCCAATGCTCTTTCGCGCCGCATTTAAGAATTCTTTTCCTCTACCATTGTCTAAGTGGTGAGCCAGATGCCAAATCAGTGCGCGATGTTCGCAGGCAAGTCCTTTAGCAAGGCGTAAAAGCCCTCTTTTTTCTAAAAAATTAGTAAAGAGGCTTTCGTCTTGCAGTTTTTTTTCAAAGTCGTGGGTGGAGGAGGGTAGAGGCTCAGAATATTTTTTTTGAGCTTCTTTAAACCATTTTTTTTGACTCGGTGTCATGAGCTCGAAGATGTTGTGCAGTACTTTTTTATCTACAATTTTTTGTGCCATGTTTGCGATCTCTAAGATCCCAAGGTGGTGGAGCATTTTGACGATTAATTTTTTATCTAAATTGAGTAACTGGTTTCCTGAAGATACAGGGAGAAAGCAAAGAGGGGGTAAGAGGTTGTAGCCAATCTTTTTTAAGAACCACTGTACAAGGTAGGAGTGGGCTAAAGGAGATAAAGTGGCCGTCGTTTTTTTCTCCTGAACAATCTTCTGTAGTTTTTGTTTTTGCTCAGAAGAGAAGATGCTCAGGATGTGGCGATAAAACTTTTTGGGGAATTCTTCTATGTGCTCAATAAACCATGAGTAATGGAAAGAGTGTAAAACTTGATCTGCAGGCTCTAGATGTAGTTGTAGAGGCTCTTCAGGTTTGGGGAGCGCATTGATTAAAGGTCGCTCGCTCTCTTCAAAGTAGTTTAAAAAATGGTCAAAATCGTTGGCATGAGAGTGAACCAATAAACGCTGAAAAACTTCTCTACTACCTTCTTGCATGGTGTGCTCCACTCCGTAAGGAGTTATTCTTCGCCCTCCTGGGGCGGCTCATTTTGTTCATTATCAGATTCGCTTTGAATCTTTAGTTTTAAAGGCTCAGGGGAGAAGAAAGATTTCACATTTTTCATCTGCTTAAAGACATCTTGAACTTTCCAAGCCATCCACGCTAGAGCAGCAATAAAGACGAGCATAAAGAAGCAAAATAAGAACAGAATCGTTCTAAAAGAACTGGCAGAGTCTTGTGAGACAACAATAGACCAAATTCTAACAAAGTCTTGAGTCCCCCATGGAGTGGCGTCTGTTTTAGGCTCGAGTGATCTTAAGTTGATGTCGGTAAAGCGTGCGCGTGCCGTTACGACTGTCACGTCATCATAGCGCATGTCGATGATACTTCCTGAAATATAGCGTCTAATTTTTTGTGGAAGGAGTGTATTTGGATCATCAAAAACACCATCATGTTTGATAAAGACAGAGGCTCTAGGGAATTCTTTTTTTGCATCGGGGTTAAAAGTGTCTTCTTCAGGAAATGAGATCTGCACTTCAGCGTCTAAGACCCCATCTATTTTACAGATCGTGGATGCTAGTTGCTGGTTGAGCCCTTCATTATAGCGAACCTCTTCTTCTTTATCAGTGGTCATCATCCCTTGTTGAGGGAATAAATCTAAAAGGTTTACACTCGGTTTTCGTGGTAGGCCAATGCGATTTAAAATGGCCAATGCTTCGGTCGCTCGAGTGCTGTCGACAGCAATATTCCACATGTTTTCATTGCTCTGAGCGCCTGCCCCTGTTGTTTTAACTAGTATTTTTTCAGAGAGGATGCCTTTGCTTTCGAGTAAAACTAGAATTTGGTTGGCACTTCCTTCTTCGACGTTAGTTAAGATAGTGACTTGTTTTCCGCAACTTGTGCAGAATAACATTAGCATGATGGAAAAACAAACCGTGATTGTTTTTTTGAATTTTGAGTAAAACATTAAAGCTCTCTTGTAAAAAAAAGTTTATTCAATTTTTTATATATAAGTATTATTGCAATTAGGGGAAACTCCTTTTTTCTAGATTCTTCTAAACACAAACGATAAAGCCATCAATTGTTTTTTAACCTCGTTAGATATAAAATTATTTTTTATCTTTTTAAGAAGGAAAAAAAGATGTTTAGATCAAGAATATTACCCGTTTTTTTAGGGATCGTTTTTTATATGATCTTAGGGGCTATTTGGTTTTCCCCCAAACTGTTTGGAAATTTATACATGCAATCTTCAGCAAGCATGATGCAAGAGCCTTCGGTGATGCAATTACTAGGAGCGATCTTAAACGGTTTTGTTTTGTCAGTGGTCTTCAATGAAATTTTGATTCGTACTAAAGTTACTCAGTGGCATCGTGCTTTGGGTCTGGGATTTGTTTTATGGCTTGGATTTGCCCTGACAGCTCTTTTCCCAGGGTTGGTGTGGAAAACTATGGGGTTAAATCTTTTTTTGATTGTTTCGGGGTATATGCTTTTAGTCACCTGGGTAATTGCGCTAGTTTTAGTGCTTTTTAGAAAGGATGCTTAGCTATTTTAGACCCAAATAAGGTCTTGAAATGGTCTGATTGACGGAGATTGCTTTAAATCAAAATGTTTAATATAATCCTAAATCTTACAATATTATTTAGATAGGTTCCTTATGGCTCTCGTGTTTCTTTTGTATGCCTTATTTGCAAGTGTTTTTACCATTGGAAAGGCCTCGCTCTCGTTTGCTTCTCCCTTCTTTATTGTAGGATCTCGGATGCTTTGTGCTGGGCTGATTATGGTGACCTTTCAGCTGGTAAAGGATCGCAAAAGCTTTAAGATGAACCGCCAATCTTTCATCAGCGTTTTACTATTTGCGGCTTTAGGGATTTTTATTACAAATGTATGTGAATTTTGGTCGATGCAGTTTTTAACTTCTTCTAAAACTTGTTTTTTATATAGTGCATCTCCTTTTCTTAGCGCCTTTTTCTCTTTCCTTATTTTAAAAGAGACCATGACTCAAAAAAAATGGTGGGGACTTTCTATTGGACTCGTAGGACTTATTCCCATTATATGGTCTGGGTCAGTGGGTTCACATACCGGTGGCCTACTCGCTTTTTCATGGCCTGAAATCATTTTGTTAGTCGGGATTATTACCTCTGCCTTAGGTTGGATTTTCTTGAGGAAGACCGTGGCACATCAAACAATTAATTTGTTTGTAGCCAATGGGCTAGGGATGTTAGTTGGAGGAATTATAACACTGGGATATTCCATTTGTGTAGAGTCTTGGAACCCCGTACCTGTTTTGCAGTGGGCGGGTTTTTTAAAAACGAGCGTTGCTCTTTTAATCGTCTCTAATCTCTTAGCTTACAATCTTTTTGGATTCTTGCTTAAGCGATACTCGGCAACTTTTATGTCTTTTGCAGGGCTTTCAACGCCCTTTTTTGCGTCGCTATTTGGTTGGTTTTTCCTAAAAGAAGTGATCCCCTGGCCCTTGTGGTTAGGGCTTGCCATTCTCTCAATAGGCTTGGTCTTATTTCACCAAGAAGAGATCAAAAGCCGCGGATTTTCAGTCAAAGCTCAATAGCGTTTTTTAAGGCGAGTAGATACGTAGTGAAAGTCTGGATCAAAGAGAGCTGGAAGCTGCGACTTGAGAGCTAAGAACTTTTCGATGTCCTCTTTTTCAGTCAACCCCAGGCACCCTAGAATCAGGTGAACCACTAAGTTAGGGAAATTTAGGCAGAGGAAGTTTTGCAATAGTTTGAGAGATTCTTTAGCAAAAGCTTCATTTTCACCTTGATGGACCAGGCAGATGGCCGCTTTTTCGTTATCCTGAGTTATCGGCTGATTCTTTAAAACATTCATTAAGAATTCAAAGGCGGGTTTGCCGATATCTGTAAGAGCTGTTAGGACGACTTCTTCATGAAAGATGGGATCTTCTAATTGCATGCTTTCAAAAAGAGGGATGATCGCTTTTTCTGCTTTCATTTTTCCTAAGCATTTTGCAGCGTGCGTAGGTGCTTTTCCATAACCTGGAAAGAGAGGGTTTTTAAAGTCTTCTGTCTTGAGAATCTCTACAAGGTAGGGGATGGTGCGTTCATTTTTAATGAGTTGTTCAATTTCTTCTTGTGGGTCTATCTCTTCAGTTAAAATAAGGTCAGCAAGGAGCTTGGGAACAGACTGCTCATTTTGTGAAATAGAGAGAAGCTTGCGAAGGCCTTTGTAGAGCTCTGTAATACTTTTAACTTCTAAATGCTCTTGCTCAGAGAGTTTAAAAAGGGCCAAATCCTGCTGGAGTTGATTTTGGTAGTGCGCTAATTTTTCGATATCTTTAAGGCTAAAGTCTAAAGAGCAACCCACCCCTTCATTTTGGTAATACTGGATCATAAATTCGAATTTTCCACCAAAATGGGCATTGCGGTGTAGTAGAATTTGAGTGGCAATATCATCTGCGATCGGTAGAAACTCAATGTTATCTTCGAAAGTACTTGGGCTTACTGTCTCCTCATTTTTGGGATCAGTCTCGTTGATTTGCTTCAGTAATTCAGTAAATGATGACATTATTTTTTCTCCTCAAATTTCCTTTGGACTAGGTCCGCATTATAGCTTGAGCGGACAAAAGGCCCGCTGTGCATGTATTGAATTCCTAATTGGCGCCCATATTGGGCATACTCCTCGAATTCTTGAGGAGTGATGAAAGCTTTGACGCGTAGTTTCTTGGGGTTTGGCTGTAAGTATTGTCCAATAGTGACAATGTCACAACCAACCTTTTGTAGGTCGTCAATTGCTCGAAAAACTTGTTGTTTGGTTTCTCCAAGCCCGACCATAATCCCTGACTTAATCAGCAGGTGAGGGGCTTTATTTTTAACATAGCTTAAGATTTCTAGTGTGCGTTGGTAGGTCGCTTTGTGGCGGACGCGAGGGGTCAGCTCTTGGACGGTTTCTAAGTTGTAGTTAAAAATTTTAAGGTCTGTTTGAATGACTTGGTCAATGGCTTGGAAGTTCCCTTCAAAGTCAGAGGTTAACACTTCAACGCTGCTAGCGGGGATCTGCAATTTAATTTCCTGGATAATCTTGGCTAAATGGGCAGCTCCTCCATCTTCTAGATCATCTCTTGCAACCATAGTTAGGACAATGTGTTTGAGGCCTAATTTTTTAGAGGCACTGGCTACTTTTTGTGGCTCAAGAGGATCCAGAGGGGGTGGGGCTTTAGCAAAATCAATGTCACAAAAACCGCAGTTTCGGGTACAGGCTTTGCCCATTGTCAAAAAGGTCGCAGTCTTTTTAGAGAAGCACTCCATTAAGTTGGGGCACTTTGCTTCTTCACAAACTGTTGGCAAGTGATCTTGCTCTAAAATCTGGTTGGTTTTCCAAAGGAGTTCTCCTTGTGGAAGTTTGCGGTGAAGCCACGAAGGGAAGCGTCCAGTGTTCACGATACGACCTGATGGCTGCTGCTCTGGATTGGGTGGGAGCACATTTTTTTTGATTTTAGGTCGGGGATCAAAGGAGTCGCGTTGTGTCATAGCTATTTTCTCTTTTTAGGAGGAAAGTGAATGGGGGTTTCATTAGCAACTAAAGCTGCTTCAAGCCAGGCTTCTGCAACGGTGGGATGTGCATGGATTGTGTCAGCTAGGTCGTCTAGTGTCAATTCACAGCGAACTGCAAGGGTGATTTCAGCAATCAAAGCAGAGGCTTCATGTCCAATGACCTGCCCCCCGATAATTTGGCCTGTTTTTTTATCAGATACAATTTGAACAAACCCTTCGGTTTCAAGCGCTGCTTGTGATTTTCCTAATGCCATAAAAGGGTATTTACCCACTTTAGTTTCAATCTTTTGATCTGCGGCTTCTTGAGGGAGCAATCCGACTGTGGCAATTTCAGGATTGGTAAAAACAACTGCAGGAACGGCATTGTAATGCATTTTTGAGTCCTTACCCGCTGCATTAGAAGCCGCAACAATTCCTTGGTGAGAGGCAACATGTGCCAGCATCCATTTGCCAGTGATATCCCCAATTGCATAAATACCAGGGACATTGGATTCTAAGCGATCATTGACTTCAATCACCCCATGTTGGGTGACCACTCCTGCCTTTTCTAATCCAATATTCTCTGTGTTTAAGCTGCGGCCAATAGAGACAAGAGCAAGCTCAGCATGAACTGGCGGGGCGTCTTTTAGTTTTACGCTAACTCCTGTTTTTGTAGTGTCTATCCCTTCCACAAATACGCCGGTTTGAATTTCAATCCCTTTATTTTCAAAGTTTTTGGTCAAACAGGTTGCCAGTTCAGTTCCTTGTGAGGGGATGATGGTCTCCATCGCTTCTAAAATATGAACTTTTACGCCATAGTCAGCAAAGCAGGAGGCAAACTCACACCCGATGTATCCCCCTCCAATAATAGCGAGGCTTTTGGGAAGCTTTTTAAGGTTTAAAATAGATGTTGATGAAAGAATTTTCTCATGATCAAAAGGAAAAGAGGGGATGTCTTTGGGTTCTGAACCCGTCGCGATAATGATTTTTTTCCCTTCTAAGATCTCGTTATCTTCTCCAGTTACCTTAATGGTTCTAGGGTCTGTAAATTTCCCGAATCCCTTAAAGATGGTGATTTTGTTAGACTGGATGAGTCCAGTCAGGCTTGCGCGGACCTTCCCAACCACTTGATCTTTTCGGGCAATCATTTTGTCAAAGTGAATCACAGGCTCTGAAACCTCGATGCCATAGTCGCTGGCATGTTTGATTTTATGGGCTAGGTGAGCATTTGCTAGAAGTGTTTTAGAGGGGATGCAGCCTCGATTTAAACAGGTTCCTCCCATTTCTTTGGCTTCTATAAGCGCTACACTTTGATTTAACTGAGCCGCTTTAATAGCAGCCACATAACCTCCTGGGCCGCCCCCTAGTACGATGACATCAAATTTTTGCATGGTCAATTTTCACTCCAGTCACTTTTTTTTACCTATAAGGATTCTTTGAAGAAATGGCAAGCCCCCTCTCCATAATTAACAGACAGTATAGGGGAAAAAAACTTAAATTCAAATGATCAAATTACAAGATTCATTGAGTGTTTTTGTTTCAAATTTTTATTTAAAAGGGTTTATTTTTGACGAATTAATTTACTTTCTTCATACTGGGCACCAGTCATCGATTCGGAGCTTTTGTTCTGTATATATCTAAAAAATCGATCTGGTCAAACAAGGAATTGAGAAGATGAGCACTAAAACCCATAAAAAATTATGTTGGAGTTGCGACGGATATGTTCATGTCTATGAAATGCAATGTCCTTATTGCGGCGCCAATTTAGTTGAGCGAGAAAAAGCAGAAGCTGAGGAGAGTGCCCCATTAGCGTCTAGTCAGAGTCTGGCTCAAGAGCCAAAAGAGGCGTTAGCTCCTCCTTATCAAGGTTATAACTATGGCTATACAGAGCCCTCTCCAAATGAATCTAGAGAGGAGTCGCAAGAGGAGTCGCAGCCCGAGCCTGTGCGCGAAGATCTCGAAAGCCCATTGGCCACGTTGTTGCTGCTGATTCCTGGTTCAGTCTTCTTTATACTAGGGTGTGCCCTGTGGTGGTTTTCAAGTGATGGCGTGTTGACTTTTACCTTTAAAGCGAAGTACTGGCCTCTATTTTTAGTCGGGGCACTGCCACTTTTATACTTTGGCTATCGATCTCTTTTTTCAACCGCTAAGCCCGCTCAACACGAGCTTTCTCCGTTTGATCTTCAGTCGGGATAGGAGACCATATCACAACATTTTTTATGTTTCTTGCCGCTCCCGCAGGGGCAAGGTTCGTTGCGTTTGGTCCTCTCCTCTAAAACTACTGTTTGTCCTTTACGACCCTCTTCCTGGGTACCTTCCATAGCAGAATCCATCTGAGGAATTAGCGACCGTTGAGTTTGAAAGCTTAGGTGGCTGAGCATATCTTGCAAAGAGGCGTGATGTGGATGCATTGAAAGTTTGAGCTTAAATATTTTGGTCAAGATCGCTGTATTGAGTTCGTGTACCATAGACTCGAAGGCTCTAAAAGATTCGCGCTTAAATTCAATAAGAGGGTCTTTATTTCCAACCGAGCGAATAGATACTTCAGAGCGTAAATAATCAATAGTTAGCAAATGTTGCTGCCAATGCTCATCGATCGTTTCAATAATCAAGTTTTGCGCTGATTGGTTGAGAATCGGGTTGAGGGCCTGGCTAGAGGGTAGGTGAGGCATGTTTTCAAGTTCACCTTGTCGAATGGCATTCATTTTTTCAGAAAGAGCACAGCTAATTTTCTGTGTGAGAAATGCTTCGAGTTCACTCGCTGAGTCAAACTTCTCAAGATCGTCTTTCTCAAAGTGGACAGGGAAGATTTCTAAAAGCCATTGGTAGAGGCTCTCAGTGTCCCATTTCCCTTTAGAGGTTTTCCGATTAAAACAATGATGTGCTTGATCGCCTACTACATCTGCAAGTAGGTCCTGGATGTGCTCAATGGCTTCTTCTGTATTGAGAATTTCATTGCGGAAGCGGTAAATTTCTTGGCGTTGTTTATTGATGACGTTGTCATATTCGATGGTGTATTTTCGCATCGTATAGTTGCGTTGTTCGATTCTCTTTTGAGCGGTTTCTATCGATTTATTTAAGATACCAGCTGAGATGGCTTCTCCTTCAGGAGGGCGCCATTTTTTAATCATTAAGTTGAGTTTTGGAGAGGCGAATAGGCGCATGAGAGGGTCTTCAAAAGAGACGTAGAACTTAGAAGATCCAGGGTCTCCTTGACGAGCACAACGGCCTCTTAATTGGCGGTCAATTCTTCGCGATTGGTGACGGCACGTGGCGATGACATGCAAGCCTCCTTGCTCAACAATGGAAGGATCTAGTTTGATGTCGGTTCCACGCCCAGCCATGTTGGTGGCAATGGTAATAGAGCTTACATGCCCTGCCTTAGAGATGATTTCAGCTTCTTGCTTATGTTGTTTTGCATTTAAAACTGTATGGGGAAGTCGGTTGGCTTTCAAAATGCGAGAGAGCTTTTCAGAGATCTCGACGGATTCAGTGCCGATTAAAATAGGGCGCTTTTGAGCATGCACCTGTTGAATCTCTTTAATAATCGCATTATATTTCTCACGCTCTGTCATATAGATTTCATCATGAGCATCTTTGCGAATACAGGGAACATGTGTGGGGATAGCCAACACATCCATTTTGTATATTTCTTTAAATTCCGAAGCCTCAGTCAAGGCTGTTCCTGTCATTCCCGCAAGTTTTTCATACATTCGGAAGTAATTTTGCAGGGTGATCGTTGCGTATGTCTGCGTCTCTTTTTGGATTTCAAGGTTCTCTTTAGCTTCAATTGCTTGGTGAAGGCCATCAGAGAAGCGGCGACCTGGTTGAGGGCGTCCGGTGTTTTCATCAATAATGACAATCGCATCTTCTTGAATAATATAATCGACATCTTTTTCCATCAAAAGATGTGCACGCAGCATTTGGCGAAGGTTGTGTGAGCGTTCTTTGCGCTTAGAATCTTGTTCTTGTAGAGCTGTTTTTTGCTGCATTTTTTCATCAGATGAGAGTGCCTCATTATTTTCAATTTCAGCATACAAAGGGCCGAGATCGAGCATGGTAAATTCATCATAAGAGTCATCTTCAGAGCGTTCTGTCCATGCTGAAATCCCTTTGTCGGTTAGCTCATACTCACTTGCTTTTTCATCAACGGTAACAAAGAGATCTTTTAAGGTCTTTGCTTTTGCTTCTTTGTTCACTTCCCCGTAGTAGTAAATATCTAGGGTGTCTAGGCGCTCTCTTAATTCGGGGTCTTCTAAAATGCGCTTAAGGACTTTGTTGCGAGGCATCCCTTTGCTGACGACCCATAGCTTTTCAATGGCTGCGTCGACTAAGGCTGATTGTTCCTTACTCAGTTTCACAGGCTCACTATCCGACCGCACTTCATAGCCACTTTTTTCGAGTAATTTTTTAGCGTCTGTTGCATAACCATTACAGATGTCGCGCTGATTTTTGATGATTAAAGCCACATTTTCTTTCAGCTCATGGTAGAGCTGTTTGCTGTGAGGCACTGGCCCTGAAATAATGAGTGGAGTTCTTGCTTCGTCAATTAAAATGGAATCAATCTCATCGACGATAGCATAAAAATACCCCCTTTGAACTTGCTCGTTTTTACTCATAGACATCGAGTTGTCGCGCAGGTAGTCGAAGCCAAATTCAGAGGCTGTTCCGTAGACCACATCTAACTGGTAGATGGCGGCTCGCTCAGAGTGTGGGGTGTCGTTGGTTAAAGGGCTGCAGCTGATATTTAACCAATTGAGGACAGGAGCATCCCACTGGCAGTCTCTGCGGGCTAAATAGTCGTTGACGGTTACTAAATGGACGGGTTTTTTCGTGATGGCATTGAGGTAGATAGGCAAGATGGCAGTGAGCGTTTTCCCTTCTCCTGTCTGCATTTCAGCAACGCAGCCATGATGCATGGCAATTGCTCCAATAAGCTGCACGTCGTAGGGGACCATGTTCCATGTTTGAGTGTATCCTGAAACCTGAATTTCGGTACCCACAAGGCGTCGGCAGGTATTTTTAACAACCGCAAACGCTTCAGGAAGCAAAGCGTCTAAAGACTCGCCTTTTTGGTAGCGCTCTTTAAACTCTTGAGTTTTTGCACGGACTTGATCGTCAGTAAGTGACTGTAGATGCTCTTCAAGTTGGTTGATTTTTTGAACAATATGGTGGTACTTTTGGATTTGTCGGCTTTGTGCAGTTCCAAATATTTTCTTTAAAAGGCTGAGCATGTTTTCCTGTTTTCTTATGTTCCCTAACAGACATGATAATGAAAATAAGACTTTATTGCAAACTGCAATAAAGTCTTATTTCAGATAAAAAAATAAAATATTTACTATATGTTTTTAACCTATTTCAACTTGATTAGCTTGGGCATTGGAATCAGCAGCATTTAAATTTGAGAGTGCTAAGGCAACCAACATGGTTGAAATGGCATAAGTAATGCGATTGTAGAGATCTCCAAAAGGAGTTCTTCCTTCTTGATCTCCCCAGAGAATATCGCGAACGATATTTGGAACTAGCGCTAAGGCTAGGGTCGACAGCATCCACCCTATTGTGCTCAAAGGACCTTCTTCAAACAAAATATTTCCAGCAGCAAGACTTGTGATAGCTGTTTGAGATGTAAAAATAAGTCGGTTAGAAAAACTTTGGAAGAGTCCATCTGATGGCAGTGCGACCCCTTTTAAAATAAAAGGCAAGCAGGCTAAAATGCAGATTATGTTGAGCCCGTGTAAGAGGCTCTCTTTATCTACGAGAGTTTGAGCTATGCTAGTGAGGCTAACTTCTGGTGTTTCTAAAGTGGGTAGGTATTGAAAAATGGAACCTAATTGGTTGAAGATAACTGCAAAAATCTCAATGATGAATTGGATGTGAATGCTGATTTCTTTTATATTTTGCTCAATTGAAGGCATCCCATTGTAGAGAATAGATCCTGCCTCATGCAAGGCTGTGAGCGCATCTATAAGTTTTTCATGAGCCCATTGGACTTGTTCGTTACTGGGTAAAATATTCAAAACCAAAGACGCATATTCTGCCACTTTTTGATAGCCTGTCAGAGTTCCATTCTGTAAGGTTTCTATAGAGGGTGTGTGTTCATAGAGGTAAGTGGTTCCGTTGGCAGTAGCTTCAGCTAAAGAAGCCAAGGCATTAAATGCCACAAGGAGCACTTCTTTGATTTGCTCCTGTTCAGGGCTATAATTTTCATAAACATAAGACGCTGTTTGAAAAGCTCTGGCGGTAATGTTTTTGGCAGCTCCAAGGGTGTTGGATCCAGCTTGCAGAGTGCTTTCAATAGAAGGGGTTATTCCATAAAGGGCAGAAGCTATTTCAGAGATATTCATACTATATGTTCCTTGCGTTTGACACGTTACGTTAATTTTATAATTAATTAATTAATTTGTCAAGTTTAAAATATAATTGACATTAAAATTTATATTTAATAAAATATTTATAGAACATAGTTAATTAATATATAATAATTGAGGTGTTGAAATGACGATGCCAGCTGTAAATACATTAAATCTTCAATCGATTGCCCAGGGTGCTTTGGCCCTTCCTGGAGTTGCTGCTCGTGGCGCTTCAAAGATCACTAAAGGGACTGCTCAAGGGACAGGAGGGGTTGTAGGAGCTGCTCTAGGGGTCATCCTGGTTCCTTTGGCGCGGACGTCAAGAGAGGCTTTAAATGGCCTGAGAATAGCTCAAGAGCCGCATCCGCGTATGGTCAGCTTAATCACAGCTGTAACAGCGATTGTTGGGGGTCACTTTCTGATTGGATCAGAGGATGTTGATTCTTATCTATTTGTAATACAATGTGTTGTGCAATTATCGTTATTAATATCTTTAAATAGTTCCCTTCCTCGATCCATGATTCAGAATGCGATTTTTCTCTCAATTGCGGCGGGATTAGTTCCCTCCAAGGCCATTATGGGTTTATTCCAAGGGGTTTTACAGGGGCCTGGAATCGGCTGGAGGGTTGGATCACAAGCCATGGGAGCATTACATGATGGGGTAGAATTTACTTTAAGTACCCTTTTTTCAACCGCTTTATGGCCTCTTGTTAAGGCGGCGCAGGGAGGGGTGTACGTGACAACCTCTACAGTTTCTTTAATGCTAAAGACTCTTCAGCTTGCTTTACAGCTAAGCTTGGCTATTGTCAAGGTTTGTGTAAAAAGTGTTCGTGCGACTTGTCGACTCACGGCAGCAGCAGTTGGAATGACAGTAGCGGCTGCAAAGGAGCTTCCAGCTTTACAAATCATGATGTTACTCGCTTTTTATTTGCATCTTTACACTTTTGAATCTGCCTTGGACAATATGTTCAATATTCCTATGATTGAAAGCTAAACTGCAGTCCAGAGACTTTTTCCAGAAGATCTATGGGGACTAGAAACTGATCTAGTTGGGTCCCCAGGGGGAGGTCATGATTTGGAATAATGTAAGCAGTAGGTTTTTGTTCAAAGTAGATGAGCTTGAAAAAGTGAGTGGGGACAGCCACATGATTTTCTCCGATCACTTGATACTTGACAAATCGATTGCCATTTTCTAGGTGGGGCAAAAAAAGAGGTCCCGTAACCACTTCCACAGGTTGCTCGGGCGCTATCTTTTGGCGAATTTTTTTTTCTAAAGCAGCCCACACTCCGCGGTTAAGCCCAGCATTTTGCGGGCAGACATTTGAGAGTAAAAAAGTATTAGAGAGATCTTTTTCATTTTGGTTCCAGTTGGCTGCTGCCATCATATGTCCACGATCTAGTCCAGATTGTTTGTAGTCTTTAATAGTACTGCGGTGTAGTGAGTAAACGGCTTTATTTTCTTTGAAAGAAACAGCGAGTTTTTTTGGTGGACGATCTCTATTTTTGACATCTAGATATTCATAGGTCCATTGCGGGATTTTGCGCGCACTGTCATAGCAAACTAGAGAGTGGCCATAATCGAGTTTGGGAAATCCTAAAACTTGTACCCGCGATTTTTGAGGGCTGTGGCAAAAGCTGAAGCATAAAGCTCCTACCATAAAAGAACCGACTGCCAAAGCAAGAGAGTATTTTTTGCGGACCAGCCAACGAAGCATCTAGAAAAGGGGGGCTAAAAAACCAGTTCATCTTTTGATAGTTTTAATAGACATTTAGAGTAAATAGAAAAAACTTTTAAAGAGAGGTTCCTAGAGACTGGCCAAATTTGCAGCGCATTTCTAGATAGTTGGGAGCTTTTAATAGATCTTTGTCTAACATAAGGCGATTTTCTTCAAAGAGCATGACCACACAAGATCCTCCAAAAGCGAAATAGCCTTTTTCATCTCCTCTTTGAAAGAGTTTGTTCGGCTCAAAAGTTTGGATGATGCTCCCAACGCATACAGCTCCAATTTCAATATAGGCGACTTGCCCAAATCTTTCTGTATTTAAAAGGGTGATCATCCGTTTGTTTTCTGAAAAAACATGGATATTGTTTTTTAAAGAAGCGAGATTTACAGCGTTGAGATATCCATTGATCATTTTTGGTTTTTCAGCAATGCCACTGCAGGGAAAATGAAAGCGATGATAGTCGGTCGGGCAAAGCCTGGCAACGATCATCACTCCCTTTTCAAAGCGCTCTGAAAGCGCTTCATCTTTTAGAAATGAAGCAAGTTGGAACCGGTGGCCTTTCACGTAAAAGCCATCTCTTTTTGAGATATTGGGGATGAATAAATAGCGGCCATCAGCTGGCATAATGGCTGTTTGTGCTTCTTTAGGGAACGAGCGCGCTCCTGGCTTGAGCTTGCGGTAAAAAAAATCGTTGAATGATTGGTATTGAGAGGGGCGCTTTAGAGTCTCTCCCATATCAATTTCAAACTGTTGGATAAAAGGAAGGACTTTACGTCGGCTCCATCTTGTGTCTTGGATCTTGCCATAAAGATAAGAAATGAAAGGAATGCGGGCAACGGTTTGTAAGAGGCGATTGAAAAAGCTGCTGCAAGGATATTGCCCATACAACATGTAGACAAAGAAAAAGCCATAGATTTTTTCTTGGATCTTTTGGCGAGAGATGCGGTCTATAAAGTGGATGGCTTCCATACAAATAAAGTTTTTATGAGAAATAATAAGAAAAAGTTGAAAAAAGAGCTGTGGAAATCAAAATCAAAGATGATTTCACTAGAGTTAATTAGCGGCTCATATTATTATTTCTAGCTGAGAGATTATTTACTAAAGCTTTTTAAGTCAATCTTAAATCAAATTTGTTCTAATGAGTTTACGAAAAGAAACAATTGCAGCGATTTGTACCCCTAGCGGAGACGGAGGGGTGGCGATGATTCGCATATCTGGCGAGTGCGCACTCCAGGTTGCAAACGCTTTATTTTCTAAAGATGTTTTGAAGCTTGCCTCCCATCAAATGGTTTATGGTCGTTTTTGTGATGTCGATAAAAAGACGCTTGATCAAGGGCTTTTAGTGGTGATGAAAGCCCCCAACTCTTACACCGGAGAAGAGGTTGTGGAGATTTTTTGTCATGGAGGACGCTTAATCACGCAAAAAGTGCTTGAGCGAACTTTTGAGGCGGGAGCAAAACCCGCCCAGCCAGGAGAGTTTACTCAAAGGGCCTATCTCAATAAAAAGATGGATCTAGCGCAAGCAGAGGCCGTGCAGTTGTTAATTTCAGCGCAAAATGAATATGCTCTTAAAATGGCCCAAAGCCAACTTGAAGGAGAGCTTTCAAAAAGCATTCGCGCGATGCAAGAAAAGCTGGTTGAACAAGCCGCTATTTTAGAAGCATGGGTAGATTTTCCTGAAGAAGGGATTGAGTTTTGTAGTTTAGAAGATATTATAGCCGCTTTAAATATCTGCTTAAATCAAATGGCCACTTTAATTCATACTTTTCGAGATGGGCAAGCTCTAAAAGAGGGCTTTTCAATTTGTCTGCTTGGAAAACCCAATGTAGGCAAGTCCTCATTGATGAACCGTCTTTTGAAAAAAGATCGAGCGATTGTGACCGATATAGCAGGAACGACGCGTGATCTTTTAGAAGAAGCCTTTTTTATCCAAGGGATGAAATACCGATTGATAGATACCGCGGGAATAAGAAAAACGGATCAGATTGTTGAGGAGATCGGAATAGAAAGAGCTTTAAAAGCGTCTAAAAATGCCGATTTAACCCTCCTTGTTTTAGATGCCTCTACCCCTTTTTCTTCAGAAGATCAAAAGCTTTTAAAAAGTGTGGGCAATCACTTGGTCGTCTGGAATAAAATCGATCTGAAAAAAGAGCCTCTAGAACCTCAACTTTTGGATGCTATTGAAATTTCTGCCAAGACGGGACGGGGATTTGAGAGCCTATGTGCTCAGATTCTTGAAAAGACGCTTCCAAAAGCAGCTTGCCAAGATCAAATCTTTTTAACAGAAGCTCGCCATAAAAAGTCTCTTCAAGAGGCCTATGATCATCTCAAAAAGGTGATTGATGGACTTGAAAGCGGTCAGTCTGCAGAGTGGCTGTCCTATGATTTAAAAAGCTCATTAAGGTCATTAAGCGAGATTATGGGGATGGATATTACAGAGAGCATTTTATCAAATATCTTTGCAAAATTTTGTATTGGGAAATAGCTCTTGGGGGCTGTTTTAAAAAAATAATTAATATTTAAAGCCTTGTCCCTTTTTTAAAAGGGAAAGAATTTAGGAAAATTAACCAACTTTCTTTAAACTGTCTTAACAAAGAGCCTCTATACTGGGGCGCAAATAAAAGCTATTGAAGGGCAAAAAAAATATGATATCAGCTATTTACCAAAGCGCGACGAATTGGGGATTCCATGAGGGTGGCAAGGTGCCATTAACGACTGAAAATACTACCCAAAATCCAATAAGGGAAGGGCTTACAACAGCTCTTAAAGCAGGGGGAGCTTTACTTGCAACTGGAGGTCTTGGGTATTTAGCCTATCATCGCTTTTATTCGCCCACGCTTTCTTCGCATGATATTGATCAAAGTCCTTTAACGGCTTTTTATCAAAAATATAGTAACAGCTGTGAAAGTCGAACGTTCAAAGTGATGCAAAGCTTTTTGAATGCTGTAGAAAAGCCTTTGTTTGCCAATGCAAACACCCCTCCAGGGGCTTTAAAAGCCTTTTTACTAGACAGAAACTTAGATGGAGCTCGTTGCGCTTACGCTGCTTACCCAGAAGGGAAGATCACTCAGGGAATGAAAAACTCATTGCTTGGAGAGGTCATGCATCAGATGCAGGCGAATGGGAAAGATTTGAAAGCTTCGCTAAAGTGGTTGATTGACATTGGGGCAGATGTCAACTTTAGCCAGCGCATTATGCAAAAAGACCTTCGACAAAATGAAGATACCTACACAGCATTGTTAACGGCCTATCGCAGTAGGGATGCAGATCTATTTGAGTCTTTAATCAAAAAGGGAGCCAACCCAGACCTCTCTGTACACAGCTACTCTAAACTCACCGAGCGTTTTGATAACAAACAGCCGATCATCAAAGCAATGGTTGAAGATATGGGACGCACTGGAGCTCAAATGCCTTCTAAGGACACCTGCAGCAGTTATAAGAAAATGGTCGATCTTTCTATTCAAGCGCACACTCAGGCGATGGGTTCTTTTGCAAAAGAGACTCAAGACACTTTAAAGCCTATCATTTACCAGTATCTTAATGGGAAAGTGTGTTTTAGAGAATTTTTTATTAAAAGGACCACCCCTCCACCGAAGAAAAACTCTAGTCAATTTTCCGCCGAGAATAACTGGAGCAATTTATTCAACTCGTTTGGAGAATCAGCACGAGTATACTTAGAAGCCCTTAATAAATTGTGGGATGACTTTTTTCCTGAAATTGCCAAAGAAGATCAAGAAGATGCTTATCGAATACTTGGGCTTGATCCTGTTGAGCTAGGGAAAATGTCAAGTAAAGAGGCTCTTAAAACTATTAAAAAAGCGTGTCGCGAACTTCACAAAGTAAATCATCCAGACAGAGGCGGGGATTCCGATTTATTCACGAAAGTAACAGATGCTTGCGAAAAAACTACAGACGAACAAAAAAAAGGGAGGTTTTTCTAATGAATGCTTTATCTGTGCAACCAGCTTGTGGCTTAAAGCCACTATGGGCGGCCTCTTTTGAATTACAAGCGGGATTGGTACAGCTCGAAAGGGATTTTAAAAGGGACCTGGCTGCAGTGATTGCGGCTCTAGAGAAAACGGACGCAACTCCTGTAATATTCACGATCCTTTCTAAAGTATTCAAGAACTTTGTAGCTAGAAATTTTGAATCACCCTCGAAAAATCAACTGGATAAACTAGTTTCTTCGATCACCTCTCAATCGAGATTATTTGAAATTGCGCCAAAAGAAGCTTATAGATCCATTAAAAGGGTATGTAGAAAATTTTTAGGAAAATATCATCCTGATAATAGAACAGATGGGAACACAGATTTATTCATCATAACCGCTGAAATGTGCAGTGAGATTTCAGTGAGGCTCAAAGCAAAAGGATTATTTTATGGAAGTTAATTCAAAACCAGTATCATCTCAAAGTCATGAGTTAAAAAATCAAACCCAAACAGCAGGTTCTTGGACGCGATTTTTTATTCGGGCTGGTTTGTCTGTAACGGCGCTTGGAGTGGTCTCTCAGCTGGTTTACAACAACCACTATTCACCAAGTCATCCCGATTATCAAGGGTCTACTAGTTTTGAAGGGCAGCTAAGTTCAGGTTGTGAAAGCCTGGCATTTAGAAGCTCGCAAGCTTTTTACAATACCTTTGAAACTTCAGGGGCATTTTTCAATAAAATAGGATTGCCTTTAAGCACCCCAACTGGCGATTTACAAGCTTTTGCTTTAGATAGAAATATCGAAGCTCTAGATTGTGCTTATAGTTCTTATCCACAAGATCGAGTGAGTGATGATAATAAAAATAAACTGCTCGGAAAAGTTTTAAAAGGAATGCAACTTCATCATAAAGAGTTGAACCCTTCTTTAAAGTGGTTGCTTCATCACGGTGCGAACCCCAATCACCAAGAACGCATGGGCAAAGAAGCTAAGCAGTTTTCTGAAAAGGCCTATACTCCGCTACTAACAGCATATCGAGCTTTAGATGCTGACCTCTACGACTATTTGATTTCTAAAGGAGCCAGTGCATCTAGAGAAATTGATATCCAGTCAAACGATTCTTCTAAATCGGACGAAAAGCAAATGATTTTGCATGCCATGATTGATGACATTAAACATCAGTTTTCGAGAATTGATGAGAGTGATCTAGAGCTTGAAGAAGCTTATCGCTGTCCTATTTACAAAAAAATGGTGGATGCATCACTGAGTCAATTAACAAGTGCTCAATCCTTCAGTGAACAAGAGGCTACACGTGCTAAAGTAGACCTCTACATGCGCCTAAATCCTCACGCGTGTTCGAGTACCTTCACAATCAGTCAAGAAGAAAAAAGAGATTACGACGCTGAACAGATCAAAAACGCTTTTAAGAATACCTATGAATGGTGGACGCAGTTTTCTCAATCAGAAACTACAGATGAGGCTAGTCAAACCGCTGGTGGCCCTAATAATAGCGCGAAGTCCTATCCAGATGATCAGACGCCTGGTTGGAGTCAAAAGGCTTTTGAAAAAGCTCAAAATACTTTTTCTGATGTGTATCAATCTAAGACCGCTCAAACTGTTGTTCAAATGGTTAAAGACGGATCTCAAAAGGCGGCGCAAGCAGGTTCTTATGCGGTCAATACAGTTTCCGATGTGGTAACTAGTGAAACGGTTATAGGAATTGGACAAGGGATCAAAAAAGTCGTTAAAAAAACCGTTCGGGTAGGTGCTGATACTCTTAAAGGGGCGGCAGAGCTTGTATCTAATGCGGCGACCAGTGAAACAGTTAAAGGAATTGGACAATCCGTTAAGAAGGGAGCTCAAAAATTAGCAGAAGTAGGCTCTGAAACTCTCAAAGCTGTTGGAGATGGAGCAAAAGCTGCCGCTAACAGCGATTTGGCTGCTAGTGCTGCAAAAGGAATCAAACAGGTCGCTCAAACAACTGCTGAGATCGGTTCTAAAACGCTCAAAGCTGTTGGAGATGGAGCGAAAGCTGCCGCTAACAGCGAGTTGGTTGCTGGAATCGGAAAAGGGATCAAGCAGGGAACTCAAAGTGCCTCAGAGATGGGTCAGGTCGTTTTTGAATCTGGTAAAGGGGTCTTTATAACTGCAAAAGAAAATGCCAAAGACGCGGTATCTGCTGCGGCTGATACATTTGCAGAGTTAACCCAGCAAAAGAAACGAAGTGAGATCCTTTGACCTTTTTAAATGAAAGGTATGGGGTGCTTGCAATCTGTAAAGAAGAGGAAAAGCGTTGAATGTGGGGCTTTTTTAAAGTTTTTGATTGCAAGTAAAAGTACTTCGACAAACAATGGGCGCCAATTGTAAACAAGATGAGAGTGTTAGATGCAAATATTACCATCCCCTAGTCCATGTGCTACTAAACAATCCGCAGGGAATCAATTGCTGACAGTCTCTCGTGGGTGGGTGCGTTTAGCCCCCTTAATAGGCACAGCTTTGGCACATAATTGGGTGCAGGGGGTTTTGATGAATCAGCCTGTAAGCTATCTTTCAGCTCCTCTCCCTAATTTTTTTGTAAATCTCCCTATTTCTGTGATTACCGGAAGTGTTTTCGCAGCGACCCTTAAAACCTTTCTTCCAAAGGGAGAAGTCGCACCTACAAGTTATGAGCTGACGAGTAAATCCATTGCTTGGGCAGCTTTTTTTAATACAGCAAATGCTATGTCTATGTTACTTCCTGCAGCCAAAGTGATTCCACTAGGGCCCATTGCTACGACAGTAGGTTTAGTGTTAGCGTCTGGGGGCTTGTCATTAGGTATGTTACATATAGCTGAGCATTTGCTCATAACAGGTCAACCTCCAGTAGGAGATGAGTGGGCATGACGGTGGACCAGCTGACGAAGTGGCGCCAGCAAATTGACCAGATTGACCAAGCGCTTTTAGAGCAGCTTGCTTTAAGAAAGCAGGTAGTACGCCAAGTTATGCAGTGGAAGTTAAGTCACCAAAAACCTCTTTTAGATCTTAAAAGAGAGCAACAAATGATCAAGATACTCAAAGCGAAAGCCAAAAATCTAGGCTTAGATGAAGGGCTGGTTGAAAATCTATATCAGCAGATTCTAATTGACGCAAAAAAAGAGAGCTCCTAAATCTCTTTATATCAGTGTTTTTTTGCAATATTTCCTAAAAATTCTATTTTTCCTCTTTGAAGGGTATTTGCAATCTCATGTAAAAAAGTGCGCAATCCTCTTTTAAAAACGAGAGGGCATAGGGACCTTATATATAGAGATGGTAGTTAAAAAGTGGGTTTGCTATAAAAACATTTTTTAAGGAATGAGTTTATGCAAGACCACTCACTAGGAATTATTGGAGGGAAAGGCCGCATGGGTCAATGGTTCTCTCACTATTTTAAAACCTCTTTTAAAATGATTTCCATCTATGATCTGAATCACCCTCAACCCCTTGCCTCATTTTGTAGGGCCCATGATGTGCTATTAATCTCTGTGCCCATCACTCAAACGATTCCCGTGATTGAAAAGATTCGCCCTTTGGTTCATCCTGGTCAACTCGTGATAGACTTTTGCTCATTAAAAGAAGCTGTGTGCCGGGCTCTCGCAAAATTGCCGTGTGCAACAATTGGCATGCACCCTTTATTTGGCCCCCATCTATCAAAAGGTGATGAAGCGACTCTTATACTATGTCCTGTGCAAGTGCATGGTTGGTTACAAAAGGTCAACGCTTTATTTCGCTCTCAAAAAATAAAGGTGCACAAGCTAAGTCCCAAACGCCACGATCAGATTATGGCCAGAGTGCAAGCCTTAAACCACTTGGTGCAGCTTTCATATGGTGAGACGCTCTCCTTATTCTCTAAAAGGGAAATCGATCAGTGCTCAACACCACGTTTTTTAAGTTTTACAAGCTCATTGAAGCAGCTAGCTTCTCAAGATCCCTCTCTTTACCGAGAAATCGCTTTTGAAAATCCCTACTTTATCAAAGCCCTCAAACAGTATCAAAAGGGGGTGCAAAAGCTTTTAGAAGTGGTCGAACACAAAAAAGAGAGAGCTTTTAATGCCTTATTTGCAAGGCAGCAAAAATATTGGGGGGAGAAATGATCCTAGCAACCCTCGGCCCCGAGGGGACTTTCTCCCATCAGGTCGCCTTAAGCTTCCCTCATCGTAAGATTGTATTTGCAAAGAGCCTCACAGAAGTTTTTGACCTTTTACATTTAAAAGTTGTTGATGCGATTGTAGTTCCAATAGAAAACAGCCTCTCTGGAACGATTGTTGAGACGCTACGCTGCTTGGCAGACTGCAGTCATCTGATCTGTGAAGAAAAAATCGTGCCTATAGAGTATGTATTAGCTTCTTTTGTCAAAGAAGCCAATATCACCAAGCTCTTTGCCCATCCCCATGCTTATGAGCAATGTCGAATGAAAATCAATCACCTTTTAATCGATGTTGAAGTAATCTACACTCTAAGCAATGCTCAGTCGGCTCACCAGCTGTTAAAGCATCCAGAGAATAGCGCTGCAATCACCACCCAGATGGGGGCAGAGCTTACTCAAGTTCCTATACTATATAAGGAAGTAGAAGACGATCTAAGCAATCAAACCCGTTTTTTTCTGATCGGCACCTACCAAAATAAGCCGACCGGAAAAGATAAAACGTCCCTATTCATGAAACCCAGTGAAAATCGCTGCGGACTATTAAATGATATATTGTCTCTTATTGCACAAAATCACCTCAATCTTACCAAGATAGAATCACTTCCCTCTAAAAAAAAGTTAGGGGAATATCTTTTTTATCTAGAAATAGAGGGGCATTTTGCTGGCCCCATATTCCAAAAAATGTTGCCCGCTCTAAAAAAGATTTCTCCTTTTGATCATTGTGGGTCTTATCCTCAGCGCTCCTAAACACCACCTTTTCCATTTTTTAAAAAATAAAAAAAAGACTTTCTTTTATTTCAAAAAAAAAACTATAAGTGGAAAATAAGTATTAAAATAAAAATTTGGATAATTTGGTGCATCCTATGTTTAAAAAGTTTTCTCTCGTAAGAACCTTAACTTTAGCTTTAACTTTATCAACTCTTCCGCTTTTTGCAGTTGCCACTACTTGGACTGGCGCAACCAGTACAGATTGGTCTGTGGTGGGAAACTGGGACACGGCAGCCGTTCCTACAAATGTCGATGAAGCGATATTTGATGCTGCAGGGCTTGGAGTAAACGTACCTGCTTTAACAGCAGGGGGCACCTTCCAGAGTTTTCAGACAGATACTTCATTCACATTAGGAGGAGCCTTTGCACTAGCTGTCGATGCTTCTGCGGCCAATAGTGTTTTTACACTTGATGTTGGTAACTCGGTTACCTTTACACCAACAGTTGCTTTTACTGGAGGCGCCAACTCAGTAAACTTTACCGGAGCAGCTGGAGCTAATCGCACTGTAATATTTAGCAATGCTGTAACACAAACTGCGGGGTTAAGTGGATTCAATGTAGGGGGCACTGGAATAGCTGTTACAGTTGACTTTAATGGTACTGCTGACTTGACAACGGGAACAGCGACTCCCGTTACTATTGCAAGTGGCTCTACGCTTCAAACTGCTGGGACCTTTGCTTCTGGAACCATTACCAATGCAGGGACTTTATCATTTGATGCAACCACTGGACCTACTTATGCAATGGACATTACAGGAGCTGGTGTCATTAATATTTCACAAGGTAATACAGCTGCTACCAAAACATTTAGCGGCACGATTGGAGCTGTCACAACTGGAGCTATTACTGTAGAATCTTCAAATACAGATAATGTTACTTTTAGTGGGGATGTGACTGCAGCAAGTTTTGCAAACAACGCAGCAAGTGGAACGACGACTTTTTCAGGAACGACCGATTTGACAGGGACTGCAGATATGTCTGGTGGAACTGCTAACCTAACTATCACATCCGCAGCATTTGATGCTGGAGCAGATCCAACAGTTGCAGGGACAGGGATTATCAATAGTGCAACAGGAACTTTGACATTTAATGCAGCAGCAGCTCCAACGTATGCAGCGGCAATTGATGGAGCAGGACCAATAACTGTTAGTGGAGCCGGAACACCAAAAGCCTTTTCAGGGGTTGTAGGTGGAACTACAGCTGTCGGGAATTTGACAGTCAACACTGGCGCTGCAACAACCACTACTTTTGCTCAGGCATATACAGGAGCAGGAGGAGCGACTGCCACCACCACAGGTAGCGCCGAGCAAATAATTTTCTCAGGAGCTACTTCAATTCCTGGGGGATTAACGACGGCAGCGGGTACAACCATTACTTTCAATAGTACTACTACTGGATCAGGAGCGATTACGAACGCTGGAACTGTCGCATTTGGAGCAACCACAGGAACTCCTACTTATGCAATGACCATTGATGGGGCAGGAGCGATTTCAGTGGATGGAGCTGCTGTGAAAGTATTTTCAGGAGTTGTTGGAGGAACAACCGCTGTTGGGAACCTAACAATTGGAGCAGCACAAACGGGAACGGTTGATTTTAACGCTGCCTACACTGGTGCGGCAGGCTCTACCCTAACAACGACTACTGGTGGAACTGGTATTGTAAGCTTTAATGCAGCGACAGTTATTCCCACAAGTGTAACGACTGTAGCAGGAACTACTGTTGGTTTTAACAGCACTACTACTGGGACAGGACCGATTACGAACGCTGGAACCGTTTCATTTGGAGCAACCACAGGAACTCCTACTTATGCAATGACCATTGATGGGGCAGGAGCTATTAATGTTAGTGGAGCAGCAACTCCTAAAACTTTCTCAGGAATTATTGGAGGAACTACACCAGTTGGAAATTTGACAGTCAATACAGGTGCTGCGACAGCGACCACTTTTTCTGCAGCATATACAGGAACAACAGGAGCGACTGTTGCTACAACAGGTAATAGTGAAACTCTAACCTTTTCAGGAGCCGCTATAATTCCTGGAGGAGTAACAGCTCCAGCTAGTACAACAATTACCTTTGGAGCTAATGCTAATGCAGTCGCAGGGGCAACGACTACTGGAACGGGTATTATTAATTTTAATAGTACTACGACAGGGATGGGGCCGATTACTAATGCTGGAACTGTCGCATTTGGAGCAACCACAGGAACTCCTACCTACGGTATGACCATTGATGGGGCAGGAGCGATTTCAGTGGATGGAGCTGCGGCAAAAGTAT
>CAYGLF010000006.1:45713-80066 GCA_964350945.1 uncultured bacterium
ATGACCATTGATGGGGCAGGAGCGATTTCAGTGGATGGAGCTGCGGCAAAAGTATTTTCAGGAATTATTGGAGGAACAACCGCTGTTGGGAATCTAACAATTGATTCAGCTCAAACTGGAGCAGTCACTTTTCAAAATGCTTACACAGGAGCAGGAGCTTCTACTTTGACAACAACAGCAGGTGGAACTGGAGTTGTTTCTTTTAATGGAACAACGGCTATCCCTGGAACTGTAACCGTAGCTACAGGGACGACTGTGACATTTGGTAGCTCAGGAACGATTACAACAGGAGCTGTTGACAACACAGGTATCATCAATTATAACAGTACAACCACAGCAGCGACTGCAGATATCACTAACAATACTGGAGGGGTCCTTAATTTTGGTGCATCTTCAACAGGTACTTACGCTCTCGCTATTCAAGATCTAGGAACTGTTAATGTTACTGGAGCTGGTGCGGCGACTTTTTCTTCGCCTATTGGGGGAACGACCCCTGCTGGAAATATTGTTTTAGCAGGAACCAACACTGGTGGGACTACTTTTAGCAATACTGTTGCTTTAGATGGAACTAGCACAATTACAGTGAACTCACCTTCTTCTTTATCATTTACAAGCAACGATACAAATCCGTTAACAGTTGCAGGTGGGATATTAAATACTGGGACGGTAAATTTTAATGGTGATGGTAGTGCAATCCAAACATATACTGCACCTATTGATGGTGCAGGTGCCATTAATATTGACTTAGGGGCTGGAACGAATTCAAAAACTTTTGCGCTGGCAGCGGCCATGGGGGGTACCACTCCAGTAGGGGCTATTACCATTACCTCTGGAAATACGGATACTGTAACTTTTAATAACCCAGTTACTGGAGCTTCAGTAACCAATAACAATGCATCAGGCCTAGTGACTTTTGCGAATGATGTGACTTTGTCTGGTGCGCTGACAGCCGCAGCAAGTTCACAAACTACTTTTTCTACGGGAGTAGTTACTATCTCTGGTGCATCAACTGCAGGTACAGGATCTACGATTACACTAGCTGGAACTGGAGCTACGGAATTTACGGCAGGACTTAGTGCCAGTGCAGCAGCAACGCTTGCTATTACTGGAGCCTCTTTGACCCCCACTTATACTGGAGATATCACAGGGCCCTTTGCTGTTAACATTTCAGGTGCAGGAACAAAAACTTTTAATAACAGCGTAGGAACATCTGGAAGCAAAGTAGGAGCTATCGACATTGCAGCAAGTGCGACGAACCCGACTACTTTTGGTGCAGTAAACAGCTCATCGACGTTTACGAATAATACAGCTTCTGGGCAGACTAATTTTGGTGGCGCCACAAGCTTTGACGGAGCCGTCACCATAGCTGGAGGCTCAACAGTGGAGCTTACATCCACGACGGCATCTGCTTATGCTGCAGCATCTACAACAGTTTCTGGGGCAGGCACTTCGACTTTCAACTTTAATTCAACCTCAGGAGACGCTACCTATACAAGTACCTTCGATGGAGATGGTACTGTCACATTTGATATTAATGTAGCCGGGGCCAGCACTTCTAAGACATTCGCTGGAGTTATTGGTGGAACTAATGCAGTTGGTACAATTGCAATTAATACAACCAACACAGGAACCACTTTATTTAGCAATGCAGTGACTGCAGATCAATTCACCACAGATGCGGCTTCTGGAGTGGTAACTTTTGCAGATGTGCTAACACTTAACACATCATTAACCAACCCAGGATCGATTGTTTTACAAAGTCAAATTTCATCACCTGGGACCTTGACAAATAACGGAAACTTAACATTTGCTCCAAGTGCACCACAGACCCATTCAGGAACTATTGCCGGTGCTGGTGCCATCGTGGTTCAAAATGCTTCAGTAACCACTTTCTCAAGTCCGGTGACCAATGTCACTTTTGATACGAACAACTCAGGTGCAGCTACTTTTGCCTCTGGAGCAACAGCTATTTTTTCAGGAGCTGCAACAGTAGCTACTGGAACCACCTTAACTATTGAGGATTATTTCCAAGCAGCTTCAATGGCAAATACTGGAACAGTCAACTTTAATACGGCAGCTGCTGCTGTTTACCCAACAACTGGTACCATGCCAATTACTGGTGCGGGGGCTATTAACGTTGAATCTGGTACTGATCTTAAACAGTTTACAGATTCCATTGGAACTGTTGGTACTCCAGTAACCAGTATTACAATTAACTCAAATAATACGGGACAAGTTGACTTCCAGGACGGAGTTTATGCTGTTGCTTTCACCAATAGCAAAACAGCTGGGATTGTACAGCTGCTTGGAGATACCACATTTAGTGGTTCATCAACAACAGCTGCTGGAAGTACGTTAGAAATAGATGGAGATGCATTTGATGCAGGGACAACCACAGGTTTATCAGGAGCTGGTAACCTAGGTTTTGGTGGTAATAACGCAACACAAACGATCGATGGGACTATCAATATGAGTGGGTCAGGTATAGTTGCTATTACTGGAAATGCCAATAAAACCTTTAATGGAACTAGTGGAAGCCTCACTTTTGGTGGTGCGATGACTAAAGATGCGAATGCTAGTACCACAATCTTTAGTGGCGCTGTTACAGGAGGCGCTACTTTTACAAATGTAACAGCTTCAGGGCTAACCACTTTTAATGGGGCAACTTCTTTTGTTGGGGCCGTTACCAACCCATCGACTGCAGGGATAACTATCGGAGCTGGATTTACAGCTTCTGGTGGGATTGTCAACACAGGTGGTTTATTAACTTTTGCTGCAGCAGGACCTCAAACTTACAGTACAATGGGAATTACAACCGCAATTCCTGGGTCAGGTAATATTACAGTGTCAGGGGGAGGAACTGGTTTGATTACTCTTGGGAGTGCAATTGGAACGACTGTTAACTATTTAGGGGATATCCTGATTGGAGCTGGAAATACGCAAGGAACCACTTTTTCTGGTGAGGTCTTTGCAGATACCCTTACAATGACTGCGGGTGCAGGAGCAGCTACTTTTAGTGCTGATCTAAACCTTGAAACTACACTGACGATTCCTGCAACCACACAAGTAAATATCGGAGCCCAATTAGTAGATAACTCCGTTGGGACCATGGCAGTCAGTAATGCTGGAACGCTTAGCTTTACAGGGACAGGAACTCATAGCGGTGTATATACAGGTGCAGGAGCTATTTCTATCTCAACGGGTGCAGGAGCAAACACATTTTCAACTGCTATCAGCCAAGGAACGCTTACAACGGCAACAGGAGCGGGAGTAACTACTTTTAGCAATAACCTAACTCTTACTGGAGCAGCTACGATTGGAGCTAGTACTGTAGTCACTCTTGGTGCTGGTTTTAATGTAGGGTCTGCCGCGAATTCAGGAACCCTGAATTTTAACTCAACGGGTGCCGAAACATATGTGGGCAACATTAACGGGACTGGTACGATTGCAGTTGATTTAGGAACCTCTGGAACCAAAGCATTTACAGGAACTATTGGAGCTACCACACCCGGCCCTATCTCGGTTGCAGCTACTAATACTAGCGCCGTCAATTTTGATGCTGCTACTAATGGAACAACCTACACAGCTTCAAATGGTGCAGGTACCGTCACCTTTAATGCACCTACTTCATTCAGTGGTGCTGTGACTAACAGCGCTGTTACTGCCAATGCTTTGACCATTACTGATTCTTTTGCAGCTTCTAGTGGAATTGCGAGTACAGGAAGGGTAAACTTTGCTGCAGCCAATGGTTTACAGACATATGCTATGAGCATTACAGGTGATGGTGATTTAAGTGTGACCTTGGGTACAGCAGATTCTAAAACATTTACAGGCGCTATTAATGTAGCAGCAGTTGATATTGCAGCGAGCAACACAGCATCCGTATTATTTGGAGCAACGCCTGCAGCAACGAATGCAGTTTCAGGAACAACCTATACATCATATCCTACTACTGGACAGGTAACTTTTAATGCGCCCACAACATTTACTGGTGCGGTTGTTAACGATTCAACATCAACAACTTTGACGATTGCAAATGATTTTACAGCAACTGGGAATATTGCTAATGGAGGAGCTCTTGCATTTACAGATCCAGGAACTCCTAGTAACTACACCATGAATATTACTGGAAACGGAACGATTGCTTTGTCGCCAGCAACTGGTTTTACCTACACTTTTACAGGAGACATTGGTGATGCAGCAGTCGTAAGAACTGGAGCAATGACCTTTGGAGCCAATGGAGGAGATGTTGTCTTTACTGCAGCTGGGACTATAGGCGGGACAACGTATACAGATTCAGTAGGTTCTGGATCGACAACTTTTAATGGAGCGACTGACTTTTCAGGAAATGTCACCATCAATAGCACTGTGAATATTGGTGCGAATACAATGACGGTAGCATCTCCTAATAGTTTAGTTGCAAATACCGCATCTAGTATTATCAATTTCACGGCTGCCGGATCGCACACTGTGCCTATTACTGCGACTACAACCCTGGAAGGAACACTAAACGTGACAGGCTCAGGTGCTGTTGTGCTAAATGAATCTATAGGAACCTCAACAACACAACGTTTTGGAGACATTTTCATTGGAGCTGCTAATGGATCGACTACTTTTGGCCCTACAGGTTCTGTGTTTGCAAATTCAATAGACCTTACAGCAGGAAATTCTACGGTCACTTTCAGTAGCCCGATTGATTTGGCGACGCAGCTAGCCGTAGGAGCTGGAGATACTGTTAATATTGGTGGAAGTGATTTCACAATAACTGCAGGAATTCTCAATAATGGGACCATTAACTTTACACCAACAACAGCAGTGACCTACGATATAGACATCACCACCACTGCATCAGGAAATGGTGTGATTAATGTGACCGGTGCTGGAGCGACCACAATAGATGGTGACATCGGCGTGAGTGGAACAGAAATGGGTTTGATCACTGTTACATCAGCAAATACAGGGGGAACCATCTTTGGAGCTAATAGCAACATATTTACAACAGATGTTGCGGTTCAAAATGGGGCCAGCTTAGACATTGTAAGTGGCAATGTGAACATACTATCTCCAGGTAAGGCTACGCTAGCTACTGGATCAGCATTAAGCTTCTCAGCTACTACCGGGGCACCATCATACGCCTTTGCAATTGATGGTCAGGGAACTATTACACTGAGCGGTGGCAGCACCAGCAAAACTTTTACAGGGGACATTGGTGCAATAACCGCTGTTGGGACCATTACAATTGACGCAACAGCGACAGGAATTCATACCTTTGATGGGGCAGTCAATTCAGCTACCACATTTTCAAATAATGCAGTGAATGGGCAGACCGTCTTTAATGGTACTGCTAATTTTGCAGGAGCATTTACCGTTGATGATACAACAACTGTTAGAATCAATGGAACTGGAGCAACAGCATTTAGTTCAAGTGGGCTTACAAACAACGCTGTTACTACTGGTTTATTAAGCTTTGGATCCACAACAGGGGATGCTACATATACAACAACCATCAACGGTGGTGGTCCAATCGAAATTACAGGTGCAAGTACCACTAAGACTTTCACAGGCCTTGTAGGAAATACCACAGATGTTGGTTTGATTACAGTAGCGCAAGCTGCTGAAGGAACCAATACTTTCGAAGCTGCAGTTGTAGGTGTTGGTGGATTGACTACAGAGACTAATGGAACATCATCCACAGTTTTTGAGGCCGCTGTAAATTTTGATACGAATGCAATTTCTATTGGAAACGGAACCACGGTAGAGTTTCAAACCACTCTTACAAGTGGTGCGATTGACAACGCCGGAACTCTTACTTTTTCAGCGACCGCAGGAACTCCTACTTATACAATGACCATTGATGATGTAGGAACCTTAAACATTAGTGGAACTGCGGATAAAACTTTTGACGGAACTATTGGTGCTACGACTGGTGGAGCCATTACTGTAACTAACACCGCAGCGACCAATTTTAATGCGACAGGAGCTGTCAATGGAACCACCTTTACATCTTCTGGAACACCAGGAGTTATTAATTTTGCTTCAACAACCACTCCAAATTTTTCAGGGCTTGTAACATTAGCTGGAATAACCAATATTGGGAACTCCTTTACTGCTACAGGCGGGATCAGCAACACTGGAGCTCTAGATTTCCAATCAATAGGTCCAGAGACCTATACCATGGACATTGATGGCGCTGGAACAATTGCTGTGACCGGCACTGGTGCAATGAATTTCAACGGCGCAATTGGTGCAGGGACAACAGTTGGTGCAATTTCGATAGGATCAGTGGCTGGAGTAACAACTTTTGGTGCTGCAGGATCTGTTTCTGGAGCCTCTTTTGTAAATAACTCACCAACAAACGCCGTTATTTTTGCTGGACCAACCACATTCACTGGAACAGCTACCTTGATAACAGGTAATTCAAATACACAGATTGTAGGACCTTCTTTCCAGGCTGGTGACGGTTCAGCAAATTCTGGGATTCTCAGCAATCTCTCAGCCACTCTAGGTTTTGCTACAGCTACTGGAGATGCAACCTACAATACAGCAATTGATGGTGGAGTTGACATTGAGATCGATGGAGCAAGTACTTCTAAAACTTTCCAGCAGCCAATTGGAGCTGGAACAGCTGTTGGCGACATTACCATTTTCTCAACAAATACAGGAACGACTACTTTTGCAAATATTACCGCGAATGGTTTAGCTGTCCAAACAGGAGCTGGGGCTATTACTTTCGGTGGAACTACTAACTTTACAACAGCAATGTCAGTAGCAGATGGAGCTACAGTAGATCTTTCAGGAACTAGTTTTACGGGTGATATTAATGCAAACACAAGTGGTATCGTAGACTTTACAAGTGCTACAGGAGATGCAACCTACACAACAGCCATCACTGGGGGAGCTGCCATTGGTTTGAGCGGAGCTAGTACCAGCAAAACAATTACTGGTGCCATCGATTCAACTGCAGCAGCTTTAACCATTGCTGCGACTAATACAGGAACCACAACTTTTTCTGGTGCTGTTTCAGTAGATTCATTTACAATTACAGCTCTAGCCGGTCCTACCACCGTTTCAGGTGATTTGACAATGAATACTGGCGCTATCACCATCGGTGATGCAACCGTCCTGAACATGGGTGGAGATGTTATTGAGGGAGCAGGAATCGGTGTTGTTAACACAGGTACTGCGAACTTTACATCTACAACAGCCGCTTTAGATTATAGCACTCCTATCAATGGTATTGGATCTATTGGAATTAGTGGTGGGGTTACAAAAACATTTAGTGGAAATATTGGAACGACCACACCTGTTGGAGCCATTACTCTTTCAGGAGCTGGAACCAACGCGATCTTTACTGGAACTGTTGTTCAGGCTGCTGCTTTAGGAGCGCCTCTAGTTGCAGGGCCTATTGTTGTGCCAGTAGGAACAACTCTTACTATCAATACGGCTTCATTTACTGCTCCTGAGGGAATTGCCAACGCAGGAACGGTCCTTTGTAACTATGGTGGTGGAGATGCAACCTACACCTTTGATACGACCGGGAATGGTGTATTTACAGTCAGTGGAGGAACTACTACAGATAACAAAACATTTAGCGGGAATATTGGAACTGTAGGAACTCCAGCAGGAGCCTTCTCAGTATCCTCTACAGTATCAACATCACCTGTGAATTTCTCAGGGGATATTTATGCTGCTTCCTTTACAAACGCAGCTTTATCAGGAACTGTTTCTTTCACTGGGCCGCTCACATTGACAACCACTGCGACCGTTTTTAGTGGAACGACAGTGCAATTTGGAAATGACCTTTCTGCTACTAGCTTAGCGAACGCAGGAACAGTGACTTTCAATGCAGCTGGCACAGAGACCTATGCAATGCCAATCACCGGAGCTGGTACAATAGAAATAACTAGTGGGACAACCGGAACCAAAACGTTCTCAGCAGCCATTGCATCTAATGCTATTAATGTGAGAGCCTCGAATACTGCTGCAGTCGTTCTTGGAAGTACAGGAACATCTGTAGGGTCAGTTTCATTTCTGCAGGAAGCTGCTGCAGGACCGGTTACCTTTGCAGGAGATGGTAGTTTCACCTCGGTAGTTACAGTCAACGAGACTATAAATATTGCAGGTAATTTCACAGCAACGGGTGGAATTGCAAATGCAGGAACCGTAAACTTTATGAATGCCGATGCTGCGACCTCTAAGACTTATGCAATGGGCATTACTGGTGCGGGTGCGATTAACGTTAGCCAAGGGCCAGCTGATAACACAAAAACATTTACCGCTGCTATTGCAAGTACTGGTGCTATTACCATTGAAGATTCAAATGATGGAACCACCGTATTTTCATCCAATGTGGGTGCAGCATCGTTCACAAATGAGGTGGGAGCTGGAATTACAACTTTTGCTGGAGATGTTACTCTAACAGGGGTTGCTAACAATGCAGCCACCCTAAATCTCGAAGGTGATTTTACATCTGGAGGTACTCTGACCAATACAGGGACCTTAAATATGACAGGTTCTGGAACTCAAGACCTCTCAGGTCAAGCAATTGATGGTTCGGCTATCACTGCAGGTGATATCAATGTGAGTGGTGGTGCAGGAGCTACTACCTTTGGTAATATTGGATCTACTTTTGCTGTTGGTGATGTTGCAATCACATCGGGTAATTCAGGAGCTACTACTTTTGCTGCGCTTCAAGCTGCTAGCTTTACAAATGCTGCTGGAACAGGTCTTGCTACCTTTGGTGGAGCCACTACGATCTCTGGTGTCACCACATTAAATGCATCTGCAAATATTGCTGATGCTTTTACAGCAACTGGTGGAATTATTAATAATGCAGGGACCTTAGGATTTACAGCAACAGGTACACAGACCTATAGCATGCCAATCACAGGAGCTGATGCGATGACTGTCATTGGTGGTACTGGAGCTACTACCAAAACATTTACTGGTAATATTGGAATTTTAGGAACTCCTATTGGAGCGCTTACTGTAAGTACTGCTGATGCAAATGCAAGTGTTGCATTTGACGCTCCAAGCTCAGTGAATGCTGCTTCTATCTCAGATGGTGGGTCTGTAGGTCCAGTCACTTTTGGCGGAGATGTTACAGTAACAAATGGAATTACCCTCACAGGATCTAGTACCATGTCATTTACAAATGGAGTGACTACAAATCTTGCTGCTGGGATATCTATTGGTTCTTCGGCAACCGCGGTCTTTAATTCAACAACCGATGAAGATTATGCGATGGTCATCAACGGTGAGGGAAATCTTACCTTGACAAGCGGTGCAGCTGGAACAACCAAAACTTTCTCAGGAATTATGGGGGGATCAACTGCGCTCGGAACCATCACAATGGATGCTACTAATCTTGGAGATGTGACCTTTGGGGACGTTGTTATTGCAGATGCTTTTGCAACAGATGCATTAGCAGGAGAGCTTACTTTTAGTGGGAATACAACTTTGAGCACTACATCTGCGATCATTAACCCTGGGGTTGTCAATATTGGAGCTAATTTTACGGCTACTAACTCGCCAGGCATCACAAATACAGGAACTTTAAACTTTATTTCTCAAGCAGTAGGAACAAATACCTACCAGATGGCTATTAATGGGGCTGGAGCTATCAATGTGACCCAAGGTGTTGTTGGGAATGGCAAAATCTTTACTGTGGCCATTGGTGCTACAACAACTGTAGGTGATATTACCATTGATGATACACACAATGGAACAACCACTTTCCAACAAAATGTAAATGCAGGTTCTATTGATATAGAGCCTGGTGCTGGGCTAACTACCTTTTCTGGAGATGTTGCCCTAACAGGAACTTTAACAAATGCCGCCATTGTGAGTCTTGCTGGAGACTTGAGCACTGTTGGAACAGTTACCAATACAGGAACTTTAAATTTCACCTCGCCAGGAACTGTGGATTATACAGGTCAGACTATCGATGGTTCTGGAGATATTAGTGTATTCAATGGAGGAGCTGGAACGACCAAGACTTTTGATGCAATTGGAGCACTAGGAAGTATCGGTGATTTGACCATAGACTCTACTAACGTAGGAGCTACCGTTTTCTCGAATGCAGTGACTGCTGCAAGCTTTACAAGTGAGCTAAACAGTGGAGCAACCACTTTTAATGGAGCTGTCAACATTGCAGGAACGACCACATTAGGTGGCAACACCAACATTAACGATGATTTTACAGCGACTGGAAATATCATCAATTTAGCTCCAGTTGGCACAGCTCTTACTTTTGGATCTGCTAATGCTGAAACCTACGCAATGACCATTGATGGTCCAGGAGCCATTACCCTAGCTGGTAATGGGCCCTATACATTCAATGCAGACATTGGAGATTCTACAGAGGTAGGTGATGTGACTATATCTAACGCTGCAGTCAACGTCTTTAACGGTGATGTGGTAGCAGACACTGGATACAGTCTAACAGCTAGTGCAGGAAATACCACATTTAATGGTACTGCCACCTTCCCTGGTGGGGCTACTATAGCAGCAGGAGCAACAGTCAACTTTGCGAATGCAACGACAGGTACTGGAGCTATTACTGGAAGCTCAACGGCGACCTTAATCTTCAGCGGAGTGATTCCTGATACACAAACAGCCGCGATGACCATTAATGGCCCTCTTGATCTGAATTTAATGGGAAGTGCTGACATTAACTTCACCCAACCTATTGGGACGAGCACACCAATTGGAGCCATATTAGTTGATAATACCAATACAGGAACCTCCTCTTTTGCAGGGGCAGTTTCTGCAGCATCTTTTGAAACTGAAACAGGAGCTGGCAATGTAACAATTTCTGGTGATCTCTCATTAAGTGGAACTATCACTGGGGTTGTTGCTGGAATAGTTGGCACGGGTACAGATGTGACCTTTGGAGGGGCAGTAACAACCACTCCTTCAACAAATGTTTTAGAAAACAATGGAACCATTCACTTCAATGACACTGCCAGCGTAACCTATGCGGTGCCCATCACTGCCGCAGTCACGACTGTAGGTGCAATTGATGTGGACTTAGGAGCTGCAGCTACTACCAAGACTTTTAGCGGTTCAATCGGAACCACAACACTAAGAGCTGGAGCCATTACTATTGCAGAAACGAACCCTGGAGCGGTGACTTTCAGCAATACAGGATTTGGGATCTTTGCAGATACATTCACAAGTAATACAGGAGCGGGTCCAACCACTTTCCTAGGTCCTGTAGCTCTTAATAATGGAGTCACTGTCCAAAGTGCGACCGTGGTAAATATTGGGAATACTTTCTCAAGTGGTGACATTGACAATGATGGAACAATTAACTTTAACATGGCAGCCGGAGCAGTTACTTATACGCAAAACATTGCCAACGGCCCAGCAGCTTTTGGTTTGGGAGCTCCATTTGTTGATGGTGACATGAATATTAACGGCGCTTCTGATAAAACCTTCTCTGGGGATTTATCAGGCACAGGAACCATCAATTTTGCAAATGAGTCTATTACAGGAACGACTGTTTTCTCAGGAACTGTTACCGGTGATAAGACACTAAACATTGCTCCAAGCACATTTGCTGCAGGTTTAGTTACATTCAATAACGTTCTCGCTGGAAACACAGATGTTATTGTGGGTGCTAATGCAGTTGGGGCCACCTTTACAGGTGGTATTACAGGAACAACAGGTAGTATGACTATTGCTGTAGGTTCTTCTGTAACTACACTAGGTGCTGATTCAGCTTATACTGGGGATACCACTATTGGAGCAGGTGCTACTTTGAATATCTTAGGAGCTTTTGCAAGTGACATCACAGATTTATCAGGAACTGCTAACTTTTCGTCTGCAACGACTGAAACAATCGCAACTAATGTGACTTTCAATAACAATGCTGCGATCTTAGAGACTTCAGGTGCAGGAGCAAAAACAATCACAGGAGAATTAAATTCTAACACCGGCATCACCGGAGGGTTTTTCAATGTGAATGGCAGTGGAATGGTAACTGTAGATAGTGAGTCTAATTTTGCAGGAATCACAACAATAGCTGCTAACGCAGGGTTAACCATTAGAAATGACTATTTCTCAAATGTCACTCTAAATGCAGCTGCGTCCTCTACTTTAACGTTCAACCCCTTGACTGATCCAGGTAATCCTCATTTGGAATACACTCAGACAATTTCTGGTGGGGGAGCCGTTTTTGTAACAGATACAGATGCAACCCTACGTAACACTCAGTTTACCTCAGATCAGACCTATACAGGAAACACACAGATCACAGGTACAACTTTAGAGATACACGCCGGATTTACAGGGCCTATCTCTTTTGGAACTGCAGGGATAGCTGATTTTCACAGTCTATCCACACAAACTTACCCATCCACAGTTGAGATTACAACGACTAATGGAACTCTCAATATCTCAAATGTAGGTGCTAAGACATTCCAAGGTGCTATTACAGGAACAGGGCCTGTCAACATTACAGCTACAGGCTTAGATGTTACTTTCAGTACGACTGCTAAAACATACTCAGGTGCTACCTCGATTGGTGCAGGAGCGACTTTGACAGTGGCTACAAGCTTGACAGGGGCCACTGCAATCGATGCAACGGCTGATGGAGCAGGTATTATCTTCGATACATCTGCAGGGAATCAAACCTATAATGGGGCACTCTCAACTAGTGCGACCACGATCCCAGTTTCTGTATTGGGTGGTAACACACAAATATTTAGTGTCGACCAGACTTACAGCACTGTGGATACCAACGTGACTGGAGCAACCACTCTACAATTAGAAGGATCGTTTGCTTCAAATACCACTCTGGACACAGGTTCTATACTAAGATTAGCACCGACTGCTCCAGAGACTTATTCTATGACAATCAGTGGAGCAGGTAGCTTAGAAGCGACCACTGCACAAACCAGTACTCTTACAGGAGTTTCAAGCTTTACGGGAGGAACCACGCTTTCAGGAAACTCAACTTTATCTATCCAAAATGCTTTCGTCAGTCCAACGATAGCCAATGGAACGGGGTCAACTGTTATTTTCAACAGAACACCGACAACTCCTGCAACACCTTATAACGGGGTGATCTCAGGGGGTGGTAATGTGACAGTTTCTCAAAGTGAAACCTTTAATGGGGTGAATACGTACACAGGTACAACGACTATTGGTACAGGTGCCACCCTCACTATTGGTGGTAGCGGTAGCATTAACACGACTTCCTCATTCGCTGATAGTGGAGAAATTAACTTTAACAGTACTGCTGCTCAGACGATGACTATGGGCATTACAGGAACTGGAGATGTGACTGTGACAAGTGGAACGGTTACCTACAGTAATACAGCTAAGAATTACTCTGGAACCACCACGGTAACCGCAGGAACTCTTGCTAGCTCAGTTTCAATACCAAACTCAGCGATAACAGTGGCTTCAGGAGCTACCTATACAGCAGCAGCAGCAACGTCAGTACCTTCGCTAGGAGCTTTAACCAATAACGGTACTGTGGTTGCAGCACCTGTTGATCCAGGAGTGGCAAATGGTGGTCTTACTATCGCAGGTGCTTACACACAAACAGCTGGTGCGACTCTCAATCTTGAGATCACACCGACTTACTTTTCTCAGATTGCTGCAGGAGCTGGTACTATCATTGATGGTAACCTAGAATTAACTCTTGCAGGTGGTAGCTACCAAAAAGGGAAAGAGTATGTTATCGTGACAGCATCGTCTCTAACAGGAAATTTTGCGGGAATTGTTGAATCGCATGCTTATGACTTTACAACGGCTAAAGTGGGTAATACCATTGTCTTGACAGTCATTGACCCGATCTACATCCTTCCTATAGATGTCGCTAGTACTCGCGGTAACCTAAGAAGAGTTATTGATTACTACTACTTCGATATTATCCCAGATCTTTTCTTAGTAGATACAGAAACAGATCTAGAACTCGTTGCAACAATTGCTGCGACAGAGCTCAATGCTTCACAGTTTAGAAGAGCTATGATGATGCTCTCTCCATTAACACAAGCATCGATGCCTAATAATGCATTACAAAGAACGACTCAGATGGCTAACCTTTTCAATAAAAAGTATGCAGCTGTTTCGGAGCACACTCTTGCTAAAAATGCTTGTAACAGACAGATGCTCACTTACGGCACTCCAGAGACTAGCTTCTTTGTCGAGCCTGTAGGGGTCTTTGTAAACCAAAAAGCAAATGGATCGATCTACCTAGATTCTCAGCAGCCATACACCTCTCAGACTTATGGTGCTGGTGCTGGAGCGATCAAAGTGTACAACGGAGAGTTCATTGTTGAGGGAGCCGTTGGGTACACCAACTCTAACCTTAAGTGGAAAGATAACTTCGGACACTCACAGTGGAGTTCGCTCTACGTAGCACCTTTCTTCGGGTTCTTTAAAGAGCGCTACTATGCCAATGCGATGGTCATGGCAGCCTTTAACTTCTACAACACTGGACGTGAGATGAACTTTGCAAGCGTCAACCGTACAGCAAGAGCTCGCTACAATAGCTACGATCTTTTGATCAGACTATGTGTTGGTGGACGTCTTCCTCTTGGAAACGCAGTTTGGTTCCAGCCTGATGGGGTTTTAAACTACCTCGGAAGCTTAGTAGATGCTTACACTGAACAAGGTGCTTCAGAGCTTAACTTGGTTGTGAAACAACAAACATACAATCAATTACAGCCAAGCTTTAGAGCGCGTTTGATTAAAGAGTACTACACTAAAAAGTGTACTTTCTCTCCAAACATTTATGTTGGGTGGCTTGCTAACATCCCTCTTGGAGGTGCAGTAATCACTTCTAGGTTCCAGGGAGCCCCATCGAAGCAGTTATTCAATATCATAGGACAGAAAAATACTACGAATCAGCTGATTGTTGGTGGTGAGTATGCTATGAGAAAAGGTGAGACCTTTAACTTAACAGCTACTTTCGAAGCTGACTTCCTCAGCCAGTTCGAAGTCTACACTGGTAAAGTAAAACTAGAGTGGCTCTTCTAAGAGTTGTCTCTTAAACACTAAAAAAGGCCAATAAGCAATTATTGGCCTTTTTTTTGTCCCTATATAATACGAATTTTTTTACTTCCTTATTAAGTGCAATCACATAAAAATAGTCCCTATGAATACAAAATTAAAGCTGATCAATGACTCTCCTTGGTATGAAGAGGGGTTGAATTTTAAATGTACAGGGTGTGCGAAGTGCTGTGAGGGGGCGCCCGGCTATGTTTGGGTAAATGATCGTGAAATTTTTGAGATCGCCAAGTTTCTTAGCATGCCTGTTGAAGACTTTAAAAATAAATATTTAGTTTCGGCTCAGGGGCGCTACTCTATTAAAGATCTGCCTAAGGCAAACTATCGCTGCGTCTTTTTGCTCGATGGTAAATGCCGTATTTATGATAAAAGGCCACTGCAGTGTAGGACGTACCCTTTTTGGCCAGAGGTGATCCGCTCTAAAAAGCAATGGCAGAATGAAGCGCGGCTGTGTGAGGGAATCTGTAGCTTATCCCCAAAGATTAGCAAAAATGAGATCGAAAAAAAGGCTGAATCAATGCGCCTTAAGAGCTAATGTGATCATCTCTGAGAGGTCGAGGGGACCACTGCTTTTTTTGATTACCTTTTCAATGGCCTGAGATGCTAGGCGTTCTGAAAAGCCTAGGTTTATCAGTGCCTGGATAGCATCATAGTGGTGCGGGGAGCCGGTAGTTGTTTTACTTTTGGTAAACGAGCGTTTGAGCATTTTGTCTTTCAATTCTAAAATCACCTTCTCAGCCGTTTTTTTTCCTAGTCCTGGAACCGAAGAAATCAAAGGAATGTTTTCTGATAAGATGGCCTCTTGAAAATCTGTAGGAGCAAATTGGCTGAGAATACAAAGAGCTGTTTTAGGACCTATCCCTGAAATATTAATTAAAATTTCAAAAAGGTCGCGTGATGACTTGTCGATAAAGCCATAGAGAGTATGGGCGGTCTCACGAACGACGAGCAAGGTGTAGATTGTGCAGCTCTCTTTAGGGAGGTAATGGATGGTATTTGGAGCGACATACAGCTTGTAACCGATATTTTGCACGTCGATAATCAGGGTGCTTGCATTATTTTCAACGACAGTGCCTTTGAGGTATTCAAACATAAAAAATCCTTACAGGTTAGGGGAGGTCAGTTTTATTAAAGAAAGTGAGTGGTGGTGACAAAGAGCAATGGCTAGAGCGTCAGCAGCATCTTCTTGCACTTCCTCAGTAATATTTAAGAGCAATCGAATCATTTTTTGCATTTGTGATTTGCTCGCATGCCCTTTCCCGACCACAGATTTTTTAGCTCTGGTCGGAGCATATTCAAAAACTTCTATGTCGGCTTGAGCTGCGGCAATCAAACAAGCGCCTCTGGCCATGCCTAATTTGAGGGCACTTTGTACATTTTTTTGAACAAATTGAGTCTCTACCGCCAATCCTTGGGGCTGGTATTTGGCAATCAGGTGGCATAAAGCTTCAAAGATAGCCAGATACCTTTTGGCTAAAGGAGCGTTGGCAGGAGGTCGGATAGTGCCATAGTCGAGCACCTGAATTTGAGAATTTTGAGATCTGATAATGCCAAAACCTGTTATGCGCGTTCCAGGGTCGACTCCAAGGATAATCATCGTGTTAAAAAAATGTTTAGGTCTATCGGTTTAAAATATGGATTTCTTTTTAGTGAAAAAAGTTAATTTAGCTTAAACTTGCTCGCGAATCAAGTTAAGTTTACAAAGTAGCTTATATGAAGAGTAACTCAAAAATCGTAGTGAGGATGCCTAACTGGATTGGAGATGCTGTAATGGCCATTCCTGTGATTCATCTTATTAAGAAAAGTTTCCCTCAATCTAGAGTGACCATCGTGGGGAAACCCGCAATTTTAGAGCTCTTTGAAGCAGACTCTATGATTGATCACCGTATTGTTTATGATAAAAGAAATAGAAAAGAGATCATTGCTCAATTAAAAAAAGAGCAGATGGACTGGGGGATCTTACTCACTAATTCTTTTTCATCGGCCTGGGACTTTTTTAAGGCTCGCGTAAAAAAAAGGATTGGTTTTTCCAAAGAAGGGCGCCGAATTTTGCTAACGGATTCACTGCCGTATGAAAAAGACCGGACCAAAGATCACCATATCGATATTTACCAACAGCTGCTCAAAAAGATGGGGATTGAGCAAAAGCAAATGCCGCAATTATTTGTTAGCAGTCAAGAAAAACAGTGGGCGAAAGAATTTTTAGCAAAAAGGGGGCTTGGAGATGAAGCGATCCTTATTGGAGTCAACCCCTCAGCTGCCTTTGGTTCGAGCAAATGTTGGCTAGAAGAACGCTATTTGAAGCTCTCTCAAAAGCTTTTAGAAAATAAACGGGTTCACCTCTTCTTTTTTGGAGACGCTAGCGCCTGGAATAAAAATAACAGAATCATTCAAAATTTAGAGCGTTGTCATAACTTAGCTGGAATGACGACTATTCGAGAGCTTTTAGCTCTTACCAGCCAGTGTCATTTATTTGTAACTAATGACAGCGGCCCCATGCATATTGCCTGTGCTTTGAATGTCCGCACCATGGCTATTTTTGGTTCGACCAGCCCTAGGGCAACTGGGCCCTATAATAAAGGGAAATTTATTCATAAAAAAGTTTCATGCGCTCCCTGCTTTTTAAGGGAGTGCCCTATCGATTTTAGATGCATGAAGGCTATTGAGGTTGATCAAGTCTACCAGATGGCACTGCAAGAGCTTAAAGAGCCTGTGGAGGCATTATGTCCGGCAAGCTAGGGCTTCCTCTTCTAGTCTTTGTCGGACGCAAGTTTCATGAAAAGACTCAAAGTGATCGGGTGATGATTGAGCTTTTACAAAAGCACTATCGCGTGATCGTCTTACGTCGTGAAGAACTAAGCGATCAAACAGCGGCCAAAGAGATCAATCAACTTTCACCTCAAGTTGTCTTTTTTTGGTGTCTGCCACCCTCTAGCAGCTATCATCTGATGAAGCTGAAATGCAAAAATATTGTATGGGCACCGATGTGTGATGGCTTCGAGAAATTGACATTGAAAAAAAGGTGGTTGTTTTATTGGCACCGCGTCAAAGTCCTTTGTTTTAGCAAAGCCCTCTATAAGTATTTTCAAACAACGAGATTGTCTTGCCAGTTTGCCCAGTGTTTTTTAGAGCCTAAGACAAATCAAAATCTAAAAGATCAAGGCCCCTACACTTTTTTCCTCTGGGAGCGTGAAGCCAAAATATCACTGCAAAAAATGGTGGATATGATTGGCAAAGAGCACATTGAAAAAGTCATCTATAAATCTGATGATGGCCAACTTCCTTCTGTAGGCGTTCCCATTGAAAAACTGCCGCAGTGGATGGAGAAAGACGCCTACATTGAAAAAGTGCGCTCTTGTGATTATTTTATCGCTCCAAGAACTTCGGAGGGGATTGGCTTTAGCTTTTTAGAGCCAATGAGCCTAGGCAAAGCAATTATTGCCTATGATAATGCTACGATGAATGAATACATCGAAGATGGTGTTAACGGTTATTTGTTTGATGATCGTTTTAAACTCTCTAAAAAGCTACAGTCACCGCTCTCTCTTTCCAAAGCTATAGAAAACAAGCAACAACAGCTGCACAAAGCATGGCAAAAGCAGCAAAAAGAAATCCTCTCTTTTATACAAGGAAGACAAAAGGTATGAAGCGCGCATTAATATTAGCAGGAGGCAAAGGAACTCGCCTGCGTTCAGTGGTCTCTCACTGCCCTAAACCACTGGCTCCTATTGAAGGGAAACCGTTTATAGAGTTTTTACTCGACGCATGGATCGCACAGGGAATAGAAGAGTTTTACATCTCTTGTGGTTATTTATTTGAGCAGTTTGAATCGCACTTTGAAAAAGGTTACAAAAATCTACCCGTCCACCTTATCCGTGAAAAGACGCCTCTTGGAACTGGAGGGGCTGTTTTATGGTGTTTGAGCCATTTACAAAATAAAAATGAGCTCATAGTCGTGCTGAATGGAGACTCTTACATCGACTTAGATTTTCAAAAGATGCTGCAATCTCATCAAAAGGAAAAGGCGGATATCTCGTTGGCGCTTCGCAAAGTTATGGTCAATGACCGCTATAGTGGGGTTGTTTTAGATGAAAATAGGCGGATTATAGAATTTGCCAAAAGGTCCACAAATTCTGAGCATCTTTTGATCAATGCAGGAGTTTATTTATTCTGCCCCTCTCTTTTGTTAGAGAGCCCATGGGAAAGTGGTGACTCTTTTTCAATAGAAGATGATTTTTTCCCCTACATTATCCAACAGAAAAAAGGGGTGGGCTTTGTATCCAATGGGAAGTTTTTGGATATAGGAATCCCTAAAGACTATCAACAAGCACCGAGCTTTTTTAATGAACAAATCTCTAAAAAATAATCGTGCTCCACGCATTTTGATCACCAGCCCCCATAACCTGGGGGATTTGATCGCTCGAGTGCCGCAAATAAAGCTTTTAAAAAAAGAATATCCTGATTGTGAAATCATAGTTTGTGCGCGTAAATATGTGCAGGATTTAGCAAGCTATATTTCAGTGATAGATCAATTTGTTGACTTTGAAGCACTTTTTTTACAAGAGGATAATTTAGTTGTAGAAGCGCTTAAAAACTTAAATGTCGATGCGATCATTCACCTTCCTTCTCAAGGAAAGCATGTAGGGCCTCCTGTCTTGTCCTATGCGTTTAAAGCTCAGATCCCTCTAAGAATTGGTAATTTAAAACGCTCACTCTTGTCTTTAATGCGCGCTAAAAAGAAAGTGAGATGGACCCATAATTTAAAAAAAGAACGTATTATAAAAGGGATGCATGAATTTCAGTGGCATTTGCAATCTCTTAAGTTTTTAGGGATTTTCTGCCAGCTTTCTATGCAAGAGATTGGCCAGCTGCTACATTCCTCTGGCCGCTTGCCAAAGCGCCCTTCTTTACTAAAAGAAGGGGTTTTTAATTTGATTATCCATCCCGGCTCACAAGGGCATGCTAAAGAGTGGCCGCAAAGTCATATGTTAGAGCTTATCAAACAGCTTGACCCCTCCATCCATATGATCATCACTGGCTCGCAGGAAGAGGCGATGCGCTTTCAAAAGCTTAATATCAATCAAGAGAATTTCTCTTTTGTGATGGGGAAGCTCTCGCTTAAAGAGTTTATCTCCTTGATCGCTCACGCAGATGGCGTGGTGGCAAACAGTACAGGGCCGATTCATATTGCTTCATTATTTAACACTCGAGTGTGTGGGCTTTTTGTCGATCAACAGGGGATGGATCCCTCCGTTTGGGGGCCAGTAGGTTATCAGGCCCAGGTTTTAGTCAGCTCAAAAGCTTGCTTAGCTTGTGAAAAAAAGCTGGTTGATCTAAACCCAGGCCTTTGCAGTTGCATGGAAGGCATAGAGGTTGGGCAAGTGCGCCAAGTCATTGAACAGTGGAGGGAAGAGTGAAAGTTTTATTTGATGCAACGGTGCTTGCTCGGGCACTTTTAGATAAAAATGCTGTCTATCGAACAGGTATTTTCCGCTATGCGGAAAATTTAGCGCGCCATTTAAAGGAGATCGAAGAGACCACACTTATGTTTCACTCTTCTTTAGATGAAGCACACTATCTACAGTGGCAGCAACAGCTTTTGAAAATGGCATATTTTAATGATGTCAAAACCATCAATCACATGCATCCACTGACCTCTACAATGAGCTTTTTGACAGAAAAAATGAAGCAGGCTTCTTTTTTTCGAAAAATGGTCTACAAAGGGCTGAAGGAAAGTTTACGTTTTTTTTCTGCTAAAACTAAGACCGTGCAGGATTTTGATGTGTACTATTCTCCCTATCACCCGACCCCTTCCCATATTTTGGCAAATAAAGATTTGGTTTGTTTTACCACTATCCACGATTTGATTCCGCTGAAATATCCTAAGTTTTTTAAAGTTGATAAGCGTAAGTTTTTTGAAAAGATTTTTAAAAATGCAGGTCCTAATCACTTTTTCTTAGCACTATCTGAATCAACCAAAGCCGATATTTGTCATTACTTTTCTGTCGACCCCGATAAAATTTTTATTGCTCATTCAGCACCTCAAAATGATCTATTCTACCCCGTGCAAGACTCTATGAAGTTACAAAAAACTTTAGAAGGCTATGGCCTCTTGTCGCCTTATATTTTAAGTTTAGCAACGCTTGAGCCACGAAAAAATATTTCGATGCTCATAGACGCCTATGTTCAGATTATTACAAAAAACCCACAATTTCCCCTAAAGCTTGTTTTATGTGGAGCTAAAGGATGGGGGGAAGAGCGCCTAGAGCAGAAAATAGCTCCTTATAAAGATCGTATTATCGTCACTGGGTTTGTTCCAGATCATGACCTTGCAGCTCTTTATTCAGGAGCAAAAATGTTTGTTTACCCATCTCTCTACGAAGGGTTTGGGTTGCCTCCTTTAGAAGCGATGCGCTGTAAGACTCCAGTGATTGTCTCAGATCGCTCTTCACTACCAGAAGTAGTGAAAGATGCTGGGCTCTACATCGACCCTTCCAATATCAACGATATCATCGCCCAGATTCTCAAGCTTTCAAATAGTCCAGAGCTTGAAAAAGAGCTGATCGAAAAAGGAGCATTAAGAGCTCAAGAATTTTCATGGCAGCAGAATGCATTTTCAGTGCACAGTGCTTTTGAAAAAGCGCTAGCCCAAGCTCGCTAATTTCTTTTTTTTCTAATAGCAGCTGCTTTATGAAAAGAAATCTAAATACTTTGCAGTCGATCTAAAGATTTACAAAATCTTTAGATGCTGATAGATGATTTTCTCTATGGTTTTGATCTTATAATTATAGCACTGATTAGGCTCTCTTAAAGAGCCTCCCACTTGCGTCAGTGCCATATTTTAACGTTGTAGAGGTTACGCCGGACATGCAAAAATTGATAAATTTAGAAATATTAAAAATGACCAATTTTAAAAAGCTTTTCATGAAAACTCAGAAAAGACCTTCATATCTTAGCTAAGAAAATTTTGAATTTTAATAAATATTAACTTACAATTTTCTTTTTTATAAGAGCCAAAAACAATGCAGATTAACAATCAAACTTCTTGTATGTCGTGTAGTTTCTACCCAGTAATAGAAACCTACAAATCTTTAGCTTCTTCATCTATTTGGGGAGCTGCTGCAGGGAGCCTTATTGGAACAGCGGTGCTAGTGTCCAGCTCCCTTGCTGCAGGCTTACGAGCAAAACAGGACACAAAAGTCAGTGCATTCGATGCACTCACTTCTGTAGCAACCAATATTGGGATGTTTCTCTCAGGCGCTGCTGAAGTGATGGGTGGATTGAAAGCTGCATCTCTTGTGGCGATAACATTTTTTGGACAGCGAGACCCTGAAGATATAAGTTCACTGGTTCCAGAAAGCCGTCAGGTTAAAGTGATGCGCTCTTTTACAAGCGGAGGTGCTGTGCTTGGTCTGGGGGCTAAAACCCTTGAGATGGGAGTTCACAATTCGATTGATTGTCTGGCTTCATTAAATGTAAGCAGCTGCACAAATTCTATTTATGAAGCAGGGGACTCTTTTGTTAATTCACTGTTTAATTTGGATATCTATCAATGGCTCCAATAGCACACAGTATCGTGCTATTTTTAGACTTTAAGTAGGATTTAAAAAATTTTACAAATCAAAAAGAAATTTAGCTCACACTTGTGTCGAAGTGTGTTCTTGAACTCTTTTTTTGTTGAGGAGCTCTAGGGTTTTTTGGACGTGGGTTAAGTCCTCTCTTTTTTTTAGGGGAGAGAAAATATCTTCTCGAGGGTAGGTTAAAACGCTGGCTTGGGATGCCGCGGAAAGGATGTCAAACAGGTAATACTCAAACTTCCATGCATTGGGGGTCGGGGGTTTTACAATTTGCTTTTTTTCAGGGTCGTAGAAATCTACTTTCTTAGCAGCTTTATGAAGGGGAAGCGTTAATTGAGCAGCTTTTTGAGCAAATGAAAAAGAGAGCGCCATTAAGCTTAAGTTGGCGCAGGGCTCAGTTTTAAAAGAAAAGTTTGGAGGCATCTCGTGGTATTCAACGACTTTAAGCTTTCCATGTTCTTGAAGGAAAACGCCTACTTTTTCGTTAGGATCCTTTCGCTGGCAGCTTTTTAAAACAATGTCATCTTGTGTCATATCAAGATGTCCAAAAAGCTCGAGGTCAAAAGGATCTGCGAGAGCATTATCGACTAAAATGATATTGAGGTATTGAACGCCTAAGCGCTTGAAAACAGCGCCTAACCCGCATTCAAAGAACGTTTTTAAGCAATGGCCATTTCCGTCGGGCCCTTGCGCAATGGCATCGTGATCTTGTAAAAAAAGTTGTCCTTGAAAGTTAAGGTTAGGGAGCATCTTTTGCGTGAAAAAATAAACTTGTCTAGGAGAGAGTCCAAAGTAGTTATTTTTTTTAAAAAATGCACGCGTTTGCAAGTCATTAAGAGGGGAGGTCATGATTGCAAAAGGAAGCTCTTTTTGAGCCAGCAAACTAGCCTCTTGGACTCTCTTGGCAAAAATTTCAAAAAGGCTTTTTTGTGGTGGAGTGACGATGTAGGTTCCTTTAGGTCCAGAGTGTCCTAGCCGAGAGCCCTCTCCTCCAGCAATTAAAATAGAGCCGCAGCTCCCTTTTTTTAAGAGATCAAGCCCCCTTTCTTTTTTCTCATCGCACCCTCCTAAAGTTGGGGTGTCAAAGCTGGAAAGATTTTTTAGAGGGGCCAACGAAAGGGCAAGGCAATCCCTTTGTGCTTTTAGATGCTCTAAATCAATTTTACAAAGGGCTTGATCAATGGAGGGACAATCCTCTACACTAGGACTGATATGATCTAGGCCAAGCTTTGCAAAGTGGTTATCGGTCAAAGAGGATTGCTTCATAATTTAATGATCATAGCCAATTAAGGATTAATTTTGTGAGCAAAATGAAAATTATATACCCCTATAATGAGATTCTTCCCTTGAAAAAGGCGCATGATGCCTATGTCATTCGTCAGTGCGCTGCTTTAGCAAAAAGTGGGATGGATGTGACTCTACTGTGTGGTAAGGGGTCTTTAAGTCGCTCTGAGTTGTTTTCTTTTTATAAAATTGCTCAAGATAATCCTTTAAAAATCGCCTATCTCCCTATCTTAAGACGCAATAATTTTTTGCGCTTAAATTGGAACATTGTCTTTTTCATGGCTTCTAAACGCTATATTGAGCGTCACCATCCCGATGTGGTGATCTTCTCTGTGCCCAAACAAGCTCGCTATTTACTCAAAAAAAGAGTGGGGTACTGCAAATATGTTTATGAGGTGCACCAGCTTCAGTGGTACCCTTCTATGAAGGGGGACATGAGTCTTAAGAAAGTCAGGCAAGAGCGTTGGATGCTCAATAGTTGTGATTATGTTACAACGACCACACATTCACTCAAAAAAATTTTACAAACCTATCCCTATCATCTGAATCCTCCCATTGAAGTGATTCCATTAGCTTGTGATTTTGATCCCCTGCCAAAAAAGACGTTAGGAAATATTTTTCATTTGTTTTATGTGGGGCAGCTTTATGAAAAGCAAGGTTTGCATCGTCTGATTAAAGCATTAAAAAAAAGGGAGAATCTCTTACTGCATGTGGTTGGAGGAACTCCTTCTCAGGTTGAATCATACCAGGAGTTTGCAAAGCAGCATGGAGTTTTTGATAAAGTAGAATTTAAAGGGTTTGTCCCTCCTGATGATTTTGTTAATCAGTTGCGGTTAGCTGATGCTTTTGTCTCTTCTTTTGATAATAGCGAGAGAATGCCTTATGTTGCTCACACCAAAATTTATGAGTACCTTGCTTTGGGTAGGCCGGTAATTGCTCCTAATGTAGAGGTGATTCAAGAGCATGCGGCTTCTGGTATTTTGACTTATGATCCTCAGGACCCAGAAGCTTTATCAGAGGCAATTGCAATCATGCAAGATAAAGAGTGCTTGAAAAAGTATACCCAGCAACTAAGTCAGAGCTCTATCTTGAACTGGAAAGAGCGAGGGGAGTTATTCAAAAAACAGATGACAAATCATCTTTTTTTCAAAAAAGAGTCGTGATAAAGTAAGGGTCATTTAATTAAAGAGTAAAAAAATGAAAATTGGATATCTAGGAGCTGGGACATGGGGAGTGTGCCTAGCAAATTTACTAGCTCATAAAGGTCATCAGTTAGTCGTGTGGTGCCGCCGTCAGGAGCTGGCAGATCAGCTAAACACCAAAAGACAACATCCTCATCTAGAAGGGGTTTCTATTCACCCTAATATTAAGTTTACAACTTCTATCGATCAGGTTTTAGAGGACATTGATTTTTTAGTAGAGAGTATCACCTCTTCGGGGATCCGTCCTGTTTTTGAAATGATCCACAAAAAAAAGCCCGATCTAAAATGCCCCATTGTTTTAACGTCTAAGGGAATTGAGCAAAATACCGGTTTTTTGCTCCTCGATGTGGTGTTAGATGTGATGGGCAGTGAGAAAAAGCCATTACTTGGCTTTCTCAGCGGTCCAAGTCACGCTGAAGAGGTGATTCGAGGGATCCCAACGACTGTTGTCTGCGCCGCTTTTGACCCCAAGGTAACCCACCAGATCCAAGAGCTTTTTTCCTCCGATAAATTTCGCGTTTACCCCAACCATGATATTAAAGGGGTGGAATTTGGCGGGGCATTGAAAAATATTATTGCAATTGCCTGTGGGGCGAGTGATGGGCTGGGCTTTGGAGTGAATTCTAAAGCTGCTTTGATGACAAGGGGGCTGCACGAAATTCGCAAGCTTGCAATTGCTAAAAGATGCCGCGCTGAAACAATCAATGGCCTTGCGGGGATGGGGGACTTATGTGTCACCTGCTTTTCAAGTTTAAGTCGTAACTATCGCTTTGGCTATTTGATCGCTCAAGGGCTGAGCATGGAGCAAGCGAAAGAGAAAATTGGCATGGTGGTCGAAGGGGCTTATACTTGTATTGCTGCTTTAAAAATCAGTGAGGAGACCCAAGTGTCTTTACCAATCACTAAAGCAGTTTATCAAGTGCTTTATAAAGGAGTCAAACCGATCGATGCAGTCAAAGCGCTGCTTGAGCGTGAGGTGAAAGAGGAGCATTTATAATGAAAGTTTTGTCAGCTCTTGAAATGCGTGCTGTTGAAGAGCGCGCTTTTAAACAAGGGGCTAATGCCGATCAGTTTATGCAACAAGCAGGTCGTGGGATTGCAGGGCATATTCAAGAGCTATTAGATCCTCAGATGCATCCTGATATTATTTTGGTTGCAGGTTCTGGCAATAATGCAGGAGATGGTTATTGTGCTCTTTTAGACCTTTATGATGCTGGTTACAAAGTGCGGGCAATTCAGCTGACTCCTTTTGAAAAATGCAGTCAGCTTTGTCAAAAATATAGCTCTCTTTTTCGTGAGAAAGGGGGAGAGATCCAAATTATAAACGATGCGAGCCATCTTTGTCTCGATGGCCTGATCTTAGATGGTTTGCTTGGGACCGGTTATCAAGGTGCTCTCGTTTCGCTTTATAAAAAGGTGATTGAGGCGATTAATACCTCTTCATCACCAGTTTATGCAATCGATATTCCATCGGGTTTAAATGGTAATACGGGCCAGGTATTAGATGTTGCAGTGGTTGCTAATACCACGTTTTACCTAGGCTGTGCTAAAACTGGGTTTTTCTTAGATCAAGGGTGGAACCATGTGGGAAAATTGATGGAAGTTTCTTTTGGTATAGATCCTTTGCTCATAGATGAGGCTCAAGCAGACTTTACGCTGCTTGATCACCAAGAGGCTAGACTTTTACTTCCTCCTATTGAAAATTCACGTCATAAATACCAGGCGGGTTTTGTTGCTGGTTTTGCTGGTTCTGCTGGGATGGAAGGAGCTGCTTTATTGTCGGGGATGGGGGCATTAAAAGCAGGTGCTGGCATTGTTAAAATAGCCCATTTAGGGGAAATGGGTTTTTGCTCTCAATATCCTGAGTTGATTCATCAGTGCTTTGAGGCGAATCAGATAGATCAAGCCGTTGAAAACTTTCAAAAAGCAACCGCTTTTTACTTGGGGCCAGGGCTTCAAGTGTCACCAGACACTATAGATTGGGTAGAGGGGTTTTTAACAAAACTTTCTTTGCCTTGTGTGATTGATGCCGATGCTTTAAATATCATGGCCGAAAAAAAAATAGCCCCTAAAAAAGGAGCTATCCTAACACCACACTGCGGAGAGGCTAAGCGTCTTCTTGGTGTGACAGACAATCACTTATTGCACTCAGCATGCCAAGATTATGTCGATCAATACGATGTGATTTTAATTTTAAAAGGAGGCCCTACTTTTATTTTCCAAAAAGGTCATCTTCCAGTGGTCAATGTAACTGGAGATCCTGGCATGGCGACCGCAGGGGCAGGTGATGTGTTAACCGGGATATGCGCAGGGCTGCTTTCTCAGCAAAAAATGAGTCCAGCATCGAGTGCTCTTTTAGCTGTTTATTTACATGGTCTTTCTGGAGAAATAGCGGCTGAAGAAAAAACATCATACAGCTTGGTCGCCTCTGACCTTTTCAAATCACTGCATCTGGCATTTCATATTTTAAGAGATAGTTAAAATTAAGTATTTTCTGTTGATAGCTTCGTGCTTTTGACTCTTTTACAGGCAATCTTAAAATTGTTTCGATTTTATGATGATGATCAGTGAAATAGTCATGAGGATAGCGGGTGATCTCATCAACTACAAACAAGGCGACAAAAGACGGGATTGATAACTGATCCTAATTTTTTTCTCTTTGGAGTGTACTGATCACTTGACAGGAGACAAGATGCTCTATATATATTCAAATAAAAAATTGAAAGAGACAACCTAATGACTTCAGATAAAAATCCGTGGCTCACTATTTGGGCGCATCCAAAACAAACTATGCGCCATATTTTAGAGAACTATCCTTTAAGATTAATTCACACCTTTGCGATTTTAGGAGCTTTTACACAAGTGGTCTCTGGGACACTTGCGTGGTATTCTTGGTGGGTTACTTTGATTATCTGGGTCTCTCTCTCTATTTTCTTTGGGCTGCTCACTCTATATGTATTTGGAGGGCTTTTGAAATGGACGGGGGGATGGCTTAAAGGGGCAGGCTCTTTTCAAGATATCCGCGCTTCTATTGCCTGGTCACAGTTGCCTGTTTTTGTCTTTTTTATCATAAAGCTTATTTTGCTTGTCCTTGTTCGAGGCAATAGCGGCAGCTTTTTTTATTCGACGGTTCTCTTTGTATTGGGGATCTGGTCGATTATCATTTTTTTATGTTGTCTAGCAGAAGCACAGCGGTTTTCTTTTTTCAAAGCACTCGTCAATTACTTACTTTCAGTTTTAATTGTCGTGGCTGCTAGCGCTGTGGTTGTATTGCTAGCTTCTTTGTTTTCAGGAAATATGGTTTGAACCAATCGGCAAATTTTTGTAGGCCTGTGTGCAGGTCTGTTGTCGGCTGATAGTTGAGCAGCTGTTGGCTTTTACTTAAATCTGCGTAGGTGACTTGCATATCTCCAGCAGCTTGTGGCAACAGGTTGTAAACAGCTTTTTTACCCAAAACATCTTCGATGGTGGAAATAAAATCATTGAGGTAAACAGGGTTGTTATTGCCTAAATTAAAGACATTATAGCCTGGCTTTAAATTCATAGTGGCGACAATCCCTTGGACGATATCGTCAATATAGGTGAAATCTCGCCGGATGGATTTACCTTCAAAAACGTCAATCGGGCGATCTTCTAAGATTGCCTGTGAAAAAAGATAATATGCCATGTCAGGTCGTCCCCAGGGGCCATATACGGTAAAAAAACGCAGGCCAAATAAAGGGATCTGGTAAAGAGAGTGATAGGCGTAGGCCATTAGCTCATTCGACTTTTTGGTGGCGCCATACAAGTTAATAGGCTGGTCTGAGGTGTCATTTTCAGAGAAAGGGACTTTGGAATTGTTCCCATATACTGAGGATGAAGAGGCATAGGTGGTATGGATGTGTGGATGGTCTTTTAAAACTTCTAAAAGGTTGGTAAACCCAGTGATATTGCTATCGAGGTATGCCTGTGGATTTTTGAGTGAGTAGCGAACCCCTGCTTGAGCAGCCAAGTGAACGATATGAGTAGGTTTAAATGTTTCAATAGTTTTCTGGAGGCTTTGAAAGTCTGTCAGGTCAACTAAGGCAATAGGACAGCCAAGTTCATCTAATTCTTGAGCGCGCGCTTTTTTAAGGTCAACGGAGTAGTAGTCATTGAAATTGTCTAATCCTAAGACTTCTTGACCGTGATTTTTAAGGTATTTGGCTAAGTGGTAGCCGATAAATCCTGCAGCTCCCGTAACTAATGTGCGCTTCATTTGGACTCTTTGAGTAGACGATAGTAAGAAGATAATCTTAACTTAGAAATGGTATTTTCATCTAAGGATTTCTGAACTTCACACCCTTTTTCATTGAGATGTAAGCAGTTGGAAAACTTGCAAGGAGGTGTATTCATCTCGGGGAAAAGCGATTTGATGGTCATGGGGTCGAGGTTTTTAAAGCCCATACTCTGCACGCCTGGGGTGTCGACGCACCATCCACCTGTTTGCAGCTCAAACAACATAGATGTGGAAGTTGTATGGGTGCCCTTCATATTTTTTAAACTCAGTCCCGAGGTCTTTAGATTCTTTTTTTCAAGAGCATTGATTAAAGATGATTTGCCAACTCCTGATTCTCCTGAGAAAACAGAGGCTTTGTCTTTCATAATCTCGTACAGGGGCTTGAAGCCTTGATTTTTAGAAGCACTGACCAAAATACATGGGATTTTTAGCCTTTGATATTGATCTAATAACTGACCTAAAAGAGCTTTTTCTTTTTCAACTTGCTCAGAAGGGTTTTTGACGTTGAGCAAATCAACTTTATTAAAAACAATGACAGGAGACAAGCCTGCACGCTTTGCAGTAATGAGATATAAATCAATTAAGTAAGGGTTAAGGGAAGGCTCTAAGACGGCGGTGGTAATGAGTAGCACATCAATATTAGCCGCTAAAATTTGCTCTGTATGTTTTTGAGAGGGATTTTGTCTGTGTAACAAGCTGGTCCGCTTTTGCAGAGCAACGACCTGCTTTTTTTGGGGGTCAAAAGAGACTAGATCCCCGCAGCAGATACGGTCTTTTTGCTGTTGCAGCTCTTTTTTTAAAGAGCCTCTAATCGAGCATAGAGAGTTTATCCCCTGGCAGCTGATGTGGATCCCTCCTGGATTAGAGAGAGTGACTCTTCCTATCGGCAAGTGGTCAATGCGAGCGGGTTTAAGTGACAGTTTCTTTTTTTTAGCAGACCTAAATAGTTCAATGTGGTCGTCATCTATTTCAAGCAACATACGCTCTCCTGCATCTGATGCATTAAAATACTTCCAGCAATGGCAACATTTAAAGAGTCAATATGCTGTATTGGAATAGAGACTTTTTGCTCCTTTTGGAAAAAGGGGGAGGGACCGCTAGATTCATTGCTCAAAACAAGGGCGTAGGGGACTTTTCTTTGCAAGGATGCATAGGTTTCTCCTTGGGCATCGGCAACGAGCACTGTAAAGGCTCCTTCTTGTAAAAGGGCTTTTAAAGATGGAAAATCTCCCTGGCAAATGGCAAGCTCGAGTACCGCTCCCATAGATGATCGGATTACTTTCGGGCTGTAAGGGTCACAAGACCCCTCTAAAATATAGACCCCATCCATTCCAAAAGCGTGGGCTGAACGTATCAAAGTTCCCATATTTCCAGGGTCTTGAATGCGATCTAAAATCAGGAGGGACCGGCAGCTTTTCAAGCAGGCATCAAGAGGTTTAGTCGCTTCTGCAAAAGTGCCATCAGGTGTTTTCAATTGTGACAATTTTTTGACAATATTTTCTTTTAAGAAAGTGGGAGAATAGGTTTTGAGAGGAGCTAGCCTCTCGTCAACCACCCCTTCTTGGATCCACACATTTTTTAAGAGGCCTTTTTTTTCGGCTTCTAAAATAATTTTTTTACCCTCTAAAATCAAGCTACCCTCGCTTTTGCGGTAGGCTGCCTCTTTTTGGAGTTTAGCAATGTGCTGTACCCAATCATTTTTTGAACTAGATAGTACCTTCATAACGGTAATATTAGCAGATATCACTTATAATAAGTAGATTAATTTGCCTTCTCGGGCGGGTTAAAAAGACTGCTTCCAAAGGGTTGATTTCTTCATCATTGCAACTGCTTTTTCAGGGTCAGAACAGTTATTTTCAATCACCACCTCTTCAGCGAGGTTTAATAAAACTCCCATTTGTTTCCCGGGGAGAATACCATGGTGGCTGAGAATGGCTGAGGTCACTAGGGGAGTCTTATTTTTTTTACGTTCGATATGTGGGCCCAGCGTTTGCAATGCCTCTTGATACTGTTTGATAAACAGCTTTTTTTCTAAGTCAAGCATACGCGCTGTGATCACTTGAATGATTAATTCGCTTTCTTCAAGTGATAAAAAATGCACCCAATTGATTTTAGAGGGTTTTTTTAAAAGTGTGTTTCTTGCTTGAAAACACTTCAATGCAAGCTGCATTTTTTTGTTAGAGACTTTTAAATATAAAGAGAGTTCTTCAACGTCTTCTTGGGTAGCATTTGGGAAAAGTTCTAGCAAATATAGGAGGGTAGGGGCTTTAGAAGGCATCTTTTCAAAAGATGAGAGGCATTCTGAAAGCTCTTGATGGGTCCTTGTTTTGAACGAGGGAAAAATAGTTTGCAGCAAATTTGTTTGAAAAAGCAGTTCTATAGCCTGAGCAAAGTGATGCATTTTCATTTTTTGAAATTCTTGGTAGATGCGCTCAATAGAGACTGCTGGCAACAATTCACTGGCGTGTTCTAAAATGGCTTGCCACGTTTTAGGTTCGATGCCGAACTTAAAGCGTGCTGAAAAGCGTGCTGCGCGAACCATGCGCAGGCGATCTTCTTCAAAGCGTTTTAAAGGATTACCAATGGCTCTAATCAGTTTTTTTTCAAGATCTTGTTTGCCATGAACATAGTCAATGACCTCTTTTTTTAAGGGGTCGTAAAACATTCCATTGATCGTAAAGTCACGGCGGCAGGCATCTTCTTGAGGAGAGCAAAAGGCAATTTCATTGGGACGACGTCCATCGATATAGGTCAAATCTTTTCTAAAAGTTGCAATTTCAAAAGAGTGATTTTCAATCACAACCACGACAATGCCAAATGCAATTCCTAAAGGGATTGTTTTTTCAAAAAGAGATTGTATGGTTTGTGGTGTGGCATTGGTAGCAATGTCGATATCGTCACTTACAATCCCTAAAAGGGAGTCCCGGACATAGCCTCCTGCATAGTATGCAGTATATCCATTTTGAAAAAGCTTTTGGCAGATAGAGTGTGCGAATGGCTCTTTGTCCATAAATCCTAATTTCGGTAAACTACCGTCAAAATAACAGGTTATTGATTTTCTGTCGAAACCCCAAGGATTTATGGCTCCTAAAATTTATTGTCTTGATGACCAAACGATTAATCAAATTGCAGCAGGAGAGGTGATTGAAAATGCCGCTTCTTGCATTAAAGAGCTCATTGAAAATGCAATCGATGCTAAAGCCTCTTTCATTGATGTGAAAACAGTTGCTGGAGGACGTAAAAAAATTGTTGTTTCTGACAATGGCTGTGGAATGAGCTTTGAAGATGCACGCACCAGTTTAAGGCGTCATGCGACTTCCAAAATACGGATAGCAAAAGATGTACATACAGTTGTCTCTATGGGATTTAGGGGAGAAGCCCTGCCTTCAATCGCATCGATTGCTAAGCTTACTCTATTAACATCAAATGGAGAGGTGGGAGCGCGAGTGGCCGCAAGAGGTGGTAAAATCCTCGAGCATGCAGTTGCAGCGCATCAGACAGGCACCACGATTGAAGTGGAATCTCTTTTTTACAATGTGCCTGCTCGTTTGCAATTTCAAAAATCAGTAGAGGCAGATCAACGAGAGATTGTCAAAGTGGTTTCTAATCTAGCTTTGGCAAACCCACTCATTAGCTTTAAGCTTACCCAAGACAATAAGGAAGTCTTTCATTTATTAGCGCAGCGATCTTTAAGCGCTTTAGAAAATATGCGCGCACGTATTGAAGTGCTCTATGGCCATGAAATCGCCAATGCTTGCACTCCAATTGAAATTGAATGTCAAGATTTGCGTTTAAGTGGTCTTATCTCTAATCCTTCACACCACCGCCCCAATAGGCTGCGCCAGCAACTGTTTGTTAACGGGCGCTTAGTAGATTCTAAGTTAATCTCTGTGGCAGTCAAAGAGGGGTATGGCACTCGCCTGCCAGAAGGGCGCTACCCTATGTATTTCCTCTTTTTAGATATTCCTGTCGATCAAATAGATGTGAATGTTCACCCGCAAAAAAAAGAGATCCGTTTTAAAGAGCCTTTCGAAGTTAAAAGGAAAGTCTCCCAGCTGATTGACCGAGCGCACCAAAATGAGGCTCTGGCTGAGCAAGCAATACCCACAGGGGTGGATACAGAGATTTTAAGTCGTCTATACTCCACTCCTTTCAACTACCGCACACACACAGAGCCTTCAAGTGATCTTTTTGCAAAACAAGCCCCTCAATATTTTCCAGAGCCGACGCTTAATTTCATTCCACATGTCATAGGCGTTTTTAAAGATTATATTTTTGCAAGTGCAGAGAGCCTTTCTTCTAAAATGAAATTGCAGGAAGGTCAGCAAGCAGGTTTGGTTTTAGTGCATCAAAAAAGGGCTTATGAACGCATTGCATATGATGCTTTGATCGATCGCAAAGAGAAGGTGGCCACTCAAAATTTACTGCTAGCTGAAACGCTAGAGTTTTCTGAAGATCAGGCTAGAGTGGTTGAAAATGCTCTTCCTCTTTTTCAAGAGCTTGGTGTGAGCATTCGCTCTATTGGTACCCGCACCTTTATCTTAGACGGCTTGCCCGATTTATTGCCATCAAGCGCTGCCAAAGATTTGATTGATCAGGTTTTACAAGAGCTAGACTCTGCCTCAACTGTGCTGCAAAAGCATCAAAAAGAGCAGCTTGCAAAAGCAATCACTCGCTCGGTTCATTGGAATCGGGTTGTTGATGCTCCAAGTGCTCAGACTTTGATTACCAAGCTTTTTAAATGTAAGGAGTTTGAGTTTTCTCCCCACAAAAAGCCGATATTAGTTCGTCTAAGAGTCGAAGATTTAGCTAAGATGTTTAAATCTTAACCTTTTATCTGTAGGGCCTATTTTTAAAAAAAAGGTAGCGCGTAACAAAAAACAAGCTTGGCTTAATATACCAAGCTTGTTTCGTTTATTATACGATGTGGATCCTAAGATCTCTTACTAGAATATCCACTCGAATTTGATTTTAGCAGTATAGACTTGCAAGTGACTTAATAAGTCTG
>CAYGLF010000007.1:0-11001 GCA_964350945.1 uncultured bacterium
TATATAGAGTTATTTATGGAGCCATCTTTTTTAGTTTTAGGCAAGGAAACAGCGAACTGGAACCCCCCCCCCCCATTCGTTGCCAACATTTCAATTGACGGCATAGCGATTATTTTTTATAGAGAGGGAGGTGAATGAAATAGGTTTAAAATTATCCCCCCCAGGATTTAACTTTCTAAAGTGACCCCAAGCCTCCTGGGGTGCTACTTAAAAAGTCTCTTTCTTTTCATCCAGCCCAACAGTAGCTGATTTGTAAGCTATATAGAGGAAGAAAAGCATGGATGTTTTAAAACTGTCTATTATTATTGTGATTGCTCTGGGCCTGCAATTTTACATATTAATTTTTTCAAGTTGGCTTGATAAAAGATGGGCCGTTTCAAAGGAGGATATGCCAGAAAAGGCTCCGTATAAAAGTCTAAAGACTATCGTTTACCTCGCCATAGTATTTGTCTTATATGGGGGCGCAATGCTTGCTTGTTTTTTTTCCATAATCACTTTCATCCCCAATTCTTATAAATTATTCCCCAATTTCCTTGTCTAAAAGCATTAGCTCTAAGCCCTAATCATATAGTCGAGAATCAGTCAAAACCAGGCCCTGCATCAAAAAAGAAGATCTCAACTTAACTACATAAGCTGTCTAATGCCATATTTAAGCGGTTCTTTGAGTTCTTATATCTATCCCAGGATTCCTCTAACTCCTCTTCATAAATGGAGCCTAACTGTTTAACTTCTTCTGAATTGGGATTGCCCATAAACACTACAGGATTCATCTTGCAACCACTGGGGGTCTTCAAATCAATTCGGCAATAAGTCTCTGTTTGGGGCGGAGGGGTTTCCCTTGTAAGGTTCCCTGTCATAGTTTTAAATGCCTTGGAGGATTCTGCTCCATATCCATATAAAATTCCCAATAACATATGGTCTCCATGTAACAGAGTGAAAAGAGGTTGACCTTCCTCCAACTTAGACATAAATTTATCGGGTGTAAAATCAGATCCCAGGATTTCTCGAAACAAGTGTTCATTTTTGATCAAACTGGACTTGAAAGGCGCTTTATTAATCAGATCTATCCTCAAAAGTCTATAAGCCTCTGAATCTCCATAATAATGGGCTACAAAAATATAATTGGGATGAGGAAATAGATATTCATTTTCTTTAAATGCGTACCAACCCCTTAAGGCCAATACATCTTTAAATCTCTTGTCCGGGTACTTAATAGCTATACATATATTACAAGCAGGTTTTGTATTGAAAAACAGAAGATGGGCAGCTAAGTCCTTTTTAAGAGCCGTCTCAAAAAATATGCCCATGCAATAACGATCAAAAAAAGAAATTTTTTTCATTTTTTCATCTATATTACTCCCAAAAAGAGAGCTGCTTAAAAATAAGCTGAAGCAAATAATATAGGATTTAAGCACTCTCACCTTGCCTTACCACAAAAAGCACATCTCCATACACTTTTCAAATTATAACGCCGACAATTAGAATTCAAACATCTCCAATATTTGTCTTTGGGGAAATTATCGTCATTAACCAGCCTCTTAAAAGGGTTACTCTCTTTAATTAAACATAAAAGAAATTTCCTGTTTTGAGGGGTTTTTTCTTGAGCCCTTGTTTCTTCCCTATTTAGTGAGACAAGAGGGTTTTGATAACAACTTATTGCTTGGATATTCATGACGTACCTCACATGTTACACCAGAGGATAGTGTTAAAAGAGGGGATTATATGCAACAATAATGCTCACAGCTTCAACAGCACCCCAATTTATCCCACAAAAAAACCTAGGAACTCCAAATTTAATCTTCATAGAAATGACAGCTTAATGTAAAAGTATGTTCATATTCATAATTTTATTTAGGTGTAAATTATTAACTTATGGAACTTGAAAAGGCATTTATTCAAGAGCAAAAACTAAATAAGATCGCAGCATATGCACCGTATCTGCATTGTATAGGATTCACCACCTTGTTGCTTTTAAGCTCATTTAAATCAAAATATTATGCTGAAATAACTCAGGGTCTAACCTATACCTTTTTAATTCTAACTTTTGTAATAAATCGCATCTATATTCATGCAGGCAAAGAACTTGAAAAGCTCCGGGAGCTCTCTGGAAAAGAGAAAAAACAACGAAAAATTGAATATCTTATGAAATTTTTCGCTCCCATTGTTTTTTGGACGGGGTGTATCTTGATACTCCCAAATTAACTATACGGAAATAATAGAATTAATTTAGATTGTGCGACGGATCATCCTAAACAAAGTGTTCTATATGACAGCAACATCAAAAGTATATACATTCCGACCGATTCACATCATATATTTTAGTGTTCCTTGGGCTTTAATGGGCTTTGCAAAGGCTTTTAGCCTAAAGGCGGCCGTTACAATGCATCCTCTGCCATTTGCAGGATTTCTTGGATTGGGTTGTTTAACTGGAGTAATTGCCTACATGTCTTTTTTTCGAAAGGACTTTAATTTAGAGATTAAAATCCCAGAAATCTATGTAGGGTTACTGGGAGCTCTTAGCATCTTTACTCTATTTACAGCTCCAAGGGTTGTCCCTCAAGATGGCTTGATATATCAAGTCTACATGCTTTCTCTTATGCTGCTTGGGGTGGTTGTTCTTTTGGCCTTCAAAGGGAAAAACTGGTTATTCAAATCTATTTTTCTAACCGCTATGCTCCCATTCGGAAGCATCGTTTTGTTAAAAGATTTACCCTTTGCTGATTTCCATAAACTTAACGCGGGCCCTCTATTATTCTCTGCTTTTATTTTTATAACTTTGGCGTTAAAAAATTTAGAGATTAAACGGGTGTTATTGAATATGAGTGGATTTTTAATCATAATGAGTTTTTTTGGGTTAAGTCAGATTTCCTTTACAAAAGAAATGATCCCCGTTCAAACAAATCTAGCGCTATCTGGAGTTTTACTCACCTGGGGGATCTGTATTTTGGTTGAGCTGAGTGGGTTTTTAGAAATAGTACAAGCTTTTCTCTCTCTGCCTCTAGTATCGATGACTTACGTTACGACTCTTGGCCATATTCAGAGAAATGGCTGGTTCGTAATTGTTCCAATACTTTTGCTATCTTATGGTGCATTAACTATTGTGGCTTCGTTCCAAGAAGAACACAAGAAACTGGCTAAAAATTAGCCCCTTCTTGCAAATACCAAACATTACTATCTAGACCTTCTAAAGAAACAACAAACCCCTTTTGAATCACTAAATTCACATCTCAGACGATCCAAGTCAAGATAGCTTTAGAAACTAACTCCCACACGCCCATATATTCTAACAGTTCTGCCTTTCAAATTCCCATTGACTCTTTGCTTGGATTTTTCTATAGATCTGCTTTATGAGCTAAAGGCGCCTGGGGTCCTATTATATGTCAAAAAACGCCCCATATTCACTGCCTTAGGAGGGTAATTTCAGGATGAAAACTAAAGATCACCAGCATAGAATCCTTCTATTATGGACAAAGTTTGAGGTGTTTGTATTTCTTTTGTCGACACTAATTTCTTTTCTCATGAACCCTGTATTTAGGAATGTGCTGACATGGACCTTCCTTCTAAACACCCTCATCATATTCGCTTGTATTTCACTAGGACTCCTTGCGGTAATCCTAGAAATGTCAGTGGCTTTGAGAAAAGCTCCATTAGACGTCAAGGTGGTTATTACTACAGGAGTTTTATTGCTGTTGTGCGGGACATATTTCTTATCTCAGCACGTATCTGGATTTGCATGAGTCTAAAAAACACTTTGTTTATTAGCAGGATAACAGGTCTCTACAGCTCGCCTTATAGCTTCCGATATAGTCACAATCTTACCTTCCTGGGTCGACATTTGGATTGCCATCCTCTCAACCTGAGAGAGCTGTTCTTTAGATAGACAAACACTTACTCTTTTCTCATTTTTTACAGATACGATTTTAGGCATGAACATTTCCACATAACTTGGTTTAGGTAGTCACATCATACAAAGAGAGGGTTTTATTGGAAATAGAAGATCTCAACCTATTGATAGAGACTTCCCAGTGTCATCGTTAGATGGCTCTTTGAATTTTTATACCTACCTCAAGCTTCCTTAAATCCCTTTTCATAAATAGATTTCAAATACTTAGCCTCTGAAGAGTTTAAGGGCCAAACACTCCTGGTTTTATTTTAGCACACTTAAGGGCTTGAAGATCAATTCAATGATAGGTTTATATTTGTGGGATGTTGTTTTTTGGGGAGACTTCTCCATCTAATATTATTAAATAGACAAATGCAGTTAGATCCCCTTATAGTTATTCTTAAGAATCTAACCTTAAACTATTTATTTTAAAAATAAAAAACCAGAAAGAGGCCTATTATGTCAATTCAAGCAATCCAATTACCTCAAAATATTATGGCCCTGGATTTTCAGGGAATTTTAGACCGACGATTGAAAGCAGCAGTAGAACAAATGGATCTATCTTCAATTAAAAAACTTATTGACCAAGGAGCCAGCCCAAATATCAACATAGAAACCAATTATCAATATAATTTAGATTCAAGTCTTTTGGCAATGTTCAATGACAAGGAATACTTTACAGGCGTGCTTTATAAGAAAATAGACGAGATGGATGACGATGACCCCGTTGCGAGAAATTACTATATTATTTCAGACGGTATGCAATCTAGCTGGGATGCTGAAGAATTTGTTAATCGGTATACTCCTGAGTGCCGTGAAGCCATAAGAGAAATAATTCTCTGTAGTTATAATCAAACAAATGAGCTCGATGATATAATTGGCCAAGAGGAAACCGTCCTCCTTTTTGAGTTCGCCTTACAGATAAAAGATTTAAATCTCATCAAGAAACTACTTGAGAAGGATGTATTAATTCAGCCTCAAAATTGGTCTGCAGCCACATTTTTCCCTAAAGAGCATTTCACACAAAAAAATATTGAAATTATTGAGACTGTGTTATCTAGTGGATTTTCGCTTCAAGACCTTTTGGCAAAAGATGAGACATTTGAATCGATTCTAGAAGCTGCTGAAATCACTGAGTCACAACTGTTAGTCTCCTATTTGGAAGAACACAATATATATTTAGAAGAAAGATGTTGCGGCAGATACCAAATAGAGAAATATTCACTAGAATCATTGATTGTTCAAAACCTTGAATGAAATAGATGAAGGGATAACTAACTTTAACAGAAGACTCTCATTTAGCAGACACTAAGAATTTAGTTTTTTTAAGGTCTTTTTTAAAAACTGTTTGTCATTCAGTAGCCTGTTGGATTTCTTATGATACTTTTTGTAGTTTTTAATAAGCTGTTTGACTTCTCTTGATTTTGAAGCATAAGCAAATGGGATCATAACATCCCCGGGCTCTTTGTTTTGGCCTATTCCATGGTTCGTGAAATCTTGCATTAATTGTTTCAGGTGCCCCCATTTTTCATGGTGTTTATCGATATACTCGGACAAGAGCCTATCAAAGTCCTCCTGGGTATCTCCGTTTCTAGGAATGTGGTCAGCGTATCCGCTTGAATAAAACTCATTAACCAGGGCAGTGCTTTTTTCGTAGGCTATGGAGCTTTCAACTCCATAACCAAGAGCAATGCCCTGAAGCGATACCTTCCCCCTAAAACATCTAAAAAAGCCATCCGAGACAATAAGATCTAGAATATCCTTTGCCGTACAACCTTCCCCAAAACTCTTTTTGAAAGATGCTTTATTGTTATTAAAAATACGTTGAAAAGCTTTTTTATTAATCAGAGTGAGGCGTATACGAGAATCGTCATAGCATGTTGAGAAACTGTTTTTTGCCAAAAAAATAAACTGGTCGTTTTTTAGATCTACCTTCTTAAGGGCTAGATAACCAAGAGTCATTTTTTTATTATAGTCTGATTCCAGCTCAGAGCCTAAGGATTCGTCAGCTAGAAGCTTAAATCCTCCGACATAGAGAGGCTTCTGCCCGCACAAAACATATCCGAATGTATCAGTTTCAAATAACTCACCGAAAAAATCTTTCAGATAGCCCTTTTCGGCAGCTGAAAGATTTTCACATGAGTAGTTGTGAAAGTTATTAGGTTGATAATTATCACCAGCAAGGAAGCTTGATGAACAGGCAAGGACAAATATAATAATTTTTAGATATAGTTGATCTAACATGTTTTTTTAAATGGTTAGTCTATGGAGTTTTACCAAACCCATCGATCTCACAATAGATGAGTATCTCAAATCTATCAAACTAAAAGCTACTAACCTGCTGAAAAAAGCATATTTCACACTTAAAAATTCAAGTGAGGCTACATCTCAAAATCACTACACTTACATCTATTCCAGCAAAGAGGTCTTGGGCACCCTCCGCAAAATGTATCAAAAAGAGCATGTCCACAAATAGCTAAATCTGACTGTTTTTTTGCTTCAAACTGCTTCGATCCTTTTTCGCATGTGGTTTTTTCATACAATAATTTGAAGCAATCGTTCCTGTAGAAATCTTTATGTGTGAGATAGAGATCATAAGCAGCATTATTGATGGGTTTACTTTCTGATTTACAGCCACAAGGCACATAAACTGATTTAGAAACTGAAGTCAACATTTGATCCTCCTTATAAAGTTTTTGTTAAGAATAAAGTATCTGTAATGTAAATTTTCTTATCAACCTTTATTTGAAATCCATTATTTGATCTCGTTAATTTTGGGCTCGATTAACAAAAAGCTATACTGGATCGACAACAATCTTTCTTTATTGAGATTTTAAAAGTAAGACGGTCTTACTTTTGAAAATAAAGAGTAAACCAAATAACCCTTCCAGAAAACGATCGTTTTCTGGAAGGGAGGAAGTAATTATTTTTAAATAGTTCTTGTCGAGATAGCATGTATTCCGTAAACTCTTTCCAGTATTCAAAGTGTAATAATTAGACGCTCTGGAGACTTTTTGGAGGGTTCTTATGAAAATAGGGTATGCAAGAGTTTCAACTTTAGAACAAAACCTTGATTTACAAATAGACGCATTAAAATTGGCTGGGTGTGAAAAAATCATAACCGATGAAGTTAGTGGTTCTACTTCCGAAAGGCCAGGCCTGAAAAAGCTAAAAGAAGGCTTGTTACGAGCTGGTGATGTTCTAGTGGTGTGGCGTCTTGATAGGCTGGGAAGATCTTTAAAACATCTCATAGAGTGGGTGCAGTCTTTAAATGAAGCTCACATAGCCTTTCTGAGTCTTCAGGAGAATATAGATACTTCTACTTCAACAGGGGAGTTAGTCTTTCACTTGTTTGGAGCTCTTGCTCAGTTTGAGCGGAATCTCATCCGTGAACGAACAAAGGCTGGCCTGAGCGCTGCTAGAGTGAGAGGCAGGCTGGGTGGCCGGCCAAAAACTGTGATTGGCAAAAAGCTAGAACATGCATTGAAACTCTATCAAGACAAGAAACACACTATCAAGGAAATTGAAGAAATTACAGGAATTAAAAAATCTAGCTTGTATAACCATTTACCCAGATAATTTTAAACTCATAAAAAAAGGGTTTTTATCTTTGAAAAATGCAATAAAGGAACGGGGACACAACTCATAAATCTCTAAAAATAAATGGTTGATATCTTTATTTTTTATAGCTAACATAGAGGTTGCTTGAGTTTAAAAAAATTCGAAGGTTTTAATATGAATGTTTTAAATACACTTTTCACGAGCGATTCTTTAAATCTTATGCTTATGAGTGTTTTAAATACACTTTTCACGAGCGATCCTTTAAAGATTATGCTATTGCCCTCCTGTGCGCTAAGTATATTGTTACCGGTTTTTTTAAGAAGGGGAATCTTTTTGGTCCTCATCAGATCACGTAAATATTTTTTTCATTCTATTGAAAAACTGTTTAATGAGTATGGCTTTGACGAAGAGTTTATATATTACTTCAAACCTTCTGAACTCTATCCAACTTGCATAGGGTTAATTGTTCTTGCAATAGGCGGTTTCACTATCTTTGGAGTCTCAAACATTGCCACTTCAAGCTCGATCTTAACATTGTATAAAATGAAATTAGCATTTGTTTATCCTGTCTTGCTTCTCGCATTAACTTTAAATATAGGCTTTTTCCTAAGGAATATTGCTAAACATGCTGAGTTCGGTGTTTCTTACCTGCTAAAAATTGAGTTAGAAGCATACGAGAAAACAGAAAGACCTTCTAAGCCCAAACGTTATGATTGCTTTATGTCAAGCCTATCAAGAATATGCAAACCCTTTCTTTTTATATTGCTAGGTTTTTTAATCTTTGACTCCTGTTTTTTTCTTCTAGAAACTCCAGAGAATGGACAACTGGCGACCCTACTATCTTTGATGACTTCGACAGTTATATTACTTTTTGCTTTTCTAGTCAGCCGAAATGCCGCGTTTAATGAACTGTGTAAGTATGACAAGGTTGTTAAGGGCCAATCCTCCAGAAATCCTCACGAATTACATGATCTGATGCTTAAGCTAAAAAGGCTATATCAAATAGAAAAAGAAAATTCGGAAGATTCTCATAAAGAGAGGACTTTGTCCTTCAGCTGAATTTGAAAGTATTATTGCAAATTACATGAACGACAAAGACGCTCCCAATGGCTCAGAACCACCGAGCTTTCTTACTCCTCTAAAGGTTGTTTTCCCCTTTTCTGAAAAGACTATTTAGGAAATGTCAGGGAGGAATCAGATGCACAAAAAAAGATTGGATCAACTTATCGAAAGTTGCATGAACTACAAAGAAATTGCCAGCGACTCATAGCTGTAGGATTTAAAATTATTAGATGACGCTTTGCAGCTATGGGGTCCCGACAAGCCAATACGTCTGCTCTCAGATTTTTGTCTGTATATAAACCGTAACTAATGGAGGTAACTTATGAACCGGAATTTTATAGAAATTTCTCATATTGTTTGTGGTGAAAATGAAATATCTAAAAAATCTGAGCAAAAGCTCAATCCATGGTTAAAAAAAAGTGAATGTTTACTTAATTTTCTTTTAAAACTTAACTATCATAAGACGCCGGTGAAAATAGATTCCTATGATGATTCGGACGGTTATTTTTATATTTTTGTCTCAGAAAAATATATCGCAGCCCCTCGTTCAATTCACGTTTGTAATGATTTGATGCAAAATGGTCATTACTTAGATGCAACGATTTTGTTACGATCACTATTCGACAACTTTGTCTTATGTCGATATCTCTATAACTATAAAAACTACACTAGAAATTACCTCCATGGTGAGAAAGTGAAGATCGGGAAAAAAAACACGCATATTGGACAGAAAATCATATATGAAAAATTTTCGCCTGGCTTCTACTCAAAATACTATGGCGATTGGCTCTCAGCAGTGGCTCATGGAAAGTATAAAGCACATAATTACACAGTAGATAGAGCGGATCCGGACAATCCACGCACCATTGTTATTCCAGAGTTCAATTTGGACCACGCTTCTATAATTATAAAATCCCTTATACCTATATTTTTTGGATACTTAAGCTGGTTTAATGTTTTTTTTGAAGAATCCGAAAGAGATCTGCCTGCAGATATCGAAGAGGAACGTATATGCTTAATAAATTGGCTACAAGATCAACACAAAAAGAACCTGGAATCTCATCCTAAAAGCCAGGATTGGTATAAAGCGATTAATAAATTAATCGGCATTTCAGAAGAATAATCTTTTATTCTTAACCCTGATTCCACCGTAGATTTCTAAAACCTATAAAAATGAATAGAAGATTCTAAATCCTTGAATACCTTTATTTATGCAGTAACACAAATAGTTCTGGCTTCATTTTTTTTTCACATGTGGAATTTTTTTGGAGATTTACTGTGACAAGACAGATAACTCATGGTTATTGATTGGGTATTGCCTTGGGTTTTTGTTTTTGCAGTGGCAACTATCACAATATAGAAAAAATGTATTTGGACAAAAAACAAGTAGCCTATGGCGAAAATGGTACAGAGAGATAGGTTTAGATGGGCCCTGATCTGACCATTAGAAAAAAGTTATTTTTTTAATTCAAATTATCCGAAATATCTCCGGAGTAGTAGATTTCTCAAGGTTGCAATGAATAGAATGCAATTACCAATCTTTCCCAGTTAAAAATTCTTTTACACTCGTAGTATTGGTGGCCTTGGGTGATTTAAGGTCATCTACAATAATTGTCAGAGAGGGCTTTTCAAGACTGTTAGCCCGCTCGCTTACAAAATCAGCTAAAACATCTTGACCAATGGCAGAAAGACATTCAGACAAAGAAATATCTTCTACAGCACCAATCTCATTCCCAAAAACAAGCACCTGTTCCTTTTGATCTAAAGAATTAATTTCTAGAAATATAGGAGTAAGAAATATCTCTTTTTTTATTAAAGGCAAGTCACTTATTAATAAATCTATAACTTCGTCAGTACAGCTAATTATCCTACTGTACATTTCCATAATTTCGCTTCGCTTCTCACTTTCTCTGAATGGCTCAAAAATTGATCTGCCACGGAGATTTGGAGTAGAAAACTGATCTTTAAGAAAAAGATAATGCCCTTTAGATCCTGTAAAGAGTTCGATCGTTTTTTGAGTAAAATTAACTGCACGATAGACGTCAATTTTTGAGAGGAATTCAAGGCTGCCATTAAAAGTCATGCTAGGATCAATTTCTCCTTTTATAATTCCTTCTTTGACCCATTCAAAGTTTCCGTTAAATAGAGCCACCTCTATTTCAAATGGAGATCCTTTCTTGATTGGATAAAACGGGTCAGTTCGCATTCTAATAGAACTAGACTTAACAAGATGGCCAGTGATTGAAACGAAGCCAGCACATGCTGTTGACTGTATCATAGAAATTTCCCCTTACGTATAATGTTTAATTTGCTGTTCCAATTTAACCTATATTGGTTATTTTCGGCAGGTCTCTTTACTCCTTAGGAGCCTTTTGTAGAAGACTAGCAACACTAGGCTGGTACTTATTTGCCCACATAAGAGCTGTCTGGCCATATCTGTTAGCAAGACTGACATCAGCTCCCGCTTGAAGAAGATCTTTCACAAGATGAGGTTG
>CAYGLF010000007.1:11101-71824 GCA_964350945.1 uncultured bacterium
CCCGCTTGAAGAAGCTCTTTCACAACACTCGAATGATGTTGGGAGGCAGCCATGAGAGCTGTCATACCAAGTGCATCAACAGCATTGACATCAGCTCCCGCTTGAAGAAGGTCCTTCACAAGATAAGGTCGACATTGGGCGGCATACATAAGAACTGTCACGCCACGGTCATCAACAGCATTGACATTAGCCCCCGCCTGAAGAAGATCTTTCACCAAACCAGGTTGATGTAGAGCTGTAAACATGAGAACTGTCCAGCCCTCCTTCCCGACCGTATTTACATCTGCTCCAACCTTAATCAGGGCCCGGGCAAGCGGGCAATCGTTACTGATAGCAAACATAAGAGGGGTAGCGCCTTCGTGTGGGGTATTTTGACACACCCCTTTAATCTTCTCATAATGTTGCAAACCATCTTTTAGAAACTCATCAACAAGTTCTGTTTTAAAATAAATATCACCGTTTTTATAAGAATTTAAAGATTGGCAATGCAGATTGAATATAGACGTACTCATTTCAATGCTTGTTAAAATTTTATTTAAACTTATCATGCCACCCAAGGTTCCTTCGGGTGCAATAACTGTACGATTAGAAACTTTGCTAAGATCTCCTGCAAAGCTTGTCGAATAAGGGGCTTCTCCAGCACTACAAGAGTTAAGAATAATTATAGCTTTTTCATGAAGATGGTTAAAAGCTTTAGATTCTTTGAAGGAATCCTCAGCCCTGAACTGTTTGTGGAAATTGAACTGCCCTAAATCATTTAAAAATATTCCATCCCTATCTCCATGCCCGCTTACTATTAAAACATCTATTTTTTGATGCGTGGGATGCTCTTTGACAGCTCTTTCCAAAACCGAAGAGAAATCTTGTGGATCATAAAGATACCCTGATTGTACATCGTATCCTTCTTCTTTGAGGAGTTTTATTTGCTGAGCAGCAGTAATCCCAGAAAAAGAATGCTCTGGATCTGTCTGAGGATTAGCACATAAAAGAAAAACTCTCTTAATCCCTTCTATGACAGGAATCGGCTGATCATATGTTATATCACGTGTTTTTTTTGATTTAGGTGACATTGAACACTGTAAATTATTAACCAGAGGAATTGAGTGGGTCTTTGATGGAGAAGATGCTTCTCTAGGGAGGCACACTGCTGATGAAAAGGCATTTGGTGAGGACGAAATTTGTAAAGTCATGTTTATCCTGGTTTTTTTGGGTTCAGAGTACAGGACCTATATTAAGGTCAAATTAGGAGAGAGTTTGATTCAATTAAGCAAGTCCGTAATAGTTCAGGAGCAATAAGGGGTGGTTTTTTGCTAAAAAAGCCTTTTAAAGCCCACAAAGCAGCTCTCTTCGCTAAACCGTTAAAATCATAAGTTAAATATACTTTTTCACTCATAACTTCCTTGTTAAAATTCTCAGCAGGCAGCCCTATAGAGCTCACTAAACTAACCCCGATGATAAAGATTGTTTTTTTCATAATAAGATATAATCCTCTGTAAATTTAAAAAATTTATTACATAACTTTTTAATAGTAGGCATTTTACAGACTACACAGAGATCTTATCAAGTCATTTTATAGATTTAGAGGAACAAGAGGGGTCAGAATATGGAGTTACAAACATTCCCACATAGGTTGTTTTTAAGTAGTCACTGAACACTTTAAAGCTCTTTGAGGTATTTCAGGATCTTTTTTCATACAACCCCTAGTTATGTTTCTACTGCAATCTACACACTATTGCAGTGTCTCCATAACACTTAAAAAGTCTTACATGATAAATTTCTCCTCGTGGTTTTAAAATACAACCTGTTTTTATTGAGCTTTAAAGTTAAGGGAACTCACGCAATAAACGTCTGATAATAACTATTATGTTCCCTAACTAGTTCATTGTAAGTTATTTAAATATCACTCCACGGCTAGACGCTAATCATAATTAAGCCGGTCATGCTTTGTAAAAAAGAACCTAATCAGTATCCATAAAGCAGGTAATACCCCCGTTAAGCTAAATGTTTCATTTTATTAACTTTTTAAATAGATTTAATGATATCAGATATGATATCATTAAATTATGAGTAAATTACAAAAACTGATAGCTAAAATTTTATCAGGCCATAACGTCTCGTATAAAGAGGCTGAAAAGCTATTACTGGGAATGGGGTTTTCAATTGAAATTAGAGGATCTCATCATGTATTTAGAAAAATGGGGTATATGAGAAATGTATCCTTGAAAATACGCCCTCAGTTGTTGCCTTATCAGATAAAATTATTAATGGAGGTTTTAAGAGACCATGACTACTAAAAAAACATTAACATATTACATGAATTTAAATTGGTCGTTTACCATTGAACAGGAAGCTCACAAAGATCACAAATATTTTATTATTCGCGTTAATGAGCTCCCTGGGGTGTGCACCGATGCAGAGTCTATTGAAGAAGGGATGACTCTTATTCAAGAGGCGATAAAGGCAACAATCAAACTATACTTAAAAAACAGCGAAGAGATCCCTGAGCCAATCAAAAAAGAAAAATTCAAAGGGAACATTGCCTATAGAACAAGCAACAGTAGACACTACAACCTGGCAAAGCTTGCAAGAGAACAAAGCAAATCTATTAGCAAAACAATAGACTATCTAATTGACACCCACCCCGCTCTTTCTACAAGAAGACCAACAATTTAGTTTATTTAGAAAAAGTCATTAAATATAAACAACTGAAAAGGATGGATAAACATCAACTTGTGTGTCTTTCCGCATACCTTATCAAAAACAAAAAAAGAGGCCAAAAGCTACAACTAACTAGAGAATTCGATCCCCCGCACAAATAATCCGAGAGGTGGTCTGTTTTCACAATTATGCCATACATTGGTGCATAGGTGACGGATGATTCTTTCATTAATAGTGGGGTTCAAATCAAACGATCAACAACAACTATTATTTCCAAAGAGGTTGCTATTTATAGATATAAATAGCCTCTAAACCATCTCATGAGGTATGGTTTAAGCTCTAAAAAAACACTGATTTATAGCCACCTTTAACAAGAATATTACTCACTAAACCATTAAACAAAGGATTGCAATAATGACAAAAAATAACAAGACCCCTCCTTACTTAACCTCCTTTCTCAATGAAGTCAGATCAGGTGACCTTGGGGATAAAATTCAAAATAAAGAAATTGAAGTCAAGGCGCTTGGAATACAACTAAACCCGTCTGAAGACAGACTTTTAAACGCGCTGAAACTGCTGCTCCATGAAAAAAGTCAAAATATAAAGCCCAATGATGCAGATTTTCATATGGGTAATGAAATGAAATCTCTTGGCCCGTTTGGAGGAGAAAAAAAAGAGAGCCCTACAATAAGTATAAAACCATCTGAACTTTACAGAGCTTTTTTGGGAAAAACAAACTATTCTAGTCATGAAATAAAACATGTAAGAGAAACTCTATCATGTCTTGAAGAGAAAAAGTTTTTAATGACCTATAAAAGAAGGCGCCACGAGATAAGAAAAGGAGCTAAAGTTGACGTTTTTGATGTCATAGAAGAGTGGCAAAGCCTTGTAAAAGTGGTCGCGCCCATAGACTGTGTGTGGGAGGAAGGTGCCCTTGGAGGAGAGGTTGGCAATTCGAATAACAAAAAAACAAGAGGGGTTCTTATTGGTTTAAACCCGCAATTGGCTGGCTGGGTAAAGTCTGAAGATCTGACTGAAATAACAGTTGGGAAGACATAAACATAAGGAGAGAAAAGGAATTGCCTATCAAATGGAAGACAAATCAAGACTTGTAGCATTCACCATAAGAATAACTTCTACTGGGCTGCTCAATTGCAAAAAGTAGAATAATTAAAATATATGTTCTAACTGTCTAGGGGAAGGCCACAATACGACCTCTGTGGAGGAAGTAGATAATTTAGGTTAAAACCTGCCTTGTCCAGAATTGAGCTAACACCATCAAACAATTCTTTTTTGAGAATAACTTTAATAAGTAAAGGCCCCCGTACCTGTTCCTCTTTAATTAAAAACAGGTCTACAGATATCTCTGGGTCAATTTGAACAACATAGATAGCTTCTTGATTCTTGGGCTTTTGATCGTTCGCATTGTTGAGAACGTGGTCTGGCGAAATTATACATGGATTATTTGAGTTTGAGTTTTCGGAGATCTCCATAAAGCTTTTATATGTTTTAAAAATTTCCCGGTTCACAACAATATAAACAGCGGCATCATGTTGAGGATGTCCGATGATTTCGGCCTGCAATCCTGGTGTTTTATAGTTAATTTCATGTATCGCAAAAAACAAGGCTACATAGATATTTAGGGTAAAATCAATAAGAGGTGAACCATCATTTTCATGAGACTCTATCCCTTTAATGTTGCTCTTATGATAGTTTTGGTTTGCATGGCGGGTGGTTTCAAACTTAGGGTCTCCTAGACCTCCTAACTTCCTCACAACCTCTTCAGAAGAAAGAATTGCACGATTATAGGTGTTGAATGATTTATCTTCTTTGTTCCCTCTAGCTAAACTTGAAGTTATTTTATAACGAGAATCTTTTACTCCGCGATAAATAGCTTCATAGGATTGCACTTTGGAGATAGCACTGTCCAACTCATCTATACTAGTTGGGATTATTTCTATCATACTAATTGCGACCTATTTTCAATATATTTAAGCTACAGCTTCATGAACTATCTGAGCTATTGTTCTAATTGTAGGATTTCCTTTCCCGGAAAAGGCATTTTTAACTGTCTGTCGAGATAGGTTTGTTTTACGAGCAATTTCACTTTTATTAATTTGAAGATATGTTTCAAGAATTTCCACAAATGATTCAGGGTCATTTTCTTCCAAGCAATGTAAAAGCGCTATAGCTGCCTCTTTACGGTTTTTGAAGTGTTTTTTCGGATCCACCCTCGCCCATTTAGCCTTGTTTTTAACCTTTGAAACGGGCATATCGTTGATGCAAAATTCGCGCTTTTTTGATGTCTTTGACTTGTCCATTTTTGAGTCCCCCTATTAGTAAATATATATCTTCTTCATCTCTGATAAAATAAACTCGAAAGCCATTTTTCCATCTAAGCTCAGCGAGTCCATCACCTAGATGTTTTGCGTCTCCAAAGTGCCCGTGCTCTGTAATTCTATAAAGCCTCGAATATATAAACTTTTGCTTTGCAAGCTCAAGTTTCGACATCCATTTCTCAAATTCGGGACTTTTGTAAATCTTCATTTTATAACACTAGTTTAACATATTGCTAATATATTAGCCACCTCTTTCCATTTAATGGCAGAAATACCATCCCACCCTCATCATCTTGGCCTCTTTTAGCATTAGCAAAAAACAGTGCAACTCTCCAGTCTTGCGAAAAATCAATAAAAGTTGAACCAAAGGGTTGAATATCATTGATACGAGGGTCATCTGGGTTGTGTTGAAAATGTCTATGGTATTCATAAAATGGATCAATCCCCTGCAAGACAAAAGATTGTAAATATGGTAAAATCAAAATTCTTTCGACTTTATTTCTCAATTTCTTTGCTAGCTCATGTTGATGGGCGACACCTTTCCTAAGGATATCTGAATATTTTTCTACTAGAGCTATTCCTTGTGATTCTTTTATCTTAATTTTTTAGCATCCATAAAATCCTTTATCCATAATTTCCAAAAACCTTAAACCCGAGCCGCTTGGAGATCTTTTGCCAGATTCCCAAGCCTGTACAGTTTTGGTGCTAACATTTAGAACCATTGCAAAAAATGATTGAGAATAGTTCATTTTTGTTCTAATTTTTTTAATGCCTCTAGCTGTATATTCATGCGGAGGTGCAGGTGATTCAATTGAATTAGAACGAAGTGTTGATTTTGCCTTTTTTAGGGAAACCGTTTCTTCCAAACCTTCTTTTAGTCCCTCAAAAAAATCGCTCATTCTAACCCTGATTTTTTAATTTAGTTGTCAACTCGTGTGCCTTTCTGCATATCTTATCAAAAAGAACCAAAAAGAATAATAACCCAAAAACAAAAAAAGAGGCCCAAACGCAACAACCAAGTAAAGTTTGCGATACCACCTAGTAACATGCCTTAAAAGTTTAGTGGCCATAACTAAATAAACCCAGATACCATTCCAAATAATTACAAAAATAACTCCTCCAAACCAGTCTCCACGGTAGAGGCAATAACTCCCCACTAACGTGTTGAAGAAAAAACCTAAGAATGTAGCCCAATTACGCCATCTTACAAATTTGGGAGTTTCTGGTATTTTTTCTCGGCCAGAGGCCAAGGCTTGTAACCAATCAATAATTTTAGCTTCACTCATTTCTCAAATCCTCTTTTTAAATTCACCCCCAGACACATAGAACAATCCCCTTGACTGGTGTTAGTATCCTATACCAAGACTAGGCTGCTTCACGCTCTCAATAGCCTTTTCTTGATTTATAAGCTTAATATTACCCTCAAGACTTAGTCTTTGAGTTATTTGCTCTGCCCTCCCTATAACCTCTCCTTTAGAAGTTATTACATCTTGCTTGTCTATTTCTTTACCCGTTAAGGCCTTCGTACAGTATTTTTCAAAAAGTGAGTTTTTGGCAAGGTTGTAAGGCCCTTGATCAAGGTCTTTCCCAGCTTTCACCCCCCACTCTTTCTCGAGTTGCCCAATAACTTGCTTCATTGTATTGATCTCATTTAAAGAAGGGTCCCTCCCCGTCTTCGCTTTATATAACAAGATTTGAGTAGTTAAATTCTCTGCTAAATCGCCTTTAGCATTAATGAGAGGGTCGGAGGAGATCTTATTTTTAATCTCCGAAGAACTCTCAATAAAGTTCAATGCGGATTGTTTGTACTCCCATATTAAAGCTTCCTTCTGAGAGTAACTATCAGCCTTAGTCAGCTGTACATCTAAAACCGGAGTTGTTCTTTTTTCGTAAGAGGAAAGAAGTTCTCTTGTTTTGTAAGCTTCAACTGGACAGGCTTTACAAGCTGGAGATTGGGTAATTACACTATCCAAAAGAGCTTCTTTTTTGTTCTTATAAAGCTGATCCTCAAGCATACGAGGATCTAGTTTATCGGGAAGCGAATCTGCCAAATCCCACTTTTCAGGTAAACTTTCAAAAAGCGATTTATCTTCAACAAGATAAACCTCTCGAGCGCCCACTTTTTTCATTTCATCACAAACCGATTCTGCGGCCTTAAAACCTGCCACATCATTATCAGGCCAAACTACAATTTTTCGTCCAACCAGAGGGCTCCAATCTGCCTTTGAGACAGCAGAAGCACCTCCTGACCAAGTGATACAAACAAGGTTTTCTTTAGGAAGTTTTTCCAGAGCTTTGTCGGCGGTTTTCTCCCCTTCGACAATTAAAACAGTCTTTGACGGGTTCTGAGCGAGCTCATAAAGATTATATAGAGGACGTTTGGCATCTTGTTTAAAGCCTTTAATTCGCCAACAAGGATTTTCATCTCCCCCATCTGAGTAACCAAAGCTTAACGGAGGAGTCATCTTCTCAGAGGGGTTCTGTATACTTCTCAACCTTAAAACTTGATAAATTAAAGATCCTTGCTCATCTGTGTAGGAGTGTCTTGCTTCTTCATTATAGTAAAAACTCAAACCAGGATTAACTTCTTTCAGTTGAGGTGGAGTTGAATTCGCCGGAGGCTTAATACTTGTCCAAGACATATCTTGACTTTCAGACTGACTCGCCCTTGTAAAGGTAGAGGGCACCTGTATCTCAGAAGCTATATCCAAAAACCCAGAAACCCACTCTTTAGCCTCCTGCTTATTTGATCCATGTACACTTTGAATAAGCTTCAGAAGATCTCCACCTTCTTGGTTTTCATGATTATAAAAAAGACCCGCTTTTGCGCCGCTTGTATTCACGCAAAGCGCACCTTTACTCCCAAAACGCATTTGAGAGGGTGTTTTACTTGTAGGGCCTTCAGGGAAAAGCTTATATAACAAAGCTCCCACATTCTTTTCTAAAGAGCCCTTGAGATCATTATGAGCTTGTTGGCGTTGGCTGTCCTTATCTAAAACAGCTTCATACCTACCAGCTAAGGTTCGAACAATCTCGTATGACTTCTCCCCTAGAAGCTTGACTCCCGACTCATCGCCCACTTCTTTTGCAACTTGATAAGCAACTTCATTACGATGAGCACAGGCTTTTTGCCAAGCAGAGTAATTTAAGCAAGTGTTTAAACCCCGCCCACTAAACTCCGATTCAGCCTTCACTGCTTGATACAAGTTTGAGGCTTCTTTAGATGATTTAAAATAGCCCTTCAGAACTGACTGAGACTCTATCCCCATCCCCTTCCACTCTTTTTGCTTCAACAAGGTTGTGAAACGAAGCTGCTCGCTCTTTGGTTTATAGAGGTCTGATAATACAGCCCTTTCCTTTTCTAAGATGGGGGAAGCTTGGGGGAGAGACTCATCCTCCCAACCTCCAACAACCTTACTCACATTAACCCTCACAACACCCTCATCAGGAAGCTTAGGATTAAAAAAGGATTTCTCTGGCTTAAGATCTACTATAGACTCAACTTTCTTTCCAAAACCCCTCCCTATTGAATCCTTGATTTCTAAAAAATGCCCTTTAGCCTTAGACATAAACTCATTTGACTCTTTCAAGCGGTTGATCTCTGAAGCCCTTTTCTGAGCCACTTTCCCAATCTCAATATCCTGACCTGTAATATAATGAAGTGTACAGCGCTTTGACTCATCCTTCATAGCTTTGGATTTTAAGTCCGTTAAATTTTTCACTGCATCTTTATAAACAAAATATCGAACTTTATTAACATGCCGGGTCAAACCCACATAAAAATTCTCTTTATTCAAGTGAGGGCTGTCTAAAACATAACATCGATCCACGGTATCACCTTGAGACCGAAAATAGGTGGTGGCATAACCTAGCTGGAATGCATTATATTCTTGAGGATTAAAGATAACTTTCCGTTTAAACTTACCTCCCTGGTCCACTAAAACAGTGAATTTATTTTCCTCAGCTTTAACCAGAGTACCAACAAGACCATTTGTAATTCCTAAATCAAAATCCTTCTTCCTGAATTGGATCTTATCTCCTGGGGAAACATAGAGATTGCCAAACTTCGTTTCACAACAAAACTCCTCTTGTGTAGAGAGCTCCCCCCTTTCTTTCCGAACGGTCCTTGCAAGTTCATTTAAGGTATTCACAATAGCATTAGAGTGGGCAACCATAAGAGATCTAGACTGAGGGCTCGATAAAGAGTCTTTAGCCCACTCGTCAATTAAAGACTGAATGGCCTCATTTTTAGACTGACTCCATTTAAAGCCCTGCATGCTATCAATAGCATTAAAAGCAGCCCCAACGTTGCCCGTTGCCAAAGCCTTAGAGATATATTTCTGCTCTTCGTTCTTTTGCCTTTGAATGTCTTTAAGGGACTGCGCTCCGTACCTTTCTTGAAGATAAGTGAAAATGCCCCCTCGATCTATAGATGAGATTTGCTTTGCATCACCACAGAATATGACTTGCGCCTTTTCCCTGGAAGCCAACTTAAGAAACTCTGCGAACGGCCTGTTTCCTAGCTTAGAAGCCTCATCACAAATCCAGACTTCGCCCCCTTTTCTTATATTTCGGTTTCCATGATGGGCGGCAAACATGAATTTATAAACATTTTCAGCATCCCAAAACTTCTTGCTTTTCAAAACATCGGCTGTTGCATTATCTGTTCCAAACCCTCTAACTTTGTAGCCCGAGGAGGAGTACGCCTCTCGAAGAGCGGAAAGAACCCGACCCTTTCCCGTCCCCGCAAATCCCTGCAAGCACCCAAGCTTTGTCCCATTTAAAAGAGCCTCAAAGGCTTCCTTTTGCTCTACACTCAACTCTTCTTTTGATACAGCCTTTAACGCGTCCCCCTCGTGAACTTTAAACCCTTCCTGCTCGTGCATTTTTTCTGCAAGACGAGAAAGAACCCGCTCATCCCTAACCAGGGTTTGAGTTGAAAAATAACCAGAAGTCTGTTGTGTTTTTGGATCTAAAAGAGAGACAACCTCACTCTGCTTCCAAAACTTATCCTTGATTTCTTTTTGATCTCCCACAAGATCAACATGCTTTTCGATAAAAGCATCTACATGCCTTTTATCAAAGATACTTCTTTGCTCCGTTATCTTTTCTAAAACATCACCCACGTTACCACAGAGCAGCTTGTTGTCAGACAGGCGACTCTCATACTCCTCAAGCAAATCAAACGCTCTAGCGCGCATCCTAACAGGGCCTAGGTGCTTTTGAGGGATGACTCCTGATGGATCAACCCTTAAATCAACACCCCTGTTAATAAAAAACTCGTTTTGATGTTCCTCCCATTTCTTTCCAAATCCAGATTTTTCAACAACGGACGCTCTATTCATTGATTTCAAAGACCGAAGCTGGGGCACGAGATCCCTTGCCTTTTTACCCAATTCTTTCCCATCAGAAGTAAAGCGCCTAGATGTTACCAAAAAATGAGCATGCCAGTTATGTTCTCGATATTCAAAGTCCGTGAAAGTTTTTGGGTTAAATTTAACGGTACGATCTATCTGATTTCCTTTTTGAATTCCAACAACATACCCATCTTTCTCTTCCCTTAGAAGCTTGCCTCCCTCTCCCACCTTTACATTTAGATCCGAGTTATCTTTTGTGAATGTAAATATTTTATCTGGCTGGTGGATGTCAAGTTGAACAGCCAAACCTTTTTTGACAAACTGCTCGACAAGGAACTCTTTGGCTAACTCGACCCTATTTTCAGTTGAAATTTGCTCGTCATCAGGAAGGGCTAAAACACCTTCAAAGCCCGGCTGTGAGTTTATTTTTATCTCCTTCCTCTCCGCTTCATTCCACAAGGTCTGAGGGTCAAGAAACCGCTCACTAGCACCCTTTGGCAAAAGAACAAAATGAGAAACAGGCGCCTCTCTATAAGAATAATCATAGACCTTAGCTCCGGTTGTTACATTTCCCTGGAACTCGATTCTTGATCTGGAATTATAAGCGGCTTTTACGACTATATTTTGACCGGCAGATCTTTTTACAAAGTCCCATCTTCCATAACCGATTGGCATGTTTTAACCTCGGGTTTTTCTTCTGAGTATATCACCTAATCAGATTAGCGCAAGCTAATTTGAACACCCGCAAACTTCGTTTGCACATTGCGTATGAGTTTTATCTATTATTTACATCTTGTTTTCTTTTTTCACTCTTTGCTATATATTGGGGCGTACAACATGCGAGTTTTTTATGGACTGGAAAAAAATAAAAGAAAAAAAGGCGCAGCTAAGCGAAGCAGCCAAAAGAATTGAAAATCAAAAAAAGCTCCTCCGGTCTACGGAAAAAAAACTTAAGGTAAAGCGCTATATCCAACTGGGCGAACTCTTTGAACGGGCAGGAATAGATATCCACGATGAAGAGGGCGACTCAATCCTACTAGGGGGTCTGTGTGAGCTGAAAAAACTCATAGGCGACACAAAACAAGCTAGCGACCTAAAAATGAAAGGAGAGGCCGTTTTAAGAGCTACAGTACAGAGATTCGTCATAAGATTTAACGGCACACCATCTAACACGGCACAAACAATCCTAGAAATGCTAAAGTTTAAATGGCGCCCGCTCCAGCAAGAATGGCACGGAACGGCCAAATATGAATCCATAAAACCTCTAGAGCTTTATCACGGGGCAGAACTAACGGGTGTGAAATGAGCTTAAAAACATTAAGAAATACAACCCTCGGCGTGGGGGCTTTCTGTATAATAGCACTTGTGGTATCTTTTCTCATAAGCCTCCAACTCCCCACCCCGCCTTGTTTACTTTGCAATTTACAAAGAGGCTCATACCTCTGTGTTGGATTCTTTGCCTTTGCTTTTTGCTTTTCAAAACAAAAAAAGCTTCTGGTGGGCGCTCTTAGTATTTTTCTTTTTTTGGGCTTTCTTATTTCAAGTTATCACCTTCTTGTACAATTTGAACTTGTAAAAGACTTTTGCCATTCACATAACCCCCTTTCTTACGATCAATTTGAAAATGCGCTGATCAATTGGAATTCACGGGAAGCTTTCTTGGGATGCAAAGAAAAAACCTGGACGTTGTTTAAGCTTCCCATTTCACTTTACAATGCTCTTTCCTTTCTCATCGGTTTGATTTTTTACGCGTTGCAGCTACCACCTCTCAAAAATTTAAGAGCCTGCTGTAAACTATCCCTGAGACAGATCAAAAATTCATGAGCAGACCTGGCCGTTACTTTGGATTGTATTCGAATCCCCTGCGAGTATTCTCAAATGACTTTGCAGCCTCACATCGGATTCTTTCTTTTTCTATTTCAATTTTTCTATTACTTTCAAGTGTTCTTTCGTGTTTTTCTTTTTCAGCTGTTACTGTTTGAGATCTCGCATATTCTGTACACATTTGAACATGATAGGTATCTCTTTCTAGTGTAAGCGCGGATATTCTTCTTGAAATTCTAGACCTATGTGGAGTCATCAATCCCAAGCAATATCCTTCGGGAAGAGGTACGCGATAGTATTCACCTTGCTGTGCACTTAATTTTGAAAGCAAAGCACTCATTTCCCGCATACTACTACATGGGTCTAAAGTTTTCATCCTGTTCTTAGCTGTGGCGATTGATCGATCATAGACTTGGTTACTATCAAAATCGCTAAATTCAGCCTGCATAGGCGCTTTGCTTGTTGGAGTTGTTGACATTTGGATACCCTGTTGTTGAAAAGGAAAAAATTTAATCTCAAGAAAAGATTCTTTCAAGAATTTTTTTTCTTTAAAAACAAAAACCTTGGGCGGTAAAGTGTTTTTGAAATATAGGTGAATGGCAAAAAGGATTACAGGTCCTTTTTTGCTTTTCAGCTCTATTAGATCTGATAAAAGATCTAATTAATCTACCTAGTCAATTTTCTCTATGAAGATTGCTCACAGTATGCCGATGGTTTGCTCATAGCATGCCGAAAAACAGCTCATAGCATGCCGATAAATAGGCGTAAACTGCTCACAGCACGCCGAAAAACAGCTCATGGCATGCCGAAAACCTCTTTTTCAACTGCATCAACCCTCAATTTGCTCATAGCATGCCGAATTTCAACTAAAGAGCATCTTCTACTTTGCTCACAGCATGCCGAAAGGCTTTTGGTATAAAAAATGATTATAAAACAAGGGCTTACTCTTTTGTTTAAGGATAAACTTGCTCATGGCATGCCGAGTTTTAGCTAAAAATATGAGGATCTATCGCTCATAGCATGCCGAAAAATAATATAGTTCTCGAGAAGATGAGGTCGTCTAGATAAAAGCTCACCTCCAGGTGAGGAGCAGCTTTCCGCTATCAAAAACATTAGGTTGCTCACAGCATGCCGAATTTACATGAAGTGCTCATAGCATGCCGAAAATAGCAAGGGGTGGTGAGACTCCAAAAAACTCTATCACTCTGATTTTTTGAATAATACTATCCTTTTGCGCTCACAGCATGCCGAATTTAAACATGCTCGGCTCCTTTTTACGTGAATTTTCAGACACCCCATTGCTCACAGCATGCCGAATTCCGCTCACAGCATGCCGAGAGGTTGCTCACAGCATGCCGAAAAAGCACAGCGAATAGGCAGGGATCTCTTATGAAAGATTGTCTTTGTTAAACTTCGGATTAAGATGGAAAATATGTTTAGGGAGACCTAGTTTGTTGGTGCTCATCTCGTGTGAGACAATAAGACCTAGTTTTTTTGCAACGCTGATAGCCCCATCTACTTTTTTACCTGCTAGCGTTTTTTGTCTTCTTTTGAGATATTTGTCGAGTCTGAGGGTGTAGATCAGTTTTTCGTTTTCTATTTCAGCCGTTTGCTGTTTGGCAGAGAGAGCCCTAAGGAGGAAATCCCTGAGAAGATTCATGCTTTCTGTTACATATCTGCTCCCCCCTGCGGCGACGGTCATTCTTTTGTTAATATCTTGGGGATATTCAACATACTTTGAATTAATCTGATCTACTAAAATGGGATTTAGGCCAATAACAACCCCACCTCTATTTTCTTCAATCTCTACTCCATTTTCCCTTTTGAGTAACTCCCCTCCTTCGACCCCTTCTAAGAATTTGATAACTTTTACAAGGCCCTGCCATTCTTCAATAATGTCAAACACAGCAACCCGTATACCCTTCCTTTTTTCGTACCTTGTTCTTTTATATGTCAGTAGAAATTTTTTCCCCTCAAGAGATGAAAGAGTGTCTCTTACATGCTTTATTTCATGGCTCGAATAGTTGCTTTTTTCTAGGAAAGCTTTGTATAGTTCAGATGGTTTTACGCTTATTGTGGGGCTTTCTTTTTTCTCTGCCCCAAACGGAACGAGTGTGCGTAACTCATTTCCCATATAATAACCGGGCTCATTTGGTTTGATATTTTGGCTCTTTTCATGAAGAAGCCTTTGGAGTGCATTTAAAAGTCGATCCTCAGATGTGGTTAGCTGTATTCCAAGCGCCTTGACTTCAATTTCCTTGTTTTGGATTTTATTTCGTAGGTCTCCAGATCTTACTTCATTGAAAAAGGAGATCATATTAGAAGAAGGCTTATACTTTAACTTTTGATCTACAAAGTGGCCTGAGTGGCGTACGCTTGCTGATGGTGGGGTATCTACATACTGGAACCAAAGCTTTTTGTTTTTATTGATGAATTTTTTAAAAGAGTCTGCCCCAAGGTTTTCGCTAGACTTCTCAGCCAAATTTAGCCAACTTTCTATAACCTCCTTAGGGACTTGACCCGCTTTTACGAGCTCTTGAAACTCTAAAAATATCTGTTCGTTGGATTTTTCAGAAGTGTCCATTTTCCTCCTCTAAGAAGTTAGAATGATTGCTAAATTGAGATAGGTTTTTTGCATACTGGAAGATTATTTTCCCTGTTTTACCATGTCTATTTTTAGATACTATAAGATGTGCCTCTCCAGCTTTATCATACGGGTCATAGTAATCAGGACACATTAAAAATAAGACGGAGTCAGCATCTTGCTCTATGGATCCGCTTTCTCGAAGATCACTTAGTTGTGGTTTCTTGTCGACACGCTCCTCAACCTTTCTGGATAGTTGAGAGAGACATAAAATAGGGAGATTTAGTTCAAGGGAAATATTTTTAAGAAGGCGTGTGATGTTGGAAATTTCTTGCAACCTCGTCTCACCTCTTCCCTGGATAAGCTGGAGGTAATCTATTATGAAAAAGGAGATGCAGTGTTCTTCCTTCAATCTTCTTAACTTGTTACAAAGATCTGTTATTTGACAGTTACCTTCTAAAATGAAAATCGGGAGTTCACGAAGTTTCTTATCTGCCACTCCTAAAGATTCCCAATCGTCTTTAGTCAGGCTCCCCTCTCTAATTTTTTCGCTTGTAACTCCACTTTCTTTTGACAAAATCCGTTCGTATAGCTGTCCACTTGTCATTTCCAAGGACAAAATCCCCGCCGAGTGTCCTTGCTGGGCAACGTTGGTCAAAAAGTTTAAAGCTAGGGCTGTTTTACCCATTCCAGGCCTGGCAGCGAGTATAATTAAGTTAGAGTTGCAAAAACCCCCGATTACTGAATCCAGGTCCGTAAATCCTGTACCAACTCCATCAACAAAGGGCTTTTTATGTTGAGTGTAATAGTCCATTCTATCCTGAATCATCTCAAGATAATCCTTTCCCTGAAAAGCCCCATCTTTACTTATCCTGCCTAAAGATCTCGCGGGTAGTTTAACAATGAATTTGGAGATGTCAGAGAGCTTGTCTCTCAACGAGTCAATCAAGGATGCTGGAGATTCGCCTCCCCTTACAAGATCCGCTGTTGTAATTCGTAATTCCTGGACAGCTCTCCTTCTTGCAGAACAATCTTTAAGGATTTGTACATAGTCGCTTACTTGAACAGGTATTCCATTTTCCAGGGCTAAACGTAAAATGTACTGCCCCCCCCCCGCTCTTTGTAAAAGATTCTGTTGTTTTAGATGGTGGATTAAATATTCACAGTCAGCAGCCTTCCCTTCTTTTTGCAGGAAGGATATGGCCGTAAATAAGATTTTATTTTCAGGAACGGTGAAATCTTCTAAAGATAGGTGCTCACAACATTCTTTACGTTGTTTTTTATCCTGGAGAGATCTTCCAAGTAAAATTGACTCAGATTCTAAAGAGTAAAGTTGTGATTCTTCTATGTTTTGGCTCATGAAGGCTTCCGGTTTAAAACAGAATCTATAGATATCACTTTTCTCTTTTTAATCAAAACATAATCCTCCGTTTTATCAGTTTTCTTTTGTAGGTTTTGTGGTTTAGGTGTTTAAGGGGGGGGGTGAATGTTCTAGTTAAAAGTAAGACGGTCTTACTTTTGTTTTTGGTTTTCTTTAAGGCTATCGCTCCTGATTAACCAAAGGGAAACTCTTTGGATTGTAAGTTATAATTATATGTGAGATTTAGATCTATCCTGCTTCAGGAGGGTGGATCTGACTAAAAAACCAAGTTTGAAAGTAAGACCGTCTTACTTTTGTTTTTGGTTTCCATTTTTATTTAACCAATACAGAGCGTTTTAATTCGTAGGTTTTGATTCATGAAAACTCAAGGTATGTGATTTTTTAGACGGCATTTTTAGTTTTGCAAAATCCGAAAGACCATAACAAGAGTAAGACCGTCTTACTTTTAATCTAAGTAATCTAATCTGTAGAAAGAATGAAAACATAAATCTAAAAAGCAAAACCAGTCATTCAATAAAAAAACCAACAAAAAACTAGTATAAAAAATCTTATATGATATATGAATAAATAAAGTTTTACAGAGAAGTCTCAGCGTCGGATCATCTTTTTAATTGATTGAGGAACGTGCTGGCAGAGTTCTCTATAAAAGTAAGACCGTCTTACTTTTAATCAACACACGGAGAATTTATGAAAACAACTGTTGCATTGGGTTTTAAGGGTGGCACAGGAAAAACAACAGTATCGTTGCATCTTGGGGCGGCATTGGCTCTTTTTCACAAAAAAAAGGTTTTATTGATAGATTTCGATCCTCAGGCAAACTTAACCCAAGGGTTGGGGTATGATCCGGACAGCGAAGATACAATGGTACCCGTGTTAAAAAAGAATAAAACGATTGAAGATGTTGTTCAGGAAACAAGAATACCAAATCTTTCGATTATTAAAGCCAACACATACTTAGATCAAGTTGAAAACAGCTTAGAACTTTGCCAGGACCCGCTTTCTGTTTTACGTTTGAAAAAGGCTCTTTTAGAGGTTAAAGACAAGTATGACTACTGTTTTATAGACGTGCCACCCTCCTTGGGATGGTTGTGCAAGGCCGCCTCTTTTGCGTCAGACTATACGATAATTAACAGCGTACCTGAGCCATACTCTATCTTAGCGATGAGCCGCCTACATCAATATATAAAGGCTGTAAAAGAAGAGAATGACATTAAAATTATGGGAGTTGTTCTGTCAAAGTGGAGTAGTAGAACTCTCCTATCTAAAGATTCTGTAGATGCTCTGGAGGATTCCTTTCCAGAGGGGAGCTTTAAAACCAAAATAAGAACTGACATGTCAATTAATAATGCCATTTTAAGTGGTGAGCCAGTTTTTTTGTTCGACCCGACGTGTCGAGCTTCAGAGGATTTTAAATCTTTAGCGATTGAATTTTTAGAGAGAGAAAAACCAACAAAAAGGGAAACCTATGAAGAAAAAAGTGAGCCTGCAGGCGCGTGTTAAGCAGGAAAAAGAATCTTCTGAAAAATTTGAACAAGGATTCAGAGTTGGAGAGCTTACTTTAGCCTCGCTGGTTGCTCCCCAAAAAGTTCCTTTAACAACAGAACAAAACCAACAGATTAAGACGCTTTTTTCTGAATATAAACCGGAAGAACTCCTAGAGGCTCGTTTACAGAAAGACATTAGTGAGGTTTTAGAACTTTCAGCAATGATTAAGTCTATTACTCAACAGTCTGTTTTGCTAGTCGGAGAAAGGGTGAAAAAAGCTCAAGCTGTCATGCTCTCCTATAGGGGAGGCATGTTTAATAAATGGTTATTTATGGTTTTTGGTAATAAGGTGACCCCATATAGTTTTTTAAATTATTACAACCTCTATCACTCTATTGATGATCAGCATACAAGGGGGCTTCTTGAGGAAATGCCTAAAAAGGCGGCCTATAAACTTGCTTCTCGTAAAGGAGATCTAGTAGAGAAAATCGAAATTTTAAATGCTGTGACTGAATCAAGATCTCAAAAGAAAAACATTAAAAACACAGCTCTTGAGAAAATCATAGATCAAAGGTTGCCTGTTGATGCCACAGACATGAGGAGTGTTGCGAGTTTAAAAAGAAACCCCCAGAAAGCTCGATTGGTCGTTCTGAAATATATCAGTGAGATCTTAGAATTTAAAGCCTTGCTGGAGCCCAAACACTTTAGCAGGGAAGATAAGAGTCGCTTACTGGAACTTTTAGACGCTCTTATGGCCTGGAGTGCTCCTGGCGAGGATTAAGAGGTTCTTTAATGATCAGAAGCAAGTCTAAATCCATTTACTATTCTCCGCGCTTTCTTGTTCAAGTTGGGCCTGCTAGCTGTAAAATATAAGTTTTTAGGTATGCTAGCCGCATATCTATGTAATAATTCGGCATACTAGCCATCTTTTCAAGAGAGGGGATTGACTAGGTGGATTACATTAGATAGATTAAAGATCTAATAGAGAAGAATGAAAAAAAATTTTGGGAACCCCAGATGAATCTTAAACCAGCTTAAGGAACAACCATGGCGTCTAATCATAAATCTTCGATCCGGGAACTCTTTTACTATCCTGACACAGGTGTTAGCCAATATTCGACGAAAGATTGTAAATCAAAAGATCAAGAAAAAATGATTAAAGATGGTGATTGGATTGAATCAAAAATTAGCGATTTTTCTGATGCGGGACAGGATACTAAGTTTTTCAGACTTTTTACCCCAGCATTGCACTTAGAAATGCAAGCCCTGGCGACAAGTCTCTATTGTAAGGTTTCAAATAATTTACTTGAATTGCTTGGGTCCTTTGAACGCCTTGAAAAAAAACCCGATGAGGAATTAATTAATTGGTTTTTGACGCTTAAAAATAGGGTAGAGGAAGAAACAGAAAAAGAGATTAAGAAGTCTGATCATGGAAAATTGTCATTAAGAGGATCTTTTTCCATTAAAGAAATAGAATTCTATCTTGTTGCAGAAGTTTGCCAGCGGCTTATTCTTGAAAATTTTAATAATGGGGGCCTCTCGCCAGCTCAGAACAAGTTGTTCCATTTTGCGGCGAAGGACTTTTATAGCGTTTTTTTTAAAGAGAAAATGAACATAAACATTGTTCGTCTTTGCTTAAGATCTCGTTCTGGTTATTTGGGAACTGCTGACAATAAAAAAACGACGGATAAAGGCCCTAAAAGGTTAATAGATCCAAGTAAGGATCTCGTTGATTGTGAGTTTATTCATTTTGCTATACATGGAGTATGGACCAATGATGAGGTGTTGGTCCCTGTGTGCTGCGTAACCTTTGATCTAGAGGTGGAGATCAAGGCGCGATTATCTGCATATAAATCAATCGCCATTTGGTTCATTGCAAACCTGCCAGGCGATAGTAATCTAGCGGTATTGCAAAAAGAGTTGAAGACGGGTCGTGTCTTGTGCCTGGGGCCTCCTAAAGGCCCTTTAAAGGGCACTCTCATAGAAGCGGATACATTGCCTCTTGAAGATTGGGTATACGAACACTCTTCCGATAAGGCTAAGGCTATTCTTGATTGTTTCAACGGGGATTTACAGCCTTAAACCAGTGTTTCTTTTAGATCTTCTTTGGGGTTTTCCCCCCAGGTAACCACCGAGGATATCATCCATCACTTCAGATGCACTTACATTTAGTGTATTTGCAATAATTTGAATCTTTTCGTGATGAGAGGGGATCATATAATTTCCCTTGGGCTTCCACTTGCTCGAGTCTTTTCTATCAGCCCCCACGCCTTCTGGGTCTTAGTGGCCCTAATTAAGGGGCAAGGTCAACTGGAAACCGACTTTAACTTTTTGGTTTTGCGTTGATTGTGTCGCTCTATTTTATATTGGGATTAAAATGGCCATTCTCTATTTATAAATTATCAGGGCGAAGAGATGCGGATCTGAACAAACAAGCTGAAGTTTTAAAGAAAGAGATGGAGACTTATTCTTCAAAAACACTTCCAGTAAAAGAGCTGTAAATAAAAAGCATAAGCGACTTGAATCTAAATTCTTAAGAAATCCTGGTGTGGGGGCTGTTTTTTATAGGAACACCTAGGGCAGCTTTATACAAGCTGTTTAAGTAAAATAGGTAAATTATCCTGAGGTGAACTTCTTTGAGCCTTTCAACCAAAAACTTTAGCAAGCGTTTCTTTTAGAGCTTCTTTGGGATTTATTTTTTCTAGGTAACTACTGAGGATATCATCCATCACTTCAGATGCACTTACATTGAGTGTATTTGCAATGATTTGAATCTTTTCGTGATGAGAGGGGATCAGATAATCTCCCTTGGACTTCCACTTGCTCCAATCTTTTCTATTGGATTCCGCCCCTTCTTTATGATTCTTTTCTAATTCAGCTGGAGATTTTTTGCAGGTTAGATAGGCCTCAATAATCTGTGTGACAATATCAGTTCTTGTTTGCCCTCTTGCTCGAGCATAGTTTGCAAGAATCAGATCTACCTCGTCTCTGATTTTGTAAGTTAGCTTAATTTTTTTTGTCAATTTTTTGCTCAATTCAAATTATAGAGTTCTATTTTTAACTTAAGTATTCAAAATAAATTTTTCTGATAAAAAATGCAGCATTTATTTTTTGTAAGAGGCTTTTAAACTTCAAACTGGAGCGTTTTTCACAAAAAAAAAGCAAAAAACTATAATTGATAACTAAATAAATAACAAAAACAAAGATTTTTTGAAAATTATTTACACTCCCAAATAACTATATTTTAAACATTTAAATCTTTTGTAAAAACTATACTTTCTCAATCATGTTGACTTGTATTTTGTGTTGTATTTATATGTATTGTATTAATTGTAGTGAAAGTATTTTTTTTGGAGTGAAAGATGCAAAATATAAAAAGTCATCAAAGTATTCTAGTAGAAATTGAGGGTGCCTATGCAGATTTCTCTAACAACTGTGAACAATTCGTAGAGAAAAAAGATCATTTAATTACAAAAATCAAACAGCTTGCAGAAGTTCAACATCAAAAAGAATGTTTGGGGGCTATGTTGCTTGCTTGTTTAGAGTCTTATTTTAAAGCAGAGAAAAACTGCTTAAGTTCGGATCGTTTGGGTGTTCTAAAATCGACATCTATTCATCAAATCCAAGAATTCCTCAACGTCTTTTCTGAATTAACTAAAGAAAGCAGTCAAGGCTTTGAGTTAAAAACATCAAAAACAATAAAAAAGAAGGTTTCTAATGAAAGAGAAGTTTTTACACAGTAAAAAAAACATATGCCAATTGTCCGCTCTAGTGCTTGTTGGGATATTCTGTTTTTTCAAACCACAAATGTTGTTAGCTCTAGATACAGCAGATGTTATCTCTAACGTAGACATGATTTCCAGTGATGTCCTTTCGATTATAAAGGCAAATGGCATCAAGGTTCTCACCAATGTGATAGCTTGGTGTGCCGTACCAGCGTTTGCTATTGCGAATAGACCCTTGGGGAAGCCAGCTGTGGGTGCGCTGGTTGTCACAATTGTCACTGTTTTTATTCATAAAATGACCTAACAGGTGGGGGATAAAAAGTGAGTAATTTTAATCAGAATAAAATCATTAAAAGTTTAGATAATCCATCAACTCTAATGAACATTAGCCTGGGGGATTTATTATTACTCGCTTTTCCCTCTATTGCAGCCTTGCTAATTACTTCCTCTATTATAGCCACACTGCTCACATTGGTAGGAATGTTTGTTGTGAAAAAATTCACGAAGAAGCTTCCGAGGCGTTATTTTGCACGATGGGTGTACTGGAATTTCCCAACCAGAACACTCAACGCTTTTCAGGGGACTTTGTTTGCTCCATCACATGTTGATATTTGGATAAGGAGATAAATATGAAAACGAGCGAATTTAGTCAAAACGTTAAAAAACTTACGAAACAGAGAAATGTGGCTTATCTCTTGATAGCGACACTGTCAGTCTCGTTGTTATTTTCTTCGGGGGTAAATTTCTTTAAGAAGGAACGAATCGTTGTCGTTCCCACAATGGGGGAGTCTTACGAACTTGCTTCTAGTAGTGCAGTTTACTTAGAGAGAATGGGAGTCTTTATTTCTAATCTTTTCCTCAATAGATCTCCAATCGATGCAGTGTGGAGGAATCGGAATATTTTAAAACACTCTGATCCGAGCTTTTATCATGAGCTTAAAGAGAAGTTAGATGGGGAGTTTAAATTTCTAAGCTCTAACAAAGAGCAGACCTTTATTTTTTACCCAGAGAAATCGGATGCAGACCCTTCTACAATGAGTTTTGTGACAGAAGGCAAGAGAGTCGTTTTTATTGGGACAGATGGCGAGAAGAGCCATATCTCCCAAAGCGACACGAAACGGTATCGTTTTGGATTTAGAAAAAAAGGAGATCAGTTGCTGCTTATCTCCATCAAAAAAGAGGATATATAAATGAAAAGATGTTTCGTTGTAGTGGGATTGCTTGCTGTAGGGCTATGGGGACCCCTTCACTCATACGTGGAGGTCCTTTTAGATGGGAGGTCATCCCCTGAGGTGACGTTCTCTCATAGGGCCTTTAACAGGGTTTCTTACCAAGATGGATCGATTAAGTCTGTCGTGGGGAGTAAAGGAGAGTTGGACGTGAACCTTAATTCGGGTATCGCGTTTATTAAGCCAAAATCTCTTTGTGAAGGACCTCTTACTGTAACGATAATAACAACTGATGATGAGGCTCAAGATCTTAATATCCTTGTGGGTGACAAAGGCGCTGAACATGTGAGATTGGTTGATCCGAAAGAAGAAGTAGATCAGCTGTTAGAAAAAATATCAGCCGTAAATTTTTTAAATACGCTTATCGAGGGGAATTGTCCGCAATTATATCAAAAGACGACAACTCTTTCTCCGGAATTGTTTGATCTTCCAGATCCTTTAGAGTCAAATTATGTACAGTCTTTTTCTGGTCCTTCTGAAACTATCCAAATCTATCGAATTACCAATAACAGCCGCAAGAAGGATTTTATCCTAAATACGGCTCTTTTCAAATCTCAGAGCAATCTATGGGTTTTTTTGAGCCAGCCTCATCTAGGTCCTCAAGACAGTTCCATGTGTATTATTGCTATTCCTAAAAGAGGTGTTTTCGAATGAAAAAAAATGACCCTACAAAGAGAGATCGCTTAAAAAAACAAAAAGTAACCCTTCTACTTTTTTTAGGAATTTTAGCGGTGCTTTTTATTGCGCTTCTTATCTTTCTTTTTTCTGGTGAAGGTAAGAAAGAACCGACCCCTCTCAAGAGACCATCACAGGTAAGTGTTGTTTCTGAAGACATTAATCATGACAATTTGCGAATTGCAGAACTGGAAAAAAAAGGGGATCATCAATCCAGTGAAATGGAGTATTTGAAATCAAAAATAGATGATCTTACCGATGAAAAAGAACTATTTTCTGCTCGTGTAAATAACTTAAAATCTCGAATTGAGATTGTTTCTAGTGAAAATGATGGCCTCAAGTCTCAGCTTGAATACACACTACAACAAGACCACGAGAATCAGCTTCTTAAGCAAGCGGTTTCAAGCTCTTCCGTTCTTATAGAGGGCGAAGAACAAGGATCTGACTTTGCATGCTGGGGTATTGAAGAGGACATAGAAGATTCTAAAAACATCAAATATGAGATCCCTCCAGGAACTCTTGTTAAAGGGATTATTGTGCAGGGGGTTTCACAGCCCGTAGGTGTAGGGAAACCTGCAGATCCAGAAGTGGCTTTGATACGGATCACAAGTGCCGGTAAATTACCTAAGAAACTGCGCCTTGCTTTGAAGGGGAGTAACTTAATTTGCAGCACAGAAAGCATTCTTTCTAATAGACGTGTCCGTGTCCGAGGAGAAACCATGTCTAAGCATAAGAAAAACGGTGATTTCATTGTAACAGATGTGAGTGCTGTAATTTCAGGCCCTGGAGGCAAATCAGGAGTTCCTGCAAGAGTTGTAAGCCATGGAGGTGTCCAAGCTGGTTACTCTGCTGTTGCTGGTGGACTTGGAGCCGCTGCTAGTACGATGCAAACCGTTTTAAATAACCAGACCATTGAAAAACTGTCACAAATAGGACCTGATAAGGCTATTTTAAATTCTGATGTTTTTACAAACATTGGATTGAAAGGTACTAATGGAGGCTTTGACAAGATCACAGATTACTATCTTAAAATGGCAGATTTGTATTGCCCTGTACTTGAGATCGACATGGGAACAGAGGTGAGTATCTTGTTTACAAGCACCGTTATTTTGGGTGACAAAAAACTCCGATCAAGACTGAGTGAAGAAAGGGGAGCCTACAATGAAGCTTATGCTAACTAAAATTATTTTAGCGATTACTTGTCTCCTCCCCGTTTTTAGTTATGCTGAAAGCTATGAAAAGCTCCCCTCTGAGTTTGTGGTCACCTATGGCGATGACAGCGCTCAAGTACAGGTAACCTACTTGTTCAGCATCTATTGCCCTACCTGTCTAAAATTTATGAAGGATGATTTTCCGTCCCTCAAGAAAAAATATATCGACTCAGGACTTGTTCAGTGGAATTGGCATCCTTTTCCCAACCCCGAAAAACCTCTTACTTATCAGGCTATGCTTTGCTTAGAGATGCTCTCAGCCAAGCAGAAACAACTTTTTTTAGAGAATTGTGCAGACTACTTAACAGAGGGAAACATGCATGAAGCGGTTAGCTATTTTTCTCACTTGATGACTTTCTTTGGGATTCACATTCCAGATCTTTCAAGTAGAGAATTTTTACTAAAGCCTTATGCTCGACAAAGTGCTGCTAAATTCATATCTCAGGATAAGCAAATTAACATCCCATCTATTGAAGTGAATTCTCAATATAGCGGCCGTTTCCCTACTCGATCATTTATCGAGAAGAAAATAAAACAGAGCTTAAAAAATCAAGGAGAACTCCATGTATAGAATCCTTTTGTTGACATGCATTCTTTTACCTTTATCTGCCTGCTCTCAACACGCCAGAAACTCTGAATATAGTGGAGCTTTACGAAGAGCTACCCGAGGGATGCTCTCTGTAGATTTTGTAGATCTTATTGTTGAGCAAGAGGACGAGCATAAAGAAGATTATGTGGTCTTTTCCAAAGAAGAGGCGCTCCTTTGCGAACAAGAACAAAGAGCGGTAACGACATCAACTAAAAAAAGAAAACCATTTCACGTGACTAAAAATGAGTCAGGTGAATGGATTTACATACAAGACAGGTAACTATGGGACTTTTTTCAAATTGGGGCAATAAGTTGGCTCAGCTTTTTGGAGACACTGATGTGGATTACGAGAAAATTGATGATCAACCAAGTGATTCTTTGGATGCTGATTATCTAAGCTCTCTTTTGTCCTATCGGTTGTATGATCCTGTTACGAAAATCTACGAGAACAAAAACTCTTTTGGGTTTTTTTTCGAACTGATCCCTCTCTTAGGAATGAACGAGAATTCCCAAAAGCAAATTAGCGCTCTAATCAATGATATTGGTGAGGATGGAGCTTCTATTCAGTGTATGATTTGGGCAGACCCTCGTATCGATCCCTTTTTGGATAATTGGAATAAACCAAGAGAAAAGATAGGAGGAGTCTATAAAAAAGTTGCGGATAAAAAATTAGATTTTTTTAGAAAAAATTCCTTTCAAGGAGAGTCACCCCCTCGAGTTTTTAGAGTGCTATTCTCTTATAGCATCCCGAGACCTCCTGAAAGCCAGATTGCAGTTTTACTAAAAGGTCTGTCTGAAAAAAGAGAAAAAGCGGTGAATGCTCTTGGTCAATTTAACAACGTTCTAGACACGTCTGTACTTGATTTTTTAAATTTAATGTCAGGACTACTCAATTTCGAGCAGGATACCTCTGTGCATATGCGCAAAAAATGGTCTCAAGAAAACTATCTATCTCATCAGATGTGTCTTCCTGGAGGAGGAGTTGAAGTTACTCCAAACGCCTTACGCCTTCGTGGGAAAGACACGACTCTTTTTAGAGCTTATGAAGTGATAGATTTTCCTGATTTCTGGTCAATGGCTATGCAGCAGGAGTTGATTGGCGATTTTATGAGCAATAGTCATCGAATTGAGACACCTTTCTACATCCATTATGGCATTCACTTCCCTAAACAGGATCAATCAGAGACGCGTCTGCAAGCGAAGATGAAATATTTAGATCATCAAAGTAAAAATCCCTACATCAGACGAATGGCTCCCAAAGTTCAAGCAGAGCTTGAAGAAAACATGTTTGTTTCACAACAGCTCCAATCTGGGGAGAAGATTATCAGCACAAGGCTCTCTGTAGGCCTTTGGAGCCCTCCAGAGATTATTTCTAAAGCCGAGGCAACCTTGGAAGCCCTCTTTAGAAAATACAACTTTAAAATACAGCCCATGAAGTTTCATCATCTTAACGATCTTTTATTTTCACTTCCTATGGCTTGGGGAGAAAATTCCAAGCAGATGAATCAGTATAAAAAACATATGGGCTTAAGAACAACATACACAGGAGAGGCGGCTAACTTCCTTCCTCTTCTTGGTGAGTGGTGGGGGAATTCCCGAGACGGGATGGTTTTTATGGGACGTCGAGGACAAATTGCTGCATGGGACCCCTTCGAGTCCATTGGTAATTACAATATTGCAGTTGTGGGGCCGTCTGGTCAGGGAAAATCTGTTTTTATGCAGGATCTTGTTCTGACAGAGCTAGGGAAGGGTGGTCGTGTTTTTCTAATAGATCTTGGAAGAAGTTTTGAAAAACTTTGTCAATTGCTTGACGGGCAGTTTCTTTTTTTCAACCAGAAGAGCAATTTAAATCTAAATCCTTTCCAAATTGCGAGTAAGCTCAAAGGTGCAGATGGGGTAGAGATGGTTTCTTCTATTATTGGAACAATGGCGATGCCTTTTTCAGTGTTAAATAAAGAAAAAATGGATCTCATCTGCTCCGCAGTTAAGCAGGTTTGGGTCCAAAAAGGAGCGAAAGGAACCGTTGATGATGTTATTTCGTTCATCAAAAAAAGCGCTTACCAATCAGAATTGATGAGAGGTGCTGTTGAGAGTTTGTGCCTAGGCCTTGAAAAGTATTCAACAAAAGGGATCTATAAGAACTACTTTTACGGAGATCAAGAAGTTGATTTTACGAGTGATTTTGTGGTTATTGAGACGGAAGAGCTAAAGGATGTTGAAGATCTTCAGGCTGTGATTATGCAGGTGTTTGTGTTGCAAATTTCAGGGCACGTGTTTACAGGGAATCGTGAAACCAGAAGTTACATTGTGATTGATGAAGCCTGGGATCTTTTAAAAAGCCCGCAAATGCACGGTTTTATTGGGAACCTGGCTCGTAGAACGCGTAAATACAACTCTTCATTGGTAGTTGGGACCCAGGGATTGAAGGATTTTGAACAATCTAAGGGTGCAGAGGCTGCTTTTTCAAATTCTGACTGGTTGGTTATTATTGGCGGAGACGCAGAGGTTGTTAAAGGGCTTCAAGAGAATGATATTATTCCTAATATGAGTGAAGCTTTGGCTGAAATACTGCGCTCTATGCGCAAAGTTCGTGGAAAATATGGGGAGTCTTTTATCTATGACAAAAAAAGACAACAGGGATCGGTTAATCGCCTCTTTTTAGACCCTTTTTCTGCGATGCTTTACTCTACAAAAGCTGAAGAGTTCAGTCTTGTTCAGCGCCTCTCAGCGCTAGGTATGACTGTTGAAGATTCAGTAGAATGGCTTATGGATAACAAACCTAAGATTGAACAGATGTTGTCTCGCGGAGTGAAAATCAGTGAAATTGTCTCTAAACTCTATATTCCCAAAGAAAATCATTATGAATTAAGTGACGGGTTACAGAAAATAGCGCTTTCAAAACAAGAAAACGTAGGAAGTAACTTATGAAGACACATTTTTTAGTAATTATTTTAGCTCTAATCTTTTTTGCCATCCCAGCGGATGCTAAAGATTATGGGAAACGGGGGCATGATAATGCTATTGCGGAAGAAGATATTGGCAGTGCTTTGATGAAAAAAATCCAAAACAAAGTGCAAAGCCCTGATTTCAAGAAAAAACACGAAGCGGCAGTTCAGCGGGCCTTCAAAAAAGCAGGCACGTTTAAGCCTATAGCAGGCATTTCCGAGGCTTTAGAGTATCATTCTCATTACTATAACCCTGTTCATACGGTTGAAGAGGATATTAGACTTCCTTCAGGAAAGCTTTTGGCGAAAAAAGGCCAAAAAATCGATCCCACAAAAAGTGTTGGAGATCCCGATTTTGGTTTCTTATTTTTTGACGGAGACAATCCTCAGCATATTGCTTGGGCAAAACAACAGAACGATTCTTATAAGTGGATTCTCGTTAAAGGCGCCCCTTTTGATCTAGCGGCTCAAGAAGATAGATGGGTGGGTTTTGACCAAGGCGGGAACCTTAGTAACAAATTTCAAATTAAACATGTCCCATGTCGAGTCTCTCCAGAAGGAAAATGTCTGCATGTAGAGGAGCTCCCGATTGAATGAGATTAGATAGCAAAAAATATCTTCTCTGGGGAGCTATCCTGTCATCGTTTATGTTGACAGCAGAGCCTCCTATAGATCCTCGAGTTATGGAAGAGGTTCTTTCTTTTGTAAAGAGCTCCGAAGGGATTATTGAGGAGGCTCGAATGATAGATTCTAAGGAGCCTTCTGTTAAAGAAGATATGTTATTTGCTAAAACGGAGTCCTGTGATTCCAAATCCTGCTCCTTCTCGACAGAAGAACCTTCTGGATTGATTGCATTTATGTCTGAGACGGTCTCAGAGTCTGCTTGGAGAGAACATTCTCAAGTGCTTGAAAAAAGCGGAGGCCGCTTTGTCATGAGAGGGCTGCCAGGAAACAGTTTTGTGAAGTTCATTCGTCTTGTGAAAAATTATAGAGAACGGGGGATTATTGCTCCTATAGAGATGGACCCCGATCTTTTTAAGAAGTATGAAGTACAATCTGTCCCGGCAATCGTGCTAGATGATGGTAAACATTTTGATAAAGTAAGCGGCAATATCTCACTTAAATCGGCTCTAGATATGTTTGCTAAATCAGGGCAAACTTCGGAACGGGCCAGAATTCTTCTTTTCCAATTACAGCAGTTTCAGGCAAGAGAGGTGATAAATGGTCATTAGCATCACCCTTCGAAGATCTTTTTTTCTTGTCTTAGTTTGTCTTGGATCGATTGCTTCCTGCTCTGAAGGCATGATCATCAATCCTGTGACGGATATATGTTGGAAATGTATGTTCCCATTTCAAGTAGCTGGGAGCAATCTCGCCTCGGGGGGTGAGAAATCCTTAACGCCCTCTCCAGAAAGAAAGAAGCTTCTTTGCAAGTGCCCGTCTGATAAGGGGGGATTACCTACTCTTGTTGGTGTTCCCATTTCGTTTTGGGAGCCGACTAGGGTGGTGGAGGTCACTAGACATCCAGGCAAATTAATTGCTTTAGGTGGAATGAAGATTCCTGTGTTGAAACGAGCTAGTAAAGGAGCCGTTTATTCGTCAGGCTCTTCTAGAAGACATGCTCATTATCACGTACATGTATACGAATATCCAATATTTAATCTCATTGAAATGGCCAATGATCTTGTGTGTACTGAATTTGAAGGGAAAGATTTTGAAATTGAGATCGCTTTTATGTCTGAAACAGATCCCACTTGGTATGATGAGAAACTTTTAAATTATTTAAATCCTGAAATGATTCTATTTGCAAACCCGATTGCACAAATCTCCTGCTCAGCAGACTGCCTTTCTAGTACAATGCGCATCCCTAACGATCGTTTTTTCTGGTGTGCGGGTTGCCAAGGATCTCTATACCCTCTTTTTGGTTTTGTTGCCGAATTCATTGGAGGCCTTCAAGCAAGCCTTCTATTAAATCAGAGGGTGATTACAAAGCTTCATCAGTGGAATCTTTTACAAACTTATAAAGATGGCGATCCCTTTAAGGACATGAGCTATTGCAAAAAAGAATTTATGATAAGACCTAAGCGTTCTCAGTATAAAACCCAACTTGTTTATCCGGTAGCTTCTACAAAAGGTCCTTGTAACCCTCTAGGTAAAACGGAGATTTTTTGGGGAGCTGGAAAAAGCTTCCCGGTTAAAGGAGAAGAGTTTTGTTACATCCTTTGGACGCACCGTCGTTGCTGTTTAGACCCTGTAAAGGCAGGATTAAAACTGGTGACTGGCCAATGATTCGACTTTTACTATTTGTATTCATTTTCTCGTGTGGCCCTTTTTTGAGCGCATCAAATAAGAAAGACAATATCGATGCCTCTAACGCAGGTCGATATTCTAAAGATGCTCAAAAATTTGGCACGGGTAAGCTTAGTGGAATGCATCAGCTGTTTAATTCGAAAAGCCCAGGGAATCAAGAAGTGGTCGAGCTGGGATTTCAAAAAATCAATATGGATGATTTTCTACCCAAAGAAGACAGAGGAAAGCGTCTTGATCCTGAAGCAGCAGAGAAGAAATCTCAAACACAGGATTTTATTGGGAGCTCTTTGGAAAAAGATTTAGAGGGGTTTGTCCAGAGTTCTGATGATGCAAAAGAGTTTGAAGGCAGTGAATCTTTATTTTCTCTTTCTCGGGGGATTATGGATGATCCATCCTCTCAATCAGGGATTTTGACAAAACCTGCAAAATACATTCCGGATACAGACAGCTCTGAAACATGCATAGAGCCAGGTGTGTATCAGACATATATTAAAATGAATTTGCATGTGGATGTGAAAACTAAGCAGATTCCAGAGAAAATCTGGGTATGCCAAGGGCATCACATTGAAAAAGATTGTAAAAACTCAAAAAAAGCAGATGAATTCCGAAAATCAAAACTTAAAGAGTTTAGAGAGAATATTAACGTTATAGAAAGCTCAGTGGAAGGAAATGTAGTGAAGCTAGGCCCTTATAAAAGGCAAGTGAGCATTCGCTATAAACACAAAGAGAGAGTTCCTTGTGATCAAGCTCATACGGAAGAGCATCTTGTAGATCAAAGCTATGAAGAAGATCGGTGGGAACCTGAAGACGAAGCCTTTTACAACAATTTAACCAACTCTTCCTATTGTAAACTCATCTCTGAAACACCTCTTTCTTTTGCCGATACACGAGTTGTTGAAGGTAAGCCTGTATATAGAGAAAGGTGGAGCAAAAGACTTTGTTTTAATTGCGGTGCAGCAGGAAGTCCGGAGTGTCAAAAGTTAAGAGATAGCAAGGGGACTTTGGTTGGGAAAGTTTGTTTAAGTGAGACTCCTCAGGGTCAATGCGAATCTTGGGAAAAGACGTATGAAATGCAGGGCTTAAAAAAGAGCCTTCAAGAGCGGGAAGTTCTTGCCAACGCTCATGATTTATGGGGAATTGATGGGGAATTCGATGATACCTATGAGAAAAACCGTGATTTTGGGGAGGTTCTTGCGACTATTTCGACTCTTACAGACGTAAAAGATGAAATTAAAAACCACGCGGAAGATTTAGGCCTTGAAACAAGGGTTTTTGCGGGGAGGGCGTTTAAGTGTAAGAAAAACTATTTGAACAACGTGTTTTATGATTGCTGCGGGAAATTAGATGGGGGCCTTATCAAAATGAATTTTGTAGACTGTAATAGCGAGGAAAAACACTTACAAAAGGCTCGAGAGGAAGGTCGTGTGGTGTGGATTGAGAAACAAAAAAATGTATCCTTAGAAGGCTGGACTGAAACGTGTAGTTATTGTGTGTTCCCTACAAGACTTTCAAGAGTCGTACAAGAGCATGCGCGTAAAAAGTTTGCTCATCTCTATTCTCGAAAGAAACCATGGGGGACCTTAAAAAAACCAAATTGCTCGGGGATTTCTTTGGAGCAACTGACCAGCTTAAATTTTGAAGAAATTGATTTAAGTGAGGTGATTGGGGAATTGAAGGGAAAAATTACTCAATCAGAGCTTTCTAAAAAGCTAAATAGAGCAACCCAATCTATTTCTTCGGAAAATATGCAGAAAAAAGCCGAAGAAGCCATGCAGCGCATGCCGAAGATGAATTCAAAAATCAAGCAGGTGTCTCTATGAAGATGTTATTATTTTTACTATTTGTTCTTGGGTCTTCAAATTTATTTGCGATTGACTCTTGGTATCAACAAAAACGCAGAGGTTGGTATTACTTTGAAGAGTCTTCTAAAATGGTAGATGAACAGAAAAACCCCGATCAACTCCCTCGGATTTCCCCCGAGCGGGCAGTTGAAATGATAGAAGAAGAAAAAGAAAAGACACATAAATTTCTTTGTTTGGCTTTGGTTCAACCGTCACATGAAAATGTGGCTCTTTACTTGAAACAACAGAAAAAAATGATAGATCAAAGTGCTCGGTTTGCGTCTTCTTGGAAGGGTTCTTTTATTTCTAATCCAGAACTTGGATATTCCTTACCACAAAGTGACTATGCCAATCGGGTGAGTAAAATGAAGGAAGAGCAAGATCGCTCGAATCGTTTGAAAGAAGTTAAGAAGGAACATTTCTTAGTCTTTTTATTTAATGGTAATGAATTTGAATCAAAAGAAGCTGCAGAGGTTGTCCTCAGACTCTCTAAGCTTGGGGAATGGCGAGTTGAAGCTCTTTCAATGGACGGGGTAGGGGTGAAGGAATTCCCTCAATTCACCCTTGATCAAGGGTTTGCAAGAAGAGCTAATATCAAAAGAACGCCGGCCTTGTATCTTGTTCAGCCCACTGAAAATTATATAATCCCTGTTGCTTCAGGGTTAATTGATTATGAAAGTATAGAAAAAAATATAGACTTCCAAATCCAACGAAAAGGAGATTCGTATCATGCGCTTTAAAATCCGACTAATTTTAATGGGACTTTGTATACCTGGTTTTGCTTTTAGCGGGACTCAACATGATTTCGATAGTACGATTAAGCAGTGGATGGGCAAGTTCAATGCTGTAAGCACTCACAATCAAGCAGATGCTTTTAAATCTCAGATGGGTTTTCACCTAATAGGAGGCCAAGGGATGGTGCGTCCTGTTGTAGAAGACTTTACTCCTTTCCACATTGAATTCCCTAGGTTTTCAGCGGGCTGTGGAGGCATCGACTATACAACTGGAGGCGTACATATGGCTAACGGTGAAGAGATGATCAAATCATTTAAAAGCATAGCTAGCAACGGCGCCTGCTATGCTTTTAACTTGGGACTTCAGGTTATTTCTCCTCAAATAGCAGCGGCAACGAAAGATATTCAACATATGGCAAACCAGCTTAACAGTATTAACATTAACTCTTGTGAGGTTTCTAAATCTATCGTTCAGGCCCTCATGCCAAACATCGAAAGATCTTCCCAGATTATCTGTTCTGAAGCGGCTGTGACCAACTCTCATGTAGATAGCTATATTCGCGCTAAACACAAATGCGATACCAACAGTGCTTTTGAAGATAAGGTTCTTAAGGAGGTTCGTGAGGGCCAGCCTGATTTTGTGGTTGGTGAGTATAATGTAGCTTGGGAGGCTTTAAAGAAGTCTCGCATTGATGATGAGCTAACCAAGTTTCTATTTATGAATATTACGGGGTCCATTGTAGTGTCTAAGGACAATTATAAGGATAATAGCGGAGAACTCGCTGTCCGCCGTAAAGTGACCGTTTACCCTCCTAAAGTAAAAACGGCCCTTGATAGCATTTTGTATGGGGGGAAGCTTACCCAAGCTTACCAACTTGAAAAAGGCCCCGATGGCCAATACCTCGAATTAGACATGAAAATGTCTGATCTAGAGATCCCTTTTTCTCAATGCTGGAAAACAAAAATATATAAGCAGTTAAGGTCTTTGGCGGACAAATTTGATAGTGAATCAAGAGGAAGCCGTTCAGAACTTCTAAGTGACCAAGACAAAGAGTTACTAGACTCCACCAAGCTCCCAGTAGGAAGCATGATGACGCTTATGAGCCAGTGGTCAGGTAAAGCGATGGATTTAGCATCTCTTAATGACTGCGCTGAGATTATAGCCTGTGAGCGTCTTTGTGAGTTTATACACGCTGTGTTGGGTAATATTCGTAGTAGTGTGGGAGCTCTAGAAACCATTCATATGGATGGATCCTTAGAAGAATATAGCAAAAGTCTTTCTGAGATAGAGGTCACCATCCGAGCATATGAACAGCGCAATCTGCAGCAATTTCACAGTAAACAAAAACAGGTCCAATACCTTCTTGATTTCGAAAGAAATTTAAGAGAAAAAAGCAGAGGTGTTTGATGCGAAAAGGTAATTTTAAACGTTTTTTCCCAGCGCTTGTTATTTTGGGTGTATTTATTTCCACCTCAAACCTAAGTGCTGGCACGTGGGAGATCCATACTTTTGGAGGAGGAGAACTTCTCACCTCTGTATTTAATATGGTCAAATTGATCTTGTATGGGAATAGTAAAACGGGGCTAGGCGCCGCTTTTGCAGGTTTTACAAGGATTATCTGTGCTCTGGGGGCTGTTTCTTGCGTTGTTATGATTATTTATAAGCAAAGCCCAGGTTTTATCTTTAAGAGCTTCCTTCTTCCGGCTTTTTTTATTCTCAATGTATTGCTGCTTCCCAGAACTAGTATTGTGATCCATGATGATGCTATTCGAAATTCCACAACAACACAGGTTTCTTCGATAAGTGTTGTCAATGATGTCCCCTTTTTATACGGGGCATTTCTATCTCTTCTCAGTGAATTAAGCTATGGTTTCACAAAATTACTTGAGCAGTGCACCCACCAAGTTAATGATCAGATTTATAACTGGACAGGTCGTATTTATGCGGGGGAATATGCTCTTCGTTTAAAAACGGGGGATATTTTTAATAAGGACTTTGAAACAAATTTCAGAGAATTCTGCCGCAGTTGTGTTTGGAATGACCTGGAGCGAGGCCTATACTCACGTAAAGATTTAATCCAAAGTAACGATCTGTTGGGGTTTTTAAAAGAGAGGACGTCGTCCCTTAATACAGTCAACTACCAATCGTTTGACCAAGATAACGGAGGTGAGCGTGAATTTCTAACCTGTCGTGAAGCTATTTCTACAATGTCAGGATCTCTTGCATCTAAAAATGCATTACAGAAAGCTGGCTCTTTTATTCAAAACTACTTGCCAACATCAACTCCTACAACCCAGCAAGCACTCCAGAACTCTTTGAAAGGTCAGTTAAGCCCTCAAGAGAGCGATCTTAATTTTCTTTTGGGTAAAAGCCAGGCTAATAGTTTAAGCAACCTCAGATCTCAAAGTGGGATTATCCAAATCCTAAAAGAAGAATTGCCTGGGACTCAAGCCTCCTTTACAGCTCGACGCGCGGAGGCTCAAAATCGTGTAGGGATGAAAACAACGGGAGCTATTGCAGCTAGTACCTTGGTGACTATGAAGAATGTATTTGAAGCATTAATCTATTTTTCTTTCCCGCTCGTTTGTTTGTTTTCCTTGGTTCCAGGTATGTACAAGCTGTTTCTATCGTGGTTGAAGGCGTGTATTTGGATTGCGACGCTGGCTCCGTTTTATGTCATTATCAATTCCATTTTGATGTTTATTTGGAATAAGAAAAAAGAGTTGATGTTTGGTCTTCAAACAGATTTAACGTTGTCAACATACGATGGGCTCGTGGATTTATATGACTCGATGGAAGCAATTTCAGCTCTTGCGATTGGGTCTATTTTTACAATATCTCTACTTCTAACACGCTCTGGGTTTGAAGGGCTAAGCCATGCGCTCCCCTCAATGTTTTCTTCAGGGCAGTCTGCTGCACAATCAGCGGCTGCAGAGACCGTTAGCGGGAACTATAGCTTTGGGAATGTGAGCCTTGATAATGCTCACGCCCACAATTACGATGCTTTTAAACAAAACTACGGAGGCTCTTTCAGCCAAGATGTGATGAGTGTTAATGAAGGCTCTCAATCTATGACTTATGATCTTTCAAATGACGAGATGTATCTGCATCAAGAGAATTCACGACTTAGAGATTCTATTTCTCAGACAGATACGTTCAGCAGCTCTGTCCAGAATCAACTTTCGAGCACAGAAACTGCTGTTCAAGAGGAGAGTTCTAACTTTTTAGAGTCTGCTTCTGATTCAGCAAATCATGCAGTTGGAATGATGGAAGCTTACGGGATGCAAAAGCAGCAAGGGCACACGCTTTCTTCTTCAGAATCTTCAGGAGCGAATCAAACTTTTCAAGAAATTGACAATCTTGCTCAAGAGTATAGTAAGACTCACAATGTTTCTTATGACAATGCCATTCGCGAGATGGTAGAGGTAGGAGCTAAAATCCCCCTACTTAAAACAGGGTTCTCTATTGGTGGTAGTGAGTCGTCTCAGGTTTCCGATGCAAATGGTCAATCTGAAAGATATTCCCAGGCGGAGACGTTTACAAATCTTATCCAAAAGGCAAGTAATTTCTCCTCTTCTGAAATTGGTAACGTCCTTAATACTTCCGATTCGCGCAAGCACGAAGATTTTTCTCAAAGTTGGAACAAGACAGCTTCTTTATCTGATCAGCTACGGGCATCTTATAGTCAGCAAGAAAGTCTTTCTCAACTACAAGGCGACCTGCAAAGTGACAATGTTTCAGTAAATCGTAACCTAGATCAGCAATTTGTTAATTATGTGAGTGATCAATACGATGGGGATGTCGGGCTTGTTAATAAAACCCTGAACGCGGCCCCAACAGATCCTGGGAAAAAACAGCACATAGATAACTTTGTTGCTAGTTATAAGCCCGCTCCTATTGAAGGCACAGCCCCGTCTGTACAAGATAGCTATAGGCAATCAAGAGCTCCTATTGAGAAGGCAGGAGCGCCTCTTCAAGGGATCGAGGCATATTCTGTTGCAGAGGAGGTCGTCGGAGACCTACATAACGCCCCCAGAAAAATTGACCATCAATTAGAGCGCCTTCAACAGAAAGGATCAGACCCACAAATAAGTTCTCAAAAACAAAAACTCACTGAGGATGGGGCTGTTCTTCAAAAGGAAAGTGACGAGGCTTCTCACCTCAAGAATTTCAAAAAATCGATCCCAGGGAAACTATTAGGAGCCTCCATGGATGTAGGGTCTAAGTTGGTTGGGTCTATTGTAAATAAAGGGATTCATCACTATGGACAAGAGGATAAAGAATGAATATGATGAAAGATATTGCTGCTGGAGGCCAAACATGGGCGCACTCTGTGCGTATGATTCGTCAAGTCTTTAAGATTGTCTCTATTGCCTCACTCTCCATTTCCATTCTTTTTTTTATTGTTACCTTCTCTCTAAAAACTTCCAAAAGGGATTGCCTCTCTGTTTACTACAGCACGAAAGCTGCAATTTATAAAACGATTGGGGAGCCTCTATCGGTAAGCCCTTCTTTCTGGAAGGCTGTTCATGGGAGAGGAAACCCTCGTTCTATCCCTCCAAATCTTGTCCTAGAAACAACAATCCCTTATTTGAGTTACATGTGGCTCTCGCTCAAAACGGCTTTATTCTATTTCTATGTTTCCTTTTCCTCTCTGTTTGGGATCTTTCTCTTTTTCTTCATGTTCAAGGGTAAATTCTCCAAAAAAAAAGAACACCTTTCAGGAATAAAGATATTATCAGACGTTGCTTTGACGAGAAAACTCAAACTGATGCGCAAGTCTTCTGACATACGGCTTGGCTCAGTTCCGCTCCTCAAGGGAGCTGAAAGTAAACACATGCTTATTAGCGGAACAACGGGGTCGGGGAAATCGAATTGTTTGAATCAGTTGCTTTTGCAGATTAGAAAGAGAGGCGACCGTGCTGTTATTGTGGATACGACATCTTCTTTTACATCTAGCTTTTACCGAGAGGGGAAAGATATTTTATTAAACCCTTACGACTCTAGAAGCGCTCGTTGGCAACCTTGGTGTGAGTGCGACAAAGATTACCACTACGAGCAACTCGTTAATAGTTTGATCCCCAGTATGCATCATCCGGACGATTTTTTTTCAGAAGCTGGACGCGCGGTGGTTTATTCGGCATTAAGAAAGGCGGGATCTAGGGGAGATTATGATATTGAAGAATTCGTCACCTCAATGCTTAGAAAATCTATTACTGAGCTGTACGAGGATTTGAAAGATACGGATGCCGCTGTTTATGTCGACCCAAAGGCAGATAAAACAGCTGCTTCTATACGAGCCACGATAGCCAACAGTCTTAGACACTTCAGGCCCCTCAAAAAAACAAAAGAACCTTTTTCTATAAGAGATTGGATTCTTACAGATACTTCAGAGGACCCCTGGTTGTTCATTTCTTGTACGACAGAGCAGAGGCGCTCTATTAATCGATTGATGTCTGTGTGGTTCTCAGTAGCCATTAATGCAATGAAGGCCAAATCCTTGGAGAAGGGGACATCTAAGATTTGGTTTATTATTGATGAATTACAGTCCTTACAGAAACTAGAGTATTTAGAAGAGTCGTTGGCGGAGCTTAACAAGTATGGGGGTTGTATTGTGATTGCCACTCAAGATGTATCTCAAATAGATAAATTGTATGGGGCGCATTCCACTAAAACGATCATTAATCTTTGTGGGACCAAGCTTTGCTTTCGCCAAGAGGACCCTGATATCGCCCGAAGGATGTCCCGGTTTTTTGGAGAAAGAGAATTTAAAGAAGTCCAAGAAGGGCTATCCTATGGGGCTCATGAAATGCGCGATGGGGTCAGCTTGTCAACTATAGAGAAGACCAAGCCCACAGTAGCGCCCACAAAAATACTAGAGCTAAAAGATCTAGAGGCTTTTATAAAGCTTCCTGGGGGGATCCCTGCAGCTAAAACACGGTTTAAATATCAAAAAATGCACCCATTAACAGATGGCTTTAAAATCTAAAAAACTTAACAAGGAGAAGATACATGCAAATTTCAGGAGTAACAACTATAATGCAGTCATTTGATAGCTCAGAGATTTCAGAGGAAGATCAATGGTGGAGGCCTCAAGAGTGCGCCATGATCATGGTTCCGCCCGAGCCTAATCAACCCGAGCCTAATCCGCCTAACGAGGCTTCTAAGCTATTGAAACGAGCATTTCAAAAATTAGATCTAACATTTATCAAACAAATCCTTATATCTTTCGATCAAACAGATCCCAATATAGAGATCCTGACATCTCCTGATTTTTGCATCAAATTAGAGATGTGGAAGATTCTAGGCCCCGAGGAGAAATGGTCCGATTCGGTTCATAATATCTTGAAAAAGTCTCATCTTCCTAAAAAGGGTCAACTGATAACAGAGAGACTTTTTGAACTTGCTACTTCGATTACAAGTTCCTTGTCTGTTGTTGAACTTACTGCTTCCGTTGCAAAAACTATGTTTAAATGCTTCTCTCCAGGAGATAATTTAGAAGAAGATTTTGAACCAACCCCCATTGGGCTTTTTGAATTAGCAGTGGAGCTCGGTGATACAGACCTTTTCAATCTTTTGTTTGAAAAGGGAGCTTGTTTTGATCCTTTTGATTGGGAATCAGTTTCTTTTTTCGACAAAGATTCATTTGAAGAAAAAGACGCAGAAATAATCGATTTAGCTCTTTCTAAGGGGTTCCGCATGGAAGATTTGTTAAATGCTGATGAAACGCTCGAAGATATCCTAGAGAATGGGCCCCCTCAGGTTCGTCTATTCTTGAATTCAAAAGGGTTTACTACTACAGATTATTTAATGAATTACGGAATACCTCCAGGCTTTAGAAGACTTGAAGACACGTTCCCAGAAATGAGGTTATAAGGGGATAATTATGTCAATTTAAAGAAGAGAAGTAATTGATCCCTGCACTATCACGGGGAATTTTCAAATTTCAATGATAGGGAAATCATTAAATCACTCATTTTGAGTGGGAGCTTTTTCATAAATTTCAGTTACAATTAGGTTGTGGGTTCTTCTGATAACGTCAATTTTATGGTGGCTACAGTCACTCACATCATTGACATGTTCAAAGCAATAAAAGAGAAGTTTTTCTTTGCTCGACTTCTCTTCTATTTCGAATCTACAGTTTTTAACAATGGGATCATTCTTTTTCTTTTCCAGCCATTTAAAGCCCGTATTTTTAGCATCTTCTCTTTTTTTATATTCACAGAAAAGATCTTTATGGCCCAAACAAACCTGTACTTCTTCGATCTCAGTTAAGATAAGAGGTCTGGAAATCTTTTCAAGGGCGCCTATTGAATTCATATGAAAGCTCATCTTTAAAAATTCTTTACATAATTTTATTGCTTCTCATAAGATTTAAGCAATCAAAATTATGGTGGTCTGTTTTGAGTGTATCGATAGCTTACAATCCTTTAAATGACATAATACCTGTATCTGTTGACCTTAAGTTTGATGAACCGTTTGCTCAGTCTATTCAAAAGGACGGGCAGCTGTATTTTCATATTGAGACCTTTTTAAAAGTGGCCCCCGTCCAACTCAAAAGAATAGAAGACCTGTATTACTACGAAAAGCTTGAGATGGGCGATCTATTAGAGGAGGTTGCAGAAAGGCCCGTCCAGGTGACTGTTCAACAGGCTAAAGGGATGGTGAAAGCCGTAGCTAAGTGCTCCTTTTTTAAAGAAGAGACTTATACTTTGCATAAGGTTTGTCAAGGGCACTTCAAAGAAGGAGCCAAGTTTAATATTCGGCCTAAAAATATAGAAAGAGAAGAGAAGGCTCTTCGTCGAGACTGGGAATCTAAACAAGAAATTAAAAGCATTTCTACAATAAGAGAAGTTACCCCTGCGTTATTTCGAGTGCTGACTATCAACAAACACTATGACCTTTATCTTAACTATACTCATATAGACAATCACCCAGACTGTTCATTCTCCTATATAAAAAAAGGGTCTATCCAAGATCTTTGTTTTGAGAGTGTGATTAAACAGTTTGAGAGCAAGATTCAGAGCTGCAATCTAAATGAAGATTTGGAGTGGGGAAAGCTAGCTAAGCAAGTTTTTGGTAAAAATTTGCTTATTGTAAGGTAACAGCATGGATTTTGCAGACCCTTTGCATGGTGATCGTTCTTTAAGGCAGAACCCCTTTTTACAAGAATATTATGCAGATCTAGACCGCCAAAATCAAGCATCAGCTAGTCCTAAAAGTTGCGTGAAAAGCGTACATGGACGCTCTTTCAAAGTGCAGAATAATCCAGCTAGATCAGCCCATTCAAAACCCTTAATAGCTTTTGCTAGTAGAGATCATAACATGGCTAGATCTCGAGGAGGGAAATGTGATGTTGTTAGATCTTACGAAAGAGATCGTAACGAAAATAGTAACCGGATGATTCAGAATGAAGTTCCTGCGACCAGTGATTTGGGGTTGAAGGTTTTTGAAATTGTTGTGGATCGGGACCCACTGGATATTGCTGGATATGCAAGAGTCTTGGCTCTGGCAAATGTATTTCAACGTGATGAAGAGCAGAGAGCTGAAAGGAGAATAGATCATCGGCAAGTTCAAGTAGAAATCAATAAAGAAATATCTAAAGAAGCGTGGGATCATTTTACAGATCCTTTCGGCGATTCTGACCCTCTTGATCTAAATCAACCAAGGCGAGTAGATGCTTTGGTAAAGGCTATTCCTTCAGAAAACCACCTAATACAAATTGCTTCTGGTGATGGACAAAAGGTGTCCAAGAAATCTTATATTGCTGAAAGAGACATTTTTCAACATGAATCTGACGTCAGAAATCAGATTCAAGATCATCAAAAAAAAATGGGCTTTATTAAAAAAGCAGGTTTAAAACTTGAACAATTCATAGAGAAAAATGCTCCTAAAGCAAATCCTCTTCATTTTGATGGTGAAATTAGCCAAAAAATTATCCAAGTCGCTAATGCATCTCAAGATCAAAAAATTCAAAATTTTGAAAATATTATCAGAGGAATCAATGATTATGCAGTTTGGAGTTCTGATGCCCTATTGGATATAGCTCCGTGGGTAAAGCATTCTTCTGAAGAATTTTATGAAAAACATCGAATGAAGAGAAAAGGCGATGGATTTGAAAACTCATTGTACTATGGCACAGGTATTGCATTAGGGGTTTTCATGGAAATTGCATTAACAAGGGGCGCTGCTGGGGTGGCAGCAAAAGGATTTGCCATATCTAAAAAAGTAGGGGATACACTGCTCCGAGCTGGCATTAAAGCTGGGACTATAGCACAGCTAACAACAGGAGGGATTGGGAGAGGTGCCAGTGCCGGATTGCCTCATGCTCTAGGAGGTCCTAATGTAGTCCTCCAGGAGGGGACTTTTGCATTACGAGTCTTAACAGATGTCAAATTAAAGAAGGCCACCGAAGTGGCTAAGGTAATTAAAAACAGTCCTGAGCTTTTAAAAAAATCGCCCCAACTTGCTGAATTTATTCTAAAGCCTATTACAGATGGTCCTGCTTTTTTTAGCGATCTTGCCAAACTCACCAATCGCCTAGCTACTGTTCGTAAATTCACAAATTTAACTGTTGCAACTTCTATTCTCCCTGAAACAGACCCCATAGTCAATGAGGCAATAGGTCAAATAGTTCAAAACACCTCTGATGCAGAGGCTGTTTTTGAAGACTTTGGAAAGATTTGTGACTCTCTTGATGATTCAGTAAAATGCTTCGATGCATACCTAGAATTTGCTCATCGCCAGCAAATGCGTCAATTTGTAAAAGAGATGGACTGCCCAAAAGAAGCGATCCCTTATGTGATGAAAAAGATTCCCAAAAGAGCCGATTCTAACGATACAACCCTTGAAAAGGCTGTAAAAAATATTATAAATGCACAAGACACCATCAATTATTGTGATAAGTATGTGAAAGATCCATGGGTTCGAGAAAAGCTCCTTCAACTTTTAATGCCGCTTCAAAAGCACCATGTATTTACAAATAAATGTGTTAAGAAGGAATGGACTAGAGACTTTAAAAAAATATTTGACCAATATCAAATAGATATTGAAAAGCATTGGAACCTATTGCTATTGCCTCATCTTCCACAGGCACACTCCGATAAATATCACAAGAGATGTCTGGATGCACTTGATCAAGCCGATGAGATAGTTCAAAGTCAAAAAGGGTTAACAATTCAAGAACAAAGAGAGCTTTTATTGAGAATAATAGAAGAAAAAGTTATACTTCCTTTGTTAAGAAACCCTTTATTACCGATGCACAAATGGTATAAATTTTGGCAAAGCGACAAGTTACAGGCAGATTCTATGAAGTCTTCTTCCACCAGGGAAGAAACTACCACTACGCCGTTGTAGATGCTCCAAATGAGATGACCCGTAGAGATATCCCTAAAAATGGATATATCGAAAGTTGGCAACCCATCCCATTTACTAAAAGAAAAGAAGACGGGGAGTTGGCCGATTTTTTAAGTAGTGACGTTTGCAAAAGGATTTGTTCTCCTAAACTAAAACAAGTCATCGATCAAAATCTCACTTCTAAAGATATTCTTATCCAATGGCTTCCCGTGATGATTACTAAGGAAGAAAACGGGGATGCTTTTGACTATTTTTATCTTCATTTCCCTGAAGTCTGTGATTCTTTAGATGAAGAAGAAACTATCTCAGATCCTGATCCAGATTGGCCTATTATACAAGATCCTTATTTTTCTTTAGAGAAAATAGATGGGAAATCAATTTGCAACTGTAGGGGATCCTCAACTCTCATTATGTCTAAAGATCTTCGCAAAGCCATCATGGAAGCTGAGTGTACTGGTTTGAAATTTGAACAAACCATTGTTCTTGAAGAATACGAAGAAGACACACCTTCATCTAATAAAATTGTAAATCTTTAATTTACAACTAATTGATTTAAATAAATCTCTCCCCATACTATCCTTCCTCTATCAAGAAACCCTTTATTACCGATGCACAAATGGTATAAATTTTGGCGAAACGACAAGTTACAGGCAGATTTTTCAGAGTCTTCTTTAATCAAGGAAGAAACTGCCACTACGCCGTTGTAGATGCTCCTGAAGAACTAGATGTATTAGATATCCCTGATTCAGAATATATAGAAAATTGGGAACCTATTTCTTTTACAAAAAGGAAAGAGGATGGAGAACTAGCTGATTTTTTAAGTACAGATATCACTAAAAAACTGTGCTCTCCTAAATTGAAGCAAGTCATCGACCAAAATCTCACCTCCAAAGATATGCCTGTTCAATGGCTTCCTGTGACGATTACTAAAGAAGAAAATGGGGATACTTTTAGCTATTTCTATCCTCACTTCCCTGAAATCTGCGACTCTTTAGACGAAGAAGAAACGACATTCAGCCCTCGTGGTACAGTTATGCGGCCTTGTTTTTCGTTAACAAAAATTAAAGATCGATCGATATGTAACTGTAGAAGATCATCAACTCTGATCATGTCTAAAGATCTTCGCAAAGCCATCATGGAAGCTGAGTGTACTGGTTTGAAATTTGAACAAACCATTGTCCTTGAAGAATACGAGGAAGGCACACCTTCATCTAATAAAATTGTAAATCTTTAATTTACAACTATTTCATTTCTAAAATACCTCTACCTCTTTAAAATGACACCCAAACTTACTAAACGGTATCATGGGATTCATTTACAACACTTCAAAAACACAAACATCACCCCCAAATGTATTTTCCAATCCCTCGGAAATGATTAATTTCCCCATCTGGAAGCTTTTTTCAGGGGATGCAGGGAAGGACCCCTTTTTTGAGCTTAGGATGAAGGCCTCAGTAATAGCTATGGCAAAATTCCTAGACTTTTTAGATCAGACAGAAACTTATAAATATTACCCCCTGGGTCTAAAAGTTAAAGATGCTCTGTATTACGACAGCTATAGAGAGGAGCATAAGAATATTGTTACCCAATTGGCCACTCACAGCTATTTTTTCGAAAAGGAAACTCTTCACTCCAAAACGATCTTTAATGATAAAGAGTGGGTAAGAGCCACTCTGAACGAGTTAGATTTATGGCCTATTCAATATGAAATTCATTATGAGTGTTTTACAAGACCCCCAAACTCATCGAGTGCAGAGCCCTTATACCGAAGAATAGAAGTTTCCAAAGCTATGCAAATATATAGCCAAAAACTGGAGAAATTTAGTTTTAATGAAGAAAATGAATGGTCACATTTATGGAACCTCATAATCAAAGAATATAGCGACTAGCGTTCATCAAGAACCTAATTCAATCTTAAAAAAATAAAGGCGAGATGTTTGTGTTTATGGAATTTGTAAACAGAAAAAAACAGAGTAGGAAGCAAAATGCTTACACAGAGAGAAAAGCGCTTGAGGACTTTGCTAGTTTTTCGGGCAAAGTTTTTATTCCTTTTAATGATTTTTTAGAAAGCAGGAACATCCCACCGCCCAAAGGGTCTAATCCTGATGGGGTGCTTGAAGACAAAAAGGGATGTCATACTTTTGTTGAGCATACAAGATATGTGCAGCATGGAATTAATCCAATATTGACGAAAGAATATTGTTATGGATTAGATGTACAAAGACCTAAAAATCCAAAACTAGTTAGTCTATTTGAACCAGTACAAGCAAAGCATGAAAAATCTGAGGGATATTTACGTTTGGCAGAAGATTTAGGATGCTCTTTAAAAGGAGTTCTACTCGTTGAAAGACCTATTGATTCTTCTTCACATTACAGCCCAAGAGATTTCGAAGACGAAATTTGTCTCTACAAGGATTCAATATTGCTGAAAAGAAAGGGTAAGGACTCCTTTTTTAAACAAATTTATTATGGAGCAACGTTTCAGAGCGAACCAGGCCAACCTTTTTTACTGCATTTCGGGCTAATATCGGGCTAATATAGCGTCTAGCGTCATCAACAACCTAATTTAATCTTAAAAATCTAATTACTAATGATTGTTATTCTTTAAAAAAAAAGATCATAAATGACCCTAGGCATTTAAAATTATTTAAATAGTTAAACTTTTATTTAAACTAAAAACAACTGGAATTTACCTCTTAACCTACTTATAATAAGCCAAAAATGAGGTAATTCATGGAAAAGGAAAAGAGAGTTAGGAAGCAATGGATCATTTTACAGATAGCAATCGTTATACTTTCAATCATCGGAACAGTTTGTGCTCCGTCTTTTAGTAAAGACGACATTATGAGATGTGCACCCCTGATTGGTAGTGGATTAATTTCATATTACTGTTCATATAGGAAGAAAGGAACCAAGCTGTTACTTTGCAAACTTATATTTACCCCCCTATCTTCATTATTAGCACTTGCCGTACTCATATCAGCGAAGTCTCCTGATTTATTAGCGATCATAATCCTTTTGGCTATGTCTAGTTGGTATTGGGTAGTCTGTTTTAGACTCAGGAGAGTCAATCTTTTTTATAAAAGAAAGAATCAAAATCTCGAAAAAGTCAGCTCATAAAACCCCTGGGATCTTTTTTTATTTAGCAGTACACTGATCCTGTTTTGCAATATTACAGGGTCATAACACATGAAAAAGCGCCTTTTCTATCGTTTTATCCCTTTTGCACTGATCTTTACTCTGGGGTTTGTATGTGCAAGCTATGCCAAATCTCCTGATTTAGGCATCAGCATTCGAGCCTTTCCAATTATCGATTATAAGGGATTTAAGCTGGCGTATGACAGCCGAAACAAGATCCCCTTATATACACACGAAAAACTCAGTCGATCTTCCTTAGAAAAACTTTTCGACAGAAGAGGGTTCTGTTTTTCAGAAGACCCCAACATCTACCCACTTCACCGAAGCTCTCTTGTTGATTATAAGGGATCAGGTTTTGACCGAGGCCATATGGTTGCTGCGGCCAATCAGATCTCCTCTAAGCAACATCTTCAGGAAACATTTTACTTATCTAACATCTGCCCTCAAGATTCGGACCTGAATAGAAAGTTTTGGGCCAAACTAGAACGAGCCATTCGGAAAAGAGTTCATCAGGGTGAGTCGCTGGAGGTTATTACAGGACCGCTATTTCTCCCTTATAGAGAAGGGGAGAAGGAGTATATTAAATATGAAGTGATAGGTCCTCACAAAGTTGCAGTCCCTACCCATTTCTTTAAATTAATCAGATCTGGAGATAGTCCGCACATCATTCAAGCTCTTGTAGTCCCCAATAAACCAGTAGATAGCAAGTTAATCACAGAGCACTTCGAAGTTCCTTTAGAGGAGCTTGAGAGGCTTTCAGGGCTGCAATTTAGCACTCTTCGTTAAAAAATTCTCGAAAAAACCCTTAAAACTACCTCTCGTTGACTGAACCTGTCAAGTTTTGCTCGGGGAGGTCTAATTGCCTGTATCGTCGCAAAGTCTTTCAAGGATGGTCTTCAATGGTTTCTTAGACTTTTTATACATCGACCACGTTGCTTGTAGCTCTTGTTCATAAGTAGAGACAAGCTGCTTCACTTCAGGTGAATTTGGATTTCCAACGAACATAACAGGCATAAAATCGCATGATTGGGGCATCTTTATACTAACACCTTGAATAATCTCAGGTTCAACATGTAAACCCGCATCTGAGGAACTTACATATTTGTTTTTAAAAGCTTTAGAAGATTCCTCACCAAAGCCTAATAAAAGGCCTGTTAATAATTCATCTTGATTAACTAGATGTGGAAGGGAAAGGCCTTCTTCGAGTTGAGAGATAAATTTTTCCGATGAAAACCCTGATCCCAAAATTTCTTGGAATGCGGAGTTATATTTCTTTAGGCAAGCCCTAAGTGACAATTTATTGATAAAATAAATATGCAAAACCGACAAATCTTTATCCGGCTCAAAAAGATTCTCAGTAAAGATAAAATTAGGATGGGAAAAAAGATCTTGATGCTTTTTTAAAACTTTCCATCCTTTTAATGCTCGCATTTCTTCTTTAATAGTCTTCCCTCTACTTTCTAGTACTATTGCTATTAGCGCTACAGGTTTGGTATTAAAGTAAAGGACATGACCGGCTTGATCGATTTTGACAGCTTTATCAAAAAAGGCTTGCATGTAGTATTTTTCACGCGAAGAGAGTTTTTTAATGCTCTTTTCTACAGACAAACCGGGAAGAGAATTTCCGTAGATAAATAAAAGTAACAAAAAAAGACATTTAAACATTTTATCTAAGATTCCCGCAATAAGCACATTTCCATATACCAATTAGGTTATATCGATCACAAACGTCACATTGCCACCATTTTTCTTCTGGAAAATTTTCATTATTTCCTGGTTTGTTACTGTCTTGAAGGAAAGATAAAAGGAAATTCAGTTTTTGAGATGCTTTAGGGAAAAAACCACGACCTCTATTCGTTTCTGAAGAAGGTATACCTTGAAAAAGGTTTTGGAAAGAATTTATTGTTCGTGCTGACATAGTATTCTCCTTGTTGTTTAAGAAAAGGTTGATAGCAGGAGGGTTTGATTGCAATCGATTTTATTTTTTCCCGCATAAAGAAAATGCTAAGAAACCCTAAATCCTTGACCCTTTTAGCAACCTTCATTAAAAAACTTATCAAGCTAAATGAAGGTCCATCTCCTCACAGCAATCCTCGATTAATTTCCCCCATCTCCTTTGTTAACCTCGTTGCGATAATCGATAAACCAATCCGCTAATTTGGGAGGGAGGTATTTTTTAAGCGATTTGTCACTTTCGAGTAACTCATCGAGTACTTCTCGGCAGTTTGTATTGTCTGAGGATGGGAAAAGATGGGCTATCTTCTTCTGATATTTCTTAACTTTCGCTACTTGTTCTTTTTTCCCATTGTAAGTGTCACACATATAACTTGTATTGTACCCTATAAACTGAACCGCCGGCATTTCAAAAAAATCAGTCTCACACATGTTTGTATAATTTATAATGAGCGGGCCATACTTCCCAGTCATTTCTGTAGCTTTATAACTCTCTAATACTTCTTTGGAGAGCTTTAGTAGCTCTTTTCCCTTTTCTTTCAACCCCCCAAGCATTTCGGTGAACTGAATTTTTTGATCTAACACGAGATTTTGCATGGATTGCATTTCATTTTTAGTAGCTCCGGGAGGTGCAAGAACGGCAAGCAGCTCCTTTCTAACCTCTGAACTCATCACGGGAGAAGGAATCCCAGATGATGATAATTCACGAAAAAGCGCTAAAATGTCCTCTCGTTGCATAAATCTGTCAAGTTTTGCTCGGGTTGTTTCTTTCTGAGTTGTTTGGCTATTATTTGAAGCGGGAGGAACCTTAGTACTGTTTGTGTTATCAAGGATTTTCTCTACCTTGGGAGATTCATTTGAACGGGGAGGGACTTCTGTGTTGTTTGTATTATCAAGAATGTTCTCTGTCCTGGGGGGCTCACTGTGCAACACTTTTGAATACCCCGTTAAGGCGGCTTGTCTCATGCATTGATATCCTTCTCCAAGGCTATATTCTTTTTCATCATCATTCAACTTTTCAGAGTAATATCCATCTTGGGCGCATTTATTCATCAAAAACTGAGAGAAAGGATCTTCATCGTGCCGCTCAAGGCACACCGTAGCTTTAATAATATTACTTGCGTTGATAGCTCGATCGATGACGTCCCTCTTGTATTGCATCAACTTTAAATCCTCTTCAGTATACGGGTAATTGTCGCCGGGAGTTTTTTCATTTCCCGTATTCGAGGAGCCTGAAGAACAGATTCTGTAGACAACATAGGCTTCAATAGAGGCTATTGATGCCTTGATCAAAGACTTGCACATATATTTAGCCCTAGAGCGCAAAGAATCATCTCCAAAAATATACGATAGGGCTGAATGGTTAACTTTGGCTTTTTCATCTTCTTTTTTCTCTTTTGAAAAAATTACGTGCTGGAATTCTCTAAAGGCGTCACAAGTGTTTCTAAAGCTATCTACAGCTAAAACAAGGCCCCCAATACCATAAGGAAGTAGATCCCAATTTAGTGATAAATTTGATTGTCCAATCATGATTGCAAGACCCTCTTAGGTGTTTTTTATATTAGTTAATTGTTTATCCCGATAAATCTATCGGAATAGATATTAAAATAGAATGTTAATAAATAATTTAATTATTTAATAAATTGTAAATATTTGATAGGATTCTAAAAATTTTAACAATTCCGACTTGTTCTATCAATGGGCATATTCTAAACCAAAGAGAACAGGCAAAGAAACTAAACGTCAGATGTTGTCAATTAAGGAGCCCTAGATGTCAAATGAAGTAAAAACAAAAGCCCAAAAAAGATGGCTGCTATGCTTTAAGATTCACTTGGGATTATTCTTAATTTTCGCGATCAGTATTTTTTGTGAACACATCCCAAGCGGGGCTTTAACAGTCAAAATCATCCCTAATTTGATAGGCGGGGTCTTGATATTGAGCATCATCATTTTTTTTATCTTTGGCCCTCTTTATTTTTGCATATATGAGGGAAAGGGGACTAAACTGCTTTTATTAAGGTTGATTTTCGGAGCATTAGGAATTGTGACTTTACTTAGAATCTCAGGCATGGTGGTTGGGAGACAAATGTTAGAAGAAAAACTTCATCGCTTTAGCTTTATATTCATGATGGTTACTGCTTGTATCCTGGCTTTTACAACGTACTCTTGGTATGCAGATTTGAGATTAAGGCAAGAAAACATGCGCTTTAAAAGACAAAGAAAGAAAGAATTGGAAGAAGCTACAGTTGCTTCATTGGAGGCTGTAGAGGCACCTATACCTACAAGTTAATAGCTTGTTACCTTTGGGCTTCAAAATTCACATTAAACAACTTACCTGAAATAGAATCTGCAAATTCAGGTTTCACTGTGATAAAGGTTTTCCTTATCGACGACTTTGTAGATCCGAGGAAAGTTTAAGTTGTAATGCAAGCATAAGTGTCGTACTAAATCATATAAAAGCTCACTCGCATCTTCACTGTTTAGGTGAAGTAACCCTCCAGCACTAGATGGGTCAAAAAAATAACACCCTGATTCATCTTTAATGAAAGCCATTGAGTGCCCATAGTTCTCCCCTTTGTAGTTGGGAGCTTCCTGGATGGCTCTTATAAGATAAGATCCGGAGTTGAGTGAATTTACAGAATCTATAAAATTTCCCATATTAGATTCCTCAGGTCGGTTATAGAAATCTACATTATTTTTCGAACTTGATAGAACTTTCAGATTTTTTAACTGGCACAATGCTTTAATTTTTTCTTCTAAGAGTTCATCAACGCTCAACCCGCATTTATGGTCGGGATAGATGGTATTGAGAGCTGCTTGGTAGGTCCTTATTTGAGTATCAGTTGGACAGTTTTGGAAGGATTGCACCACTCGATCTTGAAGATCTTCAAAAAGCGGGCCCTTTGTATGAAGCTGATAAAGGTGCTCTGCAAGCTGTGACCTTAAAAAAACAGATAAGAAACTAAGACAATAGGCTGAGCAAACTCCGTCTTCTACAGCATAGCTCACCAAGAAAGGTGTAAAGCTCATTTTGCCTTTCCCATCTGTTACAGAATTCAACAACTTCAGATAAGCATCTATGTGGTAAGCGTTGACAGGTCCTTGATTGCCCCAAACTACCTTCTTTAAACAATAATTACTCATAAAACTAATAATTTTAAATTAAACTGAGTAAAATTTAACAAACAAACAACTAAAATGTAAATTTAATAAATTATTTTAATTTATTTAAATATGTTAAAAGTGATATTGTTCTTCCTAAATTTACTAATAGAAGGATCTATCCGTGAAGATAAACTCTCCTCAGATCGACTTTTTAGAAATACTCCAGAATCAGCCTCCGGCTGTGCAACAATTATTTGATGTACACAGCTTCATTAATCCAGAAAAGGACGCCAAACTCATTGAGCACTTCCAAAAAGTTGAAATCCCAGAGATTAAAGCGTTATTGAAGTCAGGAGCAAATGGCAATCAAAAAATTCGACTTAATGAACTGCTGATATCTAAAATCATTCAATCGATGAAAGCAGAAATAGTCGCAAAGTTGATTCAAATAAACATCTATCAAGTTTTATTTCATCCTAAGTTTTCAAAAGAAGAAACCCAGCTTTTACTCCAAATTATCAAAAACCCTTCTCTTCTAGAAACTATGGATGATGAGTGCATTGAAAATCTTGTTATGAGCTACTTAAGTGAGTTTTTCGAAAAAGAACTGAGAGGCTCCTCAGAAGTCTCTCTTTTATGGGTCGCTACTTTTTTACAAGACGTCCAGCTTGTCCGAGAGCTTCTTACGGCTATAAAGCCTGCTGAACTCTTTTCACCTCTTTTTTCGAGTGATGCCGCATACTATCACTCATCGATATGTCTCAACATTTTATTTTTTAGCCAATCCCCAAAAACAATCGCTATTTTAAAAGAGTTTGTCGCTGCTGGTTTTGATCCGCAATGGGCCTTAAGCCCCTTTTGTTCAAATACTCTTATGATGCAAGCAGTAGATCAGCGCAATTTTGATTTGCTCCATTTTTTTTCTGATCAGAAATTTAATCTTAATTTCACATTAAAAATCGATGATTTCAATTTCAACGAACGTCATAAAGGATTTGTTGATTACGATAAAATCTTTCCTGACGGGGAGTTTTCGCCCTTATCTTTAGCTGTATTCAACAAGGATGCGGAGATGGTTGTTTTTTTAAAACGTCTAGGAGCCCAGATATATACTTTATCCGATTTTGAAATGGATCAGGCAAGGAGCCTTCTCTTTTCGAGCACAGCTCCTCTTAACTTTCCTGGAATAAAGATCTGAAGACTTCCATCTCATCAGGATCTAAGAGTTTAACTTCATAGGAGTTTAAGCATTGAGGGTCGTTGTCAACATGATGGCCTATCTGGACAATAAGTGGTCCCACAGAAACGAATTCTTTAAATATAAAAAAATCCTTCTTTGGCAGGAGCTCCCATTTTGCTTTTGTCCAGTGCTCATTTTCTGGTTTTTGGGAATCGATGTACCTTATATGCCCCGCACATCTTTTAACCAAACCTTCGTGGCTATTGCTCGAGTCCTTTCGGGGATGGTAAGCTCCCTGCTGATGAAGCTTGTTTAGTTGGTCTGGCAATCCATAAGTTGTAGGCTTTCCTATCATACAATCTCAAAGTTGAATATATTTGGAAATAAGACTATATTTTCTATTTTAATTGATTCCAATATTTTAATTCAGCATTGGTTAAATAGCGACGGAATAGCTCTATGAATAATGGCCAGGTTTTTAGAGAGAAGCATCAAAGTTCATAAGTTTTTTGAAGGGTTTAATAACAAGCAAGCCAAAGATAGTGTAGTATGAATAAGAAAGTGGCCTGAAATAGTCTAAGGCCAGTTTAAGGTGGTAATGGGTCACTCGTTAAAAGGTTCACGTCCCCCAATAGTAGCCCAGCCCTAACCCAAGCAATATGATGGCTATAATGAATCCAAATATCGCAAGCGCCTGTTTGTTGGTGAATCCACCTTCCTCGTCGTTCTTCTTCATAACTCCTCCTATCTGACTCTTGTTCTAACAAAGCGTTAATAATCTAATCAGAGGGTCTTAAGCAGGCAGCTTGCTTATTAAAAAACCCAATCCCATAAGGGTGAATATTCATCATAGACCAGTGAAAAAATACGGACTCTTTTTGATCTCTGCCTCTAAATCCCTCTATTCAAATAGCGGCTCGTGTATTTTTTGTAAACGGGGATAAAGGATCCGCAATCTACTTAAAATCAGCGGCCTTGGAATCCCGGCCCTCTTTTCCAAGGATGTTGCCATGCTTTCAAATCCTTAACGGATGTAAGAAGCCTTGAGTAAGAGGGTTAGAACTTTCTGAAGAAAACAATAAAAACCCCAACCAGGGCCCATTTCCAAATTTCATATTTCTCATGGATATCAAACCACTTATTAAACCTCAAAGAATAAGTAGGGTCACATAACCTTTGTAAATTCGTATTTTCAAATAAATTGTTGTTAGAAAATAAAATCAAGGCCTAAATACTTCAATGACACAAACGGCTAAAGCCTCCGCGCGAGTCTGATTCCGATCCCAGGCTTTTCTATGGATGGAGGGGAGTTGACTTAAAAATTTAATTCCTTAAAACCTTTACATAAGATTTACAATTAAGAAGCCTTTTGTTTGCGTAAATTACTTAAACTTGATAGAATAGGTCCGTTGTTACGGAGCACTGTCAATGTTCAAAGAAAAGTCCTCGGAACGAAAAAACAGAACAGCTGACCCAACCGGAAGATTTTTCTTAACCGGTTCCAACCTCTCAACTGAAAAACTCCAAAAAATTGTAGACTTAGATCTTGATATAGCCGTATCTGAAGCTGTTGAAGATTGTATTGAGGCATCAGCACAACTTCTTAAAAGGTTTGTTGATGAACATAAAATTATTTATGGCGTAAATACTGGGATGGGAGGCTTTGTTGATTGGCTTATTCCCGATAGACACGCTGGAGAGTTACAGGAAAACTTGATTGTTGGCGTGGCCTCCAACGTTGGCCCATACTTGGAGGATGACGTTGTTAAGGCTTCTATAATTGCCCGCCTCAATTCCCTTTCGAAAGGGGTATCTGCAATTTCCCTAGTAAACTTTAAAAAATTAATAGCAATTTACAATTCAGGAATCATCCCCTGCATACCAAGTAAAGGATCTCTAGGAGCTAGTGGTGATTTAGGACCTTTGGCTTGTATAGCTTTGGTGGCAACGGGAAAATGGAAAGCTAAATATAAAGGCAAAATCGTAACGGGAAAGGCAGCTTTAAAGAAAGCTGAAATAGAGCCAATGATTCTAGGATACAAAGAGGGCCTATGCCTCATCAATGGCACTTCAGTAATGACAGGATTCGCCTCTTTACTGGTTGAAAAGTCGACAAAACTAGTGGAGTTATATGACTTGATCTCTTGTTTGTCTTTTGAAGGCTTAGCCATAAAAGTTGACCCTTTCAATCCTATTGCTCACAAACAAAAAAACCACCCAGGGCAGCTACTAACAGCTCAAACCATTTGGGATATTTTAAAAGACAGCAAAATGGTGCTCAATGAATCCGAGGTGGAAAAAAAACTACAGGGTTATAAGAAAGACACGGTATGTCCCTCAAACACACCTATTGAAGATGCCTACTCCATTAGGTGCACTCCTCACATTATAGGCCCCATTAGGGAAAATTTAGACTCTATTCGAGAAACGATTAATAGAGAGCTTAACTCCGCCAGCGACAACCCCCTAATAATACCTGGATACAATGAAGCTTTCCACAATGGTCACTTCCATGGACAGTATATTGCAATGGCAATGGACCAGCTCGCAGTCTCTTTAACGACTCTCTCAAACCTGTCTGACAGACGAATAGATAGGTTTATGGATAAGAATAATAGCAATGGGTTACCTCCTTTTTTGTGTGCTAAAAAACCAGGCCTAAGCTTTGGCCTAATGGGGGGGCAGTTTATGGCAACTTCTCTTAATGCAGAAAACCGTTCACTGTGCAGTCCGCTTTCAATTCAAACATTGACCTCAACAGGAGACTTCCAGGACATTGTTTCTTTTGGGCTTATCGCGGCAAGAAGAGCGAGTGAAATTTATGAAAATACAATATACGTGCTTGCTTTTGAGATATTGTGTGCTGTTCAAGCTGTTGAAATAAGGGGATCTCAGGGATTATCAACAATTACAGCTGAATTTTTGAAAGATATTCGCCGTGTAGTTCCCAAGCAGTCTCAAGACATCTCTTTGACTGAGACACTGGAGAAGCTGCACAGCTACATCAAATCCGGCAATATTAAAAGAATTTAAAGCTGGGTTTCATTCAGAAAATTGCTCTTTACAGAAACGAGCACTAACTTGGTGTCACTGGGGAGAATGATTGGATTTGATGTTTCTCAGAGCATGGCGAGCTTCTCCCAGGAACTGTCCTCAGCCTCGCTCCTTATTAAATAAAAGGTTTTAACATATGAGTTCATTTAAAGGCTTTGTGGGAATTTTCAAAGAATCTGTAACTGCATTTGGTGAAAACACTGCCGTTGTTTATCAAAGCAAGAAAATCTCATACTCAGAACTAGATAGCTTAGTTGAGAATATGGCAAGTAATTTGCTGTTAAAAGGGTTGAGAAAGGGCGATGTAGTTGCTCTATCCATGTTTAACTGCCATGAGATGGTTGCTTGTATTTTAGCAATTTGGCAGCTTGGAGGGGTGCTTGTTTTGGTAGACCCGAACTATCCTCAGGGGAAAAAATTAAATATGCTACAAGACGCAAAACCTAAACTCTTATTAACAGTATCGGGGGCCACAGACACCCGCCCTGTTGATAACATCTTAACTGTTAATATAGAGGAGTTTGCCCCCACAAAAAACATAGCTAAAAATATAAATATACAAGGGTGTGATTCTGCATACATTATTTACACTTCAGGAACTACTGGGAATCCCAAGGGGATTGAGGTAAATCACAAAGCTCTTCTTCATGCTACTCTAGCATACACTGAATTACACCCTTTTGCATCAAAATGTTTAGTTGCTGGTAGTATTAGCTTTGACCCGAGCTTATTAACTTTAGTTTTTGCATTGTCAATGGGCGGCTCTCTTTGTTTTTATGAAAACAAAGACGGTGTTGATCCAGATTCTTATAAGGAAATAGCTGATTTAATTGTGACTGAATCTCTTGACTTTATATTGTCTACACCTAGTTTTTACTCGAAAATTTTAAGCTTAGGCATGAAATTTCCGTCACTACTAAATGTTGACTTATGTGGTGAAGCTGTAGTTGATAGTCTTGTAGATCAACATATTGATCGAGCTCCAGCCGCCTTTTTATTTAATGTTTATGGACCAACAGAATATGCAATGGGAGCTACTGCTGCTTTACTATACAGTCCTAGAACTAAACTTAAATCTGATATAAGCATAGGGAAAGAATTCTCTTGTAACAGGGTTTTTTTGTTAGATTATGACTGTAATCCTGTCAAACCTGGAACTAAAGGAGAAATTTATATAGGAGGGCCAGGTTTGGCGGCGGGCTATTTAAATCTTGAAGCTCTAACTCAGGAGAAATTTATTTGGATTAATTTTTCAGAGAAGAATCCTATTAGGGTTTATAAAACAGGTGATTTTGGGATGATGACTCTTAGTGGGGACATTATATTTTGTGGCCGCTTGGATTCTCAGGTGAAAATCAATGGTCATAGAGTAGAACTTGAAGAAATCGAGAAGTTGATTGACAGCTTCCCATTTGTTAATAAATCTGTTGTAGTATCTGTGACAACAAAACATTCGTCAAAAAACGTAATCGTGGCCTATTTCCAACGAGGTAAAAAATCTTGTTCAAAGCAAAGGATTCAAAAAGAAATTAATAATAGACTCCCTCCCTATATGCACCCTTCAGAGTTAGTTGAGGTGAATCAATTTCCAATCACTGAAAATGGAAAAATTGACAGAAAACGATTAGGGAGTGGGATTAGTTTTTAGTTGCCATAATGGAGATGGTTGCATGTGGGAGATTTATCTCTCCCCCTTGAGAAAAATTAAATAGCTTTAATTTTTCAATGACTTTATTTATAAAAAAGATCTGCCTATTTTTAGGTATAGGAGCATAGCATGCAAGCCACCCCATCACATAGTTTGTAAAATCATGCCTATTCTTATAGTGAAATGCTAGTTTCTCTTTTTTCAAAAGATTTATATCCATGCCGAAACTTGATAATACGTTTCTATGTTCTCTAAATGATAACATCGTATTTACAGCAGACAATGTTATTATCTCAGGAAAATACTCAAGTAAAGTCTCCTCAAAAACTTCGACAAAAGGCGTGTCTTTACAATATGTAAATATTACTAAGTTCCCGCCTTTTTTTAATGATTTACACATGAGGTTGAGAGCTAATTGGGGGTTTCTAACCCACATCAATGCGTTGAAGCACATTACAAGGTCGAATTCATTATCAAAGCCAATATCTTCAGCTTTTATTTCATTGAATTCTAAATTTGAATAAATTTGCTCCGAGTATGTATCGGCAGCTAGTTGAATCATGCTTTGAGAGGGATCTACTCCTACAACCCTTCCTTTTTTAGCTAGAGTTGATAGATTGGCTGTTATGTCTCCACAACCACAACCCACATCTAAAATAGATGAGTCTTCCTTTATAGATAGTTTTTTCAATAGTTGGGCTGCCTGAGAGGCTTGAGAGGATGAGTTGTTTCTATAAAGAATTGCATCTAGGTCTACTGAAGCAGTCAAAGGGAACCTCTGAGGGTAATATTATTAAGAATATGTTAAGGTTATTTAACCTTTAAGTAAAGATAAATCTCTGGGAGGAGGGTGCCGCAATTTACTTCTATTTTTTCCTGTTCAAATAACTATATAAAAAACATTTGATCAAATTCCAAATAAATCATAGTCTAGGAAAATCAGGACAGAGAGTTTTTCAGTCGGCAAAAAATAGAGGTTTGCACATTGTCCCTAGTATTTTTTACTTTATTGTTTAGCATCCTTACAGATGTGACCTCCGAAAATTTCATTGTTTCCGCAATAAATTCAAGCCCGTATTTATCAGCCTGGAAAGCCCCTATCTTTACAGTAGCTTTTATGGGCCTAGCAATTATTTGCGCCCCGATTCAAGCGGGGCTGTCCGATATTTTCAGAAGAAAGTTGAGTATAATAACGGCTTTAGCAGTATCTACCATAAGTTTAATCTTTATATTTTTATATATAAAAAAAATTTGGATTTTCAGTCCTGTGACCCTATTGGCAATATCTTGGGTTCTGAAAGGAGTGGGAGGGAATATAACTCCCGTTGCCCTTGGCGGAATTTATGATAAACAAAAAGGAAACTTAAGATATTCATTTGCTTGGGCTACTTCGGCATGGGCATTCAGCTATTGCCTGCTGGCAGCGAGTTCATATTTCACAAGCAAACCTTCAACTAAATTTTTTATTTACTGCGCCTTATTAATAATATCTATTATCTTTTTCTTGGCTTTTTATCGAGATGCCAAAAAATCCGCGCACATGATAGAGCTTAAAAGCGAACATGCTGAGGATGTCTCCCAAAACCCTGTAGAAAAGGTGACTGAAGAGTTAAAGTTCACTGTTAAAGATACAACAAACAAGTATATTCTTTTGACTCTGGGGCCTTATTTTTTATGGGAAGTTTCTTTATACACACTAGTGGTGTACTTGATAGACTACAAACATTCAGGCGATTCCAGCATCATTGTTTTGATTATGATGGCCGGGTATCTGGTAGGGATAAGTCTTCTTTTCAAATTTAGAGAGACAAAAGATATTACTATCATTAAGAGCGGTTATTGCATTTCATTCCTATCATTGTTGCCGTATTTTGCATTATTCAAGTTTGTTAATTCAGGAGTTTTAATTGCTGCGTGCTATTTTTTTCACACAATAGGGAACGCCCTTTTATGCCCTACTTTATTAACTCTTTTGGCAAAAGAAAGGCCTCAGCATAAGCAGGGCCGTTCATACGGACTTGCTGATTCAGCAGATACAATAGCCTACTTAATGGCTAATGTTTTTATATTTTGCTATGATTTTTTTAACTTCAATGAACTAGCATTGGTCTCATTTTCATTTTTTACTTTTTTGATCTCTTTCCTTTTCTATAACAGATTTAAGAATGATCATAAATACCCGCTTTTTACTAAATAAAAGTTCATCCAGATACAAATTTTTTACTTATTTTAATGCGAGACACTACACGCTTACCTTACCCCCATGACTTCTAAAGATAATTTTGATGAGCTGAACTTGGACTGGCGAAGCTCTTTGGCGGGGCCAAGCCAGAAAATCTCTCAAGTTCCCCCCAAGGCACTCTCAGTTCATCAAAGGAGGAGGAGAGAGATCCTCCTCTCTCGAGATATAACAAGGGCACTCTATTATTGGAGTTTAAGAAGAGGGTGCAAATGCAAGCAATCCTGCGAGACTTGCCATTATTACGGATAAAGTATAAACGAACGTCTTAAATAAATTATCATCTTTAAAAATCTTTTTATTTACTCTGCAGCGAACTACAAAAACAATCCAGAAGGCAACTAACAACAAGAGAAGGACTAGGATAATTCTCAACCACAAAGGGAAAACTCCATCTGATCCTTCTGAAAGGTGAAAAAAATCAGGAGGGAAAGGACCCAAGCCGAAAATTAAAGGTATATCTCGAATGAGAGCTATATTCATGAGTATAAAAATCTCCAAGCATAATCGTTACCTATAATAACCATGACATTTAAATAAAAGAACGCTTGATTCAGGATTCTACTAAGCAAGAGTTCTCAACCTTAGAGAAGCCCAGACCCGCTCATTATTTTAGTCAAATTGATTTGGTCGTGCGACATGTCTTCTGTTTGTAAGATTAACGGATTTGGCTGGGATTCCATTAGCTTATTAGAACAAGTAAACGAACTAAAAAATATACAAATTGCCCCGAGAAAGTAGAATGATTTATATATAAGCTTTTTACTTTCAGCCGCCCACACGATGAAAGGCGCGCTTACCGCTAAGCTAACAAAAACAAGGGTAAAAGCTAAAGAATAGGTCAAAGCTATGCTCATTTTTTTGCTTGATGGGAGATCATTTAATTCCGAATAAGGAGAGCTCGGGTAACACAGCACCAGGAAAAACACAAAAACAACCCCCAAAATTAATATAGCGGAGGCTGTATGCCTTTTTTGTTGTTTAGTTAGTCTCATGGACAAGTAAAATCCTTTAATACAAGAGCAAGTCAAGCTATATCACAACACTGCTATTTAAAACAATAATCGTTAATATACAGATATTTAAGTCCCCATCATTATTAGTTCTAGGCAAGGAAACAGCGAACTGGAAGCCCCCCCCCATTCGTTGCCAACATTTCAAT
>CAYGLF010000008.1:0-68725 GCA_964350945.1 uncultured bacterium
TCTGAGACTGTCGTTAATCCTGTGTAGGTATTCGTTCCTGATAAAGTCAAGTTTCCAGCACCTAGTTTGGTGAACTGCCCACCAGTAGTGACATCAGTAATGTTTCCACTGAAAAAATTGCTGGCAGCTTCGCTAAGCGCAAAGGTCGCCCCACTCGCAATCGTCACGTTATTAGTAAGGGGAATGCTGGTCCCTGCAGTAGCGGTTAAAGTGCCTTCTGAGACTGTCGTTAATCCTGTGTAGGTATTCGTTCCTGATAAAGTCAAGTTTCCAGCACCTAGTTTGGTGAACTGCCCACCAGCTGTGGCATCAATGATGTTTCCACTATAAGTTCCGTCTACAGCCTGGTCAAAGATCATAGTCGTTCCTCCAGTAATAGAAATCCCTCCAGCAGATGGAATCGAGGTTGTGTTTCCCGTTAAGTCTCCGACTAAAACTTGCGTACCTCCGGTATAGGTGTTAGCACCTGTAAGCACAGCTCCTGCTAAGTTCCCCTGAACAATTCCAGCACCTGCAATTGGAGGATTAAAGGTCGCCTGCAAGTCCATGGTAGATCCGGCTTCTAAAGTGATATTTCCTGTAGTTCCTGCTTCGGGGGTTATATCTCCAGTAATTTTATAAATAGCATTGCTTGAAAAAGTAAGATCTGTTGCACCATAGATGCTAATGCTACCTACCTCTAAAGTACCAGGCCCAGTAACTGTATTGCTTGACATCCTAAAAACTGCATTAGCGTCGGTTATGCTGAGTAATCCACTGGCAGCTATAGAAATAGCATCTGGAAATAGATAGATATCACCGATAGTGACTGTTTCAGTTCCTGTAATAGTTAGTGTATTAGGAAATAGGTGGTTTTGTCTGTCTCCTCCATCTATAAAGGTGGCCCCTCCAGAGACAGTCAGGCCAGTGATATCAACTTCCACATCCAAAACGGCTGAATTCGCAGACCCAAAATCAGTAAAAGTAACGGTGTCAGTTGCAGTGGGAACAGCTCCTCCCACCCAGCTACTGGTGTCGCTCCAATTGGCATTATCAGCTCCCTGCCAGGTTATATTAGCACAAAATAACCCCTGGCAAGCTAGCAAAAAAAAGAGAGTCAAAAATTTTGTTTTTTTCAAAGACATCTAAAATCCTATTGTTTTAATTTTTTAATACTACAACAGGAATAACATTGGACATCAAAAAGTGTCAACTATTCCTTTTAAAGAATTTTCATCCCAAATTTTTTTCAAAGAATTCTGCGTGCAATTTATAAAGTCTTAACATTCCTTAGCTACAATCAGACCATTTAATTACTTTAGAACTTGGAGCCCATGAGCATACCTGTTATAAATGAAAATACTTTCCCCAAACTTTCTCCAACCCCAGAGCTCGAAAAACCGCAAAAACCAGCCCCTTCCTCCAGTGGCTCGATTTTCGCGTATTATGTTGGAAGACTTTTAATAGTCGGCGGTGGAGCGTATGTTGCAAGCCACATTCTATATCAGACAGTTCTCTCTCCATCGGTCAATCCAAACTTAGTTTCAAATGCTCTTTTTTCAGGTCAAGATAGGGATTGTGAATCGCGACTTCACATGCTTCAAACTCGTTTTTTCAATCACTATGAAGATACAAAACGCTATTGGCCTCTTGGTGGCGCAGCAATTGCTTACTTAAAAGAAGATAACTTTAAAGCTTTCCAGTGCCTTAAAGGTAGTCCTAGTTGGCCTCCAGAAACTATGGGATGGTATAAATCTGATAGAAATGAACACTTTAAAATAGCTTTAGAAATCATTGATCAAAATCCCAAGCAAAAGCACACCTCTGATTTTATAAAACACTTTCTCAGAGAAGGAATGAAAGTTGAAACAAACTATGGCTGGCCTGGGGTGGATGCTTTAGATATTGCCATAAAAATTAAAGACAAAAAGCTAGTGCAGGTTCTATTAGAAAAGGGAGCTTCCGTTGCTAGTTACAGCAAGAACGCACTACATACATTAGCGTCTAAGCACTTTGATAAAACCAGCTCCTCCTTTGAGGACTGCCAGGTCGATTTAAAAATGCTCGCTCAAATGCTTAAATCAAAACAATGTAACGAGAAGTCTGCGAAAGCAACTGCTAACAAATTATTTCCGCATGATTATATCAAAGTAAACACGATCAATTCTTGTCAAAAAGCGTCATATGTCTATATGGATAAAATAAAATGCTGGCAACCTACAAAGAGTGCTGAAAAATTTTTAGCTTCTTTAAATAGACCAAGACGAAGGCAAGAAGAAACGTATCGATCAAAGACAGACTCTCATCAACAAAAATTCAATAGCTTTTATAACGAGCGGAAAAAGCGCCGCGCCCAAATTAAAGACAATAAGCCCACCATCAGGTCAAGCTGTGAATTACTCAAGTTCTCGTCTTCGACCCCAAAAAAGAAAATTAAATCAGTCTGCAGGAAAGAAATTTTTAAAAGACACCCCGACCACACCAAAATGAAAGGAGACACAAAATTTCAAAATTACTATGAAGCGTGCGATCTCTTGAAAAAAAACAAGGGCGACTACCCCTGCAAGAAAAGCTTTTTTTAAACCCATAAGTAGATTTTATATAAAAAGCTTATATCCAGTGAATGAGCCCATTCCAATCATGACAAAGAGCAAAATGCTGGACTTGCCCTTCATCTCTTTGAATTGTTTCGGCAAACAGTTTTAAATTCTCGGGAGTGACATTGTGGTGGTTAACTTCATCATGAAAACTTTCTAAACAGCCCTGCAAAAGCTCTTTCCAAGCCCTACCATTTTTATTCTTAAGTTTGTGGAAGTTCCCACCTTGACCGCTTTGCAAGACGCCTATTAGAAAAGTAAGAGGGTGTAGATGATCTATTTGATCCCCTCTTTTTTTTAGTTCTTTTTTAAGCAGAAGTAATTTGGGCCAAGATTTGTTGGCTAGTTTATCGACAATAAATTGAATATGGGAAGTTTCATCACCATCTACTGAAACGGAGAAATTGCGAGGCTGCCCTTTCCCCCAGCTTCCACGCCCCTTTTCAGGCTCCAAATAGAAGTTATAGCCTGATAACTGCGTGCGCTCAAAGATAGCTTGAACCAAAACGGCCTCCCGGGAAATGTCGATGACTGGACTCGAACCAGCACCTTATTGCTAAGAGTAGAGTTTGAGTCTACCGCGTCTACCATTCCGCCACATCGACTTATTATTAGCGAGGCGGTATTGTAACGTAAAGTGATGTATTGCTCAAGCAAGAAAGTGTTTGGCCAATCAATCGTCGAGTGCCGGTTCTCCTTCAGCCTCTTTAAAATCAGAGGTGAACCCTAGGTCCTGCTCTAAAATCTCTTCAGCAAGCTGAAGATAATCTTGAGCCCCATGGCTCTTAGGATCATAAGCAGTGATAGGCGCTAAGTGTAAAGAAGCCTCTGCAAGCCGAATGTTTTCTCTAATAAATGCTTTAAACACCTGACCTTCAAATCGACTTTGAATTTGGGATAGCACTTCTTTAGAGTGATTGTTTCTAAAGTCAACGCGACAAGGTAAAATTCCTTTAATTTTCAGGTGGGGGTTTAGCCTTGCTTGCACCAATTTAATGGTACTTAAAAGCTGCACCAAACCATGAAGCGCCATCACACGTGTTTCTACTGGAATTAAGACCTCATCGGCAGCCGTTAAAGCGTTGAGAGAGAGAGTTCCTAGATTGGGCGGACAGTCCATAATCACATAGTCAAACTCTTCATCAATCTCTTTGAATTTATCGCGTAATATTAGCTCTGCTCCAACCTCTGTTGCCAAAGACTTTTCAACTTTCACCAAGATGGGAGCTGCCGGGATAATTGCTAGATTCTCATATTTTGTTTGTAAAAGAGTCTCTTGCATCGGCTTATTCTCCAAGAATAAATCTAAAAGAGCTTGTCCTTGTTTTTTAAAGCCAAACCAAAAAGATGAAGATGCTTGAGGGTCTAAATCAATCAGCAGTACTTTTTTGCCCAGGTTGGCAAGTGATGCTGCCAGGTTTACTGAAGTCGTTGTTTTGCCTGTCCCCCCTTTTTGGTTGACAATCGCGATTCTTTTCATATCCAAGTCCTATCTTTTGTACGAGATTGGCCTACATATACCGCTTTAGATCTTTTAGGGCAAAGGGATAATGAACTAGTAGCGTAGATAGTTATAAAAAGCTTGCCGCCAAGTATAAGTTACTGGCTCTTGCTTTTGTAAATCTCGTCTGACCTGAATACTTAGGTAGGGAAATGGGTGGGTATTATCTTTGTCTCTTCCCTCATCTGACTTGTAGAGTTTGATAAAAACTTCTTTATTAAACCAAGGAGGGGTGGTGACATTGAGGTCTTTTTTAGTGTATCTTGAAAAAGCACTCAACCCTTCTTGGCTTTCAAATGCCGGCATTTGATAGTACTGCATCAGAGTCTCAATCACTTTTAAGGGATTTTTCTCATACCCCTCGACATAGAAATCCACCTCCGCAGCAATGGTATGTTTGGAGGTCGCATTATAGCTTGAAGGATCGCTATAGCGGTTGTGCTGGGGGCAGCGATGACCACAGGTAATCACCACTCTTGCGTCCAAAGTCTTCTGAACATAGTTCAGCAGATCAATTAAAATGGGATATACAAATTCTCGGCTTTCACAAAGAGAGAGCGAGTGACGAGCACCTCCTCCACAATCAAAAAGCCGCTCTTCACCAAAAAGATAGGACGGATTTTCACTGCTCCCCTTACAGCGGAAAAATTCTTTAGTGATAAAAGGATATTTCTCATAGTGGCTATACTCCCATGGGTAATCTTTAGGCTCTGCTCGCTGGAGCGGAGGAAGCTCAGTAACCGGATCGCTTGACTGCCGCCTAATTTTTTGAGTCACCAAGTTATTCAACTTAATTTTTTGATATTCCGTTTTCTGTAAGTTCCCTTTGCAACTCCCCATCACCAAGAGCAGGGCACTACAAACCACAAATCGCTGGAATAAAAAAATCTGTTTCATGAGCTTTATTTTTTACCTTGAGAGTCAACCTTGATTTTGTGTAGTATTTAGGGCTTTTGAAAACCTCAACACCAAAAAAGAACATCATATGGACTGGATAAATGAATTTCAACTTTTCTTGTTAGACTTCGATGGTCTGCTTGTTAATACAGAGAGCCTCCACTACCAAGCTTATATTCGGATGTGCCAACAGCGGGGCCATCAGCTCAACTGGACTTTTGATCAATTTTGTGAGGCTGCTCACTATGACTCTAAACTTTTGCGCATCAAGCTGCAAGAAGCTCTCCCCGAACTTTTTGTTCAAGAGCCGGACTGGTCAACTCTCTATACAGAGAAGAAAAAACTGTACCTGCAAATTTTAGGAGAGAAAAAAATTGAATTGATGCCAGGTGCAGAAAAATTTTTAACTGCTTTAAAAGAAAACGGCATCAAGCGTGTGGTTGTCACCCACTCACCCATTGAACAAGTTCAATATATTCGCGACCAACACCCTGTTTTGCAAACGATCAAGCATTGGATCACTCGCGAGGACTACGAGCTGTCAAAGCCTCACCCTGAACCCTACCTAACCGCCATTGATCGCCACAGTAGTAAGGGGGATAAAATCATTGGATTTGAAGACTCTCCTAGAGGAATTGCTGCCCTTTTAGGAACGAGTGCAAAAGCAGTTTTGATTAATCCATCAGTCCCTAAAAAGATTGAGCCATTGATCAGTGATCGTAAAATAGCTCACTTTGGGTCTATTGCAGACATCACTAAAGAAAAGCTACTCGAAGAGGAAGTTTAAAAGATCTTTCTCAACATACCTTTTCTTTCCACGAGCTGGGAAGCGGTGGATAAAAAGGGCAGGGTTATGATTGGTTTCAATAATTAAATGATTCAAATCGCTCGGTTTAGATTTTATTTCCTGAATCATCATGTCCACCCCACATATCTTGGCCCCGCATGCTTGAGCTGCACTCAAGGCTATTTGGCTATAACCTCCATGGACTTTTTCAGTCGCATCCCAAGACTCCCCACCAGTTGACACATTACTATTATGCCTTAAAAAGACCTGCTGATTTTTTTTAAGCACGCTCTTTGCATTCAACCCTTGCTTATTGAGGGTGTTTACAACAGTGCCCTTGACTTCTAAAGGCTTTTGAAATCGCCTCCGGTGCTCATTTTTTTGATTCTTAAGCTTAATCAACTGCAAAATGGAATGCTGACCATCTCCCACAACATACGGAGGAACACGGTGCGCGATTGCAACAACTTTAGATCCTATGACTAAAAAGCGATACTCTTTACCTTTGAAAAAAGGCTCCACAAGAATTTGATCTCCCCTTTTTTCAATCTCTAGAACCGCTTTTCTGAATGTTTTTTTATCTTGAGGCTCCACAAAAGAAATCCCCTCTCCATAGTTCCCACAATTAGGTTTAACTACCACATGCTCCTTTTGAAAAAAGGAGTATTTCTCTAGAGCATCCAAAGAGGATTCAAAAAGACGCCCCTTAGGGGCTGTCAGCCCATGTTCCCTCAAAAGGGTTTGGGTCACAAATTTATTTTCCATTGCCCAGTAACTGACAAAGGTATCGCGTGCTGTTTGGGTGGCTTGCTTGATCATCATGCTATTAGATGCTCCATGGATGCGTATAAAGTTGTCCTTGCGATCTAAGATATCGACACGGTAGCCTCTTTTAAAAGCTTCTTGAATCACCATTTGAGTTGATGGCTCCATCTCGCGGTAACCCGCAAGCTGATCTTCTTCTTTAAGCTCTTGTGTTTCCGTCTGAGCTAGCGATATTTTTGCAAGCTTTTCAAAAGCAGTCTTTTTAGAGCTGCTCAACGAAGTCTGCATAAAGTACTTTTTAAACTTTTCACCTTTTTTTAAAATAAACTGCTGGTAATCCAGCTTCTCTTTGTTGAAGTCTTGAATCAACTGTGCTGAAGGAGTTTTCATCACATCATCAACCTTTGCAAGCTGTCTTTTTAGTGATTTTTGATATAAAGGCTTCCCTGTCCCATCTAAGAGTAGAGCAAGCTCTTTCATCTCATGGATTATTTCTCCCGCCCACTTTTTAAGAGAAACTAAGGACGCTCCTTTTTTTTGAACCAACTTCAGAGAGGGACTTCTTCCTAAAAGAGCCACTTGATTTTGATTGTGGCAAATAATTTTGGCTTCTCCTGTCAGAATGGGAGGGCTTTTTTTAAACAAACAAAAAATGAAAAAAAGATGCATAAAATAAAGCATATCTAGATCTAACCCTAAAGGAATTAGAGGATTAATATCGATATTACGAACTTCAAAGTACCCAACTCCCTCTTCTAAAGCTTCTAGAGGCCTTTTTGAAATATGGCTAAAAGGCTTGGGCCGTATTCTTGAGTAATGCTCGGCTTCAATTTGTAATACATTTGTATTCATCTGTATCTGCTTTCCATTTTCCATAACCCCTATTTTTTCAAAGCAAGGATGAGAGGTAGTGAGCGCCTTTTTTAAATCGCGGCGGTAGGCATCTAATGAGTTGAGAGAAATTACTCTTTGAGATTGAATTTTACTAAAGTAGCCCAAATGGCTCATGCGGAGGGAAGTGGCATCAGGAGCAATGAAGGTGCTCAAACCCATTTTTTTTAAGTGAGGGTCACTCTTTGTAAAGGTGCTTTGATCTCCCAATGGCGAAGCTCCAAACAAATAGCTAATCAACCAGCCCCACCTTAAAAAATTGCGCGAAAGAGCAAGATACATTTTAGATCTAAAATCTTCCAGGCTCTCTTTAGACTTATAAACCGTTTTGAGATGCTCAAAGAAGGGGTCTTGCAGTGAGAAGCTGTAGTGAATTCCAGAAAGTAACTGCATCTTCTTGCCATACCTTCTGGCAAGGCCTTCTCTATAAAGTTCTTTTTCGTATGCTTCTTGCGTTAGCCCAAATTGAGCTAGGTCCACCTCTTGTTCATTTAGAATCTCACAAGGCATGCTTGAAGGCCACAAAAGCTCGCTACCCAATTGCTGATACACATAATGATGGATGTCTGTAAGCTGCTCTAAAGCATGCTCAATATGTGCAAAAGGTTGCGTGATAAATTCAAGTTGCGCATTTGCAAAATCGAGACTTATATGCGGGTGGTTTAATGCAGAACCCAATGCTTGTGGATGCCCTTTTTTTGAGAGTTGTCCCCTTGGGTCCACTCGCAAATTTTCCTTTTCAAGACCGTGCAGCGTTTTTTTTAATAATGAGGCATGCTTACCGCTAAACTGATGAAGTAGCTGACTATATAACGGGGAATTCATATCTCAATTCTATCTCCTAACATAGAGATTTTGACAAAAGGATTTATAAGATGAAGACAGATGTTAACCCAAGAAGTTTTTATTTATAAATACAATTTAAAACTCTTCAATAGATCACTCGATGTAAAAAAAGTCCGTGAGCAGGAGCTGGCATTCCAATAGCACGTCTATTTCTTGAAGCAAAAAGAGCTTCTAGTGAATCCATCGAACGTCGTTTTTGTCCAATCTCTATCAAAACGCCTACAATATTACGCACCATCTTATAAAGGAAGCCGTCTCCTTCAAACTCTAGACGAAAGCCACCCTCTTGCTTTACAAGTTCAAGTCTTTTAAGGTTGCGAAAGGGATTGGCAATCACTTGATTCGAAACGCGGTGGTTCGCAAAAGTTGTAAAATCTTTATAGCCCACGAAATGGCAACAGGCTTGTTTCAATAGTTCTACACATAATGGGTTACGCATATGCAGCCGATACGCTGAATTGATTGGATCTACAACTGGCAAATCCCAAAAATGATAATGATAGATTTTACCTCGAGCACTAAACCGGGCATGAAAATCTAAGTCCGTCTCAAAGAGCTTATAAACACGAATGTCAGAGGGTAATAGACCATTAAGTGAAAGGAGCACTCTTTTTTCATCTAATGAATCTGCGGTTTCAAAATGAGCGACTTGCCCTTTAGCGTGCACCCCTCGATCAGTTCGCCCTGAACCAAAAATTGTAATAGGAGCCTGCAAAATAGTTGAGAGCGCTTTTTGAAGACTCTCTTGAATAGAGGGGGCGTTAGGCTGTATTTGCCAGCCACTATATTGCGTGCCGTCGTAAGAAACTTTAAGACAATAACGCTTCATGTCCAGCCTTTGGCGTCTTTAAAATAGATTGAACCACCTGAAGATCTGAAGGAGTTGTAACTTTGATATTCAAAGAGTTACCTTTTACAAGACATGCTAAGCAGTTGAGTTTTTCTAATAACGATGTCTCATCTGTAACCTGCCACCCTTTCTCTTGAGCGATCAACAATCCTTTTTCGAGGAGATCTCTATGCACTACTTGTGGAGTTTGCACTTCCCAAATTCGCGAGCGTTCGAGTGTTTTCTCAATACGACCCGAAAGATCCACCTGCTTTAGGGTAGATGTGGAGGGCACTGCAAGAGCTGCCACGCCATTTTCTAGAGCTAACTTAAAAAGTTCTTCAAAATAAAGTTCATCTACAAGGGGGCGGGCAGCATCGTGCACAAAAACTAGTTTTGATTCTTTTTTCAATGCTTTGAGACCATTACTAAGAGACTCTTGACGTAAGGTTCCGGGAGGGGCAAATGAAATTTGCTCATTGAGAGCAAAGGTAGCTTGATACGAAGGATCACAGACAATGACGATTTCACCGATTAGAGGGCTTTTTAAAAAAGGGTTTAGGGCATGTTGGGCAATCGTTTGCCCTGATATTTCTATAAACTGCTTAGGCATCGCAGCTCCCATTCGGAGGCCTTTACCACCAGCGAGTAGAACCAAAGAAGCTTTTAAATGTGTTTTCATTTGAAAGACAGGTTTTTAATTTATTAAAAACTACATATTATATATAAAAGAGTTATTTTTAAACAAAATTAGACTAGATGAGGAAGAAAGTGGAGCCACAAAGGGTCGCTCCACATAAAGATCTTATTTTACGAAATAATATGCTTCGAAATTGCTTTTGTCATTTGGAACATATCACACCCTTTTTTCCCGATAATTTTGACTAGCTTGTCATCAGGTAGAATCATACGTTTGTTGTTCTCATCTTGTCTTTTGTGTTTTTTAATGTAATCCCACATCTTTTTAACAACTTTGGTTCTAGGCATAGGGCCTTTTCCAACGATGTCTTCTAGCTCTTTCGTGAGCTTCATTGGCTTCATAAAAGCAGGCGTTTTTTTCTTTTCTGCTGGCATATCGTTCTCCTTACAAATCGGGTTTAAAATAATAACTATACTTCTTTAAGTTTCAAACAGGGCCTTACCGCAAAGCCTTCGCATTTTTCATAATCAATCTTTTTAGCTCTGAATGTTTTTTTTAGTCAAAGGAATTTATAAATTTGCGTATAGTATGCCCATATTTCCTAATAAATATAGAAAAAAGAATCCATTTTTTTAAAATGGTGGGTTGTGATAAGGACAAAACAAGGATAAATTGGCGGAGGGGTCAAAAAATAGCTATGACAAGTGTCCAACTATTAAAAGAACAGAGTAAATACCTTAAGTCAATTTTAGACGCGTTAAAAAATGAAAACAGTCTCAGCAACAAGAGATTTTTTCTAGAGCAGCAGGAAGCTACCCAGATTTTTTTACAAAAACCTAGTTTTATTACAGACTATTACTCGCAATCCACTGAACAAGAAAAATTTGTTCTCGCATCCATTGCAACCATAGGACAAGCCCTGACACTTTTCCAGGTTCCAGAGCACCTTAGCGACACAAAAAAAAGATTCCAAAAATTAATTGAACAGTTAATAAGCTTCGAAAATTTTTACCAAGAAATTGGAGGCATCTTGGGCTATCACCTCAAAGTCATTGACCTGCTGTGTGAAAAAGAAGAGCATAAAGCCAGTCCTAAAACCAAAAAAATTAGCCAAGCCCCGGGGATTTCCCTCCATGAAAACCTTGAAATTGCTGAAAAAGCCGCTATCGACGGCATCAAATCCTTACCCTTGATGGGTGAAATGTATCCTATTGGTGGCGCAGGAGATCGGTTGAATTTAACCGATGAAAAAACAGGAATCGCCCTACCAACAGCAAAGTTAAACTTCTTGGGAGAGTCTCTTTTATCCCACATGATTCAAGATTTGCAGGCTAGAGAATATGTTCATTACAAAATTTATGGATCTCAGCTGGTCACTCCGATTGCCATGATGACTTCAGCAGCCAAAAATAATCACCAGTTTGTCCAACAAATTTGCTCTGAAAAAAAATGGTACCACCGCCCAGAGACCAGCTATTTTCTGTTTGAGCAGCCCCTAGCCCCGGTCTTAACGACTGAAGGACAATGGGCTTTACTTGATAAGCTACAGCTTTTTTTAAAGCCCTCCGGTCATGGTGTGATCTGGAAACTTGCAAGAGACCTTAAAGTTTTTGACTGGTTCAGGAAGCAGGGAAGGGAAAAAGGACTTATCAGGCAGATGAATAACCCTATGGCTGGAGTTGACTTAGGCATTTTAGCCCTGATTGGACTTGGGTGCAAAACACACAAGTCTTTTGGGTTTGCCTCATGCCAGCGATTGGTACAAGCGGCAGAAGGGGTTAACGTTTTAGTAGAAGAAAACACTGAAAATAGCACCGAGTATGCCATTTCAAATATCGAATATACCGAGTTTGATAAATACCATTTAGAGGACAGACCCAGCCAACCTTCTAGCCGCTACTCACTTTTTCCCGCCAACACCAATATTTTGTTTATTGACTTCTTGGCTGTTGAAAATGCTCTTGAAAAGTGCCCCATTCCTGGAATGCTGATTAATATGAAGACAGAAGTCCCTATTATAGACGAGTCTGGAAACAAACATTTAGTTAAAGGGGGGCGATTAGAATCTACTATGCAAAATATCGCCGACTTAATGACTCAACATCTAGACTCCCCTAAACAAGATATTGGCCCTTTAGAGCTTAGTACCTTCTTAACATACAATCGCCGCAGAAAAACCATTTCAGTTGCAAAAAAATCGTATCGCCCAGGGCAGCCTATTCAAGAAACTCCAGAAGGGTGCTACTATACCTTACTCCAAAATAACTTTGATCTATTTTCAAATTACTGCAATTTTTCACTTCCTCCAATTCCCCCTGAAGAGGATTTTATAAAAGCGGGGCCGAATGCACACCTTATCTTCCATCCCTCCTTAGGGCCCCTTTACTCAATCATTGCCCAAAAAGTTCAAAATGGCCGCCTCCATCACCGAGCAGAGATGGTCTTGAAAATTGCAGAGCTTGAAATCAAACAAATTGAGGTTGCTGGCAGTTTGATCATTGAAGCAAAGTGTCCGATGGGGCATTTGAATGAGAAGGACCTCCTTCAATACTCGAATCGCTCAGGAAAATGTACCTTAATTAATGTAAACGTTCACAACAAAGGTATTGATTACTCTAAAGAGCCCCATTTCTCAAAAGGTCATATTGAACATCTTGAGTCTCTTTCAATCTATCTTGAAGAAAATGCTGAATTTTTTGCTCAAGATGTCACATTTTCTGGAGATTTCAAAATCCACGTTCCTCAAAACACCCGAGTTATTGCCCACATGCAGGATGGAGAAGTGATTTTTGATAAAGAAGTGATAGCATCCCCTACATGGCATTGGAAATATGAAATTATCAAAGACTCTAAAATCCGCCTAATCCGAGATAATGCTCGCAATTAAACGTATTGCTTTTCTATAATTTTCTTTTTTACAAGTATTGTTTAAGTCCAAGCTCATGAAGCGTTTTCTTGTCTGTCTGATTGTCTTTTTTATTGCTTACCCTCTTCAGTCCGAAGCAACCCCTCTCCACTATGTAACCAAAGGTGCTGGCTCCCCGTTAATTTTTATTCATGGAGGACCGGGTAACAATCATCAATACTTTCTCCTTAGTATGGAAACACTAGCTTCTGACCACCAATTGATTTTCTATGATCAAAGAGGATCTGGAAAATCAATGACACCGCTGAACTTAGAAGATCTTAATATCGAGCAGTTTGTTGAAGACCTAGAAGATTTACGAGCCTCACTTAATTTAGATCAATTTACAGCTGTTGGCCATTCATGGGGAGCTTTGGTCGCCCTTGAGTATGCAATTAGCTACCCCGAGCATCTATCTTCTATGATTTTGCTCAACCCTCTTCCCGCCTCTACACAAGATATGAGCGCTTTTGCAGAAGAGGTTGAGACGCGTTTAAAAAACCCCAACAATCAATTTTTTGCCCTTCAACAATCCCCTTTGCTATTAGAAGGAGACCTCCCTACATTGCAAAATTACTCTAAAGAGCTTTACAAAGAATTTTTTTTCAACCCCGATCAGATCTCAAAGCTAAATTTAGCCATAGAACCTCAGAGCGCTTTACAAGGTATGGTCATTTATCACTTTTTTGAAGAAACGCTTTTTAAAAGTGGGTTTGATTTTAAGTGGAAGCTTCATCAGGTACAAGCGCCGACGCTTATCATTCATGGAGACGCAGATCCCATCCCTTTGTGGACTGTCCAAGAAATAAGCCAAAAAATTCCTCAAGCAAAGCTTAAGGTTTTGGAAGACTGTGGCCATTTCCCACATATCGAAAAACCGCAACAACTTTTTAAAGAGATCCGAAATTTTTTAGATTAAATGGTCTCTCTAAATACTCTATCGATGAAAAAATAATTTTACTTAAAGCTTTTGAAATCATATCCTCTTTGCAAACTTATTAAACAGAAAACCATGGAGTTTTAAATGAAGAAAAATAGTTTTGCCTTATGCCTTCTTATTGCATTGGCTAGTTTCTCAAATGTTTTTGCCGGTCAACGAAATGAAAAAATGTATAAAGGTGAGCAGAGCCATAGCAATGGTTTTGCAATTTCCGCAGTTGCTGGAGATGCACCTTTAGCAGTTATAGGTTATTACTTTGGAGAGAACAACTGCGCTGGTGTCTTTGCTGGAGTCACCCCTTACGCCTCTCAAAATAACGTAGCGGGAATACAAAATAACTCCAACTGGACAACTTCATTTTTTGTATCTCCTGCCTACTTTCTTCCTCTGGCAAGAGAAAAATTAAGCAACAAACTTTTTCTAAGAAACGACTTTGCTTATAGTATGCTTTTTGGACAAAACCCTACCGATAACACCAAGATCAAATCCTCCTGGAACGTTGCATGGCTTATGGGTTTTGAATATCGTTTTAATCCTAATATCTACCTCTCTATATTTGGTACGATGCTAGGATATGGGGAATCTAAATACGCGAATCCAACATCCCCCTTTCCTGAGATTACCAAATCTACACAGTGGAATTGGAATATCTTAAATGGGGCATGCATTTCTTTGACTTACAAAATATAATTTCTTGTAAGTTTTGATTTAAAGGGCCCACATGGGCCCTTTTTAGTCCCTATATTTTGAATTGCATTCAAAAAGAAACTACCACGCAGTAAACTCTACGACCTTCATCTGATACGTTACTCATTTTAATATTAGCTCCTCCCTTGCGTTGACTTTTTACCATTTTTCAGCTACATTCTCCCCTTTAAACATAAGGAAACCCCTGTGAACGAAGACATCCAAAACCGCTTAGAATCCATCCACACTCGTCTCCAACACATGTCGGGGTATCTTTGACCTCGCTAGCAAAGAAAAAAAGGTTCAAGAGCTCGAAAAAGAAATGAGCGAGCCCTCTTTTTGGGACGACCAAAGCGAAGCTCAGAAAACAATTCAATCATGCAATGCTCTTAAAGCCTGGACCGAACCCTACCGAGATTTAAGCAATCGCTACCAAACAACTGCCGAGATGTTTCCAGATGCCTACGAGATGCAGGACCAAGAGCTGATTCAAGATTTGATAGAAGAACTTAAAAAAATGGAACATTCGCTCGAGGAACTTGAAACACGTAAAATGCTTTCGGGAGAGCTCGATAATAAAAACTGTTTTTTAAGCATTAATGCAGGAGCTGGAGGCACCGAATCGTGTGATTGGGCAGAAATGCTCCTTCGAATGTATCAAAAGTGGTCTTTAAAAAAAGGCTGGAAGAGCGAGTTGATTGACTCTTTAAATGGTGATGTCGCAGGGATTAAAAGCGCGACTATAAAAATTATGGGACCTTTTGCCTACGGCCATGCTAAAGCTGAAAAAGGAGTCCACCGGCTGGTTCGAATCTCCCCTTTTGACAGTAACGCCAAAAGGCACACCAGCTTTGCCTCTGTAGACATTACCCCTGAGATTGAAGATGATATTGATATTGATATCAAACCTGAAGAAATCCGCATTGATACCTACCGCGCCTCTGGAGCGGGCGGCCAGCATGTGAATAAGACGGATTCAGCAGTGCGTATTACCCACCTGCCAACCAACACGGTAGTCTCTTGCCAAAATCAACGGAGCCAATTGCAAAACAAAGAGACATGTTTTAAAATATTGCGCTCAAAACTCTACGAAAAAGAGGTGCAAGAGCGCGAGCAAAAGCTACAAAAGATTGGCGGAGAGAAAAAAGATATAGGCTGGGGCAGCCAAATCCGCAATTATGTTTTCCACCCCTACTCTTTGGTTAAAGATACGCGTACTGGCCACCAAGAAGGAAATGTCCAAGCTGTTATGGACGGTGAAATTGACCCTTTTATTATTAAATACCTCAAAGAATATGGATCATGACCAAAAAAGTAAAAGATTTAGAAATTCGATTTTCAGATACAAGCATTGAAGAGCATCTACGAGAATGGTTTAATGAACCTGGCGTTTTACGCTGGTACCCCTGCCAAGAAAAAAAAGAAGTCGAAGATACAGTCAAAATGTTGACAAGCTTCACGCGATGGAGGTGTGCTCTTACAGCCTTTGTTAAGGATAAGCCCGTGGGTTTTGCAGTTCTCTTTTTGCATGCTTATAAAAAAATTGCCCATCAGTGCCTGTTTGGGATGTTAGTGGATTCCGACTACCGCAATCAGGGCATCGGAACACAACTTGTAATGCACATCTTAGAGCTTGGTAAAAAGAACTTTAACCTCGAGGTGATGTATTTAGAGGTTTTTGAAGGCAACCCCGCTATCAATCTCTATCGTCGCCTTGGATTTAGGGAGGTCGGTTATCATAAATATTGGCTCAAGGAAGATGACGGATCTTATAGAAGTAAAATTGTAATGGAAAAGGTTTTAAATTAGATGACGCTCATGGCCTTGCAAGCGGCCTTAAGTTCGCTTACGAAAAAAAAAGTGCTCTTAACTGTAAATAAAAATCGCTCCACGATGATCCGTGTCTTAGCAAAAAAGTTCAGATCAATACACCTTTCAATTCACCAGATGTTCTTAGAGTCTACAGAAGTTGAGATTAAGGCTTTAGCCAAACTGATTACCCAAAAAAAAGATTCAACAACCACTGCCATTTTACATGACTTTATCGATAAAAAGTCCCCCCACTACCTTACTTTAAACCCTCCTAATAAGCAAAATTTTCAAACTCAGGGAGATGAACACCACTTAAAAGAGTTGTATGACAAAGTAAATGACACTTATTTTCAAGGATCACTCAACCTTTCTATTACCTGGTTTGGAAAAAAAGACCATTCTCCTAAGCGCCAGATAACCTTTGGCCTCTACCACGATTCTATGCAATTGATTAAAATACACCGGCTTTTAGACTGGACACATGTTCCTAGCTTGTTTGTTGAATATGTTATTTTTCATGAGATGCTCCATAAGTTACATCGCCCACAAATCACAGCCAGCGGCAGACGCTCGATTCATACCCGAGAGTTTAAAGCTCATGAAAAAAAATTTCTTTTCTATAAACAAGCCAAACTTTTTGAAAAAAAAATTAAACAGCAGATTTTTAAATAAGGGAAATACGTTATGGCAGGACATAGTAAATGGGCTAATATTAAACACCGTAAAGACCGCGCTGATAAAGCGAAGGGGAAAATCTTCTCTAGAATTGCTAAAGAGATTATCAGTGCTGTTAAGTTAGGAGGAGTAGATGCCAAAAGTAATACTCGACTTAGGCTCGCTTTACAAAAAGCAAAAGCGGCAAATATGCCCAATGATAATATTGAACGTAATATCAAAAAGGCTTCTTCTAAGGACCAATCAAATTACGATGACTTAACCTATGAGCTCTACGCTCATGGGGGCGTTGGGTTGGTCGTGGAGGGAATGACCGACAATCGCAATCGCTTTGCTTCTGAGGTGCGCATTGCCACCAATAAAAAAGGTGGTAATGTGGCAAACCCGGGCTCCGTGACTTTTAATTACGACAAAAAGGGGGTCTTGCAAATAGAGAAAAATGACATTGATTCCGATGAAATTTTTACTGCTGCAATTGATGCGGGCGCCCAAGACTTTGATCAAGAAGATGAGCTATATATCATTATCACGGCTCCCGAAGATCTTTTTTTAGTAAAAGAAAAACTAGAAGAGCTCTCTTATACCTGCTGTGAGGCTAATATCGTAATGATCCCAAAAGTTTTTGTGAAATGTTCTGCTGAAGACCAAGAAGCGAACTATGCGTTAATCAACTGGTTAGAAGATATCGAAGATATCGATATGGTCTATCACAATATGGAAACGTGATGATCCAGCATACCTTCGACTTTTCAATCCAACAATTTTGGAAACTAGCACACTTTTTTTCCTCGACCCCTAAAACTGTTTTATTATGGTCGGGAGATTCCACACAAGAGTCTCCCTCATCTCTTTTTTTATTTCCCTCCAGTGAAATCACCCTCCTGGCTAATGAACCTAACCCCTGGGATCTACTTAAAAAAAGCTTCCCTTCTCCAAATGATAACCCATACCCTGAATGGGCAGGCTACTTAAGCTATGAGCTTTCAGCAACGAGTGATCTTGATGTCACTTTGCCTTCTTCCCCCTCTCCACTGCCTCTAGCCCAATTTTTTAAAGCCTCAGTAGTCTGCACTTATCAAAAGGGTAAACTTAATGTGCAGTGCCACACAAAAGAAGCTCGTCGATTACAAGGAAAAGCACTTTACTGGTTTTACCAATTTCAAAAGAGAGAGCTACTTGAATCTTTTTTATTTTCCCTGAAAGACTTTGAAAAACCTCCGCTTGTAGCGACAAACATAGAAGAAGAAGTTACGGCAGATGATTACCTAGAAAAAATTAGCGTTGTTAAGGAATACATCCTACAAGGGGAATGCTACCAGATTAATCTTTCTCGAAAAACGGTGATTGAGACTCCCTCTAAACCGTTCGATCTATTTTATGCTCTCGTCCATAAAAACCCGACTCCCTTTTCGGCTTACTTATTTCTTGAAAAGCAAGCAATCATTTCCGCCTCTCCAGAACGTTTTTTAAAATATAAAGAAGGGAGACTAACCACTTGCCCGATTAAAGGAACTGCCCCTCGAGGGAAAACACCTGATGAAGATCTATCTCTCCAAAAAGCGCTTCTTGCCTCTTTAAAAGAAGATGCTGAACTGACAATGATCTGCGATTTGATGCGCAATGACCTGGGAAAAATCAGTCAGATAGGATCGGTATCGTGCCCAAACCGTAAAAAGCTACTTTCTTTTTCTAATGTCTACCACCTAGAATCTACAGTTTGTAGCACCCCTTACCCTCAGCACGCCATTGATTTAATTCGGGCATGCTTCCCGGCAGGGTCAATCACAGGCTGCCCAAAATTGCGCGCCCAGGAGATCATTGAGAAGCTCGAAAAACGGCCACGCCACATCTACTGCGGCTCTATTGGTTACTTTACTGGAAACCATGAATTTGATTTCAATGTCGCTATTCGCACAGCTCTAATGAAAGATAATCTGCTAGAAGTCCAGCTAGGAGGTGCCATTACTCTAGATTCTGATCCCCTACAAGAATTTTTAGAGACGAGGCATAAAGGAAGCCCTTTTTTAGACTTGCTAACACCTAGTGCCCCACCTGCACCCCTTTTAAACGCACCTCTTGTGCGCTGACATTGACCAACTGCAGTAAAAAAAAGAGGAGAATTAAAACCATGGCACTCAGCAGCATCACTTCATTTGTTGCAATCATGTAAGCTTGCTGCTCAACAAGCTGATTGAGGTGCTCTAAGCTCAATGCTCCCTTGGGAGGCATTTTTTGCATAACAGCCCTTTTAAAAGAGGCCAACCGTTCACTATAGGGAGTTAATAACGACACCAGCCGCTCATGGTGCATGGTCGCTCGATTCGTCCACACCGTCGTATATAAAGAAGTCCCCACTCCGCTCATGAAAATCCTAAAAAACTGCAAGATCCCGGAAGCTCTTGCTATTTTTTCCACAGGCACCTGTGTTAAAGAAAGTGAGATAATCGGTGCAATGTAAGGGGCGAGGCCAAACCCTAAGTAAAAGCGCGACCAGGCAACCGTTTTGAAATCAACGAGCGTATTTAAGGTGCTAAAATAGTAAAAGGCAATTGCCATCAGTATAAAGCTGATACCAACCAGTAATTTAAGGCGACCTGTCCCCATTAAACGGCCTACTAATGGCGCTGTCAAAAAGGGAATAATTCCCATAGTCGCTAGTGCAGCTCCTGCTTTAAATGGGGTATACCCCATAAAAGTTTCTAGCCACAGTGGAGTGATGACAATGGGAGAAAAAAATACCATGAACGAGAGGCCACAGATGAATGTTCCTAGAGCAAAAGATCTAATTTTTAGTAATCTAATATCTATTAAGGGATCTGGGTGATTCCATTCATAGATTATCAAGGCCACAATGCATACAAATGAAAGAACCGCTAGCGTGCGAATGACCGGTGAATTTAACCAGTCTAATTGCTGCCCTTTATCTAGCAAAATTTGCAGTGAGGTAATGCCGATGACTAAAAAGAATAAACCCAAAACATCTAGTTTCTTTTCCGATGTGGGGAGTAGATATTTACTCATAAACACTTTTATAATGGACGCTGAAAAAATGGCTACAGGTATATTGATATAAAAAATCCAGCGCCAACTAAAGCTTTGAGTGATCCACCCTCCTAAGATGGGGCCCGCAATAGGCCCGACCAGAGCAACCATTGCCCACAGGGCAAGTGCCATCTGCTTTTTCCCTTTGGGGAAAATATCAACTAACAGCACTTGGCTGACAGGGATTAAAGGCCCAGCAACTGTCCCTTGGACAAAACGGCTGATGCAAATCATTGGAAAGGTCGTTGCAAATCCACAAAACCAAGAAGCAATTCCAAATAAAATACTAGAATATAGAATCAGCCTTACAGGGCCTATTTTTTCACTAAGCCACCCTGAGATAGGCAGCACAATGGCGTTGCCGACCATATAAAGAGTGATCACCCAAGTACCCACATTATCACTCACACCTAAGCTGCCTGCAATGTGGGGAATTGAAACGTTGGCAATCGAAAAGTCCAAAACTTCCATGAAGGTGCAAAGTGCTAAAGCAACTGCAACTAATATAAAAGGGAGACCTTTAATTTCGTATTTCGTTTCCATCTCTTCCAATCAAGTTCTGACGAATAATTTGCTCGATTATTTCTTGAACGCCTTTTAATTGGTCGTCATAGATATCTGTTTGGTACAACGGTTTGGCTGGTTCATGTTTTGAAAGGATTTCACCTGACAAATCACGAATGTCTACAGACACTTTTGCTGAAAGACCCAAACGGAGAGGATATTGCGTAAGCTCTTTTGGATCTAAACGAATCCTAACAGGGACTCGCTGTATAATTTTAATCCAATTTCCTGTTGCGTTCTGTGGGGGTAACAGAGAAAAAACACTGCCTGTTCCTGGAGATATTCCCATCACATATCCGTCAAATACTGCGTGTCCCTTATACATATCTGTTTTAACTTCGACTCTCTGCCCCACACGGATACTTGCAAGCTTGCTCTCTTTAAAATTAGCATTCACCCACAAACCATTAAGAGGAACAATGGCTAAAAGAGGCTGTCCAGCATCGACGGTTTCACCGACCTGTGCAGATTTTTTAGCTATAAAGCCATCTGCAGGAGCTCTAATCTTTGTATTGCATAAATCAACCCACGCTAATTTAACAGCATCTATAGCCTCTAAAACGAGAGGATGCGTCAAAATAGTGACATTATAGGTCTGGGCTTTTGAGATATTCAACGATTCCTCTAAGCGAGTTACCTCTGCTTGACCTGCCAGTAGATTAGTATAAGACTGCTCATATTCTTCACGAGCAACCCCGCCAATTTCTACAAGTGCCTTGCGATGCTCATAATTCAGTAAAGCTTGCGCATTCAAAATTTCCTGAACCGCTAGCTGTGCTTCAATTTCTTTTTCTTGGTCAAATATTTGTTGAACCTGCCTCAAAGTGTTGGCAAGAGACGCTTTACTTTTTTCAAATCGAAGATAGTAATTGGTGGGATCTAGCGTTGCTAAAACTTGTCCTCGGACCACACAAGCTGTGTCATTGACAGCCATAGTTCGAACAGCACCGGAGAGTCTTGAAGAGACCTCAATGATATTCCCTTCAACATAAGCATCTGTGGTATGTACGCTGTAGCGCCCCCATTTCATCCAGTACCCTGTCACCAGAAGTGCACAGAAAACTACCACCGCAAAAAAGATCCATAGAGACCCTCTTTTATTTTTCTTAGGCTCTTTAGTCATGGTGCTCCAGCTCCTCTAAAGCATCTTCTGCCTCTGGGTTGACATAGCCACCCCCCAGTGATTTGATCAAACTCAAAGCGGAAAGTCGATGCATTTTTCCAAGCTCTTGAAGTTGCAATTCATCTTGCAAACAACTCAAGTGTGTTTTCAATACCTCATGCAAACTATTTAGTCCAACTTCATATCGCTGTTTAGCAAGTTCAGTAAGATCCCTATTTTTTTGCATGATTTCCTCTTGGTCTGCTATTTTTTGACTTGAAACTCTAAAGGTGAGGATGCTGTCAACCACCTCTTGAGCAGCCTTTAATAACGTTTGGTTATAATCATAGACCGAGAGGTTGTAGCGCCGAACATTGTAATTCAGCTGTGAACGCAGCTGAAGGCCTTTAAAAATAGGCAAAGAAAGACCCGGTAAAATAGAAGAAAACCACCCTCTGGGCTCAACTAGATTCTCCCATTTTAAATCTAAATAACCCGAAAAGCTCCCCAAGTCGATAGAAGGCATAAAGGCGACCTGTGCTGATTTAACACGCTTTGAACACGCTTTGACTTTCCATATTTTGGCTACCACGTCCGCTCTTCGCATCAAAAAATTTAAGGGGACTTTTTTAGGAAAAGGAAAAACAAATCCAAAACTGGTTTCAGGAGCTTGCAAAGACAAAGGAGCCCCCGCAGAGAGGCCCAAGAGTGTCTGCAACTGACTGATTGATAACGCAATCTGCTCTGAGGTTACTGCCAGCTCTTTGGTTTGATTGAGGATCTGTTTTTGCTGCTCTAAAACAGTTCGATCATCAACCAGCCCTTGGCTCATTTGCCCTTCAAAAAGTGCTAGCAGCTTTTGGTGATCCTCTAAAAGTAACTCTTGAATATTTTGGATCGCAAGGCTTTGCTGCCAATTAAAATATGCTTGAGCAATTTGGGTGCTTAACAAAAGGCGACACTGACATGCTTCAGCAGCTTGCATACTCACTTCACTAACGGCTGCTTTATAAAGGTTTCTCTGCTTGCCAAATAAATCAAGCCGCCATTTGAAGTTGAGAAAAAAAGACAGAAAATTAATCCACTTAGGAATGACCTCATTGGGAAGCTGTGGAACGGAGGGACCAACTTTACGATCGTGCCAGGAAAAGCCTGCAAGAAGCTCTTGAAAATCTAAATCCACAGAGGGAAGCAAGGGGGCAAAGGTTTGGCGAGCCCCCTCATGGGCCATATAAACCCTTTCTTGAGCGATCAATAATGAAGGACTTTTTTCAAAGGCTTGTTCAATCAAGGTGGTCAGCTGCTGATCTTGAAAAAGCTCCCACCAGTTTTCATCAATCCAACTTGCCGCGATAAAGGTATTCTCTTCAAAAGCGTGGTCTATTACTGGCCCCATCTCAAGCGAAGCTGTAGGAGTCATTGCTTTTTCTTGAAAGTAACACCCTCCCATCACCATTGCTATAATGGCAACGCAGAGGGTCAACCCCCATGGCCGATGCCTATAAAAAAAGGGAAAAATCCCCATCTTGTAGCCTCCTTATCAGTTATGGGGATATAGCTGTTTATTAATAAGTTGAAAAGCTGTTTTTAAAAAACAGCTTAAATTATAATATCTGTGGTTGATAATATAATTAAAAAGTTAAAAATTACTTAATTAATAAAATAAATTCTGAGAAAATGTCACAGCCTCTTAAAATTTTCACAACTCTTAAAGTGCGCAATCAAACACCCATAGCGCTAATGTCTCACCTAGAAAAATTATCTTTTGCTGCTCAAAAAATTTTTGGCTACCCCCTAGACCTCTCCCCTCAACGTGTGCTAGATGCCCTTAAGGATCCTCTATACAAAACGGGTGTGTGGCGCCTAAATATTATTGTAAGCAGCTCGGTTTCATTGAAAATCACCCCCTACCAAGAATCTGATTCCCAAGAAATAACATTAAAAACTTTCCAAAATAGATACCAAGAACCTTTTGCATTTGTTAAAAAGCTCCCTTTTAAGCGGCATCTTTTCTTAAAACAGGCAAGGCTACTGGGCTATGATGATTATATATTTCTAAGCCAAGAGGGCGAATTTTTAGAAACGAGTGTCAGCAACCTTTTTTGGATAAAGGGCAACACACTCTATACCCCCTGCCCCTCACTCTCCTTATACTCAGGGTGTACACTTAGTCACATCATCATTGCTGCTCAAAATCTAGGACTAGAAATTAAAAAAGTGAAAGAAAAAAGGCTAGAAAAGCTTTTACAAAGCTTTGTATTTATCTGTAATTCTATGAAAGATTTTCAAGCGGTAAGCTCTATAGACGAGCACCTTTTAAAAATAGATCCAAATCTTATGGTGAAACTGCAGAAGAGCTACGAGCTTGTAGTGGAAGAAGCAACTGCTCTTTAAGCCACGCGTCTATTTTATGAAGTGGTAGACTTATTTTTTCACCTCCACGCGGCTCTACCTCAATCATCTGATCCTCTAAAAATTGCTTCCCAACAATCCATTTAAAAGGGATTCCAATCAAGTCGCTGTCGCGCAATTTATAGCCGAGTCGCTCTCTGCGATCATCAAAAAGAACTTCAATTCCCTTCTCTAAAAGAGTCGAATAGACTTTTTCAACTGCCATTTTCTGCTCATCATCTTTAATATTCACTGGCGTTAAAAAAATGTGATATGGAGCTATAGCTAGTGGCCATACAATTCCCACCTCATCGCATTTCTGCTCAACAGCTCCCTGAATACAACGTCCAACACCCATGCCATAACAACCCATTAAAAATGGTTTGCTAGCCCCTGCCTCATCTTGGTAAAAAGCTTCTAGATGGTTAGAATATTTATCTCCAAGGTTGAAAATATGCCCCACTTCAATCCCACGCTTTTCAGAATAAACTTCTCCGTTTAATGGACATATATCTCCCTGAACGGCTTGAGCAAAGTCTGCAAATTCAAAAGTTTTACAATCGCGCTTCCAGTCTACATTTTTGTAATGTGTATCTTTACGGTTGGCTCCACACATAAAAGCATTCATCTCTTTGCAGGTATTGTCTGCAATAAAATCAAGAGGACACTCAACGGGCCCTATAAATCCTATTTCTAGGTGAAGCTCTTTGTTGAGTTCTTCGTCGGTCGCAAGACGAACTTCTAAAGCATTGAAATGATTTTCAAGTTTGATCTCATTAATATCTCGATCCGAACGGATTCCAACTGCAACAAATTCAGTGCGATCGCTATACGTGAGTTTATAGACAAGTGTCTTGAGCATCATCTCTTTGGGCTGCTTAACAAATTCCACTTGCTGTTGAATCGTTTTAATACCTGGAGTTGAAAACTCTTCAAGAGGTAGTTTGCCCTCAGGATATTTAAATGAGGTAGGCTTACAGGGAGCTTTTTCGCTGTTAAATGCTAAGTCTCCGGCTATTAAAAGGGTGTCTTCCCCGATATCTGCCAGCAGCTGAAATTCCTCCGATTTGCCACTTCCAATTTTTCCAGAATCTGCTTGGACAATCACATAGTCTAAATCCAAGCGCTTCAAAATATGCTGGTAAGCACGTCGCATTTTTTGATATTCATGTTCCATTTGCTCCGTATTCGAGCAAAAGCTGTAGGCATCTTTCATCACAAATTCTTTGGCACGCATCAAACCAAAGCGAGGGCGAATTTCATCACGAAATTTATTGGAAATTTGAAATAGATTAACTGGAAGCATCTTGTAACTGGTAATCCAGTTTTTAACAAGATGGGTGATTGCCTCCTCGTGAGTGGGAGCTAAACATCCCTCATTGTGATCCCGATCCTGTACGATATACATGAGCTTTTCAGCTTTGTAAGCTTCCCATCTTCCGGAAGCTTCCCAGATACTTTTAGAGTGCATCTGCGGTAAAATAACTTCCTGAGAGCCTTCTTTTTGCATTTCCTGACGAATGACTTCTTTCATCTTCGAAAAAACGCGCATCATGAGAGGAGTAAATGTAAAGTGTCCTCGATGAAGTCTTTTGATATAACCTGCTTGCTCTAAAAGCTGATGGGAGGGAATATCGGCATCATGAGGGGCTTGCTTAAAAGTCTTGAAAAAAAGATGTGAAAGGCGCATAAGTATATTTTTTTTAACCGCATGTTATCAAATGTCGCGCCTCTTTTCAATCTCAATTATCTTTTTATGGATCTTTAATATTTTTCTGCCAGCTACTGTTTATGCAAAAAACTTATTTGAAGACGCTTCTGACTTTGAAATGCATCAATATACTTGGTCCAAAGAGCAAGTTGAAGAAAAAATTCAGACGATGCTTCAAAAAGATCCACAGATTGAAAATTGGTACCAGCTGGATACTAAGGGACTTTATATTTTTGCAAACCCTGAGGACAAGCTAAATAACCTGCCAGAATTTACTCTTTATTTTGGAGATAAAAAACCTCTTTTAACCGCCTTACCTGCTTTTGATAACCCTCACTTACCACTCAAAGGGCTACGTGTTGCCATAGACCCAGGACATATGGGTGGGCAATATGCAAAAATTGAAGAGAAATACATCGACTTAGACCTCCCCCACAAAAACAATGAAAACCTTTCATTTGATGAGGGAACTTTAACAGTAACCACAGCCAAGCTCTTAGCTCAAAAGCTTGAAGCCATGGGCGCAAAAGTTTTTTTAACTAAAAGCTCTCCCGGAGAAGCAGCCTATCCCCTCTCTTTTCAACAGTGGGTAGAAAAAGATTTTGCACAGGCTGTAGAAAATATGGTTGCTCTGAGAACAGACCCTTTGATCCAGCAACAAGAAAGGGAGTGGTGGCAAGAGAGGGCAACCGCTACAGAAATCTTTAAATCTACCTATAATTTTTTGGATCTTAATAGAAGAGCTGAGCTAATCAATGCTTTCAATCCCCACCTGACCGTTAGCTGTCACTATAACTTAGGAGGCATCTACGATCGTGATGGGAAAACACCTGGCACACAAACAGACTACACCCTTTTCTTTGTCCCTGGAGCATTTAAGCGCGGCAGTATGAAAGATGAGGCGTACCGCAACTCTTCATTAAAAAATGCACGCTCTCGCTATGAATTTGTCCGTCTTTTAGTCACCGATGACATTGAGAAATCCATTGACCTTGCTCAAATTGCCCGTAAACACACACAAAACACCCTCCGACTCCCAATGGGCGATGATTGTAGCTATTTAAACGTTCTTTGCTTGAAGGCGCAATCGGGTATTTACCACCGCAATCTAACCCTCCTCCGACTTGTTCATGGCCCTGTTTTATATGCAGAGCCCCTTTGCCAAGACAACTTTGAAAATGCTCAAAAATTTGCCCACAATCCCTTAGAAATTATTGATCCAATTGTTAGAGTCTACTTAAGATCGATTACCGACTGGGCACACAAACATCAAAAAAACGTTTCTCGAAAAAATTAATACAGGACACCTTATGCGCATTTTAATTGTTGGAGGCACTGGCCTTATTGGAAAAGCGGTAGCCAAAGAACTTAAGAAGCTAGATCACGAGGTTTTAATTGCTTCTCGCTCTGATAAGAAGTTCTCTGTTGATTTAAGTTCTCCAACCTCGATTGAGCGCATGTACCAACAAGCTCCTGGCCTGGATGCGGTTATTTCAGTGCCTGCTTCTAACTCACGCTTTGCACCTGTCTCTGAGTTGTCACCACAAGATATGGAGCAGGGGCTACAGGTAAAGTGCCTCGGTCAAATCAATCTCGTTTTAATCGGTCAAAAATATTTAAATAAAGAGGGCTCATTTACCCTTACAACAGGTATTTTGAGTACCGACTACATTCCAAACGCGTCGATTAGCTGCACCATTAATAATGCCGTTGAAGGATTTGTTAAAAGTGCTTCTTTAGATCTTAGCAATCATTTGCGCCTAAACGCAGTGAGCCCCAATGTGATTACGGAAGCACTCGACAGACTCGGAGACACTTTTAAGGGATACAAAGGTGTCAGCCTTCATGAAGCAGCACTAGGTTATGTAAGAGCCGTTGAAGGAATTATCAACGGCCATATTATCCGTGTGTGGTAATTTAAAATAACCACTCGAATTTAAGCTTCACGATATACACTTGTAATCTGCTTAAAACATCTGCTTCAAAATTCACACGTCCTACAAAGAAGTTACACTGCTGCAGTATGATATCAGCTCCTAATACCAGCTGATTTTTGGTCTTTGCATTCCCTTCGATATTAAAAAAGAGATTGGATGGAGCATTTTCATAGCGAGCACTTAGCGATTGATCTCCTAGAGGAATATTGGCAAGCCACCCCACATACACTTTGGGAGCCAAGTACCAAACAGGATTTTGAAACTCTTGCAAAAGATTGAAACGAAAACTAGGTTGCATTACGTTATTTACACTTTCTTTAACGTCTAAGTTGATCCCTCCAGCACCTGTCTCTTTGTAGGCATCTGTAAACATCGCTGCGTAGTTTAGGGTAACCTCTGGTTGTACCCACACACTTTGACTTACTTCAACTCTCATTCCCCCATTGAGACGACCAACCAGGTCGTAGCTATTGTAGCTGCTTTTAGCAACGCGCTCAACACCAGTAAAAGAGATCCGGCGATCAGTGTTGTGGAAGTTAAAGCCGGCCATGAGCATAGCATTTGCAAAAGTATGTTCATCAAACCACCCAAAGAAAGGAGCTACATACAAACTGCTCCAATCGGCATTCCCAAAATTCTCTTTCCATTTTAGGTTTGAGTGTGTGTAACCTATACCCCCCTCTATTACAAAGCGATTATCTAGAACTTGGTTATAGCCCAATCCCGCTCCATAAGTGTAAGACTTATACCCCACTTGCCAGTTGTTATCCGTTTTCCCCTGACTATCTTGGTCAATGAAGATTGCAAGAGGCTCTAAAAACAACCCGGTTTGTGGGCGTGCAAATAAAGGAGCTTGTGATCGCGCCGCTTGAACAGTCGCCTGATCTTGTGTCTTTATATTATCTTGAAATTGCTTATCCAACGTCAGCGCCATTTGCCATAAGGTTTGCTGCTTAGATCTAGGAATAGAGGTAAACGGTAAAGTTGAAGTGCTCAGTGCTTTGACTAAAAAATTAGAACTGGGCAGTTTCATAAGCGCTGATATCACCACATTTAAGTCCGCGCTTGCATTAGATACGCTTAGGTTAGAAGTATAATTTACTATTTTGCTAGCGTTCCCTGTCAAGCTTTGGATTGAAACAGGAGTTATTACAAACGGTTGAATTGTTATCAGTTTCAAAGTTGTAACTCCATTTATACTGACTGATTTGGTAAAGAAACTTGCATAATTACCCGTAAGAATTGAGCCGTCGGTCAATGAGGATCCTATAAGCACTGGATACTCTAATCCAGCTGCATACAACCCAGAAGCTGGCTGTGGTGTTATGGTTGAGCCGGCAGCTAGAGTTGCAGTTCCTGTTACAGCAAGTTGATTGGTTGCTGTAGAGCTTAGCGGGACTAATAAATCTGCTCCCAAGCTTTGAGTGTAATCGCCTGTGACGGTCAAAACACTGCCTACACTATTTCCTGGTTGAACCGTCCCGTTGTTTGTTAGACTCCCCTGCGCAATGCTCGCATTACCCATTAAAAGGCCACCTTCATCTACAATAAAAGTGGTCCCTGCTGAATTAAGATTTCCTTGAACATCGAGAGTCGCAGGATTGTTAACCGTCACCTGTCCTGAAAAAGTACTTCCAGATGGTGGAATAAGCGTGGTTGTATTAGAACCAGCAATGGTGATATCACCACCTGATATAAGCTGATTCGTATACGTGCGATCTTGATTAGGGTTAAATATTAGAGTCCCGCCAATGGATATAGAATTTGACAAGCTTGCTTGAATCTCAGCAAAGGAACCACTGTTGATAACAAAATCAAAGGATTCGACATCTTTTTTAAAAATCGTCCTTTTGTCAAAAGAGTTAGACGAAATAGAAAAGTTATTGGCATTTCCATCTTCAAGGATAGGGACGTCAATGTTTTGGGCCTCTTCACTTAAATTATTAAATGTCAAAATTGAGGCAAAACCTGGAGCATTTGCGATCATACTCCCTCCATCGAAAATCACATCGCCCCCAAAGGTTAATGATGAAGCTCCAATGAATAAGTTTGCACCACTACCACCTGTTACAGCCCCATCTAATTGCCAGCTCCAAAATTCCAGCAAACTATCTACTCTAGGAATGTGAACCTCTTTTCCAGCAGGAATATTTATATTGCACGCTAAAGTTGGGGAATAGTCGCTATCACTTGAAGTAGCTTCTATCCCACTATCTTCCCCTTGCCCGGAAAATGTTAGGGTCACATTACTTTCCCCTATAGTAAGGCTTCCTAAACTTACATCTATATTAAGCTTATCTAAAGTGATATCCTGAAGCATCTGAATATTTTGATCAGTTTCACTTGAAGAGATAGATGCTCTGTCATTATTTGCGTTAGGGTACCCTGCATCTAAATCCCAATTAGCGGGAGTTGTCCAGACAGCATTATTGACACCATCCCATGAATAATCTGTGGCCATTAAAGTTGAACTAAAAATATTTAATAGCAAAAAGCTAAAAATGAAAAAATGGTGCTTCATAAATTACTCCAATAAAAATTTGAAGATATTTTTAACACGATCTAGACAATGATTTAAAGCTAATAATTGGGACTCTAAACTAGATCAATACAACGTCCACAAGGTCCATCATGGATTAAACTAAGAGCTGAGATGTAAAATTTAAAAACTTTATGTTGAGCTAAGTGATTAGATCAAGGGCAAGGCTTAAAAAAGCGATGCCCTATACTGGGTAATACTAAAAGACTTCTATAAAGAAGGATCTTTTAAAGGCGTCTCATTGAGCTGAATTTTGCTGTTATCAGCATACTCACTCTCAGCTTTAAAGTGACCCAGATTGTTAATTTCTAAGTAGTCGATGGTTGGAACATCCGACATTTGGCCGTTTACTAAAACAGCGAGTCGTTTGTTATTACTACGCCCTAGTTGATTTTGACAAAAGGTTACAAACTCCTCGTAAGAAAGTGCCTCAAGAGCCTGAACACGCCGCTCTTTTTGATCAAACTCTCCTTTTTGATCAAACGCTAAATAGTAGAGCTCTTGGCCTTTATCAGAAATAGAAACGGGAGGTTGGCGATAATTAGTTATAAGGGCTTGCTTGAGCAGATTAAATTTCTCAAGATCAAGCTCTGCAGTTCCTAGAGTACTCAAAAACTCTTCGTTAAAAAGTTCATAGCGAGAAAGTAGGTCTCTCGTTGAGCAGGAGTTAGACTGCACTAAAAAGCAGGTAAAAAGTTGCTTTTCATATTCTCTTGAAAAGGAATGCACCATATAGCCCACTTGCTGCTTAGTTCTTAATGTATCGAAAAAAGGCGTAGAAATCGCTTGATTCATCACTTCATAGGCAGCCCGATCTTTATCCTCTAAAATTCCATGACCAATCATCAAAAAAGTAGAACTTCCTGTTTGATCGGTGCTTTGGGCAAAGAAACAGGGGTTATTGAGTGAGGCGGGCTCTAAGACAGCACGCATTGAGTGTTCAGAAACTGGGTAGGTCGTGCTATTTTCAAAAAGAGCCTCTAAATTTGTACAAAGATTCACAGCCTGGCTCTTGGTCAAATTTCCATAGAGCATCCCTTGTAAGTATACTTGATTGAAAAACTCTCGGTTGTAGAGGTCAAAGTCTTTATATGAGATCTCATTAAGAGCTGCTAGTTTATCGTCCACTAAAGGGTAGTCTCTAAAGACCAGGTTATTCATAACCTCACCCGCTTGCCTTCCGGGAATTGCCTTTTTCTGGTTAAGGTACGAGCGGACCAAAATATCATGATATTTGGGAAAATCTTTTTCAGCAGGCTGGTGCGATTTAATTGTCTCAAAAATTTTAGCGGTAAAAAGATCTGACTTTTGGCTGTACCCAGAAACGCTCACCAAAAGTCCCCTTTTTGAATCAATTGAAAAATCGGCATTCAAGCCTGCAAGTTGCCCCTGTTCAAGATGTTGGCTCAGAGCATCTGACAATGAGAGAGACAAAAGATCAGCAAGCACTTTATTTTTTCCGTTCTGCTTAATACTGGGCGACTTAACAGCCAGATTATAGTTCACTTTGGGAACTTGGTAGCTGATATCTTGTTGAAAATAAAATTGTGAACGCTCACTTAAATCTAAAGCTTCTGGGTTATTCTCTTTAGCATCAATAGAGCCGACAAGTTCTAAGTTGGTCGGAATGTAGGGATTGGGAGCTGCGATTGCAATACTTGGATTTGCCTCAATATGGGCCCATTCATTAAGAGTTTTAGCAGGAATTTGTTGTACATGATACTTGACTTGAACATGCTTCTCTGTAAGGTCTGAAGCAACCCCTGTTAACTGCTCGGGAGCCAGGATAAAGTAAATGGCTTTATGGGGTTTGAGCATGGATAAAAAACGATTCACTCTTTTTGCATCAAATTGAGTCGGCCAACCTGACTTTTGTGGGAATGTGGCAATATCCTCATATTGAATGGCTGATGCAACGTGTTCTACAAATGAGAAAACTTCAGGTCTTGATTGATACTGAAAATTGAGCTTTGCAATTGCTGTCATTTCATCTTGGCGATACCGAGGAAGCCCTTCTTGTTTAAACGTATGAATCGCTTCATAACATTGTGCAATCACCGTCTGATAGCTTTCGAGTCCTTTAGGAGTCAGCTCTAAGCACAACTCAAAAAAGGAGACCTTGGTGTCTGTATTACTTTGATAGGCGTGCATCTGGTAGATATAACCTTTATCTTTCAAGATCGTAGCCAAACTTTTTGGAGACTCCTCAGATAAAACATCACTTACAAGGTCAGCAGTATGGTAGTCTAAATCCATAGTATATTCAGGGGGAAGTTCCCATTTAATTGACAATTGCTTTAGATTTTTAAGCGGCTCTATGTAAACCAATTTCCCCAAAAAATCTGGATTGGTAATGGGCCCTTGCAACGTGGTCATCTGATGATTTTTATTTTCAATTTGCGAGAAACAAGCATCTACTTGCTCAACGAGCTGCTCTAGGGGGAGAGAAGAATAAACAGCTAAGCGCATGAGGTTCGCACTATAATGGTCTTGATACCATCTGACCAGGTTTTCTCGACTAATACTCATCAACGTCTCTTCCGTTCCACAACGCCAAATATTTTCATGAGAACTTGGATCAACAAATTCTAGCCCGACCATGTGCTTGCGGACTTGGTCTAAATTAGCTCTATAGAGAAATTCCTGGTTCACCGCTTTGCGCTCTCTAGATAGACCCGATTCATTAAATAGTGGCTCTACAAAAAATGAGGAGAATCTGTCTAATGCTTCCTTAGCTTGGTCATTGTTAATTTCAAAACTATAAACTGTACGGTCGTTAGATGTGTAAGCATTTGAACTTCCACCATTTGTCTGGATAAATTCGTGATATTCTTTTTCAGTAGGATACTTTTGGGTTCCAAGAAACAGCATATGTTCGACAAAGTGAGCGACTCCAATATTATCAAAAGGCTCATGATCCCAGCCGACACCCACTGATAGAGAGGCCCCTGACTTTTTAGCTTCTGGATCCGATACAATATAAGCTTCGAGACCATTATCGAGCCTTACCTTAAGGGTCTCGATATTTTGCATGCTGGGAGATTTAATTTTTTCTTTAAATTGATCCTCAATCACGCTATAGGCTGCAAAAGCAAAGCTTGAAATAGAAAATAAAACTACCGATAATAAAGTGCATACTCTCTTACATGTCATTCTCATATTGATCCTTTATTTTTTTTAACTTTTGGTAACTCTTAGCTACTTGCTTCCAAATTGCATCGCATCGTTGGTGTCGCCGCGCAATTTTATTTTCCAGGCTACTAGAGTCACTCTCCATATTAATTTCAGAGCCAAAAGCTGCATACACCCCAGTGTACTTTGTTGGGCGCTCTTCTCCCAGCTCACTCTCCACATCATTGGGAGGAGGCAATACCTGGTGGGTGTTGAGAGCTAGAGGGTAAAAGTGCGTGGGCTTTTTTGAGCGCTTTGTCATCAGATAAAACATCTCCACACTTTGTGGGTCAAAAGGGGCTACTTGAAACTCCCCTTCACTATCTGGACGATCTCTTCCCCCAGAAGGTGCGACATAAATACTCTTTCCACCTTCTGCTAAGAGCTCACTCATTAGCTGCATTGTTTTCTTATTATGCAGCCTTTTTGTCTCTTTCTGCTCTGGCGGGTTGTTTATATGTTTTTTTGAATAAATGCACAAAAGATTTCTCCCCATGCTCAGCGGAATTGCCAGGTGGTCAGAAATCACACGATCTCCTGCTACAAAAATCATATTCTTTGCAAACAAGGGGTACTTTTCTCCCAGTAGCAATTCAATCAGGTGCGGGTCAATCTCTGTTTGATGATTCGCTAAAAAAATGACGTTTTCATTTTTTTTTAAATGCCCCTGAATTTCTTCCAGATTCTCGTCCCCTAAATAAGTTGAGGCCTTTTGATTAACAAGTGGGCGTACAAATTCTAGCCCAAACTGATAGTAATCAAACGGCTTTTGCAGCATTTTATGATAAGGCTCGAATGCAAAAGGATTCTGACTCAACTGGCGAAGTAAGTTGATGTAGGTCGAAAGGATCTTTAAGATAAAAGCATCTGTTTGACCCGACTTTTGGGCGGCTTCAATATAGGTTGGTAGGAAGCTTCGCATAATCTGCTGGGACTTACCCTCTAGTTTTTGCTCTTTAAACCAGAGCTCCATTAATTGTAACAGGGGCTTTAACATCTCCATAGCTCAATATTCCAAAGGTTCCCCGTTCGTAGTTGAAAAAAATTGATATTGATTGAGGTGATAGCTATCATTAGCTTCAAACTCTAAGCAAGCGTTGAGCTTTTCGGCGCTTTTCTTTAAAAAAGCCTTGTCAATTTCAAGCAAATACTTATCAAGTTCTGGGTGTGTTGTTAATTTCAACGCGTACTGTTTTCCAATCAGCACAATTTTTTTAAGCGACCTCTCAATCTCAATGCTTACTGTCTCATGATTTTTAATCCACCCCCCTCCAGAACAGTAGGGACAATCGGTACAGCTCATCTGTTTAAGAGATTCTTTACTGCGCTGACGAGTCATCTCAATAAGACCAAACTCACTCATCCCTAATACGGTGCACTTCGCAGAATCTTCTTTCATGCACCCCCGGAGGTGGTCTGATACTCTTCGTTGATTTTTTCTCGATCTCATATCGATAAAATCACAGATTATTAATCCGCCTAGGTTGCGAATGCGAAGCTGCCGAGCAATCTCTTGGGCCGCCTCTAAATTAATCCTAACAAGCGTCTCTTCCACATTCTTTTCATTCTTGGTGCTTCTTCCCGAGTTCACATCAATTGTACACATTGCTTCGGTATGCTCAAAAAACAAATATCCACCACTTGGAAGCCAGATTTTGTGACGCAATGCTTTTTCGATTTCTTTCTCGACATTAAAGCGCTCAAACATAGGCACGGTGTCGCGATAATATTCTAGCTTTAAGTTATGTTCATCAGCATATGTTTTATAAATCGCCTTACATTTGCGGTAGGTTGTGTGGCTATCTACAAGCAGTCGGTCATAGCGTTTATCAATGGCCAACATCACTGCTCGCTTGATTAAATCAGAGTCTTGGTAAAGACAAGCTGAACCTTTTGACTTATGGAATTTCTCAACAATCTCTTCCCAGGTTTTAATCAGCTCTTGAGCTTCTGCAACCAATAGTTCTATTGTAGCAAATTTAGAAGCTGTGCGGCAAATCAACCCCATATCTTGTGGCATTTCGAAAGAGCGTATCAACTTCTTAAGTTTAACGCGCTCTGAAGAATCTTCAATTTTCCGAGAAACCCCTCTATGAGGAGAGTTGGGCAGCAGTACTAAGTAGCGCCCTGCAATAGAAATTTTAGACGTCAAACGAGCCCCTTTGGAACCAATGGGCTCTTTAAGAACTTGAACTAAAACAGGCTGATCAATTTTCATGATCTTATCAATGTCTGTATTTTCAGTATTTTTCCCTTGCTTAGGATTGCGAGAGGCCGTCTTTTCCATTTCAAAATCCATATCATACATCTCTTCAAACTTTTTACGGTTCTCTAAGATATCAGAGATATGAATGAACCCATTTTCAGATTCATTGATATCAATAAAAGACGACTGGATGTTTTCTAAGATATTGGTAACACGCCCTCGGTAGATATTACCCGTGATTTGGCGCTCTTTCTTTCTTTCTAATACAAGATCTTGCAAAACTCCGTTGCGAAGCCGTGCCATGCGGATCTCTTTGGTCTCTATGTTGAGTAAAATTTCTTGCATATATGTAACCTGTAAACCTGGTGACTGCTGCAGTAACGAAAAATAAAAAACGCGTATAACAAGGAGCTTGTACAACAATTTTTCTCGGGAGAGCTTGGGCCGCTAAATGTAAATTCATCGTTCTTTGCAACAGTATTTTGAGAATGTTAATGTTTGTCAGGCACCTAATCTAAGCTTAGGATCGTTGATCAGATGCCGATACGAAAACTGATTTAATTTTTTTAAGTTTAAGGGGCAGGATAGACCAAAAAAACTAACTTTTCCACTCTTTTTTTAAAAAAAACTTCCTTTAAAAGGGCTCTTTACCTAGATATGAGAAAGTTTAAAATTAAAATTAATACATTAATTCCTCCTTTTCTTCCAAACGCTGGGTCAATATGAAAAGTTACCGCAAGCACCTAGAAACCCTTTTAAGCCCTGACCCCAAAAGCCAATGCAACCTTTCATCAGCTATCTTTCCGGTATTCTACAGCCCAGATGTTTGCATGAAGCTTCTTTTTTTAAACTACTGGAGGCTTAAAAGAAACCTAGACTCCATCTTATGCCGCCTTATTTTAAGGGATCCTTCTGGGAAAACCATTCACAAAAAATGTTTTTATGTGGAAAAAATTCAAGCCTATGAGATCAACCTTCGTGATTGGATAGGCCTTGCCTTACCTTTTATAGGCTCGATAGAAATCCAATTCTCCTCTATTCATAACTTAGTCTTTCCCTACCCTGCTGTGGTTGTCCACTATCAAGGAAAGCATTTTTCAACCTTTGTCCATTCGGCCCAAAGAGCTTACACTGAGCCCCAAAAAGCTTCAAAAAAAAGCATCATAGAATCAGGCTTTAATATTTATGCCACAGACTCACGCTTCCCTTTTGTCACATTTATCAATGGCGCCAGCGCATTAAAACAAAAAAAGATGGGCCTTTGGGCGATTAACAGTCGTCAACAAGTTCTTAAAAAAGAAATTATGATTAACTCCAAGCCTTTCCAGACACACTCCATACTACTCAAAGATTGGAAGGAATTGCGACCGCATTTGAATGGGAAAGCAGGTTGCATGAAGGTTCAATTGTTTCAATCACAAACGTTCCCTCGACTCATTGCAGGAAACTACGACTCTTCAGATGCCTCTATGAGCATCACACATACCTATTATGATTTAAGCAAGCACTGTGAACCAGAAGACTACTGGAGCCGCTTCAAGCAGTGGCATCTAGCTTCACTCACTCTTCCTCTACATCGATTACCCCAAGCATTTACCCGCATCACTTTTTACCCTATTATCTCTCCTGCCACTTTCTGGATTGATTTAGAAATTTACAATGCTTCAGGTTTATTATTAAAAACAGTCGAGAAGTGTCTTTCTATAGAAGAAAAAGCAGCTTTAACGCACCTAGAACTCTCACCTCACATCCAAGGGTTAAAAGATCCTGCGTCCGTCCGTTTGATTGCTCAGTCTTGCCAAGATTCCATTCCCTCTCGCATTAAAATCGGGCTTGATGTTGGTTATGATCAGGGCGGATTTCCCTGCAATATCTGCACTAACTTTCAAGTTGCCAACCCCACTTTAGAGCAGAAAAAAAGCGCCTTCCGCTGGGCGCCGATGTTGCCAGCAAATCTCAATGGCTCTATCTGGTGTCTCAATGGGTCTCCGAAGAAAAACTATAAGCAACTTGCTAAATTACGCTGTACATTCTACCGAAAACAAGACTCCAAAACGCTGACATTAGAAAAAACTCTCAAACCTCATGGATCTTTTTGTATTGAACACACTGCAAAAACACGCGCTTTTTTTCAAGACTCCATAGGTTGGTGTGTGATCCAAAGTGAAAACCCATTTATCACAACCTTTTACTTCTCTGAACATGACCACAAAATGATCGGAGGGGATCACGGTTTTTGAGCCATTGCCTGATTCAAAAGAGGGTAGGCTGGTAAAAAATCAAGCATCGTCAGCTCATTCGTTTTCTGATCTTTAAAACCAATTCGAATTTCCTCTTGGTTGGCAATGGCAATATAGCTTGCTCCCACAAAATGGTTATATCCCAAAACTTGCATCAGAGCTTTATCTGTTAGAGGAATGCACTTACATTCAATGAGAATAAGAGGCTTTAAAGGACCTTCTTTGAGCTTGGTATAAGCTAGAAGATCAATTCGCCTTTGTGGAAGCGCCCCCCCCTTTTTCAAATGAGGTAACCTTTCAATCGCCTTCTCAATCACAATCAGTTCTTTAGGAAAGGACAAGTGCTCTGTCATAACTTCTAGCCACTGCTGACGCACCTTCTCTTCAGGAGTTGCAACCACCCACTGATTTCGATATGGATCATACAGCTTCTCTAAATTCATGGTGTTCTTGATCCTAGTACATAAAAGATAACATATGCTGCTAAAAAGCCTGCTATAAAAGCAAAGAAAATCGGCCTTCTTCTAGATAAAGGAGGCAGTGTAATTTCTTCTTTTTCAAAAGCTTCTTTCAGCTTAAAATAAATATGCTGTATTTTCTGCTCATCAGCATTGACCAACAAAACTCCATCCACCGAAAAGCTATGAAAATACTCCAACAATTGCCGACGGGTGGCTGAGTGTTGAGGATGTGTTGCCTGAGGACCTGTTTTGATTTCTACAAGGTAGCGCCTCCCCTCTTTAACTGCAAAGGCATCGGGCCGAACGATATACTGAAAAGGCTTTCCATTCACCCACATTTCGCACTTAGAAGTTTTCTGAGTCTCTTCTAAATCGAACCCCTCGCTTTTCAATAATTCTTGAGCCGATTGCTCTCCTTCTCTGGCATGAGAAAATCTTTTTTTGAGTTTCAAGCAAAGTCGAAAATGCATGTATTTTTTGAATAAAACGATCGCAAGATAGCCGCTTAAAAAAATAAGGCCTACCCAAACGACGATTTGCAAACCAAAATCAGAAGCCATACTAACCTAAAGGTTTTAAAATCAAACCTTTCCCCAGATAGTGCTCACAAAACTGCACAGCATCTTCGCGAGTTCCTACCTGTCGTCCTTGATCATCGATTAATGAACCCCAATGCATGGGAATGGCTACCTCTTTTGGCCCCATTTCATTAGCGAGCATGGCTGCCTCCAGCGCATCCATCACATAGATCCCTGAGACTGGCATCAAGGCAATGTCACACTGAATCTCTTTAAACTCTTCTAAAGCGTCGCTGTCACCCAAAAAATAGAGCGATTTTTTTTCTATCTCCATTAAAAACCCTAGCCACCCATTTTCTTTTGGATGAAAGGGTTTTCCTAAGTTATAAGCAGCCTTTGCATGAATCTCAATATTTTCAAAATAAGCCGTCTCTCCGGGAGCTAGTGTCGTAAATGAGTGACCTGGGGCGCATTTCTCAAGATTTTTCTGACAATCACGAGCACAGACAAAATGCGTTTTTGAACTTAAAATTTTTGCGATTGAGCTGGGATCTAAGTGATCTTGGTGGCTGTGAGAGATACAAATTAAATCTGCCTTTTCAGGTTCTTTTTCCAACAAAAAGGGATCAATATAAACGACATGCCGAGAGGTTTTAATTTTAAAGCCAGCATGCTTTAACCAAAAAATCTCTACCCCACCAGATTTGTAACTTACAGCGTCACCCATGAAACTTCATCACTCAGGAGCTATCAACTCATAATCCCCATCTTCTCTTCTGTGGATTACTTTTATTTTCTGATCCTCTTCCGAACGATAGACCATTAAAGGGTCTGCTGAGAGATCCATTTTCATCACCGCCTCATCTTGAGTTAAAGTTTTGAGAGGAATGGTCTTAGCCGATACCACGTGATGAGAAAATTCCTCTTCAACTGCATGTTGGTTTGCCTGTTCGATGGCATCATTAACAACATCCGTATCATTAAAACTACCGCGAATGACATTCACTTCTATATCCACTACCGAGAGAGCTTTCGCATGGTGTGTTTGCATCTTTGACTTATACTTGCTCAGGCGAGCCATTAATTTATCAACCACTTTGTCAATTGAAGCATACATATCTGGTGTATTTGCATGGGTTTTAATCACAAACCTTCCAGCTTTCATCACGACATCGACGCGATGCTCTTGCTTTTGAATGTCCATCATCACGTGAACATCTAAAATATCTTTAGAAAGGTGATCTAACTTATGGAGTTTCTCATGAGCATATTCTTTCATCGCCTCTGTAACAAGCAGATGACGACCAGTAATAGCAACAGGGTAGCTTTTAGATTCTTCTGAATGAGCCATATGAATAAACCTCAGTTTTTTTTTTAAGAAAGCACAATATATATAATTGAAATTAATATTAGAAGATCGAAAACGATTTTACAAATTGTTTTTCATCCCAAACAGCTTGGAGGTATGGTAAAGAGGAGGCAAAAAGAAAAAGTCGCACCGAAGAGGGCTCGAACCTCTAACCACCTGGTTCGAAGCCAGGTACTCTATCCTATTGAGCTATCGGTGCAGTTAGAGGAGAGTTTTTACCAATATTTGCCTTAAAAACCAAGAGAAATCCGAAAAGACCGCTCAAAACATTTTTTTATTTCAGTTAAAAAAAAAGAACTACAATAGTACTAAACATTGACTTTATTAACTGTTTAAAAGATAATAACTTGTTTAACTTAAAAGAGGAATCTTATGACTTATGTAAACCCACAACAGCCCACCCCAACCGCTCCTCCTTATACTTATTATGAACAAGCCCCAGCTCCTTCAGCACCGACTTACATCTACCCAGAGCCCCATCCTCAGCCCCCTCCTTACTACTCTCAGCCCTATCCAAATCCTGGCTACTTTGGGGATCCCGCCTATGATTTAGGCCCGGACATGCTTCAGGCACTTATTATGAATAAAACCGACTGGGTTATAAGGGCTCCTATTCCTAAAGATACTTATTTACGACAAGCTATCAACTACCTAGGTTCTTTTTTTCCAAGCACTCAAGACCCTGATAATTTAGATATAAAGACTCAAGCAAAGCTTTGGAGAACAGCTGGAGAGCTTTTCTATGCTCGTATTATTAACGATACTAGAACTGTCAAACAACTTGAGAGTTCAAGCGACCCTATCTTTAATAAATTCTTAGAAACCATGCCGATAGAGCACACAAATGCTGAAACCTGTTTTGAAACTTCACTGGACCTTAGCAGCAGCCCTGAGACTCTCTTTAATAGTGCAAAGTTACAATTTTTGAATAACGACTACGAGTCAGCAATTAATCTGTTTACACAAGCTGGCAATCAAGCCAAACACCTTGAAAAAGGATCTGGTTTTCGCATTCAATCATTTAGTGCGCTTTGCAAAACCTGCTCGGCAGCTGCCTATGAACGTTTAGGCCGCCATGACCTAGCTCTTTTTGCCTATAGTGAGGCTTCTGAGACGGATCCTAATGGAAATAGCACATACCAAGACTCTTTGTCTAGAAGCTTTGAAATCCTCAAGTTCAAGCCCTACAAAACCTCTGAAGAGCTTCAGGCGTGTATGAAGTACGACTCCTTTGAACCAGACTTTCCAGCAGAGCTTGCTCAGCACTATATTAATCAAGGAAGTATGGAACAGGCCATGGAGTGTTTAAATAAAGCCAATAAACTCTCTGTCTACTACAAACCACAGACGCTCTATCGCTGCGCTGAAATTACTCAGCAGCTTGCAAACTGCATGAACCCCAACCTGGGCATGTAGGGTAAGCTAAATTGTATTCCAATTAAAGGCTCTCTTAAACTATGGTTTAGGAGAGCTTTTTTTTTACCCTTATGCCACTAGAAATCCATACCCAAGCTATTTGTCTCTCGTCTTTTAACTATCGAGACCACGATCGCATAGCCACTTATTTTACCTCCGAAAAGGGGCTTATTAAACTTCTAGTTCATTCCGCAAATCGCCCTCGCAGCTCACGACAGGTGTTATCAGAGCCTCTTTGTTTGATCCATTTAACTTATCGCCAAAAAAATGGCGATATTCACAGCCTTAAAGAAGCTAAGGCAATCGATTCATTTTTAGAGCTAAGATCAGACTATGACTTTTTATGTGCTGCACTGCAATTACTTAACTGGACTCAGAAATGTCATACTTTAGAAGAGCCTAACCCCAAAATGTTCTTGTTACTCAAGAGCTATCTCAAAAAGATTCCACAGTTTAACAATCCCAAAGCTTTGGTCTGCAGCTACCAGCTTAAGCTTTTAATTTTAGAAGGCCTTTGGACAATTCACACGCGGTGCGCTCGATGCTCGTCCTCTTTAGAACAATTTTATTATACTTCAAATTCCTACTACTGCAAGCTATGCGCCCCTTCACTCGCTTTAAAATTCGAGTTAGAAGAAATCCAAAAAATCAGCTCTTTAATCCACGAGCGCTCATATCAAAAACTCAACGAGCTCACTTTAGAAGAAGGTTTATCTCAGAAAATCGAGCAGCTTTTTTTAGCCTCTCACCATTAAAAAACTTTTCCAAATACTCGTATATTAAAGATGAGGGTTAACAAAATAAGCACCCCAAACAAAAGAACTAAAATAGCTGAGACTTTATTGAGGATAAAAAGACCCCTATCATTGAGTTTGTCCTTGAAAAGGGTCGTAACTTGCACCAGTAAAAACCACCATAAACTAGCTCCTGCAATGACTCCTAGAACCAGAGAAATGGTTGCATAAAGATGCTGCCCAACATTGGAGAGCCCAAACCCTGAAAAAATGGCCAGATAGGCTAAAAGGGTAATAGGATTTGAAAGATCTAAAAATAGAGCAGTCATAAATGTCTCGCCTAGGTGGTCCACAGAATCAAGAGACTTTTTAGGTTGTCTTACAGTCTTCCTTTTTAATAGGATATACACCCCCATTCCGATGAGGAAACAACCTCCAAGTAAGCGAAGCCAAAAAGCCTCCTCAGTTAAAAAACGGATGACAAAATTAAGACCAAATGCGGCGATGACAGCATAAAAGGCATCTCCAAAAGTAGCTCCAACTGCTGTAGCAATCCCATGAAACCAACCTTTGTTAAGAGTTCTCTTGATACATAAGACAGCAACAGGGCCTGTAGGAGCCGCCACAATAAAGCCAATCATGGCCCCTTTTATGGCATAGTAGAGTTCATGCATTTTAGTTTTGCCCTTTTTAGCCACAAAGTAACTAAAAAAATGAAATGAATCAAATATTTTTTTGAAAGAAAAAAGGATGCGAAAGAGGGGACTCGAACCCCTACAGGATAACTCCCACTAGCCCCTCAAGCTAGCGTGTCTACCAATTCCACCACTTCCGCAAAAGAAAGAGGACTATCCTAACAAAAAAAGAGAGAAACTCGCAAGGCGATTTTTAGTCCCTTTGCATAGAAATTATTTTTTGTTATAATCAGACCCTATGAAACATCTTTTAAAACTATTAATTACCATCTATCAGTGGACCCTCTCTCCCCTACTGGGAAAGTGCTGTCGGTTTTACCCCAGCTGCTCCCACTATTCAAAAGAAGCTATTGAAAAATATGGCGTTGTTAAAGGATGTTATTTGACTCTCAAGCGACTCATCAAATGTTTCCCCTGGCACCCAGGCGGCTACGACCCTGTTCCCTAGGGAATAATAAGAGTTTTTCCTACTTTGATCAGATCTGAATCGAGCCCATTTGCAGCTTTCAAAACATCAAGCTTGACCTGATGTTTTTTTGCTATTTTCCATAAATTGTCACCATCTTGAACAGTATAGTGTTTTTGAGAGTTCTCAGGGGGCTCTGCAACGATCACTGGTTGTGTGCTTAGCTGTGGAATATTTTCACTCGGCTGCACTTGGTACTTCTGTGAGATGTACTGCAAGGCCTCTTCATAGTTAAAAACTTCAGGAAAAGGTCTAGAGGCATAATGGTACAGCAATCTACAAGCCTCTTGGCGCACCCAATCACTGCGCTGGCTGACTGAAAGGTGCAAAGCAAAATTTTCAGATAAATTTGAACGCTTTTCTAAAAGGCTCAAAAGAGCTACCACTTGGTTATCTGAAAGTTTTTTCAAAGCATGCTCGGGATCAATTTCTAAAATTAACTGTGCCGCTAGCTCGGAACCAAAATCAAGATATTTACAAAGCCACTTGAGGCGTGCGGGATTGTTTATATCAGAAGCTGCAGCACGTTCATTTGTAAAACCTTCCAAAATCTCCCAGGGTCCTTGCAAAATAATTTTGATTAAGACCTCTTTGGGAACCGATAGAGAGCGAAAAAGCCCCTCTACATACAAAAATTCTTTGCTTAAATAAAACGCATTTTTTAATGACGTATCTTCTAATCCCTGCGCTAATTTTTTATAAAGCCCCTGACTTGTTAATGGCCACAGCTCATTTTGAGCAAATGTCTCTACCATTTGATACTGTGAATTCGTCAAACCTGAAACAATAGGATACGATACATTCAAGCTTTCTTGGTTGGAAATGAGAATAAAGCGCTCTTTAAATTCTTGCCCTAAAAGTGCCCGTTTTAAATCAAAATCAAACTGATTTCTCAACACAGAAAGAGCTATATCGCACTCACAAAAACCATCCTCTAAAGATACTTTTGATCCTAATAAATTGATCAAAGCTCGCTCGTCAAGGCTTAAAAACTGCATCAGCGTATTCTCCAGGCTCTGACTCAAATCTGTTGAAGGAGCCTGGGAAATCGGATGTGTGGTGGTATATTTCTCAATAGGCCCTTTAAATTTAACAGCATTGAAAATGAGAGAAGTTAACAAAGCAACATTGAGCGCAACACTAAATACCAGGCTTTGAACCGCCCACTTGCTACTGCCACCCTCTTTTTTCTCACGCTTTTGCGACAAAAGCCCGCGCTGTTTTCTTTTAATACGACTCATGACCTTTCCCACCCCATCTTAATTTTTATCGAATAGTCTTCTATTCAATAGAAATTTATCCTTTTCGTCAATCCTCTAAATTTGATAGAATCTAAGAGATCAAAAACCAGAATCCCACTATCCAATGCGCTTTAGCTTAAACTGGCTTCAAGATTTTTTTAAAACAGACCTTTTGCAACTCGAACTTGCTGAAGCTTTGACTTGTTCGGGTCTCGAAGTAGATGCTGTCGAAACTGTCAACCCTCAATTTGAAGGAGTGATTGTTGCTCAAGTCACCGCCATCACTGCTCACCCCAATGCTGACAAACTATGCATTGCAACCGTATTTGACGGCAAAGAACACTTACAAGTAGTCTGTGGCGCCTCAAACTGTAGAGCAGACCTCATCACCGCTTTTGCTCCTATTGGTTCCCATTTAATTGACAAACAAGGAAAAAAGCACCTTTTAAAGAAAGGAGTTTTGCGCTCTATTGAATCTTTCGGAATGCTTTTATCAGCTGAAGAGCTTGGCCTAGATGAAAAAAGTGAAGGTATTATTGAACTTAATGAATCCTTCAAAATAGGACAACCACTAGCACCCCTTTTTCAGGACACTGTTTTAGACATCTCTTTCACTCCTAATTTGGGGCATGCCATGAGTCACCTTGGGATTGCAAGAGAGGTTTCATGTCTGTTTGAGAAGCCATATAAGATTCCGCCTGTAAAGGAGGCTGCCTTAGGAAAGTTCAAAACTGAAGATTATGTCTCTTTAGATGTTCAAAGCTCTAAAGACTGTTTAAGCTACTCCTGTATTCTCATTAAAAATGTGCAGGTAGGCCCCTCCCCCCTGTGGCTTCAACAACGACTCAAAATGTGCGGTGTTAAAAGTATCAACAATGTCGTTGATGTCACCAATTACCTCTTACATGAATTGGGGCACCCCCTTCATGCCTATGACTTCGATCTCATAGAAGGGGGCGAAATTCAAGTGGGCACATCCAGAAGCTCTTCTTTAAAAACCCTCGACCAGGTGGAGCGTGAACTTTATGAAGGATGTTTACTGATCGAAGATCAATCAGGACCTATAGCCATTGCTGGAGTTATGGGAGGCGCTAGAACTCAAGTCACCAATGAAACGGTGCATGTTCTTTTAGAAGCGGCTCACTTCAGCCCACAAATCACTCGAAAAATGAGTCGTACCTTAGGGCTATATACTGAAGCCTCTAAACACTTTGAACGTGGTGTCGACAACTCAATGATTCTAAAAGCTCTTCAAAGAGCAGCAGACCTGATTCAAAACATTGCCGGAGGCCTCGTCGCAAAAGAGCCTTTGTCCTATGCTCTAAAAGCATTCAAACCAAAAATTATTACGTGCAGACCTTCTTTTGTATCTCGCATTTTAGGGGTTTCTATCCCCGAAAAAGAGATGGAAGCCATTTTAAAACGCCTTGAGTTTGGAGTTGAAAAGAAAGAGGATCTTTTAGAAATTGCAGTTCCTTCATACCGCAATGACATCAACCACGAAATAGATTTTGTCGAAGAAATAGCCCGCATTTATGGGCTAAACCATTTGAACCAACAAAAGCTGACTCTCACCCCCTCTGTGACAGAAGACTGCTTTGACTATCAAATTGAAAAAAAATTACACCAATGTTTTTTGCAAGAAGGTCTTCAAGAAGTTATTTCATGTGACCTGGTAAGCCCTGAGATGAATGCCCTGCACACCGGCCAAGGATTGGCGATCAACACTCTCAACTACATGTCGCAAGAGCAGTCCAGCTTAAGGACCTCTCTACTTGCAAGTCACTTGCAAGTTATGAAGAAAAACCAAGATCACCAGATGCCCAATATACAAATTTATGAAATTGGGCAAATCTATAGTATGCAAGGAGACTGCTTTTCTGAAGTTAGCCAAGCAGCCGTGTCGCTCATGGGCTCTCCCACACCTGCGCACTATCTCCAGTCCGAAAAAGAACTCAATTTTTTTCATCTCAAAGGCATTTTAGAAAACGTCTTCGAAGAACTTACTCCAGAAAAATTAACATTTGAGAAATCATCTCATGCTTTTTTTCATCCAGGAATTCAAGCTGATATTTTACACGAAGAGGTCAAACTCGGATTTTTAGGGCAAATTCATCCCAAAATTTTACGCAAATCAGGACTTAAAAAACCTGTGTTTTTTGCTTCTTTTGCAACCACTCCATTCATCGCTTTAAATGCCCGCCCTAAAGAAATCAATCCCCTAGCCCTTTATCCTAGCTCGGAACGTGACTGGACTTTCACCTGCCTTGATGACTTACAAATAGGTCACCTACTGCAGCTGTTATTAAAAATTCCTTCTCGTATTTTAAAAGACGTTTACCTCCTTGATTTATACCGCAGTGAAAAAATTGGCCTGGATCGAAAAAATGTAACCTTGCGATTTGTTTACAGAAATGATAAAAAGACCCTCTCTTTTGAGGCTATTGAAGTTGAGCACGCTAAAATGATCTGCGAGGCTCAAACAAAAATGAAAAGTTTAATTATTCAACCTACTTAAATGGAGCTACTCTTATGCTAAAGGTTCAAGTGCGAATTTTCTTCGCTGCCCTCTTTGCTCTTTGCACACTCACTGCTTGCAGCAACCCTAGAAAAAATGTAATGAGCACCTTATTCATCCATAAATATGGGGCTGCTATTGAGGAAAATGATTGGTATAACCGCGGTGGAAATGGACAAATCGTGACCGATTATAAAAATGGGGTGACCATCACTCAAAATTTTGTTAATGGTGACCTAGAAGGAAAAACAACCTATTCTTTTCCCTTCAGTAGCTTGATAGAAAAAGAAGAGCTATATCGCCAGGGCCATCGGATATCAACGACCACCCATTTTACATCAGGTGTCCCTAAAGAAAAGATAGAGAACCCATCTCAATCTAAAACAATTATTACTCAGTGGTTTGAAAGTGGCCAACCTAAAAGCATTGAAAACTTTATCGACGGAAGACTTGATGAAGGAGAATACTACTCCAACTCTAATGAGATTGAATCACGGGTAAAAGCTGGAGAAGGATTAAAAATAGAGCGTAATGCATATGGGGAATTTGTCTCAAAAACTGAATTTAAGAATGGAGAAAAAAGGCTTACAACCACTTTCCATTCGAATGGAGACCCTAAAACAATTACTCCTTACCTGCACGGACAAATACACGGGACCAAAAAAATCTTTTTGATCAATGGAGTCCCCGATCGTTTTGAAACGTGGAAAGAGGGGCAACAACAAGGTGAGACCCAAATTTTTAGAGATGGCCAGTGCTACTCGAAGCAAAGCTATGTTGCAGGAACTAAAAATGGCCTTGAGAAAATTTTCAATGAAGCAGGCGACTTAGCTTGTGAGATTACCTGGAAAAATGACTTAAAACACGGCGTTTTAAAAAACTACTATCATGATACTATTCGAATGGAATGGTACTATTATGGTAGAAAAGTATCTCACGCAGATTTCGAAAACTTAATCTTTGAGAGATAAATTCGTGGAGGGGGCCTTTACAAAAGAGTTTGTAAATGGCCCCCCTATTTGTGTCTCCATTTGGGTCTCTAGGGACCAGGTGGAGCGCATCACCCTAGCATTTGCAGAAAACTTCTCAATGTTTATTCGCGGAAATGGATCCCAAAAATTGATGGATCAGATAGCTGATTGGATATCATCTTACAGCAAAAAAAAGAAAGCTCCCCTTCCCCCTTTAAACCTCTCAAAAATCTCGCCCTTCTATCAAACCACTTTAAAAAATTTAGCCGCTGTCCCCTTAGGGAAAAAGCTAAGCTACCAACGCCTTGCTCAAACTTCAGGATCTCCTAAAGCTTCAAGAGCTGTAGGAAGTGCTTGTAAGAAGAACCCCTTTCCTTTAATGATTCCCTGTCACCGGGTCGTTCGATCAGACAACTCCTTAGGAAATTTTTTATACGGTCAGTCAATGAAAAAAGAACTTCTTGTGTTTGAAAATGCCCTCTGATTCTTTTTTTTGGCGCTGAAACAAAAAACCTTTGAGCTTTCTTTTAGGAATCTCATATTAAATTTAGCTGCAAGAGAAATCTCCTGCAGCTGAAATAATCACTGTGAGCTGTCTTTAGGATTTTTTAGGTGAAGTGCGATAAGAGCATCTGCTAGATCCTGTGGCTGCTGACTGACAGCTAGGGCAATTATTTGAAGGGCTAGCTCTCTCTGAAGAGCATGGGTTGCTCGAACAGTTAGAACAACAAGAGCAGTAGTAGTTCGGAGCAGGGTCTGTATTACAGCACTTTTTTGGCGATGAACTACTGGATTTGGGAGCTTTGCGACTGCGCTGTGAATTTGGTGATTTTACCCCACGTCGAGATGGAGATGCAGAGCACTTCCCTTTTTTTCCTGGGTTGCAGTAAAAACAGCAACAATACTGCTCTGATTCACTATCACAGGTTGGTGAACAACAACCACTTTTATTATGGTTGCAGGGAGTTATTTTACTATTACTAAAATAATCACATCCATTGGATAGTATAAGGACACATGCTAAAAGCAAAATTTGCGGCACTTTAGATGAAGCTTTTTTATACATAGATTCTCTCCTAAACAGAAATCTTCATTTAAACAATAAGTAGGAAACGTAGATTAAACAAAAAATTGTGTCAACCAAGAATAAATGAAGCAAGCAAAGAGGCTTAGCTTGCCTGAGATTCAGGCAGATAGTAGTACCACTTTCTAAAAGGTTTATTAGAAACATGATTAAAAGGGCGTCTTCTCTTAGCTTGAGTGCAGTCATCACTACAACAGCCCAAGTGTTCTTTTAAACATGCTTGGCAACAGGTAAATAAAAAGTTACAATCCATATTAGCACAATTATAATAGGTATCTGCTTTGCAACTGCAATATTCACACTCAGCAATGGTGTGACTTTTTTCACTCAACTTAGTAACAAGCCGATCATCAAAGACAAATAGACTACCTTCAAAGTGTTGACTACCAAATTGGTGGCCGTAGTTAATAACTCCACCATCTAACTGATAGACATTTTCAAAACCTTTTTCTTTGAGGTGCGCTGAGTAATATTCACAGCGAATTCCTCCTGTACAATACATCAAAATTGGTTTTGCTTTATCTATTTTTTTCTCTTGAATCAACTTTTGGTCTGTATAGGAAACAAACTCTCTGAAAGTTTTGCATTCAGGAAGGAGTGCTCCTTGAAAATGCCCCACTTTAGTTTCATAATCATTGCGCACATCTACAAGGGTGTAATCATCACTTTTCTCAAGGCGATCTTTCCACTCTTGAGGAGAAAGATGCTGACCACGTTTGCTTAAATCTACAGGATGATCAAAAGCAACGAGTTGCTCGCGCACTTTAACGGTCAGTTTAAAAAAAATATTTTCACAAGAAGGATCGCATTTAAAAATAACTTTTTGAAATCCAGGCTGCTGAGCTAACCAGTCCATGTAGGCCTTACTGTCCTCCTTGCTCCCACTCATTTGACCATTAATCCCTTCTTTAGAAATATAAATCCTTCCTTTAATGTCTCGGCCTTTAAAAAAAGTTTTATGATCTTTAACCAAGTTTTCTGGATTTTTTACATTACATAAGTGATAATAGGCGCAAATTAAATATTTATCTTGCATATATCTGCTCTCAAGCTTGTATTTTTTAGCAGATATTTAAGCGAATCAAGCCTTAAAAATAAAGGGTAAAAATCTGCTTGTTTAAAACTGATTTATCGATTATTATTTTCCCTTAAAAAACTTAACTGGTAAAAATCCGGAGAACTCAATGTCACGTTACAGAGGACCTAAAAATAGAATCGCTCGCCGCTTTGGCGCTAATATATTTGGCAGAATTCGCAACCCATTAATTCACAAGTCAAACCCTCCTGGTGTTCATGGAGCTCGTAGACGTAAAAAATCAGACTATGGACTTCAGCTTGATGAAAAACAAAAATTAAAAGCTGTCTACGGAATGATCTCAGAGCGCCAACTAGTAGGTTATTACCAAAAGGCTACCCGCAAGGGTCACACAGCAGGAAATCTTATTTCCTTTTTAGAATGTAGACTTGATAACATGGTCTATCGAATGAAATTAGCTCCAACTATTTTTGCAGCACAGCAGCTTGTCTCACACGGCCATATTTTGGTGAATGGGAAAAAAGTGGATCGTCGTTCATTCCAGGTTGCTCCAGGTATGAAGGTTTCTATCAAAGAAAAAGCTTCTAAAATCCCAGCTGTTCAAAGCTCTTTAATAGATTCTAGCCGCACACTACCCGAATATGTTAGCTTTGATCCAAAAACACTCGAAGGTGAACTTTTAAGTAACCCTGAGATCGATCAGATTAGCTTCCCGCTAACAATTAATATTCCCGTGATTTGTGACTTCTTAGCTCACACAACATAACACAATATATAGAACTCTTTTTTTTAATTAAAAAACGAGTTCTATTTAATGATTAGAGTTATTATATTCTCTCTCCATATAATCGATTTCAACTAATTTAATGGAGGTTTACATGTCATCTATTTATTCACAACTCCCGTCTTTTCCTAGCGAGCGTTTTCAACAGTTAAGCAACACTCTTTCAAACTATTCTGATCAGGCGAAGCAAAGCGCTATAGAAGCCAAAAGACAGTTAAGCAACACCCTTTCAAACTATTCTGATCAGGCGAAACAAAGCGCTATAAAAGCTAAAAGCCTGATCTATTCAGCGAGTCAACGCCTCGAGAAAGCATCATCTACTGAATTCACAATCACCACTGTAACAGCTGCAGTGACAGCTTTTACCCTAACCACATTTTTCATGTTTCTGACATCTAGAGAAGCTCTTTCAAAACCTGCAGAGGCAGCCGCATCACCCGACTTGCAACCAACAGCTTTTCCTTGCCCTTCACAACCTCTGTCTAATGGGACTGACTCACCATTTTTCAACACAACCTTTACTCCAATTAGGCAGCCTGTAGCTACTCCTGCACCGGCTAAAGTAGTTCCTGCAGCACAGCCTACCACTGCCCCAACACTTTCTAGAAAAGTTCCTACAACTCCCCCAACAATAGATCAAAGAGTTCCGGCACCACCACCTGCGATCACCCCATCCTTTTTAGGAAACTCGAGTACAACAAATCGTTCAGTAGAAACAACTACTCCTATTGAAGATCAAAAAATTGCTATTTGTCAAAACATTCCTAGCAAGCTTTTAGCATATGATGGACAGGGGGGAGAGTTTCTTCAGAAGATGGATGCTACCCATATTTTACAAAAGGTAGTTCCTATTTGTGAAGATATAATGGAAAGAACGGAACCAGTAACCATTCGAAAAGACGACCTTCAAAGAGAAAAAGGTTTTAATAATCGCGTATACCTTGCTTTACACCTGCTTACCCATGGCAGCATTGAGGTTGCCTGTCCTGCCCTTAAAAAAATCTTTGACACTCAAGTTTATGATCAAGTAGAGAAAAAAACATATTCAATGAGTCAGTTATTTAAATCTATTTCAGGAAGAACCACTCGTGGAAAGATTTCCTCTGAAAGCAAAATGAGCCAAATTATTGCAAATATTTACAACAGCGCTCTTCATCATTGCCCTGAAAAGTACCAACTAGAAGAAAAGGCTGAACCTTTTTTTAGCACAACTTTAGCGACACTTACTGCCAAATTTTTCTAAACAGAGTCTGGTTTATCTTCAATCTCGACAAATGGGATATAAGAAAATAAAGAAAGAACTTCTTTTACCTTAAAAAATTTAGCCATCATAAATAGAAAGCCTAGAAATATTAGGCTTTCTGTGGCAAAAATACTGACTTGTTCACCCAAGCCCCGAGGAAAATAAAGTAAAAGGTTACTTGCAACCCATGGATTCATAACGACTGAGAATAGGTAGGCTAATAATGCGCTCGCTCCAGTAATTAAAAAAATGGGGGTTATTGATTTAAAAAAAGTTCCTAGCCGGCTGAGTGGAAGGCTTTTATTAAGATAGTAAAATAAGATGAAAAGCTGAACCCAAGCACAAAGAGCAGTTGCCAAAGCGACTGAATAACTCGGCAGCTTTAAGATAAAAGCAAAGAAGCAGTTTAGCAAAATATTAAGCATCATCGCAATAACAGAAGCTCGCGTGGGCTTTTGATATTGATTTTGCACATAAAAAGCGGGCGCTAATACTAAAATCAGTCCTTGAGGGATCAACCCTAGTGAGTAACCCCATAAAGCATAGGTCGTATGGTGGGCAGAAAACAAATCAAACATTCCCCTTCCATAAAATAAATTAACACACGTAGGCCCTATCCATATCAGAGCAATAGTACAGGGGATAAGCACCCCCATCGCCTGAGAAAATGAATAGTCTAAAAGGCTAATAAATTCCTCATTGTCTTCTCTAAAAGCTCTAAATAGCGGTGGTAAAATAGCCCCTGCCATTGCCACACCAAAAAGAGCTAAGGGGACTTGTTCAATTCGAATGGCGTACCATAAATACGCTGGCCCCTCTAAAGCAATGGAGCGCGCAAAAACACCATCTAGAGCACTGTTAATCTGTGTGGTAGAAACCCCTATAATTCCAAGGCCAAAGGGCTTGGCAATGTTTTTAAAACTTCTATTTATGCTTTGGATGCTCCACCTTCGTGTCTTGGGTAGATTCGCTCGTAGATAAAGCAAAGCTTTAGGCAGTAAGGCAACCCACTGGGCTAAAAGCCCTAGAGCCATCCACAAGGATAAATAGATAACGGCCTTATTCGGAGGTGTTTTGATATGTAGCAACACTCCAAAAATCCACAAACAATTAAAAATAAAGGACGAGGCTGCTGGAACAAAATACTGTCCAAGGCACTGCATTAGCGAGCTTGCAAAGGCAGTATTACAAACAAAAAATAGAGTAGGGAATAAGATCATACTCAGTACCAGAATCTGAGTGTTATTCTCATCTAGATTTAGAATGGAAAGACACCCACCGAGAGTAAATTCGGCGACCCCAATAATAAACAGCAGACTAATTCCGATTAAAAGAGAGAGATCTTTAAAAAATAGAGCTGCCTTTTCCTCTGACTCCTCTCTGATTTTTTCAAAAGAGGGTACAAAAGCTGCATGCAAAGCCCCCTCCCCAAAGAGGCGACGAAGCAGGCTGGAGAATCTAAATGCCAGCATAAGAGCTGCGATTTGAGGGCTCGACCCAAAGGTATAAGCCATGACAATATCTCGAACAAACCCAGATGCACGACTCAAAAGGGTTCCTGAAAATGAACTCCTTGCTGATTCATTAATAATTTTTTCTTTGGCAAAGTTCATTTAACGTTAATATGATAAGAGTGAGTACTGGAACAATAAACGATAAATTTAAATTATTGTCAACATTTCAAATGATTGGTAACCTATATATTTTCTTTTTCTAATAAAGATTTTAATATGGAACAATTAATTGGGGCCCACACCTCTGCATCGGGCGGCGTTTTTAATGCTATTTACAATGGCATGGAAATTGGAGCGACTACCATTCAGTTATTTACAAGTAACCAAAAGCAATGGAGGGGCCGTAAATATGATGAAGATGAGTTGGAAAAATGGTTTGAAGCACTCGCCCAATCTAAAATTGAAAAAATAATGAGTCACGACAGCTACTTGATTAACTTGGGTTGTCCTAATGAAGAGAACCTTCTCAAAAGCCGCAAGGCCTTTGCTGAGGAAATTGAGCGCTGTAATCAGCTAAAACTCTCTTATTTAAACTTCCATCCAGGAGCAGCCCTTAAGGAAAGTGTAGAACAGTGTTTGGAGCTGATTGTAGAAAGTCTCAAACAAGTATCCCCTCTTTTACAAAATTCAGACCTACGACTTTTAATTGAAGCGACCGCAGGGCAGGGCTCTACTGTTGGGCATACATTTGAACAACTAGGTTACTTAGTTCACCAAACTAAAGAAAGTGTTCCAATCGGCGTTTGTATTGATACCTGTCATATCTTTACAGCTGGCTATGATATACGTAATATGTCTGCCTGGGAAAAAACGCTAGATGACTTTGACAAGCATGTGGGCCTTGAGCACCTCTATGCTTTGCATGTCAATGACTCTAAGTTCCCACTAGGATCACGAAAAGATCGCCATGCCCCCATAGGGGAGGGAGATATCGGCATCGAGGGATTTGAGGCTATGATGCAACACCCTGCCTTGGCCAAGCTCCCCAAATACTTAGAAACTCCCGGAGGAATGCCTGCTTGGGAAGAAGAAATTAAACTGTTAAATAGCTTTGCAAAACACTAAAATTAGGATTTTTGAATGAAAACTAGGGTAAAACACCTTCTGCAGAAAAACTCCCCATATACTCTTGGCTCTTTGGTCACCCTACACGGTTGGGTGCGAACTCTTAGAGATCAAAAAAAATTCGCTTTTATAGAAATCAACGACGGTTCTTGCTTAAAAGGAATCCAGGTGATCGCAAATGCTGATTTAGCCAATTTTCAAGAAGTGGTTGAAAAGGTCTCCACGGGAGCTGCTCTAAAAATTGAAGGTAAATTAGTCGAAAGCCCTGGAAAAGGACAAAGTGTTGAAATCCACGCTGAAAAAATTGAAATCATCGGCCTGAGTGATGAGAGCTACCCGCTACAAAAAAAGCGACACTCTTTTGAATTTTTAAGAACAATTGCCCACTTACGTCCTAGAACTAACACCCTAGGCGCCATCGCACGCATCCGCAACGCTCTTTTTTTTGCCTCACATAGATTTTTCCAAGAAAGAGGTTTTATCTCTGTTCAAACCCCTATTATCACTACTTCGGACTGTGAAGGAGCTGGTGAGATGTTCCAGGTAACCACCTTAAAACCGGGGCAAGATCCGAAAGAAGATTTCTTTTCAAAACCTGCTTTCTTAACCGTTTCAGGACAGTTGAATGCTGAGGCATATGCTCTTTCTCACACCGATGTCTACACTTTTGGCCCTACCTTCCGTGCTGAAAATTCCAACACTTCACGCCATCTTGCAGAATTTTGGATGTTAGAGCCCGAAATGGCATTTGCAGATTTAAAAGACGCCTATACCCTCGCCCAAGACTATTTAAAATATGTCTTAAAAGACCTTTTAGAAAACCACATAGAAGATTTAAACCTCTTTAATCAATTTGTTTCTAAAGGGCTGATTGAAAAGCTTGAATCAGTGGTCACCAGTCCTTTTGAGGTCATCAGCTACACAAAAGCGGTTGAGATTTTAGAAAAAGCAACTAAAAAATTTGAATTTCCAATAAAGTGGGGCGTCGATTTGCAATCAGAACATGAACGCTACATCACTGAAGAATATTTAAAACAGCCTGTGGTGGTAACTGATTACCCGAAAGATATTAAAGCTTTTTACATGCGTAATAACGAAGATGGGAAAACATGTGCTGCCATGGATGTTTTGTGCCCTGGGATCGGAGAAATTATGGGAGGGGCTCAAAGGGAGGAACGCCTTGACGTTTTGACTCAAAAAATCAAATCGATGGGCTTAAATCTTGATGACTACCAGTGGTATTTTGATCTACGACGATTTGGAGGAACTCCTCATGCGGGTTTTGGCCTTGGATTTGAGCGTTTGATTCAATATGCTACTGGCATGGAAAATATTCGCGATGTGATCCCCTTCCCAAGGGCTCCTAAACACGCAGACTTCTAAAAAAATGGCATCTAAATTAACTTGATTCTTACATCATAATTAAACTAAAATTATCTAATGATTTGGAACTTATATTTAAAACTAAAAAGTTTAAGCTCGTTTACGCTACCTAGCTTTTGCCTACAAGCTGGCATCGTTTTGGTATCTATATCCATTTCAAGTTTATTTTATCACTTCACAACAAATAAACTAAAAGTTTTACAAGATAAAAATAACTTTAAGTCAACAATACTGACAACCAAAACATGTTACTTATTTTCACTGCTACTGTCAGTAAGCGTCCTTGTCCCAGCTTATATAATCTATGCAAATGACTCCATACCAGTAATTTTTTTAGCAACCATTCTGATACTTACTATTTTCATTATGAGAGTTATTAATTCTATTTTTAATAAGCCAGTTGCTCATTATCTAAGTGCTTCCATAACTCTTCTTTTCCTCCTAGCTTTGTCAGGATTTTACAAACCAATTTTTCAAACACTTTCACAAACTAATTTGGAAATCGGGGTCATTAAAACCTCTCTACTAAAATTAATTGAATCTGTTGCACTCATTGTCATTCTGGCATGGGGCGTTAGATTTATTTCAAAAAAAGTAGACCACAAGCTAGATCAAAATAAACACCTCAACAAATCAACAACTCTCTTACTTTCTAAGCTAAACAAAGCTGTTTTGATAGTAGTTTCAGGTTTTTTTGGAATATCAATTACAGGGATAGACCTCTCTATTTTTACCTTCTTTGCCGGAGCACTAGGGGTTGGAATCGCATTTGGCCTGAAAAACATTACTTCTAACTTATTTAGTGGGGTTGTTCTACTCATTGACAGGTCTGTTAAATTAGGGGATGTCATTGCGATCAAAGATGAAGGAGCTTATGGAGTTGTACATAAACTAAGCGCTAGATTTGTTTCTGTAAGAACTCGAGAGGGAATTGAGCACCTTATACCCAACGAAAAGCTCATCGATTTAAAAATAGAAAACTGGACTCACAGCGACCCTTTGATCAGAGTTGGTATTGATTTTCATGTTGGTTTAAACACAGATATAAATTTTTTAGAGCAGATTTTATTGCAGATTGCTGGAACCACACAAAGAGTCCTTAAAGAGCCTGCCCCAAGCATCAGAGTCACTGATATTAACACAAATTGCATTGAAGCTCAGCTAAGGGTTTGGATATCTGATCCTGAAAAGGGTAAAAGCTCAATAAAGAGTGACATTTACCGACAGGCTCTCATAGCTTTTAAGAAAGGTAATATTGAAATCCCTCTTCCCCCTCTTGAGCTCTACTTCAACCGAGATTTAAATGAAAACAAACTCTCTCAAAAAATCTCACAGCAAAAAATCTCACAGATTGAAGACTTAAAACTCTAAACAACGCCCCTTAAAAAAATTTCTTATCAGAGAAACGTCAGCTGTTGCTTTTTGCTCGTAGAGACCTTGCGAACTTCCTTATTGGCAATGCGTTTTCCTTTAGCTGCCACCCCTTTAACTAAAACATCTTCAAATGAAAATTCCATTTGCTTTTGTTTGAGTTTGGGTTTAGCTGCAAAGTAGATATTCACAATGGGATTTTCATGATCAGTAAGAAGGTCTATAATAGAGCCTTCTTCAGCATAATGATAAACTTTCCCAAGGATAAATTTTGAAACTTTAAAGCGCTTTGCCAGTGCTATCTTAGTTTTTGGGTCACGATAAATGCATGACATCACTTTATCTTGACTCACCATCTGAGAGTAAATAAGTTTATTCCCTCGAAGGACATACTCTTTCTCAGGAGGAGCAATCACTTGATAGGTCCCATCATCAAAATAGAGGACCAAACGATCCAAGTTGGTACAGTCAAAAACCTCTTCGGCGCTCACTTTGGTCCCAACATATCCTGTCTCATAATCCACACAGATGCTGATGTCCTTTTCAACTGCTTTTTTACGATCAATTTCTTGCAAGGTCTCAATACTCGTCTTTCTAGGAAACAGATCGCCATATTTTTTTAATAGATTTTGAATGTAACCAATTGTATAGGTCGTCAAATTTTTCAGGTTTTTTTCCACTTCCAAAACATTTTCCTGAAGCTCGATGATTTCCTTTTGCTGGCGGTCAATGTCAAACTTCGAGATTCTGCGAATCGCAATATTGAGCAGTCTCTCTCTATCTTCTTGATCAGGCGTTTTTTTCAGTTTAGGGTGAAAAGGCTTGAGCTGATCAGCGATTGCATCATGAATGGCAGGGTATGTTTTAAGATTCTCTATTTTTTTATACATCCGATTTTCAATGAAAATCTGCTCAAGAGTCTTCTCGAAAATTTTTCTTAAGAGTTTTTTGTGGGAAATCTCCAATTCTCTTTTAAGAAAATCTGTTAAAGCACTGGTATGCAGCTTAAGGAGATCCTCGACATTAGTCTCCCAAGGCATTTGGTCTTTAATAACAAGTACTTGAGAATTAATAGAAACTTGACACTGGGTAAAAGCATAGAGGGCGTCTAAAATATCAGCAGCATACTGCCCACGAGGCAATTTTATTTCGATCTCTACTTTGTCTGAAGTATAATCATTAATAGATTCAATTTTAATACGATTTTTCTTAGCCGCTTCATCAATTGAGTTGATCATTGATTCGGTAGAAGTTCCTGGGCAGATTTCTCTGATCACAATCGTTTTGGCATCCACAAGTTCAAGTTGTGCGCGCACTTTGATCTTTCCACGCCCTTTATCATACTCCGATACATCCATGCTACCCCCAGTTGCAAAATCTGGGTACAACTCGAAAGGCTTTTTCTTTAAAATAGCAATCTGAGCTTCTAGAAGTTCTTTAAAATTATGAGGCAAAATTTTAGTAGCCATTCCCACAGCAATCCCCTCTGCACCTTGCATCAAAACTAGGGGGATTTTAGCAGGCAAACAAACAGGCTCTTGGTTTCTTCCATCGTAGGAAGGAATATACTCCGTAATATCTTTATTATAGAGCGTCTCTTTAGCAAGAGACGAAAGCCTCGTCTCAATATATCTGGCAGCAGCAGCAGGATCTCCTGTAAAAAGATTGCCAAAATTTCCCTGCATATCTAAAAGATAGTTTTTATTCGCTAAGTTGATCAAAGCATCTGTAATTGGTCCATCTCCATGAGGGTGGAGCGCCATAGTTTGCCCTGCAACATTTGCGACTTTATGCATTTTACCATCATCCATAGTCATCAAGGTATGTAAAATACGTCGCTGAACAGGCTTAAGCCCATCAATGGCATGAGGGATCGCGCGATCTAAAATCACATACGAGGCGTACTTTAGGTAGTTGTCTTGCATCAAATGCTTTAAATCATCCACTAGACCACCTCCAATTCAACAACCAGGTTTTCCATGATAAACTGCTTTCTCTGCGGAGTATTTTTTCCCATATAGAATTCTAAAGACGATTTGATTTCAGAATAGTTTGACACACTGACCGACAAAAGGCGCATTTTATCTCCGATAAACTGTTTAAATTCTTTGGGTGAAATTTCACCCAGCCCTTTAAATCGGGTGATCTCCACATTTTTAGAGGAAGCTTTTTTCAAAACCTCATCTTTTTCATCTTCACTAAAACAATAGTGTGTCTGATCCTTATGACGAACTTTAAAAAGAGGTGTCTCTAAAATGTAGAGGTGCCCATTTAAAACAAGACCTTCAAAATAAGTTAAAAAATACGTGAGAATCAAGTTGCGAATATGCATCCCATCCACGTCGGCATCTGTTGCTAAAATAATTTTATTATAACGCAATCGCCCAAGATCTTCTTCTATATCCAAGGCGTTCATCAAGTTAAACATCTCTTCATTTTTATAAAGCTGATCGCGCTTGAGGCCATGAACATTTAAAGGCTTGCCTCGCAATGAAAAAACCGCTTGCGTTAAGGGATCTCTAGAAGCGACAATCGATGCAGAAGCTGAATCTCCTTCTGTGAGGAAGATCATTGTCTGCATCCCCTTTTGGTTGATATCGGTAAAGTGATACTTGCAATCTCTAAGCTTCGGGATTTTAAAAGAAATTTTCTTTTGCCTTTCTTTAGCCTCTTTTTTTACTGAGGAGAGCTCCTTGCGCAGCTTTTCATTAAAGCTAATGCGTTCGATAATCTTATTCGCAGTCTCTTGGTTTTTATAAAGTAAATCAACCATAGCCTTTTTCACATCCTGAACAAGCTCTGATCGTATTTCGGTATTGGCTAATTTATTTTTCGTCTGCGACTCAAAAATAGGCTCTGCGACTCGAACTAAAACCGCTGCTAAAATTCCATCTCTTAGATCTACCCCCTGAAAACTTCTTTTAGCATATTCATTCACACCTTTAAGCATCCCTTCTCTAAAGGCTGAGAGGTGTGTCCCACCATCTGAGGTATATTGCCCATTGACAAAAGAAAAATAACTCTCTCCATAACTTTGTGTATGAAGTAGAGCAAACTCTAACATCTTTGAGCGGAAATGCAAGGGAGGATACAGCTGATCTTCTTGCACTTCATTGTTAAGCAGGTCCAGCAATCCATTTTCTGATTGAATCTTTTCGCCGTTGTAATCAATGAGAAGATTTTGGTTCAAATAGGCGTAATTCCACATCCTTTTAACAATAAATTCTTCTTCAAATTTATATTTTTTAAAAATTTCAGGATCTGGGATAAACTCGACAAATGTGCCGTCTTTCTCTTTTGTTTTACCGCTTTTTTTATTTTTTAGTTTTCCTTGAGAGAAGGTGGCTTCTAAAAATTCTTTTTCGCGAATGCTTCTCACTGTAAATTCCTGGGAAAGGGCATTCACGGCTTTAGTCCCCACTCCATTTAGGCCTACTGAAAATTGGAATACATCGCTGTTGTATTTAGCACCTGTATTAATTTGGCTTACACAATCAATCACTTTCCCTAAAGGGATGCCACGCCCATAATCGCGCACTGAAATTTTTTGAGTTTGAGGGTCTAACCTCACCTCAATTTGACTGCCATGCCCCATAATAAATTCATCCACACAGTTGTCAACGACCTCTTTCATGAGGATGTAGATTCCGTCGTCTGTATGTGATCCATCTCCAAGTCGTCCTATGTACATTCCCGTTCGCAAACGGATGTGCGAGAGGGCGTCTAGGGTTTGAATAGTGGACTCATCGTATTTCTTTGCCATAAAAAAAGTATCTGTTTCAAAAAAACTATATTCTGTTTACAAAAGGTGTTTTCATTAAAGGGAACACAAAGTGATTGATTATACTCAGTTTTTCTCAAATAAAACAATCCTCATTACAGGCGGAACGGGTAGTTTTGGGCAAGCTTTTATTAAAAAAATCTTACAGGTCTCCCAGCCAAAAAAGCTGATTGTTTTTAGCAGGGACGAATGGAAGCAAAGTCAAATGCAAGAAAATGACCCTGTTTTTCAAAATTCCTGCCTTCGTTTTTTTCTAGGAGACATCCGAGATAAAGAGCGGCTACATCTCGCTCTTCGAGACGTCGATTTTTTAATCCATGCTGCAGCTCTTAAACAGGTGCCTGCTGCCGAATATAACCCTTCGGAATTTATTAAGACCAATATCTTAGGAACTATGAATGTGATGGATGCTGCAATAGCATGCGGGGTTAAGAAAGTAATTTCTCTCTCAACAGATAAAGCAGCAGCTCCAATAAACTTATATGGTGCCACCAAGCTTTGTGCTGATAAGCTGATTTTATCTGCAAAAGCATATGTGGGAGACCGCAACTTCCCCCATTTTTCTGTCGTTCGATATGGTAATGTTTTGGGATCCAAGGGAAGTTTGATCCCAAAATGGCAAAAGTTGATTGATGAAAATGCCTCAGAACTACCTATTACCGATGAGCGTATGACCCGTTTTTGGATCACATTAAATCAATCTGCTGAGTTTGTCATGAAATGCTTAATGACCATGCAAGGGAGCGAAATTTTTGTCCCTAAAATTCCCAGTATGAAAATCACTGATTTAGCCCGTGCAATGGCCCCCTATATTCCGCTTAAAAAATGTGGCATACGCCCAGGAGAAAAACTTCATGAGCACTTAATTACCCTCTCTGAGGCAGCTTGTACCACAGAACATGCAAGTTACTATGTCATCCACCCACACAAAGAGGCGCTCTCTCTAAACAAAAAAGTATCTTCGAAGTTTGAGTATACGTCTAATAATAATACCCATTGGCTCTCTCAAGAAGAGATTAAGCAAATGCTCTACCCTGCCAGGAAATGCATAGATAACTAGTGAAAAATTGCATTCTCTACCATTTATAGGCTCTAATTCATCTCTTTCCAGATGAAATCCCTCTGCAAGAAATAGATTTCTTGGCTTTCTGGTTCAATACATACAAGCTGTACCCAGCCATTACCAAATAGTTTTTGAAGCACGGGTTGAGTTTGAATAATTGGATCAATTCTACTACGTGGAGCATAGACTACAGTCATTAACCTTTGTGATTCATGATAAGGAGTTGTATCCTTTGAATAAACAGATTGGAGAGGGAGTCCTGTCATTAAATCGCTTGCATTTCCCTGCATAATTCCAAGCTTTCCTGTGATATTGCAGGTTACCTTACTACCGCCTCCATAGGCGACGTTATCAAGAGTTGAAAACAAGTATTGTGTATTGATCCATTGAGCGACTACCATGGGAGCCGTTAGTATTGATTCAAGCAATACTCCGTCAATGTCTTGCGCGTGATCATATGAATGTAAAAAACATCTTCCATCCAGGATGATTGATTGAGTTAGTGTGCGAGGAGCAATAATAAGTGATGTATTACGAGCCAGCCCCCATTCTGGGCGTACTTGAGCCCAGTCTTGTGAACGTCGTAGAACATGCTGATGAGATGAGAGGGACTTTAGAGAGGGGTTCATCTTCTTGACCCTCGCTGCAGCGTTTGTATGTTGAGCTTTTTCTAAATCATGTTTTAGTTTTTCTGTGACATCGGAAGCTTCAGTGCTATACAAAGTTACTTCATCGGTTGTGGTGTTATGCTCTGCCCCTATAAATCGAGTAGATTTTGGGATATCAATCTCCAATTTAGCAAGGTGATTTCTTACGTGGCTACAGTTAAGAATTGCTGCTAAAATTCGAGCGTTGCTTGCGCCGTGCCGTCCTCCACATGCGCCACAATCCAGAGACGTCGCATAAGCATTGTTTTGAGTAGAACTGCCATGGCCACAGAAAACCACTAGAGGTGCAAAGTGGTTAGTAAGGCCTATCATCCTCAATGCATTTTCTGCATAAACACACTGATCCTTAAAGGAAATGTTCTTCAGGGAGGGCACCACATCAGTGCGTTTTTGGATCCATTGTTTCGCAACTGTTTTGAGCTTGAGGGCAAGACTAGGAGTCAAGGTCCGCAATCCGATCCATGCTCCGCAGGCAATTCCAAGTCCCTCAACGAGTGCAAATGGAGTGCTGAAATTATATTTTATTGACTGATAAAGTTTTTGGATTGCGGTTAAACGCTCATAACGTTTGATCTCTTTGTGGTGTGGTGGATTTGAACAATGTGGAGATTCCTCAATCTCATGTTTGGGAGACAGTAAAACAGGGCAAGAAGAATAGGATTCTTTTGTAATTACGTCGGTGATTTGGGCAGGGATACCAAAAAAACCAGCAAATCCAAAAGTATCATAGTTACCTGTAGATTCAAGGGCTCTACGGAAGTATTCTGAGCGCACATCGATGCAAAATACCAATTGGGCAGATGGAGGTGACTTTAGCTCAAATTTCTGTGATGTGAGCTGCTTTAAAAGAGGAAGGCGATATTTGTTTTCATTTTCTTCAATTTCTTTAAGCGGGCTCTTTTTTTGTGCAGCTTCCTTCAACTGCAGCTGGTGCCATAAAAGCAATTCTTTTGCTTTTGGCCATAGGAGGTAGATCGTAACAACTCGTAGGGCAAGATATTCAGTTTTTGTGAATAAATTTTGTTCCTTAACTTTACTTTCAGACCATTCGGCAAGGTACTTGATATAACTTGGCCAACCAGGCATCGTAGTTAGAGCAAGTTTGAGGAACTGCAAAATATCTTTTTGTGCTGTAATTTTTAGTAGTCTAAGACATTTAATGATAGCTTCTTTAGGAGAATTAGATAATGATTTTAGGTAGCTTACTTTTTCTTCTCTGTTTTGGTGTAATTGCTTATCATAAACCGCAAGCGCTCTCCATGCTGCAAACAAACCTTTGTCTTTTAGAGGCATCGGAATTGTAGCCTGACCCTCATCAAAATACGGCTGCAACCATTTAATCGTTTCACGATTAATTGACTCCATCGGTTTAGGTAGAGCCTTGAACTGGAAATAGGCAGTGCTTTCTTTAATCGCATCTTCAATCGCAAGGTCCTCAAATCCCTGTAAGGGATTAACTGCATTTAGGTTTTTTAACGGCCAAGCCGGGGCAATGAGCTTCCAGCTTTTTTCTATTAGTTCTTCAAAGGACTCCTCGTTTACATTTTCAGAGCTTCTTATGATTTCTTTTTTTAAAATTGCTGTTGTCATGAATGCCCTATAAATATTTGTAATAGTTGCGATGTGTAGTGACTGTACTTGGGGAAGGCTGGCTTGCATTTAGAGTAGCCACATAAGTTTTTAAAAACCATGGGTTGGACGAGGTTTTCAGTTCCGTTTTTTTGAAGAAAAGTATCGACAGCCATCCAAGTACTAAAAGAGTGATCCCGCCAACATGAAAAATATTTAAAGGCTGGGGCTTCATTAACTCCATGGGTTCCATAATAGTTGATATGAGATATACGCTTGTGCCATAGATGAAGCCTACAGCGCTTGCTAAAATGAGTGATAGTGGAACTCTATATGGTGTTCTAAGGTTTAAGATCGAAAGAGCTGATTGGCTAGTAGTCAGGAATGCAATCACAAGAAGGACCAATGTCGCATCTTCAGCGGGCCATGGCTTACCACTTGCTAATGCAAAGCAGTAACTCCCTATTAAACCACAAATCAAAGCATAACTGAAAATCAAGGTTTTAGGAGGGTATCTCAGATCGTACTTTTTACCTTTTGCAGCATCACCACTAGCAAGAAACAGAAATGCCTTAAACATTCCGTGTGTGACAAGGTGTGCTATTGCGGCCGGGAACAGGCCTAAGCCACACTGCACCAGCATGAAACCCATTTGCCCCATTGTAGAGCATGCTAGCATACGCTTTACATCGTGTTGCATTAACTTCCATAAAGTACCTATGAGCGCAGTAGTGATACCAACTACGAAAATGGTTGTTAGCAAATAAGGGTTGTTTAAATAAAGTCGTGCAAAGCGAGCGAGTAAGAAACCGCCACCATTAATAAGCCCAGCATGCATGATTGCTGAAACAGGAGTTGGGGAATTAAGCGAGCTAATGAGCCAACGATGAAATGGCCAAATTGCTGATTGTGTCATCGCTCCGATTAATAAAAAAAACAAAGCAGACACCATCCATGGACTTTTAAGATGGCTAGAGACTAACGCTTTGATTGAAGTTTGGCCTGTAGAGAAATACAATAGTAGAAAAGCAACGGCGACACAAGCGGCTCCAAAAAGATAGTTTTTAGCTGCCAATATACCAGAGTTTTTGGCGGCCCTCCATTTATGCTTATGGATCATGAGTCTAACCAATAGCAAATTACTGATGCACCATCCAGCAAAGAGTACTAACATATGGTCTGCACTTACCACAATCCCAATTGATACGATTAAAAAGGTCAGATAAAAGAAAAATGAAGAATATCGATGATCCCCTTTCATGTAGCGAAAGGCAAAGCTTCCTATACATATTCCAATGAAGAGAATGAGTCCAATCATAATTACTGCAATTGGATCAAAGTAAAAAAAACTTCTAACATATTGATTCATAGTACTGTAAACCAGGTTATTCTTTTTCTTGACTACATGATATTCAGGGTAGTATTATAAGTAAAAATAGATATTTTTATAGATTGGATTAGAAATCCTTATGGCACTAGACACTTCTTTACTGCAAACATTCATCGTTGTTGCCGAAACTGGAAGTTTTACCGAAGCCGCAAAACATGTTCACAGAACTCAATCAGCTATTAGTCAACAGATTGCGAAAATTGAAAAGACTCTGGAACAGCAGTTATTTGTCCGTTGTAAAAAACTTTCTTTAACACCGGCAGGCGAGGTGTTTCTTGGGTATGCAAGAAAAATTTTTGCCCTACATCGTGAAGTACTGGATCGGTTTAAAGAACCTGAGCTTGAAGGCGAACTGCGATTTGGTTTACCAGAAGACTTTGCCAGCCTATTTTTATCCGAAGTTCTCGCTAACTTTTCGCGAATTCATCCGCGGATTTTACTCAATGTTGAATGTGATCTGACACTTAATTTATTTGAGAGATTCAAAAAAAATGAGTTTGACCTTGTTTTGGTGAAAATGAATCGACCAGAAGACTTCCCTAATGGCCTTGATGTTTGGTCTGAACCACTTAGGTGGGTGGGTGACCCCAGTTTATTAGATTCTAGCAAGCCGGTGCCACTAGTACTTTCACCGCTACCCTGTGTTTACCGTTCGGCTGCTATTAAAGCTCTTGAAGAGGCTAATAGGTCGTGGCGTCTTGTTTTTATCAGCCCTAGCTACGCGGGCACTGTAGCTGCAGTTAAGGCAGGAATGGGAATCACCATTATGCCTCATATTATGATCCCAGAGGGTCTTCAATCAATTGACTCCAAACTCCTTCCTCAGCTTGACGATGCTCACGCCTCCCTACTTAAATATCAAACAAATAAACCTGCAGTTAACACACTAGAGAGCTTCATTATAAGAAAGCTTGACCTGTAAAAGATTTCAATTTTTTTTTTGAGCTTGTTTAATTTATCTTGGATTCAATCGTTGAATTAAGCCCTAATTTACAAAAATCTTATAAATTGCGCTTTATAATAAAAGGTAGTTTGTAATTTTTTTATAAAGAATTACATAGACTAGAACGCCCATAAATTCTCCTCTAAAAATGCCATAATTAAAGGATAATTCGCATTCACTCGCTCAATTTATTTTTTAAACTAAAAAAGTTTTACTACTTACATGTACAGGGCAGAAGAATCTGGTTAATCAATATTTCAATTATTGATTTCCAAAAATTAAATAACTCCGTATAAAAAATTTTTTGATTTAATTTTCTCGATTCATGGATATTGGTGTTATTGGCGTAAATTATAAAAGTGCAGACTTAAACTTTAGGGAGCTGCTTGCAAAAAATTTGCAAAAAAGCGAGTTTTTAAACTTCGCACAACCCTTTTCAAGGGTAGTGCTCTCAACGTGTAACCGCTTTGAAATTTACTTTCACTCACCCAGCCTCACTCAAACTCACAGCCACCTTCTCCATGAATTTACAGACGAATTTAACCAAAGCTCGAACTACAAACTCTACTCATATTTTGGACAAGACTGCTTTACCCATCTTTCTAAAGTAACTGTGGGGCTAGATAGTGCTATTTTGACTGAAACAGAAATCCAGGGACAGGTTAAGAAAGCTTATCTACAAGCTCACCTACAAGGCACCTGTAGTAAAGAGTTGCATTTTCTTTTCCAAAAAAGTTTAAAGATCGGTAAAGAAATGCGTTCAGAACCCACTTTTAACTCAAAATCTCCTTCGCTCACCCCCACTATTATCAACCTACTCAAAAGCTTAAAACAAAATACACCGCTTCCAAAACTCTTATTTGTAGGCACCTCATCAATCAATAGTCAAATTATTCATTCGTTGAACCTCAATGAGTTTGAAATCTCTTTGGCCAGCCAATCTCCCTCAAGAGGCAAACTTAAATCCCAAGAGCTTAAAGTTCATTTATTTGACTGGAAAAACCTTCATCAATGGAACCATTTTGATGGAGTGGTTCTCGCAACCCACTATTTAGAACATCTTATCAAAGAGCCCTCATCCCCTTGCTTGAACCCCAAATTGATTTTAGACCTAAGTGTACCCAGAAATGCCGACCCCTCGATCCAGTCAGATCCAAATGTAAAGCTTTTTAATATTGATCAGCTGAACAAAATGGTACGTAAATACCGATCTTTAAGCCATCCTCACTTAAACAACTTCGAGCAACGGGTATCTCAAGCAAGCTTAAGACAGTATCACATTTACGAATCAAAAAACACATCTAGCCACTCATACTCTGCACTTTAAAAAATAAAGGCTGTTTTTGGATTGAATAATTTAGCCTCTATTGGTTATGAAAAAATTATAGCTAGTAAAGAGGGATTTAAAGTGGTTCAAAGCATTTCAAGTAATAACCCTGATTTTCAATATGGCGGCAGTAAAGCCGTTCCTCAAGATAACGACCCGTCAAACTTCCAAAGCTACCTCAACCAACAAGACGCCCCTTCTCACCTGCAAAGCCCGATGGATATGATTTCAGCTCACAGCCAATCTAACTTCGGGGCCCCTACCACCGAATCTTCGAGCAACTTAGGCCCTGCCCCTGAAAACTTTGGCCCCCCGGGAATTTCCCAAGTCTCTGGAGACAACTCCTCTAATTTTGGAGCTCCTGGATTTGGTGCAGATCAAACCAGCCAGGTAGGTGATGCCCAACCAGGAAGTGGCCCTCTGGGGCCAGGAGGCACCCATAAGCCTCCCCCACCCACAAC
>CAYGLF010000009.1:0-59660 GCA_964350945.1 uncultured bacterium
CCATTTTGGCCCCAAATAATCACAAATATTAAGTGAAACCCCCCCAACCTATGCCCGGGGCATTGATTGGGGGGGGGGGGATTATGAAGCTGGTTGAGCCGTTGACTTCTCTTCGATTTTCTCTTCAAGCTGAGCTTTTAGCCTCTCTGGTGCTACTTTGCCTAAAAAGTCAGGTAAGTTTAAGCCTGCCATGGAAGCGACGTCATGAAGGGCAGGTAAAGATTTTACCATGCCACTGACAAAATTAGAGGTGGTTGTTTTCCCACTAGCGTCTTCTTTTCCGCTATCCCAAACAGTGATTTTATCAATTTTTAAGTTTTGGATTGCTTTGGCCTGGATTTCAACCAGCTTTTCTAGTTTCTCGATCAAAAGCATTGTCGATGCTTGGTCTGCTCTCCCGGCACATGCTTTGACTAGCTGGTCATACCCCAGTGACTTGGCCTTTAAGACTTGAGCTATCCCTTCCGCTTCCGCTTTTTTCATGTTTACCAAAGCTTCTGCTTGCCCTTTAGATTCAAGAACCTCCTTGCGAGCTTTAGCCTCGGCGTCAATCTCAATCATCCGTTTAGTGATTTCTCTAGGAACAATCTCTTCGGTTTCGAGTCGTTTCATTTCAGCGTTTTTTCTCGACTCTTGAATCTCAATGGTTGCCTTTTGTCTGGCAACTTCACTCACTTTATTAGCCTCAGCTTCCTTTTCAGCAAGTATGGAATTCGTTAACGCTACTTGCGCTTTAGCGATGTTTTCACCTTCAGTGGCCGCCGCTTGTAGGCTGGTAACTTGAATGCGCCGCTCCTTTTCAGCTTCAGCTTTTCCTATTTCACCTTCTTTTTCATGAATGGCAACGTCAATTTTGGCTTGATTGACCGCTTTGGCAATTGCTTTTTTTCCAATGCTTTCAATGTAGTCTGATTCATCTGTAATATCTGTAATATTTACATTAATGAGTGTTAGGCCAATCTTATGAAGCTCAGGCTCAATGTTATTTTTGATAGACTCTAAGAAGCGCTCTCGGTCTTGGTTGATTTCCTCAATTCTTAAAGAGGCAACGGTTAAACGCAGTTGGCCTAAGATAATTTCAATTGCCATGGACTCGATTTCATTATTTTTTAAATTGAGCAAACGAACTGCTGCATTGTTCATCACCTCACTTTGGATACCTACAGCAATCGTGAAGGTACTGGGAACATTAATCCGGATGTTTTGCAGTGAGAGAGCTCCCTTGAGAGGGATGTGAATGGTTCTAGGGGTTAAATCTAAATAGGTGCTTCCTTGGATGAGTGGCCAAACAAAGGTTCCTCCACCATGGTAGCACTGGACCGTTTTTTGCCCAGCAATACGACCAAAGACCACAAGCACTTTGTTGGACGGGCATCTTTTGTAAATCTTTGCAAGAAAAACGATCATTGAAAAGAGAGAGAAAATGAAGACAATAAGCCCCATTGACATGTAGTTTAATTCAGCTGGATTACTCATATAATATTTCCTTATTTGACTCGTTTGACGAGGACAGTTTGATGATCGATCACTTGAATGATTTCAACGGTTTTGAAAGAGTTTATGACTTGATTGTCATTAGAACGTGCATGTAATTGGTGTGTAAGGTCGTGCAAAGAAATTTGTATAACGCCTTGTTCGCCAACTTCAATTTTTTGATAGACCATCGCTTGTTTGCCCAAAGCGCTTTGGATATCAAATGTAGAGCCTGTACTTGTGAGTGCTCTGGCGACTTTAAAAATAGAGCGGGTCAATCCTAAAAATAGAAGGCCTGAGCTAAGAGCCACAGAAACGCTGATTAAGTTATTTAAGGAAAATTGACGGTGGGCTGTAAGACCTCCCCAGCCAAACATCATCAAAAAACCAATCAGAGCATTTAAAGATAAAAATTTAAAGGCGTCATCGCTCGAGTGGTCACCGAGAGTGTCTGCAGAGTCTCCGTCAGAGAAACCTATAAAACTGAGTAAAATTCTTAAGAGGTAAAAAGGGGTGGCAACCCAAGCGCAAGCAGAAAAAATTTGATCGAGGCTAAAGTAGTTAAACACGTCACAAATCCTTTAAAACGGTGGATTGTAAATAGATATCTCCTATTAGTAAAGGGAATACGACTAGAAAACTTGCTTTTGTTTTGGGTTTTTATTCGATAGGTGAAAGTACTTTATTTATTATAATAGTAAGTGATAAGCTGACTTGGTCTTAAAATACCTTAACCTTTTAGGAGGTTTTATGAGAATTGGTAATCAAGTCCTGGGTCAGAATAGATTTTTAAATGTTCCCCCACCACAAAGCTCATCTAGAGAAGAGAGGCACGCTTCTGTTTCTAAGGTTGCCTGCTTAGCTCTCTCTGAGCAAAGTAACTTGTGTCATGTCAGCTTTAGCTCGAGTGACCTTGATGTTAGCAAAGAAGACAGTGGCAAACCTAAAAGCCCTCCTAAGGAAAATAAGTGGCCAAATCCCTTTAAAAGACCGACTAAGCCATTACGTCCAATCATTAGGCCGTGGTGATTTTTCTAGGGGTCACAAAAATATGAGGGTGGAGAAGTTTTAGAAAGACTCTCTTTTGCTTCAATAATTTTAACTCGCAAAACTGTTGAATGACATGTTTAGGCTCTTAAAAAAAAGCGGTAAGCGCCAATTAGAAGATAGTGTGTTGCAACATAAGTATGCGCTTCATTTCAGTTCATCGAGGCTTTTTAAAGGGCTTTTTTTTACAGTACTTGGGCTTCTTTTATTGACCACATCCATGGTGGCTTTTCAGCATTTGGTAATTGAAAACTCCATTTTTGTTACTTTTTTTGTGATCTTCACATCTGCCTTTATTCCGCTGTTTATATGCGCTCTATGTAAAGGAAAAAATTTTTTAATTTGTGAAAAGAAAAAATATGTCTTTGTCCGTGCTTTTCTGGCTGTCATTGTACTATATCTACACGTCGCGTCTACATTTTGGATCTCGAGTTCAAATAGCTCTCTTTTTTTGAACCTAGATTCCTTTTTTGTTCCTCTGATTATATACTGGATGTTTAGAAAAAAATTATCTTCCCTAACCTGGTTGGGTTTGCTTCTTAGCTTCTTGGGATTTGCGGCTCTTAACCCCATTCAAGGGGAGATGTTTTCTCTACAAGGGCAGCTTGAAATGTTACTTTGCACTGTCAGTGGGCTTGCTGCAGCTGGACAAATTGTCATTAGTTGCTACATCATCCGACATGATCCTGCTCTGAGACAAATCTTATATACTTCTTTTATAGGGCTTTTGATCTCAGGAGTTGGTGTGCTTTGCAGTGGCTGGGAAACACCTTGTTTTGTAGATTTTATTTATATGGTTTTTCAAGGACTTGTTTATGCAGGTATAGCCCTACTCTATTTGAAGGTCTGTGATTGTATTGAGCCACACGTTATTGCGTCCCTTAACTATTTAGTGCCACTGCTTGTTCTTTTGATCAATGGTTTTTATGGTTTATATCCGCTCAATGGGATGATGTGGGTGGGTTGTTGCATCGTTTTACTAGGGGTGGGCGTTGTCGCTGCTGCCACCCGTTTACAGAGAAAAGAAGAAGACATCCTACTTGCATAAAAAACCGCTTGTAGTTTTGTCCTAGATGAGCCAATCTTATCCTCTGGAATTTGATAGCAAATTTAGGAACGATCATGATAGCTGCAGAAAGAAAACCGAGACAAGGTGTTATTTACAGAAAAAACCGGCATATTGGGATTTCTTATACGGCATTTGGATGGTTTTTAATTGCTTTAAGTGCTGTTTTTTTTGCTCAAACAAGAGCCACTCATTCCTTGGTCAATACATGCTTTCACCACTATTTAGTCGCTTTTATGGTGATTAGCTTGTGGGCTGGATTTAAAAAAAAGAGGCACTTTTTTTGTAAAAATCCAATTCTTGTGATTATAAATTCCATCATTTGTATGGCTTGTTATTACATCTATTTTATGCTAAGAGCAGCGCCTGCAAGTACTTCAAATTCTTATCTGCTCAATACAGATGCTTTGATTTTAGCTTTCTTTTCATTTGTGATGCTCAGAAAAAAAGTAAGCTTTCTATCCTGGATGGGGTTGATTGTTGGCTTTATCGGGGTCATGAGCTTTTTCTCCTTTGAGGTGGATTTTGTAACTCTTAAAGGGTGGTCTGATGCATTTGTCTGTGTGCTATCAGCTTCTGCTCTTGCTATCTTAATTCTCCTAACCCAGTATCTTCTCAAGAATAACCCTCCTATTATCATTGCCCTTTCCCACTGTTTGGTGGGGCTGTTTTTTTCAGGGATTTTCCTGTTTTTCTCTGGATGGCAGTTGCCTACTAATTTTGATTTATTTTGTATGGTCATTGATGGCTTTATGTATGCCATTGCCCTGTATTTTTTCATTAATGCCCTGCAGTATACAGAGGCTTATATTATCATGTCACTGAGCTACTTGGTACCGGTTTTCCTTTTACTGATCAATGTGGGGATGCGAAGATCATGGATTGACATGAACTCATTGATCGGTATTGTTTTGGTCCTTGTAGGCGTTGCTTTTGTTCCTATTCCCGCATATTTGAGAGAGCGGAAAAAAATATGGGAACAAAAAATGCAAAAGTCTGTATAGAATAAATCTATCTACTACTAATGAATGAAGGCTGATGATTCAATCTAAAGGTTATGCTGCCCAAAGCTCAAAAGAAAAACTGGCTCCTTACCAATTTCAAAGGCGTGAGCTATTAGAAAATGATGTGTTGATCGAAATTCAATATTGTGGAGTGTGTCACTCTGATATCCACCAAGTGAGAAATGAATGGGCGGGGTCTAAGTATCCGATCGTTCCAGGTCACGAAATTATTGGAGTTGTAAGGAAAATAGGAGCTAAAGTTAACAATTTTTCAGTTGGCGATCGTGTGGGTGTGGGGTGCATGGTCGATTCTTGTCAGTCCTGCGCAAGCTGTCGAGATCACCTCGAGCAGTACTGCGAGAAAGGCTCTATTAGCACCTATAATTCTATAGATTATCACGGGGAAGTAACCCTTGGAGGATATTCCAATAATATAGTGGTTAGGCAAGAATTTGTTCTGTCGATTCCCGATAACTTAGACGCGGCAAAAGCTGCTCCACTACTCTGTGCGGGAATCACCACCTATTCTCCTATCCAACACCTAAAAATGACCCGTGGACATAGAGTGGGGGTTGTGGGGCTTGGAGGTCTTGGGCATATGGCAGTTAAAATTGCCTGTGCTAAAGGGTGCGAAGTGACTGTTTTTACCACCTCTGAAAGCAAAAGAGAAGACGCTAAAAGGTTAGGAGCTAAAGAGGCGGTTTATTCAAAAAGCGAAGCTGAGATGAAAAAGAAAGAGGGCTATTTTCATTTTATAATTGATACAGTTGCAGCTCCGCATAATCTTGCTAACTACACAAAGTGTCTGCAGCGAGATGGAAAGATGGTTCTTGTAGGTCTTCCAGATCATCCACACCCACCCTTAGAGGTCCAAGATTTGATTTTTAAAAGGAAGTCAATTGTAGGGTCACTGATTGGAGGGATTCAAGAGACGCAAGAGATGCTTGAGTTTTGCTCGAAGCATCAGATAGAATCCGATATTGAGTTGATCCCTATTCAAGAGGTGAACGAAGCATTCGAGCGGGCGATTTTGGGAGATGTAAAATATCGCTTTGTGATTGACATTTCTAGTCTAGAAAAAGACTAGTCTAATCCGAGTAGATGGGTAAGTGCTTTTTCCAATTCAGGGTAATAAAAGGTGGCGCCACTTTCTATGAGCTTGACAGGCTGAACAATCAAGTCGCTTAAAAGAGTTTCCTTCCCCATATCCCCTAGAAAAGCCTTTACGAACCCCTCTGGTAAGGAAAGAAAGAACGGCCTTTTTAGTAGCTCTGCCAATTTTTTAGAAAATTCTTCATTTGAAATTGCTTGGGGAGAGGTGAGGTTAACCGCTCCTTTAAGGTCTTTTGTCATCAAAACATGCGTGTACTGATAAACTAAATCATCGATGCTAATCCAGCTTAAGTGTTGTGATCCCTTCCCAATTTTAGTTCCCAATCCCAACTCAAATGAACCTAAAATCTTTTTAAGCATCCCGCCGCGGGGACTTAGTACCACCCCTGTACGCATATTGACTACACGTCCTTTTTGAAACTGAGAAGATTCTAATTCAACATCACGAGTTACTTGAGATAAAAAACCATCTCCATGTGGGCTTTTTTCAGAGCATTCACTTCCTTGCTTGTAGTAGTTGCAGCCAGAGGCACATAAAAACACTTGAGGGGGATTTTTGAGTTGGTTGAAGGCTTGGACGAGAAGCCGTGTTGAGTGGATGCGGCTTTTGTATATTTTTTCTTTTTTATGCTCATTCCAAAGACCTGCAATATTTTCTCCGGCCAAATGGATAACCGCATCATACCCTTCGATCTGCTCTAGATCAATTTTTTGATTTTCAATATCCCAAAAAATACCATGTTCATCAGCTTGTAGATTGCGGGTAATTGGAATGATGCGGTGTCCCATCACCGTTAAAAAATTTGAGAGGCTACGGCCGATGAGTCCAGTCGATCCCGTCATGAGGATGTGTTTTTTTTCTTGAGGGTACTTTTTGTAAAAAAGAAGGTCATTTTGTAAAGTTCGTTGGCGATAGGCGAAGAGATGGTTCAAGCGCCTTGCTATTTTTTGGTGTAAAAAAGCTCCTAGGAAACTTTCAAAGTGAAGCCTAAAAGTAATTGTATCTACAACCACGCAGTGGTCTTTGTCGACTTCTTGAAATTCGTGATGGTGCTTCCAGAAGGCAAAAGGGCCTTTGACTTGTTCATCAGTAAAAGAATGATCTTCTTGAAAATCTGTGATTTTAAAAATACAGTGAACCCCGACTTTATGAAACAGATTTAATTTAAGATGGACGCTTTCACCCAGCTGCAACTGTGGGTTTTTAGATATCACTTCGGTATTGAGAAAGGGAGGGGAGAGCCTTTCAAACATTCCAGGTCTTTGGTGCCATTTAAAAGCATCAGATCTTGACACTGGCAGAGGAGTTTTAAAAGTAAATGTATAGTTTTCATCTTCCATAAGAAGGTGTTCATAACAAATTACTTAATTTCTGGGCGACTTATTTTTGACAGCGGGGACAAAAGTGGGTTCCCCTTTGTGCTAACTTGATTTTTTTAATCACACAATTGCAAGTAAAGCAGGGGAGTTTATCTCTTTGGTAGACATTAAAGTGCGTCTGGTATTTTCCGCTAATGCCTTGGACTCCTTTAAAGTTTGAGGCACCTTTTCCTAAACTAGACCCACCTTTTTGAATCGATTTTTGTAAAACCATTTGAATCGCTTTAAAGAGTTTTTTAGTCTCAGCAGCACTTAGGGAGTCTGCTTGGCGAGTCGGGGAGATGTGTGCAGCCCAAAGAGATTCGTCGACGTAGATATTACCAAGCCCTGCGATCTTTGTTTGGTCGAGTAATAGAGCTTTAATGGGGCGTTTAGATTTTTTTAAATAAGAAGATAAAACCAATGGAGAAAATTCTTTGGAAAGAGGCTCAGTGCCCAGATGACCTAAAATATTTTGAGAGCGTAAAATCAGTTGCCAGGTGCCAAATTTTCTTGTGTCATGAAAAATGAGGTAGATATTTCCACATTTTAAAAAAGCTCGTTCATGAGTGATTTCGGTTGGTTTTGTTTCGGTAATCAAAAATTTCCCAGTCATCCTCAAATGAATAATAAGGTCATGTTGCTGTAAACTAAAAATTAAGTATTTCGCACGCCGAGAAATACTGCGAATAGATTGACCGATAACGGCATTTTCAAACGCCTTAATAGAGGGAGAGACAAGAGTCTTAGGCCAGTAAAATTTAGCTTCAGAGATGGTTTTATTTAAAAAGTTGGCTTTGAGAAGCTGATTTTTAACAGTTTCTACTTCAGGTAGCTCAGGCATTTTTATTTTAAAGAAATAAAAATTTCAACTTCATCTTTGCCTCTAACGACTTCAAAATCAGCTTCAAATTTACGCTCGATCTCATCATTGGTCCAGATATGTTTCCACGTTTCAATCAAAGCATCAGGAAGCCCTCCTTTGACTGAGAAAAGAGCATATTTGTTGCCCGGAATTTTTATGCCACTCATTTCTTTAGGGACCTCATCTAGAGTGCTGACCTCACAACCAATCGTATAGTGAAAAGGTTTGGTGTGATCTCCCTCATAGTCGGTGTATAAAGCCATGATATTACTATTTTTTTTATTGGGGATTTTATCTAGTAAGTTGTTCAATATAAAATCTTTCCACATCCCGGGGATTTCTTGCTGTGCGTTGTCGTTCGAGATTTTTTTGGTGATGCCAATGACTTTAAAGTCACCTTTTGAGACAATTTTGTGCTCCATGCCCTCTCCTTTTAATGGGATCCTTTTTTTTCATGTTAGCTGCTAGCCTATTTATAGACAATTACTAATCGTTTAGAAGAAGGTGTGAATCTAAGGGGCCTGCTGAGTCGCTCGTGTTAAGAAAAGTAGGACCTTAAGCACTTTAGGAGCTTAAGATCCTAATGACAACTTATAATAAACCTCTAAAAATCGCAGCTACCAAAGCTTGTGTATCTTTTTCTACTTGCTCATGTAAAGTGGAGGCCAAGAGCTGAAGCTCTTCATCTGTTTTTCCTTCGTGAATATCTAATGTAGTGTAAGAATCTACAATAAGCTCTGTATATCTGGAATCGGCTGAGGTTGCCATGCGGTTAAGCATATTGAAATACCTAATGTGGCAATCTGTAAAAATCAATTTACCAAGCTTTTCATGCTCAGCTGCGTAAGGGGTCATAAAACGAGCATAGTGTTTATCAATTCCTTGCATAATTTTTTCAAAAGTCTCTTTTTCTCCCCGGTTAATCATTTTTTCACGATAGGAAGCTAAAAGATATCCCATGAGAGTATTTACAATGAAAAAGGGTTGGGTTGTTAGAGGGAGGGATTCTTTGGCTTGAAAAATTGTAAAAATGATTTTTTTGAGGTCAGCAGCTTTAATAGCCCCCTCTGTAATCATTTTAAATAAAGCTCTTGGAGTTGAAAACAAATATTGGAATGTGACCATTGCATTTGTATGCTCTAGATTAGAGTTTGCAAAAGTTTCATCTATATAGCCATTATGAGGCTTCATATTTTCGAAGATCCATTTTTTATGGTATGTTGGAAAATCTTCCAGGGGGTATTTTTTTTGCGCTAAAACTTTTCTAAGACGGTCCAAGTGTGTTAGCTGATAGTCTAGATATTTAATATTTTGGGTAGCCCCATAGTCAAAAAAAAGTTCCTCTCCAGCCTCAATACCTAAGCTTATAAAAGTTGCTTGTTGGCCAATTCCTTTTTGGTTATACAAGCTTATCGCAATGAGGTTAGGTGGACCGTCATTGATCATTGCGCCTTCACCTCTATAGACCAAAGGTTCTGTGCCGGTTCGGTGGGTTGCGGTATTTTTATGGCTTAAAAAATAGTCGGATACGGGTTGGGCAATATTTTCTGAAATCAGTTTGTCTGCGATATATTCGCCATTGAAATCAGAGGCGATGGTTCTTGCTGGGATGTCATTTTGAGCAAAAACACCACAGCCAGTTTGACTCTGACGAACGACTAATTGGGGTTGATCTTTTAAAAAGGCACTATAGAGAGGGTTTTTTGTATATTTTTTAGATCCCTCGTAGGGAAAGTGTAGCCACTGATCTATCAGTGCTTGGGAGGTCGTGACCATCTTGGGAGTGTATTTAAATCCCAAAAGACACTGCTCCTCAAACGTCACAGAAGGAGACATCTTAACCATTTTAGAATGGCTGTTTCCTGTATCTACTGGATGGGATGGATTTTTTTGAGCATTTAATACACTATTTGCAAGGGTGTGTAGTTTTCCTGCAGTGGCTCCAAAAGCATTGAGTTTTTTGATTTGCTTCGTAGACACTTTACAAGAAGAAATGTAATTTTGGTAAAATGGGTCGTTTTTGAAATCAGCTGCCTGTGAAACCATTGCTCGAAAATGGAGGGGAGAGTTTCCCTCTTTATCTTGCGGGAATTTTTCTTTGGAGTTTTCACAAAGTTTACGGATTAAATCACCATTATCAGAGAGAGCAGCCAGGTGCATCAGGCCAATTTTTTTAAGCTTGGTATATTGAGTTCTCAGCTTGCACGAGTCAATTAATGAAGAGGCTTTTTTATGACCGGTTAAAATAGCCCAAGGTAAATGCTTGCACCATACTGCTAAGTCTGAATTTACGGTTGGCTCTGGAAAATGAGGAGCTAAAGATGTTCGAAAGTAATTTTGTGGGCTAATTTGATTCATTTAAAATACCTTTTTTTAGTGATTTATAAATTCTAAGTAATAATAACAGAAATTAGATGTAAATACAATGCAAGGAATTATTTGAAATAGAGAGAGGTAAGAGCTTTTCAAAAAAAAATTTATAGACGCTAGAGGTTTATTTTAGATAAAAATATTGTATAAAATCGCTTTGAACCGTCATGATGTGCCACATTAAAAGTTAAGATAGGAAAAAAGCTTTATGGCCAAATTATACTTTAGACATGGGGCTGTTGGCAGTGCTAAAACTTTGAATTTACTCGCTGTTGCTCACAATTATCGTCAGCAAGGAAAAGAAGTGGTTTTAATCAAACCAGCTTTAGACGATCGCTTTGGTAAAAATCATATTAAATCACGTGCAGGGTTAGAAAAGTCTGCGGATATTTTAGTTGATGAAGATACCGACCTAATGGCGTGCAACTTTGAAGGGGTTCACTGTATTTTGGTGGATGAGGCTCAGTTTATTCCCGCCTCTGTGATCGATCAGCTTAGAGAGATTACCCTTGTTCACAACATCCCGGTGATTTGCTATGGACTAAGAACTGATTTTAGGAAAAATTTATTCGAAGGGAGTCGTCGCTTGTTAGAAGTGGCAGATAGTTTTGAGGAGATCAAAACAACTTGTGCTTTTTGTAATCGCAAAGCTGTCTTCAACCTCAAGCATCTCAATGGAGTGGCAACGGTGGAAGGCCCTACTATAGAAATGGGCGCTGAAGAAAAATATTTTCCGGCCTGTTCGGTCTGCTACTCTAAACAATTGCTCACTCCCGTTTAATAGGGAATGTAGCCAGGGGTAACTAGGATGTTATCGTAGTAGAGCTCTTTAGTCTGAAGAAGCTGTATCATAAGGTCCTTAAAAAGGTGCTCTGTGGGCGGACAGTCTTCTAAGGGGGACGGATGTGGCAGAGCGTGTGTAGTGATCAGTGCTTTTTCTAAGCTTGCTAGTCTAAGAGGGTATCTTTGCTGTAGCTGCATATGAAAGATCACATCAAAGTTTTCTGGCATCGAAGTGATCAGTGGATCCTTTGTTTTCAAAGCTTCTTTTTTATACATACAAGAGCCAAGGGCAAGTCCCAGCCGAGACTTAGAAAAAATTTGTAACATCAAAACATCTTTAGGGTTACTCGGAAAGGGGATTTCTTTGGGAGATTCTTGGGTGACTTTTTCACTTAATAGCACTGCGCTTCCAAGAGCGATTAAAGAGGAGTTTTTTAAGCGTTGGATTTGTTGTTCAAAACGGTTTTTTTCAGAAGTGTCTGATGCTCTATGAAGCGCAATTAATGGGGACTTAGCAGATTTAAATAATTGATTGAAGGCATAAGCCTCTCCCCTGTGTGTCTGAGAGGTGATAACTTCTATGCGGGGATCTTTTTGTTTGGCTTTTTTAAGTATATCGCAAGAGGCGTCTTGAGAGCCATCATCGTAAATGAGCAGGCGAAAGTTAGGTTCACTTTGCCCTAAAATACTATCTAGGCATGCTGTGAGCGTCTTTTCATTATTATGGACGGTGAGTAAACAGTCTAAAGTAGGCATAGTTTTTTTTCTTTAGCCATACCATGGTCGAATTCAAAAATCAACTTTTTTAGGAGGGGTTATTATAGATGATCTTTGTGTTATCAATAATCAGAACTTAGAAGAGGAAGGTTGTTAATTTTTATTAATTAAATTTTTAATTAATAGTTTTTTAAAGTCTATATTTTTATGCTTTAAATAGCTATAATCTATACTTTTAAAAATTAACTTAAAGGAGTTTTTATTATGGCATCTATTTCTAACAACGTGGCAAATGTAGGTTCAGATATTGAAGTAATCTTTACTGACAAAGCCCCCAACTCAATTGCCCCTTATTCTCAAGGGTACTCAATACAAAATCTCACCGATAAGAAAATGGTTTTCACTGCTGGGCAAATTGGAATGTTCCCCGCAAATCACCCTCAATCAGGTCAATTAGTTGCAGATGATATGCAAGGACAGGCTAAGCAAACTCTACAAAACTTATCAAATGTGATTGCAGCAGCGGACTGTACCCTTGCAAATATTGTTTCTATGACAGTTTACATCACAGACTTCAATGATTATGGAGCTTTAAATGTTGAATATGCGAAAGCTTTTGAAGCTGCTAATGTTGCTACTGAGAATCTTCCAGCACGTGCTGTAGTTCAAGTAGCAGGTTTACCTAAAGGTGCTTTAGTTGAAATGCAAGCGGTTGCTGTAAAAATATAGAAAATTGTCTTAACAGAAATTTTTTGATAACCCATATCCTTCCGGATGTGGGTTTTTTTATCCCACAAAAAAATCAGGGTCTTAGTTTTCTAATTGATGAAACTTAAGGGGCCTCTACTATTGAGCCTTTATACCTTCTTGTGGTGTGGCTAAGCATTTAGAGAGGACAAAAAGAAGTAAAACATAAACAAAGAATTGAAAATAAATATGTTATATAGAGGAGTGAGAGTTCTTGTCTGTTGCTTTCTCCGTTTATAAGCTGAAAATCTTTGTGAAATAGGGGCAAGAGATTTATTCATAGCCCTCCTCTTCCTCAAAGTTAAGCCATCCTAAATTATGATAGGCATTTGAGCTGTTCTTTAAAAATACATTGTAGTTTTGCTCTTGCAGCTGCAAGAGATAAGTGTGTGGTTCGTTTTGTGGGGCTAATAAGATGAGCCCAAAATTAGTTAAAGTAGTCATTTAACAGTTCTCCAATCACGAGTTTGGTCCTACAAAAAAGACCCTGGTTAATTTGTTTATATGTTGGGTTTTAAGAGAGTGCTTCTCTTCTGGGCGAGGTGATCTAGCGCATGGTGCGCATTATAATGACCACATTCGGCAGCGTATGGCACACCGTTTTGGTGGGCTGCCGTCCGTGGATCTTGGAGAATGTAATTTTTTTTAAATTACTCATAATGCTAAGTTTGTTAACTAATATGAACTAATTATATATTTTTATAAATAAAAAGTCAAGTTATTAATTAAAAAACGCCTTTAATGAGACGGCTTAGGTCATGGAAAGTGACGAAGATGAAAAAACCGATGAAGATAATCATAAAGGGGATCACGATCCTTTCCATGGTCTTTGTTTTTAAAGGCTTACGGGTTATCTGCTCCCAAAGAGCAAAGCATATTTGCCCACCATCTAAGACGGGGATAGGAAGCAGATTAAACAATCCTAAGTTGAGGCTGATCATAGCAAGCCAATAGAGAGCTTCTTTAATTCCCAGGGACCAGCCATGTTGCATAACTTGGACGATGCCAATGGGCCCTGACATCCACTTAGGGTTTAAATTGCCAGAGACTAAAGCTCCTAAAGTGTGGGCGATGTCGCTAGTGACGCGGCCGAATAAAACAGCAGGTGGAGGGTTATAGATAACGGGACGATCTTGAAAACTCGCACCTAGAAAGAGTCTTTGTTGATTTTTCTTATAGAGGGCAATGGCCATGGCTCGTTTTTCAGAGTCAGCAATTTCTTCAATTTTTGCCTTGTGCTCTTGCATTAAGCGTAAAAGGTCATTATTTTTGGATTGTTTGGCAATGTCCTCAAGAGTCATGGGAGTGATGGGCTTGAGCATTTTATACTTGCCAACGGTGGTTAAAGCTGTGGGGGCATCTATAGATTGCAGAAGTGTTTTGAAGTCGGCCCAGTTGATATTCTCTTCAAAAGACTGATTGGCGTCACTCCAGGAAATAAGAGGAAGATTTTGGTTTCCTGTTTGAACGATGACGTTAAAGCTGTGGTTTTGAAGGCTTTTAAATAATTCAATGCTATTGTGAACAGGTTTTCCGTCGACTGCTAAGATACGATCTCCTGGCATAAGGTGTGTTTCAACAGTGTAGGAGGTGAGCTCTTGGGTAGAGTGATTCAGGTCTAAGTAGCGCAAAGGAGCTTCCACTTCCAGATTGCTGCTGACCTGGTGAGGGATAAAATAAAGGCTTTTAAGGCTCCCTGACAATTTATTCTCATATTTTAAGTCTCCAAGCTCAGCCTGGTAATCACGAGAGATTTTAAAGTCGTTAATCTGTGAACGAGGAATTCGAGCGAGCAACCGTTCATTATGGCGCTGGATAGTGAGTAGAGTGTGTGTTGAGTTGAGCAGCGCACTAAGCTGGGCATTTGAGAAAATAAGCTCTCCATCCACTGCAAAAATACGATCGCCATACTGTATGCCACTACCAAATAAGGGAGAGCCTTGCGCAATAGGATTTGGGGTGTTGTTGGGGAAAGTGTTATAGATCAGGTAGCTTGCAGGGCTTAAAAGCCCCGAAGTTTTCATGTCACTTTCTTTAAAATCTGGGTGTTGGTAGGGCTTGACTTCAACATCAAAAGGAGTTTGCAGGCCATCTTGTGCATAATTATAGTGGATACCTTTGACTTGCACAGATTCTTTGCTTAAGAATGTAGATTGAAGAATGTCTCTAAATCCATGAAAGGGGCGATTGTTAAAGCAAAGAAGTTCATCACCAGGGCGAATGTTTGCTTGGTAGAGCTCTGACTGAGGATCTACCCAACCCACACGGTTGGTCAGTTCATGAAATTGTTTCTCACGGCCCCCTAAAAGCCAAATTCCTGTGAATAGTGCAAATGCAAGAATCAGGTTAACTAAAGGGGCAATTCCTGCAACTTTAATTCGGTCCCAGGGTTTTTTACTATAGTACCCACCTTCAATTTCGTGCGCTTCTTGACCCTCTTGACCTTTTTCACCTGCAATCTTGACATAGCCGCCGAAGGGGATCCAGCCAAGCCTCCATTGGACACCTTGGTATTTCCAACTGACGATGGCTTTCCCAAATCCGATGCTAAAAGCTTCTACTTTCATGCCGACACGCCGTGCCATTAAGTAGTGAGCTAGCTCATGAATAAAAATAAGTGTTCCCAGCCCAAGGGCTGCTAAAAAGAGGTAAATGGTTTGAATAAACATATTTTAAACTAATTCAGCTTCCTTGCGTGCTCGTTGATCAACATCGAGGATCTCTGGGATCGATGTGGTCACTTGTTTCTGATGTTTTTCGATTAACTGTTCTAATTTTTTCCCAATATCAACCCATGAAATTTGCTTGTTTAAAAAACGATCTACGAGTGTTTCATTCGCTGCATTTAGATAACAAGGGTAGCTTCCACCCAGTCGCTGACTTTCATACGCTAATTTCAGACAGGTAAATTTATCAAAATTAGGTGCCATAAATTGTAATTGATTGTGTTTAGTAAAGTCAAATGGAGAAAGGCTACCTGCAAATTTTTCGGGGTAGGTAAGTGCATATTGAATAGGGGTGACCATGGTAGGTTCCCCGATTTGAGCTAAAATAGTATTGTCAATGAACTCAACGAGGCTGTGAATAATGCTTTGTGGGTGGATGATGACATCAATTTTTTCTAAAGGAATTCCAAATAGCCAGTGCGCTTCAATAACTTCAAACCCTTTATTCATTAAAGTAGAGCTGTCAATGGTCACTTTAGCTCCCATGTTCCAAGTGGGATGATTGAGAGCTTGTTTTAGGGAAATATTTTTCAACTCCTCATGAGAGTAATTTAAAAAAGGCCCCCCTGAGGCGGTTAAAATAATGCGCTGGATGTCTTGTTCTTTTTGATTTTGAAGGCATTGGAAGATGGCACTATGTTCGCTGTCGATAGGAATTAATTGACATTGATTTTGCTGACAAGCCTCCATCACGAGCTCGCCTGCGCTCACTAAAACCTCTTTATTCGCAAGAGCGATGTTTTTCTTCGCTTCAATTGCAGCAAGCATAGGTTCGAGTCCATTATTTCCAACGATGGCATTAACGACTAAAGAAGCGCTTGAAACTGCAGCAACCTCTTCAATTCCTTCCAGCTTAGAAACAATCTTAACCCCAGGAAGCTTTTTAGCAAGTTCTCTGGCTGCAGTTTCATCAAAGACCCCAATAATTTCAGGTTGAAACTCCAAAGCTTGTTGATATAGAAGCTCAATATTTGAATGAGCGGCAAGCCCAACAACTTGAAGTTTTTCAGGGCCTAGATGTTTGGCAATACGCAGGACATTTTTTCCGATGGATCCTGTGCAACCGAGTACCGATATTTTTTTCATTAGGATATGTAGAGGGTTAAATTCAAATTTTTCGTCATCATACTGAAAAGGGGTAATTTAGGCGAGCTTGATTTTTTTAGGTTTTAAGGGTGAATTGTGATTGAGTTTCTTTGATTCTACTTCCCTTTTGAAGGCGTTTTTTAAGTTCGCAGCCCCCCCAATTTAAAAAGTATAGGGTATAGAGAGTACAAACCGTGATGCCTCCTGTTGAAAGGGCTGTGTGGGTAGTGGTCAGTATATGACGAGAAATCATGACTCCTAAAAAAGAGGCTGTCACCCCAGAGCCTACAGAGAAGATAAGTTGCATTTTGAGAGACTGTGCGTAGAGTTTGGCTATCAGAGGAGGGACAATGAGTAGACTTAAAACCAACACGATTCCAATGGCTCTAAAAGCTCCCATCGAGGTAATAGAGAGCAAAAAGATCATCAAGATATTATAAAATCCTAGAGAGTAGCCTTGAAGGTGAGCAAAGACGGGATCAAAGGTCGTGATTTTTAAACCTCTGAAAAATAGGCAAATAGTCAGGGTGTTGATCGCAAGCAATCCTAAGACATTGGGAAGGTCTTGAATGTGAAGGGTATCTACATTCCCAAGTACTAGCTCTATTCCTATGTGTGCATTTCTAGAGAAAAGGGAAATTAATAAGATGCCTGCAGCAAAGAGAGTGGTAAAAACAAGGCCAATGGCCGCATCTTTTTGAAGGTGGCTGACTTTACTAATGAAATTGGACAAAAAGGCAGTTAAAAATCCGGTAATCAACGCGGTGATAAAAAGGATCTGAAATCCTAGAGGGCTTGAAAAATCTGAAAAAGAAAATCGAAGAAGTAGAAAGGTAATTGCTATGCCAAATAACACACTGTGGGAGAGTGCATTTGCAAGCATGGTGATCTTTCGATAGATTAAAAAAACACCAATCAAAGCACTTGAAGAGGCAATGGCTGCTAAGATGATGATCTGCAATTCATCAGAGGCCATTTGTTTATAGGAGAGATCTCCTTTTAAAAAGGTAAATAGGCGTTGGAAGAAAGTAATGATAAAGTCAAATGCATGGGTTTGAGAATAAGGATTTAAGAAGTTGGCCATTATGCTAAACTCCCTGTAGGGATCGGTTGATCATGAGGGTCTTTGGTTGGGTTTTCCATCATGCTCAGTAGCTGCGCCTCAATTTCTGGAGTGATAATATGCTCCATTTCCTCAGCATTATGATGTACTTTTTCTTTCTGAACCCCAATATGAACAAGGTAAAGTTCCCAAAGGCGGTGCATGCGTACAATATGTCTTGCGCGCTCACCTCCTTTTTCTGTGAGATAAATGCGGTCATTTGTTTTGATTAGTTGGCCTTTGAAATCTAAATATAGCATCAGAAAAAGAAAATGTAGTTTTCCAATTCCTTGGTATTTTAAAATATCACTACGCTTAGCTCCATTATCAGAGCGCTGTTTGAAGTGCCATAGCGATTTTAAAATATTCTCCTCATTACAACGTTTTTTAAAGCGGCAGATTCTTAAATAACGGGTAAACCAACCTCTTTTAGGGGCGAAAAGGAGGGATAATAAAGAAATAAGAGCGCTGACAATTAAAATAGTCGGACCCGTTGCTAGAGAGGAAGAGGTGCTTGAGGAAAGGGTTGTTTTTACAGAGATATAAACACCTAGATAACCACTCATCAATCCAATGAATCCAGATAAGAGAAACATGCGGTGTAACCGGTTGGTCCATTGCCTTGCAGCAATCGCTGGGCCGATGAGCATTCCTGAGAGCATAAAGAGACCAATACTGCGAATGCCCACAATGACTGAAGAGACTAACAAAAAGTAGGTCATTAACTGGATCCACGTCTGTTTAATTCCTAAAGAACGGGCAAAAAGAGGGTCGAAGTTAATAATTTGAATCTCTCGAAAGTAGCGCAATATACAGAGGATAATGATCGCAACTAGAATGAAGTAGAGGGGCAGATAAGAGTCTGTGATCGTTGCAGCTTGACCAAATAAAAAGACGCGCGCTTGTTTATAAACTTTGCTGTCGATATTTTGTAAGTAGCTAGAAAGCGTTAGGCCTATCCCAAAAAAAAGCGTTAAGACAAAACAAAGGGCGGAGTCTTTGGTTAGTTTTAATTTTTTTTCTGCAAACTGTAAGAAAAGCAGAGAAAGCAAACAAGTTACGGCCGCTCCAAGCAGGCCCCAGCCTAGAAAGGAAGTGCGGGTTGTAAAAGAGACAAAGAGGGCTGCTAGAATAATTCCTGGATATGTCGCATGTGAGAGTGTTTCCCCAAGAAGGGACTCTTTACGAATAAAGACGATCACACTAACCAAAGAACATGCTAGGCACATGAGCATACAGCCGATAGTAGGGGCTCTTAAGATGGGATCGCTAAAAAAATGCATGGGTAATTCACACCCCCGAGATTTTATTTTGAGAAAGGGTGAAAGCTTCCTCGAAAATATTGGTGCTTTGACCATAGGTTTGCTTTAGGTTCTCAGTCGTCAAATGCGTTGAGACAGGCCCACAAGCAATGAGTCGGACGTTGAGAAGTAGGACCCAGTCAAAGTGAGCTTGAATGCTTTTAAGGTCATGGTGGATCACAAAAAGAGTTTTTCCCTGGGATCGCATTTTTTTAAGAAAGCTAAAGATCAGTTGCTCTGTAACAGAGTCTACCCCAGCAAATGGCTCGTCCAAAAAATAGATTTCAGCGTCTTGCAAAAGAGCACGTGCTAAAAAGATACGTTGTTTTTGTCCAATTGAAAGCTGGCTGATCTGTCGGTTGGCATAACTTTGCATGTCGACGGCCTTTAATGCACGATGGGCTTCGATGCGGTCTTGTTTGCTAGCAGACTTCCAGAACTTAAGTTTGGGGTAAAGTCCTTGGAGGACAAGTTCTTCAACGGTAATAGGAAAATCCCAGTCAATGCTGTCTCTTTGTGGAATATAGGCAATTTTTTTCTGTTGTTGTTTTCCAGAACCTCCCAAAATTTGTATTTTGCCACTCAGTGGTTGAATCAGGCCTAGAATCGTTTTGACAAACGTGCTCTTTCCCGCTCCATTGGGGCCGATAATAGCCACTAATTCGCCTTTTGGCACCGAAAAGCTAATGTCCCATAATACAGAGACGCGGTCATAGCTAACAGTGAGATGCTGAACTTTAAGGGCGCATGTTTCTGGGGAGGTCATGGGGCCTCTTTTTGTGTTAGATATTTGTGGATAACCTGTGCATTTTGAAAAATAAGATCCAAATAACTTCCATCTGAAGAGCTATTTTTGCTCATGGTGTCTCCGTACAAGCATTGAGGGGCGATCTGAACTTTTATGCCATAGCGACTAGAAGCGTCTTGAATTTTATGGATAGAGTCTAGGTTGACATTAAATTCAGGGAAGAGAGTCATGACTTGATGTTCTTGGATGTAGTGGATCACCTTTTGAATATCACCTGTGCTTAACTGGCAATCAGGGGCAAGTCCCTCTGGGGCGATAAAACGCTTTTTCCATGTCCCATCCTTGGCCTCATCAAGGTGTGATAAGTAGCTTTTTGTGAAATAGAAAAAAGCGTCGTGACAAGTAATGAGGTAGCGATTTTCAGGGGGAATTTCCTGCATGAGTGCAAGTATTTTAGCATGTGTGTTTTTCATCTTTTCTCTAAGAATCACTCCATTTTCTTGAAAGAAAGCTGCGTTTTGTGGATCAAATTTAGAGAGTTGCTCAATGACTAGCTGAACTCCTTTTTCCCAAAGCGACACATCCATCCAAATGTGGGGGTCAAGTTGGCCGTCTATCTTTAAGATTAATTCGGGGTAGTGTTGATTGATGTAGTCGCCAAAACCATGGCTGTTAGGGTGGTTTTGAAGGTGTCTTTTAATATTGGGATTATGCTCAAGCCCAAGGCCGTTGTAAAAAACAAGGCCTGCAGACGAAAGGATTTCGTCATCGCCTTTAATCGGAACGTAAGTATGAGGATCTAAATCTTCTTTAATTAAAGTTGTGACTTTTAAGCGATCTTGAGCGACCGCACGCACGACATCAGCAATCATGCCAATGGTGCAGACCACTTGTTTTTTAGGACTAGTAAGAGTTTGTTTTGGGGAAGGAGAACAACCTCCTAACAAGAGAGTGCTTACTAGCGTTAACAAAAGTAGAGCGTAAAAACGTGATTTCATACCGTATCAACTCAGTCTATTAAAGGATGCTATTATCGTATAATGAATTATTCTTAACAAGTGGCATGTGAGTAAATAAGGAATCTTTTGATAAACAATTTTTTACACTCAATTTATCACAGAAAGGATCTATTTTAACTAGATGTTAAGCCTTAATAATTGTTTACGTGGGGTAGTTATTTAGTATCTTTTGCAGTGCTTCTAAACATAAGCGTTATTTTTTTAAATAAGAATATATAAAGAAAGCTTGAATAAAATTTATAATGATTTTATCCTTTGCGACAATTAATTAACTTCTGTCTTTAAATTAAGGCTAATCATTCAATAAAGGCTACAGGCGGTTATATGGATATGACTGGAACAAATCTAAAAACATTCAAAGAGCTAGAGGAAATCATTCGCGAGGCTGTTAGAAAAATTAACGGAGATAAAGAAAACGATATTTGTCGCTACCTTCCAATCCCTACTGGTGGATACATGCACCACTTTACAATGAGAAAGATGAAAACTGAAGAGCCTCAGGCTTTAGCCTCGCTCATTAAACGGTTTATTAATTCCGTGGAGAAACCTCAATCAGTGACTCCTAAACCGCGCGCTGCTCGAGGGTCTCGAAAGCGTCGTGGAGGAATCAACTTTTCTCGTACAGAACTTGAAAAGCTCTTAGATATAGCAAAAACCATTGGGGACAATGAAATTATCAATAAGCTGAGCCCACGAAAATCTTTAGCAGCTTATAGAAGAGATTTGATTGCTTCTATTAAAAACAATGAGGTGGATGAGAAGCTGTGGCGTAATTATGCAGAAGCCGCAGGCGCTGCTAAAGACGAAGAGCTCGATTAAAATTAAAATTTTATATCCTAGTTAAGAGAAAAAACCTAAGTTGCTTCAAAAGAAACTTAGGTTTTTTTTTATTATAAGATTAAAAAAAAGAGTATATTTCAATAAATGTTTCGCTGCTTTGGAATATTTGCATTTTATCCTAAACTTGATATAATAAGTGCGAATTTTCAAATTCATGTCTAACAATATATAAACAAATAAGAGGCGAAAATAATGACAGCAATTCAGGATAAGCCGTTTAGTAAGGTTCGGTCCATTTTGTGGCCCATCCATGCTTTTGAGCTCAAGAAGATAATCCCCCTACTCATTATGTTTTTTTGTGTGATTTTTAATTATACAATTTTACGTGATATGAAAGACGCTTTGGTCGTCACAGCTCCAGGATCTGGTGCTGAAATCATCCCTTTCTTGAAGGTGTATGGTGTGATACCGATGGCAGTTCTTTTTATGCTCATCTATGCGAAACTAAGTAACAAGCTCAGTAAGCCTAAACTTTTTTATACAACCATTACATTTTTTGCTGGATTTTTTGCACTTTTTGCATTTGTTCTGTATCCACTTAAAGATGTTTTACACCCAACACATGCAGCTGATGTGGTACAGTCTTATCTTCCACAAGGGTTCATGGGGCTCGTCGCTATTTTTAGAAACTGGACCTATGCACTCTTTTATATCATGTCTGAGTTATGGGGTAGTGTGGCTCTTTCTCTAGTTTTATGGGGATTTGCCAACGATATTACTAAAGTTACAGAAGCTAAGCGTTTTTACCCAATGCTAGGAATTGGTGCTAACTTAGCGCTTCCGGTCTCTGGTCCTTTAATCATGTACTTCGCAGGGCTAAGAAAAGTAATGCCAGCAAGTGTTGATGCTTGGGGATTGACCCTTAACTATCTCATGGCTGCTGTAGCTGTTGCTTCATTGATCTTGATGATGACATATGCTTGGATGCAGAAAAACGTTCTCACAGACCCACGTTTCTATGATCCGAATGAACAGAAGAAAAAGAAGAAAGAAAAGCCTTCTATGAGCATGATGGAAAGTTTCAAGTTCCTAGCAAAATCTAAGTATTTAGGTTGTTTGGCTCTGATCGTTTTTGCTTATGGAATTTCTATTAACTTAATTGAAGTTTCTTGGAAAGCCCAGCTTAAACTCCAATTCCCTGATCCTGCAGCATACCTCAGCTTCATGGGACTATTCTCAACAATTACTGGTCCTTTGACCATCTTCATGATGCTCTTTGTGGGCGGTAACTTAATGAGAAAGAAAGGTTGGACCTTTACAGCTCTTGTCACACCTGTAATGTTACTTGTAACAGGAGGTCTCTTCTTTGCATTTATCATTTTCAAAACAAAGCTAAACTTCTTAACTGTGCTGATGGGTGTGACTCCGATTATGTTTGCCGTAGTTCTAGGAACCGTGCAGAACATGCTCAGTAAGTCTACCAAGTATTCTTTATTCGACCCAACGAAAGAAATGGCATATATCCCATTAGACCAAGAGTCTAAAGTTAAAGGAAAAGCAGCTATTGATGTCGTCGGAGCGCGTTTAGGGAAATCTGGAGGAGCCTTATTCCAACAGATCCTATTGGTTTCTCTTGGAAGTGTTACCTTGATGGCGCCATACGTAGCTGCTGTGCTGGTAGCTGTCGTAGTTGCCTGGATTTTTGCAGGTAAGGCACTTGGAAAACGCTTCAACGCTCTCTCTCAAGAGCAAGAAAAGGCGAGAGAAGTCGAAGCTGCAGAAGCTGTTCAAACAGCGTCCGCTGCTACTGCTGAAAAAGTGACAGTCTCTTAATTTATTAAGAATAAACTGAAACAAAAAAGGACCTTCATTTTGAAGGTCCTTTTTTTTGTCCCTAGAAGTTGGAAAATTCATTGATCAAAGGGCGCCCCTTCGTAGAGATACCCATCCTTTATAGACAACGGTGGTCACGTTTATACATCTATTTGAAATTAACCAATTTCTTTATAAAAAATTAATATTAATTAATTATAATCATATTTAGTAAGTTTATCATTTAAATAATTCATTGATTTATGAGTGCCCCAAATAGCTATTTACCTTCCTTCTCGAGCACCTTTAATGGAGCGCTAAGTTATGCCTCTGATTTTTATCAGGGAACTAAGAGCTTTTCCTATGAAATAGGAAAAGAGGCTCTCAGACAGTCGGTGACACTGGCTCCTGCAGCTCTTATCGGGGTAGGGCAAACGATTCTCAATGGAGCAACTTCACTGAACTTGACTGATTCTTTTGGATGCGCGCTAGGAGCTTGTCAAGTGATTCAAGGAACGTACGATCTCTTATCGACTCCTATTCAAGCGCTAAGAGGGAGGGCAACTCTTTTTTCTTCCGAATCTTTAAAAGACATGTCTTACTCAACTCTTAAAATTATATTGGGCACTGCGACGCTCTTTGCACCCTCTAAAATTTACCTTGATGAGATGACAAATGCCCAGCTATTTTTATGGTCTACATTAATTATCAATTCACTGGTAACTGCAGGTTATCTTGCAAAAGAGTCCTATTCAAACCTTCAAAAAAGCCATCTATTAGAAAAGGTTTCTCCATTTAGTCAGAGCCAGCAGTCTGTGGATTGGGAGAAAGTTGCAAAAAGTATCTCTTCTGCAGTACTAGGAACCCTATCAGCTGTTGGCGCCTATCAAAAAGCAGAGGTAGCTTTAGGTCAGAGAATCTCATCTTGGGTAAGTGCTCCGGCAGATATCTCGAAGTTAAAAAAGCACCTAAAAGGGGTAGAGCCTGAAAAAATTCAAGCGTTCTTAGCAGTGAACACAAAAAAGTGTAACTACTCTCGTCGCGATTCAAATGAGCAATTCATCTTGCTTGGAAATCCTGACCTTTGGGAATGCTCGAGCGAACACCAAAAAATTAGAGACGAACTTTTAAAGTACCGTCCTGATATTCTTGCTCAAATTTATAGGTTAAGTGAAAAAAACTACAGGGAGAATAGTTTACAGGATTTTTTAAATAAAGCCGAAAAGTATGGGGCAAACTTAAACTCTATAAGTGATTTAGAAATTCAAAAGTTTATCCAAATGTTTTCTTGCTACGACAGTTACTATCTAGGGAAAATTTTTTCACATCATAGACCAATTACTCATTTTGATACTACAAGGTGTTATAGTGACAAAGAGTTTTCTCTTCTAAATGACAAAGGGCTTTTAGCATGGGTTGGCAAGGGAAAAAATAAAAACCCAGCAGCCTTTTTTCAAGCTGAATATGATTGGAATGGAGCCCTAAATTATCACTCTTATGATAGGGGCTATGAATACGGAGCCATAGAATTTGCTAAAGATCATAAAAACCTTTATTCAGGAACTCTAAATTCAGCTACTCATATGTGTGAGCAATTTGCTGAAGCAAGAAAAGCCTTGGGTATGAAACTCAAAGAGGTTTATATCAATGCGCATGGATCTCCAAGAGGGATGCTTTTTTCTGAGCAAGGTTCGCAACGATTAGGATTTTATGTAGACACGCCACTTCCTCAAGGGTGCTTTGAAGATAATGTTGCTGAAGATGCAACCATCTTTCTACAGTCATGCTCAACCGCCAGTGATGAGGGTATCTATTCCTTTTTTGAAAATATTGCAGGAAGAATTTCAAAGTTCGTTCCAAAAGGCAAGGTTGTTGGGTCGAAAGCACCAACATATGCGAGTAAGGTAGAATATAAAATTAATGAAAGTGGTAATAGCTTTGTTCACTTAGGCCCAGAAACCACGATCAGAAAAGATGGAGATACTTTTTCAATATTCAAATTTCTATTTGGATAGATCTTCTTCAAAATTCACTTCAGTAGGCTGCAGTTAAGCTGTGATTCTTTTTTAAAAAGAGAGGGCTTCTTGTGGAGTTTTTCCATTATATCCAGAGCATTTAAAAATAAGAGCTCCCTTTACAAGCGTATGATGCGCAGTAAAAAGAGGCACCACCTTAACAAGCTCTACTTTTTCGAAGTAAGGGGCAAGATCGTTAGTGACTTTATTAACTTCATAGTCTACGTCTTGCAAAAAGTCTTTGGAATTTTTCGACCAGACATAATAGCCTGTTTGCCCCACTTTTTCTTCAGCCATAGTAGGCCAGAAGCAAAATTGGTTTTGGCGACGATTAGCTGTATTAAAAAAATACTGACGCTGAGGATTGGGTCCATAAAAACTTAAAAGGCTAGTCATTTGATAGGTGTCAGAGAATAAGAAATGAGAGTTTGGGTCATAGTCTATTTTTTCAAACTCATCTCTCAAAGCGGCCCAACCCATGCTATGTCTAAAGGGATTGATTCTGTAGGGGAGTAGCTTTTGTGAACCCCACGCTTTAGACTGCAAGTGTGGAATGGTGATTAGCGCAAATACAATAGCAAGAGACAGAGCACACCCACGATATAGCCATACAGACCCTTTTTTTAAGATATCTACTGCATACCAGGCGATAATAATAGTGGCAGTTGGGTAAGCGTATAGAGCCCAGTTTGCTTGTATCTTTTTGAACGAGGAGAGGGTTATAAAAGAACCCAGAATTAAAGAGGTAGTCAGAGCACAAAAAAGAAGAGGGCGTGCAACCTCTTTTCTTCTCCTTAGAACTTCTAAAATTCCCAGAAGAAGCAAAATAAAAAAAATGGGGGAGAGAACCCCAAACTGAGCTCCAAAAAAATCTAATAAGTTTCCCTTAGAGGTGGTGGTCGTCGTTTGCGTGAGCACATGGCGAAAAGTAGCCCATTGATGGGTGCTATTCCAAATAATGCTAGGGAAAAGCCCCGCAAGAGAAAGCGCCATGCCATTGAAGATGTTTTTATGATAGAGAGGACGGAATAAAATACAGGCAATGAGAATAACACCCCAGAGAGCATAGATAGGCCATTTGTAGAGAGCTCCTAGTAAAATGAATAGGGAGACTAAAAAGTAGTTCGGGGCTGTTTGAGTTTCAAGAGCACTTAAAATGGGAGTGATTGCTAAAATCCAAAAAAGAATAAACCCGCCATCGGTAGTTGCTGCAAATGTGCCCATCATACCAACAGGAGAGATGGCAAAAATCGTTGCAGCCCAAAAACAAATGCGAGGACTTAGCTTCGCTTTATAAGCCATCATATAGGTGAAAAGCGCTGTGATCATTGAGAGGAACACAGCTCCAGAGCGCACGCCAAGTTCCGATTGTCCAAATAGCTTACATCCCAGCCATATCTGTAGGGCGATTCCTGGAGGTTTGCTGTAAAATCCAAAATCTAAGTTTTGGCTCCACGTCCAATATTGAGCTTCGTCAGGGTTAAGGCTGATATACCCTGAGGAGATCTCGTAAAAAGCCCAAAGAGCCTTGAAGGTGACGATAACAAAAAGAATCGTCAGATAGTGGGTATGGGTTTCAATTTTTTTAATGAGTGAACGCATAGAGGCATATCATATCCAGAAAGCCTTTTTATTGAAATAAATTTGTCTTGGGCTGTTCTGTTTAAAAGAGATAGGTGAAAGAAAAGAGGCCTGTGACAAAAGCTGCTGAATTTCTTCCTGCTAAGCTAAACTGAACTCCTGCTAAAACTCCAAAATTGGAGTTTAAGCTAAATTCGATAGCTGGGGCAACACTCAGATTTTGATTTCCTGGGCCACCTACAAATTCACCGCCAGTATTTCCTTTAAATTTTGAAGGAGAGGAAACACTATATTGCCAGTCTGTGGCAAATACCCAGTGTTGGTTAAAGCTAAATTCCCAGGCAAAAATAGAAGTGAAATTGTTTCCAGGTTTTACTTTTCCATTAGTTGCTAAAGTTCCTCCATAGGTATTGATTCCTTTCACTTTTACTGGAGGGTTGATTTGGTACGCGAAGGTCCAGCGGAACCTAAAAGGGTAGTACTCTCTAGCATCGAGATCTTTTTTAAAAAAAGAGTTAAATTCTTTTTGAAAGTTTAGAGAAATTTGTGGGGAGTAAGAGCCAGATCCCATCAGATCGGTCCCTTCTCTTGCTGGATCCGCATTTTGGAACCTTCCTGTAGGGAAGTTAATAGAAGTTGCAAGTTTACAGGAGGGGATCCAAGTACCAATTTCACCTTCGAGCATTTGGAAGCCAAAACTCAAACTGGTGTCACCATAGCCAAAGGTTCTCAGCTTTTGGGATCGATTTCCAAAGGCTTGGATCACCACATCTGTATCCATAAATTCGGTGAGCCCATATTGGATTACTGAAAGGTAGGTAAATCTTAGAGAGGAGAGTGAGCGCTGCACACGCCAAGAAGAATCATAGGCCCCATAGGTACGCTGCCAGTTAAAATAGGGTTGGATATTATAATAACCTTTAGGAAGGGTGTGAGCAGAAGGGGCTAAGAGAGGCCCTAAGTAAAAGGGGTCATAGACTTTATAAAGTCCTTTTACGAATTGAGCTCTTTCATCTGCGTGAGCCGAATTTTGTCTCCCTTCCAAGAGTCCCCAAGAAGATAGGGGGGTGCTTATCAAAGTAATAACGAAAAGAATAAGCGCAAAAAAGTGTGATTTCATGAAGCCATAGATCGTTCAATTATTTTTTTCAGTGTACCTGAGTTGATTTTTTTTTTGAAAATAAAAAAAGGTCTGGCCGCTGTTGGGTGAATAGCTCCGCATTGAGTAGGGCAGCTCCCGCAGCTCCTCTCATCAAATTGTTGACTAAAATTGTAAATTTAAAATCGAGGCAATCGCAAGGTTTTAAGCCTCCTAAAGATACAGAGAGTCCTTGTTCTAGAGAGCTGTGAATTCTAGGTTGTGGAAATTGGGGGCCGTTAAAAAAATGAAGCACTTTTTGTGGCTTTGAGAAAAGAGGTTGCATTTTGCAAGAGGCATTGAAGTGTTCAAAAGCCTGTAGAATTTCTTGGGCAGAAGGCTTTTTCCCAAATTTTATGGAGAGGTTCATTAAGTGCCCTGTTAAAACTGGGACGCGATTACACTGAGCACTACTCCTGAAAGAAGCTGCAACAATGCGACCTTTTTCAAGCGATCCTAAAATTTTCTGGGGTTCACTCTCTATTTTTTCCTCCTCAGAAGCAATGAAAGGGATGACATTATTAGAAATATCAAAAGCGCTTAGTGCGCTGGACCCAGCTCCTGAAATAGCCTGCAAAGTCACCACGTGAAATTTTTCGATTCTAAAGTGGTCGAAGAGGGGTTTAAGGGCTAGTGTAAGTCCTGTAACAGCACAGTTTGGGTTGGTGATAAGTTTTCCCTCGGTCGGTTGCTTTTCAATTAAACTTAAGTGGTCTGGGTTGACTTCAGGGATTAATAAAGGGACATTGTTTTGCATTCGAAAGTAACTTGCATTAGAAATAACATGTATTCCTTTTTCTAAAAAAAGAGGCTCTATCAAAGCAGCGCTTTGTGCATTTAAGGCTGAAAAAGCAAGGGAGATTTCTTCAGTAGGTTTACAGGCTTTGATTTTAATTTCTGCAAGATCATGGGGAAGCTTAAAAGAAACTAATTCTTGAAATTTTTTACCTGCCGATTTTTCAGAGGCCATGACCTCTTTGATTTCGAACCAAGGATGATGGATTAATAGCTGTGTGATTTTCTGGCCTACCAAACCGGTTGCCCCTAAAATCGCAACGGGGATTTTCTTCATAGATCTAACTCTTTTATATGATAGCGAACAGTCTAAGAAATCGAGGGTTTATCTGAAAGCTTTTCAATGATTTCTCTTAAGCTAGGGTCTTGTAACAGAGGGGTGAATTCCATGATATTGTAATGAGCGACACTTTGAAAAGGATCTTTTGAAAGACATTCTTCAAAGGCTGATAGAGATAAGTTGTGTGCGATGATAATTCCTCCCGTTCTTGGATGCAACCGACCGCACATTAAAAGTTTTTTCTGTTCAAGTAGGTTTTGTAGAAATTGGCGATGCTCTTTTAGGTGTAAATCTACTTCATCAAGCGGTTTAGTGTAGGTGATTATTGCAAGAAGCATGTTTCCCTCCTCTAATCACGATCGGAAAAACTAAAAAGATCACGAAATCCTTGCAAAGTAACATCGCGAGAGACTGCAGCAATTGAATCGGTCAATGGGATGTCTTTGGGACAGACTCGAGCACAGTTTTGTGCATTTCCACAGTCTGCGATTCCACCTTCCTCCATAAGAGGCCTTAAGCGCTTGTGTTTTTGTAGCTGGCCAGTAGGGTGAGCATTAAAAAGTCGAGCCTGTGAAATGGGAGCAGGGCCTATAAATTTGGAGTTTTCATTTACTTGTGGGCAGGCTTCAGCACAGCAGCCACAGGTCATGCATGTTGACAGTGAATACATAATTTCTTGTTTTTCCTGGCTAATAGTGGGTCCAGGACCTTTTCGGTAAGCCCCATCACTTTCAATCCAAGCATTGACTTTCTTCAAATTTTCAAACATCGCTGAGCGATCGACTATCAAATCTCTAACAAGAGGAAACTTGGTGAAAGGAGCGAGCACAACAGTGGAGCTTTGACTTTCTTTTAAAAGATTGCGGATTAAAGCAGTACATGCTTGGCGGGGCTTTTGATTGATGAGCATAGAGCATGAGCCGCACACTTCTTCTAAGCAGCCTTGCTCCCATACGACGGGCTCGACAAGTTTCCCATGGATATTGACCGGGTTTTTTTGGATGTTCATGAGTGTGGAAATCACATTTGAAAAGGGCGTTAGCTCGCATTCAAATTCTTCCCAGTATTGATGTCCAGGATGTCCACGGTATATTTTTAAAATGAAAGTCTGATTCATAATCTTCTCTTAAGTAAATGGAAGCACAATGTTATTAGGGACATTTTCAAGGGTAGGCTTCACCTTTTTAGCATGTGCATAATCGCGTTTTATCGGCTTAAGATGTCTTATGTCAATAGGATTATAAGTTATTTGTGGTTCATCGCTATTTGGATCGTAGGTGGCAATGGTTTCTTTAAGCCAATGCTCGTCATCGCGATCAGGGAACTCAGGTTTAAAATGCGCACCGCGAAATTCGTTGCGTAGCAAAGCTCCCTTGGTAATAATCAAAGAGATTTCTAACATGGGTAGAAACTGAGCTGCAAAGGTGTAGGTTTGGTTGGCAAACATAGAGCGATCGCTGAGCGAAATATTTTTAAAACGCTCCTTGATCTCTTTGATTTTTTGTAGAGCCTGCGTTAAATTTTTATTTTCTCTTTTAACGGTCACATCTCCAATCATAATATCCGCCAATTCTTGGTGCAAAGCATGTACATTTTCTTTTCCATTTCGTTTGAAAAGGTCTTGCTTTTTGTGCTCCTCATGAGCAATGGCATCTTGAGTATAAGAAGCCTTTGTTTCAGCTGGCCCTTTGGCCAATAAATAACGATCCATATCGACGCCAGCAACCAGCCCTCCATAGATACAGGATAATAATGAATTGGCGCCCAGACGATTGGCTCCATGATACTGATGTTCACATTCGCCAGCGGCAAAACAACCTTCAATATTTGTCATTTGACGAAAGCGCTGATCTCGATCTGGATCGTCGGCAGCTGGCCAGTCAATCCAAGCTCCTCCCATAGAATAGTGCATGCCAGGGAAAATTTTCATTGGAATTTTAGAAGGTCTGTCTCCAGTAAATTTTTCATAGATATCTAATACTGAAGCAAGTTTGTGGAGTGTTTGCGGTGGCAAGTGAGTCACATCAAGGTAAACTTGGTTCTTCCCCTCTACTCCCATTCCCATCTCACAAATTCTAAGGACTTCACGAGAACCGATGTCTCTGGGTACTAGATTACCGAAAGCTGGGTAGAGTGCTTCTAAAAAATACCAAGGTTTCCCGGTTTCTCCACAAGGAATTTCTTGACCTGTTGGAGTTGTGATGGTTTTTGTAGAGTCTCCTGGAACCCAAACACGTCCACCTTCTCCTCGAACCGATTCTGAAATTAAGCGCAGCTTATCTTCTCCAGGAATTGAGGTTGGATGGATCTGGATAAACTCCCCATTGGCGTACTGCATGCCTTGCATGTATAGTCTGCCGTTGGCAGCTCCTGTGCAAAAAGTTGAGTTGGTTGAGTATTTGAAAATAAGGCCTGGACCTCCGGTTGCTATTAAAACAGCATCAGCTTCAAGGGCTTCTAATTTCAGGTTAAAAAGGTTCATGACAACTACGCCACAAGCGCGACCTGAATCATCTTGAATCAGACGCATAAATTCGTGGTTCTCAAATTTTTCAACAGATCCCTGGGATTCATGGCGCCGCACCTGCTCATCAAGGGCATATAGCAACTGCTGGCCTGTAGATGCACCACAAAAGGCGGTGCGATGGTAGAGCGTTCCACCAAAACGTCTAAAATCTAATTTTCCCTCTGGAGTGCGATTAAAGGGGACTCCAAATCGATCCATCATCTCCAAAATTCCTGGGCCAGCTAAACACATTTCTAGAACAGGTGGTTGGTGAGCTAAAAAATCTCCGCCTTTAATCGTGTCATAAGCGTGTATTAGAGGGGAGTCTTCTTCCCCTTTAGTATCCATCGCAACGTTAATACCGCCTTGTGCGCAGACAGAGTGAGAACGTTTGACTTTGGTCACCGAAATAATTTTGACATTCATTCCTTTTTCAGCCAGCTTCATGGCCGCAGCAAGCCCTGCAAGCCCACCTCCTACCACTATAACGGATCGTTTTTTCATATTCCTTTACCTGAGATTTACAAAGTAGGTTAACCAAATGGCCGCAAGTCCACACGACGAAAGTAAAATAGTCAGCAACACAGCGACACTTCGCATCATTTTTTGTGAGTTAGCTGTGAGTGTCACTCCCCAAGAAATCATGGCTGTCCAAAGCCCATTAAAGGCATGGTAGCAAGCAGCAATAACGAACATGGTATAGAGAATCATCATCAGGGGGCTTTTAAAAGTTTCCCTTACAGCCAATAGAGAGGCGGTTCCAAAACTTTGTGATACTGCCATGACCTGGTTGGCATTGAGTTTTTTTTGTGACAGTTTTTCAATATAGGTAGCAAAAAGGTCTCCCATAACCTCTTTTTGAGTTTCTTGGGCCACTTGGGGGTCGTAGGTGATCCTCGCCTCTGCCTTCTGGTTGTGCATTAGCAAACGAGCTTTTTCCTGCTGGATCTGTTGGTTACTATAAAGGTGGACTTGAAGTTTAGAAGAGGTGCGGTAAAGGCCTGGGTCCATATTGAGTCGAACCATGTAATAGTTGTGCCCAACACCTCCAGAAACTTTGAGGGGATAATCAATAAAACGCATCTGCACAATATGCAAAACAATGCCCAATAGCAGAACCCAGGAGGTGATACGCTGCCAGGAAAAGGCGTGATTGCGGGCATACTTTTCAAGCTTTGGTTTTGAAAGGCCTCTTTGAAAGGAGTTCATTTTTGAGGTAAAGAGGTATTTAATGCCTAAAGTAGCGTGCAATAGAATAGGGAAGCCTAAAAAAAGGATTTCGACAGCTTGTAGGTAGGGGAGGTTGTGGATGTCATTCACCATTCGTACAAAGCCCTGTCCCCAGTCTCCTATGTAGAGAGCAGCTTGAGAATTGGTAATTAAGTGCTCTAGGAGAAACAAAACTAACCAAATTCCAGCTATAGAGTGGAAGCGTTTGTTGACATATGCTCGTGGCAGCGCCTTATCGTTCATCTTATTTGGGGGCTTTTTAAAAAGAAGTCACGTTAGCAATCTAAAAAACTTTTGACAAGTATATTTTTAAATAAATTAAAAGAAGTGAGTTTTTTGTCGTTTAAATCTGATTGTTTGCACTACACTAAGTTAGTTTTTTGTATTTTTCGAGGTGTTATGCAAAGATCCGAGATTCATGTATCCCCCTTAGACAGAATCATTCCTTCCGTGACTCACTCGGAAAAGACTCCCTCTCTCATTTCTAAAGGATCTATCTCAAAAATAAATAATTCATTTTTAGAATTCTCCAAAGATAAGCATAAGCTTTTTTTACAGGTAAAAAAAGATGATTTTTTAAGTAAGCGTTTTATTTCTCATCTTTTTGGAGATTCTTATCTGCAAAATTCTATTCACGAGGGTTGGTTTGCTTCTGATGCTCTTATGCATATGATTTTGATTCTAGAGGATAATCAAATTTCCTCAAGTGTTAAAGAAGTATTGGATGATTTCAAAGGATGTCTTTCTTGGCATGGAAAGATTATGGCTTATATCTTTAATGAAAAAGAGGCATCTTTTCGCGACATTCATAAAGAGAGCGCGGGGATAGAGCCGGAAGACGTTTCCTTGTTGGAGGACTCAGAGGAAGATGAGGTTTCTAATGAGGATGTATTGGTAGCAGGATCTATTGACAAGTACGACAACCCCTTTTTAGATAGATTGGTTCTTGACTTCAAGGAGGCCGTTGCGAATTTAGCGGTGGGGCAAAAGATTTTATTTCCAGGGGGTCCTAAGGGACATTCAGTCTTATTTGAATGTCGAAGAGATGGAGATAAAGATTACTCATTTGCTGTTTACAACACCGGAGAGGGAGTTGAGAAGCACTGGATGTTAATCACAGGAGAGGGAGTGCACAAAGCACAGGCCGTGTATCGTTTATCTGAGATCACTCTAGATAAATTTACCGAGGGTTATTTTTTTCATGACTTAATTGAATTAAAAAAAGAACGTTCTCTAAATTTTGGGGAAGAGCTTTATGAAGTCACTTTAGGTCAATTGGAGGGGGTCCGAGATAAAGCTCCCATCCGTCCTGAAGATTATATGCAGTCACAGCGTTCTGGAACTTGTGTGTGGAAAATGCTCAGCGCCTATTGTCGTTATAATTTGCCATTGATCGAAAGAAAATATCTCAAACTACGCTCGAGAATGGATGTCTTTCAAAAATGGTATGAGCTTGGACACTCTTTAGATTGCCCAAAGATTAGTAGCCAGTTAATTGACCGTTTGATTGTCAACTACAAAAAAGAGTTGTACCATCTCAACCCAAATCCTTTAGAGTTCTCTCGAGAAGAGCTCCTATTCTTAGGGATTCTAAAGGTTAAAAAAACCTTTGATAAATATAGCTTTTTGCTCTCAGACCAGCAGATTCAAGAAGCTAGTATCTGGTACGAAGCATTTACCGGCCAAAAGCTTACTTCAACCTAAAAAGATCTTGCGTGTTTTGGCTTGTCTTCTGAGCAATTTGACTTAAAGGAAGGTTTTTGAGCTCTGCTAGCATGTGGGCGACTTCGACCACAAAAGAAGGCTCGTTGACCTTTCCTCGCTGACTTTGAGGGGCAAGATAAGGGGAGTCCGTTTCGATAAGCAAATGTTCTAAAGGGATTTTTTGTGCGACTTCTTTAAGCTCATGGCTTTTTTTGAAAGTCACAATTCCGCTAAGAGAGAGGTACCAACCTCTTTCTATAAGTTTTTGGGCCTCCTGCAGCGTTCCTGTAAAGCAGTGAAGCACCCCTTTTTTTGGGAAAGGGAAATGTTGGTCGATAATTTTAAAAAAATCATCAAAAGCATCCCGGCAATGTATAATAATTGGGAGATCGCACTGTTTTGCTAAATTCAAATAACGAATAAAAAAAGCTTGCTGCAGCTCTTTTTTGGAGTGCTCGTAAAAATAGTCTAATCCAGTTTCTCCTATGGCTACTAAAAGGCCCTTCTCGGCAGCTTTTTGAAATGCTGAAAAAAATTTCTCTCCTTCTTTTTCCACATCATGCGGTGTGGTCGCCCCGGCATTAAAGACTTGTGGGCAACGCTTAGCAAGTGACAAACCTCGTTCTAAGGTTTCTAAATCTGTACAGATATTAATCAGCGAGTGGACTTTTGCAGCACTGGCTCTTTTCAAAAGAGCGTCCGCATTTTCAAAGAGCTTATCGGATGTTAGATGGGCGTGTGAATCAATATACATATCCAAAATGCTATCTAAAAAAAACCTATTTGTAAAGGAATAGCAATTTTGGTTGCATGATCTTTGGTATTACTTTAAATTAGAGGTTAACTAATTAGGAGATTTTGTGGCCCACCCTATTCTTGACGCTTATGTTCGATCTGATTTTTTTGGGAAAATAATCTTTTTGTCCCTCCTAGGGCTTTCAATATTAAGTTGGATTTTGATTTTTTACAAAGTGTGGCTCGCGCGCCTTGTCGAACGTGTATCAGAAAATATAGACCAATACTTTAAGAAGCAAAAAAGAAACCCTTTGGCACTTGATTTTAACAGATTTGATTCGACTCTTGAAGCTTTTAATCCGTTTTTGTCCCTATATAAAAAAGTGCAGCAAGGAGCTCTTGAACTATTAAAAAAAAATAAAGAGCTGGCTAGAACAAACTCTGGGTCATCAGCCGTGTTTTTATCATCAACTGATATTGAGCAACTCGCCATGCATGTGGATATGACGATTACCAAAGAAAGAAAGAAGCTTGAGAAATATTTATTTATTCTTTCTACAATTTTTAGCCTAGCCCCTCTTTTGGGTTTATTGGGAACGGTATGGGGGATTTCAGTGACTTTCAATCAAATGCCTCAATCTAAAAATGCTTTGAGTAACGATGCCGTCCTTTCAGGTCTTGCAATGGCCCTGGGTACAACTGTTTTTGGAATTGTGGTAGCCATTCCTGCATTGATTGGTTATAACTATTTAAAACATCGTTTTGAAGATTATGCGCAGCAAATGGATCATTTTTCATCAGAAATTCTTTTGAGCGTAGAAATGCAATATCGTGCAGTAGACGTGCAATAGTATGGGTAGAAGAAGAAATTATCAAAAAGCTTACCAACATGAAGAGCCCAATATCAACTTGATGCCACTCATAGATGTGGTTTTTGTGGTCCTTGTGATGTTTATCGTAATTGCACCTATGATGAATGTGGATCGTATTGACCTTGCTGAGGGCATGTCGACTGTTAAGCAGAATCAGATTGACTCGACCATAGTCGTTCAGGTAGGTGCTGATAATTCTTATCATTTAAATCAACGCTCAGTATCTCTCAAAGAGCTCTCACGCTTACTTGTAGAGGCAAAAAAAGCCTACCCTGAAGCGATTCCGCAGGTTATGCCGGATAAAAATGCCTCTTTTCAAGCCTATGAAAACGTTCGTACCGCTTCTAAAAAAGCGGGCTTTGAATGTATTGATGTGAACTTAAACCCCCACTGATTGATGGATTCATCTTTAGTACTTAAAAAAATAGTCAAGAGGGTTCTTTTGGCCCACGCTGCTTTGTTGCTCTTTTTGGTACTAGGAATTCCTTTCGCAAAAAAAAAAACAATTGAAGCTCCCAAGATTTTGAAAGAAAATTTCCGAACCATTCAGCCTCTTCAACCTCCCAAAGTAGTCACTCATAAAAAAAAGCCCCCTCAAAAAACTTCGCCAGTAAAGCGGGTTGCTAAACCTGTAAAAGCTCCATTGAAAACAAAAAAAATAGCGAAGGCCCCTCAAAAAAATCCGCCAGTAAAGCGAGTTACTAAACCTCTAGAGGGTTCGGAGAAAATACAAAAAATAGCAAAGGTTCCAGAATTGACAAAGACCGCCCCTTTGGTGGTTCCGGCACCGTTAAAAAAACTGCAGATTGAAGAAGAAGACAAAGAGTTCACTCAAAAAGAGCCTATTGAGGAAAACAGAACCCCTTATCAATCTCTTCTAAGAGAAATTATAGAAGCTGAGTTCGAGGTGGCTGCTAGAGAGGTAGTTTGCATTGATTTGACTTTAAAAAATAATGGCAACGTGATTAAATGTACTCATAAAAGCTCATCTGATGCCGTTTCTAGAGATCACATTATCAGTAGTATTGAAAAGAAACAATTCCCTTCATTTTTTGGAGAAGTTGCCCATCATAATGAGTTTACTTTTGTTTTGGAGTTAGAAGGCACGGAGTTATGAGCGCATTTAAAAAATGGAGTCTGTTGTTATGGATGATAACTTTAGGTTCTTCACTATTTTCTGACGGACGTAGTGAAAAAATTGTCATCAAACTGAAACCAAAAAATCATATCACAGCTGTATACCTACAAAACCCTGAAGTAGAATCTGAAGGAATTCCTAGAGCTTACTTGGACAAACTACAGAAAATCTTATTATTTGACTTTAGCCACAATGGTAGAACGCGGGTCACCAATCTTTCAGAGATTAAAGAATATAAAAAAAATCGCTCTTCAAAAGAATGGAGAGAGCTTGGGGTCTCTTATGTGATTCGCTCTAGAGTTCGAGAAGAGTATTTGACATTGTCTGTGCTCTCTACAAAGGAAGATCAAATTTGCTTTGCCCAGGACGTCAAGCTTTCTCAAAATTTAAAGCAGGATAGAAGGCAGCTTCATCAGTTTGCCTTTGATTTACACCAGCAATTATTTGATGAAGAGGGGATTTACAAAAGTCAAATCCTTTATACTTGCAAGTCTCGTAATGTGTCAGATTCTTATTATGACTCTGTCCCTGAGGAGATTTATCAGTGCGATTTTGATGGAGGGGATCCCACACAACTGACTTACGAAAGAAATCATTGCATTACACCGACTCCTGTTTTAGAAAATGGTAGTCAGACAGCGGAAGGCTTTTTTTATGTGTCCTACCGCTTAGGGCAACCTAAAATTTACTGGGCAAAATTTGGTGACAAGGCTTCAAAAAGACTGACATACATCCCAGGAAATCAATTTATGCCGGCAATTTCCAAGCAGGGAGATAAGGTTGCTTTTATCAATGATGCTCCAGGAAACCCTGAAGTTTTTATGCAAGAATTTAAACCAGGAGTCGGATCTATTGGAAAACCGCGTCAAATATTTTCCTGTAGAAGAGGCGTGCAATCTTCGCCGACTTTTAGCCCAAGTGGTGAACAGATCGCTTTTGTTTCAGACAAAGCGGGATCTCCTCGTATCTATGTGATGGATGTTCCTGGTGAATGCGCCACACAGCAAGATATTAAACTGACTTTGATTACTAAGGTCAACCGAGAGAACACCAAGCCCTCCTGGTCTCCAGATGGTACAAAGCTAGCGTATGTTTCTAGAGTGGATGGAGTTCGCCAAATTTGGATCTATGATTTTATTACGAATCAAGAAAGTCAATTGACCCATGGGGGAGGAAATAAAGAAAATCCTCAATGGGCATTTAACAGTTTGCACGTAGTTTTCAACTCTGTAGGCAGTGATAGCTGTGAGCTTTATATGGCAAACTTAAATCAACCGCAAGCTGTTCGGATAATAACCTCTAGCGGGATCAAAAGATTTCCTGTTTGGATAAGAAAATCTAAAGCTTCGACCCCCCACTCTATTGGCCTCTAAAAAAGACACTGGCAATAAATCAGAGGGGTATGATATTGAATATACTAGTTATAAATTTGTTGGGACATAACATGAAAAAACATATTTTTTGCTCTCTTATGGCAATGACAGTTTTACTGCTAACAGGGTGTTCTTCTCACTCGACAGTATCTATGTGGGAAAATACAAAAACAGCATCGAGACACATCGGTAGAGGGGTTCGTGCGTTAGCTGGAGGTGGGAAAGATTCTCGTCTGCTTCATTACCCCTATGAATTTCAAGGTCCCGAAGATTCTCAATATATTGGAATCTATGACGAAGATGAAGTGCACCAAAAGCCATCTTTCCCACTTGCTAAAGAAGTACCCGGAGATATGGGAAGCTTTTTACCTGGTATTGATGGGTTCCATTCACCTGCAGGAAAAGAGGCTGTGGCTTTTAAACATGTGCATTTTGATACCAACCAGGACCATGTGCACAAAGCAAGTGAGCTCGAAGTTATCAAGTCAATTTGCAAGTATCTCAAGAAAAATCCTTCAACCTATGTCTATATTGAAGGACACTGTGATGCTAGAGGAACTGCTCTCTACAATATGTCCCTAGGCTCTAGAAGGAGCAATATGGTTCGGAGCATGCTGATTGAGAATGGAATTGATCTAAACAGATTATTTACTGTATCTTACGGAAAAGAAAAGCCTTTAGATGAGGGAAACAACCCCGTTGCATGGGAGAAAAACCGTCGAGTTCAATTTAAACTATTTAAGAAAAATTAAGTATGAAGAAAAGTCACTCTCTTTTGAAACTTCTTGCCGCCACTTGTTGCCTTTTACTCTTACCAAGTTGTTTGGGGTCCAGGGGGATGCGTGCTCAGGAGATACAAGCTGATTTAGCCCTTAGAGAGATGCGCTCTCAGATAGAAGACTTTAAGTATCAACTTAATAAATACGAAGTGGAGCTTCAAATTGTAGAGGGAAAAGCTGATTCCCAGGGGTCAGCTCTCAAAGTGATGCGTCAGGACATCGCTCAGCTAAGTAAAAATGATGAGAAAACCGTTCAAAGTGCTTTTGAAACTTATAATCAAAAGATAGAGAAATTAGAAGGCTTGGAAAAAAGATTGAAAGGAGACTTATTAGCTCTTAAAGAAAATACCCACGAGGTGCTCAGTTCCCTAGCTCAGTTCAAGGTGAAAATTGATGGTAATGAAAAGCACATAGCAGACCAAAAGCGCTATATAGAACATCTTAAAAGTTCATTAGAATCTCTAATGAAAGTGATGGCAGATCCCAAAGATGAGGGTTTATGCTACGTGGTATGTCCTGGAGATTCCCTGGATAAGATAGCTAGGGAAAATGATTTAAAAATAGAGACCATCAAAAATTTAAATAACATGACGAGCGATCTCATTGTTGTCGGCCAAAAACTACGTTTAAAGTAAATGTTTAAGAGATCGAATGCGATAGGTATTTTTGACTCAGGAGTAGGGGGACTTGCTTTTGTAAAATCCCTATCAAAGCTTCTTCCCAATGAAAAAATATTTTATCTAGCTGATACAATCAACCTTCCTTATGGAAATAAATCATCCGAAGAGCTTAAAAAAATCAGCAGCCAAAATCTTCACTTTCTATCGAAGTTTCCCGTAAAAGCTTTGGTTGTTGCTTGCAATACAGCTGCAGCACATATGGAGGCTCACCTAGGAGAGAAGATTAGAGTTCCCATTTTTGATGTGATCACTCCGTCTGTTGAGCAGGCAGCTATCGTCACTCGCAACCAAAAGATAGCAGTTCTGGCAACTGAGTCAACCATTGCATCTAATATCTATGAGACCTTACTTCAAAGGCGCTTGGTAAACAGCTCTGTCATGTCCATCGCATGCCCTCTTTTAGTTTCAGCTGTAGAAGATAAAATGCTCTCTAGCTCAATCGCTAAAATATTAGTCAGTCAATATTTAGAGCCCCTTAGAAACAGTAATGTCGATACGGTAATACTTGGGTGTACTCATTACTCTTTACTTAAAGATGTGATACGCAGAGAACTAGATCCATCTATTGAAATTGTGGATTCAGGTTCCTGTAGTGCTCAAGTTGTCAAAGACTATCTTGTAGAAAATAATTTATGTTCAACCTCTTCAAAGAATGAAATAGGTGAATATTTTGTATCGGGAGATACAAAAGAATTTGATGCAAAATGTTCTTTATTTTTAGAGAAAAAAATTGTATCAAAACATCTAAATGATCAGAGGGTAATTGGATGATTCAAGTAAAGTGTTTAAGCCATGTAAGTATTGCTGTTGACGATATAGAAAAAGCCGAGAAATTTTATACGCAGATTTTTGATTTAAGAGCTGTTGTTACTTTTGAAAATTTTACAAACGAAGCATACTCTAAAAATGCGGGTTTGAAAGAGACCGCAACAGTGAGTATTCGCCAACTTTCATTTACACATTGTAACCTTGTTCTAGAGCTCATTTGTTACCATACTGGTGCAGGAAGCTGTGCTATTCACAAAAGTCAAGTGAATGATATGGGTGGATTGAGAGTCTGTTCATTGGGTGTAGAGGACTGCATGCCAGCTTACGAGCTTTTGAAAAAACGAACTGACCTTGAAATTCTTAATACCCCTGGTTTTTTTCCGGGTCCCCTTGCTGAAATAACTGTAGATCAGTTTAAACTAGGTGCAGATGAAGGGCAGAGTGAGGAAAAACAAAGATTGGCAGAGAGTTTGTCGAAAAAGAAATTCTTTCGCTTTAGAGATCCCTATGGGGTTATTTGGGAGATCGAAGATCGCCCCTTTGAAGATTAATCCTAGATACCAATTTAGTGCATACTTCCCATAATATTTCTGTAGAATAAAAAATTGAGAAAAATAGAATATAGCAGTACAATTAAAATTCTATTTTAAACTTAACAGCTTTAACATTGCTCATCTTATGGTTAGTTCTATTTTAGATACACTTCACGCTCTGCCAATGCCGAGTGTGCGACACAGTGAGTTTGCAACCAAGTTTACCTATCAGAGTATTGTATTGTCTGATCTTAAATTTGAGAATCAAACTAATGAGACAATAGTTAGCTGCAACTCTAACATTTACGGGCGCCTTATCCTAAATATTCAGCCTAAAGGAGTATATAATAAACTTCGACAGGTTCTTGTGGGGATAAAAGATGAAGGTCCCCAACAGTTTGTTTTGTCAGAGCGTAAAATTATTGGAAAGCGCCTTGAAGGGTTTATGGGAGTCGACGTTCACAATAAAGTGATTGAAACTCATACAGACATAGCCCGCAACTTCATTTTAAAAGCTCCAAGCTGTCCAGGAGTCTATGAGGTGGAGGTGTTATTTTTAGAGCTGGAAGGGGAGGCGATAGAGCAAGCAGGGACGGTTAATGGTTTCTTTCAACTCAACGAAGGAGATCGTAATCAGTTGAGCTCAGAAACAGCCTTAGAAACTACCTGGAAGATGGACGAGCAGGGCTGTAGGGTGTCTTTAGGGCGCATTCGAGTGATCTAGGCAATCTTTTTATCGTTGTCACGTTTAATAATGGGAGCTTTGCCTTCTAAAACGGTTTCTTTTTCGATAATAACCTCTTTGACGCTTTCATCAGAAGGGACATCAAACATTAAATCACGTAATACAGTTTCTAAAATCATGCGCAATGCACGCGCTCCCGTTTTTGCTTTGATCGCTTGATCTGCAATCGCAATTAAAGCATCGTCTGTAAAATTAAGATCCACACCTTCTAACTTGAAAATGCTCTTGTATTGCTTGATCAAAGAGTTTTTAGGTTCTGTAAGAATTTGAACAAGGTCTTCTTTTTTGAGCTCATTAGAATTGACAATACAGTTAAAGCGTCCAACAAATTCAGGGATCAGGCCAAACTGAACCAGATCTTGAGGTTCTGTATTTGAAAGAAGGAAGTCCTTATCTTGTAATTCATTTCCTTTCTTCCCAAGACTAAACCCAATAGTGCTTTTTCCAAGTCTCTTGGCAATAATTTGATCTAGATTGACGAAGGCCCCACCCACAATAAAGAGGATATTTTCAGTATTGATTTTGATGTATTCTTGGTTTGGGTGTTTGCGCCCTCCCTTTGGAGGAACATTTGCAACTGTTCCTTCAACAATCTTTAAGAGAGCTTGCTGCACTCCCTCTCCAGAAACATCTCTTGTAATGGATACATTAGAGGTGGTGCGTCCAATTTTATCTATTTCATCAATATAGATAATTCCTTGTTCAGCCCTAGAAACATCGTAGTCAGCAGCTTGTAAAAGGCGAAGGATGATATTTTCAACATCTTCTCCAACATAGCCGGCTTCAGTTAAAGTGGTCGCATCACAGATAGAGAAAGGAACGTCCAAAACTTGAGCAAGTGTTTTTGCTAAAAGTGTTTTCCCAGATCCTGTAGGACCTAAAATAAGAGCATTGGATTTATTATACTGGACTTCTTCACCCTTATTGAGCATTTGAATGCGTTTATAGTGGTTGTAGACAGCCACTGCAATGGTTCTTTTAGCGGCATCTTGGCCAATGACGTACTCGTTAAGCTTTTCTCGAATTTCCATGGGTTTAAGTACCACAATTTCATGATTGGTCGTCTTTTTTTCAATGATTCCCATGCAAAGTCGAATGCATTTATCACATATAAAAACATTGGGGCCTGAAATTAGTTTTTCGACCAAGTCTTCTGTTCTGCCACAAAAAGAGCAGATAGTAGATTCGGGCTCTGGAAAATTCTTTTTTGTCATGAAACGCCTGCTAGTTCCTCGGTTTCTACTTGTTTTGTAATCACTTCATCTACAATTCCATAAGCTACAGCTTCTTCAGAGCTCATGTAAAAATCTCGATCCCAATCTTTTAGAATCGTGTTGATATCTTTACCTGTTGACTCAGATAGTATTTCAGCTAAACGCTTTTTCAATACAGCGATTTCTTTAGCTTGCAGATGAATATCTAAAGAAGTTCCAGTGACTCCTCCAGCGGGCTGGTGAATCATCACACGGCTATTAGGAAGAGCAAAACGTTTACCTTTAGTTCCGGCAGCTAAGAGGACAGCCGCAAATGAAGAAGCTTGACCAATACAATAAGTTTTGACATCGCAACCTAAAAATTTGATCGTATCGTAGATAGCGAGACCTGCTGTAATATAACCACCAGGAGAGTTGATGAAAATGCTAATTTCTTTTTTAGGATCTTCCATTCGTAGAAAAAGCAATTGAGCGACCACAACGTTTGCAACTTGATCATCAATCCCTGTTCCGATGAAAATAATTCGGTCTTTTAAAAGACGCGAATAAATATCCATCGAGCGTTCTCCTCGACCAGTATCTTCTATAACGTATGGAGTAAGGGACATTGCGCTTCTTGTATTTTCAGACATTCTTCTACCTTTGGTTGGCTTTCTTTCCCACTATTGTGATTCGCCTATTTTTTTTCTAGAATTTTTTATCAGAGAGTAAATTCTAGTGGTAATCTACTTGTTTTAGCAGATGAGATTTGACCTTTTCGGAGAGAAGATCAACAAACGTATTCATACGCATCTCTTGAATAATCTGATTCTTAAATTGTGGGTTTGAGTTATATTCTGGAGGCAGATTCAACTGAGACAATTTTTCAGCCATCACTTGACGAAGTTCTTGCTCAGGGACGATGATGTTACAGTCGCGAGCAATTTTTTGTAGAACAAAAAATAGCTTCAAAGCACTGAGTGCGTCAGCACGAGCAGCCTCTTCGGTTTCTTTTTTCTTTTTATCAATGTCTTCTTTTGAGAAGTTGGCTTGTTGAAGCTCGTACTCATGTGCTTGGGTCTTTGTTTTTATCTCAGCATCTAGAAGGGTTTTGGGAAGGTCAAAATCAACCAGCGTTTGGAGCTGCTCATCTAGAAGACGGCGTTGTTTTAGGTCTGCTTCTGCCTCTGCATTTTTTTGGAGTCTTAGAAGAACTTGAGTTTTAAGGTCTGCAACGGATTGGGTACCCATTGCTTGTGCAAATGCATCGTCTACTTCAGGGAGTTCTCCTTCGAAAATTTCCTTTACAGTTACTTTGCAGTGAGTGGCGGTAAAGTCCTTTTTCTCTGATGCGGGCATGTCGTCATCCCATTTGCTGGTTGCTTCTTTAGACTCTCCTGTTTTCATGCCGGTTAGGAGTGTGCGTATCCACGAGCTGAGTTTTCCTTTTTCAACTTGGACTCTTTTAGAATCAACAATTTTGACTTTGGTTTCGACATTTTCAATATCAATATCAACAAAATCTCCTTTTTTAATCGCTCGATCTTTAATGGAGTTCCATTTAGCTCGGTAGGTGCGCATGACATCAATGACATCATTCACATTCTCATCTGTTACAGCGTCTATAATAACTTTTTGTAGTTTGATTTTATCCAATGGAATTTCAGGAACGACAGGGTAGGTTTCAAATTCGAAAGAAACCTGGGCTCCTTGCTCTGTTTGGCTTTGAATACTTGGTTTCACATTACGGTAGTTTAAAGGACGAATTTCGCTTAGCAATAAGGACTGCTCGAGTGCTTTTTGCAAAAAATGGTTGTTGGACTGTTCTTTAATTTGATGCTTGTAATTTTTTTCAATGACTTCTCTGGGGACTTTGCCTTTTCGAAATCCAGGAATAGAGACTTCTTTGCTAACTTCTTTGAGAGCTTTATTATGGGCATCTTCTAGCGTTTTTGCAAAAACTTGAACTTCCAGGTTGACAGAACATCCTTCTTTAAATTGGGTGGTGACTTTAACGTACTCATTCTCGAAGGTAGCTCCCTTGGGAATAGGAGCGGCTATTTTTTTAGCTGGAGCTTTTTTAGCAGCGGTGGATGCTTGTTTTTTTGGAGCAGCTGCCTTTTTCTCTGTGGAAGATTCTTTTTTTGCGGTTGTTTTCTTTGGAGCTGCTTTTTTGGGTGTTTTTTTCTTAGGGGATTGTTCTTCTTCTGTTTTTTTAGATTCAGTCACACTGGTCTCCATTTCAGTTATCATCAAAAATTAAAGCGGGTGATGAGATTCGAACTCACGACCCTCACGTTGGCAACGTGATGCTCTACCACTGAGCTACACCCGCATACTGCTTTCTCAAGCATAAATTTGCCTCGGCATTATATGTGAACGTTTAGATTTATTTCAAGGGGAACCAGATAGCTTTGGTAAAGAAAACCCAAAAAGAAGGTTCTAGGCCTATGAGTGGGGTTTTCTTTGACCTAGAACCCGGGCAATATTGGGGGAATATTGCATGCAATATTTGTAACAGAACCTTATTGTATAGTCGGCAATATGGCAAGATATTTTTTTGAGTTAAAGAGGGTTCATTTTTTTTGCTGATCAAGTAAAATTATCCCCTTTATTTTTTCCAGAAATTTACATAGAATGTTCTTAAATTTTTTCTTTAAAAAAAGTATTGAAGGTGCTAATAGAAAAACCTTACGGCAACGGACTCATTACTCTATATGCGGCCTTGCTCATTGATTACAATAATAAGGGCCAGCTTAAAGTATGTTAAATTTTAGGAAGTTAAGAAAAGATTTCTCGTCTTCAATTTTAAGACAAGGTAAAGAGTTATACGATAAAAAAATGGTAGCTACTGCTAAGATTCTTCATATAGATGGGGATATCATGCGGTTGAGTGGCCGTATTAATGGTAATTTTAGTAATAACTACGAAAGTGAAATTGAGATTGACCGTCTCGATTCAAGTGCGATCGATTCAAACTGTGATTGTCCTTATAGCTACGATTGTCAACATATTGCCGCACTTTTGTTTCATCTCGAAGAGCACTTAGATCATATTTTGATTTCCTTTTCTAAAGAAAATGAAATTGAGGGGGAGGAAAATGTAGATCGACAAGATATGCAGGAGATTATTGAGGTTGTTAAAGAAGCCCAGAGCAAACAAAAAGCCCAGAATAATCTAGCGTATCAGAAAGAGCTCTTAACGGAATATGTGTCAGCAGCGGATTTACTGAGTAACTCTCCTTTCTTTTATACCAACCAGGTGGAAGTCGAAGTCGAAAATGCTGAACTTGCCATTATTTTTCATGCACCTGATAATCCAATTAATGTTGTTTTGCAGCTGGCCCTTAGACTTCCTTTTCGATCAAAACCTCTTAATATTCCAAATGTACGTGGTTTTTTGAATGCAATTCGTTTTCAAGAGTCGTTACTTATTGGTGGAAAGCGCTATCGATTTACCTACAAGTCCTTCTTTCCAGAGCACATTGAAATTATAAAAATGATGATAGACCATATCGGGAGCCAGTCTATTGAAAATGATCTTAATCCTAAACTTATCCCTTTTGCGAAAGTTATTTTTGGTGATCTAATTCACAAAGCTTACCAGGGAGCTAAATCTCAACTGAGCGTTCATCGTAAAGAGGACGATTTAGAGAGTCTTGTGGTTCCCACAATTTATTGTGCAAACATTGAAACACCCCTCACATTCTCTTTAAAAAAAGCTCGAATCAACTTTAACCTGGAAGCTATTGTAGAACCCGCCCCCAAGCTTTTTTTACAGCCCTCTATTCGACTTGGAGATGATTTGTATCAGATTCAAGAGCTATTGTCTTTTGAAGGTTCTAGGCCAGGAGTTATTTATAAGAACATCTACTACTCGTTCTCTTCTGAAATTAAAAGAGTGCATTTGCAAGACATCAAGCGGATTGAGAATGTTGTCATTCCTGAGCCTTTATTTGGAACTTTTGTTGAAAATTCATTGCCTGAACTACAGAGATTTTCCGATGTAAATAACCAAAATAGATTAGAGAGCTTTACGACCCTGCCATTTGTTAGTGAGCTTAAAGCTCGTTGTAAAATTTCCTATATCGACGGGGAGTTAGATGCTGCTTTATACTTCATCTATGAGGGGATTGAAGTGCCAGTGGCGACCAAAGACTTAAATCTAGAACATTTAGAATCCTTTACCTCCTCTGAAGGGATCCTAGCACGGGACTTAGTCGAAGAGAAGGTTTTAATAGAGTCTCTTTTCTCAGGTTTCATTTTTCAACCTGCGACAGGGGTCTTTTTAGCAAAATCAGAAAAGGCAATTGTAGAATTTATGACTGGTATCGTTCCTAAATTTCAGGGACAGGTTGAATTTCAATGCCCACAAAACCTTCTCAATCAGTTTATCTATGATGAGACTCAGTTTGAGCTAAAATTTAAAGAAAGTGAAAATATCGATCAATTTTCGGTTGAGCTTAAAGTTAATGGCCATTTGAAGAACGTGAAGCTCGATCTTTTATGGGAGTGTTGTTCTTCAAAGCGTAATTTTATAGAACTTGATACCCCCTATGCAAAAAACAGCAAATCGCAGGGGATTCACAAAATTTTAGTGCTGGATTTAGAGCGTTTAACCCCCATTATACAATTTTTAGACGAGTTAGGCCTCTCAGAGGTCACAAGTCATGTTTCAAATAGACCCTTGTGGGCTCTGGCCACCATCCACGCGACAGAAATTGATAAGCTTCCAATCAAAGTCTCTATGAGCAAAAAAATCAAAGAGATCCAAAATCAGATTCTAGGTAACACTTCATTTAATGCAAGTCCTGTACCCAAGGTGATAGAGGCTGATCTAAGGAGTTACCAAGTTGAGGGGGTCAAATGGCTAGAATGTCTAAGAAAGATGCATTTAAATGGAATTTTAGCGGATGACATGGGGCTTGGTAAGACTCTACAAGCCATTGTAGCTCTTACTCAGTTTTATCAAACGGCCCCTGAAAATACATTATCATTGATCGTATGTCCTACCTCGCTTCTTTATAATTGGCTTGAAGAATTTCATCGGTTCAATCCTAGTCTTAAGGTGCTCGTCATCGACGGCATCCCCAATCAACGAAAAAAACTGCTAAAAACCATTCAGAAATATCAAATTTTAATTACTTCTTACAGCCTCTTGCAAAAAGATGTCGAAGTTTATAAAAAGCATAAGCTTGGCTATGTGATCCTAGATGAGGCTCAGCATATAAAAAATCGTAGCACGCGCAATGCATTGTCTGTCAAAATGCTTCAGTCTTCGTTTAAACTTATTTTGACCGGAACTCCTATAGAGAACTCTCTCTTAGAGCTTTGGAGTCTCTTGGACTTTTTAATGCCGGGTCTACTCAGTAGTTACAAGCGGTTTGTGGAAAAATATCTTAGAGATTCTGGGCATGCTAACAAGGTTAACCTAGAACAACTTAAGAAAAAAGTATCTCCCTTTATTCTACGGCGTATGAAGTGCGATGTACTAAAAGATCTCCCCCCAGTCTCTCAGATTACCTATCACTGTCAATTGACTCCCACCCAGCAAGAGCTCTATACCTCTTATGTCAATACTGCAAGAGAGGAGCTCTCGTCTCTCGTTAAAAAAGAAGGCTTTGAAAAGATCCAGATACATGTTTTGGCGACCTTAACCCGCTTAAAACAGATTTGTTGCCATCCCGCCATTTTTGCTAAAGATAAAGTAGAAGAGGGGGATTCGGCCAAATACGAGATGCTTTTTGAGCTTTTAGACACATTAATTGAAGGGAAACACAAAATAGTTATTTTCAGTCAATACACTCGTATGTTAAAAATAATGCGCGAAGATTTTGAACAACGGGGAATTAAGTTCGCTTACCTCGATGGATCATCCAAAGATCGGCTTCAGATTGTGAAGGATTTTAATACAGATCCCTCGATCTCAGTATTCCTCGTTTCTCTCAAAGCGGGAGGGGCTGGGCTTAATTTAGTAGGAGCTGACACGGTGATTCATTATGATATGTGGTGGAACCCAGCTGTTGAAAACCAGGCGACGGACCGCGTTCATCGTTTGGGACAAAATAAGTCAGTGATGGCCTATAAACTTGTCACTTTAGGAACGATTGAAGAGAAAATAATAAATATGCAGGACAAAAAAAGAGGACTTGTGAAGCAAGTTATTTGTACAGATGACGAAGCGATGTCTAAACTCACTTGGGAAGAAGTACTCGAACTGCTGCAAGTATAGGAATTTACATGATCAAAAGAAATCAATTAAGTGTGTTAATGGAAAGTATGAAGAAAACTGCCCTGCGTCGATTTAATCGGCTTGCGGGTTTTTTCTCAAGTGATATAGGAATCGATCTTGGAACGGCAAACACACTTGTCTATGTTAGAGGAAAAGGAATTGTTTTATCAGAACCCTCTGTGGTTGCTGTTGACTCCAAAACAAATGAAGTACTCGCTGTCGGGCATAAGGCGAAGTCCATGCTCGGGAAAACGCCCAAGAAAATCCATGCAGTTCGCCCCATGAAAGATGGGGTTATTGCTGATTTTGAAATTGCAGAAGGAATGCTTAAAGAGCTTATTCGTCGGGTGACGCCTGCTCGTAGCTTGTTTAGACCGAAAATATTGATTGCTGTACCTTCAGGGATTACTGGAGTAGAGAAACGAGCTGTTGAAGATTCTGCTCTTCATGCTGGTGCACAAGAAGTTATCTTAATTGAAGAGCCTATGGCAGCAGCAATAGGGGCCGACCTTCCCGTTCATGAGCCTTCGGCAAATATGATTGTTGATATTGGAGGGGGAACCACTGAGATTGCCATTATTTCTCTTGGGGGGATTGTAGAGTCACGCTCTCTTCGAGTCGCGGGGGATGAATTTGATGAATGTATTATCAACTATATGAGAAGAACCTACAATCTTATGATTGGGCCTAGAACAGCTGAAGAGATCAAAATCACCATCGGTTCTGCGTATCCTCTGGGTGACAATGAGCTTGAGATGGAAGTGCGCGGGCGTGATCAGGTAGCAGGCTTACCTGTGACGAAAAGAATTAACTCTGTGGAGATTCGAGAGTGTTTATCAGAGCCTATCCAGCAAATTACCGAGTGCGTAAAGCTTACACTTGAGAAATGCCCTCCTGAACTTGCAGCTGATTTAGTAGAGCGAGGAATGGTTTTAGCTGGGGGGGGTGCTCTTATTAAAGGTCTTGATAAAGCACTCATTAAAGAGACAGGCCTTCCTGTCATCGTAGCACCTAATCCTCTTTTAGTTGTTTGTTTAGGGACGGGGAAGGCTTTGGACTATCTGGATAAATTCAAAAGAAGAAAAGTAAAGTTATAGGGGTAGGCAGAAATTGTATGGAATTTGACGCGAAAATTGACTCGTGGACGACTCATAGAGAGTTGTGTTCATGGTTAAAGAAAAAAGTAGCTCTCTGCAAGCCTTTGAATGTACATTTTTGTGACGGATCCTCTGAAGAGTACGCCTCTTTAATAGAGACTTTAAAAAACTCTAAAACAATTGTTGCTCTAAATTCTCAAGCTCGACCCAACAGTTATCTGGCCTGTTCGGACCCTGCAGATGTTGCCCGGGTAGAAAGCCGGACTTTTATCTGCTGCAAACAGAAAAAAGATGCAGGCCCCACCAATAATTGGGCAGATCCTGAGAAAATGCAGGTGACTTTGGATCGACTTTTTGATGGGTGCATGCAGGGGCGTACGATGTATGTGATTCCCTACTGTATGGGGCCTATTGGGTCAGAGTTTTCACATGTTGGTATTGAAATTACAGACTCTGCTTACGTGGCTTGCTCGATGAGAATTATGGCACGCGTTTCTCCTCAAGCATTAGATATGCTAGGAGTTGATCGTCCTTTTATTGCAGGGACTCATTCGGTAGGGTGTCCTTTAAAAGAAGGGCAGAAAGATGTTGCATGGCCCTGCAGTCCTGACCATCGCCATATTGTTCATTTCCCTGAGAGAAAGAGTATCTGGTCTTTTGGGAGTGGCTATGGCGGGAATGCATTGCTTGGTAAGAAATGCTTTGCTCTTAGAATTGCCTCAGTTTTGGCAAAGGAACAAGGTTGGTTTGCAGAACATATGTTGATTTTGGGGTTAACCAACCCTGAAGGTGAAAAGAAGTATTTTGCAGCGGCGTTCCCATCTGCCTGCGGAAAAACCAATCTAGCAATGATGAATTCAGATCTCCCAGGCTGGAAAATTGAATGTGTGGGAGATGATATTGCATGGATGCATTTTAGACCCGACGGGAAGCTCTATGCGATTAACCCTGAGAATGGATTTTTTGGAGTCGCCCCTGGCACCTCTTTTGAATCTAATCCAAATGCTATGTATTCAATGGCCAAGAATGCTCTTTTTACGAACGTAGCCCTTACCGACAATCAAGATGTTTGGTGGGAGGGGATAGATGGAAAAAAGCCGGCTCATTTAACTGATTGGTTGGGGCATAGCTGGACTCCAGAGATGGAGTCAAAAGCAGCCCACCCCAATGCACGTTTTACAGCACCAGCCTCTCAGTGTCCGACCATCGACCCGAAGTGGGAAGATCCCCAAGGGGTTCCTATTGAAGGGATTATTTTTGGAGGGCGTCGTTCTTGCACTCTTCCTTTATTCTTTCAGTCTTTTAACTGGCAGCACGGAACGTTTCTGGGCACGAGCATCTCCTCTGAGACTACAGCCGCTGCTGAATCGGCTGTCGGGAAATTACGCCACGACCCCTTTGCTATGCTCCCATTTTGTGGTTATCACATGGCAGATTATTTTAGGCATTGGTTAGAAATGGGGCGTGATAAAGATCCTCAAAAGCTTCCTAAAATTTTTTATGTCAACTGGTTCAGAAAAGATGAATCAGGGCGTTTTTTATGGCCAGGGTTTAAAGAAAATGCTCGCGTCTTGAAGTGGATGTTTGAGAGCATTGAGGGGAAAGATGTTAAAGAAAAATCACCTTTGGGATACTTGCCAAAAGACAAAACACTAGATGTCTCAAATTTAGAGCTTAGGCCTAATGCTTTGAAAAAATTATTTGAAGTAGATAAACATTCTTGGAAAAATGAGGTTTTAGAGTTGAAAGAGTATTATCAACTCTTTGGAGATCAATTGCCTCAGGAAATTATTGAAGAGCTAGAAGCTCTTGAAAAAAGACTTGGTTAACTCACAATTTTTATTGTTCTTTTTTTCTTCAACCTTTTATAATAGTTTCTTTTTAACAATCAATTATTTAGAGGGAACTTCATATCTATGAGCACTGAACAAAAAACACTGTCAATTATTAAACCCGACGCTGTTGGGTGTAATGAGATTGGAGCTATCTTATCTAAATTTGAAGAAGCTGGTTTGGTAATTGTTGCAGCAAAAATGATGCACTTATCAAAGGAACAAGCTCAAGAATTTTATGGGATTCATAAAGACAAACCCTTTTTTGATGAGCTTGTTGATTTTATGACTTCAGGTCCTGTAATGGTTCAGGTGCTGCTAGGTGAAGATGCTGTGAACAAGAATCGTGAAGTTATGGGAGCCACGAACCCAGATAATGCAAACAAAGGAACTATTCGCGCTGAGTTTGCAAAGTCAGTAGGAGAAAATGCAGTTCACGGTTCAGACAGCCCAGAGACAGCCGCTCAAGAAATCTCCTTTTTCTTTAAAGAGAGTGAGATTTTAGAGAGAACTCGTTAGGTCTCTTTTCAATAAAACTTCTTTTTTTTCATAATAGTTTTTAAAGAGAGAACTCCCTGCCTAGGTAGCTCTCTCTTGCTTCTTTATTATTAACGAGATCTTGTGCCGTGCCACTAAAAGTAACTTGTCCTTGTTGAATCAAATAGCAACGGTCGACCACTTGAAATATTTCACGTGCGTTATGATCTGTAATCAGAATGCTAATTTTTTTGTAGGCGAGTAATCGGATCATTTCTTTGACATCATGGATGGTAATTGGGTCGATATTTGCAAATGGCTCATCTAAAAGTAGGAAAGATGGGTTTGTCACGAGAGCTCTTGTAATTTCTAATCGCCTGCGCTCACCTCCTGATAGGGAAGTTGATTTTTTCTTAGCAAGTTTTTGTAAGTTGAGCTCTGAGAGAAGCTCTTCTAAACGTTTTTTTCTTTCTCTATAGGTGAGAGGAAGTGTTTCTAAAATGCATAAGATATTTTTTTCAACACTCAGATTTCTAAAAATAGAAGGCTCTTGGGCTAGATATCCCATTCCCATTTGGGCACGTTTAGAGATTGAATAAGAAGAAATATCTTGCCCTTTAAAAAAGATTCGCCCTTTATCTTGTTTAATCAGTCCCACCGACATATAAAAAGCAGTTGTTTTTCCAGCCCCATTTGGACCTAACAAACCCAAAACTTCCCCTTCATGAATTCCAAAGCTAAGCTTTTCAACGACCTGCTTAGAGCCATATCTTTTTTCTAGTTTGTCTACGCGGAATAAAAAGTCATCTTGCGTCATAAGGTCTCCTTACTTTTTAAAGAAAAGTGATCTTTTAAATCCTTAAAATCTTTGGGATCAAATAAGATGCTGGTATCGCCTATACTCTGTATTCTAGGTTTAGAGGTGCTAATACTATGGTCAATTAAGATTTTTGGCGCACTTAAATGCGTGTTATTTGAAGGGTCATAGTAGGTGACCCGTCGACCCGAATTGGCAGACAATATGACTTTTTCATGTCGATAATCATAATCTAGTTGGTCAGCGTGTGCATACTCAGGGTCGGACTCTTCTTTTTTTAAGCTCCTCTCTTGCATTAAGTAAACATTTCCATAGATTTTGAGTTTATCTAACAAAATTTTGTTGTCTATATGAGTATAGCTAAGTTCTAACTGGTCGGAATAAAGGTCTCTAATGCCATCTTGAAAATGGATCTGTTTTTGAGGGGTTGGGTGCGAGTTAAGGCATCTTAAATTATGCAGATTACAGTCTAGTTGTACGGGCTCATAACAGGTAATGACAAAGTTTTGTTCTTTGATCGGATGATGGTAGGTAATATGTGTTTTGCCCTCGCAGGTAATTGGGAAGTCTGCAAAAAGTACTGTAGAAAAAAAGATAAAGAGGAGGTAAAACTTCATGGCATAACTTCTGGTTGAGTGATAGAGGCATTTAAATTGTGCGCTGACAGTCTAGGTTCTTGTCCGCTCAATATAAACTGTATCGAGTCACATTCACCCTCTAATATTTTAACCCCTTGTTTTAGAGGCATTTTATCAGAAATCTCATGTCCAGGCAACTGATAGATCGTTATTAAAGAGTGTTTTGCATTAAATTCTTGAGAGTTGTAGTTATAGCACCCTAAACTTACTTTTAAAACGCACACTTGCTGCATGGGGGTTCCCTCTTCGGAGGACTCCAAACCATTTTTATCTATATAGTATTTTTTTTGCTGAATGTAGCAAAGGCAGTCATTTATTTTTTCTATAGCATTTGTTTGAAATTGAATGTCTTGTTGTAGCACTAGAGTCGATTCATTGCTTTTGATCAGGGCTCTTAGTTTTTCCCCTTTCCTCGAAATCCACAGATTTTTGCTTACCTCTTCTCTCGATGAAGAGCCTTGCGAGGCTTGCACTTTAGGTTGCACATCCTGTAATGTTTTTTGATACCGTGCTTTTGACCGGGGAGTAATTCTAAAGACTTCTCGAGCTGTGAAGAAAAAACATATGAATAAGCATAGAAAAATCAATGAGCTTCTTTTTTTAAACATCGAAGGATTGAACCGTGCGGTAGATTTTTTCAAGTTGAGTGATTAATTGCGGGAGTTTTTCAAATGAAAAAACAGAGGCTGAATCACTCAGTGCCTCTTTGGGGCAAGGGTGTGCTTCGATAAACAAGGCATTGGCACCAGATGCAATTGCAGCTTTTGCTAGGGTAGGAATAAATTCTCTTTGTCCGCCTGAACTTTTCCCAAGCCCCCCCGGAAGTTGGACTGAGTGAGAGGCATCAAAGCAGACCGGATAGCCTAGTTTCTGCATAATGGGGATTGCACGCATGTCACTGACCAGGTTGTTATATCCAAAAGAGGTGCCACGATCTACTAAAATAATCTGATGGTGTCCGCAGCTTTCAATTTTATCCACCACCTGTTGCATATCCCAAGGAGCTAAAAACTGTCCTTTTTTGACCTGGATAACCGCTTTGGTTTGAGCGCAGGCCACTATAAGATCCGTCTGTCTACATAAAAAGGCGGGGACTTGGATGATATCACATACCTCAGCGGCAAGGTGCGCCTGTTCTTCATTGTGCACATCAGTTACAATGGGCAGGTCAAGTTCAGTTTTGATTCGTTTTAAAATCCGAAGGCCTTCTAGTAGGCCGGGGCCTCTAAATGAGTCTATCGAACTTCTGTTGGCTTTATCGAAGCTAGATTTAAACACAAAGTTGACATTTAGCGAGCTAAAAATCTGTTTGAGCTTACTTGCACACTCAAATGTATGTTCCTCATTTTCAATGACACAGGGCCCAGACATTACGGTGAGTTTTTGTTTTTCCCCAACTTTAAAGTTTTTAATAGTAACAGTATGCATAAAATTTTTTATATTGGTTTTATTTAATTCATTAATTATAATCCATCAGCAAATAAAAGCAAGCAGGGCAATCACGTAAGTTATCTGATTTTGCCTCGCGCCTTTATACCAAGCTCTATCACTGTTTTAGAGCCAGCAAATTGAAACTAAAACTCTCACGAGGACGAATAATGAAAGAATTTGTCGAATATATTGTAAAGTGTCTAGTAGATAATCCGGACGATGTTAAAATTAGTGAAATCGGGGGAACCCAAACTCTTATTATTGAGCTGTCAGTACAGAAAGCTGATATTGGAAAAATTATAGGGAAAAAAGGAAAGACGATCAATGCGATTCGTACTCTTCTAATGTCTGTTGCAAGCCGCAATGGAATTCGAGTGAGCCTTGAAATTCTAGAAGAAGGTGGAGAAAAGGTAGAAGCTTAAATAAATCTTTATTTAATTACTGGCAAGAAAGGCGTGATCTGCGTCTTTCTTGAGTTTAAGGTGCCTGCGTCAAATGATAAGATGACTATAGGCGCCTGTTTTTTTGTCTTAATTCGATCTACTTGAGGGATGTCTTTGAAGTGATGCTTGAAGATATTTTCATAAAACTCTGCGCCTTTCCCAAGGATTTGATATTGGAATTGAATGGAGCTGACTTTGGGAGAGTTTCTAAATGCATTTAGGAAGCTCGAGAGTCGGTTGATTGCTTGAGCTGTTTGTGGAATCCAAATCCATAAAGCATCTTGATGTTTGTGATTAGGGGGAGCTGCTTGATAGACCTCTTCTGCACTAGGGATGGTGCTAATCATGTGCATGTGCAGGTCTACTTGAGGATTCGCTTCACTACTTTTTTTAGCCTGCTGCCACCATTGGTGGAGCAATAAACCATATTTTTTTTCAAGGTAAGGAGCGCTGTGAGAAAATATTTTGGTCTGCCCAATATGAGCACAGCCATTTTGCTCTTTGGTGTCGGCAAATAGTTCTTGAGATTTTCCCAAAGCTGTTTGGTCAATCGCTTCTTTAATTTGGATCTCTCTTTTCTCAAATATGGTCTTATAGATCGAATACATATCAGGGTTTTGTACAATCTGTAAAACTGCTTTTTTGACGAAATCTGTATCGTGGGGGATTGAATCAAAAGAGAGAGTTTCTAATTCCTCTTGGGAAGCGATGGACTTGATGCGGTTTAGCAGTTGAGCAGTACACAAAACGTCTCTTTTGGTAGCTTTTGAGAAAAGGTCTGTGTCATCAATAATGGCATGAAGGAAAGATAAGTACTCTAAATATTCTCTTTGAGGGTGAACGAAGTAAGTGGAGGATTGCTTGTGGGCTAAAGCTCTTGTGAGTAGCCGGTTTTTAATGCGAGCTGCAGAAGGGGTTATAGAGTCTCCAAATGGCCTCTTTACTTGTTTGTCCAACTCTTTTTTCTCTAGGTTGCCTGCGCTGTAGAGATCGTTAATTATAAAAGACTGTTCAGCAACTAAGACATTACAAGACTGTACATCACCTATAATTGCAAATGGAGGTGATGTGGTTTTAAAGTCTGCTTTGTGGTGATCCATAACACTAATAATTTCTAAACTAGCATCTATTTGAACTTCTCTGCGATTGCAAAAGTCTCTTAGAGAGACCGTTCCCAGACGTTTACCTTGGATATCTTTTGCTCTAATAATTCCAAGAGGAGAGAGAGAACCATCGGCGTTGGGCTGAACAATCGCTAGGTAGTTAAAGGTTCCCATTCGGTCACTGACTTCATCAAGTGTAGATTCTGGGGTGACATAGCGAGGAGGAAATCCAAAGACCTGACGTTTGATACGAATCGCCATTTCCAGGCTTTCCATATAGGCAGATAGCTCACAAGTAGCTAGGTGGATCGCATTGGAGATTTTGTGAAAAACTTTGAAAATTTGTGACCGCGGGCCAATGAGCTTTCCTTGTTTGTCAAAAAGAGTACTCTTGAAAAATGTGGTGCTTAGGTCTTTTTCTAGGTCGTTTATTTTGTTTATTCTGAGTTTTTTAAGAGTTTTTGCGAAGGTGCTGACTGAAGCGTGGGCTTCATCTTTTAATCCCAATATTTTGCAAAGGGTCATAGAGAAGTCCTTTTGCAATTTATGTGAGAGCAATTTTTCATTAATAAGGTTTTTTAAAGGTTGCTCAAATGCATGATGGATGACCTTTAGAATTTGTTTTTTAGTCACAAGCTCTTTCGAAAAAAGGTCAAAAAGTTGTGTTTGAAGAGAGTTTCCAAACCACTTGAGTAGGTTGGTCACCAGTCTTATTATTTGGCGAATACTCTCATGGTCTTCACTACGCAAATCACCTACGTAGTGGCCTTGATGGTCAATCACCATGATAGCGTATTTGTGTCTTTCATGGTCTTCTGTAGAGATGATTGAATCATTTAAGTTTTTTTTAATCAGTCTGCTTTGAGTGGCAAAATCAAGTGCTGTAGGAGAGAGGGTTGATTGATTTTGACATAGGAACTCAAAGAGTTTTCCGCCAAGTAAATCAGTTAAAGGGGCTGCTTTTTTAGAAGGATAGATACCTCCAGGTGGCATGTTCCAGAAATGAAGGCTTTGGCTGATCCTGGCTCCAAATGCATCCACCCAGCCCCAGAAAGAGGCGATAGCAGTATCAAGGTCGGGAGAGCCATGTGCACTTACGGTATGACTGCCGGGGCAAGTTGTTTGTAGGCCCAATGGGAAAAGATGTTGGTAGTCCTCTCTAGGAATGTTTTTGCCAACAATCTTGGCGCGAACCAGGTAGTTCTCCTGTTTATTTAAGCCTGAGAATTGGTTGAGCCAGAATTCAAAGTCGGAAAAAGAGTAGGTTTCATTGCCCATGCACTCGTTTGTTTTTTCAATAAAATCAAGGGTTGCTGGGAGCAAAAAGCAAGGGGTGTGTACCGCGTCAATCAGTTCAAGTAAAAGGGCGCTGATTTGTGCTACACGCTCAATGAGAGGAAGTTTTTTAAAAGAGGGTTTTTGTAGGGGGGAGAGCTTTTGAGAAAGCGATTTGAAGGTTTCGAATTTGGAGCAGAATTGATTGGGAACATATTGCTTTGTTCGCTTTTTATTCATGGGTGGCCTTTTTCGAAAAAAATGATCGGACTGAGTAGGACTCGAACCTACGACCGTCCGCTTAGAAGGCGGATGCTCTATCCAGCTGAGCTATCAGTCCCAAATAGCGAATTCTAAAGTGTTTTGCTGGTTTTTTTCAAGCTATTTTACTAAATTAGTGGGAAGTTACAGTAGAGATTATTTATCAAGGCAAATGGATGGTAAAAGTTTTTTTGGGGATGGGGAGTAATCTTGGGGTTCCAAGAGAAAATGTGCTGAAAGCTTTTGCACTGATCCAGAAGCTTACGTTCGTTTTTGATGCAAAGTTAAGTTCTCTCTACCAAACATCTCCAATATCAGATATCCCTCAAGAAGACTATATGAATGCGGTTTGTTTTTTTGAAACAAAGTGCACCGACCCCTTTTATGTATTAGATTCACTGCAAGATATTGAACGTCTCATTGGTAAAAAAGAAAAAGCCAAAAATGCTCCAAGGATTATTGATATAGATCTCTTAATTTTTGAGGGACACTATATTCAAAGTGATCGTCTTGAGCTCCCACATCCTAGAATGCTTCAGAGGTTATTTGTTTTAAAACCTCTTTTAGAGCTGGTTGGTGAACAAGAAATTTGGGGATTTTCAGTTGCAGATTGTAAGAAGCTTGTCGACAACGGTACTTCATTTGAAAAACAGATTGTTATAAAAGATTCATAATGTCATAAAATGAGCTCATTTTTTTACTTCGGTGTGCGGGGGATGAGATGAAGTTAGAGCCTTTTATAAAAAGATTTAAACTTCTTTTTGGTTTTTTGCTTCTTTGCATTTTACAACCCTTAGGGGCATTGTCATCCACGGCGGATTCGAAAGCTTGTTTTGCAGCGTCTTCTCAAAAATCAACAACCTCTACAGATA
>CAYGLF010000010.1:0-42681 GCA_964350945.1 uncultured bacterium
CTCGTCTGCCATTTTTTTTTCACTCCTTAAAACTTAACTCGTATTTTGAGATATAAACAAATAATGTTTTTTTGTCCAAATTCTCTTTATCAGAATCTTAAGTCTGTTTAAAATTGACGAAGATTTTTTACAAATGTTTTTATATTAGAGGGTTATTAAATGGTCTGGGTAAACCGCCTTTTATTGGTAGTCTTTGTATGCCTCTCCTGTTGGGTGTTTATAAGCCGTATTAAAAGAGACAAAGTCTCTGAAAATGAGCTATTAACGGTTAAATACCCCCAGCCACGTGCTCAAGGGGTTACTTTTTCAAAAGAGGCTTATGAGAACTTTGGGGAGGGATTTTTAGGGTCTAAAAACCGCCGCATTCAAAAAGAGCTGGAAAATTCACTGCAATTTTTAGGGGCTAATACCCGCCCTGATGCACACGCTCTCAGTTATTTTTTTTCATTTAAGGGGAAAGCGTTGGTTTTTACTGGAGGTAAACCGCATCCTTTAACAGAGATACTTGGTGATGAACTTACTGAAGCTCAAGACTTTTATTTTACACTAAGCATTTTGGAGAAACCTCATGTTAAAATTTCAGTCTTTGAAAAAAAAGGTGAGAACCACTGCTTTACAAGCAAGCTCAAAGATCAAACACCGCCTATGGAGATCCATATTGGAGGAAGTAAGCTCGATAACTATTTTTTAACGCGTCAAAAAATAAACTGGGTAGGGACGGACCTTTTTTTAAAATGCTATGGAGGAGAAGATTATGAGATAGCTCAAGATCATACCCGGATTGATTTCATGCATCAAAATCCCCCTTACTCAAGGTTCGTTCAAGAAAGAGATTATCTGGTTTGGAAAGATGGACAGTGGCAAGACCAGTGCCCCGATTCTAATCAATATCCATTGATGGAAATCAATCGCATCGAGCCTCAGAGTTTGATGGTGACCATTTTTGATGTGACTGGCCGGCATCAGCATGAGATCGCATTAACGCTCTCTCGTGCGCATCCCATTTCTTCTAAGCTCTCTTCCCTCAAATATATTGGGGCCAAATCACCCAAAAAGTGGTTGTTTAAAGATGCTAAAACCCGTTTATGTATTGAGCCAGGAGATTGGCTTTTAAATGTGGGACATAAGTGGGAAAAAATTAATTCCATAGAAGCAATGGATCGATATATTCAAAAGATAAACCTAGGGGAGCTCTTTGTGGTCAAAGAGTTTAAGGATGATCAGGGTAAAAAAGTTTTAGTTGGTGATCTTTTCAATTCAAGTCGTACACAACAAATGGATTATACAATGCAGGTGAGTGGGCCTGTTTTAAAAAAGTAGTCTTTCCACCCAGAACAATTTCAAATCTTGTTGAGTAGAGATCTTTTATAAATTTTCAGATTGTTGACTGTGCAAATAGCCTGTACAAAGTATTTATAAAGCGGTATCTCAGATTTAAAAAGGACGGTATAATGGGTGATTTTACTCCTGACTCCCTGTTACAATTCAATCGCTTTTCAATGCCTGACCAAGATCAGCGTCAGCATGGGTTTGCTGTAGTAGGAAGCTACGACTCAGCAAATAATATCGTTGTATATACTCGTCCAGGCAGAGACTCTAACAACACAACAGCTCATGGCGTCAAAAATATCGTACTTAAGGTCCCTTGTGATTTAACTAAAGAAGGCCTGTATAAAATATTTTATGCCAATGCACCCTCTCGGTGTGGAAATGTCAATTTTAAACCTTATGAGGGTGGAATTGAAATGAGGCCACAAATGGCAGCCCATGTACAACGCTGGTTTTTATCCCAATCCTAAAGCTAGCAGATTTTGGCTTGCTAGGTTCTCTTCATTATTTTTTTCAATAGATTGACATTTTAGTCTCTTTTTTTTAAAAAGAATTGCCAAAATTAAACGCAATTTAAAGGGTGTTAAGATGAGTTCATCAACGGATATACGAGATTTAAATAGTTTGGTTCGAGAAGCCAACAAACCGCTTTCTCGCCTACGTGAAGAGATGAACAAAGTGTTAGTCGGACAAGTCCATCTCGTAGATTGTTTGTTAGTTGCTCTTTTAGGGAATGGACACATTTTACTTGAGGGATTACCTGGACTTGCCAAAACACTGGCTGTGACCACTCTTGCTAAAGCGGTCGGCTGTGATTTTAAGCGCATTCAGTTTACACCTGACCTGTTGCCTGCGGATTTAATAGGAACTTCTATTTACAATCCTAAAGAGGGCACTTTTTCAGTCAATAAAGGGCCTATTTTCACTAATTTTGTACTCGGAGATGAAATTAATCGAGCGCCAGCAAAAGTGCAGTCTGCGTTGCTAGAGGTCATGGCAGAGAGGCAAGCCACGCTGCAGGGAAAAACATTTCAAGCGCCCAAACCATTTTTGGTATTAGCCACTCAAAATCCAATTGAGCAGGAAGGGACCTATCCTCTTCCAGAGGCGCAAACAGATCGCTTTATGCTCAAGGTGATCGTTCCTTATCCAAGCAAGAATGAAGAAAAAGAAATTATCAAACGCATGGCGCGTTTTGAAAATAAACCGTCTGTAGAGAAAGTCATCGATATTCAAGAGTTGCTGGATGCTCAAAAAATGATCGATGAAATTTATATTGATGACAAAGTTACTGATTATATTTTAGATGTCATTTTTGCAACGCGTACCCCCCATGAAATGGGCATTGAAATAGAAGGGTTATTAGATTATGGAGCTTCTCCACGAGCAAGCATTGATCTAACATTAGCGGCTAAAGCTCACGCTTTTTTAGCAGGCCGTGGTTTTGTCACTCCTCATGATGTGAAAAGCATGGGGCGGGATGTTTTACGCCACCGCATTCGCCTTTCCTATGAAGCCGAAGCACAAGAGCTGTCAACAGATGATATTTTAGATCGTATTTTTGAAACCCTGCTGGTCCCGTGAGCATTTCACCACAAATCTTTAAAAATATCCGTAAGATTGAAATCAGGACAAATCGCTATGTGCAAGATGTCTTAGCAGGAGCTTACCATTCTGCTTTTAAAGGGCATGGGATGGAGTTTGAAGAGGTCCGTGAATATCAGCCGGGGGATGAGGTGCGTTGTATCGATTGGAATGTAACTGCTCGTATGCAATATCCTTATGTCAAAAATTTTAGAGAAGAGCGTGAGTTAAGTGTTTTTATCCTTGTGGATGTTTCTGCGTCCTCTCTTTTTGGAACGACTGGTAAAAAAAAATCGGAACTGATTGCAGAGATAGGCGCCCTTTTTGCTTTTTCGGCAATCAAAAATAATGACAAAGTCGGCCTTATTTTATTTTCAGATCGCGTTGAGAAATACCTTCCTGCTCAAAAAGGCTCTCACCATGTCTTGAGAGTCATTCGTGAGCTTCTCACCTTCTCGCCCCAATCTCAAAAAACAGATATCGGTAAAGCTCTCAGCTTTTTATCTAAAGTGAGAAAGCGTTCCAGCGTAGTGTTTTTGATTTCAGATTTTTTATCTCCCCCCTTTAAAGAAGAGCTAGCCTATGCGAGTAAAAAACACGATGTGATAGGCGTTCATGTGCGTGATCCCCATGAGTTGGTCATCCCTAAAGTGGGAATGCTACAGCTTAAAGATTTAGAGACCCAGAAATTATTGATGGTCGATACGAGAAGTCGCCGCGTTCGAGAGGCTTTGCAAGAGCGGGGAGAGCAGAAATTAAAGGAGCTCAAACAGCTTTTTGAAAGTCTGTCGAGCGGATTTATTAATATTGTCTCTGACCAAATGCATTTACAAGCCATCTCCAATTTTTTCAATAAAAGGCGGGCTGTGAAATGAAAAAATATGGGTGGATTTTTCTTCTGTCAACGATGCTGTGTGCTCAAGAGTATTATAAGGAGCCTCATGCCAAACATTTTTCGGTGCAAATTAAAGAAAAAAGTGAGCGTATAGCATTAGATCAAACGGGGGCTCTTAAGCTGCAAGTCAGCTACCCTAAAAACTATCAAATTCATAAAGTGGCCTATGAAAATGACTCCTCTGTGGTTACTTGGAAGCCAGAAAAAGTACAGCAATTAGATCAAGAGGAATCAAACCAAGAGGTGTTCACTCTTTATTTTGAGCCACAAAAGTTAGGGGAGCATTATTTAAATTTACCCACGTTTCATTTCTGCCAGAAAGACAATGAGAAGCAATTTGAGTCCCTACACCCACCACTTGTCAAATGCATTATTGAGCCTAGTGGTCAAGATCCTCTTAATAATCTTTGTGCTCAAGCTCCTGTTTCATTAAATGTTCGTCGCCCTGTTGAGCTGAGTGCAACGAATCAAAATCTGTTACAGCAGACTGGGAAAGAACTGCTGAAAGTATCGCCGAAGTTTCAATTTTCAAAAATCTCTCTTTACTGGAAATTGGGAGCTCTTATTTGTTTACTTTGTGCAGCAGCCTTATTCTTTTTTAAGGGGTTTTTGAAAAAAAATATCCGCATCCTTTTCAAAGGAGAGCAAGACCCGCGCTTAGTCGCTTTTGAAAGGCTGCGCCTATTAAAGGAAAAAGATTTGCCAAGCCAAGGACTTTTTGAAGCGTTTTACGTTGAGCTAACACAGCTGGTTCGTCAATTTATTGAAGAGCAGTATAAGATACGAGCTCCAGGACAAACCACTCAAGAATTTTTACATAAGCTTTTAGGAGCCACCTTGTTTCAACTGGGAACCAAAAACTTGCTGGGGCAGTTTTTAGAGTTTGCAGACCTGGTGAAATTCGCTCAGCTGCGCCCAGAAATATCAGAGTGTGAGCAAGCAGAAAAGGCTGCTTTAAATTTTATTCAGGCGAGTTTGGACGAATAATAAGTTCTAAGCATTCCTGATGATGATTTTTTAATAAGTTGTGCTGGGTTAAAAAAGAGTGGAGCAAATCTTGCTCAATCAAAGGAGACTGCTTAGATCCTATTTTTTCCCACTCAAGGCGTTTATTGACCAAATCATCAACCACTTCTTGCCCAAAAAGGGCATGGAATATTTCAAGAGGGCTGTCGTAGAGGTTAAGCTTGGTATCTTGCACCGATTCTTTGGGGGCGAAAAATTTTTTAAGACATGGAAAGCCAGCTGCTAAACACTCACTTTGATTCACCAGTTGCCAATAAGCTTTAACCAGTTGTTTTGGAGGGACTAATTCATCGAGGCTGTCAGGGCCAGTGTAGGGGGTTTTTCCTTCTTTATGGGGGTGCTGTCCGATGACAAAATGGTCTTGAAAGAGTTTGAGGAGTTCTTGAGCTAATTCAGGTTGGTGAAAGTTTGCCTCCTGATAGACATCATTGATCAACAGCGTAAAAATTTCACAGTACTGGGCATGGCGTTTTGAATGGGGGTCAATAAGCTCTTTCATTTTAATCCCGCTTGCTGCGTGATCCCTTTTGTGGTGGACATACGATTCAAACGTCTCTTTAGAAAAAAAATTAAAGACAGCACTTTTTTGGGCTTGCTCAATTGAAATTTGGAAAAAGAGGGCAAAAAGCGCTAAAAAGAAAAAAGTATAGCTGACAATCATTTTGTCTCCTTCCAAGAGCGCCTAAGGTTAAAGTGATAGGTTTTTGATGTTTTATTTTGAGTCAATTCTACGGATAGAAACACCCAGTTTTTGGGCAGAATTTCTTGGGAAGAAGAGACAGTTGTGTAGTCACAGGTACTTGTATCCTTATGCCCAAGAGGGACGCGTTTTTCAAATTCATAGCTGAAATGAGCATTTTCAAGGTTGTGTACAAGGACTTCTTTACGGAAGGGTGTTTGTAAATCTTTTAGATTATAAAGCCAAAAATGCAGAGCATTATTTTCAAAAAAAAGAGAGGCATACACTTTTCCACTTGCTAAAGGATTTTGGCTAAAGTAATTATTGAAAAAAAAAGAAAGGCTTTGAGGCTGAAATTGAGCGGGTAACACTTCCTTGTGGTGGGTGGTTGCATGTAAAATTTTTTGCAGTCGTTTTTTAAAGTAGTGGATTTCTAAAACTTGTGCTTGAAGCTTTGCATTGTCTTTTCCAAGTTTTAGATGGGAGTAAAGAGAGGAGAGGAGAAAAGAAAAAAGCAGAGCAATTAAGGGAAGCGCTACTGCAATTTCAATAAGTGTTAATGAGCGTCTTTTCATAGACTGATAGAATAGAGAAAAAGACGACTTTTTTACAGGTGTTTTTTATGATTTTTCTTTATCGGGAAAAGAAACCCAGCCTAGTAGAAGCGCCAGAAGTAACACGGCGATGAGCCCAAAAATAGGACTTAAAAGAGCAGTGGCCGTGGTGCTAATGATGCCAGTAACTGCTAAGAGAGCAACTAAAATACCAATTAGCGCATCTCCAGCAACGAGTCCAGAAGCAAATAAAATTCCTTTTTGTGACCAAGAGCTCTCTTCGCCTTTAAAGTGAACAATGTAAGATACTAGTCCCCCTAAAAAGATGCCCACGCTTGTTTCAAGAGGGAGATAAAGTCCAATCGCTAGTGCAAGAGCATGAATCCCCATCAGCTCAACGGCTAAACCTATTAGAGCTCCGACTAAGATCAGTTGAAAAGGGAGATTTCCTTGGATGAGCCCTTTGGCAAGGAGAGATAATAAAGTCGCCTGTGGAGCTGAAAGAGCAGGAGACCCAAAATGATAGGCTTTGTTTAAGAGAATAAGCGTGATTCCCATCACAGAGGCTGCTGAAACTGTGCCAATCATCATGCCAATTTGTTGAGCTCGAGGAGTGGCTCCTACTAAAAAACCAGTCTTTAAATCTTGTGACGTATCAGAGGCAATGCAAATCGCAATGGATACAACTGAACTGACCACAGCTGACATGAGCATATACGAGGTGCTCTTTAATCCTAGAGACATAAATAGAATAAGGGTAATGAGCAGGGTCATAATAATAATGCCAGAAGCTGGATTTGAAGAGCTTCCAACTAGACCAACAGTCATTGATGTGACTGCTACAAAGAAAAAACCTAAGATGGCAATCAAAATGATTGAGAGAAAATTTAAGCCAAGCATTGGAATGAACCAAAGGGCAGCTAATGCACACAAAGCCCCAATAATAATCGTTGGTTTAGATAGATCACGATCGGTTCTTAGTGTAGTGCTTTCTTGCAGTGATTGATCTTTGGATCGTAAAGGGATTTTGAAGATACGAATAATTCCTGGAAGAATGCGAAATAGGCTGACAAGCCCTCCAACGGTAACGCCTCCTGCCCCAATATAGCGAATATAATGGCTCCAAATGTCTTGGTTGCTCATCGTTGAGATGGCGGTGGCTGCCGGAGGAATGATAGCTCCTCCTTGTCCAAAAATTTTAAGGATCGGCATCAAAACCCACCAACCTAAAATACCCCCTGAAATCATAATGGAAGAAATGCGAGGGCCAATAATATAGCCGACTCCCATTAAAGCGGGGGTCGTATCGATGCTAATCGTTGCATTTTGAAACTTTTTAAAACTCCAGCTAATCACTTCGGACCACAAGTTAAGCGCTCCCATTAAAAAACGGTACAGCCCGCCTACTAGAACACCAAAGACGGCAAGTAGTGCTTTTTTAGAATCACTTTCACCAGCCTTCAAAATTTCTGCGCACGCAGTCCCCTCAGGAAATAAAAGCTTTCCATGTTCTTTGACGACAAAATGCTCACGCATCGGGAGCATGAAAAAAATACCTAAAAAACCACCAAGCACTGAGAGTAAAAAAGTGCGTACAATGCTAATCTCTTGTCCCAGAAAATACAACGTAGGGACTGTGAAAATCACCCCTGCTGCTAACGCTTCTCCAGCAGATGCAATCGTTTGTACTAAGTTATTTTCAAGGATGGAGACCTTTTTAAAAAATAGTCGTAAGATCCCCATGGAAATCACAGCAGCGGGGATAGAAGCTGATACAGTCAAGCCTACTTTAAGACCGATGTAAGCGTTGCCTATCCCAAAAAAGAGCGAGAGGATAATGCCTAAAAAGATCGCTTTAAATGTAAATTCTGGAAGTTTTTGGTCGGCACTAATATAAGGCTGAAATTTTTTATGAGAATTCATAGCAGGGTCATTTATTTGTAAAGACTCTTCATATCTCAAGGATCTTTTTTAAGAAAGTAATTTTGAGTATTCGTCACATAGGCAGGAAGCTTAAAAGGTAAACTCTCAACAGTAACTTGTACTTGTACATCGAAGTTTTTGTGTTCTGGTTTATCGAAACGCTTAATTAAAACACGTATGGGAAGGTGATTGAAAGGGGCTTCTAGCGAGGGGGGAGACACAAGTTCTTGACCAGATGCACTCATCAAGGAGATTTGATGTAAAAAATCTTTCTCATGCAGGCGATAGTACAAGTTAAAAAGATATTTGTTTAAAGCGCTTTCTAAATCATCGTAAAAAGATTGGGTCTGTAGTTGTTTTTTGTATTTGACCTGCGATTGAAATAAAGTGGGGGTTAAGGAGCCTATAAGAATAAGAGCAATAAGAACTTCAACTAAAAGGAAGGGCGATCGCTTTTTATATTTCAAGGTGTAGTACATGAGGATATCCTTTAATTTCAAGGTGACCTTTTTTCTGCCCAGGGCGACCTTTGAAATAAAGGTGCTGGGGTTCGATGAGATCTCCAGAAAAAGAAAGAGGGAGAGAGATCTTATTTTGTGCAGCACTTCCTAAAGCCATCTCTTTAAGGTGGGGATAGCGACGAATAGAGGGGATTCTTTTCTGCAAAGCTTTATTCTCCATCTCTAGACTGCAGATAATCCCTTTAGGAGATTCCTCCAATTTTAAGTTGATGGGGATATTGCAATGAAGAATTAGGTCATAAGCGAGTTGAATCTGACTGGTCAACAAGTCTAAGTCTCTTCGATATTGCCAGCGGTGAACTAGTTTCGATCCTTGAAAACCTAATGGGGCTAGTGCCATGCTAAAAACAGCAAGGGAAACTAAAATCTCTGTAAGGCTAAAAGATCTTGACCGCATCTAATTAGAGGTTATTGGTTCATTGCTCAAAGGCGCGCTTTTATTAGGCGTAATAATATTGCCATCTTTGTCAATTCGAAGCGATGAAGCAAAAAATTGTTGTTCATTGGGATCGTAGTCGACATCAAATTTATTACCCCAGGCATCTAAGATAGTTTTATCTTTATGCGAGATCTTAACGAGAGGAGATTCAATCACCTCAGTTTCCCACGAGCTTTTCAAAGACTCAACGTCTTGGTCTAGCTGGGCAATATTTAAAACAGTTTCAATCTTTTTTTTCGTCTCTTGAGTTTTGAAACTGCGCCCTTTGTCAAGAGCTCCTCGTAGGTTAAGGGCTAAAGCAGAGCCGACGACTCCGACTAAAACGATGACGAGCATCATTTCTATTAAGGTTAAAGCATGGCGTTGGTAGACCATAAGTCCTCCTATATGGCTAAGGAATTAATATCCGTTAAGGGGATTAAGATGGCGAGCATAATCACTCCAATGATAAGCGCCATCCCCATGAGAATGATTGGAGACAAAAGAGTTAAAAACTGTTTCATCTTTTTATCTACATTTTCCTCATAAATCAAAGAGAGCTTATCAAAAGAAGCAGCTAGTTCACCAGAATTTTCTCCAATAAAAATCATGCGAGTAAGTAAATGGGGAAATACAGGGTTTTTTCTAAGCTCTAAGCTTAAAAAAGAGCCTTCAGCAACTTTTTCTTCCACGTTTTCTAAAGCTTGATACAATACTTGATTGCGATTCAAACGTTTTGCAAGTTTCAAAGCTTCTAAAAGAGCGACTCCTCCCTTTAAAAGAAGTGCCATGGTTGATGACCAACGAGTAAAGGCGAGCTCTAAAATCATCTGCTTTAAAATAGGCACTTTGAGTAATAGCTCATCTCTTTTTTTTCTTAAGTTAAATTTTTGGATTAAAAAGCGCATCGACCCAGCTAGAGAAAGTATCAAAGCCAAGTAGATGGGTCCTATTTTTTTAATATGGTGAGAGCTGTTAATGACTGCACGTGTAAATGCTCCTGTTTTAGAGAGGTCAAAAAGCGTCTCCAAAGAGGGGAGAATGTAAAATAAAAGTAGAGCAATTAAAAAAAAGCAAAAAACCACTAAAATAAGAGGGTAGATCAGCGCAGAATGCAATTGCTTTTGAAGTTTCAATTCGCGGTTTGCTTCTTTATAAATACGACGCAAAGCCTCATCTAAACGACCACTTTCTTCACCCATTTCTACAAGAGTACAGTAGAGAGAATCAAAATATTCAGGATATCTTTTGATGCATTCAGAAAAGCTTTTACCTGCCTTTAAATGCTCGGTAAAGCTGTGGAGAATGCCAAAGAGATTGCTATTAGAAAATTGATCTTTAAGCAATTCCAAACTTTCAAAAAGAGGTAAGTCTGCTTCTATAAGCTGCGCAAGCTGCTGAGTGAAATATAAAAGAGTTTCCTTAGAAATTTTAAGATGACGTTTTGTTTTCCGCTCTTTAATTTCTAAAAAAGAAATGCCCATTTCAAAGAGTTTGAGTTTGGCATCTTGCAGCGATAGGCATTCGAGGTTTGATCGGTAAATTTTTCCAGCGGCGTCATAGGCGCGATAGTGAAATAAAGCCATCTTATAAATCCTCTCCCATGCCCTGAGCCACTCTTAAAACTTCTTCGACAGTGGTCTTTCCTTCTAAAATCAACTTACAACCCTGCTCTTTAAGAGAAACCAAACCCTCACTGGCTGCATATTTTTTTAATAAGGTGCTGTCAGCTGATTTGGAGATGTGTTGTTTAACCTTTCCAGAAACGGGCATCAGCTCATAGATCCCCTGACGTCCTATATAACCTGTCTGATAGCATTTTGGGCACCCCTTCCCTCGGTATAGGAGTGTGCCTTGAGGAACCGTTAAATTTAAGCTTTCCAGATCCTTTTTTGTAGGGGTGTATTCTTCGATGCAATGGGGGCATAAAGTGCGCAACAAGCGTTGTGCTAAAATGCCAACCACACAAGATGAAATCAAATAGGGTTCAATCCCCATGTCTACTAAACGGGTGACTGCAGAAGGAGCATCGTTGGTATGGAGGGTGCTAAAAACAAGGTGGCCAGTTAGTGCTGCTTGAATCGCAATTTGTGCAGTTTCCAAATCACGAATTTCTCCAATCAGAATAACATCGGGGTCTTGTCTTAAAATATGTCGTAAACCAGCAGCAAAGGTTAGGTTGATTTTAGGGCGCACGCTCATCTGTGCAATTTTTGGGATTTTGTATTCGACAGGGTCTTCGATAGTCATGATATTGAGAGAGTCATCATAAATCTCCGAGATAGCACTATAGAGAGTGGTGGTTTTTCCGCTTCCCGTAGGTCCCGTTACCAAAATGATTCCCTCACTGCGGTGGATCATTTTTTCAAAAGCCTGGCGAATCAGATGGTTCATCCCCAGCTTATCAAAACCAAGTAGAAGGTTGTTTTTGTCTAAGATACGAAGGACCATCCGCTCATTATTTGAAATGGGAATGGTGCTGACTCTAAAGTCAATTTCACGGGTGCCAGACTTAAGCTTAATACGTCCATCTTGAGGACGTCGCATCTCAGCAATGTCTAGCTGAGCCATTACTTTAAGACGGCTCATAATATGAGACTTGTAGTGAGAGGGGATGGTATGACGATTTTGTAAAACACCATCAATACGGTAGCGAATGCGAAGGGTATCCTCAAGAGGTTCAAAGTGAATGTCAGAGGCATCTTGCGTGACAGCTTCTTGAATAATGAAGTTGAGCAAGCGAATAGAGGGGGCAGATTCTTGTTCTGAGTTAAGGAGGTCATAAATTTCTGTATCTGCATCTTGAGAGGTTTTAGATTCTAAATTTTGAATGAGCTTAGAAGCTGCTCCCTTTTCATGGTGAAAATAGTGATCTATCCAATCTAATAGCTCCAGCTGTGGGCAGTAGTAAAACTGAACAGGCACATCAAAGATAAAAGAAAGCTCTTGCTCAACCTGTAGTTGGAAAGGGTTGGAGGTGGCAATTAAGCAAATGCCATCTTGGATTTTCAAAGGGAGTATCTCTTCTTTTTTACAGCGGCTATAAGGTAGAGAGTGCCAGGCAGGTTCGATATTCCAAGAGTTTTGTGCTGCTTTTGGGATGTCAAAATAGGCTACAAGAGATTCAATGTCGTGATCTGAATCAATATCTTGAAAGGGGTTTTTTATAGAATTAAGCATGTTTAAACAGTTGCTTTAAAGAAAGTCGGTAGCTGCTCTCTTTTTGTAAAGCCTTAGACTCTAATAGTTTTTTTAAAAGCTCAGGAGAATCTCCAGGCCTTTTTTTTAGATCAACCGAGCGAATTTTTTCAAATTCATCCGCAGGATCTTCTACAACACGAGGAGTTATAAAAATAAACATCTCTGTGCTTCGGTCATTGAGGGTTGTAAAACTAAAGAGTTTTCCAAGTCCTGGGATGTCCCCTAAAAAAGGGACTTTATCCACATGATCTTCAGAGTTTTTGCGTCTAAGCCCTCCTAAAATGAGAGTCTCTCCATTTGCAATCCGCACTTGATTTTGAATATGTCGGCGGTTGACATCAGGTCGATTGTCGACCGATGAGGTGGTCGTGTCAAAGGTAATATTGGTATCAAGAGTTATGTAGTGCTTGCAATCATCTTCATCATTGCCAAAATTAACTGTTGGGGTAATCTGGATAAAAGTTCCATACTGGGCGCGAACAAAAGTATTGCTGATGGTCCCTGTTCGAGGATCTTCAACCGTCCCCATATTCACCGACTGCTCCTCAATTAAATCAATGACAGCAGGAGTTTGATTGACCGCAGTTACCGTTGGATTAGAGTGAACGTAGATGTCGTCTTGAGAGATTAAGAAATTGTAGGCAAAGTTAAAGGCAGGGAAAACCCCTTGTGTTTTCTTGCGTCCAAAGAAATAATCTAAGATTCCTGGTGATGAGCGTTTGTCTTTGTCAACAAACCAATTAAAGCCCGCATTGGTGCTTGTAGACTGGTCTCCTAGCTGAAATAAATTTAAACCAAACTGTGTTTGATCATCAATTTTTTTCTCAAAGAGAAGCACTTCAATTTGGACCATTTTCTTGGCAATATCTAGCTTTTTAGTCAGTTCTTTAATTTTAGCCAAATGACACTGTTTGACAACCATAATAATCACCCCCGCCTTGGAATCCACAATAAAGTTGGGGAAAGTCTCCTTAGGAGCGTTCTCTTTAGGAGCCAAGGGGGGACGAGCAGGCGGAGGATTGACGGTCAGCTGCGGTGTATTTTGGCAAATAGGGGGAATTGTCCCTTGTCTTGAATTACAAGGGGCCTTACTCGGGCTTGCATTGGGCTGGAAGGCATTTTCAATCTCTTCAGAGTCTATTTGCTGAACAATCATTTGGTAGACTTGCTGCAAGGTGCTCGCCAGCTCGTAGGGATCAGAATATTTACAAGTATACCAATAAACACTCATCTGATCAGGATCAGAAACTTGAGAGTGAATTTCTGCTAAAAGATGGTCTGCTTTATCTAAATCTTTTTGTGAGCCCATCACTAAAAGGTGTTGCTTCATGGGAAGCATAAAAAGAGGAGGTGTTTCTGATTTTCCCGTTTCAAAAGAAGTGTCCGCAAAACAAGCAGAGAGAATTGCTTGTAATTCTTCTACAGGGATCTTCTCGACGCTAATGAGCTTGTACGTTTTTTCTTGTTGGTGTTCGCGAATAAAGTCGACGAGTTTGTTAAGCTCTAAAATGGATTGAGCCTCTCCAACCATGACAATGCATTGGTCAATGACTTGCATATAAGTGGATCTTTCGTTCGTAAATTTTTTCAAAAACTGATGAACTTTTGCAAGCTCAGAACCTTCTAGTGCAAGTACATAGCAAACCCGCTGGAAGGGGTCTATTGCTAAAAGGTCTTCAGGTTTATGGGCAATGTATTTCAAAGAAGTTTGCTGATTGCCAACATTCCAATACAGTGTTTTTACAAAGGAGTTTAAAGGCTTAATACCAATCCCATTTTGTAAACAAATTAGCTCTACAATTTCTTCCCAAGAAGCGCGGGGAATAGGCAGCGAAGAGCATAAGTTTACTTGAATCTTGGCCATTTCCGAAGGGATCACATACAAGTAGTTTGAGGAAGCATAATCGATAATAAGCTGCTCTAGTGAAAGTTCGCTCTCATGCATAAGAGAAAAAGGCTCTTCATCATTTTGTAAAGCACTTACCTTTCGAAAAGCCTGCTCTTTTTCAAACAAATCATTTTTAAGGCTCTGAGATTTTTTTAATAGAGGCTCTATCTTTTCAGGAGATGTTTTTGACTGAACACTTAACGCATGTGAGCGTGCATATACCTCTTTAAGTTGTTCACGGATCTTCTGCATTTCAAGGTCTAAAGAGCTGGCGTCATCATGGATGTGATCAGTAGCTTGGTTAGAGAGTCGTTGTTTTTTTTCTGCGATTGACTCCCCAAAAAGAAGGGGGGGGGCAGTGCAGAGCAAGATAGACAAAAAAACAAACTTATAAAAACGATCCATAGCCTACTAAATATTGAAAAAGACGCGGCGAGTTTAGCAAGAAAATTTAAATAACCTCAATACAAAACCAGGAAAAAAGTGATGCAATGGTTTTTGTGTTTACTCGATTCTGATTGTAAAAAAAAGGATCCTTAAAGAACGTATTTTTCAGATTGGTGGAATCTAATGCAGGTAATAGTGCCATTTCCTTTGTTTCATAAATGCTCCTGATGATTTTATTTTTCTAAAATAATACATCTTTTTACATTTTTCTTAATGGGGAGCAGTATACAAGCCTGGTTACAAAGGCTTTGAACCAAGCTCTGTACTCACGTGATATCCATGAAAGTTTAATACATCACTCAGACAGAGGTTGCCAATATACAAGTCTTGAATTCAAAGAGTCAGCCAAAAGCTACGGTATAAATTTAAGTATGAGTGGAAAAGGTTACTGCTATGATAATGCAGTCTCAGAAACCTTCTTTCATGCCCTGAAAACAGAGGAAGTTAACCTTTGTAAATATAGGATTAGGGAAGAAGCTAAAAACAGTATTTTTGAAGACATCGAGGTTTTTTATAATCGAGAGAAGTTACATTCGACTCTAGGATATGTTTCCCCAGAAGCGTTTGAAAAGGCTTGGGCAAATGAAACTCAAGTGCAAAAAGTAGGATAATTAAAATATATGTTCTAACTGTCTAAAAAAAGGTGGCAATATCACGTCTAAAACAAGTTTAATAATATTCTTTATGTCTTGATGAGATAGTTCCATAAATTAATTCCTAAATTGAAAGTCTTTTATTGGGATACGTGCTTCAGGAGCGTTTTTTAGCACCAGATTTCCTAGTTGATCATAAGCCTTCCCGCTGTTTCTTTGAATGACATAAGGATTTTGTTGGTAAGGGTGTGGGCTGTGTGGCTTCCCTGGCATGAGTCTGACTGAAATGTGTGTATTTGTGGGGTGTATATATTTTATGCCGGCTCCTTTATCTGTTATCTGAACCACAAAGTTATCAGGTATCCCCTTAGGTCTAGGGAAAGTGGGGATTCCGGCTTCCTGGATTAATGCTCTAATCTTTAGCTCTGACATTGCTTTATGCGTGTAAGGTTTTAAAAACTCTCTAGCCTTTCTTTTCTTTTCTTTTTAGGGCGAGCTTCAATTGAATGTGAATTACCAAAACCCTTATGAATTACCTCTAATAACCTTAAGCTCGCACCACTTGGAGATCTTTCAGCGGCTTCCCAAGCCTGTACGGTCTTCGTGCTTACGTTTAAAACCATAGCAAAAATGGGCTGGGAGTAGTTCATTTTTTTCTAATCTTTTTGATATCTCTTGCTGAATAATTGTGCGGAGGAGGAGGTAGCTCAATTGAGTTAGTGCGAAGGGTCATCTTGCCGTCCTTATGTGAAACAGCCTCACTCAGTCCTTCTTTTAATACTTCAAAAAAGTCGTTCATATACCCTCATTTATTATTCTTTCTTAAAAAAATTCACCTGAGGGAAGGTCAGGCTGAACGTGGTGCCTTCTCCCATTTTTGATTGCACTAAGATAGTCCCTTGTAGTTTTTCTATGATTGTTTTTACAATTGAAAGTCCGAGCCCTGAGCCTCCAAGCTTGCGCGTGCGCGCTTTGTCTACTCTGTAAAATCTATCAAAAATATGTGCGAGATCATTGGTTGGAATGCCGATGCCATTGTCTGCAACGGTTAACAGAACTTCTGTTTCATTCGATGAAAGGTTAATTTGTATGCAGGGTTTTTTTAAGTTATACTTGATGGCATTTTCAATTAAATTGGATAAAGCTCTTTGCAGCAAATAGGGATCTGCCATCACCACAGTGGGATTAGATGTTTCATCGTTAAGCTCAATATCTACCTCTTTGTGAATAGAGCAAATATTGACCATGCAGTCGTTTAAAATAAGTTTTAGGTCACATTCTTTTAATTGTGATAGAGGTAAATTCTCAATATCAGCAAGTGTTAAAAGACTTTTAACAAGTGCTTCCATTCGTTGGCAGTTAGACAAAATTTTATGGGTGATCTCCTTTTGGATGGTAAGGTCTAGTTCAGGATGATCATGAAGCGTCTCAGCGTACCCTTGAATGACAGTGATCGGTGTTTTAAGTTCATGAGAAGCATTGGCGATAAAAGCTTTTCCCATGTCAATAATTTGAAACAAATTTGATTTATCTTGTAAGACTAAAGTAGCTCCTTGATCTTGGTTGGGCGAGACAATAACCCCGAGAGGGATTGTCGTATCACCACCTTGCAAGTCGAGTGTATCGTAGATGGTTTTATTTTTTTTCTGACAATCTTCTAAAAGGGAAAAGCATTTAGCAGATTTGAGTAAAGATACGTGATTGTGAAGGAGAGCATCTCTTGGAAGGTTAAACATTTTAACAGCAACGTCATTGACAAATGTAATATTCATCTGCCCATCGACGGCAACCACCCCTTCAGCCAAAGAGTTTAAGACCTTAGCTGTTTGGTTCCTCTCATCAGTTAAGGTTGAAATTTGGGTTTGGATGCGGTCAGATAAAGAGTTGAGGGTATCTGCTAGCTGGACAAAATCACGAGTGGTCCTTTTTTCTTCAAAAATAATATGAGGGAGGTGCTCATCGAGCCCCTCTTGGTAAGGCCTGATTTTTTCGATGATCGTCTGGATAGGTTTGGTAAGCAATGTGATGATCATCCACGTCATTAAGCTAAAGAGCACCAAAATTCCGATGCCGAATTTAATTAAAACAACCTTGAAATTTTGGGTAAGGTCGTTGATTTGTTTGATAGGGAAAGCGGTTCGAAGGATATAGGTTGTTCCCTGAAACTCAAAGGCCTGGGCAATGTATGCAAACTCTTCACCAAAATGATAAGAGTAGTCTTCGTGGTAGCCGATCCGATGGCTAATAGCGTCTTCGATTTCTGGGTGCCTTTTGTAGAGAGGGAGTGCTGAGCGGTCGGTGTGGGATTCATACAAGATGCGGCCATCTTTAGAAAGAAGGGTTACTCTAAAAAATACTAAGGATTGATGCGCGCTTAGAATGTCAATCATCCCCTGGATATTATTCGATTTTGAAAGGGTTGTGATCACTTGCTCTGTGCGCTCTTCTAGCACCACTCGTATAGCCTTACGTACTGACTTTGAAGAATATGGGAACACTAAGATCAAAAAGAATAAAAAGACGACCAGATAGGAAAAAAAGATTTTTTGTCTAAAATTGAGCATTGGTAAAGCTTATTCTGCTGAGTATCCTAATTCGTGTAATAACCTATTTAAATCTGAAAGGCTATAGTAATGTAGCTGAATAGCGCCTTTTTTTTCATCCCCGACAAAGTCAATCCGTGTGCCCATTTTCACTTGCAGCGAATCTCTGATTTGCTGCAAAAAGATATTGCGCGCTAAATGACGAGAAGGACTCTTCTTAAGAGGTTGATTTTCAATTTCTTTGGATTTTTTTTCTGCAGCTCGTACACTGAGATTGGAGTGGATGATATGCCGAAAGAGAGTCATTTGCTGGGCACTATTATCAATTGATAGAATAACCTTTGCATGCCCCAAAGAAATGCCTTTTTCAATAAGAGACTTCTGAATCTCGTGAGGAAGAGACAAGAGTCTTAATTGGTTAGATAAAGTAGTACGTTTCATTCCCAGCTTTTGAGCAAGCTCTGTATGGGTCAACTGATGCTCTTTGAGCAGCTTTTCTAAAGCTTTAGAAAATTCTACAGGGTTGAGGTTGACCCTCTGAAGGTTTTCGATCAAAGCTGCTAAAGAAGATTTTGAGTTGTTCATCGGCTGAATACAGACGGGCAGCTTTGTCAGTCCTGCAATTTTTGCTGCTCTATAACGGCGCTCTCCAGCAATGAGCTCATAGCGCCCGCTTTCTCCTTTTCGCACCAGAGGAGGGTGCAAAATCCCAACGCTCTCAATACTTTTGGCCATTTCATGTAGCTTTTCTTCATCAAAGCTATCTTGGCGAGGCTGGTAGGGGCTGGCATCAATTAAATCAATGTCTATCAGTTCAATGCTTGTACTCATAATGTATGGTTTCGTGGGGTAGATTGCTATTTAAAGATTAATTGTTGCAATTTAGAAAAATCTATGTCAATTTAATTTGAATTAAAACTTAATCTAAATGGATCGCTCTTATGCCAGCATCTAAAATCACTCCATTGCTACAAACCCAAGATCGAAAAGCACAAAGCGCCTCTAAGCCTGTCGAAGAAAATCCCCCCAAGCCTTTTGAATATAAAAAGTGGATGGTTCGTGTGGGGTTTCCAATAGTTTTGATGGGAATTTTGTTTGGCTTGATGCTTTTTCAAAGCCATCGTGCCAAAGAAAATAGTTCATCTCTAGTGCATTCATCGATCAATGCTCAATCCCAGCTAGAGCCTAGAGCAGATTTGGAGAAACTGAAAAAAATTGCCAATAAGTATGCTTTTTTGCGCGCTCATCTTGATGCGCCTCTTTCTCAAGAGTTTCTAAATTCAAAACAATTAGACCAGGCTCGGTCGCTTAATCATCGCCTAGAAACCCGTATGGGTTCTTACTTAAAGCCTGTCTGTGAATCCAATCAAATCACGCTGTTGGTTGCTGAAAAAAAATATGCAGAAGCTTTAGAGCGCTCGCAGGCTCTTAAAAATGAGATAGACCCCTATAAATTTCCTGTGCTTTATTTCTATCAACTTGCAAGGATGGCTTTTTTAGAGAAAGAGCTAGGGCACATAGATCAATCGGCTCATTGGGTGGATGAACTTTCTAAGGTTAAAGGAGAAGAGAAGCTTAAAGATCTAGCGCTGCTTGACCTAGGGTCATTGTCATTCGTCGATTTTATGAGCTTAATGTAGCAGATCCACTACTTACTCCTGAGAGTAGTTGATCTAAATATTGCAAATGGATTATAGAAAGAACTTTAAATAATTCATGCCGATAAGCTATAAATTTTGGTGTGGAAAAATGTTAAGTGATTGGGACGATAAGGCTCAAAGAGAGGTGAATTCAGCTTTTTTAAGCCAGGAACCATCAATAGAAACTTTGGAATTTTGTACTAGAAAATGAACCTCATCAATTAGATTACGAGGATTTGAAAAATAGGAGTTTTAATGAACAGCCTCAAAGGCGTTTGCCTGTTATTAGTTTTCGTTTTACATTCGACTTTATTTGCTTCTTCAAGCCCATACAGTGAATGGAAAAAACCAGCAGCAAGGCAGACATATAATACATTAAAGTTCAAAGAGTTATTTAGTAACGATCAGGCTTTGAAGACGAATATGTTTTCAAAAGTAGAGGTCGCTCATAACCATCGGGCAACTCCACTTTTGAAAGTATTTGATTTGGGGGAATTAACAGTTTCCTCACCTTATCTACCTTTCAGCAAAAATCAAAAAGGACGAAGCTCCCAAGCTTCATTAGACCTCGACATTCCAGATGAGTGGGGAGGGTTTCAGGTACATGGCGGGATCAGTTTTCAAGTTGAAGATGCATCTCAAAAGAGAGCTCAGTCTCAAGAGCGTTTGATTTACGTTGTCTCAACAAAAAATTTGGCAGATAATAAATGGAAACCGTTTTTAACTTTTTCTTACATGCGATCTGAGATTCAGCGTCTATTCAAAGCTCGTCCCTTCGTGTCGGCCCCAATAGGAGCTGATTCGATTGGGCAAGCTAGGTACCTAAATATGGAAGCTCTTGGAACCTGTTGTGGATTACAGCCTTTAGGTAATCTGTCTGTTGTTCTATCCTATAACTATTTGAAACCGTTGCGCAAAGGTGTTAGATTGAGTCATCAGAATACGAAGGTATTTGACGACCTCAAGTCTAGGAGCCATGCTCAAAATGTCGATTTTAAAATTGATTATGCCATTCGAGATGGCCTAAACTTTTTGGTAAAGTCAGAATACATTGTACCCAACGGAACTTTAAGAGATACAGTCGATATGCCAGTCTTAATTGAAGGGCATTTAATTGTGTCGTTTTAAAAGATTTCTCGGCAGTTAGTTTCTAGCTGCCCTTTTTATTTAAAAGCATATTTCACATCTGATTTATCGTTGGATTGAATTCCTACATGCTGCCTATAGGTGGGGTATTTTTATCCATTATAATCCTATCTTGATGTAAGAATCTAAATTCACCAAATATGATATAGAAGTCTAATGAGGAGTATTTTATAGAAACCTGATCAAGTTCTGCATATTATAAGATGACGCTTCAAGATGGTGTCTGTCTCATGGAGGGCTGATGTCTCTCAACGCTGGTCAAGAAGTGGTGCGCAAGGCCTAAACAAATGCTCCAACTACGGTAAAATCGAACTGTAGAGGGAGAAGATTTTGTCCATGCCACGACTGTGACGGCATGTAGAAAGTGCATATGTAAAGATTTAATTTGCCGGGTTGTTTTGGGTATCTAATGAAGTCTCAAAACCTATGTTTTTAAAACTATGTCTTGAAACCAAGCTCTCTCTATACATTAGAAGTTCCATACCTTTTCAGCAGCAGCTAACATTATTCAATGTCGTTGACTAGAATCAGCGTTTGTTTTAAAATCCTCATAAAAAATTTAGAAATGTTAGTTCTTGAGGTTTAAATGTACGCGATAATCCAAACAGGTGGAAAACAGTATCGAGTGGTCAAAGGCGATATTATTGATGTAGAGCTCTTAAAAGAAGAGTCGTCAAAAGTTTCCTTTAAAGAAGTCATTCTTTTTCATAATGGTAAAGACTCTGAAGTTGGAGCACCTCATGTCAAAAATTGTGTCGTGCAAGCCGAAATCTTAGAAGAAGCAAAAGGACCTAAGGTCATTGCCTTTAAGTATAAAAGGAGAAAAAGCTCTAGTACTAAGATCGGTCACAGACAGCGTTATAGCCGTGTTAAAATCACCGAAATTAAGAAAGGAGAGTAACTCATGTCGCATAAGAAAGGGCAAGGGGCCAGCAGAAACGGTCGTGATTCAAATTCGCAACGTCTAGGGGTTAAGAGGTCTGATGGGCAGTTTGTAACAGCAGGCAGCATCTTGATTCGTCAAAGAGGAACTAAATGGCATCCAGCTCTCAACGTAGGGCGTGGTAAAGATGATACTCTATTTGCTTTGATAGATGGTAAAGTCTCCTTTAGGTCTTCAAATAAAACATACGTATCCGTAGTACCCGCATAAAGAAATGTTTACTGATTCTATTTCCATTAAGGTCATCGCCGGAAAAGGCGGTAATGGGGTAGTGGCTTGGCGTCGGGAAAAATATATCCCGAAAGGCGGCCCCTACGGTGGGAATGGTGGACCTGGAGGCAATATTGTCGTTCAAGGGGACCGTAATTTATATTCACTCGATTTTTACAGAAACAGACGCTTGATCAAAGCTCCCTCAGGAAAATGTGGGGGGGTCAATCTCCAGCAGGGTGGAAAAGGTAAAGACCATATCCTCAAGGTGCCTTGCGGTACAATTGTCAAAGACCCTAAAACCGGGGTTATTCTCTGTGATATTACCGAATCTGGTCAAACTCAAGTCATCTGTAATGGAGGACGTGGGGGTCGCGGAAATGCCTCTTTTAAAACAGCAGTTCGCCAAGCTCCTACTTTTTGTACCCCAGGAAAAGAAGGGGAAGAAATGAGCATTGAATTGGAGCTAAAGTTGATTGCAGATATCGGCTTAGTAGGTCTTCCTAATGCAGGAAAGTCAAGCTTGATCAATGCATTAACTCATTCTAGTGCAAAATGCGCGGATTATCCCTTTACAACACTCACTCCCAATCTAGGTTATATTGAAACTAAAGATTATAGACGTTTTTTCATTGCCGATATCCCTGGGATTATTGAAGGGGCTCATAAAAATAAAGGGCTAGGATTGACTTTCCTCAAGCACATCGAACGCACTAAAGTCCTTTTCTTTATTCTTGATATATCTTCTGAAGATCCTGTGAAAGATTATCTAATGCTTCGCTCTGAAATTGAGCAGTACAAACCAGAGATTTTAAAAAAGCCAGCTCTTATTTTACTTAATAAATGTGATTTAGGTGAGTTTCAAGATAAAGTGGACGACTTTAAGAAATTAGGCCATGGGATTAAAATCTTAGAAATTTCTGCCTTAGAAGCTCAAGGGTTAGATACCTTAAATGATGATCTTTTTGTTCTCGAAGAGCTTAAAGCCTAATCTTTTTTTCACCTTTTCAAAATTTCCAGTTAATCAAGCTCTAACTTGAAGTCTTTTCCTTTTAAAAATCAGGGTAATGACGTAGCCAATGCCTGCGATTAAAGCAATCGAGGCACCCGCTGGAAGGCTGAATGTATAGGCTGTAAAGAGGCCAAAATAGCAAAATACCAAGTTAATACTAATAGCTAGCGCCATCATCAAGGGGAGAGATCTCGTGAAAAGGTTGGCCATCGTCGCCGGGACGACCAGCATGGTAATGACTAAAATCGCCCCTACAATCTGCATCATCAATACCACGGTAGTGGCAATTAACATCAGAAGCACGAGATAAAGTGCTTGTGTGTTGACTCCCTGCAATTTGGCTTGTTTGTCATCAAAGCAAAGGGTTAAAAGCTTATTATAGTTGAAGATCACAACTGTTAAAATAATCAAATTTAGGATAGCTAGCATCCATAGCTCAGTTGGAGTAATCCACAAGATATTACCAACCAGGTAATTTCCAAGTTCTATTTTAGGGCCTGGGGTGATTGTGAGAAAAAGAATGCCAAGTGCCATACCCACAGACCAAATAGCCGCAATGACAGAGTCTTCACGCTCACGATAGTGGATATGGATCCATCCTAGGATGAGAGCTGATCCTAGCCCCGCTAAGAGCGCCCCATAAAGAGGGGTAAGCCATGTGATAGCGAAGACATTTTTAAGCCAGACGCTAAGCCCTATTCCACCAAGAATAGAGTGAGCAATGCCCCCACTAATAAAAGCGAGGCGTTTAATCACGGTGAAAGATCCTACAATTCCACTAGCAATCGAGGCAAAAATAATGGCTAAAAAAGCATATTGCAAAACAGAGTGTTTTAAAATGGCTTGTAAAAAGTTCATGATAAAGCCGCCTTTGCATGAGAATGTTGATAAAGACCCAAAGCGAGGTGCTTGCAGACCTGTTGAGGTTTAAGCTCAATAAGCTCTCCGTGGATGCAAAAAACGCGATCAGATTCTTTGCCAATATTGTCTAGATCATGGGTGACCATAATAATGGTCATCTTTGTTCGCAGTTTTTTTAAAATTTGAGCAATTTCAATTTGAGCGGCACAATCAATGCAAGAAGTGGGTTCGTCTAACAGTAAAATGTGGGGATTAGAAGCTAGGGCTCTTGCAATGAGAACCCGTTGTACTTGCCCTCCTGAAAGTTCGCCAATAGGGTGATTTTTAAAGGCCAGTAAATCTACACTTTTAAGGGCCTCAAGGGCGCATTGCTTATCATGTTTTGAGTATCTGCCATGCCATGAGAGTTTAGAAAGTCTACCTGAAAGTACCACCTCGAATGCTGAGACGGGAAATAGTTTATCAAAAGCAAAAACCTGCGGAACATATGCAATATGTTCTCGCATTTTTTGAGGGGATTTTCCCTGAATACGAATAGAACCAGTATTTGGCTCAATAAATCCCATCAGCAGTTTTAAAAGAGTTGTTTTCCCTCCTCCGTTAGGTCCAATAATATGGACAAACTCATGGGGCAAAATCTTTAGTGAGACTTCTTTTAAAATAGGAGTCTGATCATAGTTAAAGCTGACATTGTTAAATTCAATCAATTCAAACATTTCAGTTACTCTCCTAAAAGATCTGCAAAATGATGCATGTTTTCGAAGTAGTTTTCTGTGTAGGGGTTGAAGTCAACCATCTTCAAATCAAGAGCCTTAGCCGTTAATTGGGCCATTTTATAGCTGTGTTGCTTTTGGACATAAAGCGTCTTAATTTGATGCTCTGCAATATGGTCATAAAGAAGGGTGAGCTCTCTTGGAGAGATGTCTAGCGATTCATCTTCTAAAGAGATTTGATGTAAGTGGTAGTCTTTGCAAAAATAGCCAAAAGCTGGGTGTGAAACTAAAAGATGTTTATTTTGTAAATTCTCTAGTTTGGCGAGGAAATTCTGATTGAGTTGATCAAAGTCTTGCTCAATTAAAGCGAGTTGCTCATCAATTAAAGGGGCTTTTTCTGGGTAAATTTCTTTTAAAGTATGTGCAATTTTTTTAACCTGAATGCGAGCAATGCGAGGACTCATCCAAAAGTGAAGGTCTTCTTCTTTGTGGTGTGCGCAGCAACCTGCATCAAGTGTCTCAAGGTCTTCATTTAAAGGGACCCCTTGAATTTGTGGATTATTCTTTTTTAAAATAGGCATGAGCTGCTTTTCAAACGGCTCGCCAACTAAAAACCAAGCTTTCGCTGAAAACATATCAATCAGCTCCTTAGCAGGAGGGGAGAAACCATGAGGATCCGCTATCTCTGGGATTAAGTTTTTAACTTCCAAGCTGTGGTCGGTGAGTCTTTCGACAAAGTACTTGTAAGGGGCGATGGTGACGATCAAATCGGGTCTTGAAGAGGATTTTTTATTAGAAACAAAATAAAAGCTAAAAATAGTTAATAAAATTATTAGAGTAGCAAATAAAGTTTTCTTTTTCATGAATGATAGTTAATTATATTAATCACATAAATAATCCTACAAAACAGTTTATTTATCAAGTAAAAATATCAATTTAAAGGATTTACAACAGAGATTTTTTTTGCAGGTTAAGAGGTTTCTCTATATATTCATTTGATTATTTTAATAAATTTAAGGGTTGTTTATGAGGTTTTTATATTTCTTAGGTCTTTTTTCAACATTAAATTTTAATTTATACACTAGTGAGTGCTCTCAAAAAATGATTGATCTTCCTAAATATACAGCTATTAAAGAGCAGGCAGAGCAGCTTTACTCCCCATCAGAAATAGATGCTGCTTTAGATAGAGTTGCTGCCGAAATAACAGCTAAGCTCAGCAGTGAAAATCCTTTGTTTCTCTGTGTTTTAAATGGGTCCATTGTTCCAACAGGTCAGCTGCTGCCTCGCCTAGATTTCCCGCTGCAGCTCGACTACATTCATGCAACTCGCTACCGCGGTAAAATGAAGGGAGGAGAGCTTGAGATGATCGCTAAACCCAGGACTTCTCTTAAGGGGCGAACGGTGGTGCTTATAGAAGATATCATCGACACGGGCTTTACCCTTCAAGCAATTTACGACTATTGCCTCAATGAGGGTGCTAAGAAAGTGTATACCGTCACTCTTTTAGATAAATGTGAAGGTCGCGATCCCGAGGGGCTGCAAGAAGCGGATTTTGTAGGGATCCGTATTCCTGATCGCTTTGTCATCGGATATGGACTCGATTATGAGGATTACTTCCGTAATATGGATGGAATTTACGTCATGCCCCTCAATGAACTTTTTTAACATTGAAGATTAGCAGGCTCATAGAGTAGAATGTCTTCTCTTTTGGAGGAGTGTCTGAGCGGCCGAAGGAGCACGCTTGGAAAGCGTGTGTACGTGAAAACGTACCGTGGGTTCGAATCCCACCTCCTCCGACAATGCAACGAATTCGAACCCTTGCTCTCTAAGAGGGCAAGGGAGTCGATTTGACTGTGAGCTACATAGTAAGCTCTTTTTTGAATAAGTTGTCCATTCTCTACAAAACATTCCCTAGGAACAGCCTCCATATCGATAGTTCCAACTAATCCTTTTAAAGCTAGTGCTGAGGCTTTCGTATTTAGGTTTAGAGTTTCCTGGAAATTTTCTAATCGGTGCTCAATCCATTCCTTTGGGGGAGCTTTAAAACTTGATTTTCTTTGATACTCAAGTCCACTAACCTCTTCTTTTATTTTTTCTGAGCGATTTTCAGCATCTGTGATTGCTTCAGATACAACCTTGGAGAAATTACCTGCTTTAATGAAGTTTAAAAGGTTTTGGAGTTCTTTTTGAACTTTATCAAATTGACATTTTTTATGTTTTAGTTCTTCAGGTAGTTCATTAAGTGATTTATTGATTTCTTTTTCTAAGTTTTCGTAAACATATTTGAGATTTTCAGCAGTCAAAATTCGTTCTTTTAGATTTTGGAGAATATGTGGTTCAGCTTTCTTCCTTTGTATCATAAGCTTGTTCGAGCATGTTTTTCGTTTGTTATTGTAACAACCATAGTAGCCGCCACCTTTACCACTCACTTGAACCATTGCGCCTGCACAAGCCTTGCATTTTAAAAGACCTGCAAGTAGATGATTAGGGCTTGTGTGAACGTAACTCTTAAAACTTCCTTTAGTTTTTTCCGACATTGGCCAAGAGCCATTTATGTCTTTCCAACGTTGGAGAGCCTTTTCCCAGGTATCTTTATCAATGATGATCAGTTCTTCTTTGAATATGGCAATCTGTTCGCTTTTATCACGATCAACCTTTCTTCTTCTTCCCGAAATAGGGTCTGTTACATTTTTATGCTTTCTCCATGCCCAGTTCCCAGTATATTTTTCATTTTTTAAGTTCAAAAATTAAAGCTTTAAAAATTTGATTGCCTATATTTTTGTAGGAATTCAACTCCAAACTGCCATCATATTCATAGATACCTGCTTCCCAAGTTTCTTCAACTATTTTCCCATGACTATTGATAGATAACAAGCGATTAAACTCTGTTAATATTACAATCATTCCAGGAAATGGGTGATTGTGCAAGGGAACCGTTTCACTAGGTTGAATATGTGAATGTAGGATTCGTATATGGTCATTTTCAAAAAGCTTCTTGTGCCACTTTTCAGCTATGTGGGTTGCCTCGTATTCATTAATTTCTGAAGTTTTAATATTTCCAAAAGAGGCTAAACGTTGTTGTAGTTCTCTTGCTAATTCTTTGTTTTTTATGAGGGAGTTATAGTCTTTTCCTAACTTTTCAAGAGAGTGTATGTCAATATCAAATCTTGAGTTTAAAAAGAGACTTAAAGAATCACAGTATAGTGAACTTTGAAAGTATTCAGGAGTGTTTGATATTAGTTCTGCAATCTTCATCTCTTCTTGCATTTTAAAATGCTATTAAACCCAATCAACTGAAATTTTCACATGTCCCATGTTTTATATATTGAAACAAAAAAAAGAGCAAAAGATAACTTTTTTACTTTTGAGCTACTACTTCTATTAAAGGGCGGTTTGTCGACAATATATTTTTTCTTTCAAAATCATCAGACAGATTTTCTTCATACATTTTGATCTGTTTAATCTGAAAACCCGCTCTAAAAAGAAATGAAGAAATAGAATATTCATCATGAAAGTAGCGCTTATAGATTTTGTTATTGACGACATATGTCGTCAATCCTGTGCTTGGGTTAGGCACTACGCCTTGGGCCGATATGTAGGTTTTAGATCTTACGACAATAAAAACATGACCCCCTCTCACCAAAATACGATTTAATTCAGATAGAGCGGAGATAAGTTCGTTTTTTGTAAGATAGTGTAGAACTAAGCGTGCATATATAAAATCAAAATGCTGATCTGGATAGGGTAATGGTTGGCTAATATCTTCAATTTCAATGCAATAGAAGAATTAGTCATTCCTAAATGGCTCAATTCTTTGATTCTCGTTGCAAGTAGTTGGTAAATAGGTATAGATTCATGGCATGGAATTTTGATTTCTAACGGAATCATTGAAAAGGTTCGAATTCGTAGCGAACAGGTTCTGTATTTTTTAAGCTATTGAATTGATGATGATATGAATTTCCCTTAAACAGGGTGCAACTAATGAAACAGGTAGCCTCTCGTGAGAGACGGTAGACATAAAATATAAAAATGCACTATTAATTCATCGTCTTAACCCTGTTGTTTTTTTTGGAAAAGGGAAATGCCTATTAGAAAAGAAAAGCTAGATGCTCTCTATCAAAGAATGGCAGAGCTTGGCATTTTAGAAGATGATCTTATTGAGAAATTTATTCTTGGTTCAGGTAAGGGAGGGCAAAAGGTCAATAAAAGTGCTGTTTGCGTCTATCTGAAGCATGTTCCGACTAAAATAGAAGTAAAGTGCCAAGAAGATCGCTCTCGTGCAATGAATCGCTTTCTTGCTCGCAGAAAGCTTTGTGAGCAAATTGCTACAAAAATACAATTAGAGAAAACTGCAAAGCAGCAAATGATTGAAAAGGTGAGGCGTCAGAAAAAAAAGCGCACCAGACGATCTAAGGAGAAAATGCTTCAGGAAAAGAAAAATAGATCGGAACTCAAATCTCACCGCTCTTTGCCAAAGCAAGAGGATCTATAAAAACTGTCAATTTGGGTATTCTTAGCAGCCACAAGCTTAACCACAATGCAAAGTAAAGAAGATCCCAGATCAGATGATCCTACGAGTCTCTCCAACTGGTGTAGCACAAGTAGTTCCAAGCCAAAAATGTGATTTGCTTAAGTTTGCTTTGGAATTGTTGAGATTGAAGCGCAAAAAAATTAAAGTTAGGCTCTTTGAGGTGTTCTATCCATTGGACCTTCCCAGCTTTATTTACTAAGTTGATGACAAAATCAATGCAGTTATTGTTTATAACTTTATAGATACCCTCCTTTAAAGAGGCATCGTCTAGTTGCCCTGTTAAAATAGCTCTTTGTCCCATATAATGGACAGTTTCAGCGTATTTTATGGCCTTCAAAACTTGGTTAGGAGTAGCTCTAATCGTAACGCTTTTACAAGTATCACTTCCGAAATAGGAGCACTCCCAATCTGCCTTTGAGTCATCGACGACTTTTCCAGGTACTTTATATGTCCCTTTATGGTGCAGATCATAAGCCATAAAGGGCGCGTTCGATATTTTCAGCCCTGAAAACCCCCTTCCAGCACCTTTTGCTAAGTTTTTACCTGAGTACTTCCCTCCAAGGGTTGCAGGGAAGGGCATGCTTAATAAACCTGCTAATATGCTCGACTGTAAAGCAACATCCGCATATCTAAAAAGTTGTCTTAATTGTAGATACCATCTTGGAAAATTGTCAGGATCAAACTTTTGATCCATAATTTCTTCTTGCTTTTGCTCCAGATCAGTCGAAATGGAACAAGGGTAAAATCCAAGAGTCTCTTTAATACCTAAAATTTCACAAGCAATTTTAACGTATCCGTGACCTGTGCCAATTACCGGTGTAATCGAACAGTCAAAAGTGTGATGGTCAAAATACGAAGAGTTTAAAAAGCTTGGGCAGCTTGGTAATTGGCTGACTGCATGCATTATAAATTTTCCTTTATAGTTAGAGTAATATTTCTTATAATATAGAAATTATAATTAAGACTTATTAAGAATTCATTCTTTTTTATTAAGAAGCCAAATTTTTATTTGAATAGACTGGTGATTTGATCAAATATTTACAAAATTGGTGCAATCTTTATATTTCCTTAATTTTTATGCTGTTAAATTGTTAGGTATTATTATGAGAAGTATAGGAAACTAGTATAGGAAACTTAAAATGCTTATAGATCAATTGCTGAAATCAGAACAATTCAAACAATTCATTAAAGAAAAAGCCCATACTTGGTTGCCGGCCTATTTCTCTCGCTATGAGCTGACTCCTGAAGAGCGTTTATTGAACATGAAAAAGGATGCTTTGCAAAAGGCATTGGTTGATACTGATCCGAGTAAGCTAGAAGAGCTTTTAGATCTTTTCCCTGAGCTAGTCAACCAACCTTTAAATAATGGTGAGCTTGCAATCAACTTTGCTGTTAAACAGAATCTGGTTCATACGATTAGTATGCTTCTTGAAAAAGGAGCAGACCCAAAAGCAAAAGACAGATCAGGTTTAAACTCCATCGACATCGCTCTACAAAAACGTGATAAGGTTCTTTTTTCACAGTTAGTTTCCAATGCAACTTCTATGAATGATTCGGATGCTTTTATCAAAGCACTAGATAGTACGGTGGTAACAGGTGTTTCAGCAAGTCACTGTTTGGACAATCTTAAACTAGAGGTTAAAGCAGCGACAGCAGAGTTACTTTCTTTAAAGTTTGAATCAGAGAAGAATGAAAGCGCTGTTGAAGCTCTTACCAAAAGTTTTGAAAAGAGAGACCTTCTTAGGAAGCAAAAAATGCTGTTTCAAACCATCTTAGCTGGCAACTTTGTTTCATTTAAGCAGAATGCAAAAAAAGAGGATATCGAAGCGCTTTTTAAAGAAGTTGGTTCAGAAAATCTTTTAAAAGCAGCTGTTTTAGGAGGATCCTTAATTTTAGATCAAATCTTAAAAATGGGAATTAAATTTGATAAACATTTAGGCGATAGTACGACACACCCACTTCGCTTCGCTTTTAATTCAAACGATCCTATTGAGACTTTTATCCCTCTTTTTGAAAAATTTGATTTTGATATTCACTCTGTCGCCTCTGTACATCGTGATGCTGGGTCAATGCCTAGGTTTTACCCAGAACTAGATGAAGTCTCTTACTTTCAGCTCATGGTTTTTCAAAAACTTAAAAATGCTCAAGATATGGATCCTATTGCTGTCACCGGATGGGATATTGCTTTTGCAACTTTTTCTCTTTGTAGTTTCTTAGTCAATTACAATCATCAAATTGTACCGACGACTCTAATCCCGTTTATTAGATTAGGGCTCAACTGTTCGAACTATATACAAGCAATTTCACTTCTTGTTTTTAAGTTAAGCTACACCAGAGAAGGGAAGCTAGACCAGGCGTTTAAACAGCTGATGACTCACTACATGGTCTCACAATTTTTCCCTGTGCGTATTTACTATGCGGGGATGACTCTTTATTCTGCATTTAAAACATGTTACGATCATAGGTATCGTTCTTACCAAGATCTTTGTAAAAAGCTCATTGTTCAAGTGCCTGCTGCTACCGAAGTGGTTCACTATACTGCAAGTTCCGTATACCCTCGTATTAAAGCTATATATGAAAGTTATTTTGGAGGTGTTAAGGAGACTCACTATAATTTCAATACACCACCCCCGCCACCCCCGCCTTCAGATCGAAATCTTAAAAACAATGGGTCTATGGGCAGCAGTCTAGTTAAAAACAGGAGAGATTTTTTTGAGCAACATCTTGAAAACACGCCTTTTATGAAACAGTTTGGTGAGGAAAGTGCTGAAGCTACCAGGTATAAGCCTGCTCCAGACCAAGAGGGCTCTCAAACCTTAGCAGGTCCAACTGTTACAGGGACGGTCTTTCAGGGAAATCAATGGGCATATGCTCCCGCTAGAGGGCAAGAGCCGTTAAATGTGAAGACAGCTTCTGCAGCGATAGAACTTGGCAAGCAGTTTCACCAAGATACGGCGTGGTACAAAGAAATTGAAGGGACACCCTTGGAGAGAATGTATAATGACATCCACTTTCAAGCAGCTGCTACTGGATCTATCAAAAATTATAATGATGGATTTTCTCTAGAAGGGGCTTTTAGGGTCGATCTGAAAGGGCGGAGTGCTTTTGAGGATTTTGTCAGGACGCTCATTGAGGGGGGGGCTCGTTTTGAGCTTGCCAATGCTAACAAGAAAGCTATTGAGGCTTCGAAAGGGACTATTGCTCAAAAGATGGCTGATGGCTTAGATTGCCTCATTACTGGGCGTAATAAAGCTTGTAAAGCTGCAGAGCAGGCGACAAAAGAAGCGTTCGAATCTATGGGGAGTCGTCGCGGTAAGCAGGCTGATAAAGCACCTCTTTTAGATCAAAAGTAGATCAAGATTTTTTAAGGGTTTGAGGATATTCTATGTTAGATTTTTTTAAATCGGTATTCTTGATGATGCGCGGGCATCTTAGGTATACTCTTTTGTCAGGAATTGAGATCTAGCTAGCCAAAGGTGGAAAATTCGGCAGCTGTTGGAACTTAGAAATTCTTTATTAATTCTTAATATTAAATTTCTATAATTGGCGCCTAAATATTATGGATACGATTATAATTAAAAAAAAAGGAATTTTATTATGACTACAGCAACAAATGGGATGCCCCATTCTCAGGGTATTATTTATGTGCAGCAACCAGTAAAAGAAGAAGGTAAAAACCTGATAGAAGGTGCTCTATGGGGGGTGAATGGCCTGGTTAATATTGGAGCTGCTATAGCATCTATTGCGGGTCTTGCGGCACTTGATTCAATGGCTTTTGGAGCTTTTGTAGCAGCTAATGCTTCAGGAGCAATGCCACCTGAAGCATTAGTGGCTAGCTCGGTTGGTTTGGCAGCTTTGAATGTATTAGGCTATTATGTGGTTAAAGCAGAAGCCTCTATTGCAGGGAAATCATTTACACACATGCTTAACACCATTTACTAAAAGCTAGGGGACTTGAAAAGTTTAAGGGAGTGGTATTTATCGGCCTTTATTTTTCTCTTTTCGTTTTTTAGACTTTAGAGAAAATTGTTCTTGTTTTTGCCGCTCCTTTTCTTGTTTGCTTAAGCTTTTGCGCTCCAGTTTGTTGCTTTCAAGGAGTTCTCGCATGTAATCTTGCGCATGGGTTGAAGGCTTATTTTCTTTTTTGACTTTTTCCATTTCTTTGCGCACTTCTCTTTGTAGCCGCTTAGGGTTCATACGCTTAATTTCAAGTTTAAATTCGACAGGATCCCCAAAACGAAGTTCGTCAAAGTGGTTTAAAACAAACTCATAAAGCTCTGGGTCGGTTGGTTCTTTACCAAAAATTTTACGGGCAACTTGGTATCCAACTTTATCAGTACGTTCAAAAAGAGCTATCCAGAGCGACTTTTCTATGTAAACAGTACTTTTAATCGTAAGCATTCAATTTTTGGGAGTTAGGTGAAAGAGGTGGCTTTTGAACCATTCATTATTAAAAAAACGCACTTGTGATGTCAAGAGCGATGTGTTGGTAATCTTCGAATAGTTAGTTGTTGCCAAAATAACTAATAAGACCATACCTATATTGAACCTTATAGGATTGGACACCCTTTTTCAAGCAGCTGCATTTGTATTGAGTGCATTGTTGTAAAAGTGCTAAAGTATTCTTTTAATCGAGGCGAAGGACAATGGATTTACTGGTTGCCGGCAGTTTAGAAGACATCCTTCATGGGACTGTATCTTATAAGACTCTCTTTGAAATCCATCCCGATCAGTGGGTTTCAGGGCTAGGGGCTGACATGAGAATGATTGAGGGTCAATCAGTGGTCGCTGAAAGTGTCTTGATAGATCATCAAGTCCATTCATTTTGCCCACAGGCATCTTGGCAAGAAAGTAAGGTGATTAAGACTCCATTTTATTTTGGTATTACTGAGAGGCTAAAGAATAAACTCTCGATCCATTCCCCTATTTTGTTAGAAGAATTTTTTGACGATCAAATTCAAGAGTATCCAGATGGTTTTATCTTACGCGGTGAGGTCTATTTCTCCGCTCTAGAAGCGATCTATTTAAAAAAGCCAACTATCTATGGAGAGAGGTTGGTTGACTATTCGCAAAAATATGTTTGTAAAAAAGACTTTAAAAATTGTGTTTCCTCTATTTTCGGAGTGGTTTCATCGGATTACGATGAACGCATTTTCTACGAGCACCCCTTTGAGAAAAAAAGGAGCCTGTTATTTACTCATGTACATGCCAAAATTGAAGAAAAGGTGGTGCATGTGCTGATGCACTCAGAGCTTGCCAAAGGAGAGTTTTGGGTAGAACCTCTAGATGAAATCTGTGCACTTTGATTATAGGCAATCTAACACGCGTTTTAAGCGCTTCGTTGAAAAGAATCCAAATATCAAAATAAATCCCCAGAGCGCGGCAAAACTTGCCCAGAATGGAAGGTAGCCAGACTGCCCAATAATTGCTGCCCGTGAAATTTCCATGGTATAAGATAGTGGGTCGATCAGAAGGAGCACTCCCACCCATTTAGAAAGCTTTTGAACTGTGATAAAGGCCAGTACAAGTTGAACCCAATGGATTTGCCCTAGCTAAAGTTGTTCCCAAAAAATGGCTTCCCCCACAAAATAAAGGGGGATAGAGAGAAGTGCTGACTGCATTGCCCATGATAGAGCGAAGTAGGAAAAAATAGCTGTAGATGAAATGGGGAGCATTAACTTGTCGAGACACTCAAAATCATTTGTTTTAATTTCTTGACATTTGCTAAAAGCAATATATTACACCTTTATAATTTTATTTGGTAAAAAAAGGACCCAGCTGACCTTCTATTCATTTTAAACGATGTTCAAGTTCAATCCTGGTCCAACAAACGCTTTTATGTAGTACATCTATAAAAAAAGAATTTTATTTACTAATAAATTGAAAAATGGAACTTAAAGAAACTGTAAAAAAATATTTTTACGCTTAACCCTTAAAGATCAAAAAAAGTCTATGAAAAAATATTACATTTTATTGATAGTCACACTCATATCCCCTCTTTACACAATAGATTATACCTGGGATGGTGGAAGTACAGGTGACTGGGAAACTGCTACTAACTGGGATTTGGACCTCAGCTTTCCCAATGCAACCACTGACAAAGCCACATTAGGCGGAAACGATGATTTCACCATCAACTTGAATCAAGATATTACATTGCAGCAGCTTGAAATCACCGTCAATACGGGAAGGAGTGTGGACCTTGAAAATGTGGGCGATACTCGCAAAATTACTTTCTCAGGAGCAGGTGATGGAGTTGCTATTTATATGTCCACAAATCAAATGGAAGGACTTACAATTAATCAAAATGTAGAACTTGCAGAAAATGAAGATTTTAGGTTTCAAATTGAAAATAACGAGACTGATAACAGTGCTTTAACATTCAAAGGAACTTTCACAGCGCTTACAAACTCTAATTTATTAATTTCAGCAGATTACATCAATGATATCACCTTTGAAAACGATGTTACTTTTAATGGAGGAACCATCACATTACAAAGCAATAATTCGAGTATTCCAGAGTTAACTTTCAATACAACCACCACCTCTCCGATTACAATTGCGGCCCCTATCACGACCAATGATGGGTGGATTAACACAACAACAAGCAGCACAGGAACAGTCATTTTTACAGAAGTTGTTTCAGCTGGAGTATATGCTGCTTTAGACAGCAACGTACAAATTCAAAAACCGTGGGCCGTAGACATAAGATATTCGAAAGATCTAACCTTTCTATTTGCGGAGGATACTGTTATAAGCAGTGGAATTCAAGCAAATGGAGTTTCTTCTCATCTCATTATTGATGGGGATTCGAAAGTGACATTTAACGATGAGCTAAGTTTTTCTCTCTTTAATCAAGCTACAATAAGCGCAAATAGCACCGCGGAATTTAGATATCTTATTAGGTACGCGGGATCAGCCATAATCAACAACTTTGGCTCGCTGATTTTAAATCCAAGTTACCCTATCCAATATAACATAAACCTATTAGAGTCAGGCCCCCTAACCATTACAGGCAACAGCACAGCGACCGTTTCTGGAGATCTAACAGGATACTCAGGAGCCATCACCATTGAAGATGGAACCACGTTAAATCTTCAGGCGAACGCAGGGTCAGTGGCCGATCTTGAAGCAGCTTTAGCACCTGTAACTGTGACAGTCGATGCTGGTGGAACCCTTCAGTCAGAAGCAACGATTGTCGGAACGCTTGTGAACAATGGAACGGTCATTGTAGGAGATGGAGTAGGAGATACGCTTACTGTCACAGATTACACCCAAAGTAGCGAGGCGGCTCTTGAAATTGACATTGCGCCCACAACCATAGCTGATAAGATCGTAGTTACAAATGACGCCAATCTTGCTGGAGATATTAATCTAACCGTGGCTAATGGCTCTTATACCAAAGGGTCACAATTTACGATTCTTACAGCGAATGCTATTACGGGAACTTTTGACCAGGTCATTGAGGACCACCCCTATGACTTTCGCTTGATCCATCAGACCAACCAGGTGCTTTTAGAGCTGATTCAACCTGTGGTCCAATTACCAACCCCTGTTAACCTTTTAGGCTTTAATGCTCGTAGTGCTGCAAATTATCTGTATAACCAAGTGCTACAAGACATTGACACCGTTGTTACAGAAACAGACTTTGAAGTGGTTGGTAATTTAATTGCAGCTTTACCCGCAGATGAATTTGGAGAAGCGATCGTTCGCATTTCTCCGCTGGCAAGTATGGGGCTTGTCTACCCTAAAATGAAAAGTGACTTTGAGATGGCTGTCATTTTAGATAAGCAGTACAAGAAATCGAAACGGATGTGCCAGGAGTTTCAAGCAACGGATGAAAGACTCTCTGATATCCCTTTATATGCTCAGCCACAAACAGGGTTCTTTATAGAGCCTGTTGGAGTTTTCTTAAACCAACGTGCGCGTCAAGGGCCTTTACCTAAAATTGGGCAGGTTCCTTTCACATCGCAGACTTATGGCTTTGGAACAGGTTTTGAAACAGTTTTAAATCATCAGTTTGTCGTCGAGGGAGGACTTGGGTACACTCACTCGAATATCCAATGGAAACAAAACTATGGAAATGGCAATTGGAGCTCTTTGTACATCGCCCCTTTCTTTGGGTGGTTTAACCAAAATGCATTTGCAAATGTAATGTGCATGGGCGTTTTTAACTTTCACCAACTCAACCGCAAAATCGTGTTTAGTGGATTTGAAAGAACAGCTAAAAGCTCTTTTAACAGTTATGACTTTTTAATCAGATTAAATGGAGGAGTACGCTTTTATTTGAAAAAAGGGTTTTGGCTAGAACCAGAAGGAACTTTAAACACCCTGTTTACAAGAACTGAAAGCTTTCAAGAAAAGGATGCAGTGGGCCTAAACCTTCATGTCAACAGCCGCAGTGACACTGTCATGCAACCCAGTTTAAGATTTAACTTTCTCAAAGAGTTTACCAGCAAGACAATGTACTTTGCTCCTAAAATTTATCTAGGATGGCTCTCTGACATTCTTTTTCATTCTCAAAATACCCATGCGCGCTTTAACAGCGCTCCGAATTATTTTTTGTTTGAAACAATTGGATATCGAGAAACCACCGATCAACTGATTGTTGGAGCACAGCTCTATGCTCAAAAATACAACCAATTTTTATGGACGATCAACTTTGAAACAGCTCTTTTCAGTAAACTAGAAGTCTATACTGCTAAAGCGAAGTTTGAATGGATGTTTTAGAGGTGTCAAATAATTTTCTATTTCATAGAATCGCTTGTTAAGAAAAAAAAATTATTTGTAAACGTTATTATTAAAGAGTTTATCCGCTAAGGTGGTGCATGTACTGATGCACTCAGAGCTTGCCAAAGGAAAGTTTTGGGTAGAACCTCTAGATGAAATCTGTGCACTTTGATTATAGGCAATCTAACACGCGTTTTAAGCGCTTCGTTGAAAAGAATCCAAATATCAAAATAAATCCCCAGAGCGCGGCAAAACTTGCCCAGAATGGAAGGTAGCCAGACTGCCCAATAATTGCTGCCCGTGAAATTTCCATGGTATAAGATAGTGGGTCGATCAGAAGGAGCACTCCCACCCATTTAGAAAGCTTTTGAGCTGACTCCCAGTTGAAGAAATAACACCCCAAGATAAAAAGGGGGTTTAAAAATCTAAAGTAAATGCGGGAGAGGTCATTGACCTTGTGCAGCATTGCTGTGATCCATAAAGCAAAAAAACCAAAGAAGATATTTACTGTGATAAAGGCGAGCACAAGCTGAACCCAATGGATTTGCCCCAGCTGAAGTTGTTTCCAAAAAATGGCTTTCCCCACAAAATAAAGGGGGATAGAGAGAAGCGCTGACTGTATTGCCCATGATAGAGCGAAGTAGGAAAAAATAGCTGTAGATGAAATGGGGAGCATTAACAAGTAAGAGATTGTACGATCGCCCTGGATGTCATTTATCAATGTTCCAGCTTGTCCAATTAAATCAAACAGGGCAAAGCTTACGATCGCCCCGACCATGATAAATAACCCATATTTACCGCCCACTCCCATTTTAGGAACAAAATATCCAAAGACAAGAATCCACGTTGTAAAGGTAATCATTGTGTCAAAAAGTTTGCCGCAATATTTTTTTTTAAAAACGAGCATATCTCGCCTTAAAAGTTGAGTGAAGATATGGAAAAATATCATCTAACGACTCTCCTTTTGAATAGCTAGAAGAACACCTTCTAGTTTGTCCGCACCATAATTTTTTTTGACTTCTTCTAAAGAGCCGACCGCTTTGATCTGCCCTTGATCAATCATACACACGCGGTCAGCAAGCACTTCTGCTTCTTCTAAGTAGTGAGTGGTCAAAATTACTGTCACTCCTTGAGCGCGTAGGTTTTTAATAATTTCCCAAAGCTCATAGCGAATATGCGGGTCGAGACCCACGGTAGGTTCATCTAAAATGACAAATTGAGGGCTATGAATTAAAGAGCGAGCAATTAAAAAGCGTTGTTTGTAACCGCCAGACAAGGTGGAAGATTTTGCGTCTTTATACGCTGAAAGGCCCAATGCATCGATCAGCTCCTTTTTTCGCTGTAGTATCTGTGGATCTTTCATTCCAAAAAAACGACCCGCAAAAAGGAGGTTTTCATTGAGAGTCAGCAGAGGGTTTAAATTGGGTTTTTGAGGGCAAAAACCAACTTGTTTGCGGTAGGAATTAAGCTGTTTATAAATTGACACACCCTTGTACAAAACATCTCCTGAAGTTGGAGGTGTTAACGAGGCTAGGATAGAAGATAGCGTGGTTTTTCCCGCTCCATTGACACCTAGCAGTCCCAAAACCTCTCCAGGATAGATCTCAAAAGAGACGTCTTTAAGGGCATGGCGAGTCTTTTTATGACTTTCGTAGACTTTCGAGATGTGTTTAACGGTAATAAACTGAAGAGACATGAAAAGCAGTATTGTTGATTTGAAATTTAACAACAAGGAATTTGGATGTGCATAGACAAAAAGTCTTCAATAAGATATTGGCAAATACATGCGTATATGGAGGATCTGAAAATTAACGAAGAACCTTATATAGGAGTAGACAAGTCCGGTTACGAGCTGGTTCACTCCTCCATTTTAAATAAAGGAATGGCATTTAGTGAAAAAGAGAGAGATGACTTTCATTTGCATGGGCTGATTCCTCCCCATATTGCAACTTTAGAAGAGCAGCAAACACGCTCTTACCAAGCATTCAAGAGGAAATCTTCTGACTTGGAAAGATATATTTACCTAAGAGACCTGCAAGATTCTAACGAGACTCTGTTTTATAATTTGCTTTGTGAATATATCGAAGAGATGATGCCAATTGTTTATACCCCCACCGTGGGTCTTGGATGTCAAAATTTTAGTCAGATCTATCGAAGACCTCGCGGTCTCTTTATCTCATACCCTCTTAAAGATCGGATGGAGCAAATATTAGCAGATGTTAATTTTAATTCTACAGAAGTGATTGTCGTCTCTGATGGTGAACGGATCTTAGGACTTGGAGATCAGGGAGCTGGAGGGATGGGAATTCCTATTGGTAAGCTGGCAGTCTACAGTGCTTGTGCGGGTATTCACCCAAGAACCACACTACCGATTGTCCTCGATGTGGGGACGGATAACCCCAAGCTGATTTCTGATCCTTTATATATTGGCTGGAAACATGAGCGGATACGAGGAGAGGAGTACGATGAGTTCATCGATCTCTTTGTCAAAGCGGTTAAAAAAAGATTTCCTAAAGTTCTCTTGCAGTGGGAAGATTTTGCTAAGGGAAATGCGACCAAAATTTTAAATCGCTATCGAGATCAATTGTGCACATTCAATGATGATGTTCAAGGGACCGCCTCTGTGGTGTTGGGCACTTTTCTAGCTGCTATAAAAAGCTCTCAAATTCCTCTTGAGAAACACCGGATTGTGGTGGCAGGGGGTGGAGGGGCCGGCTGTGGTATTAGCAAGTTGATCTTAGAGACAATTATTAAATCGGGGATAGAGGAAAAAGAAGCATTAAAAAATCTATTTTTAGTTGATAGAGAGGGGCTTTTAACCACAAAAAGTACCAAAGTGCTGCCTTTTCAGGAAAGATTTTGTCATCCTGTTGAGGACCTAAAAGCGTGGGGTGTTTCAGTTGCAGAGCCTATCAGCTTGAAAGACGTGATCAAACATTCAAAAGCAACAGTTTTGATAGGGGTTACTGGGCAAGCCGGACTTTTTACCCAAGAGATGGTTTCCCAAATGGCCTCTAACTGCCCTTGCCCCATCATTTTTCCGCTATCCAACCCAACGTCATGTGCAGAAGCTCACCCACAAGATTTAATGACCTGGTCTCAAAATAAAGCTTTGGTTGGAACCGGAAGCCCATTTGGAAAAATAAAGCGTGGGTCCCATGTTTTTAAAGTGGACCAAACCAATAACGCCTATATTTTTCCCGGCCTAGGACTCGGGGTGATTTCAGTTGGGGCTTCTCGCATTACTGATAGCATGTTTTACAAAGCATCTGTAGCACTTGCCAACCTATCTCCCGCTTTGAAGAATTCCCAAGGAAATCTGTTGCCCTCTTTAGAGGATAGTCGTAAAATAGCTCTAAAAATAGCAATGGCTGTTGGTCAAGAAGCTATAGATAGTAAGCTTGCAGAGCCTATGAATAAAACTGCTCTTAAAGCTTGTATCTTAAAAAGAATGTGGCATCCGATCTACTATCCGTATCAGAAAATGGAACCTTGAATATGAGAAAAATTCCGCGCGGCCTCTCAGCGCCCTTATTATCTTTAGCCTTTCTCATGCTCTCTAATGGTTTTTTTATGACCTTTGTCAGTGCTAAGTTGCACCTTGAAGGCTATTCCTCAATGGCTATTGGATCGATCCAAGGAAGCTACTATGCAGGATTTTTAATTGCAGCCTTGCGTTCAGAGTATTTAATTCAAAGAATCAAGCATATCCGCGCTTTTTCATTTTTTGCCTCTATTACAGTAGCCTGCACTCTCGCAACCGTCTTTGCCCACCATTTGATTCTATGGATCGTGATGCGATTTGTTATGGGAATCTGTATTGCCGCTTTATATGTTGTTATTGAAAGTTGGTTATTAACAACGAGTACCTCCAAAAATAGAGGGATTATTTTAGCCCTTTATATGGCTTCTCTCTATATCTCGCAGTCCTTAAGTCAGTATATCATCAATTTTGTGGAGATTGAATCGATGATGGCTTTTATTGTTGCCGGAATTTTAGCCTCGATTTCTATCTTGCCGGTAACCTTTACTCACACCAGGATCCCGGAGATGGAGCCGCCACATCCAAGCGCTCTTTTTAATTTTTTGGTAATTTCTCCTTTAGGAACCACTGGGGCAATCTTAGCAGGCGTTATGTTAGGAAGCCTCTATACTTTTGGTCCCAACTTTGCTCAATCCTATAATGTGTCGATTGCCAATCTGATGAGTTTGACCATTGCTGGGGGTTTTTTACTGCAATATCCCATTGGCCATTTATCCGATATTTTTGATCGCCGTAAAGTCCTTATTTTTGTCTCCTTGATGTCCTTTGTTGCAGCCACCGCTCTGGTTATCTGCGCAAAGAGTACTTTTTGGGTTTTGTTTTTCTCTTTTGTACTCGGAGGATTTACTTTTACAATTTATCCATTGAGCATCGCTCAAGTGCTGGATCGCTGTAAGGCAAGCCAAACAACGACAGTTGCAGGAGTTATGTTATTTGCATATAGCATTGGCGCTGTGATCGGGCCTTTTACAGCGCCTATTAGCATCTCAATATTAGGAGATGAAGTAGGTATTTATATTTTCATTGGGTTAGTTTCTCTCCTACTAGTCACTGTAGGTGTTTTGGCTATGAGTTTCAAACAGGTGAACCCAAAGAGAAAGCAAGAGGACTTTGTGGCTTTGCCACCCCAAGCTACCTTAGTAAATGACTTAGATCCGCGCACCACTATTCCTGAAGAAGATCCGAGTAAGCAGTAAACTACACGGCTATATCAAGCTTAGTGTCTATATTGGATGTATTGAAGAAAGAATGCGAGCCACAATAGAAATTGTGGCTCAAAGAAAGGGAAGTTTCCTCTACGCTTTTTTAGCGTTTTCTGGGTGGTGTGAACAAGCTTCACAGTTATCATTGTGTGTGTAGTTAATGAATACTGCAAATTTATAAACTTTGTTCAATCCTTTGAAAAGTCCAGACTCTTTCCCTTCTGGGCTAGACTTAGACATAATTTTTAAGCTAGCAGATTGGATATTTTTGTCTTTAAGAGTTTCTTTGACTTTTTTCTCGCCTTTTTTATTGGCTTTTTTCTCTCCGATGTAACGGTGGAAAAATTCAGAGTGTCCTGGGCACTTTTGTACCACGATTTTATTTTCTGTTTGTGTAGGAGCTACTTCTAGTTGTGCGATAGAAGCAACAAGAGCATTATTTTTAACTGCTGATACTGACATTACAAATCTCCTTGTTGATTTATTGTACGGGTATATTAAACCAAGGAGATAATTTTAGTTAATAAAAAAGAAGATTAAATAAAAAG
>CAYGLF010000010.1:42691-49895 GCA_964350945.1 uncultured bacterium
AATAAAAAGTTATAATTTATAAAATATAAAATAATTTAATTTAATAAACTAAAATTTAACTTATTTTTTAAAGGATAAGATTTGAGGCGGTGAATACATGCTAGTACAGGTTCGCCTGAATTAATAGGTCCATATTCCCAGGACCAGGGGGTAATTGTAGGATTTTAAACGCAATTTAAGAGTGTTTTCTTAAATACTTTAATAGTAGGTAGATATGATTTAAAAGAGGCCTTTTCATTCTAAAATTTCCTTGACATTTATTGAGTTTTGTGGTAAAATATTCACCTCAAGCAAATAATATAAAGAGGTTTATGAAGAAACTGTCCGTTCTAGATACTGCTGACAAAATTTATGCAACGAGCCACATTGGCCCTGAGGTTGTCTTGCTGGGAATGCAGCATTTGACTCCAACGACTGTGGAGTTATTTAAAAGATTGATCAAAAAAGGGTTTAATCCAAGCAATATCTATTTAATGGGGAAATGTTACTCAGCCAACCCGATAAATTTCCACAAGCTTGCTGAGATGGGAATTAATATGAGTGAGCGTAGCTTTTATTTTAATAGTCACGAGAGCTATGACCAAACTCTTAAAGAAGGGGTTTTTGAATTTTTTAAGTCTGCCGTTGCTCAAATTGACTTTAGCAAATGTAAAAAAGTTATCTTACTAGATGATGGGGCTTCACTTTTGTCTGCAGCTTCTCAACTACTTCCAGCAACCGTCGAAGTTGTGGGAGTTGAACAAACCTCTGCTGGATATCATATTGCTAAAAAATTAAACTTACCTTTTTCGGTGGTTAATGTCGCTCGCTCAAAAACAAAACTTCATTATGAAACTCCTTTTATCTGCCGTATGCTTTGTAGAAAAGTAAAAGAACACATGGAGACCATCGATTTTAAAATCGAAAATATCTTGATTGTAGGGTCGGGTTATATCGGAAAGGGGATCTATAACTATCTAAATCCTAAATTTAAGGTCGATCTTTTTGATTTGAAGGATCATGAGGCTGCAGAGCTTACTGCTGAGAAACTTGGTAAATACCAGTTGATTATTGGCTGTGCAGGTGTCAACTCTTTGAAATTAGAAGTTCTTAAGAAAATCAAACATAAAGTTGCCTTAATCAGTGCTTCTTCATCCGATCGTGAATTTCCAGCTCTTGAGTTAAGATCACAGCTGCCAAAGTATCACTACTTTAGTCAAAATATCGAAGTTGGAAATATCCATTTAATTAACTCCGGGTTTCCAGTAAACTTCGACGATAGATTTTTAGACTCTTCTGAGCTCGAGTTAACGCGATCACTGCTTTTTATGGCTATTATGCAAGCATCCCAAAAGAAATATGCCCGCGTATCTCACTTTGAAACGGTGAATCACCAAGATCAAATCTTAGAGAAATACCTTCAAGTTTATTCTCCGCAATCGTGTGATCCAACCTGTTATTTAAAAAAAATGTCGGAAATTAGTTTTCCTGCAGCCAGTCAACTATTAAGGGCTTTAAGTTTTTATGCCTTCCCTAGCCCTTGCTAACTAATAATTAGTTTGTCTAAAAAATAAATCCTCTATAAACGATTATAATAGTCTTGTTTAAAGAGAATTTTGTGACGTGCTGAAAAGAACTTATGAGTTGACGATCAGCTTTATTCAATATGTTAAAAGCCATCAAATCTTGGTCGATTCCGATAAGCGCATCTTTGGCATTTTATATACCCTTATGGGTTGGTTTTTAATTGCTTTTTCAATGGTTCGCTTCCAGCCTGATTATGAAAGGATGCCGCTTTCTTTTTCAATGCTTATCGGATTTTCTTCTGGGTTAGTGTTTCTATATTTTCTAGCTAAAATTTTTAAAATTCCTCTGCAAATCAAACCAGCAACGGATTTAGATCAAAGATCTCACTTTAGTATTTCTTCGAGGAAATGGTTGATTTATCTGCGAGGTGCGATTGCTGTTTTATCTTATGCAGGGCTAATGGGGGCTAAGAGATCACTAGGAGTGATTGATGACTCGGCTATTTTTGGGGCAGACGCTTTAGTATATGCCCTTTTAATGTGGTGGATTATCAAAGAAAAGCGGACAATTCTAGAGTGGATGGGTATTTTGATAGGAACACTGGGCGTTGCCCTTCCATTTATTGTTAACACTCCTTCTTTTGGTCTGTATGTGTCCATCACAGGAGGGCTCTTAGGAGTTTTGTCCTCGACATTTATGGCGATTATTTTTTTTATGAATTCTGCACTTGTGCGTCATGAACCTCCCGCTCGAGTCGCCTTTTATCAATGTTTGATGGGGCTAGCACTTGCTATAATTCTATGCTTAATCAAGTATCGAACCCTTTTAAATATTATCCCTCAAATTAAACGAGCAGATCTTACCGACTCGATTGTGGGTGGCCTGTTGTTTGCAGTGGCTCTGATCTTTTTTTTTCGTGCCTTTTTATACACCGAAGTCATCTTAATTGCGATTACAGGCTACAGCCTAGACCCTATAACCATTTGCATGATAAAAATGATGGGTTTGGGAGATAGCTGTATCTCCCAAAACTGGTTGACAATAGTACTTATTACTATTGGAACAGCTATTTTATACTATGAAGAGCATCACCACGGGAAATTACGGCGAGATGTCAAAGCGAATCACCCCATCTATGACCAAACAGTTGTAGAAGAATTTGATCAGACCGACCGAAAGTATAAAGCCCATGAAATTTCTACAGGAACATATTTACTGAAGAAAAAACAGTTCTACGATCTTTTATTTAAAATATCAGAAGATATGGTTGATAATGATATTGAGAGTATCGAAGTTGACAAAGGAATTGTCTACTTCTCTCTTTTTGATCCAGCTATTACTTTAGAGTGTAATGAAAGTAGTATGCGCTCAGTCCCTCTAGAAATTTTAAGCTTTAATGGCTATTGCAAATCTGAGCTAAACATGCTTTATAAACTGTCCAAAGACCTATCTGTAATTGTAGATTTCAATGCCCAGGTTGGCTGGCTAACACTTAATATGGCTAAGAAAAGGCCGCAGGCACAGCTTTTTGCTTTTGAACCAGAGCCTGAGTGCTTTTCTCACCTTATCCGAAATATTAAAAACAATCAGTGTGATCATGTGCAAGCTCTTCAATGTCGCCTAAGTGATCATAATGGATTAGAAAAGATGGCCCTTTTACCCGATGACCGTATTTTAATTCCTGGGGAAAAAGCATTAATTTATACTGACCTTAAAAAGTTTGACTGTAAAAGTGTGACTCTAGAGCAAGCTTTAGAGGGAAAGAATGTCGAGGTTGTTGACCTGATTATGGGACAAGCGACTGGCAATGAACTCGAAATGCTCAAAGGGGCAAGTGCTATTTTAAAAAATAAGACCCCAATCCTATTTTTAGAGCTTTTTGAAGAGTTTTGCTCTGAATTTGATGCTTCAATTCAAGATATCATCGATTACCTTAAAGAGTATGGTTATTTGCCTTACCAGGTGGTTTCTGAAGGAAATGCCGAGGATCAAGAAGCTTCGGATTCCATCCCTCATTATTTTTTTATGCATTCAAAAAAGCATGCTGATAAAATTACTCAATTTAAAGAAGAGCTTAAGACCCCCGAAAATTGACTCGTTTTTTTTAACAAAAGCTTTTAGACTCACCTCCTTTGCAATCACCAAAAAAGAGGATTAAGATGGAGCGATGTGTCGCTATTACAGGAGTTTCTAAAGGGCTAGGAAGAGCACTTGTAGATACTTTTGATCAAAAAGGGTGGACCGTTTTTGGATGTGCTCGATCTAAGAAAATAATTGAGGAGATGACCCAGGTTTTAGACAAGCGCCATCGCTTTTCTGCACTCGATATCACAAGTTATGAGGCCGTTGAGAAGTGGAGTCAGTCTCTCTCTCAGTTTTCTATTGATATTTTGATTAACAATGCATCGATTGTTAACCAACCAAAGCACCTTTGGGAGATCTCACCCCAAGAGTTTCAAGAGACCCTTCAAGTGAATCTAGGGGGTGTTTTTAACTCACTGAGATGTTTTGTCCCATCTATGATTCGTCAAAAAAAAGGGGTCTTTGCCTCTATAAGCTCAGATTGGGGGAAGTCTGCAGATGCTCAAGTAGGTCCTTACTGCGCAAGTAAGTTTGGCTTAGAGGGGATGATGCAGTCGCTTGCCCTAGAGCTTCCTCAAGGATTGATTAGCCTCAGTATAGACCCAGGCATTATGAAAACTAAGATGCTTGAAAAATGTCAACCCCCTTCAGTCTATCAAAAGGCCCAAACTCCTCAATACATTGCTGAAAAAGTTGTCAGAAAGCTCACTCACCTCAAACCCAGCGATTCTGGAAGCAGAGTGGTCATTTCATAGTCTCAAAAAGAATTTGACTATTTATACATGCTCCCTGGCTTACACAAAGCAGGTTCTAATAACACCTCTTGGTGTCCTTGAGACTCTAAAATAGCAATCGCTTCTTCGTAGGTTTCTTCGTCTTCTTGATGGTAGCCATACTCTTGCTCTGGGATTTTAGTTTTGAAACCTATATAGCCAGAATAGTAGCCGGCAACTGAAATGTCAGGATCAAACAGTTCTTTTTTACCGTTAGTAACGAAAAAAACGATTTCTACACTCTTATAACCAAATCCTTCTTGTGAAAGATAGGGCTGAATCTCTTCATTTTGGTTAACTATTGTGATCATCTCATTCACACAGTCTATCAGCATCAAGCGGAGCTCGTCTTTAGGCATTTTTTGTCTAACTTCAAAGCTTAATGAGAGCTTTTCAACTTCATTCATAGCAGCCATGCCAAAGCCGATGGGATGTATAGGGTATTTTTTTACTAAGTTTTGAGAAGTTGTTCTAATCACATCATGGATTTCTTTAGTCCCTTCAGAAGCTGTGTCAAAGCTCATTTCAGAAGAACACGAACTCATGAGGAGTCCAGAAAAAATAAATAGTAGTAAAAGTTTAATTTTCATTTTAGAGGTTCTCCTTTACAAATTGGCCTATATTATCATTTATAGTTTTGTGAAAAGTGGGACTATTGATCCCGTGATCGCACAGGCTTATTTTCTTTTTGCTTTTTAAAATCGTGATAGTACTGGAGCAGCGTTTGCGTCCCTCTACATCCAAATTGGGAACAAGCCAGTCTTTACTGGATACAAAATGTTTAATATTCCCACAAAGTTCTTTATCGATGTAAGCGGAAGGGGAAATAGCCACCACTGAAATGCGCTTTCTGAGATTGGGGGGAAGTTGAAGAAGCGCGTTACGGGTAATCGCAGTGCCTTGACTATGGCAAAAAAGAAGGAGGCGTTTGTCACAGCCATTTTTTTCAAAGTAATTGAGAATATCTTGAGTTAGCACTTCTACAGGAGGGGTGGCAACGCCTTTGAAATTGAGGAGTGCCTCATTGATGTCCATCAGACTGCCATGGGTGGCATTATAGGTTGAGAAGACCTTAGCGCCTCCTGCCATCTGTGAAATTTTAGCAGCCATTTTTTGAGACTCATGCTTCCCATTGCGGATGCCATTGACATGGAAAATGGCGCCTCCTTTGAGATCGTAGCCATCGACTATTTGTAACATAGAGGGAGAGTAAAAATCTGATGCCTTAAAAGTGTCGAAGTCAAAGTGGTTGAAAGTTGCAGAAAACACTCTTGCTGCCATGCTTTCAAAAAGAGGGTATTTTTTTAGTTTGATAGGCCCTTTTTCTACGGCCTCCCAGTCAGTAGGGTTTTTAAGGGCTTTACTCGACAATATCTCAAAGGATTTTTTGACTTTAAAAGCAGGTCCTAAAATCATCCATCCAAAATCTTTCCAATGTTGGGGCCCAAGAGAAAGCTCTTTAAGTCGTTCTTGATATAGGGTCATTCCCGTTTGGATGTTAGACTGAAGCTCTTCTAACTTTGAATTTAATTCCCGGTCTTTAAAAAGAGCTTCTTTGCAAAGTTCTTCTAAAGTTTCTTGAAGCCAAGTAGCATTTTGATCAATGGGCTCTCCTTTGAGTGCTTGGGCAAGTAAAGGGGCACATTTTAAAGAATGGAATTTCCCATGCTCTTTTAAAAATGAAACCATTAAATATAGAGAGTCTACAGTTTTAGAAAGAGCTAAGGCTGTTTCTTTAGTACGAATAATCTCTGGAGAGATAAACTCTTTAACAGCTGGGTGAACAGGAGAAAGTTCCACAACCCTTTTACGTATCCTTTCACGCCTCACAGCTGGTCCTAAAGAGATAGGCAATCCCCTGAGCTCATTAAAAACGGTGGTAAAGCAAGCATCGCGGTCAAAAAAGAAGTAGGCAGAAAAGTCATCAGGGTCCAGGCGCTCTTGGATATCAGGATTATAGATCGTGCCTATCTGCTGTGCAATCAGGCTTACTTTTTGTTTGAAAGAGTCTGGAAGTTTAGGAATTGCTTGAACGCGATGTAGGCCTGCAAGCACCGCCTTTGTAAATGAGAATTTTCCGAATTGATTGTAAAGGATCTGTGATTCTTGAGAATTTTCAGAAATCTCAGCGGTAATTTTCAGATCAAGCAGATTTAAAATGTAGCTGGCTGCTTTTTCAAAAGATTTTATTGTAATCTTCAAAGGGGGCAAAAAGGAGTTATTAATAATGTCAGAGCGTGGTTGCAGAAGGGGAGCATACTCTTTTGTAAATTGATTAGCTCCTCTAAAGGTCAAGTCGTATTCTAAAATAGGAGGATAGGATAAGGGTTCTGGTTTAAGAGACGTCTGGTTTTCTTCAATTATCAAATTGTTGATATCAATCATCTTGTCAAAGAAAGTTTCTTTATGGGGCGTGACCGGATGAGGGGGCGACAGAGGGGGCCAAGTAATCGAGGTCGACGCTACTTTTTCTAAGTTTCTTTGGAAAAATGAGGAGCTAGGGGGTAATAGAGATACTTTATCTAAATCAGGCATGATCTGATCGCGTATGCGCTCGATCGCTAGTGCACCTATCATTGAGGCGTTTTTGAGTGTTGGTTGCTCAAGATGTGGAAATTTAAATTGAGCAGGATGGAACATAAACGGCCCTTTTACCTCTTTAATAAACTTGTGGGTAATTTGGGGGACGTTCGGCACCTTAAGATGGTGGTCGATTGAAGATGCAAATAGCTGCTTAAAATTGGGGTGCTCAATTGGGATTTTATGGGGAAATAGTTGGTAGTTGTCAGCTGGCAGGAATTTAAAAATAGAGGCGGGTTTTAAAGATGGGGGATGATTGGGGT
>CAYGLF010000011.1:0-45473 GCA_964350945.1 uncultured bacterium
AGAGCAGCGATCTCCAAAGTCGCCGGTCGGGGGTTCGAATCCCTCCGCACTCGAGGTGTTAGATAAAATAAAGAGAAATGAATATGTTCATGAATGCAAAAAAAATGTCAGATTCGAGATTAAAGAAAAATATCTTTAGTCGAGCCGCTGATTTCTTTGGGTCTATAAAGCAAGAGTTTGTGAAAGTTTCATGGGTAAATAAGAAAGATCTTATCAATTATACTAAGGTCATCCTTGTCTCCACTTTCACCATTAGCTTTATGATTTATATTGTGGACTTATGCATTCAAAGGGGACTTGGGATCGTGCAATTTTTAACTCAATGGATGTTTGGTTAGAAAAATGAAACAATGGTATGTAATTCAAGTTCTTTCGTCTAAAGAAAGACAAGTTAAGCAAGCTTTAGATGAAAACAAAGAAACTAGTCCTCATGGGGTGAATATTGAAGAGATTTTACTTCCAACTGAAAAAGTTATGGAAGTAAAGCAAGGCCAGCAAAAGATTTCTGAGAGAAGAATCTGGCCAGGCTATCTTTTAGTTAAAATGGAACTGACAGATGAAGTTTGGATGTTAATTCGAAAAACGAATGGAGTCATTGGGTTTTTAGGCGGTGGGAAACCTACCCCTTTAAGTGAGGCAGAAGTGGCTTCTATTCTTCATGATGTTGAAGCTAAAAAAGATGGTGTTACCCAAAAACACAAATTTGAAGTGGGAAGCCATATTAAAATTACTGATGGAGTATTTGTTAACTTCGTCGGAACAGTTACTAGTGCTCAATATGACAAAGGTAAGTTGAGTGTGTCTGTCTCAATTTTTGGGAGAGAAACACAAGTTGATGACCTCGAGTTTTGGCAAGTCGAAGAAGTAAGTGAAGATTTTGAAGTAGAAAATCAATAACGAAGGAAGATAATAGGGTTAATCATGGCTAAGAAAAAGGTCGCAAAGATCATTAAGTTGCAAATTGCAGCTGGAAAAGCAAATCCCGCACCTCCAATTGGTTCCGCCTTGGGAGCTGCAGGTGTCAATATCATGGGTTTTTGTAAGGAATTTAACGCAAAAACACAAGATAAAGGTGGAGAAGTCCTTCCCGTTGTAATTACCGTCTATGCGGATAAGAGTTTCACATTCATTACGAAACAGCCGCCTATGTCAAATTTAATTAAAAAAGTAACAGGAATAGATAAGGGATCTGGCGTCCCAAACCTAGAGAAAGTTGGGAAAATTACAAAAAAACAAGCGGAAGAAGTTGCTAAAGCTAAAATGCCAGATTTAAATGCCAAATCTTTAGATGCTGGTGTTCAAATTGTTTTAGGAACTGCAAGATCAATGGGAATTGATATTGCTCAGGAAGGGGAATAACCATGGCAAAAAATAGTAAACGAATGAGAAAAATTGAAGAGCTGGTTGTTAAAGACAAGCAGTACGATCTTGAAGAAGCTGTTGATTTTATTCAAAAATGTCCTGAAGTTAAGTTTGATCAAACTCTTGAAGTTGCAATTAAACTGGGTGTGGATCCAAAAAAGGCAGATCAGATTGTACGAGGAACAGTAAAACTTCCTCATGGAACTGGTAAAACTGTCCGAGTTTTAGCTATTGTAAAAGGAGAGAAGATTCAGGAAGCTCTAGATGCAGGTGCTGATATAGCTGGTGGAGACGAGTACGTCCATAAGATACAGAAAGGATGGCTTGAATTTGATGTTCTTATTGTAACACCTGATATGATGAGGGAAATTGGAAAGCTCGGGAAAGTACTAGGCCCTCGAGGACTTATGCCAACTCCAAAAGCTGGAACCGTAACCACTGATGTACCTAAAGCAATTCAAGAAGTAAAAGCCGGAAAAATTGAATATAAAGTTGATAAAAACTCCGTGATTAACAACGGACTTGGGAAACTATCTTTTACGACTGCTAAGCTCGTAGAAAATTTTAGAGAGTTTTTACAAGCGATTTTAAAATCAAAACCAGCATCATCTAAAGGAAGTTATATAAGATCAATTAGTCTTTCTTCGACCATGGGTCCGGGATGTAAGATTAACTTGCGAGAAGTACCAAATTAATTAAAGAGTTACTATGAGACAAGAGAAACAATATTTATTAGATGATTTAAAAGACCGAATGGAAGCTGCAAAAGCTTTTATTGTTACGCAATATAATTCAGTGTCTGCTAACGAAATGAATGAATTTCGCAAAGGAATAACTGAAATTGGCTGTGATTTTGAGGTCGTTGCAAAAAGAATTTTCATCAAAGCTGCTGAAAAACAAGGCGTTGAGCTTAAGAAAGAAGCACTTCAAGGACACATTGGAATTGTAATTGCAGATGAAGATTACCTTGGAGCAGCAAAACAAGTTACCAAATATAGTAAAGAATCAAAGAAGATGGAGATTCTTGCAGGCTATATTGAAGGGAAATTATATGACACTGCAAGTGTTGTAAAATTATCAGAATTGCCAAACCTAGATGGAATGAGATCGCAATTTGTCGGTCTACTTGAAGCTCCAATGGCAGAAACATTAGGTACTTTTGAGGCATTGTTGACCAGTGTCATCCATTGTTTAGAAAATAAAGCTAAACAAGAAACAAATTAACATGTAAAATATTTCCCATTAGTAATTTTGGGAAGTCAAATTCTATAGAAGAAGACGAATGAGGTAAAACCGTGGATAAAGAAAAATTAGTAGAAGAATTAAGTAAGTTAACAGTCTTAGAATTATCTGAATTAAAGACTGCCTTAGAAGACAAGTGGGGCGTAAAAGCAGCAGCAGCTGTTGCTCAAGTCGTTGCAGCTCCAGCAGGAGCAGCAGGAGCTGGTGCAGAAGCTGAAGAGTCTACTGATTTTGAAGTGACTTTAGCAGATGTACCTGCTGATAAGAAAATAGCGGCTATTAAGATTGTGCGTGAAATCACTGGGTTAGGCCTAAAAGAAGCTAAAGAGCTTGTTGAAGGTGCTCCTAGGGTGCTCAAAGAAAGTGCACCAAAGGCTGAAGCCGATGAAATTGTGAAAAAGATTGAAGCTGCTGGATCAAAAGCAACGCTTAAAGGTCTTTAATCATTCCGTTCCGTTTTAATTTTTTCAATCGAGTACAAAATTTTGTGCTCGGTTGATACTGTATATTTTCATTTAGGGAGTACAAAAGCATTATGCTTAAAAAGCCGCCAGAGAGAAAAGGGTATCGCGAAAGAGAGGACATTATCGATCTGCCGAACTTGATCGAAGTCCAGCTGAAATCATATAATGGATTTCTTCAAGTTGATAAAATGCCTCATGAACGAGAACCAATGGGCCTTCAAGAGGTTTTTAATGAAGTATTTCCGATTAAGACATATAATGACAAAACGATTTTAGAGTTTTTATCTTATACATTAGGTTCCCCTAAATATACAGCAGATGAGTGCGTGCGCAGAGGAATTACCTTGAATGTAGTTCTTAAGGCTCGCTTTAGACTCACAGATGAAACCGGGATTAAGGAAGAAGAAGTCTACATGGGAACGATTCCCATCATGACTGACAAAGGAACTTTTATCATCAATGGTGCTGAAAGAGTCGTTGTTTCACAATTGCATCGTTCTCCTGGAATTGCCTTTGAACAAGAAAAGCATCCAAAGGGGATAAAACTCTATACATTTAAAGTTATACCTTACAGAGGTAGCTGGCTAGAGGCTATTTCAGATCCAAATGATCTTATTTATATTTATATAGACCGTAAGAAGAGAAGACGTAAAATATTAGCAACCTCGTTTATTCGTACTCTTGGGTACTCAACTGACGCTGATATTTTAGAAGAGTTTTTTAGCACTAGAAAAATTAAGATTAAATCTGAAAAAGATTTTGCTCAGCTAGTAGGTAAAATTCTAGCAGAAGATGTTTTAGATGAAGATTCAGGTGTATTCTTCGGAAAAACTGCTGAGAAACTCACTACAGCAATGCTCAAGCGAATGCTTGATGCCGGAGTTAAAATGGTGAGAATCGCTGAAGATGCTGACGAAAATTCTCCTATAATTAAGATGCTTTCTAAAGATGTCACGGATTCATATGAATCTGCTCTTAAAGATTTCTATAGAAAAATTCGTCCCGGTGAACCGGCAACGTTATCAAATGCGCGCTCTCTTATGATGCGCCTTTTCTTTGATCCTAAGCGTTATAATTTAGGTCGAGTTGGTCGATATAAACTAAACTCTAAGTTAGGTTTTCCTGTTAATGATGAAACTTTAGAAAATGTAACATTGACTAAAGAAGATATCATTGAATCTCTTAAGTATCTGATCAAATTGAAACAAGGTGATCCTTCCACATATATCGATGACATTGACCACCTTGGAAATCGACGTGTACGCTCTGTTGGTGAACTGATTCAAAATCAGTGTCGCGTTGGCCTATCTAAGATGGAAAAAATCATTAGAGAGCGCATGAATCTATTTGATTTTTCCTCTGACACACTTACTCCGGGTAAAATTGTATCTGCCAAAGGACTTGCTGGAATCCTGAAAGACTTTTTTGGACGATCTCAATTATCTCAGTTTATGGACCAAGTAAATCCAGTCGCTGAGCTTACTCATAAAAGAAGACTTTCAGCTCTAGGGCCAGGTGGCTTGAATAGGGAAAGAGCCGGTTTTGAAGTCCGTGATGTTCATACCAGTCACTATGGTAGAATTTGCCCAACCGAGACTCCTGAAGGTCCGAACATTGGTCTTATTACATCTCTTTCAGCATATGCAAAGATTAATGAATTTGGTTTTATTGAAACACCCTACCGGATTATTAAGGATGGAGTGGTCACAGATGAAATCGAATACATGACTGCAGATCAAGAGGAGAAATGTATTATTGCACAGGCATCAGCTCCTCTAGATGAGTATATGATGTTTAAAGAAGATATTTGTGGAGCTCGCTACCGCGGAGAACCCGTTGAAGTGGAGTCTTCAAAAATCACTCATATGGATGTTTCACCAAAACAGTTAGTGTCTATTGTGACCGGATTGATTCCTTTCCTTGAGCATGATGATGCGAACAGAGCTTTGATGGGAACGAACATGCAACGTCAAGCGGTACCCCTTTTAAAAACTGACGCACCTATTGTAGGGACTGGTGTTGAAACACGTGCTGCACGAGACTCTCGCGCAGTGGTAGTTGCGGAAGAAGACGGCGTCGTTAAGTATGTTGATGGGTTTCAAATTGTCATTACACCGAAGCGTAACCCTTCCGAAGAAAAAGTATACCTTCTGAAAAAATTCCTAAGATCTAACAATGGAACAGCTATCAACCAGACTCCAATTTGCCATGTAAATGACAAAATTATTGCTGGCGATATTATTGCTGATGGTGCTGCTACTGACTGTGGAGAAGTAGCACTCGGGAAGAACGTGCTCGTAGCATTTATGCCTTGGTGTGGGTACAACTACGAAGATGCGATTATTATTTCAGAAAAATTAGTTAAAGAAGATTACTATACCTCATTATATCTTGAAGAGTTTGAAGTTACTGCTAGAGATACTAAACTTGGTAAAGAAGAGATCACAAGGGATATTCCAAATGTTTCTGAAGAAGCATTAGTAAACCTTGGTGAGGATGGGATTATACGTGTGGGTGCTGAGGTTAAATCGGGTGATATTTTAGTTGGAAAGATCACGCCAAAAACCGAAACAGAGCTTGCTCCGGAAGAACGTTTATTAAGAGCTATTTTTGGTGAGAAAGCTGCTGATGTTAAGGATGCTTCTTTAGTTGTTCCTCCTGGAACCGAAGGAACCGTAATGGATGTTAAGGTCTTTTCGAGAAGAGATAGGCTTTCTAAAACAGATGATGAACTTGTAGAAGAAACCAATCGCCTCAAAGACATTCATAAAGAATTTAAGATGAAAATGGATCAGCTCTATGATGAGCGTCATGATCGCTTAGGGGCGCTTTTACTTAATGAAAAAGCTCCAGGGCCGATTGTTCATCGTAAGACTGCAGAAATTATTATCAATGACCAAGAAATCGTTTCTCAAGATAAGATCAATGTTCTCGAAGAAGAGAGTGTTGAGAATCTGATTATGCCTGAGAATGAGGTTTATAGACTTTTGAAAGCAATTCTAAAGGACTTTGAAACCAATATTGAGAAAGTTAAGATTCAGAAGAAAGGCGAGCTTGAATACACACGCAAAGGGGATACTGAGTTAGATCCGGGTGTCATACGTCAAGTAAAAGTTTATATTGCAACCAAGAGAAAACTCCAAGTTGGTGATAAAATGGCTGGGCGTCACGGTAACAAAGGGGTTGTCTCTTGTATCGTACCTGAAGCAGACCTGCCTTACTTAGATAATGGGCAACCGATTGAAATTATTCTCAATCCGTTAGGGGTGCCTTCTCGTATGAACATAGGTCAGCTTCTAGAAACACAACTAGGCTTTGCAGCTAAAAAAGCAGGTATTCATATTAAATCTCCAGTTTTTGAAGGATTTCCAGAGAAAGAAATTTGGAGAATGATGAAAGAGCAAGGTTTAGAAGAGTCAGGTAAGTTTCAACTTTTTGATGGTCGTACAGGAGAGAGCTATGACAGCTCTGTGGTTGTTGGATACATTTACATGTTGAAACTAGCCCACTTAGTTGCAGATAAGATTCACGCTCGTTCAGTAGGTCCATATTCACTCGTCACACAGCAACCTCTTGGTGGTAAGGCTCAGATGGGTGGACAGCGTTTTGGAGAGATGGAAGTATGGGCTTTAGAAGCTTATGGTGTAGCTCATCTTCTTCAAGAGATGTTAACGGTAAAATCAGATGATGTAGCGGGTAGAACTCGAATTTATGAGTCCATCGTAAAAGGTGAAAACTTACTTAAAGCGGGTACCCCAGAGTCATTTAATGTGCTTGTAAAAGAGATGCAGGGTCTTGCTCTTAATATTCAAGCAAAAACATTAGATGATTAATATAAATAATCTTTTCGGGAGTTAAGAATGCAAGAGAGTGATCTCAACGAAACAAGGTTTGACAAGATTACCATTGGAATTGCATCTGGAGATGTAATTAAAAATGAATGGTCTCGAGGTGAAATAAAAAAACCAGAGACAATCAACTATCGAACCTTCAAACCTGAGAAGGGTGGTCTTTTCTGTGAGAAAATTTTTGGTCCGCAAAAGGACTGGGAGTGTGCTTGTGGTAAATATAAGAAGATTAAACATAAGGGTATTGTTTGTGATCGTTGTGGAGTAGAAGTTACTCTATCGAAGGTTAGACGTGAGAGAATGGCGCACGTAGAGTTAGCCGTTCCTGTTGTACATATCTGGTTTTTTAAAACTATGCCGTCAAGAATTGGTAATGTTTTAGGCCTTTCAGGTGGTGAGCTTGAAAAAATTATCTATTACGAAGAGTATATAGTAATCGATCCAGGTGAAACTGAGCTTACCAAAAAGCAACTCCTTAATGATATTGAATACCGCGAAGCAGTAGAGAGATGGGGTCCAAATTCTTTTGTAGCTAAAATGGGCGGGGAAGCTGTTGCAGATCTACTTCAAATTGAAGATCTGAAAATTTTAATGCAAGATTTGAAAATCAAACTTAGAAAGACAAAGTCTATGCAAGCTCGTATGAAACTTGCAAAGAGACTTAAAATCATTGAGAGCTTTTTATCTTCAAATAATCATCCTGATTGGATGGTAATGTCCTCTGTGCCTGTGATTCCTCCTGATTTAAGACCGTTGGTACCTCTTGATGGAGGTCGCTTTGCAACTTCAGATCTCAATGATTTGTACCGACGAGTCATTAACAGAAATAATCGCTTAAAATCAATTTTAAAACTTAAAACTCCAGATGTTATTGTTAGAAATGAGAAGCGTATGCTTCAAGAAGCTGTCGATGCTCTTTTAGACAATGGACGTCATGGTCACCCCGTAATGGGAGCTGGAAACCGCCCTCTAAAATCTCTTTCTGAAATGTTGAAAGGGAAGAGTGGTCGATTTAGACAAAACCTTTTAGGAAAGCGTGTTGACTACTCAGGTCGTTCTGTCATTATGGTAGGGCCAACTCTTAAGTTTAATCAATGTGGACTTCCTAAACAAATGGCACTTGAACTCTTTGAGCCCTTTATTGTAAGGCGTTTGAAAGATCTAGGACATGTTTATACAATTCGATCAGCTAAAAAGATGATTCAAAGGCAAGACCCTGTGGTATGGGATGTCTTAGAAGAGATTATTAAAGGTCACCCAGTGCTACTTAACCGTGCACCTACTCTTCACAGATTGGGTATCCAGGCTTTTGAACCTATCTTAATTGAAGGGAAGGCTATACGTATTCACCCATTAGTAACCAAGGCATTTAACGCTGACTTTGATGGTGACCAAATGGCTGTGCACGTTCCACTCTCTGTAGAAGCTCAAATTGAAGCTAAAGTCTTGATGATGTCTCCAGATAACATTTTCTTACCGTCTTCTGGAAAGCCGGTTGCAATACCTGGGCAAGATATGACGCTGGGCCTATACTATTTGATGTTAGATCCTCTTTATGATCCTGAAGTGTATGGAAAAAAAGTAAAAGTGTTTAGAGACTCTGAAGAGGTTTTGATGGCTTTAAACTCTGCAGATTATTTTATGTTAGAGGAGAATCAAAAGAAAACAAAAGGTCGTGTTTATAACACAGGACGAGGATTGCATATCCATGAGCGAATCAAACTACGCTTGAAATCTGGGATTATTGAGACGACTCCAGGCCGTGTTATCTTTAACCAAATCGTTCCTGAAGAGCTTGGTTTCCAAAACTATGGCCTTCCCTCTAAGCGAACTGAAAAATTGATTTTAGATTGTTACAAAAAAGCTGGACTTGAAAAAACTGTTCGCTTTTTAGATTCATTGAAAGATCTAGGATTTAAAGAAGCTACGAAATCTGCCATTTCAATGGGAGTCTGTGATATTCCAATTCCAGAGGATAAGGCACAAGTTCTTGAAGGTGGTCATAAACGTGTTGAAGCTGTTAAAAAACAGTACGAAGACGGGATTATCACTGATGGTGAAAGAAAATCTAAAGTGATTACAACATGGACTGAAATTACGGATCAGCTTTCAGATCAACTTTTTGTTAAAGTTAAAGAAATTAAGAACTGCCAAATGAACCCTCTCTTTATGATGTTGGATTCAGGTGCTCGTGGAAACAAATCTCAGGTAAAGCAGTTAGGAGCCCTTCGTGGTCTCATGGCAAAACCTTCTGGGGCAATTATTGAATCTCCTATTACGTCTAACTTTAGAGAAGGTTTGACTGTTTTAGAATATTCAATTTCTTCGCACGGAGCTCGTAAAGGTCTATCGGATACAGCTTTGAAAACAGCCGATTCAGGTTATTTAACTCGTCGTTTAGTAGATGTTGCTCAAGAAGTTATTGTTACTGAGTATGATTGCGAAACATTGAATGGAATTGAAGTTGCTGCAATTAAACAAGGACAAGAGGAACTTTTACCTCTACAAGATCGTATTTTTGGACGAGTTACTTGTGATAATGTCTACCAACCTGGTGACACCTCAAAATTATTGGCAAAAGGTGGAGAGATACTATCTTTAGCTCAAGCTCAGTCAATTGATGATTCTGGAATTGAAAGCCTTAAGTTACGTTCACCGCTTACATGCGAAGCCAAACTTGGCGTCTGTGCTAAGTGCTACGGTTTAAATTTAGGTAACGGTAAAGTGATTGGCCAAGGTGAAGCAGTTGGAATTATTGCCGCTCAATCAATTGGGGAACCAGGAACGCAGCTTACGATGAGAACGTTCCACCTCGGGGGGATTGCGTCTTCAAGTGCATCACCAGAACTATTAGCTGATAAAGATGGTATAGTTGTCTATGAAGATGTGCGATTTGTTGAGAACGACCAAAAAGATCTTCTGGTTCTGAACAAAAACGGTACCGTTCATGTCGTTAAAGATGAAGGCCGTTCTTTAGAAGAATATAAATCACTTTTAAAAACTAAATCGATTGAACCGCAACAAACATTTGTACTTGAATTAGGATCTAAGATTTTAATAACTGATGGTCATCCAGTTAAGAAAAAACAAAAGATTGCAGTTTGGGAACAGCATAACGTTCCTATTATTTGTGATCGACCTGGATATGTAAAATATGAAGATCTCGTTGAAGGTCTTTCAACAGAAAGAGATATCAATAAAAAGACCGGGCAAGTTGAATTGGTTGTCAAGCAGCACAGAGGCGAGCTTCACCCAGAGATAGCGATTTACTCCGACAAGGAATTTGAAGACTTAGTTGGTACCTATTCACTTCCAGCTTCAGCTGTTATTTCAGTGAATGAAGGTGAAAAGGTATCAGGTGGAGCATTCTTAGCTCGTATTCCTCGTGGAGCGATTAAGACAAAGGATATTACCGGAGGTCTACCACGTGTTGCCGAGCTTTTTGAAGCAAGACGTCCAAAAATTGCTGCAGAAATTGCAAAGCTTGATGGTATTATTGACTTTAAAGGGGTCCAAAAAAATAAACGTATCGTGGTCGTACGTGATGAAGTGACTCAAATGGAAGAGGAGCACTCTATCCCATTATCTAAGCATCTTATTGTTCAGAAAGGAGACTTCGTTGTTAAAGGTCAGCAGCTTACTGATGGTCTTGTAGTTCCTCACGAAATTTTGGATATCTGTGGAGTTCGTGAACTTCAGAAATATTTAGTCAATCAAGTGCAAGAAGTTTATCGCCTTCAAGGGGTTGATATTAACGACAAGCACATTGAAATTATTGTTCGTCAGATGCTCCGTAAGGTCCGTATTAATGATCCGGGAGATACTATTTTCTTATATGGTGAAGATGTTAATAAAAAGGATTTCTATATTGAGAATAAAAAAGTCATGGAAGAAGGGGGGAAACCTGCTCAAGCCTTCCCAATTCTTTTAGGAATCACAAAAGCTTCACTTGGAACTGATTCTTTCCTTTCTGCTGCTTCATTCCAAGATACCACTCGTATCTTAGCAGAGGCCGCATGTGAAGCAAAAACAGACTTCCTTATGGGCTTTAAAGAGAACATCATTATTGGACATATTATTCCTGGAGGAACAGGGTTTAATTACCATAAGAGTGTAAAAGACCATGTTGCTCGTGAGCACGATAGTGAACTGGCCTTTGACTTTGTCAGCTAGTTATTGTTTAAATGAACAAAGATGTTAATTAAAAAAGCACCTTCTTAATGAGGGTGCTTTTTTATATCTCGAAAATATGAACTATGCATAGTTTGATGTAAAAAATCTTTTTTAAAAAGGTTAGTTCCCCTTTTCAATTTTATCAAAAATGAATTTTTCTAGTTTTATCAAATCAGCGCTAAATTTACGTATGCCTTCGGCCAACTTTTCAATAGCCATCGCATTGTCGTTAAGTGCAAACCTAAAGTCTTTTTCTTCAAAGTGTAGTTTTTTAAGGTCTAGTTCAGAGGCTTTTTCAGCAAATAATTTTTGAGCAACTTCCCCATTAGAATTTTTTAATTCTTCTAAAAATTTAGGAGCGATAGTCAGAAGATCGCAACCTGCAAGCTCTAAAATTTCATCTAAGTTGCGGAAACTAGCTCCCATAACTTGTGTCTTATAGCCAAACTTCTTGTAATAGTTAAATATTTCTTTAACGGATTTAACTCCGGGGTCTTCAGCAGGAGGATAGCCCTCTACTTTATCATGCTTTTTATACCAGTCAAAAATACGTCCAACAAAAGGTGAAATAAGTGTGGCATTAACTTCGGCAGCTGCAACAGCTTGCGGCATGCTGAACATTAAGGTCATATTACAGTGGATGCCTTCTTTTTCTAAAACTTCAGCAGCTTTGATTCCTTCCCAAGTTGAAGCAAGCTTAATTAGAATGCGCTTTTTATCTATTCCAGCTTTTTCATACATGCTGATTAACTTGCGGCCTTTCTCAATACTCCCTTCAATGTCAAATGAAAGCCTAGCATCGACCTCAGTTGAGACTCTGTTGGGGACAATTTTTAAAATTTCACAACCAAAATTGACCATGAGCTTGTCGATGATATGACTTTTTTGTGAGGCAAAATCTTGTGCTTGGGATTGTCCATAGTGGATCGCCTCTTCAACTAGTCCTTGGTATTCTACTTGTTCGGTAGCTGCCTTGAAAATAAGTGAAGGGTTGGTGGTTGCATCAGTTGGCTGGTATTGTTTGATCGAGTTGATGTCTCCAGTGTCAGCAACCACTGTTGTCATTGATTTGAATGTATCAAGTTTAGTGTTCATCTTTGCTCCCTCTATATGTGCATAAAGTTTGATTATATCAAGAACTTATTTATTGAACAGAAGATTGTAAAAAAGACTGGTCTATCATGGTTTAGACAAGTTTACTTGCTAATAGCAACCCCTTTGATGGTATCGACTCTAAATGCAATTGAGGTTTTTTCGCCCCCAATACTGAGTTCTAAAATAGAACTGAGCCTTGTAAGGAGCAATTGGAAGGGGATTTTTACTTGGTGAGGTCCAACGTCTACAGCGACTGCAGATTGGCCAAAAATACTTTTAGATAATTGGATTTGTCGGCAAAGAGCTTCAAACTGTTTTAACTGCTCTAATATCTGGGGCCCTAAAAGATATTGTTTATGGCATTTTTGGCAAGTTAGTGTTTTTGATAAATGGGAATGATCAAGTGCTGAAAATGAGACGGGAGTATTGCATTCACTACATTTAAACTCTAAGTTTTGCTGGGGTGTCTGAGGTGATGGCATAAATGTTACCTGTTATTAAAAAATCACTATATCATGATTCGGAAAATTTATTCAAAGCATTCTCAATTTGGAATATACTTGTAGTCTTAGAGCTCTTCGTTGTTTGGCATGTCTTTTGCAGGTTTTTTACTGAGATTCTCAGAAATTTCTGTTCTTAGTTTGGAGGGGAGACTATTTAGTTGCGATGTAAGGGTGTCTCTCCAGTTAAAATCAGATATTATGCGGTTTTTTTTGCGGTCCTTACAGATTGTTTTTTTGTTAGGCGTCGGGGTTCGGTTTTTGCAAAAGTCGAACCTATACGTTTTAATCCAGAGTTCTCGAACTTTGTCGGGGCTGATGGAAAGTGCAATTTTATCCTCTTCTGTAGCCACTATAAAGGCACCTAAATTCTTCATTGTATCGGGGTGTAGGTGGGTTGTTTCGGGAAAAATATGAGGTTGGCTGACGAGCTCTTGGACTTTTTTTTCTGCAAAAAAAGCGGCAGCTTGCTTGCAAATAACATATTCTGCAGGCTCTTGATCAGAGGGTTGAAGGCTACAGTCTAGTGGCCGTGTTTGGTGTGAAAAAACCGAGAAGATTGAGGATATAAATGAAGTTGCAAGTGAAACTCCTGGGATCCATGAAGCTACATATCCAAGTGTTGTCTGTTCGATTTTATTATACTCTTCCAGTTGCGCTTGCACCTTCTCAGGGCTTAGCAGTTTCGAAAAAACAATGAAAGCAAGGCGGTTTAAACGTGTTTCACTATCGAGCTCCTTAGTAGGGTCAAGTTTAAAGTAGTTTTCCTCAGTTTCTCTGATTAACGCAGCTGCCTGTATTTTGGTGTTACTAATAATTTCTTTCGAGGCCCGCTGGATGGAGGGGTAGAGGGAAAAGAGTTTGGCCGTTTCATCAAAGTTGGCAATAACGTTATATATGGTTCTGGTAGATTGAATAATTAATCCAGTCATGCGATTTTTCCCTTTAAGTTCACACAGGTAAAGTTTTTTTTACAATGATAGAAGATTTAACCAAAAAAAACTAATTTTTTTTATTAATCTATCTGCTGAGAAAAGAGAACTGGCTCATTAAGGTTTTTTCACGTAAGATGCTCAGCGTATTTTGTTGTTGAAAAATTTGTCACTTTTATTGATAATTTTTAAAAATTGAATCTCAAACTAAGGTGAATTTTAGAATGAAAACTCTGGAAAAAGGGAAGAACAAACTAGGTGAGATTTGTGCTGTTTTGCGAAAAGAGACATTGGAGCCAGCACAACTAGAAGCTGATAAAATTATTGAAGCAGCTAGAGCTGAGAACCGACAAATTATTGCACGTGCCAAGCAAGAAGCTGAAGCATTGATTTTAAAAGCACAGCAAACAATTGCCCAAGAGAGAAAACTCTTTGAAAGTTCGATGGATCTCGCAGCTAAACAAAGTTTTGATCAGCTCAAGCAGCAAATAGAGCAGCGCTTATTTGATGCTCAAATAGCCCATATTACGGATCTTTTTTTAAAAGATGGCTCTGGGATGGCCCAGCTTGTTGCGGCTGTTATTCGCTCGGTTGAGACCGAAGGTGTGCACACTAATTTAGCACTTGCCCTTGCTAAGAATATTTCTCCAGAAGATGTTAGTTTAGCGCTTGCCGGAGATGTCGCAAAGAAAATCAAAGAGAAGGCTATTCCTATTGATTTATTGGAGAGGGGCGCTTCAATTAAACTTGTGGATCAAAAATTGAGTGTTGAGATTTCAGATCAGTCTCTCAAAGAACTTCTTGGAAGCTTCTTAAGAGAGTCATTCCGCAAAGTTTTGTTTCACAGTGATCAATAAATAAGTGAGCTCTGATGGTGGTTAACTATTACTTTTTGGCAAGTTTATTGCCCTCAAATCTGATACTTGGAAATAATCCAGAGGTTCCGTTTTCGGAGTTTAATGAATTATGTCTGCAAAACTTAAATCCAAGTGATCTTGAGCAGATTAAAACTATGCGTCGGTACACAGACATTAAAAATTTACGTCCTTTGTGGCAGAAAAAATCATTGGATCCACATGGAAATTATAACGATAAAGAGCTTGAAACCCACCTGTTACTTGAAGAGGGCTTTCCTGAATATGTATTTGAGTTTTTGCGAGATCATGAGAGTGTTGAAGAACGTCTGGATTTTTTTCCAAAACTGTTGGCGCAATTTTTTACTGAAGAAATTGCAGTTGCTAGCAATTTTTTAAAAAATTTTTTGGTGTTTGAGCGTTCCTGGAGATTGCTATTGCTTGCCCTGAGGGCCAAAGCTTACCAAAAAGACGTGACATGGGAGCTTCAACACGAGGATGCAAGTGATGATGAGGTTGCTTATATAATAGCTCAAAAAGACTCCAACGAATTTGAGGTGCCCAAGGATTACGAGGAACTTAAAGAGATCTACCACAAGTATCGAAGAGAGCCTCTTAAAATGCACTGGGAGATGGAGCAATTTAAACTTAAAAAAATAGAGACCTTTGTCGAAAGTGGTGTCTTTTCAGCTGACAATGTATTGAGCTATCTTGCTCAATTAATTATTGTAGAAAACTGGCTCAAATTGAACCACGATCAAGGTGTGAGTATTGTAGAGAATATAATGAAGGAACGACTGGTATGAACCAACAGTATGAAAATCGAGCAACAGGCAAAGTTGTAAAAGCCTTTGGGAATCTACTTCAGGTGCGCTTTGAAGGGAACATTAGACAGGGTGAAGTCGCAATGATTCAGGTCGGAGACCGTGCGCTTAAAGCTGAAGTTATTGAAATTGTAGGAGAAGAGGCTAAGTTACAGGTCTATGAAGATACAAGGGGGGTTGCTCTAAATACTAAAGTGACTTTTACACAAGATCTTTTAGAAGCCGAGCTTGCTCCTGGCCTGTTGAAAAGTGTGGTAGATGGTCTGCAGAACCCTCTCGAGCGTCTTGCTCAAGAAACGGGTCTCTTTTTAGCAAGAGGGGTTTATATCCCCCCTATTGACAGAGAGGCAGAGTGGGATTATAAAGCTGTTGCTAAAGTGGGCGATTTACTAGAGAGGGGAGATCTTCTAGGGACTACTAAGGAGACGCACTTTGACCACCACATTATGGTCCCTTTCTCATTTTACGGAAAAGTCAAGCTGACTGAAGTCGTGCCTTGTGGAAAATATACTGTAGAGAAAGTCGTAGCTAAGGGGGTGGATGAATCAGGAAAAGAGCATTCCTTTACAATGATTCAAAAGTGGCCAATTAAAAATGCGCTAATCCATGGTAAAAAAATTAAAGCCTCTAAAATGATGAGCTGTGGTTTACGCACAGTTGATACACAGTTTCCCATTGCAAAAGGGGGGACTTTTTGTTCTCCGGGGCCTTTTGGAGCAGGGAAAACAGTTTTGCAACACCACCTATCAAAATTTTCAACGGTTGATGTTGTTGTAGTCGCTGCTTGCGGTGAGCGGGCTGGGGAAGTGGTCGAAGTTTTAAAAGAGTTCCCTCATTTAACAGATCCTAATACCGGGGGATCATTAATGGAACGCACGGTTATTATTTGTAATACATCCTCTATGCCAGTGGCTGCCAGAGAATCTTCTATTTACTTGGGAGTGACTATTGCTGAGTATTATCGACAAATGGGATTGAATGTGTTAATGCTTGCTGATTCAACTTCTCGCTGGGCACAAGCACTGCGTGAGATGTCAGGAAGGCTTGAGGAAATTCCAGGGGAGGAGGCTTTCCCAGCTTATCTCGCCTCGAGAATAGCTTCTTTTTATGAGAGAGCTGGGGCTTTAGAGCTTCGTAATGGGAATGTTGGTACAGTGACGATTGGAGGAGCAGTGTCTCCTGCTGGGGGGAACTTTGAAGAGCCTGTGACACAAGCGACTCTCGCTGTAGTTGGAGCCTTTTTAGGGCTTTCAAGAGCCCGTTCTGATGCACGTCGTTATCCGGCCATTGACCCTTTAATTTCATGGTCAAAATATATTCAGATTGCAAGCCAAGATCTTGAAAAAGAATTTGGAAACTGGGAGGAAAAAGTTAACTTTTCAGCTAGCATCCTTAAAGATGGGGACGAGATTGGAAAGCGCATGGAGGTCATTGGGGAAGAGGGAACAGCTTTAGAAGATTTTATCATCTACCTCAAAGCTGAACTATACGATTTTAGTTACCTTCAACAGAATGCATTCGACTCTGAAGATGCATATTGCCCTCAAAAACGCCAGCTGGCTCTTTTTAAACTTATTTGTGAAATCTTAGAAAAAGAATTCTTATTTGAGGATCATGATTCTGCGAGAGGGTATTTTTTGAAATTGCAAAATAGTTTGAAGAATTTAAATTTCACGGCCTTTGAATCCGAAAAATACCTTCAGATTATGAGTGAAATTAGACAACTTTTAGATGAACCGGTTACACAAGGAGCTTCTTTATAATGAAAGTAGCACATGATCGAATCAATAATATGCGAGGAAATCTCATAACGGTAACGGCTACAGATGTTGTTTTGGGAGAACTTGCAAAAATTGAAAAAAACGATGGGACTTCAACGCTTGCTTCTGTCTTAAGAATTGAGAATGACCAAGCAACTCTCCAGGTATTTGGGGGGACGAGAGGGATCTCTACTGGAGATCAGGTGATTTTTTTAAAAAAAGAAATGACCACTGTTTTTGGAGATCATCTTTTAGGACGTCGACTAGATGGTGCAGGGAGACCTATTGATGGGGGGCCTCAAATTATGGGTGAGGAAATTCCTATTGGAACCCCTTCTTTTAATCCGGCCCGTCGTATTGTCCCCAAGGATATGGTAAAAACTAATATCCCTATGATTGATATGTTTAATTGTCTGGTTAAATCACAGAAAATTCCAATTTTTTCGGTCGCAGGGGAGCCCTATAATCAACTACTAATGCGTATTGCTAATCAAACAGACGCAGACATTGTAATTATTGGTGGGATGGGACTTACTTTTGATAACTATCAGGCTTTTATTGATAATGCAGAACATTCAGGGTCGATTGGAAGAACCATTATGTTTGCTCACAGAGCTACCGACCCCATTGTGGAGTGCGTGTTAGTTCCCGATATGGCTCTTGCTTGTGCAGAGCGTTTTGCGATGCAGAATAAAAATGTGTTGGTGCTTTTAACTGATATGACCGCGTTTGCAGATGCGATCAAAGAAATTTCGATTACGATGGATCAAATCCCCTCTAACCGAGGCTACCCAGGGTCTCTGTACTCAGATTTAGCCTCACGTTATGAAAAAGCGATTGATATTGACGGCAGCGGCTCTATTACGTTGATTGCCGTGACGACGATGCCTGGGGATGATGTCACTCACCCTATTCCAGATAATACAGGCTATATCACAGAAGGTCAATTTTACCTTCATGGAGGTCGCATCGATCCTTTTGGTTCACTTTCTCGCCTTAAACAGCAAGTGATCGGTAAGGTTACTAGAGAGGATCATGGAGATATTGCGAACAATATGATTCGCCTCTACGCAGATTCTAAGAAGGCACGAGAGCGTCAGGCAATGGGTTTTAGACTTTCAAAATGGGATGAGAAGCTATTGAATTACTCTCAGTTGTTTGAAGATAAAATGATGAACCTAGAGGTTAACCTTCCTATTGATGAGGCGATTGATCTAGGTTGGAAAATCTTAGCGGACTGTTTTCAGATGGATGAAGTTGGGATGAAACAGAAATTCATAGATGCTTATTGGCCAAAAAAAGGTGAGTGATGGCAGAAGTAAAGTTAACTAAAAATGAGTTGCGCTCTCAAGAAACAACTTTGAAACAGCTTAAAAGATACTTGCCGACTCTACAGTTGAAAAAGGCGCTTTTACAGGTTGAAGTTCAAAATGCCAGAATTTCTATTCAGAAAATTGAAAAGGAGCGTCAGGAAATTTATGAGGAGATTGCAGACAGTGCCCGATTATTTCCTGAAATGGATTTCCCGTCGCTTGAACAAGCAATCCAACTGGACCAAGTTAAAAAGAGATTTGAAAATATCGCAGGGGTGGAAATCCCAATTTTTGAAGGGGTTACTTTTCATGATTTTAAGTACCATCTATTTGACTCTCCAATTTGGACAGAAGCTGCTTTGGAAAGCCTACACGGCTTGATTGAAAAAAGTAATCATTTAATGATTGAGAGAGAAAAGTTGAAGCGTTTACAAAAAGAACTTCGAGAAGTTTCGATCCGCGTGAATCTTTTTGAAAAAATTTTGATTCCAAGGTCATTGAGAAACATCAAAAAAATCAAAGTCTTTTTGGGAGATCAACAACTAGCTGCTGTTGCTCAAGCAAAGGTGGCTAAAACAAAAATAGAACAGCAAAAGGAAGCGGCGTGCGCGTAGATGTCAAAAAGTTTTTGTTTTTTGGCCCCCAGGTTAAAAAGCAGGAGTTTTTAAAAAAAGCTCAGGAAATAGGAGCTATTGAATTTATTGACCATAGTGGACAGAAGTTCGATATTGTTCCTGAACCTGTTAAAATAATGAACCAAGCGCTGAAGGTTTTAAAGAGCCAGCCACAGCGTCCGCAGTCGACTTTTGAAAATATTCAGGAAGCTTTAAACATTGCGAGTGAAATTACCTCACGTGATGAAAAAACCAATCAATTGCGTGAAGAACTGAGCTTTATACAGCAAGAACTTGCTAGAGTCGCACCTTTTGGAAATTTTTCACGTAGTGATATAGAATTTATTCAGAGAGAAGGGCAAAGAGAGGTTCAGTTTTTCTTTGCTAAAGATATGACAAAAGTGCCAGAGCGCCCCGAAATCCTCTACATTGGCAAAGATCACGATCTGCACTACTATATTGGGATTAACCAGCAGAAACAGCGCTACGAAAACATGGTTGAGATGGTGATCAACCAATCTTACGGAGAGCTGATTAAAAGACGCAAGAAAGTGACCACTGAGCTGCACCAGCATGAAAACCGACTCAAAGAACTCGGAGCCTTTAAAACGCTAATTAAGCAAGCCGTCATCCAAGAATTTAACGAGCACGCCTTAAAACTCAATGCTAACTTTGTCGAACATCACTGGAAAGAGTGTTTATTTTCAATCGAGGGATGGGTTGCTGAAGGGGATGTTGAAGAAGTTGAAAAACTATGCGATACGTTTTCAATTTATGTTTCTGAAATAAGCATGGATGAGGGAGAGGTTAAGCCTACTCACCTTGAAAATAAAGGTTCTGCGCGGATTGGAGAAGATCTTATTTATATCTATGATACACCCTCTGTTATTGACAAAGACCCTTCTTCTTGGGTGTTATGGGCGTTTGCCTTTTTCTTTGCTTTTATTATAGGTGATGGTGGCTATGGCTGTATTTTTCTACTGCTCTTTTTTGTGATGCGATGGAAAGTAAAAGATCCATCTCCACTTGGTAAGCGTTTCAATAAACTAGTGGGGATACTAGGGTTTTCTTCCCTTGTTTGGGGGCTGATGGTAAGCTCTTTTTTTGGAATAGACTTTGATTTGAAAAGTCCTATTAAGCGCTACTCGCCGCTGACCAAAGCGGTTGAAGTTAAACTTCGCTACCATATGCAGCAAAATGATGAAACCTATCAAGAGTATGCTGAAAAAATGCCTCACATTAAAAATTTCAAGGTTCCTTATGAGCTGTTAACTGAAGCTAAGGGCACTAAAGATAATAAAACCTCATATACGATCTATAACGATTTTGTAGATAGTATTATGCTGGAGCTTGCTCTCTTTGTTGGTGTTATTCACCTTATAACAAGTATGTTAAGGAATCTTCGCCGCTCGTGGGCGCATGTTGGATGGATCTGTTTTCTTATTGGTGCCTATTTATACTTCCCCGAAATGCTCAAAGCAACCTCTTTAATCCACTACATGTTTGGAATCCCCAAGCATTTTGCAGCAGCGGTTGGCCCTTATATCCTGATGGGAGGGGTGGCTTTTGCTGTGGTTGTAGCGTTGATTCAGAATAAGCTGGCTGGGGCCGAAGAGATAATGAAAGTTGTACAGGTTTTTGCAGACGTTTTATCTTACTTGCGACTCTATGCCCTAGCGCTTGCTGGAGCGATTGTTGCGAGCACCTTCAATGGGTTTGCTACGAGGATGAATATTGTCTTTGGGGTTATTGTGATTATTTTAGGACATATACTTAACATCACCCTTTGCATTATGGGGGGAGTGATCCACGGATTACGTCTTAATTTCATTGAATGGTACCATTATTCTTTTGAGGGGGGCGGCAAAAAGTTTTCCCCTCTATCATTACTAAAATTATTTAAATAACGGAGATACAATATGGATTACACACAATGGGGGCCGGCCATCGCATTAGGGCTTGGGTGTATAGGAAGTTCAATTGGTTGTGGTGTGGCTAGTATGGCGTCACACGCAGTCATGGCACGAGTAGAAGAGGGGCACGGTGCTTTTATTGGAATGACAGCAGCTCCTGCAAGTCAATCCATTTATGGTTTTGTACTTATGATTCTTATGTCTAGTGCAATTAAAGAAGGTCGTTTATCACCAGAAAATGCTCTGGCGATTGGAATTTTTTCTGGCTTGGCTTTAATGATCTCTTCAATATATCAAGGGAAGTGTGCAGCATCGGGAATGCAGGCAGCTGCGAAGCAGCCCGCAATTTTAGGGAAAACCTTTACCGCTCTTGGTATTGTAGAGTCTTTCTCCCTTTTCGCTTTCGTTTTTGCATTGTTGTTATTTTAAACCACAAATGGGGCAGTGCCCATGAAACAGCGCATTGAGCAAGATAGTCTAGGAGAGGTAAAGGTCCCTACAGATAAATACTGGGGGGCACAAACAGAGCGTTCTTTTCAAAACTTTAAGATTGGAAAGAACGCACTTAATAGAATGCCAATTGAAGTGATCTATGCCTATGCTCATCTTAAGAAAGCAGCAGCTAATGTCAATGCTAGCTTAGGCCTACTAGAGGCGAGCAAGAAAAACATTATTTCCAAAGTTTGCGATGAAATTTTAGAAGGGAAGCTTGATGAGCATTTCCCTCTTATTATTTGGCAGACAGGTTCAGGAACTCAGACTCATATGAACGTCAATGAAGTGATTTCTAATCGAGCGATTGAACTTTTGGGGGGAGTTATGGGTTCTAAAGACCCAATTCATCCCAACGATGACGTTAACAAATCACAATCTTCTAATGACACCTTTCCTACTGCAATGCATATCGCTGCGACTCTAAAAATTCAAAATAACTTATTGCCTGATTTAAATTACTTCAAAGATTCCCTTGAAAAAAAGGCTGTTGAATTCAAAGAGGTGATTAAAATAGGGAGGACCCATTTAATGGATGCAACTCCTATCACTTTGGGGCAGGAATTTTCAGGCTATGTATCTCAAATCAAGCACGGTATTGTTCACTTAGAAAAAACACGGAGCCATCTTTTAGAGCTTGCGATTGGTGGAACTGCGGTAGGGACAGGGATTAATGCTCCCAAAGGGTTTGACAAAAAGATGGCACAAGAAATTTCTAAAGCCACAAAATGCCCTTTTGTACCAGCACCCAATAAATTTGAAGCCATAGCTTCGAGTGATGCTCTCGTTAGTGTGAGTGGAGCGCTCAAGCAGCTTGCCTCCTCATTGATGAAAATTGTGAATGATATTCGCTGGATGTCGTCAGGCCCACGTTGTGGTCTTTCGGAAATCAGCTTGCCGGCAAATGAGCCGGGATCTTCAATTATGCCAGGGAAGGTCAATCCCACACAATGCGAGGCAATGATTATGATTTGTGCTCAGGTTATGGGCAATGACGTGACTATAACCGCTGCAAATAACTGCAGCAATTTTGAGCTAAATGCTCATCGCCCGGTGATGATTGCCAATTTATTGCAGTCCATTGAACTTTTAGGGGATGGTGTTAAAAACTTTACCAACCATTGTTTGAAGGGAATTAAGCGAAATAAAGAGGTCTTGAAAGACTATGTCGATCGATCTTTGATGTTAGCAACAGCACTAAATACAGAGATTGGATATGATAAAGCTTCTCAAATTGTAAAAAAAGCTCATCTAGAGAACCTCTCTTTGAGAGAAGCCGCTCTTAGTTTAAATATTTTAACAAAAGAGCAGTTTGATAAAATAATAGATCCTAAAAAAATGATTTAACAATTTACTATGACACAGTGCGAATTTGTATCTTTACTCACTCTTCAAGCTGCTGAAGGACAAGAGGAACCTTGTTTTGAGCTCATTAAAATAGCTTTTGATGACCCCAGCGTCCTCTCTGCAGAGTATTATTCTTCCGCTGAAGATCCCGAAATTTTGATGGCTTTAATCCGCTGGCCAAGTCAAGGGGCTTTTGAAGAGCATATGAGGAGAATAGAGGATTTCGAGCTCTTTAAAAACACCCAAAAAAGGGTCGATTTTACCCAAATAACTCACTGGAACCCCCAAGCTGACTCTTAGATCGGCAGTTATTTTTTGAATCAGCCGTCTTTGCATAAAATTAACATAACTTTATTATACTTCGATTAATCAACGGTGAAATGTGTAAATTATGGCTAAGAAAAGCTCCAGGTGGTCCTTAAAAGTTTCTCTCGTTCTCGCAGCGCTAGCGCTTCTTGTGTCTACAATTGCTCTCGTAGAGTTTTCTTCAGACTCAAAATCTTGTATTAATGAATCTGAGAATGTATTGGCCAAGGTTTCCAATCAACGGGTCAAAGAACTTTTTTATTCGTTGGCTCAGAACCCTCATTGGGATCAACAATCATTGGCAGACATCCAGTCATTGAACCAAGACGAGCTTAATTTAGCTTATCAAACGGCTGTCGAAATTCGTCAATATCCAATGGCTATTCTACTTTATCAGCAGGGCGCTTCTAATGTTTTTGAAAAAGGACAAGATATCTTATGGGTCAGTATTAGTGCTGGAGAGTTTGACCTGGCAAATCAGATTTTAGAAAAAAAACAAACGCTCTATACCTACCATCTTGAAGCGATTCGTTCGATGATTAACTTAGATGTACATAATTGGGTTTTTATTTATAAAAAAGAGGGCCCTCATTCCTTCGGTTTTCAAGAATACCAAAAAAAAGGTCATGTTTTGGCCAACAGACTCATTGCAGAGTACCGAGCGCAACATCCGTTTAGCCCGCCTTCTTTTTCTAATAGCTACTCACCAATTGAACGATATCATGCTTTATTTGGAAAAAACAGCAATCAAAACTTTGAGGAGCTTGTCAAAAAAACTTTAAAAGAGGGCTACAAATTCACCAGAGCCAAACACGGAACCCAGAATACTGAGATTTTAACGACATTAAATAATGTGCCAATTGCTGTTTTGAAAAGTAAAAATGAGATACTAGCCCATAATTTAGATCACGACCATTTCGCTCTTGTACCCCCAGCTTGTAAAATTGAAATTCCTACAAGAGGAGAGGTTGTTTTACAAAAATGGGTGAGCAAATCAAAGATGGCAACCGATTTTACAAGGAGCAAAGATTGGGATGCAGAGCAGCTACACCACATCCGGGCATTAGATATTCGCCTTGGCAATAGCGATCGAAACAGTGGGAATGTCTTAATCAAAAAAGAACATGCAAATGAGTGTATAATTCCCATCGACCACGATTTAATTATGCACTATATCCCCAATGATTTGAATTGGGAGGCGGGTTATCTCAATGTCGCATTTTCTCAGCAAACTCAAGACTATATTCAAAAAATAGATCTTGAAAAAGATGCCGCTATTATGAGGCAGCTTGGTTATAACTCTGAAGAGGTGCAGTCGATGAAATTACGGACCACTCTTTTGAAAATGTGTGTCGAAAAGAAAATGGTTCTTCGTGAGGTGGATATGCTCTACCGCTTCTTTTACTATGAATTTTTAGGCAAATTACAGCTCAATGATTCGAATATTCAAGAGAAGGAAATACGTGATATAATTCAGCCTCATTTTAGTAGCACGTATACTCTACTAAAGCAACCAACAGAAGTTTGGAAGCGAATCGGAAATAACTTTGAAATTTATATCTAAACTTAGTTATAATCTTTCTTTTATTGCTGTAAAGTAAGAACGGAGATGGAAGTTTTATGAGTATGTTAAACCCCATGAACTGGTTTAGAGGTTACGAAGGTCCTGATTGGAGTGATGCGCTGGGACAGTCAGTTTATGAAATGAGACCGACTGACGTGATGGGAGCAGTTCCAGTCAAAGATCGTCCTAATCAAATGGATGCACTTGCGGTAGCAACGGCTAACGAAGTCACAGAAATGAAAAGAGGGCAACTAGGAACCAGAGATCTTGTGATGTTCGCGGCTGCAATTGTGGCGGTAGGCAGTATTATTGCTTACTATTCAGGGCAATTGCTTCTAGAAAATGTCGAACTGATCGTTACAGAGAGTAGCAATACAGAGCTAGATCTCTACCAGCGAGTTATAGAGACTAACTCAAATCCATCACCTAAAACAACATCTTCACCGACTCCTGAAGCCGTGATTGTGCAGGGGGACTCTCATCCTGACAATGAAGAGGACTATACAGACGCTAGAATTAGGAAAAAGTTCGGAGATCTTTGATCCTAAAGGCTTTTCTGTGCTATGATTGCGTTTTTCTATATCGTGTAGTTTTCTATGAAAAAGTTTTTTTTATTTTGTCTTTATAGCTCAGTTATTATTTTGAGCTTAAACGCATGCTGCTGTAGCCGCTCTTGTATTTCAGTTTTCAATGAATCTATTACTCAACAAACGCTAGCTTCAGTAAATGTCAATGCACCTGATCCCTTGCATGAGAAAAATCCTCATGGTCAGCGTTTGTACATTCGCTGGAGTCTCCCTAAAAAATATGAAAATGAAGCTTTAAGAGGAGTTTTAAAAATTCGCTTTCAAGTTCCTCAGCAAGCAATTATCCCATTTAAGGTCGATCACTTAAAGGGAGCTTTTTGTTATGAGATTTTAAATGAGGATTATTTCTCAAAAGAAGGGATTTTAGCTTATCAAATTCAGATTTTTTCTGGTGAGCAATGCATTGAAAATGTTCAACATTGCATGTGGACAGAGCTTATTACTTTCGAAAATCCATAAGTGACTGTTATTTAAAATGAGTTTTCACTATAGTCAATTCTAATTTATCTGCTTAAAACACCCCTTTATGGCTGATTTGAATTTTTACCTTACAAAGCTTAATCAATGGATTTGGAGTCCGCCACTTCTTATTTTATTAGTAGGGACGGGAGTTTATTACAGCTTCTTGCTTAGAGGTCTTCAATTTCGATATTTATTATACTCCCTAAAACTTGTTTTTACACACTCTGATAAGGATGCTGAAGGAGATGTTTCTCACTTTCAAGCGCTTATGACTGCTATGTCGGCAACAATTGGGATTGGTAGTATTACTGGAGTAGCAACTGCCATTGCGATGGGAGGGCTGGGTGCCGTCTTTTGGATGTGGATGGTAGGGCTTGCAGGTCTTGCAACTAAATATGCTGAGGCAGTTTTAGCTATTAAATATCGAGTACATGATGAGGCTGGAGAGATGAGTGGGGGCCCTATGTACTACTTGGAGAGGGGACTTCGCTGGAAGGGGCTTGCTATTGTATTTGCTATTGCAGGAGCAATAGGAGCTATTACCACTGGGAATATGATTCAATCTAATTCTGTCGCGAGAGCTCTTGTTAATTATGTTCATATAGACCCCATCTGGATAGGGGTGATACTCGCTTTTTTAACAGGTATTGTCCTACTAAGAGGCATTAAAAGCATTGGTTGGGTGACCGAGTATTTGGTTCCTGCTATGGCAATTATTTATGTTGGTGGTGGGGCTTTAATTATTATCTTAAATTACCATGCGATTCCAGCGGGTTTTGCTCAGATTTTTAAAGCAGCTTTTACCAAACAAGCGGCTTTTGGTGGTTTTATGGGGTCTTCCATGTTATTGGCTCTACGGATGGGAGTGGTGCGAGGAATTTTTTCAAGCGAATCTGGCCTTGGGAGCTCTCCAATAGCAGCAGCAGCAGCTAAAACAGACCTACCGGGCCGCCAAGCAATGATTTCAATGAGCGGAGCATTTATGGCAACGTTTATTGTCTGTACGATTACTGGGCTGGTCCTCGCTATAACCGGAGTGCTGGGACAATACGCCAGTAATGGGGAAGTGCTTAATGGTTCAACCATGGTAATTTATGGATTTAACCAAACCCTTCCTGGAAGTGGGTGGGTCGTCACTTTAGCAATTATTTTGTTTGGATATACCACCATTTTAGGTTGGGCCTACTATGGTGAAAAATGCTTTGAATACTTATTTGGTAGAAATTCCATTGTCCTTTACAGAACTGTTTTTGTGATATTAGTTATTTTTGGAGCCACTTTAGGCTTAGAAATGATGTGGAATATTGCTGATATTTCAAATGCTTTTATGGCTATTCCCAACCTCTTAGGCCTTTTGGGGCTTTCACTGGTTGTTAGAAAGGAAACAGAAAGTTTTGTTCATGTGATTGCACAGGAAAAAAAGGCTCCATAAACTAAATTTTAGAGAGCTTCTCATTAATTTCTACTAATTCTTGCTCTGTTAAACTGATAAGGTCTTTTTGTTTTTTAACCAACTCTGGGGGAGCTCTTTCAACAAAATTGGGGTTGTCGAGTTTTTTCTTAAAACTCTCTAGATTTTGAATTTTCTTTTGTTGTTCTTTTACAAGTCGCTCTTTTTCTTGAGCCATGAGCTCTTCAGGAAGAGGAAGTGTGATTTTTGTTTTTTCATGTTGGTTGCTTGCGCTAAATGCAATGGAGCAGGGCTCATTTAGATAGATTGTTTTTAAAGGAAGCAAGGCCTTTAAAATACAGAGATTTTCCTGAATCAAAGGGGTTTGATCTCCTTCAAGGTACAAATCTGTTGCAACACTTGGAGGTAGCTTCATCTCTCCACGGATGTTACGAATCGTATAGATCAGTTGCTTTAAAAATGAAAACTGAGAGTCTGCATGGTTAAAAATAGAAGCTTTTTCAAAAGCGCGAGGGTAGGGGGCGGCCATACAGCTTTTTGCATCTAAAGCTTTCAGTGCATTATGAGTAAAAGCGTCGGCATGTTTGATTACATTTCGTTGTGGGAAAATTTTTTGGAGGGCTTCAAAGAGCTCTTCAGTAATAAACGGGGCCATTGGGTGTAACAGACGAATAGAGGCGTTGAGCACTATAAAAAGGACGATCTTTTTCTGATTTTGATCATGACCTGCCCCCTCTTTTCCAAAAAGAGTGGGCTTGACAACCTCTAGATAGTAGGCACAAAATTCATTCCAGAAAAATTCATAGGCAGTTTGTGCGGCCTGATCAAATTTGTAGGTATCCAAAAATTGGGTGGTTGCTAAAACAGTTTGAGATAATTTCAAAAGGATCCAGCGGTCTTCGAGCTGGAGGGAGTCTAAATCAAGGCCTTTTTCAAGAGCATCTTGTGGTAGCGATTGTAAATGGGTCATTACAAAGCGAGCGCCATTCCAAACTTTGTTTGCGAAATTCTTATATTCTTCAAATTTTCTGCGATCTAAATCGATTTGACGTAATTGACAAGAAGTAGAGGCTAGCGCCATACGCATTGCGCATGTTCCATAAAGTTCAATAATCTCTCTTGGATCAATAGCATTTCCTTTTGACTTAGATATTTTTTCCCATTTAGAGTGTACATCTTTAGGGGGCGTTTTTCCCATATCATAGGCGCTGCGCTCTTGCTGAGAAACATAAGCAATGCCCCCTTCAACTCCTTTTCTCCAATAGGACTTTCCATAGATTAACCCGGTTAAAAGAACTTGATTAAAGGGGAGTTTGCCAACGGCATATTCTCCCATCATCATCATGCGAGCTACCCAAAAAAAGAGGATGTCGTGCCCTGTAATTAAGAGGTTGTTGGGATAAAATTTCTCAAGCTCAGGAGTTTTTTGTGGCCACCCTAGGGTGCTAAAGGGCCAGAGACCAGAAGAAAACCAGGTGTCTAAAACGTCTTCTTCTTGTCTCCACTGATCAGGGGATTCTATAACTTCTTGGGGAAGCCCATCTTCAATATGGCAGATAATTTTTTCAGGATCTTCCTTATTATACCAAACGGGGATGCGGTGTCCCCACCATAGTTGACGGCTGATACACCAGTCACGTAAGTTGTCAATCCAATGAAAGTAGGTACTTTCCCAGTTTTTTGGGGTGAGTGTTAAGAGGTTATTTTCAACCGCTTCCTTGAGCTTTTTTGCAAAGGGTTTCATGGAGATGAACCACTGCTTAGAAAGATGGGGTTCAATCACTGCCTTAGAACGATAGGAGGTTCCTACCCGATGAGTATGCGGTTCTATCTTAACCATTAGTCCCATCTCTTTGAGTTCTTCCACTATTTTTTTGCGGGCATCTTGCATTGAGAGCCCTGCAAAAGCTCCTCCATTTTGGTTGATGTGGCCATCGCTTGTCATGATATTAATCATCGCTAAATTTTGCCGCTGTCCAACTTCATAATCATTGAAATCATGGGCGGGAGTGATTTTGACAGCTCCAGTGCCAAATTCAGGATCAACATAGTGATCAGAAATAATAGGGATCTCACGATCAGTCAGTGGTAGTTTAATTTTTTGTCCAATTAGCTCTAAGTATCTTGGATCTTTGGGTGAAACGGCAACGGCGGTATCTCCTAGAAGTGTTTCTGGACGTGTGGTTGCAATGATAATATGTTCGGGAAGGTCTTTAAGAGGGTATTTAATGTAGTAAAGTGCGTCTTTTTTTTCTTCATACTCGACTTCATCATCGGCAAGGGCTGTCTGGGTAATTGGATCCCAGTTAACAAGATAGTAGCCTCTATAGATCAGTTTTTCATCAAAGAGTTTTTTAAAAAGTTTAAGGACGGCTTGATTAATCTCAGGGTCTAGGGTGAACTTGGGTCGGCTATAGTCACAAGAGCAGCCAAGGCGTTTGATTTGTGATAGAATTTCTTTTTGGTGTTTTTCAGTCCACGCCCAGCAAAGCTTTTCAAAATCATCTCTAGACAAGTCTTTACGGCGTTTGCCTTCGGTTTTGATTAAATTTCTTTCAACAACGGTTTGGGTAGCAATCCCCGCATGATCCACTCCCAGCTGCCATAAGACTTCAAAGCCCTGCATGCGCTTGTAGCGAGCTAAGATGTCTTGAAGGGTGTTTCCCAGAACATGGCCCATGTGTAGCTTTCCGGTCACATTAGGAGGAGGCATCACCATGGAAAATGGGGGCTTTTTAGATTCGGGGTTGGCTTGATAAAGTTTTTGCTGCTCCCATTTTGCGATCCATTTTTCTTCAACGTCTAAGGGGCTGTATTTAGAGGGGATTTCTTCCATGTCTTGCGCAATATTTTTAGGTCATAAAGCGGGTAAAAATAGCATATTTTCAGAAAAAAGTATACCAAAGTTCTCAGACCAGGAAAAAAGAGTTGGCAGATTCAAAAAAAAACTGCAGTCAACCTAGAGATCTTCACATGAGTTTGCCAGGTCTTTTGGAAACTGTGTTGGAATAGTGATCTTTCCATTCATTTTATAATTTAGGAACTCAACAGAATTTACAAATTTAGGCATAAAGTAGGGTAGTTGCTTTTCAGGGTTAATTGCATAGGTTCGTTCGATGGTTTTGCTTGGGAAGTTTAGGGTCTCAGTGATCAACGAACAATTAGTTCTGATGATTTTTTCTGCAATTTTATAGTCAAGCTCTCCTTTTCTATGGACTAGAGGCTTGTTGGTGCTACATTTAAATTCAATGGGACTTGTTCTTTGGCAACTGAAAAAAAACTGATTCCATTTAAATTTCCTATATTGGCTCTCATGGGGGTATCTTTCGACAACTAAAGTGGATTGATCGGCATAAGAGTTTGTTGAAATAACAAAATTGGAACGAAATTCATTTGGAGCAAACATTTCTGTGAGCCGCTCACTTCTTAAAATTCTGGAGCTTGGCACTACTAGGTTAACGTCATTATAGGTAAATCGATTCCTTACTACAGGTGGGGATTTTTTGTATTCCTCAAAAAAAGACTCTCTGACCTTTGAGGGCGTTTGATTAAAGAGCTGTTGTGCTACGGAGACTTTAGATTTGTATAAGGCTTTTTTCATGTTTTCTTCAGAACTAATTTGGTCAAGCATGCACCATACGGGGCCAGCGTGTGTATCCGCACATATTTTGAGTAAATTAGTTGGAGCTTCACCAAGAGCAGCAGCAAGGCTGATTGTTTTTTCGATGGCAGAAGGCGCTGATGTTGCATTAAAAAAATTGCGGATGAAGGTGGTTTGATACTCTTCAGGAAATTGATCACGCACTTTTAAAACAGCCAGATCATGTTCTGATAGATGGTGTGGACCTAGGGGATTATCTTTCATAAAATAAGCTGAAACACCGACGGCTGCTACGGCTGATAGACCAAGCAAGACTTTCGCTTGAAAGCCCAAAGGTGAATTCTTTTGATCAGATTTTGGGTCTTTTTGAGGGGTTGTCAAAGAGGGTGATACGAGGGGCTTAATTGTGATGTTAGACATTGATGATTTCTCCAATTTGTTGATACGAAGGATTCAGTATAGGGCACAAATGTTAAGGTTTAATAAAGATTTATTTGAATATAAAATTTTAATTCATCATCAATTTTTTTTATTAGATCTTTTCAAGATCTTATAGATCGTTCTTTTTAAGTTGCTTGTGTAAATTTCAAAAATTCATTTACAAAGAAATCATGGATATCGATAAAGAATTTGAAGGTCGGCTGAGCTCGCGGCGAGATTTGGGTGTGATCTTTAGGGGTCAATCAACAGGGTAAAATAATGCGTATTAAAAATTTTTTGTTTCCATTAGCCTGCATGCTTTTTGCATTTTGCTTAGAGGTGCCGCTTTCTTCTTCAGCAATGAATACTAAAGTGATGAAAGGGGACGTGTCTTTAGTTGAGCAGAAAGAAGAAATTCAGATCCATGCATCTGATGGTAGTATTATGGACTACAAGCATTTTAATGTTGATGAGGACCAAGAGGTAAAGATTGTGCAGCCAAGCAGGGGGTCTATTTTAGTCATTCGTGTGAATTCAGACCAACCAACTCGCATTAAAAGTAAAATCTCTGCTAATGGCATTGTGTACCTGATCAATCCAAAAGGGATCTTTTTAGACAAATCAGCAAGTCTAGAAAGTGGAACCTTTTATTTAGTTGGTGCTGAACTTTTAACAGACCCAGAGCACAAGGTCATAAATATCAAGCAGACTTGTGGGGATATTGTGAACCATGGCCATATAGAGTCTCAAGGAGAAATCCATCTTATGGGGCGTCACATTGTAAATTCCGGAACAATTACAGCAGTTGAAAAAGTAAAAATGAGCCATACAAATGCCAAAAATCAGCTTTCAATTCTCCATACAGGCCGAATAGAGTCTAAAGAGATTGTGATCGAGGCGCAGGATGGTACCGTCGAAATTTATGGGCATTTGGTTTCAAAAAATGCGATTGAGCAACAATATGGGGGACGCATTAGTGTGTTAGGTCAACATATTCATTTGATAGGTGCTTATGTGGATGCTTCAGGGACTTTTCGCGGTGGACAAGTTAATTTAGGCGGGGGTAGAGAGGGCAATCTTTTTAAGGCTAAAAGAACTTCTGTAGACTCAACGACTGTTATTGATGCGAGTGCTATTGAATATGGCTCGGGGGGAGAAGTGGTGGTTTGGTCCAAAGAACTTACTTCATTTCAAGGTGAGATCTATGCCAAAGGGGGCCGTAAATATGGACCGGGAGGGAGAGTTGAAACTTCTAGTTTAAATCAGCTTGGAATTTTTAGTGGTAAGGTGAATGTGGGTGCCGTTTGTGGTGAGGAAGGACTGTGGTTACTACACGCCTCCAAAACACCAGCTAAAAATTTGGAAGAGAGTCGCTGAAGATAGAATGTTGAAAAAAAATGGGAACTAAGTTAGGTATAAGTTATGTTTACAAATCAAAAAATAGAACCTTCACAGTGGCCATGGTCGTCCTTGCAGATCATTCAACAACCTGATCAGGCAATGTGGTTGGCTGAGTCGGGAACGATTCCAACGATTATGCCACAAAATGGGATTGGTTCTGGCCATGATGTACGGGCCACTTTTAAAGACAGCTATCTAGACCTCAATCATGAAGTAGAGTATCTCTCCAAACTTTCGCAAGCAGCAGATTCTTGCAATTATTTAGCTTAGGGAATCAGGTGTACTTTCTATAGACAGAAGTTTTTTTTCCACTTCCTTAAATAAGTACTGGCTTTGGAACCACTATTGCTAATGGTATGAAAGAGATAAAGCTGTTTATTAAGCTGCACTTGTTCGAACTCAAAGGCTGATTGCTTCCACTTTTTAAAGCTTAGTTTATCAATAATAAATGAGATACCCAAGCTGTCTATATCTAAAATAGAATTTTCCATTTCTTTAGAGAATAAATTTTTGGCAGCAATAACACCTTCTTTTGAAGCGCTTAGGCAGCCTTTTAAAAACAGCAGGCGGTTAGGGGTCTCTTCAAGTGTTTTTTTGTAAAGGCCAGTCAGGTGTTCTGCTTGCTGTATATCTTCACAAACAAGAGCAGTGAGTACTTTGTAAAAGCAAAACTCATTTTGTTTTACAAAATCAAGAGGTTGCTTTTCAAGATGGCTGAAGGCGGAGCTCGCGAGGTCAAATTTTTGATGAAGATAACATTTTTCAATGAGTAAAAAGAAAATAGATTCAGCGAAGGGGGACCAAAAGTCGCTTGTATGAAGAAAAAAGGATTGTAGGGTTTTTGTTGAGGGAGGAGCCTGTAGTAGTTGTATGATCTGCTGCTCTCTTTTGTCAATCAATTCGAGGTATTTTTCAAAAAGGTCTTTTTCTTGGAGCAGTAATAAATTAATTAAAATATTGCGAACAAAATGCGCATCTAAGGTGTATTCTTCTAAAATTTCTTGGTATACGTAGGATTTTTTTAACAAAAAACAGAGACTGATAATCATGTCGAGATAATGACTCTGTAAATCTTTAGCAGCCGTCTTTTCTAGAAAGAAAAGCATTCTTTTACGATCTGTTAAATTAAGAACCAGAGGGTCAATAATCTGTTTGTGATGTGCACATGCATTGTATCGGAGTGCTAAAAATACAAATTTATGAGTGGCAATTCGATTCCTGTGAGAGCTCTGATATAAACGATAAATAATATGATCGTAAATGAGGTAGAGTAAAGGGTGACTAGGATAACGCCTTAAGGCAAGTTCTAAACATTTAAGCTCTTCTTCAGTGTCATGCATTTCATGGTAGACAAGAGACTTTCCCAAATACTCCAGGGGAGCTCCAGGGGTGTGTCTTAAGTGCTCAAATTCGGAAAGTGACCGGTCAAAAAGTTCATTTTTACTTTTTCTAGACTTAGATTCAATTGCTTGTTCTAAAATTGCTAGGCCTGCTCTAAAAAAAGCCTCTCTACTTTCATGCCGGCCGGGAAATGTCTTACCGATTTTACGGTATTCAGCAAGAGCTTTTGGGTAGTTTTTTTCGGCTAGAAATGTATCAGGAACTTGGAGGCAACTGATAATTAAAGAGGGAGTGGCAACAAAAACCTTCAGAGGCTCTATGTCAAAAAGTCGGTCTTTAAAAAGAAGCCCTACGTGCTTGCCCATTAATGGGAGGTATGATAGGTAGGAAAATTGTTTAATATCGTTGATGTAGAGTTGAATACGGTTTTCAGTTTTTTCAATTTTCAGCGAGTAGGTGACACCAATCTCTATTTTTAAGGATTCTAGTTTTAAAATTTCTACATTATTTCTAAAAAGTTGTGAAGGCCTCTCTTTATCTGCGCTTAGCCACAAATGATACCCATCAATGATATGAATGCGCTTGGTATAGTGAGGAGAATTGAGCAAAAAACCAATTCCTGAAGATTTTGGCTGCAAACAAAAACGAGTTTCTACCTGGCAATTAATTTCAAAAGAAGATTTTGAAATCATTAAGTTGATCCATTCTAAAGCACTTTGATTGAAAGAGATAGCCTGGTGGTTTGAAATCAATACGTTTTCTTTAAAAGCCCAGTCATTTTCATTTTGAGTTTGAATTTCTTTAACAAACATCCAACCGGACTGACCTTCTGTAAAATTTCTCAAATCTTTAAGCAGTTCTTGCATATTTTGGTAACGCTCATGAGGGTCTACGGCAAGGCACTTTTGTGTAATTTTAACGAGGTCGTGGGGAATATCACGATAAGGGGCTATATCAATGGGGTTTCTAAAGATTTCTTTGTGTAGGTTTTCTTTAGCTTCTTTAACTTTTTTGCGTTTGAAAGGAAGCCTGAGAGTCAAGATCATATAGAGCATTACTCCAAGAGAGTAGATGTCAGTAGCATAATTGGAAGGAGCTCCAAAAAAACGCTCAGGTGCCAAAAATGGGAGTGTGCCAATAATTTTTCCAGGGGAGGTTAGGCCGGGAAATTCAAGATTGCCTAGATCATATGAAGGGTCTTCTTTAGCGATGTTTTCAACTTTATCTGCAACCCCCCAGTCAGAGATAAGAACTTCTCCATGCAGCCCCACCAAAATATTTTCAGGTTTCAAGTCTCGATGAATAATTTGTTGTTCATGTGAGTAGGATACGGCCTCACAGACAGTTAAGAAAATATGGACTAAAGAAGGAATGGATGCTTTTGTGGATGAAGTGACCTTTGAGTCTTTTTGTTGTTTATGAGCCTCTACTAGAATTTGCTTTAGTGTTTGCCCCTCAATATAGGGCATCGTATAGTAGGGATTTTTACCATCGTTAGAAAGTGTGTAGATAGGGATGATGTTAGGATGGGTGAGCCTGCTTGCAATGAGAGCCTCTTTTACAAAGCGCTTATAAATAGTTTTGTTGTGAGAAAGCTCTTTGCGAATGCTTTTAAGAGCAACTTCACGCTTACAGCTGGGTTCGTAGGCTAAAAAGACTTCGCCCATCCCTCCTTTGGCAATGGACTTAATAATCTGATAGGGACCAAGGTTATCTATAGACATTCCTTGGAATATAGTAAAATTAAGATTAATTGTCTAAATCTAAAGTTGCGTTCTTAGCTTTGATTTTTTTACGTTTAAGAGAGGAGAATCTTATCAGTTTTAAAAATTGGATGCTGGGTAAAAAGGCGGATCATCCTAGAGAGAAAGCTTGTTGAACTATATGTATATATTATTATAATACAATTCTTTAAGTCTGTCAGGGGGCTTGATTTGATTGCGTGGGATGAATAAAATATTAAAAAATGAACTTATAATATAATAGTAAATATTTTAATTATGCAGTTGTCTAAAAAAGCTAAAATAATTACAAGAGGGTTATTAGAGTCAAATTGAGGATTTTACTATGGCTAAGAAACGTAATTTTAACAAGCAGCTCGGCAGTTTTTTCGGACATCAGAAAGAACTGTTTTTAAGCTTGTTACTTACTGCTGGTTTATATTTTTTATTGTATTTTGTGGCAAATTGGACTATTCCAGGACCTAACAATCCGGTTTTGAAACTATACTTTGCTATCAAATGGTTAATTTTTCCATTAACTACTTTATGGTTAGGCTATTTGGTAGTTATTTACCGAAGCTTAAGGTCTGGAACTTTTGCACCTTTAGTCAAAGGTAAAAATGAAAGCACTGTTCATCATAAGCACACCAAAAGCACATTAAGAGCTTTTGTCTTACTATTTTTCGCTGTTCTTATGTTTTCTTTGTATCTTCCATCGGTGCATATGGCGATTATTCCAACTATATGCTTAATCTTTGCTCTTGGAAGATTAGTTAGTTGGTATGGGCATATGAGAGATCACTTTTTCCTTTGCTACTTTGGAAAAGTGTCTGTTTTATTGACAACCGTTGTTCCTTTGATCTACCTAACAGTTCGTATTTTAATCTTGAACTTTATGTAGTAGAGTTAAGCGATTTACTAATAATCTCAAAGGCATTTCTTGAAAGATCTTTCTTCTGAAGAAGGACTTTAAGAGATGCCTTCATCATTTCTTGTCTTTTACTATCTAATTTGGTGAACTTCTTAAAAGATGTTGAAAGTCTTGCAGCTACCGATGGGTTTACAGCATCAACTTTTTCTATTTGCTCTTTTGCAAAAGCATATCCAGAACCATCTAGGGCATGAAAATGAATGTGATTTTCAAAAAAACTGCCCAACACGGCGCGGACTATATTAGGTATCTTAATATCATAGACAGGATCGTCTAATAGTGTTTGGATGCGCTCGAGAGCACCGGGAAGGGGTGATCCTGCTTTAAGAGCTAGCCATTTAGTGATCACAAGAGGTTGGCCTTTCCACTGGTCGTAAAAAAGTTGCATCGCCTCTACCTGCTGAGGACAGTCAATTCGACTCAAGATTTGGAGAGCCGCAAATTGGTCTGTCATGTTATTAGATTGTTTAAATTGGTTTAAACATAATTCTAAGTATTCGTCCTTATTGAGATGAGACAAGTAAGAGAGGCAGGTGTTTTTGAGTTTTCTTTGCCCCATGTCTTTGGCATGAATCACATAGGGAGCTTGTGAGTCAAGTTCGTGATAGAGTTGTAAAAAGGAGTCTTCGTGTTGGTTTGCCAGCTCTTCTTTGAGCCACTCACGGACCTGGTAATTGTTATCAATAAGGATTGTAGGTTGTTTTTGACCCATGAGACTTTCAGAGGGGAGTCTAAGGCACAGAGCTTTAAAAGAAGCGTCAAGTTCATTGTGATTTAAGAGCTCCCCAAAAGCTTGAACATAGTGGTTGTTGAGATTTAAAGTTGAGCGAGAGTCCCAGTTATCTGCTGCTGAAAGCATAATTTGGAGGGCTATTTCTTGAGAGGCTTCCCAACGATTAAAGTCATTGGAGTCGTGGGCCATTAAAAAAATGTAGTCTTCTTGATTGAGGGGAGCTTCCATTTTAATGGGAGCTGAGAAGTCTCTATTTAGGGAGACAAAAGGTTTCTCATCAATATGTTCAAACTGAAATTGTTGCTTTTTCTCATTTATTTCCAGGTTGGACTCTATTTTATACTCAATTCCTTCTGAGTTTAAAAGACCTATCTTTAGTGGGAAGTGAAGAGGCAGGGCGTCTGGCCCCTCTTTGGGGTTTGATTGCTCTGTCGATAAAGTAAAACGTTTTTTCTCATGATCATAGTCAAAGTTTACTTTTAGATGCGGAGTTCCCTTCTGTTCATACCAACGTTTGAATTGGCTTAGATCTCTTTGAGAACCCAGTTCCATTGCATGTATAAAGTCTTCACAGGTAATAGATTGCTCATCAAAAAGTTCAAAATACTTTTTCATTCCTTTAAAAAAGTTTTCTTTTCCTATAAGAGTTTGGACCATCCGAATAATCTCAGAGCCCTTATCGTAAACAGTTGTAGTGTAGAAGTTGTTCATTTCTATATAGGCTTTCGGGCGAATTGGGTGTGCTGTTGGGCCCGCATCTTCAGCAAACTGGCTTTGGCGAAGGATTGACACATTTTCAATTCTGTGCACTGCACGAGAGTGCATATCCGATGTAAACTCCTGATCTCTAAAGACTGTTAAGCCTTCTTTCAGGGTAAGCTGAAACCAATCCCTTAGGGTGACCCGGTCACCTGTCCAGTTATGGAAGTACTCATGAGCAATGACTTTTTCCACACGAATAAAGTTATCATCTGTAGCGGTTTCTTGATCTGCTAGCACACAGCTGATATTAAATATGTTAAGGCCTTTGTTTTCCATGGCTCCTGCATTAAAAGCTTCTACGGCCACAATCATGAAAATATCAAGATCATACTCTAAATCAAAGACTTCCTCATCCCACTTCATAGACTTTTTGAGGGCCTCCATTGCAAAGAGGCATTGCTTTTCAGAACCTGCGTCGCAAAATATTTGTAGCTTTACAGGTTTACCTGATCTTCTAATAAACTCATCTTCAATATACTGCAGGTCTCCAGCCACCAAAGCGAATAGGTAGCAGGGTTTTTTAAAAGGGTCATTCCAGGTCACAAAGTGCTTGCTAGCTCCACAATCACCCGCCTCAACTTTATTGCCATTTGAGAGCAAAACGGGGTATTTGGCCTTTTCTGCAATTATTTTTGTGGTAAAGGTGGTCATGACATCGGGACGATCTAAAAAATAAGTGATTTTTCGAAACCCTTCAGGTTCATTTTGAGTACAGAAGATATTTTTTGACTTATACAACCCATCTAAGTAGGTGTTTTTTAGGGGGTTTATTTCTACTACAATGTTTATTTTAAATTGGTTAGGGAGGTTTGAGAGCGTAAGGTGCTTTTCAGTTAGCTGGTATTCCTCTTCTTGTAATGTCTGGTCATTGACTGCAACCGATATCAGTTTGAGCCGTTCTCCATTAAGAACTAATGGGCTGGGGTCGTCTGAATTTACTTTGCTCATTTCAAGATGGCTAGTAACACGAGTTTGGGTATCCTCTAATTCGAACTGAAGATGTGCGGAGTCAATTTTGTATTTAGGGGGTTGGTAGTCTTTCAAATATTTCTCTAGCGAGGGACTTGCTTGGCTCATGGGGCTCTCTTTCTTTAGGGGTTAACAGCAAACAGCACCGATTTATAGGCGATTATTTAAATAAAAACAAAGCTTTTTGGCGGTTTTTAAAATAAAGATAATGACAAATCTTGAGGCTATTTTAGAATGCATCTGTAGGGGAGTCATCATCATCAGAATCACTTTTATGGGAATGATGTGAATTTTGCGAGGATGCTTTTTGACTAGAGCGATACGCATGGATTTCAAAGCACTGTCTAATAAAGATATATCCAGCTCCAGTAATTAATAATGAGCCCGTCCACCATTCTGAATAGTAAAGGGAGTTTGTGACAAAAAGGGCTCCAAAAATGACGATGCTTGCCACAATATCAATGAGCCTACCGATTAAAAATTGTCTCATAGAGACTGCAACAAATAAAGAAGCCATTGCAGCAGCCCAAATAGGTAGCCAGTCAAAGAAAAAAAGAATGAGCATCCCCAAGAAAAAGAGGATAACGGTGATAGCATTTACTTTTTTTTCAAAAATCCAACGATTATTCACAAAAACTCCTCAGCCCGTTCTTGAGCTATTTGTTTCATTTTAGTAATCTCTTTTAATAGTTCAAGCTTATAATAGGAGATCCTTTGATAAAAACTAAAATCGTCTGCACCATCGGGCCACGCACTTCCAGTTTTGAGAATATTTTGAAGTTAATTGAATCGGGGATGAATATTGCCCGAATTAACTTTAGCCATGGGACTCACCTTGAGCATAAGGAGGTTATCGGTCGTCTGAAAAAAGCACGTGACCAACTGAAAGCTCCTCTTGCGATTATGTTGGATACCAAGGGCCCAGAAGTTAGGGTTGGAGAAATTCCGAAAGGATCTTGTAGGGTTGAGAAGGGAGATCGCATTTTATTAACGGATCAACCCCATGATAAACCAAATCAGCTGCAAATAGTGCCTTTTGATGCTTTGATTCACATAGAACCTCAAATGAGAGTGCTCTTTGATGATGGGTCTATATCGAGCCGGGTGATCGAAACCTCCTCAGAGGGAGTTCTAGTAGAGATTGAAAATGAAGGGGCTATTTTGCCTCATAAAGGTGTGAATGTTCCTGGGTGTCCATTAGGTCTCCCTGCTCTTACAGACAAAGACCTGCAAGATATCGAATTCGGGTGTGCTGAGGATATCGATATCATTTCGGCTTCTTTTATCCGCTCAGCAAAACATATTCTACAAATTAAAAGAGTTCTTAAAGATTTTGGAAAACCTGAAATTTTAGTCATTGCCAAAATTGAAAACTATCAGGGAATCAACCAGTTTGATCAAATTTTACAAGTAGCCGATGGGATCATGGTTGCCCGTGGAGATCTTGGGGTAGAAGTTCCATTAAGCCATGTTCCTCGCCATCAAAAAGATATGATTAAGAAGTGTTTTAGTGCTGGTAAGTCGGTGATTACAGCCACGCAGATGCTGGAATCTATGATTACCAACCCTAGACCCACGCGAGCAGAGGTCTCTGACGTTGCAAATGCGATTTACGATAGCACCTCTGCAGTGATGCTTTCTGGAGAGAGTGCGGTTGGACAGTATCCATTTGAGGCAGTGCAGGTTCTTAAAGATGTTATCACAGATACAGAGGCCTACTTTGACTCTCATAAATTTTTCTATTCACACACACAAAAAAAATGCAGTGATGCCCCCTCGGCTGTTGCCTTTTCAACAGTGAGTACGGCCTATGCCATGCAAGCTAAAGCTATCTTTGTTTTTAGTTCTACAGGATATACCTCAAGGTTAATTTCTAAATGGCGTTCAGAAGTGCCAATTATAGTTTTAACGAATGAGAAGAAAGTATATCACCAACTCTCTCTTAACTGGGGGATTATTCCGGTTTATAATCCGGAGTTTAAAACGATGAAAGAGGCTTTTAAAATTGCCAGTGGATATGCCTTAGAAAAGAAGATTGTCGCACTTGGTGATATTGTGGTAGTGACAGCAGGGAGTCCATTTGGAGTTTCGGGTTCAACTAATATGATGCTTGTTGAGAATGTTGGAGATGTCCTCTTACGCGGTAAGCTGGGTTATGGCGAGACCGTTTCAGGAAAAGTTGCCATTGTCAAAGCCGTAGAGAAAGAGCTAGTTGATCCTGTGCTCAATTCTATCTTGGTTCTCGAGAGATGTGACGATACGTGCCTTCAAATGCTTAAAGATGCCAAGGGTATTATTTTAGAAAATGATCCCAGTGACCTAGACTCAGAAAAGTATGCCCTACTTGCGAGTCAAACACTTAAGATTCCTCTGATTGCTCGGGCAAGTGGAGCTTCTTCAATTTTGAAAAACGGGCAGGTTGTCACTTTGTCACCCAATGACTTTCTAGTTTATAAAGGGAGCGTTCCTAGAGCTTAGTGGTAAGTTTACTGCAAGACTTAGAAATACGAGGGGAGCTGTTTCAGCCCTTAAGATATTGGGGTGTAAGGTCACTCCCTGAAAGCCCTTTTTATTCAAAAGGGCTACTTCTTTTTCTGAGAACCCAGCCTCTGGTCCTGAGCAAAATGTAAGTTCATTGAGCGAATTACTCTGTTTTAAGAGCTGGACCATTGAAAGTGATTCGCTATCGAGGGACCCAAAAAAAGCATTTGTATATTTCTCGTCCCATTTATCTATGGGTTCTATCAATTTAATTTCAGGTAAATAAAGTCGGCCTGATTGTTTAAGGGCTGCAATTGCTTTTTGTTCAAGTCTGTTTTTTTTATTTTCAGAAAGCGCTTGAGAGCTTTTATTTGCATCAAATAGAAGAATTTTAAAAACACCTAATTCAGTTGCTTTTTCAACCAGCCATTCTAAGTTGGACATTTTAAACAAAGCCTGTCTAAGAACTAGCTTTTGTGACAAAGGTTTATAGGTTGTTTCAGTAACCTCTATATGAGCCTTGTTTTTTTCAATATTAACAAGAGTCGCTTGTGCAAGAGTCCCTTGCCCGTTGATAACTTCAAGTTCATCTCCTTTAGAAAGTCGCATGACGCTGATCAGATGGTGGCACTCAGTACGGTCTAATTCATAGGTTGCGCCCTTTTCTATCGGGTAAGGGTGGTAAAAACGGTAAGCCGGCATATCTTCTTTTAAATTAAATTCTAATTTTATTATAAGCAGTCTATCATTATATACTGTAGGCCTGTCTGTTGAAACGTTTATTATTTTTGATCATCTTAATTTTAATTGCACTTCTTTTCATCTATAACAGAGAGCAAGTTGAAGAGACCGTGGATGGTCTTCGTGATATTAAGTGTGAAAGCTCTGTTCGTTATGAAAGCGTAAAAACATGGATTAAAGAAAAGGCAGACAAACTTTAAGATCCATTTTTTGATGTTAAAAAAAAACTCCTCAAATATTTGGTTATATTTATAATGTCCCTTTATTTTAAAGGAGATGCCCTGTGAACTGTAGATCATGCAATGGAACCCGACTTGAGCTTATTTTAGATTTAGGGCATCAGCCGTGGTGTAACGATTTTTTAACTAAAGATCAGGTGGGAAAAGAGAATACATACCCCCTTAGGCTTTACTATTGTCTAGATTGTGAGATGTTACAACTTGACCATACGGTTCCCAAAGAGACGATGTTTTCCGATACAAGTTATCTGTCAGGAATGACACAAACGCTTCAGCAGCACTTTTTTAACCTAGCAAAAGAAAATATTGAGCAATTCAATATCCAGCCACAAGATCTTGTGGTGGATATTGGAGGGAATGACGGTTGTCAAATGCTTCAGTATAAAAAAGCAGGGGTTGAAAACGTTTTAAATGTAGAGTGTTCTAAAAGAGTCGCGAATATTTCTAGTCAAGCTGGGGTGAAAACTCTCAACAAATACTTTAACTTAAAAACAGTTCAAGAGAATCTTGGAGAAAAGAGCGTAAAGCTCTACAACGCTTCAGGGGTCTTTTTTCATTTAGAAGAATTGCATAGTGTGATTGAAGGGATTAAGTATTCACTTAAGGATGATGGAGTGTTGATCGTGCAGTTTATGTACGCGGGGGTGATGGTAGAGAATCTAAACTTTGATTCTATCTATCATGAGCATTTATGTTTGTATACTATACGAAGCTTAAATAATTTGCTTAAGCTACATCAACTTGAAATTTTTGATGCATCTTACTCTGACATTCATAGCGGTTCTATCATTGCTAAAATAGGCCGTAGTGAGCGCGTTGTGCATCTTAAGACTCAACGATTTTATGATCTTTTGGAAAAAGACAGCCAATACACTCTAGAAGCTTTTAAACAGTTTGCTAAAAAAGTCGAATCAAAAAAAAATCACTTGCGTCAAGTTCTTGAAAAGTATAAGAGTTTGGGTAAAAAAATTTATGCCTATGGAGCTCCTGCAAAGGGGAATACTTTACTCAATTACTTCAAAATAGACCATAAGCTTGTTGACAAAGCCGTTGAGGTTAATGAACTCAAAGTGGGGCATTATCTTCCAAAATCACACATTCCGATCACTTTGGAAGACGAGAATGATTTTCCTGACTATTACTTACTCTTATCGCATAACTTTGCAGATGAACTTATCAAAAAAAATGCGGCTTTAATTGATAAGGGTGTTCAGTTCATTATACCCTTCCCCGAAGTTGAGGTGGTGGGTTCTTTAGGAAGAGAAGTTGTTGCAACCTCTTGATAAGAGGGAGGAGTAAAGGTGGCTGTTGGAAAACAGACAGTGCTTTTCAAACAGCTTTCAAAAGGCTTGGTTTGTATATCGCTCTCTGAAGAGAAATTCTCAAAATTAAAAACAGTATGGGCCCCAAGCTTCATAAAGTGTTTCCTTACTTGCTTGGTACTGGTAAAGTCATAGATCATTTGAAAGCGATAATCTCTTATGTAGATGTCTGCTGGGGTTTTGCAAACAATAACCTCTTGGTCTTTGAGTGAAAAAGCTTTTTCAAATTTTTGAGGAACCATAAATGTCAGGAATGTTTTAGGATAAATCTGTGGAATCATCCATATTGATTTATTGATATATTCAAAGCGTTTTTTATCAAATGGCATCACAAATAAAATAGAATCGGCTTTGTATTTATTGTGAATGATATTGAAACCTTCTTGTTTCCAACGTTTATGTTGCCACAGCCACTGTCCAGGATGTTTCTTAATATGAGCTTCGAAGTGCTGCATCATGGTATCCATGAGGCGATAGACCTCTTTCTTTAGAGGAAGGTCTGTATTAGGCCAGATTGGATCTGAGAGGGTATATTCATAGCGGCCTCCTTCAAGGCGTGTGGTTGTCACAATAATAATAGGAACATTTGCTTTATAGGCCATTAAAGCAGGCGCAGTTGATGTCCATGCACGGGCTCCAAAAAAAGGGTAGCTGTAGGAGGACCCTGTGTATGCTTGGTCGTTCACCATCGAAAAAATACGACCTTTTCGAAGGGATTTAATCCCATGAGAAATGGCTTGTTTCATATCAATGATTTCCCCTCCATGCATGGTCCTGATGGATTGTATATATTGATATAACTTAGAGTTTTTAATTTTTTTACCGATAGCAATACTAGGCTGCTTTTGGGTGTAAGCTAAAAAGCAGAGCTCCCAGTTGCTGATATGCCCTGTAACACAGATGGCCCCTTTTTTTTCTTTGGCCAACCGATCAAGAACTTGGGTGTTGTGGCCTTTAACGAAGCGATCCATTTTATAAAAACTTCTTTTGAGCCTAAAATATTCAATACCATTAATAATAAGGTTCTGAAAAGACTCTTTAGAGATTTTCTTAATTTGTTGCTCACTTAGATTGAGAGATTTTGCTAAGGCTAGGTTATTGAGCGTTATTTTTCTGATGTCTTTAGGGGCTACATAGTAGGCTAGCGAGCCTACGCATTTCCCAATTTGATGAAGTGTGCGATAGGGCAAACAGTAAAAGGGGAACATCAGAGTGCGTATTAAATAGTAAAAAATAGTGTTTGTGGCTTTATGTTTCATGGATTATTAACAGCTTTTCATCGTAAGAGACACGATTTTATCGAGTTGTGAATTAATATCCAAGTGCTGAATCGTTTTTCTAATTTCAGATTTTCTCTCAAAGGAGGTATTTAAAGAGAGGGCATATAAAAGGGTCTCTGTCAGCTCTTGAGGGTTTTGAAGCTGAGAGAGAACTCTGCCAGTAGATTTTAAAAGAACTTCTTGCCCCCCATTATAGGGGGAAGTGATTACAAAAAGTCCCATAGCAAGCGCCTCAATAGTGACATTTGCAAAAGGGTCATAGAGAGTGGGTAGCACAAGGCAATCGGCCGCTTGGTAGAATGTGAGCAGTTGAGTTTGGGGACCTACAAAGTGTACGCGATCTTCAAGGTGTAGTTGTTTGGCAAGAGATTGATATTTGGAAATTTTTTTATCCTTACCAACGACAGTTAGTTCAAAAGAACGGTCTTTGATTTTTGACATGGCTTTTAAAACTAGAGGGAGTCCCTT
>CAYGLF010000012.1:0-39580 GCA_964350945.1 uncultured bacterium
CAGACTTATTAAGTCACTTGCAAGTCTATACTGCTAAAATCAAATTCGAGTGGATGTTTTAGTTTAGCAACAAAATTTAAAGAGCCTCTTGAGGTGATCAAGAGGCTCTTTTTTCTTAAGTAATTACCTAGAGTCAGGAATAGCCAATTCCCGGCTCTTTTTGTTTATTGAGATAGAGTGCCTATTTTGTGGCTTCATCCATTTAAATTTTCATTTTTTAGAGATATTGGGGAAATCTTCAACTTATTTTTTTAATAAATGCGGGTGGTTATCTTTATTAATTCTTAATGTTTTAGAGGCATAATTCGCTTAATTCAAACGGGGAAAATATGTCGAAGATAGCAGGCGACTCAAGTTGGAATAAAATTGTAGTACCAGTACTTACAGAAGGGAAAGAAGGTGAATTGCGTCATTATCAAAAAGGTAGTTGCAAGCAAAGCATTACCCAGGAAGAAAGGGCAATTTTTAATAAAATTTTTAAAAAACTTGCCAATGACTCTTTGCCCTCCCTACTGTGGAATCGGTCGTCAATAGAAAAACTGCATAAAAGAGTCTCTCACGTCCATCCGTTTAATTTTGTGGAGTTGGTTCATGCTGACCCATTGCTCAAAGAAAATTTAATTAAAATTTGCAAAAGCAATGGTTTTGTAAAAGAACAGTGCATGGCTGACTTAAAAGAAGGTTTAAAAGTGCAGCACGCTTTTGATAACCTTTTACCATTTACTCATCAATTTGCAGAGAAAATGAATCTCGATGGTAGAAAAGTGTACTCTCTTATAGAGAAGAAAGAGTTTTCAGAGCTTATTGATAAGTTGGAAAATTATTTAAAAACCTGTGTGTTTGGTTAAATTAATAGGCGGTATTAGGTGTTTATATCACCTAGAGCTTACAGGCAAGGAGAAAATATGATTGAGAGAATTCAAGGCAATTCTAGCGAAAAATCGGCTTTAAGTATTATGAGTCAAAACGAGCTAGCAACAACCTTAAAAGTGGGTTCAAAAGTGGCTAAAAAAGTGGCTAAGTATTCTTTAGCTTTTTTTGTCCCAATTTATTTAAAGTGCCAGCTTGCCTATGAAATTTACAAGTTAGCATCGGAGCATGGGGCTCACTTTGTTTCTAAAAAACAAGGTCGAGAAAAAAGTGTACTCACCCCTAGGGTATTTGGCGATTATTTTTCTAAAAATGCTCCGAGCAAGGGGATTTGGGATGTCACTAGTTTTGAATTTAATCCCGGGGAGCTCTATAGCAATCAGAAGGTTTTGAAGCAAATTTTTCACAGTGTCTCCGACAATGAAACGATGCTATGGATGAGTGCACAATGGATGACGAAAGTGTTTGTCCATAAAATGTCTGGTTTTATACAGGAAGGAATGGAAATTTTCATCCCAGTCGTTAACAAAGAGGGAAATCGCGAGCTTGTGAAATACCGCGTTCAAAAACGATTTGATGTTGGGTATAAAATACCTGCTTTTGGGCTTGTCGATCCAGCTCATAGACACCCCACCATTTTGTTGTTTCGACCCACGACAACCTCATTAAAAAATATTGAGGCATTATCGACTATGGCTGCAAATTTTCATCCAGAGGGGCCGGCTAAGGCATTATATAAAAAGTCAAAGTTAGAGATTACGGATTGGTTAAAAGCAACATCGCAAGATACAGGGCAGAAAGCGCAAGTGATGGGTTTTAGCCAAGGGGGAGCCCTTGGTGCTTATTTTTTAACTTACCATAGTGAACTTTTTAGTGATCATGAATCATCTCCTTCTTTTATATTCGATGCTCCAGGAGTCAACTCAACGGTCGAAAAAAAATGGGAAGAAATAACACAAAAGCCGGTCGTAAAAACTTTTGTTAATAGAGGGGATCTAATTCCAAAGTTTGGAAAGAGATTTATCGGGCAGGCATTTGAAATTCAGACGAGTGGAAAGTTTTCAGGAGTTGCAAATCACCTTCTTTTAAGTCTTTTTTCCCCTCAGTGGCAGATTAGAGAGATTAACAACCATCTGGAAAAGGAATCGATTGTCAGAGCTGCTGCAAAGCAGGTTGAAAAGGTAGCAACTAAGGTATTGTACCACCCCATTAAGCACTGGATTACCCCCTGTTTGCAGGGGCTGATTCACTCTTATTAAATCGTAAGTATGAGTGGGACTGATTTTTAAGCTTCAAAACAAATACTTGGATCTTGTATATCATAGCTTTCATTGTTGAGTTGAAAGTTTATGAGTCATACACATCATCGCCCAACCCCATTAGTTGGGGCCGTTGCAGGTGCCAAGGGAGGCGTTGGCAAATCTATGGTTTGTTCGAACCTCGCCGTGCAGTTTGCAAAAGCAGATTTAAAAGTTATTGTCATTGACTGTGACTTAGGGGCAGCAAATCAGCACACCCTCTTTGGAATTTCAAGATCTTCTCCCGGCTGGACACAATGGCTTACCGGCAAAGAGGGGTGTTTGAAAGACTATTTGGTTCCAACTGCACAAGAAAACCTCTCATTGATTCCTGCTAGTGGTTTTATTCCCCAAGTAGCTCAAATGCCTTCGGAGAAAAAAAAGACCTTTCTAGAAGAAGTGCATAGCTTAGATGCTGATTTGGTCCTTTTCGATTTAGGAGCGGGTTCTCACATCGATACTCTAGATCTTTTTATTTATGCCGATTTCAAAATGATTGTCACTACTGCCGAGCCAACTTCTTTGATGAATAATTTTGAATTTATCAAAAATGCTTTGTATCGAGCTCTTACCCGTCTTTTTATGCATCAACCTGAGGTTTTAACTTGGATTGAGCAGTTTAGATGTGACCCTCACTTTTGTGTCGATAAACTTCTAGAAAAAGTATCCGCAATTGATGAGTGGGCGGGTGAAAATTTGCAATATTTATGTTCCTCTTTTGATGTCTCTGTTATTTTTAATCAGATGAAAAAAGTAGAAGAAGCAACAATGGCCAAACGTCTGCAAAAAATTGTTCAACATACGCTCAATATGCACTTGAAGGTTCCTGGATTCGTCTTTTATAATGAGGAGATCTTAGCTTCTGTTCACAAAATGCTTCCTTTAAGTTTGATTTCACCAGAGGCTATCTCAAGTCAGATTTTTGAGCGCATGGCCAAAAAATTGATCGTGCAAAGCCTTCAAAAGTCACCCAGCGACCAAATAGAGTGGGGGCAAATTAAAAAAGATTTTGCTAAAAATCGAGTGGCTCGAAAAAAGTCAAGCCTCCATTTATAACAGACGGTATTACCGTCCAACTCTCTGGATAAAAATCCGGTTCCCCTGCGCTATTTCCTATACACAGGATCTGTTTGTCAGCTCGTGGACTTAACCACGCACTCCACCATGAAAAAGTAGAGCCTGGAGAGGTGATAAAATGGTGGCAGTGGTTAGAGAGCCAAAAGTCATACAAATAGGAGTTTCCTTGGATAAAACGAACTTCGTGCTCTGTTTTTGGAAAATGTTTTTCTGCATATTCAGGGTAGTCTGAGAAGACTAAAATACAATATGACGTAGGAAATGTATTCAGGGCATTTAGATAGTACTGCCAGTGCGGTACAATTTCTTTCTCATCCAGATTGTCAGGAAAAAAAGTGCGAATATGAAGTGACACGACAGTTTTTGTGTTCAAAAGATCCCCATACTCTTGTTGAATCTGACGCTTAATTTCAATTGGTGGTTTGAAAATTTTTAAAAGTTCTTCTCGGTAATGTGCAAAATACTTTTCACTTTGGAAAAATCCCTGCAATTCTTGGTTTTTTCGAAAGGGGATTGGGGTATAAGTTCGTGGTGAAGATTCTTGGTATATGCGTTTAATAAGGGGGTTGAAAGTTAGATTGAGTCGCCCTCGGTCAAAAGGAACATTGTGGAAAACAAAATAGAGGTTTCTACAATCCCTTTGAGATTTTTTTAACGGCTTTGATCGAAGATGTGGGACTAGGTTATGGTCGTGTGCATACGCAAGTGTTGTGGCAATTTCAAAAAGCTGGTTGCCAAGCTGTCCTCTAAACTTGCATTTTACCGCTGGACTACGAAAGGGGAGCACTGCAAAAAAAGAAGCAAAGCAAAGAAACAAGGCCAGTATAAAAAAGCTTTTTTTGGTTGTCATGCGCAAAAGTATAGCTCTTAAGAATTATTTTTGAAAATCAGAAAAATAAACAGACTTAGTAAATAAAAATATAATTATAGTGTTTTACTTTATACTTTGTAATAAAAATTTATTCTGATATATTTTCGCCCATTTTTACTATTATTTAACCCTCGTGACCTAATATGCACTATATTCATAACTACCAGACATTAATTCCGAATTTATCAGCAACACAAGCATTGCAACAACAAATGAAGGAAGCTGATCGATCACTTGATGATTTTAACGCCTATAAAATCGTGAAAAAAGACAGCTACTTAATTTCTGAACTGGGCAAAATGCAAGAACTTGCCCAGCTTATTAAACAATCTTTGCAAACACTGTCTCAAAATCCTGAAGCTCAATCAGAAATTGATTTTTTATTTAAAGGAGATCAGAGTCAACTTCCTCGACTTAATGAGCAGCTTCAGTTATTTGATGCCCTTGAAGTAAAGATGCAATCGAAGATTGATGAAGTTAGTAATCTGCACCAAACCTTAAGAGGTTCTGTTCAAGATCCGCATTTAAAAGGTGTTTTTAAGGCTATTGATGAGAACAAGCCCAATGCATCCAATCTGTTTGCTTCTAAATGCAAAAGCAGTGCCCTAGCGGTCCTAAAAAGCTTTTCGAAATGGATGGATCCACAATCTTTAGATCAGATCAAGTCTTTGGAGACAAAAAAAGTACTTTCTTTGAAAAGCTCCCAGAAAGGAGCAAAAGCGTTGATGGATGAAATTGCCAAGGACTTGGAGGGATCTTCCCATAAACTTTATTATTGTACTTTTGATAATATGGCATTTAAAGATTCTCACGGCGGGCATGCCCTTGTTATTGAGAAAACTAAAGAGAACCAATTTAGACTCTACCAAAGCTTTAGCGGGCAGTATTCACTTCAATCATTTTTAAATGAAGAAATGACGAAAAGCTCTGAAGGGTGGATGGAGTATAATGAGTTTTATAGCTACTTAAAAAGCTATGAGTTTTTAAGTCATGTGCAAATATGGGATGAGAAAGTCAGCGATCAGTATGAGGGATGCTTTAAAGTAGGCCGCTCGAAAACTAAAGGCACTCAGCTGCCTACTGGATTTTTTGGTCTCCGCTTTAATTCTATCCAACTTCTTGAAAATGAAAGATTAAGTGCAATAGAGTCCCTTCAGAGTATGATCAAAGATATGCTGAAGCAGGCGAGTGTAATTGCTGACATGCAGGTTTTAGACAGCGTGGGCACAGGTGTATGTTTAGGCGCCCTGGTTTCAGCAATTGCTTTGCCTTGTATCGCCATTGCCAATGCCTTGTAGAGCTTTTCAAAGGCTTTGCATTTTCATTTGCTTGATATAAAATTCAATAAGAGGCTGCAGAAGAGATCTTTTCTCTTCTCGCCTTTTTTCGGGGCAAGATTCTTTAAGTAATTGATCAATCAGTTGATCAGGTTTACATAAAATGGCATGGTATGCAGCTTCATTTTGGAGTTGGTACCGGGAAAATTCTGAGTTATCCTGAATAAATTGAAGGCATTTTAAAAGGCTCTTTTCAAGTTTTGCAAAGGTTTGGGTTACTTTAGGAGCTACATGCTTTGGTTTTTCCTGGGAAATAAGAGCTTGATGTAACCTACCCTCCAGATCAAAATTTTGTGTTAACAGATTATTTTTTATCCATTTGAGAGGCTTATTGTTTAAACTTGGAATGTTGAGCCCTTGCATAGTGGCGTTATACAGATCGCACTCTGGGTGTTTTTTTGCAAAATGATCAATCCATTCAGCCTCTTGTATCCATTTCCATAAAGTAAAGATTTTTCCTCCTTTGGCATCTTTCTTGATAAAAGGGCGATGGGCCAAGGAAGTGTTTTGATTGAGATTCCCCTCTTTAGGAAGATCTTGATGCACCACTAGTGAAGATGAGTAAGGCTGTTTGTTATGGTACGCTAAATCACTTCCTACTAGGATAATGGGGTTGCAACCTAAGTGGCTTGCAAGCTGAATCGAAAAGTTAATGACATTATTCCCCTCGTCTATTTCAGGGGATATTAGGTTTAATTTTTTTTCAAACCAGTCAACAAGTGGATGTCCAGCAGCTTTTGAGACATAAATTAAGGGGCCTTGTGCGCGATCTACCGCATCACTATTCATACGAGCTCTGAAAAGAAGAGGAAGTTGAAAAAAGTTGTTCAAGGAGAAAGTGTCGCAATGCATGGGGTAGGGGTCAATTCCCACTGCAATATGGGGCTGAACCTGGAGGTTATTAAGAGCGGCTAAAGCACGCCCCCCAGCAAAAATAAGAGCTTTATCTTGCAATTGTTGAAGTTCTTTTTGATCGCGATTAAGGGAAGGGCCAGCAGCGCAGATTACCGCAGGAATTTGTTTAAATTTATCAAAGAGATCGTGTGCGAAAATGGCATCTGGAATTTTAGGCAGGTTTTTTAAGAAGTTTTGGTACAGAAGGGGAGCATCTTGGTAATATTCACCCAGCATAAGATGGAGTTTAGCTGTTAGGTCAGAGAGAGTTTGTTTAAATTTTTTCCAGGAGTAGGGACGATTTTTTTGGTAGCTTTTTTGAGCAATGATTTCAAAAGATCCATTAAGGTAGGGGGCAAAGGTGTTTTCATTTTGTGACCAAAAATGAGGGGTCCTTAGGTAAAACAAGGCAACTTGCGGGTGCTTTGCCATTTCTAATCCAGATGGGGTTGAGAAAAGTGCTTTTAAAACATCAAGGCGGTCTTCAAAAAAAAAGAGGCGGTAAGTGGGGTCTTTTTCAAGCCATTTTTGTAAGAATCGAAAAAGTTTTCCAAGGCCCACTCCATAAATAAATAGCGAAGAGGGTTTTTTCTTTAGAGTGGGATTAATGTCTTCAAGTTGACTGCTCTCGATAAAAAAGAGTTTTTTGGCAAGTTTGATGGGATAGTTTAGAGATTCATCTCTATTTGGAGTGTCGTTGCTAGACTGCAGCAAAAGCTGCATTCTTAAAAGAGGAGAGCTTTTTTCAAGTGCTTGAAGACTATTTTTAAAATGTGTTGTCATGGTTAGACTCTATGGTGACTCAAAAACTAACTCTTTCCCATTCCAAACGCCTCTGGCTGTTTGGGAAATTTTTCCTAATGAATCATACCTATGCAAGATGTAGGTTTGGTTTTCTTTGTTGTAGGTGCCTTTTGTTAAAGGCTTTCCCTCTGAAGTCCACGTCGTTTCATCATAGAGTTTAGGGGGCTCATGGTATTGATATTCAAAAGCCAACTGTCCATTAGGATACCATTTTCGATAGCGATTAGTGCGTTCATGATCATTGTAAAAAGACTCTTCTATAAGAAGGCCCGAAGGGTTCCAAAAACGATCCTTGCCCATTTTTTTACCCGCTTTAAATTCGATTTCCCGTTTCAATAGGTGGTTAGGGTAGTAGAGTTTGGTAGTCCCCACCTGAAGATCATTTTCATAGGTCATCAAAGTTTTTAAAGAGCCATCTTCATAGAAGTATTCTTGTTTTCCATGTTTTTCCCCGAGTTGGTAACGCAAAACAGCATAGGGTTTCCCGCTGAGGTAAAATTGGTTTAGCTTGCCATGCCTGTTTCCTTCAATAAACCAAGTTTGTGAAACCAACTGCCCCTCTTGAGAGTAAAAAGAAGAAGGGCCATGCAAATCTCCTTTTTGATAGTAGGCTTCAGCTTTTAAAGAACCATCGGGATAAAATAAACACCACTGAGCGTGAAATAAACCATTCTTTTCAAGGTGTGCTTGATAAACAACCCCTTGCTCGTCTCGAAGGACTTTCAGGGTATGCCCATGGAATTGAGATTCATCTGAAGTGGCAAAGTCGGGCGGTAGCTTGATAAGGGGCGCCTGAACTTTTAGGTTAATTTTCAACTCTTCGTCAAGGATTTGAATTGTTTGGTGGTCGAACTGATAATTACATTTTTTTACTGCCATGGATCCTCTTTCTCATGATTCAATTCGTTTTTTATAATGAGTCGAAATTCACGACATGTTGAATAGTATTCTTTAAACCTGTTTAACATGTCGAGTAATTTAAGTTCATATTCCAAAGTGACGGGAGCTTCTTTAGATAAAAAGCGCTTGAAATGGCGAAATTTTAGATGCTTGATATCGACGATTTGATGGTATCTTTTCATCAAATACTGGTATCCTATTTCATGGCCTAAAAGTTTTAAGCTGTCGTCCACAATAGGGGAGTTGAGCTTAGTGAGTTGCTGCTTTTTGTTTTGTAATAAGAGTTTTTTAAGTTCCTGAATAACTTTCTGATAAATCTTTAAACAGCGGTTTAAACTTTTACAAAATTCTTTGAGTCGTTTTTTTACTGCTAGATGGTATTTCGAATGGTTGATAAGGTAAGGAGAAATTTCAGAGTGGACTTTTTCTTGTAGGGGATAGTTGGTTTGTAAGAATTTTTCTTTAACATTAAGCAAACTCATATTCTCAACTCCAGAAATTCCAAGCCCACCTTCTGTTGCATTGATAAACGTGTGACAATTATATTGCTTGGTAAGTATGGACAGAACATCAGCTTCTAGTACCCACCCGTGTCTTGTTCGTATCGGTTTGTTAAAGATGTCGAAAGAAGATAGCTCAGCATTGAATTCAAAGGTATCTGAGTCCTCTTTGTTTTCCCTTATTGAAGGTTCTTCACAGACCTTTGCAGCATAGCTTTGGTTGTCCGTATATGCTAAATCAAGTCCGACATAAATAATGGGGTCACAACCCATCAGGGTGGCAAGGAGTGTGTTTGAAACTGTGACGCTGATATGCTCTTTGATTTGTTCCCCAGAAAAGTTTGCAGCTTCTTCGATCCACGGCGTTAAAGGGATGCTGTCACCTCCTTTAGCATAGAGTTGTGGCCCATGAATCCAACGAGCAACCTTAGAGAAAGTGCGGGGGGAATGGAAAGTGGGTAGTTCAAAGTTCAAAGAGTTTGTGAGCCGTTGAAAAACGCGAGGGTAGGGGTCAAAAAAGTTTCCAAGATGAGGTTCTAACCCCTGCTGTGAAAGAGCTGGAATTGCCGAACTACCCGCAAAAATAAGTGCTTTGTCTTGCAGTGTTTTTAATACGGAGAGATTTTTTTTCAATGAAGGGCCCGCCCCAACAATAATACAAGGGACTTTCTTGAAAATATTTTTAAACTCTGAAGCATTATATCGCCCTTGTAGATGAAGAGAGATGCTTACCATATTTTTAAAAGATTTGTATTTAGAGTGCTCCGATTCAATGAAAAGAGTCGATAAGTTCTCATGGAAAATGGGAATTTGATGGCGGAGAAGATTTGAGATGTGTGTAAACTTTTGATAACATGGAAGTGTGAGCACACAGGGTTTTAGTGTTCCAAATTCAATAGTAATCGGTTGCAAAAGACCGCGAAGTTCTGATCGGTTATTGAACTGATGAAAATGGATTCTAGGGTGAAGGGCCATTTTTTTTCCTATTTCAGTTTGAAATAGGAAAATGAGTACAGGAAGTTGAGGCTCTATAATAATGAGCTGATGATCTTGGTTGGCTTCAAGCCACTTTCTTAAGCTCAAAAAAGCATATCCAAGCCCTACCCCAAATAAATAAATAATTTGAGCTCTTGCAAGGTTGGTTTTAATCCAATCGGTGGTTTGTGCAACTGCCCCTTGCTGTGAGTGATAATAAAGACTTCTTCCTCTTCTTCGGTACAGAAGGTTTAATTCCTTTTTTTCAGTGGTACAGAACTGAAAATGGTCTTCAATTTTTTGTTTGTCATAGCCAATAAGACGATTGAATAAATCGGGGTTAGAGCGAGAGATTGATAAGACGCTTTCTTTAATATTTTCTATTTTAGACATTTATGTAAATATTGAAATAATAAATAGATGTTTTTGAGTGTAGCTAATTTAAGGAAAAATTCAAGGACTTTCCCCCTTTTTTTTGTTCGCAATTAATCACTTTTTTAAATATAATAATTGAGAGTTTATAAAGGATTGAAAGAGATACAGAGAATTAATTATAATGAGATCAGAATTTGTTATTAACACTGACCGTTTGCGAGATGGTAAAAAGCTAGAGATAGACTGCAAGGTTTTATCTCAGTTTTTGGCTACTGAAGAGCATGGCCCCCGTTTTGAGGGACCTATTGCACTTTCCGGCAGTGCTTATATTGCAGATCATCAATTAATTTTGAATTTACATATTCAAGCCCCGGCGGTATTGAGCTGTTCGATTTGTAATGATGAAGCTTCTGTTCCAATAAACATCCAAAACTTCTATCATGTAGAAGATTTAAAAGAATTACGCGGAGCCATCTTTGATTATGGTCAGGTGCTTCGAGAAGAAATTCTTTTGGAAATCCCGCAGTTTACGGAATGCAATCAGGGGGATTGTCCGGAAAGAAAACATATTAACAATTATTTAGAACGAGAAAAATTATAGGAGAATTAAAATGGCAGTTCCACGCAACCGCTCATCACACTCGAAGAAGGGATCTAGAAGAGCTCACCACATGAAGAAAACCATTAATTTCAAAACATGTACAAGCTGCAGTAATCTGACAGTTCCTCATAGAATCTGCCCAAGCTGTGGTACTTATGATCAAAAGCAAGTCGTTTCAATGGCGGCTGAGTAGAGGTTTCTATTTTGCGTATTGCAATTGATATTATGGGGGGCGATGGAGCCCCCGTTGATCTTTTCAAGGGAGTTTTAGAGGCTGCAGATTCATTGACGGATGCGCAGCTTATTGTGATTGGAACTCAAGATGAAATCGATCGATGTCAAACATTGCCGCAGCATCCTCGGGTGCACTTTACAGTAGCTAAGGAAGAAATTTCTATGGACGAATCGCCTCTGTTGGCGGTTCGTAGGAAGAAAAAATCTTCTATTGCAATTGGAACTGAAATGCTTCGAAGTCAAGAATGCGATGCCTTTGTATCTGCAGGGAATACAGGAGCACTAACCGCTTTTTCAAACTTTGTATTAAAAAAAATTCCTGGGATTGATCGTCCTGCTCTTTCAACTCTTTTGCCTACAGAGTGCGGGCAGGTGATTGTTTTAGATATCGGTGCTAACATCATTTTAAAGCCTTGTCATCTCATGCAGTTTGCGCTGATGGGAGCAGCTTTTCAACGAGCCTTTAGGCAAATCAAGCGCCCACGAATAGGATTGCTAAATATTGGAGGTGAAGCTCGTAAGGGGACTTATGAAGCCCGCCAAGCCTATGAGCATTTTAATCATTATGCAGAGCGCCTAGAGGAGAATAACCTGGTTTTTGAGGGAAATATTGAGAGTCAGGCTGTCTTTGAAGGGCGAGTCGATGTTTTGGTAACCGATGGCTTTACAGGAAATATCTTTTTAAAAACCTGTGAAGGGGTTTCTAATTTTATTATAGATCAAATTCACAAGCGTTTTTTAACTAGCCAATCGGCCTATCCCCGAGATGTTTTGCAAAAAGTTGAGCGAACTTTGGATTATGCAGAGTATCCAGGAGCTGTGTTACTTGGTGTCGAAGCTGTCGTGGTTAAGTGCCACGGACGCTCATGTGCAAGAGCAATGGCCAATGGAATTCAAGGAGCCTATCGTCTAGTTAAAAATCAAACGATACCTCAGATAAGCACATATCTCAAAGAGAGTTTACAAGATTTTTTACAGCCACTACCGCTGTAATTCCCCCTAAAAATTAAGTTGAGCAAAAATTTTCCGATGTCCTGCTGAAAACGCCTTTTCTTTCAACGAATTAATGTCGAGCCATTCAAACTGTAAGTGGTTGAGGCGTTGATTGATTTGTAAATGAAAGGGAAGCAGTAAAAGTCTGTGGTTTGTAAAACTATGCCTTACAGGTAAAAGCGCCTTCCAGGCATGAGACTGTCGTTCCCAATTCAAAAATTGAGGGTGTTTTAGAGTTTTTGGGAGATCTGTAGTCTCTGCTGCGGGGAACTCGTACAAATCTCGCATCAATGGCGAGGTTTGCTTTTTCACTAAAAAATGGTCCTCAAACTGGCATACAAATACGGCATGAGTAAGTGAGACGGTTTTTTTACGCTTAGCTTTTTTTGGTAAAGAGGCCTGAAGCTCGTGTTGGTTGGCATAGCAACTTCTCTGAAATGGGCACTGATTACATTTTGGATTTTGGGGGGTGCAGACTAAAGCTCCTAGCTCCATTAAAGCTTCATTAAAAATCCAGGGCTGCTCATAGGGTAAGAGAGTTTCTAAATGCTTCTCAAGCTCACGGTGCTCTTTTAAGGATTGAAATGTTTTCTCGATTCCAAAATAGCGTGCTGCCACGCGTTTGACATTCCCATCGATTAAAACAGCTCTTTGCTGAAAGGCAAAATTTAAGATTGCTGCCTGAGTATAGGGGCCAATTCCTGCAAGAGTAGCTAAAGCCTTCTTTTGCTGGGGGATCACTCCCGCGTGCTGTTCCATAATCTGCTTTGCAGCCTTATGTAAGTTACGCGCCCTCGAGTAGTATCCAAGTCCCTCCCACAGTTTGATCACTTGTTCAATAGGAGCCTTGGCTAAAGCTTCGACGCTAGGAAAGGTTTGTATCCATCTTTCAAAATAAGGGATCATGGTTTTGACTTGAGTCTGTTGCAGCATCACCTCTGAGATCCAAATAAAATAAGGGTTTTTGCAGTCTCTAAAAGGTAAAGACCGTTTATGAGTTTCAAACCAACTCATTAGTTTTTGAGCAGGCTTTAAAAAGGAATCCATCTTATGGTTCAAGGTCGAGGTTTAAAGAGTACTGAAATGAAAGAGGTTTTTCAAAAAGAGGGTTTTCATTGTCTTCTTGAACTTTTTCGTTGAGTGAAAAATGTTCAGCATAGAATTGATTAGGCTGCCAGTGCATGGCACCGAAGAGCTCGCCATTTAAAAGAAGAGAGCGTGGGGCGCTTTGTTCTGAATAGAGACCTTCTAGGGCAAGCTTTTGCTCATATTGAATAGAGGACGCTCCTTGGTTGAGCTGGGGAAATACCTCTACTCGAGTCTTAAAAGGGTAGTGAAGAGAGAGCGTTAAAGGAGTGGCTTCTTTCGCTTTTACTGGAGCAAACAAAGTTTCAACAATTTGATGAAGAAGATCTTGGCTGATAAAGTAATTATCTAATGCTGACAGTTTGAGTAGATGTTGAAAATCTAGTACAGGTCCATTAATTGTCAGGTCTCTATTCAGATCTATACAAACTGGCTGGTAGAGAATTTTTTGGATGCTTTGGTGTTCAAAAGAGAGGTCGTTTTTTTGGTCACTGTTAAAAAAAAGGGTCTGGTCTTGGTGTGTTACTTGCCCTTTAATACTTGTAAAGGTGAGAGTTAACGATTCGGGGATTTGGGTGATGGGGCAGATGGCATCAAAAGTGCACTCAAACTGAATTTCTTCACGCAATTCAAAGTTAACCATGGCCTCTGCTTGGGCATTAAGGTGCGTTTTGAGGGTGTACTTTAGAGGAGTCGTTAAATCAAGGGAGTAACAAGCAGCTTTTATAAAAAGCATCGAAAAAAAAAGACACAAAAGTCTTTTTTTCATAGTGAGATCCTCGCAAAAGGGGGGTTGTTTTCATCATTGAGAAAGTCCCCATGTTGGTAGTTTAATTTTTGAAAACCCTGATAAAGAGGGGTTTGTTCTTCTTGTCTGCAAAAGCGTGCTTTGAAATCAGCATAAAAAATAAATAAAAAATTCCCACTTGTTAGAGGGAACTTTAAAAAAAAGTCGGGGTCTACATCAAAAAAAAGAGCGTGTCCTGCAGTTGTTGGGAAAAAAGGACTTTCAGCTTCTTTTGCTGGTTTTAAGCAGATGCAAACACCTATAAGCAATTCTTTAATAAAACTTTTACGGTATAGCAGTGACGTGTCATTATCATAGCATCTAGGGCCAAGAAATTGAGAAAAACCAAAGCGAAGCTGTGTCAGGTTTTTTAATTGACCCGCTACTTGAGCGAGATTACGAGCGCAAATAATGGGCTTTAGAGTCTCATTCTCGCGCCAAAGGTCAAACCCCCACTGTAAACAAGGGGCGGCAGGAGGTTTTTTTTGCTCAATGCCATGATTTAAAGTTTGGATTTGATGAGAGTTAAAAATATCATCAAATTCAATTTTTGAGTATCTTTGGAAAAATTGAAGATCTTCACTTGCGACACAGAAGGGCATGGGACAGAAAAGGAATTAAGTTAAAAATAATTAATAAATAGAATAAAATGATGTTAAGTTATTGCCTAATTATAAGAAATCATATTTTTCATGGATGATTACGAAAAACTAGTTCAAAAAATTCCCATAATAGAAGAGCGGATTGGTTATCAATTTAAAGATAAAAAAAAGCTTATTTTGGCTTTTATCCACAGCTCTTTTGTTAATGAAAACAAAGAAATCGCCTCAGAGAGCAACGAGCGTCTCGAATTTTTGGGAGATGCAGTTTTAGGACTTTTGATTGCTGAGCATTTATTTCATGATCTCCCACTTCAAACTGAAGGGGAGTTATCAAGGCTGCGCTCTAAGCTGATTGAATCTCCAAGCTGTGCTCGCTTTTTAAAAAGTCTTGAACTTAGTGAAATGACTTTGATGGGTCGCGGGGAGAAAAAAAATTCTTTGTCACAACCCAATAGTTCTATTTTAGCAGATCTTTTTGAAGCTTTAATCGGCGCGGTCTACTTAGATGGGGGTATCGCAGCTGCCAAAACTTTTTTGTTTGGAAATTTGCTCGATGAGATGATTGCAATTACCGATTCTCCTATTAGAAACTGGAAAGCAGAACTCCAGGACTACTCTCAGAAAAAGTATCAGAAAATACCTGTTTATAAAGTGATGAGTGAATCTGGTCCAGACCATAGTAAAACCTTTCAGATCACTGTATTTATCGATGACAGAATAATGGGAAGTGGGTATGGTGCCTCTAAAAAAAGTGCTCAACAGGCAGCTGCTTGTGATGCTCTTTGCCAGTTAAATATTTCGAAATAGTGGAGAATCATCATGACCAAAACTCAGGTCAAATGGAGCTGCCAAGAGTGTGGCCATACACAGCCTAAATGGTCGGGTCAATGCATGATCTGTGAATGCTGGAATTCCATGGCCGAAGAAGTGGAAGTCAAATTGTCCACCTCCCGCTTTCAAACTCCTCATGAAGGTAAAAAGCCAATTAAGCTAATCGATGTCAAAAAAGATGTCGAAAAGCGTTTATTTTCAGAGATTCCCGCATTTGATTCTCTTTTGGGAGGAGGGTTAGTCATCGGTTCCCTGGTCCTGATAGGTGGTGATCCAGGAGTTGGGAAATCAACCCTTTTGATGCAAGTCGTTTCAAACTATGTTGAAAAGGGGCAGAAGGTTCTTTATATTTGTGGAGAGGAGTCTGCCTCGCAAGTCTCTCTTCGAGCCAAAAGGCTCTCAATCAATGCAGCTGAATTGCTGCTGCTTGGTGAGACAAACATGGAGTCTATTAAAGCTCATATAGAAAATATCAAGCCAGACATTGTGATTGTAGACTCTATTCAAGTTGTCTATAAAAATGAGGTCTCTTCGCTTCCAGGTTCTGTTTCTCAAATTCGTGATGCTGCTACTGAGCTGATGCATATTGCAAAAAGCTTCTCGATCTCTATTTTTATCATTGGTCATGTGACTAAATCAGGTGAAATTGCCGGGCCACGTGTTTTAGAACACTTAGTAGATACGGTTTTATACTTTGAAGGAGATCGCCAGCACCACTACCGCATTTTACGGTCGGTGAAAAATCGATTTGGCCCGTGTGATGAAATAGGGATCTTCCAAATGAAATCATGTGGTCTTGTTGAGGTAGAAAACCCTTCTGCTGTTTTTTTAGATCATCGCAAACAAGCAATTGAAGGGTCTGCAGTCATTCCAACGATCGAAGGTTCTCGGGCTTTTTTAGTAGAAGTGCAAGCACTTGTCACTTCACTCGCAGGCAACGCCCCAACTCGAAAAAGTGCCGGTGTAGATGCAAACAGGCTCGCTTTATTATTGGCAGTGTTAGAAAAAAGAGTGGGGTATTCTTTGGCAAGATCCGATGTGTTTGTTTCGCTTGCCGGAGGACTGCGTATCAAAGAACCTGCCATCGACCTAGGAGTTTTAATGGCCATCGCCTCATCTTTCCGTGAGAAAAAACTCGATTTTTCTCAAGTGATTTTAGGGGAGGTCGGACTTTCTGGAGATGTTCGCCGAGTTTCTAATATTGAAAAGCGTTTGAAAGAAGCCATTCGCATGGGCTTTAAGTCAGCGATGATTCCTAAAAGGAACTTAAAAGGCCTGCCACAAAATATTTTTAATGCAATTGAAATACAACCTGTTGAGTTTGTCGATGAAGCTATCTTACAATGTTTCCAAGAAGGTTGAATGCAGTGTGCCCATCGTGATTGGGGCACGCTCTTCTAAGTTGTCGATTTTGCAGACTGAAGAGGTCTTGCGTGCCATCCACTACTACTATCCAAACTTAAACTGGATCGTTAAAGTTTGTAAAACAAAAGGAGATTTAGATCTAAAAAGCTCCTTGCGCAATTTGGATAAGAGTAACTTTTTTACTCATGAGCTAGATCAATGGCTGATGAATCATAAATGCCGCATTACGATTCATTCAGCTAAAGATTTACCCGACCCCTTACCTGAAGGATTACAAGTAATTGCCATTACAGAGCCAATTAACGAAGAAGATGTTCTAGTGCTTCATCCCGATATTTCGATTAGCAGCTTACCCAAAAAACTTAAAATAGCGACTTCTTCTTTAAATAGAGAGCGCAATGTTCTGCAAATGATACCTTCAGCTCAAATTGTAGATGTTCGTGGGACCATCGACCAGAGGCTAGAAGAAATCAACTCGAAAAAAGTCGATGGTGTGGTGATTGCCAAAGCGGCTCTGATGCGGCTAGGTTATGATCATTTAAATATCCTTAAACTAAAAGGCCCTACCACCCCCTTGCAGGGGAGCTTAGCTATTTTAGCACGTCGAGGTGATGTAAAGATGCAGCAAGTTTTTCATTCTATAGACTCTAGGCAAAAAAAGCGCTGTCTCTATACAGGGCTGAATGCTTCAGGTTTTTTAACTTCTGGAAGTGTCACTCAATGTCCTTTGATTCAAATTAAACCGCTGCCCTCACCCTCTTTTCAAGATTTAATGAGCTTTTTAGAAACTTCAACCTTTTTATTAATCACTAGCCAAACGAGTGTTTCTCTCCTTCTAAAGCTTTTAAAAGATCTGAAAATCCCCAGAAAATTGGTTGAGGAACAAAAGATCATTGCCGTTGGTAAATCCAGCTCCTTGTCTCTTCAAAAAGAGGGGATTTATTGCTCATATATCGCACAAGAAGAGTCTCAAGAAGGGTTGATTAAACTGATTGAGCGTATTCCAAGAGATCCCAATGAGAAGATCTTTTATCCCAAATCTAGGCGTGCTCGCCCCCTTTTAGAGAATTATTTAAAACAAAGTAAGATCCTATTCCAAACACTTGACCTCTATGACACGATCTCAGTCAAACTTAAGAAAAAGCCTTGTCTAGAGAATTTTGATCAAGTGGTTCTAACAAGCCCTTCTGGAGTTAATTCTTTTTTTGAAAATTTCAAAGAAGTTCCAGGAAATTTAGAGTTTATTTGTAAGGGGCCCGTGACGGCTGAGCGCCTGCAGCAAGTTTTGAATTTGAGTGTCGTTTGATATATTATCTAAAGAATTTAATTTAAGGTATTTATAAACTAATCAAGCTCCATAGAAAGCTCTTGGGAGGTCTTTTCTCAAAAACGAAGCTTTGCTAGAAAAGAACAATCTTAAATAGCCCCATTCTTTATCTGATCTTTAAGGAATCTTGTTATCATTGTACTATAATAATAAAAAGATAGTAAGGTTTCCTATGGTCGTTATGCTTAATAAGCAGTCTTTTCAACAAATCGTTGATAAGTATTGCGAACCACAATTTATTCAGGGTGTTTACTCAAAATCAGCAGAACACTTTGCAGGTAAATCAGCTTCAGCTCAATTACCACCTGCATCGCTTCCACAAGATGATAGGGTCTCTTTAGCGGCTCAGGACGCAATACCTTCTTTGGATAGGCCAATAGGTGCGGTTTCAAAAGCTGTAAAAGGGTCGCCTATAGAATATTTTGCAGAGAATCCTGCTCCATCGCCCGGTGTGCTTCCGAAAGAGGAGAAATCATCTGCTGACGCTCAAGATCAGACGCCCCCTTTAGGCAACTCAAGAGGTGTTTCCCCAGCAGTTACTGGAAGATCTCCTGTTGAATGTCCTGTAAAACAAGCTTCAACACTGCCCGGACATGAGCCTAAACCAGGATTTTTCACTTCTGTTTTTGAAGCTGTTAGTGATGCCCTTTATTGGCCTGCTGCAAGCACCGCTCAATATATTAGAAGATGCTTTTATCAAACAGAGTACGAACTGTTAATTGCTACAACCATGTCGAATCAGCAGGTTCGTGTTACGCGTCATATGTTTGGTGAGAGAAACTACCTTTATGGTCATTCGATCAATAACCCAATCTACAATAGATTCTTAAATCCTACTAAAATTTACCAAGAGTGGGGGATTAGTCGGGGTGCTAAAATGACAGCCCTAGAGCTTTGCAAAACAGCTCCCTATGTGCTGCAAGAGCATATCAAAAAATTACATGACCAAATTACCCAATCAATTGATCCTTTGTTGCTCATGACTCACGAAACTGTAGGGTCTTCTAGCTGTACTGATAGAGAAACTATGATCCGCCTTGAGAAAAGTCTCCTAATAGCTTTAGAAAATGCGAGCAATCAAGTAGCAGATCTCATTCAACCATCAACAAACGGTACGAATTATACTTTAAGACGTGTCAAAGACAAGCTGGTTAGTGATCTAGACCAACACTTTCCTGATGTCACAGATGTAGAAAGCCGTGATAGGTACAAGGTAAGTCCTCTCAAGATGAACTTAAGAGACTCTTTTGACTTTGCCAACAAATATGCAGAAACAGTTATTCAAAATAACAAGTCTATGGTGCGCCATCTTAAAAATCCTCTAGAGATGAACTGTTCGATTGAAGAGCATCGAGCTCGACTTCATAGTATCTATGAAGAGGTAACAGCTTTTAAAACAGCCCAAGAGGATATTCTAGCTGACATGGAACAAAATATTAGACAGCATGAAAATATTATTTATGGGCGATCTCTTTGCGTAAAGGCTTAGCCATAATTTGTTCTAAAAGCATGATGAGCCTCTACCTGACCTGGCTTTGTTTTGACATAATATTTCAAAGATATTACCTTGTTTGTAAAAAAAGGATATCTTATGAATTACCAACTTCCCGATCTACCCTATGCCTATGAAGCCCTAGAGCCTGTGATTAGTCGTGAGATCATGCAAATTCACCACCAAAAACACCACCAAGCTTATGTCAACAATCTGAACAAGGCCTTAGAAGCTTCTCAGAAGGTTACTGAAAATAAACAGATAGATCAAATGATTGCTTTTCAAAGTGCGATTAAATTCAATGGGGGCGGTCACGTCAACCACAGTCTTTTTTGGGAGAATTTAGCTCCACCAAAAGAAAGTGGGGAGCCACAGGGAGATCTCCTTAAATCAATTGAAAAAAACTTTGGTTCTGTAGATAAAATGATCGAAGAGATGAGCGCAAAATCAGCTGCTGTTCAAGGGTCCGGCTGGGGCTGGCTGGCAATGCATCCTCAAAAAAAATCTTTATCAATTGCGACTTGTCAAAACCAAGATCCTCTGGCGACTCAAGGGCTGATTCCTCTTTTAGGAATTGACGTGTGGGAGCACGCTTATTACCTGCAGTACAAAAATGTGCGCCCTGACTACCTAAAGGCGATTTGGCAAGTGATCAACTGGAAAACTGTCGAAAAAAGATTTGAAAAAGGGCTTGTAAAGTAGCTTTTTGAATTTCCCCAAAAACTTGATTTATATGCGTTTATAATTTAAAATTGAGACTTTGAATCTACCATTAAAGTGTTATGAAGTTATTTTCTAGAAGTAAGCCAAAAATAAAAGTTCAAGAAACTAAAAATGAGAGTTTTGATGGCTGGCTCAAATGCACGCATTGTAAAGAGCTGGTTCACCTCAAAGAACTTGAGCAAAATACCAACTGCTGCCCTAAATGTGATTATCACTATCGCATCTCTATCCACGATAGAATCCGTATCTTAGCCGATGCCGGGAGTTTTGAAGAGCTATTTGAAGGAATTCAGCCAACAGATCCTCTGAAGTTTAATGATACAGAGTCTTATCAGGCACGTATTGGGCGGGCGCAGAAAAAAACAAAGCGTTCGGAAGCAGTGATGGTGGGAACCTGTACTATCCACCAAAAACCGGCAGCCTTAGGAATTTTAGATTTTGGCTTTATGGGTGGCTCAATGGGGTCAGTGGTAGGGGAGAAACTAACCCTTTTAATAGAGTATGCCAAAGACCATAGCCTTCCATTAATTATCGTATCCGCATCAGGAGGCGCTCGTATGCAAGAGTCCGCGCTGTCTTTAATGCAGATGGCAAAAACTTCTGCGGCACTCGCTCTTTTTGCTAAAGCCTCTTTGCCTTATATCTCGGTTTTAACCAACCCCACAACGGGGGGAGTAACCGCTTCTTTTGCATCTTTAGGAGATGTGATTATCGCAGAGCCAAAAGCTCTGATCTGTTTTGCTGGTCCTCGTGTAATAGAGCAAACTATTGGTGAAAAATTGCCTCAAGAAGCTCAGAAATCAGAGTTCTTATTAGAGCATGGTATGATTGACTGTATCGTTAAGCGTAAAGATTTAAAGGATAAAATAAGCCTGTTTATGGACTATTTAACACGCGAGGATACACTAAAAAAGCAACAAAAAGGTTCTCTGGAAAATCTGAAACGAGCTAAACTCTTTAATTTAGAAAATGTCCTGACCCAAGAAGAATCATAATGGAATACGTTGATGTTGGTTTACAGCTTTTAGAGAAAGAAATAGAACCTCCTTGTTATGCTACCCCAGGATCCTCAGGTGCGGATATAAGGGCCTTTTTAAGTGAAGAAATTAGACTGCCTCCTGGTCAGTCTATTTTGGTGCCAACAGGGTTAAAGTTTGAAATACCAGATGGTTATGAAATACAAGTGCGTCCGCGCAGTGGCCTTGCCTTTAGAAACCAAATTACAGTTTTAAATACTCCGGCAACCATTGACTCTGATTATCGGGGAGAATTGAAAGTCATTTTGATCAATCATGGAACTCAAGATTTTGTCATTGAGCCCTCAATGAGAATTGCTCAAATTGTCATCGCTCCTGTCGTTCAAGCTGTTTTTCAGCGTAAAGAAGAAGTTAGCATCTCAACTCAAAGGGGAGAGGGCGGTTTTGGTCATACAGGTCAGTTCTAAATCTAAATCTCCAGCAAGTATATCTACGTACCTTCATGCAAATTCTATTTGTTACCTCGACGCTGAAAGTCCCAAAGAAGCTATCAATCAGCTTATTGAGAGTCTCTCAAAGGATCAGAGATTAAAAAGTAAAAAAGAATTTTATGAGGCCGTCTTAGAACGAGAAAAAACAGCCTCAACCGGTATTGGAATGGGGGTTGCAATCCCTCATGCTAAGCTATCATGTTACGATGATTTTTTTATTGCTCTAGGTATTTTAAAGAAAGGAATCCCCTGGAATTCTATGGATCAGGCTGATGTGCAGCTTATTTTTCTAATAGGAGGGCCTGATGATCGTCAGTGCCATTATTTGAATCTCCTCTCACAGCTCACTCTCTTCTTACGGGATCAAGGAGTTCGCAAGAAACTGTTGACGATAACTAATCCAGAACAGATTATTGAAATATTTAAAAATTAAATAAAAGGGTTCTTGCATGGATCTTACTGTAAATGACATTTCCCACTTTCTCAAGATCTCAGAAGAAACCGTTTTAAATTGGGCTGAACTTGGGAAAATACCTTCCTATAAACTCAATCAAGAATACCGGTTTAGTCGAGAAGAAATCGATGAATGGATGATGAGGTATCTTAATGAAGAAGGCTCACCTCTCGATATTAACGAACATCCTGTAGGGTTGCAGCATTTTAATCTGTACCGAGCTTTGCACAAGGGGATCGTCTTAGAAGATGTTCCAGGAGATAACAAGCAAGAGGTGATTTCTAACAGTATGAAGGTGATTTCTAGAAATCTCAATCTTGATGCGGAAGTCATCACAAATCTGCTACTAGATCGAGAAAAATTGATGTCGACTTCTCTAAGTCGTGGCATTGCCGTGCCTCATACCAGAGATTTTTTGCTGTCGAGTGTTTTTGATGTGGTTGCTACTGTCTATCCAAAAAAGCCCATTGAATTTGGTGCGCTCGATGGTCAGAAAGCGCACACACTCTTTTTCTTATTCGCCTGTCAGGATAAAAAGCATTTAAACTTACTCGCTAAGATTGCTTTTTTCTGCCACCAGGAAGAAAATCTAAAGATCTTGCAAAATAGGCCCTCTAAGAAAGAACTTTTAAATGCAGTTAGAATTTGGGAATCACAGCTGGCACATTCCCATCTTCAGCCAGCTTAAAGCACTTTTTTATCCTCGCCCACAAGAGCTTTTTCCTCATCATCACTTTCTGTTTCAGAGTCTAGTTCTAGCTCTTTAAACTCAAGTTGGTTGCTCCCTTTACTGATATCAAAACCTCTTTTATGCAATTTGATAGAGGGGGATTGTAGCAGTTTCTCAGCAAGTACATCCTCAATATGCTCTTCAATAGTACGGCGTACAGGTCTAGCTCCCATCTCAGGTTGAAACCCGCGAGAGACCAAAAAGTCGATGGCTTCTGGATCGAGATTGAGATGAATTTTTTTATGATTGAGGCGTTGCTGTAGTTTTAAGAGCTCAAGTTCCACAACTTTTTTGAGGCTTTCTTTATCTAATTGTTTAAAGATTACCATGCCGTCAATTCGATTGATAAACTCAGGCTTAAAGTGCTTTTTCACAGCTTCTTCAATTTTATTTGTAATCACTTCATAGTTAGGTCTTCCCGCATGAACTCCAAAACCAACTTCCTGTGATTTTTTGATTAGGTCAGCACCTAAGTTAGAGGTCATAATAATAATGGTATTTCTAAAGTCAATCTTTCTGCCAAAGGAGTCCGTTAACCGACCTTCTTCTAGAATTTGTAGCAAAAGGTTCATGACATCAGGGTGTGCTTTTTCAACTTCATCAAAAAGAACAACGCTGTATGGTCTTTGACGTACTCGTTCTGTTAATTGCCCCCCTTCTTCATGACCCACATAGCCTGGAGGCGAACCTGTCATACGGCTAATGGCAAATTTTTCCATATACTCTGACATGTCGACTTGGATCAAAGACTCTTCACCACCAAACATATGTGCTGCAAGCTGGCGAGCTAACAGTGTTTTTCCAACTCCAGTGGGTCCTAAAAACAAAAAGGCTCCGATAGGACGGTTAGGGTCTTTGATATCTGCACGGCTTCTGCGAATTGCTCTACAAACAGTATTAATAGCATCGTCTTGGCCAATAATATTTCCCTTAAGAATTTCTTCCATCTTTAAGACTTTTGCCATTTCACCTTCTGTCAAACGACTTAGGGGGACGCCGGTTTGCTTGGAAACAATAGAAGCAACCTCATCTTCATCGACAATTACTTGATGCTCTTCTTTGTTGATCTCCCACTGAGAACGTACTTTTTGTAGTTGTTCTCTGAGATTTTTTTCAGAGTCTCTTAGTTTGGCAGCTTTCTCGTACTCTTGTCCATCAATAGCCGCTTCCTTTGCAACTCGGGTCTCCTCGATAGTCGCCTCAAGCTTGGTAATTTCATCAGGTTGATTCATCATTGAAATACGCATTTTAGCTCCAGCTTCATCGATGAGGTCAATGGCCTTGTCTGGTAAAAAACGACCATGAACATATCGGTCTGAGAGATTGGCGGCAGACTTAATAGCTTGATCTGTATAAATACACTTATGGTGCTCTTCGTATTTTACCTTTAAGCCTTTGAGAATTTCTTCAGTTTCCTTAATACTAGGTGGTGCAATGTGAATCTTTTGGAATCGTCTTTCTAAAGCAGCGTCTTTTTCGATATGCTTACGGTACTCATCGATGGTAGTTGCTCCAATACACTGTATTTCTCCTCTAGAGAGTGAAGGTTTTAAAATGTTTGAGGCGTCAATTGCACCTTCCGCAGCACCTGCTCCTACAATTGTATGTAACTCATCAATAAAGAGTAAAATGTTACCATTTTTTTTGACTTCATCCATTACCGCTTTAATACGCTCTTCGAACTGACCGCGATATTTGGTTCCCGCAATCATCAGAGTTAAATCCAAAGAAATCAGTCTTTTTTTACGAAGGTTTTCTGGAACGTCTCCTTTTACAATTGCCTGAGCGAGACCCTCTACAATAGCTGTCTTACCTACTCCGGCTTCTCCAACTAAAACCGGATTGTTTTTACGACGACGGCATAAAATCAAGATCAAACGCTCAACTTCTTCTTTACGGCCAATGACAGGGTCCATTTTTCCGGCTTTGCAAATTTCAGTTAAATCATGGCCATATGCTTTTAAAGCTGGGGTTTTTTCATTACCGCCCATAGACTTAGACTCATAGCTCTTAGCTTGGCCTAAATTATTTTGATTAGGCGAAGTTGAACCGATCGGAGGAAGTTGTAGGTTAAAGCTTTCCAGTTCTTTCAAAACGTCCTTGCGGATCTCTTTTAAATCGACATTCAAATTTTCTAAAACTTGAGCAGCTACACCATCTGTTTGTCTTAAAAGGCCAAGAAGCAGGTGCTCGGTACCTACATAGTTATGGCTTAAATTAGTGGCTTCTTCATTAGCAGCTTCAAATACCCGCTTTACCTTTCCAGTCAAAGCAGGGTCACCATAAACCTGAATCTCAGGGCCATATCCAACAAGCCGTTCTATTTCAGCGCGTACAGTTTCAAAATCGATGTTAAGGTTTCTAAGAACATTAACAGCAATACCTTGGCCTAATTTGAGAAGTCCAAGTAAGACATGTTCAGTTCCTAAATAATTGTGGTTGAGTCGTTGAGCTTCTTTTTTAGCAAGTTTGATGACTTGCTTGGCTCTATTTGTGAACTTGTCAAACATAAATATCTCTCAATTAATAGTTTATTAAAAATAAGGTTCTTTGTTAACCTCAGGTTAAAAATTAAAGGTATTTTTTGCAAAGCATTGAATGATTTTTTTTAATTCATTAAAAAATACCAAAAATAAATGTTACACAATATGGGACACCTTTTATATAGATTGATTGGTTTTAATGATACTGATCTTCAATTAACCCCTTTAAAAACATGAAAATAACCCTTCTTAATACGGGAGTTCATTCAGCTAGTGAAAATATGGCGATCGATCAATCGCTTCTAGAGAAGCTTGATCCTCAAGGAGATCCTATCCTGCACTTGTATCAGTGGAAGGGCGACTCACTAACCTATGGGCATTTTACAAAACCTGAAAATCTCTTAGATCTAGAGGCTGTACAAAACCACGGATTGTCGATGGCCAAGCGAGTTACTGGTGGGGGGGTGACCTTCCACTTTTCAGATTATGCATTTTCCTTCTTGATGCCCAAGAACCACTTTTATTACTCTGAAAATACGCTCGAAAACTACGCTTTTGTGAACCAGTTTGTGTTGCAAGCAGTTTCTAAGGTGATTGCTCAAACGCCTTCCTTAGAATTACTCAAAAACGCAAAAAAAGAGGATCGTCTGGATGAGCGGTTTAAATTTTGCATGGCCCAGCCCACAAAATACGACGTCTTACTTAACGGCAAAAAAGTTGGAGGCGCTGCCCAGCGACGGACGACCCGTGGCTACCTTCACCATGGCTCCGTAGCCATTGCACTGCCTGACCCGAGCTATTTAAAATCTATTTTACTTTCCAAAAAGAGAGTTTTTGATGCCATTTATGAGCATTCACATGCCTTTGTTTCGACTCATTTGGATCAAGAGTCTATCAAACTAGCTCGTGAAAAAGTCGAAAAAGAATTGATAAAAGCTTTCATTGATTTTTAAGAGCAACAAAACCCTAGCACCTTTTTTTAAAAATATGCTACTTTCGTGCTCTGTTTAAAAAAAATCGTGTGAATCTATGCTTAGTTTTTTCAAAAGATACCAAAAAATATTTTTCATTTTTACTGCTTTTTTTGTGGGCATCTCGATTGTATTTTTAGGATTATTACCTAAGAATCTCTCGCGCTCTATCGATGGAGTTGCTTTTAAAACCCGAACAGGAAAAAAAATTAAAAAGTCCCATTTTGAAGGTCTCAAGGCGCTCTTAACAACTAATAATGGTGAGCAGTTGCTTTACGGACAAACAGTAGGGATGCCTTTCTTTGCATTTGACGCGTTTGCTTCAAAGGTAGCTAAACCCAAAATTTTGAATCTGATTGCAGAGAAAAAACAAGATGAACTTAAAGGATTATGGCAAGAGCAATTTGAAAGAGAAAAAAAATTCAAAGGCTACGCTCACCCTGAAGTGCACACTCTAAATGCAGATCACATCTGGGCAAGACATGCCCCTAAGCTGCGCTCTACACTTCATGACATGAAAAATTATCAAGATATTCATCAAGTTTTTGAAGCCCGCGCAGACCTGTACTTGAAAGAACAGGAATTTCCACCTTTTGCTCTTTGGCAGTTTTTACAGCAGCAACAAGAAAGTAGCCAGTGGCTTTCTATTGATGAAGGGCTCAACTTGCAGTCACTGTCCCTTTTTGGTTACCGAACACCTGCTGATTGGTTTGGTGATAAGATGATGAGTTATGTTTGCGAACTTATTTTTGAGATGAGCGACTATGCGGCTTCTCATGGCTATCAGGTGTCTCTAAAAGAGGCTGAGGATGATCTGATGAGAATGAACCGTCACCATTTTCAGCAACTTCAATTTCTAGGGCTTAAAGAATTCCCCAACGAAGAAGGCTATTTTTTCGCTAAGCTTGAACGTCTTGGGATGAATAAAATGCAAATCATCTCCCTGTGGAGAGAGGTTTTGACGTTCAATCACTATCTTAATGAGGCAGCCCAGTTAGCTCTGATAGATGATCAAACATTTAAACAGTTCGAAGGTTATGCCCTTGATCAAGCATCGGTTTGTCGTTATAGCCCTCCAAAGGAACTTATTTTTAATTCTCTTCAAGATGTAGCTCTTTTTGAAGCTTACCTAGAAGTTTTGGGTAAGCCCAGGGGGCAAGTTTCACTTGAATTTGAACAAAAAAAATTAGAAAAGATCGAGGATCAGTTCCCCCAGCTTGTCAAAGAGCCTGTGGAAGTGCGCTATAAAGAAGTTAGCATCCAAAAAGTTGCGCTAGGGGTCTCGGTTCAAGATGTCTGGAAGTGGAAAATGGATCGGCGTAATTTAATGACCCTTAAAGGGAAGTTTCCTAAACTTGAAATTGATGACAAGCTTAGCGATGTTCACTATCAAAGAGCCCTTGAAGATATTGATTATTTTACAGGAATGCAAATTGATCAATTTGTAAGGCAACTTTTACTTCAGGAAAACACAGATTGGAAAGAAGCGGCCTTTTTAAAAGAAGAAGAGCGCATGGCCGAACTTAACGCACGCAAAAATGGGGCTTACTTTCCTTTTAAAGGACTTGAGACCTCATCTAAAAAAGCTTTATTCCTTACCCAGTTTTTCAAAAAAGCTCATCAAAATAATGAGCAAGAGCCCTTAGAGGTCACCACTTTTGATGATGTTCACTATTACCAAATTTTAGCTGTCAAGTCTCTTGGGAAACCTGATCTGGTCCCTTATAGTGAGCTTTTAAAAGATAAGACCGCTCACAAACTACTAAGATCTACACTGCTGAAGACATATGCGCAAAATGATGATGTGAAGGAGCTGCAGGCTAAAATGTGGGATAAGTATTTAAATAAATACCTAGAGCCACTTAAAAAAGCTCTTAAACAAGGAGCTAAACAATCCTTTGTTCAGGGTGATGCTTTTTATTGCCAAGAGCGTCTCCGGGAGCCCATGCATATGGCCTATTTACATTACAAAAATAATGATGGAGAGACTGTATGCCTTGCCAACAACCCCAGTTGGGCTGTCCTATCACAAAAGGAATCTCTTATTCGTCATAAGAACGATTCTAATGAGCTAGACCAGATTTTAAGTCTTCAGGAAGGAGAGTGGTTACAGGTTACTGGGCAGCAGAAGGTTCCTGAATTTATTCAACTACTTTCAAAAGAAAAAGTGGTTCAAGAGCGTTTGATGCAAAATAGATTGAAGGCAGAATTGAAAAAAGAGTTGATCTATAACCTAGTAGATGAACATCTTAAAGAGATTAGCTTTACCCCAATAACTGGGAATGAATTCGAGTAAAAGGGGATTTATCCACCCCTTAAATTTAAAAGGAGGATCACCGTGCATTATAGCAATTCTCATGAGTGGGTTCTTGTTAAGGGCCCAACCGCAACCTTAGGGGTCAGCGATTATGCTCAAAAAGAACTAGGTGAAGTCGTTCATATCGAATTACCTCAAGTTGGCGCCACCCTGCTAATGGGAGAAGAAATGGCTGTTTTAGAGTCTACAAAGGCGGCAGCTGATATTTATGCTCCTGTATCTGGTGTAGTTGAAGAGGTTAATAGTGCTCTAAAAGATCAACCGCAGATGATCAATGAATCTGCAGAAGATAGAGGGTGGATTGTCAAAGTGCGCTTGGTTGACCCCAGACAGTTAGACAAGCTGATGGATCAAGACCACTATCTTCGTTTTTTAGGCAAGTAATTGGAAACTCTAGTCTCCTTACTCAAAAAAAAGTATTTTGAACAAAAAATTGAGCAAATAGCCTCTATTGATATACTTAATTGTATTTCGGTGCTAAAATCTCTTCCAAAATTTTTTCTTGTAGCGTAGATAGATTAGATATACCCAATCCATAATTTAAGATGAAAAAGCATACTTATGTTCTCTTTATTTTTTTAGTGCTTGCGACTTTTATAGTTGTTTGGAGAGAACCTCTGATCTTTTATTCAGCTCGTTTTGGATTCAAATACTGTGCTGAAAAAATGCTGAATGAAAAAGTGAACTTTAAACAGTTTATTTTAGACAAAAAACGCATTACTTTAATCGGTCCGTCTATTGGAACTAAAGAGCAAATACTCGATGATGGTGGAGTTTATCTCCAGGCGCAGTCTCTGTCCATAGACTTTGATTTTGATCTTTTCAAAAGAAGGGTGTGTTTAGATTTAAATCTTTCAAACCCTCATGTCTTAGTTGTCAAAACAGCGACTCATAAACCGTCTTTTTTTGAGCTCTTCCAAAAGAAAAGCAACTTAGTAGATCTTAGCGCGCGAGTGAAAGTGAGTGATGGAGAGCTCGAGATGATCGATTGCTTCTCAGCAAAAGAAAAATGGATGCAGCAACTTTTCTTTACCGTAGAGACTAAGCACGCAACCTTAGATCAAACAGAGATTGAAATTAACTTAGGGCACGAGAGCTCACAGTACAATAGTGTCATTTGTCTTAAAGAAAATGTGATTGACTATCGATTGAGTTTAGATAATGTAGAGGTTTCTCAATTTCATAATATTGTTGATTTTTGGAGCTCCCTAAGGCCTAAGGAAAACCGCTCTTTGAATTTTTCAAAGGGGAGACTGGATGGATCTTTAAATTTATGCCTGATCCCTCATTATTTTCCTGTTTTAAAAACTCAGCTGAAAGTCCAAGAGCTAATCCTTGAAGATAAAAAAACATTGCTCAGCACCCATGTTCCTCAGGTTAATGTTGCTATTGAAACAGGGAATGTTCAGCGGGAGGGATCGTCTTATAAAGGCAAAGACTTACTCGACTTGCTGCTCGTGCACAGTACAGGTGTGATTGAAATTCCTTTTGGAGCAGAGGTTCTCTATCAAAAAAACCAAATTGAGATTTTAAAATCTTTAGATATGAAAGGAGAGATTATCCTCCAGGAAAATCAAGCTGCAAAGCTGCGCTTTCAAGGGAACGTTTCTACTGGAAGTCGATATTCTTTGATTACCCTCGATGGAGCCGGTTTTTTAACGAGATTGGATGGATATTTAAATCTCAAAATGAAAAATGATGATAAAAAAGAAGCTAGTTTGTGTTGCTCTATTAACTCTTACAACCCCTCTCAACATCAGTTTTACTCTCAAATATCAAACTTTAGTGAAGCTGAAGCTGATTTTGTACAGCAGCTATTAAGGCCTTTTTACCCACAAGTGACAGGATTGGAGATACAAAAAGGGCTGCTTAATGCGAGTGTCAAATGCCTGTTTAATGAGGGTAGAATCCAAAATATTGATGTGGAAAATTTTAACCTTAAAGAGGGAGATTTTAACTACTTTGAATGGATACAATCGGCAAAAAATGTGGAGGCAAATGGAGGTCTTAAAATTTCTTTTGCATCCCAAAACCCACTTAAAAACTTAGATGGAAAGGTTTATTTTCAAGCAAACCAATTAATTGGAGAAAAAAATACCTTTGAAAATCTAAAGGGGTATTCTCAATTTCTAGAGGGAAAATTGATTGCCAGCCATGCAAAGGGGGATTACTCAGGACTTACTGTAAATGCTAAATGGGGCGTAGAAAATGTGAGCCCCTTATTTATTTCCCTAAAGGGTCGAGGGCAAGACTTTATTAAGCATGTCCCCGAAAATATGCGATGCGTCTATCAGCCCATTTTTGAAGAGGAAAAATTTGAGGTAGATCTTTGGGGAGAGACATCTAAAGATCAACTTCGGCTTAACGGTAAGTGTATCATTGGCAATAAAAAACCCGCTGATTTTGGGCTAAGCTTAGTCAAACGTTTGCCAGTGGATGATTCACAAGAGCAGTTTAAGCTTTTTTGGAAAAACTACATCACTCCTATGAAAGCCAACCCCTCTTTGAGCTATTTTGAAAGAAAAATGGGCCTGAACTTAAATTCAAAATACACTATTCAAGATGGGTGGTTTCGTTTAACGGAGGTCCCTGTTGAAGAATATTTAAGCCCTTTGCTTTTTAAAGATACTACGATTGAGCTTGAAGGGACCGCCGACTTCAACGGCACGTTTGACCAACAAGGGTTGAGTCTAAGCTACAAAAACTATTGTCTTAAGTTTGACCATCAACATATCTCAATTGATGTTGTTGCAGAACCTCATGAGGTTGGGCGGCATTATTTTAATTTTAATCAACAGACTCATTTTGGCAGTGTGCCAATGAGCCAAGCGAGTTGCTTTATCAAAAGTGGGCAGCTTAAGCTGGAGAATACTTCTGGGAAAGTAGACATCATGCCAGGATGTATTTTTGCCAGAGAGATCAAAGCTCAGATCAATGATCTTGAGATTTCTTCTGAGTTTAAATTGTCATTTTCCCCTCTTGGAGAGGTAGATTTGATGTTGAAACTTTCTGAGCTAACGGGGCCTCTTGAGGGCTTTAAGCAAGTCTTCAACTCACTAGAGACTTCTTTTTTTAATAATTTGCCAATTGATGGGACCCTTGAGATGGTGCCTGAAAATTCCTACTTCCATTTGGTAAACAAGGATAAATTGACTACAAGGGTGGTTCTAGAAGGTCGGTTATTCAATGGGCAGTCATCGGTCATTGGTTCTCAGCCGCTTTCTGATATCTCATTTGATTTTAAATTTGATAGTGATACGAGTTTATTTGAACTTAATAATTTTAAAAGCAGTTGGAAGTCACATCGAAACCAGATATATGGTTTTCACTCTAACTACCTCAAAGTAAATTTATTTGCAGATGAACCCTGTTTTTTTGATGTCAAAATAAAAAATTCTTATAAAGATTGTGCTCGCCTTGTTGGTAAACTGTATCTCAATTTAGCGCAAACTCACCCGACTTTAAAAGTAATTTTAGATCAAAAAGATAACCACGTAGGAAGCTTAGGCCTCTCCAATGTCTATTTTTCTTTAAATCAGGCTTTTCACTTAGACTATCTCAATGTTAATTTCTCATGTAATTTAGAGTCGATTAATCAAGACATCTCATTAATGCAAAATCTGCTCCCCCAGATTTCAAGTCACTCACTTACTGCATTAAAATGGATGAACTTAAAAGGAGACTTATCAGGGCAGTGGGTCTTTGATCTCAATCAAGATCAGCATCAGTTTTGCATTTGGGGAGACCAAGTAAAAATTGCACAGTCTTCAGAGGGCTTCTTTCAGCTAAAAGGGCACCGTAAAGGACGGTTTACAGTGATCGAGGATTTTACTCACCAACAACTAAAAGGGTCTTGCCAGCTAGAAGAACGGCCCTTGTGCCATTTTATTCATCAGCTTAAGCTGCATGCTGGTAATGATTTAGATCTAAGCGCATCAGGGATCTACTGCAAAATATTTCATAGCTTTCAAGCTCAAATAGATCATTTTTCCTGTGATATGGAGCAGATCAAGCAGCTGCAATTTTTCTCTAGCATACCTTTTCTAAATGAGAGTTTTGGAAAAATGGATTTGAAGGGAAAATCAGAGGGAGGTCTTTATAAAGGTGGGCTTAATTATCGCCTTGAATTTTCTGGAAAAACCATGGGCTTGAAGGTTAAAGATGTCCTTTTTGATGATGATCAAGTTAAATGCGTTTTAAAAGGAGATAGTCAGAAAATAAATATTGAACACTTTGAAAGTCGTTTTTTAGAAGCGTATAAGACGCCCCTTCGTCTCAAGTTTTCAGGCGATAATATGGAATTTGCAAAAGGGGCGAACTTAAAACGCGTTGGTAATATCCACTTTTCAATTCCAGCCAATAGTCTTTTATCAGTGCAAAATATTTTAGCGCAGCATTGGAATTTAGAGATCCCCAAAAGAGCCTTTGAAATTAAAGAGGAAGGTCTTGTTCAAGGAAATTTGTCTTTTAACCCCTTAGATGCACACTACACTTTAGGTCTTAAATTAGACGAAGGAGACTACAAAGTCTTTAACCAAACCTGCCATCTAGACGAGTGTCAGCTAGATTACGGTCCTTTAGGTTTGAAAATAGGAGCCAAGACGCTGATCAATGAGCAACCCTATTGGCTAGGTTATCACAAAGATAGTTCAAAGAAAGACTCCTTTACCCTTTCTGTATATGATCATCACCCCCAGCCCCTCACCCAGAGCTCAAACCTCTCCATTGAGTGTTTAGAGCAAGGCCCCTCGTTTTTAATCAAAAACATGAAGGGAACCATTGCAGGGATGCGTTGGGACTTTGTGCATCGCCCCGACAAGGACTCCTCTTTGGACAATGTATTAATGGGGCAGCTGCAAATAGAAGGGGAGGAGCTTGTCAAAAGGCTGCCCCCAAAAATTTCTCAAGTCTTAAGTCGATATCAGTTTGGAAAGGGGTACTTTTTAACAGGGCAGCTTACACTACCTAAAAACAACTTAAAGGATTTCGTATTTGATGGATTGTTTGGAGGGCAAGATTTTGACCTTTTAGGTTATGAATTTAAAAGCCTTTCATCCTCTGTTCGCGCAACTCTTGATAATCTGTTTATCAAAGATCTAAAAATTAGCGACCTCTCTGGAGAGGTGAGCATGAATCAATTGAGATTGGAAAAGGGCCCTCAAAAAGTAAATTTGAACATTCCAACGATTGAGTTAAAAGAATTTAAGCCAAGTCTTTTGCACAGCTCTCAAAAAGGGCCTCAAAAACATAAGCCGTTAATTATTGACTCTCTCAAAATTAATGGGGTTGGGGGGAATTTATTAGACTTGCAGAGTCTTGTTGGATCTGGAGAGTTTTCGTTCCAAAAGTCTCCTAAAAAGCAAGCGTCTTTACTCGATGTTCCTGCCCACTTAATTAGTAAGTTGGGGCTAGACTTAACGATGCTCAACCCAGTAGAAGGAAAGATTACTTTTGAAATAAAAGATCAGAAGGTGGTTTTTACTAAATTTATTGATGTCTATAGCCACGATCGACATTGTCACTTTACTCTCGCTAAGCACCCCCATGTTTCTTTTATGGATTTTAAGGGGGACCTTAATATCAAAATTAAAATGAAACAATATGTCTTATTAAAAATTACAGAACCCTTTATCATCTCTATCCAAGGCTCCTGTTTGTCGCCTAGGTACTCCTTTATGAAGAAAAAGGTGGTTGTAGATGTTCCTGAAAAAGCTCCCTTTTAATTTTTTGTATAAACCTCTTTGTGAGAATTGCTCAAAACCTCTTAGCAGATGCAAGATATTTTGTGACCCATGCCAGTCAGAGCTTTACTATCAACTGCTCAACTTGCCATTTGACGCTTCATTGCCATGCATTTCAATTGCCCGTCTCCCTTATTTAAAAAGATTGTGCTGCCTTGCAAATCGATCTCACAAATCTTTTTTAATTCATGGAATTGCAAGTCTGATTGTGTTGAAACTTCATTTAAGCTGTGGATGGCCAAAATCAGTCGTTAGAAGGCCTATTTTTGAAAAAAGGACACATAACGCTCTCTTTTATCAAAAGCTTTGTCAGATGACGCAAATACCGCTTCTGCCACAAGAATTAGAGAATAGTGAATCTTTAAAAATTATCCTGAATTAAATCAGATCCACTTTTTCCGCTTAAAGAAAACGACCATAATAGCAATCATTACAGCCATGGCACCAAGGGCAATAGGATAACCCCAGGTAGAATTGAGCTCGGGCATATTTTTAAAGTTCATACCCCAAATCCCTGTAAGGAAAGTTAAAGGAGCAAAAATAGTCGCAGCGATGGCGAGAAATTTCATGATTTCATTGGTCTTATGTCCAATATTACTCAGGTATAGATCTAAAATCCCAGAGATCATATCTCGAAAAGTTTCTATGGTATCTACTACTTGGATAGTGTGATCGTAAAGATCTCTTAGGTAAAGTGAAATTCCTTCAGAGACCTGCTCAAAGTCACCGCGATGTAATTTAGAAATAACTTCTCTAAGAGGCCAAATGCTTTTGCGCATAATAATGGTTTCACGCTTGAGCAAGTGGATATTTCTTAAAATTTGAGCATCGGTGGTGCTGATCAGCTCTTCTTCGAGATCGTCTACAGTTCCAGCAATTTTTTCTAAAACAATAAAGTAATTATCGACGACGACATCAATGAGTGTATACATCAAATAATCGGGAGCTAAATTATGCACTCTATTTTTACGACTGCGTATTCTCTCTTTAATATACGTGCTAAGGTGGTGCTGACGTTCTTGGAATGAAATCATATATTTTTTCCCAATGATCAAGCTGACCTGCTCGTTTTCAATCATCACTCTTTCAGGGTCGTAGTACAGTGAACGCAGTACCATATACAGAACGTCATCATACGGCTCTACTTTGGGGCGCTGCTCTGCGCAAATATCTTCAATCAGAAGTGGGTGGAGATTGAGGTGATCTTGCATCTCTTTTAAAAAAGTATGCGTGGGATGCCCATCGATATTGATCCAGACAAGTTCCTCGGTGGAAAGGTAGGGGACGCATTGACTAAAACTAGTTGCTTCTATCTCCTCAAACTTATCCGTTCCATAGAGAATCAGCGTGATTTTAATAGAGGCTCTTTTCTCTTCTTCCGTATGCGTGTCCGCTTGCGGAATTGAAGAAGTTCCCAGAAGTTTTTTTTTGAAAAAAATGCGAGGCATACCACCCTCTCTAATCGTCCACCTACACTAGGCATAGAGAAGGAACCCTTTAATTGTCAATTTTACTTTTAATATACTGATATTAAGCGTATTAATTAAAATTTTTCTTGAAGGCCTCGCCGAGCAAGGTGCAATTGATTTGCTAAGTGGCTGTCACTTTTAATTTTTTGCTCAATGCTTTTACAGGCATGCAAAATTGTGGAGTGTGTTCTGCCAAATGCTGATCCAATAGTTGATAATGAGTCGTTTATAAGCTCCTTTGCCAGATACATGGCTATTTGACGAGGGAGCACAATATTTTTAGTTCTAGAACTGTCTTTTAATGCAGCAATCTTAACTTCAAATACTTGAGAGACGCTTTTTAAGATCGCATCAATTGAAATCTTATGATTGGGGACGTGCTTTAACATTTCTCCAAGTACCTCAATGACTAAATCTTCAGTCAGGTCTTTATCCATCACATGACAATGTGCTGAGAGCTTGTTCACTGCCCCCTCAATCTGACGAACATTTTGTGAAATGCGCTCAGCGATATAAAAAGCCGCTCGGTGGGGGATCTTCAGCCCACGAAGTTCGGCTTTATGTTGTATGATTGCAACGCGTGTTTCTAGCTCTGGAGCTGTAAGTTGGGCAACAAGTCCCCATTCCATGCGAGCGACCATTCGCTCTGACAGTTTGAGGCGGCTTGGTGGCTTGTCGCAGGTAATGACGATTTGCTTATTTAAATTGATCAATGTTTCAAACATATTACAAAACTCTTCTTCAAAGTTCAGTCTGTTTTGTAAAAATTGAATGTCATCGACTAGAAGAACATCAAGTTCACGGTAAAACTTTTTCATCTGTCCAATAGTTTTATTTCTCAAGTGATCCACTAGGTCATTGATAAAAGTTTCAGTCGTCACACACTGTACCTTAAGGTGCTTGTGATCCTTTTGTATCGCATGTCCAATAGCATGTAGTAGGTGTGTTTTTCCAAGGCCGACTTTCCCATGAATAAAAAGAGGGTTGTAAGTGTGAGAAGGGTTTGTTGCAATCCCAATTGCAGCAGATTTAACAAATTGATTTGAAGGCCCTTCAATAAAGTTTTTAAACAGGTAATTACGGTTGAGTCTAAGGTGGGTTGAATCAGGTGTTGTGATTAATGAGGAGATGTCTTCAACAGGAGACTTGGTAGGGTCTTTTTTAGGGGCTGCAATGATAAAGTCTAAAGGGAGACCATCCCCTTGAGAGGGAGGCAAAAAGGCGGCTAAATCTTTTTGATAGTTTTCTAAGAGATACTCTTTAACAAAGACGTTAGGGACTTCTAAAGTAAGTCCTTCGTTAGATTCATGAATGACTCGAATAGGGGCCAGCCAATTTTCAAAAGCTGTTGCTGAACACTTTTCTTCTGCCCAATTTAAAAATTGTGACCAGATTGTGGGTTGTTCTTCGCATATGAGCATAAATGTCGATCCTTTATTTACAGTTCGTTACTGTGAGTTGTGTTATTAGAAGTTATTAACAGTACTTACACAGTTGCTATGGTAGCTAAAATTTGCGCGGAATGTAGCATGACCTTTTCTTCGTCGCAACATTTTTTTCTGAAACTTTTTATGGCAAAAAGTAAATCCTTGAACATCAAAATCTCGGCACGAAATAAAAAGATAAATTTGACTCGTTTTTTGGCCATCGATTATTTCTAAAAGACCCTTGCTCAATGTTTTAAGGATTCATTTTGCTGTTTGATTTTATAATGCATTGTTTTGGAGTTAATTAGGGCCCTTGAAATGTAATAGTTTAGTTATGAACAAGTTTTAAACAATAAAAAGAGGGCTTTTAAACAAAATGATTGCCCTATGAACCCATTTTTTCTATAAGAATATTTAGATACAAAAACCCTGGGGCTTTATGTCATCGATAGATAAATTAAGTATAGAAGATTACTCACAGTTTGCTCTCAACAAGGAGAGTGAGGAGTCTTATAACCGGCTACATAAGCTGAGCAATGCTACTGATCTCCGCTTGCCTTTTGAGCATGCGGTTGTTTTAGATTTTACACCAAAGCCCGAAGCTATGGTCGGCTTATTTGGTCTTAACCAAAGAAGGCGAGTGGCTTATTTTCAAGCCCCTTCAAGTTTAAATCATACCCGAACTTCGTTCTTTGAAAAGTTCAACATTCCGGAAAAAGATGCTTTAGATCGCCAAAAAACGGCTAATATCAACTGCAGTTCTTCAGATCCTATAGAACAAAAGAAAAGGCTCGAAGAGAAACAAAAGTTTCAAAACCTAAACGATTTGAAAGAGAGATTATTAGACGATTATAATTTAATTATGGTTGGAAGATATCACTTTGTACAGGGGTAGAAAAAATGAGTCAGTTAAATTGGAAAGAAATTTTAGATTGGAATGAAGAATATATTGAAGGGCTACGCGTGACCGCCTTTCTATATATCCGTGAGGGGCACTATGAGATTGCCCGACCTTTTTGCGAAGCTTTAGTAGTTCTAAATCCTCAAAATGCCCATGATCATTCAACGCTTGGAGCTCTTTATCTGCAGCAAAATAGTTTGGTCAATGCTCTAAACTACCTTGAAAAAGCAAAGACCATGGACCCTAAGAATCAGCTCAATGAAATCAATCGTATCAAAACGATGCTTTTACTTGGATACCGTGAAGAAGGGCTTAAAATCTTAGACAACTTTATACCCAGCTGCTCTGATGCTTTTATCTCCTCAGATGCTCAAGCATTAAAAATGGCTTATGCTAGGTAGTCAATGAGTCTTTTGAAGAGAGCAGTACTCTATCAGTGCCCTGCAGACAAAATCTACTTGTTCTTCCAAAAGATGTGAATACATTGGTAGAGACAGAGCCTGTCGGCTATATAGCTCCATTTGAGGGAAATCTTCCTCTCTAAAGCCGTAATGATTTTTAAAGTAGCTATGGTGATACAGGGGAGTAAAGTGAACTTGAGTGCCAACCCCTTTTTCTTTCAGAGCGTGCATAATCTCTTGTCTTTGATATCCAATATTTTCAAAATCTATCAGCACCACGAAAAGATTATGTGCAGAATGTGAGCTTGCACGTTCATCTAAAAAATGGATCCATGAGAAGCTTTTCAATTGGTCTCTGTAGCGCTTTGCTAGCCGCTCTCTATGTGCAATAAATGAGTCAACCTTTTGAAGCTGTGATAGGCCTAGAGCTGCTTGAAAGTCCGTAAAATTGGCATTTTGGGTGACATCCACCACGTCATAACTCCAAGGGTCTGCTTTAGCATCTTTGACAATGCCATTATTGCGGTAGAGCTTGAGCCTTTCGTAGTATTCTTTGGATTGAGTGGTTACCACTCCACCTTCTCCCGTGCAGATCGTTTTTGCCGGGTGAAAGCTAAAAGCTGTCATGTCAGATTCTGGGCAAGAGCCTACAGGAGTGCCGTCAAGGTAGGTCGATCCAAAGGCCTGGCAGGCATCTTCAATAATCACCGCATTTTTCCAAGGACGTTTTATTTTTTTAGCGATGCCTGAAAAATGGACTGGAACTAAAAAAGGGCGGCCAGAGTGAGCCTGGGTCAGTTTTTTAAAATCGGGACTCCCCGTTTGGGGATCAATATCCACAAAGCGAAGGTTTGCTCCCATGGTTGCCGCGTAGGCGACAGTGCCCACAAAGGTATTAGGAGAGGTAAAAACAGTGTCTTCTTTGCTAAGCTTTGCGGCATAGTAAGCTGCACTTAAAGCTGTGGTGCCGCTATTAAAAACAACGGCGTATTTAGCGCCGCATTTTTTTCGTAAACTCTTTTCGAAAGCTTCCACTTGAGGTCCCCGAGTAATGATCGGATAGCCAAAGCTTTTCATGACAGCTTGGATATCTTCAATTTTCAAGCTTTGCTGGGCATAGGGTATAAAATCCATAAGCGTTTTTTAACAGATTGTTTATTTTAATGCGAGTTCCTCTAGTAGGCGGCCTTTGTCAGTCTCTAGAGAGATTAAAACATCCACTCAAACTTCACTTTCACAGTGTAGACTTGTAAGTAACTTAAAAGATCTGCTTCAA
>CAYGLF010000013.1:0-36371 GCA_964350945.1 uncultured bacterium
TTCATACATTCAATCTTAATAAGCCTATTGAATAAAAAAAATTTCTTGCTCCTATATGCCAAAGATGGTACTTTTCTAGCCTCTTAGGTTGTCAATTTCATTGTAGTCTTTTTAATGAAACCCGCGTTTTTAAAACTCGAAGATGGATCAGAATTTAAAGGGAAATCCCCTTTAGATCAAGAAGGCTCTTTTCATGGTGAAGTTGTTTTTACGACAGGAATGACTGGCTATGTCGAAACGCTCACCGACCCCTCTTATAGAGGCCAAATTATTTGTTTCACCTACCCCCTAATTGGTAATTACGGAGTTCCTTCTAAAGAATTCTGGGAATCGGAGCAAATCCATGCCAGAGGCGTTATTGTCTCTGAGGCTGCTTTTGAAAATACTCACTACCAATCCAAACAATCGTTTTTAAAATGGCTTGAAGAGCAAAAGGTCCCTTATATCAGCGACGTAGATACCCGAGAGCTTACCAAAACACTTCGCGAGCAAGGGGTCATGCTTGGCGTAATTTCTTCAAAGAAAGTGAAAATAGTAGACACTAAAAACCCTATTAACACGGACCTAGTTAGTGAAGTGACCCTTCCACATAAAAAAACCTATGGGTCAGGAACCAAAAAAATTATTGCTTTAGATTGCGGTATGAAAGAAGCGCAGATGAACTGCTTGCTTAAATATCCCGTTCAAGTCGATCGTGTTCCCTATACCTACGATTTTTTAAAAGAGGACTTCGATGCTCTTTTTATTTCAAATGGACCAGGAAACCCTGAGACCTACCAACAGACCATCGGGCTGATTCAACAAACCATGAAATTAAAAAAGCCGATCTTTGGCATTTGTCTGGGCATGCAACTGCTTGCACTTGCAGCAGGTGCTAAAACCTATAAACTCCCCTATGGACATCGCGGTCAAAATCAACCCTGTATGGATTTAGAAACCAAAAGGTGCTACATCACCACTCAAAATCATGGGTTTGCCGTCCAACCTCAAATGCCATCGGGGTGGGTCGTCTCTTTTAAAAACCTAAACGACGGCTCTGTTGAGGGTATCAAACACAAAAAATTGCCTTTTTTCTCCGTCCAGTTTCACCCTGAAGCAAGAGGGGGGCCCGAAGATACGGAATACCTATTTGAGGAGTTTATAAAACTTTTATGAAAAAGATATTGATACTTGGGTCAGGTGGATTGCGGATTGGTCAAGCGGGAGAATTTGACTATTCGGGCTCACAAGCCATCAAGGCTATTAAGGAAGAAGGACATCAAACAGTTTTGATCAATCCTAATATTGCCACTGTCCAAACCGATCCTAATATGGCAGATAAGGTGTATTTACAGCCTTTAAATGTAGCGACCACAACCAAAATTATTGAGCAAGAACGCCCCGATGCAATCTTACTAGGGTTTGGTGGGCAGACTGCTTTGAACTTAGGATTAGCATTAGACCAAGCAGGCGTTTTAAAAAAATATGGCGTTCAAGTTTTAGGAAGTTCAACAAAAACCATTCGAGCTACCGAAGATCGTGAGCTTTTTAAAAAAAGGCTCCAAAAAATCAAGATCCCAACTCCCAAAAGCATTTCGTGTAACAATACCCAAGAAGCATTAGACGCTGCTGAAAAACTAGGCTACCCTGTTATGATCCGCTCAGGATTTTCACTAGGGGGACTGGGTGCTGGAAAAATTACCTCTGCTAAAATTTTGGAAAAAAAAGCTAATGAAACCTTTCAGTGTTCTCCTCAAATTCTAGTTGAAGAATACCTTGTTGGCTGGAAAGAACTTGAATATGAAATTGTCCGTGATTCTTTTGACAATTGCATTGCTGTTTGCAATATGGAAAACTTTGATCCTATGGGCATCCATACAGGAGAAAGTATTGTCATCGCACCTTCTCAGAGCTTAACAGACCAAGAGTATCAAAAGCTGCGTACCATGGCTCTAAAGATTGTCCGGGAGTTTGAAATTATTGGTGAGTGCAATGTCCAATATGCTCTTAACCCAAATAATGGGGAGGTTCGCGTTATTGAAGTCAATGCCCGCCTCTCAAGATCTAGCGCTCTAGCTTCTAAAGCAACGGGATACCCCTTAGCTTTTGTAGCTGCCAAAATTTCTTTAGGTAAAGCCTTGCACGAGATTTCTAATGGTGTGACAAAAAAAACAACCGCTTTTTTTGAACCCGCTTTGGACTATATGGCCATTAAAATCCCTCGTTGGGATACCACCAAACTCAAAGCAGCAGAGCGAACAATTGGCTCTGAAATGAAAAGTGTCGGGGAAGTGATGGCCATTGGCCGCTCTTTTTGTGAAACCCTTCAAAAAGCTATTCGCATGCTCAATATCGGCGCTTGTGGCCTAGATGCCTACCCGCAAGAGATCCCCAACATTCTTCAAGAAATCAAACATCCAACCGATCGACGCATTTTTGCGATCTATCAATTTTTTCTACTGGGCAACAGCGTTGCCTCAGTACAGAAAATTACTCATATCAACCCTTGGTTCTTAAATCATTTGCATGCACTAGCCCAAGTGGAAAAAAAATTAAGGGAAGAAAAAGACTTTTCCAATCTACTCCTTGCTAAAAAATGGGGATTTTCCGATGCCTCTTTGGCTCAATTTTATTCCACATCCGAAGATGCCATTCGCAAAGAGCGCCTGAAAAGAAAGATCATCCCTTACATCAAACAGATTGACACTCTAGCAGGAGAATTCCCCGCTCAAACCAATTACCTCTACATGACTTACCATGGGGACTCTCATGATGTGGAAATGCAAAAAAACCCTATCGCCGTACTGGGATCTGGTCCCTACTGTATTGGCTCTTCCGTTGAATTTGACTGGTGCGCAGTAAACACTGTAAGAGAGCTAAGAGCCCAAAAAAAACAAACCATTTTAATCAACTCCAACCCGGAAACAGTCTCTACTGATTATGATGAGTCAGACCATCTCTACTTTGAAGAACTGACACTAGAGCGCGTCTCTGACATCCTCGACTTTGAAAAACCTGCAGGCTTAATTTTATCAGTAGGCGGACAAATCGCCAACAACCTTGCGATCCCTCTCCATGAGCGTGGCTACCCCCTTTTAGGAACCAAAGCTGCCTTTATTGACCATGCTGAAAATAGAGCTAAATTTTCCTCTCTTCTTAATGAATTAGGTATAGATCAACCACAATGGATCTCGGCAGATTCGCTTGAACAAGCACAACAGTTTGTAGATCGCATTGGGTTTCCTGTTCTTGTTCGCCCCTCTTATGTCCTCTCTGGTGCCGCTATGAATGTGATTTATAATCAAAAAGAGCTGCAGCAGTTTTTATCAGAAGCTCTTTTGGTTTCCAAAAAATACCCAGTGGTCCTGTCACAGTTCATACAAAATGCCAAAGAAATTGAAATTGATGGTGTGGCCAGTGCTGGTCAAGTGCAGATACAAGTGATTTCTGAGCATGTTGAAAATGCCGGCGTCCACTCTGGAGATGCAACCATTGTCCTTCCTCCTCAAAGGCTGTACTTAGAAACTATTCGACGCATCAAACGCATCACCCAAAAAATCTGTAAAGCTCTACAAATTACAGGACCTTTTAACATTCAATTTCTCGCACAAAATAACGATATTAAAGTGATTGAATGTAACTTAAGAGCCTCTCGCTCCTTCCCTTTTGTATCTAAGACAACGGGCCATAATCTGATCCAAATTGCCACCCGCATTTTCCTCAATAAATACCGTAAAAAAACCTACCAGACTTTAGAGCTTGACTTTGTTGGTGTCAAAAGCCCTCAGTTTTCATATAGCCGTTTGAAAGGCTCCAACCCCGTCGCCCATGTGGAAATGGCGTCCACAGGTGAAGTCGCCTGCTTGGGCGATGACCTGAATGAAGCTTTTTTAGCTTCTTGGCAATCCACAGAGCAGCAGGTAATAGGCAAACGCATCTTTTTTAGTATTGCTCGAGAAAAAAAGGCCAAGCTATTGCCCTACATTAAAAATTTAGAAGCCGCTGGATGGGAAATTTATGCGACAGAAGGCACCCAAGATTTTCTAGCAAAACATGGCATTGCCTCTTTATTCGCTTTTAAAATTAGTGAAAAAACCGCTCCGAATACAGCAACATTGATTCAAGAAAAACAGGTGGATTTGATTATTAACATCCCCAGTGAAAATGGTCCCTCCCATAAAACAGATGGCTATCAAATTAGAAGAATGGCAATCGATAATCACGTCCCTCTCATCACCAATCTGCAACTTGCCCAACTCTTTTTAATTGGCCTTGTCCATAAAAAGAATCCCAAAAAACGCATCAAATCCTGGCAAGACTTCCATGGATAAGAAGCCTAAATTAAAAATTAGGATTGCTCGCAAGCTCGTTGATTTTTTAAAGAAAAGGCGTCCTATAAAAAAAAGAGGAACTCCCTCTCGCATTTTAATTGTCAGTAATACGGGTATTGGAGATACGCTATGGGGAACTCCAGCCATTGAGGCCCTTCGAAAAAAATACCCCCAAGCGACTATCTGTGTGTTGGCAAGCTCACTAAGTGCTCAAGTGCTTAAAAACAACCCTTATATTGATGAGATTATCAACCTCAAAAAGGGTAGGGGACTTCTTTTTTTCACGCACTTTTTTTCTCTTTCGAAAAAAAAATTCGACTCGATCCTTATTTTTCATACCTCCTACAAGTGGTCGGTTCTCCTTTTTTATCTTTTGGCCCCTCAACATCTTCTAGGGTATGAACACGACACCAAAGAACTCACCCCCCTTTTGTCAAAAGTTTTTCATGGGAACCTTCAACACCCCATTATCCAAAGGCTTAATCTCGTAAAAGAAATTGGGGCTGAGACCACCACAGATTTGATGCAGCTATACTTGACCCACGAGGAGGAAAAGCAAGCAGCTGATTTTCTGGCCTCTCACCATCTGCCAAACCAAAAAAAACTCATTGGCCTGCAGCCTGGAGCCAGCCAGCTTTTTAAATGCTGGCCCCTACAAAATTTTATCGATTTAGCTCAACTGATTGATAAAAAGCTCGATGCTCAAATGATCGTCTTTGGAAGCGATGAAGAAATCCCTTTTGCACAAGAGATTCAGAAAAAAGCCCCTCTCATTATTGCTGCCGGGCAATTGCCGCTGCGCGCAAGCGCTGCTCTTTTCAAAAGTTTAGATTTACTGATAACCAATGATACGGGCCCCTTGCACCTAGCACTCGCTTTAAAAACTCCGCTGATTGTTCTTTTTGGTCCCACCCCAAGCTCTTTATGCTGGCCACATTTAAAAAGCCCTTTGGTGAAAATCATAGAAAGGGAGATCCCCTGCATTCAATGTATCCGCCAACGGTGTAAGTTGCCCTATTGCCTCGAAAGGATTTCAGCGCAGGAAGTTTTTGAAAGCATCGAAACAATGCTAAAAATTCATTAAAGACATCTCATTATTTAAACCCACTGAAAAGTCCAGTGCATTAAATACACCGTCTCTTTACAATTTAGCCCCATAAAAATAAATCGCACCCTTATGGAGAAAAATCAATGAGCATCCCCCATTTCCGCCCAGACACTCCAATTCCGAAATCTCTGTTCCTCACCCCATTAGCATTATCAGCAGATAGCGACCAAAAAACAAGGGGAAGCGCCGGGCAAAAGCCGCATTTGATGCCACAGAAGAGGGCGATAGAAAAACGCAAAGGCTCTCAGTAACACAATGCCCAAGAGGCACTTTTCCAAGTGCAGGTGTAGCGCTCCAAAAATTCCCTTCAGAGGGAGCATTAGCTGGCACCTTTTCAAGTAGCTCGCAAGCCTTTACTCCAACCCTTCCACTAAAAAGTGCTTTTGGCTCTGGATCATCGGCATTCACCCCTATTCCTAGCAAATTCAGCTGGGAGAAAGGGGTGGACATAAGTGATGTTGAGGCAAGAAGCAGAAGTAAACTAAGCTCACTCATTTTAAGATTCAGTCCTTATAAAGATCCTTCTCTAACCCTTCCTTGCCATGAATTAACTTCTCTACCAGATAGGCTAAATCTTAGAGGGCTTCAAATGGTTAATTTTGCAGGAAATCAACTCACAAAAATCCCTCTAAGTTTATTTAGATCTCATGACATCACCATTTTGAACCTTACTCAAAATAAAATCACCATTCTCCCCGAAGATATCGGTCAACTCACATCTTTAGTGCAACTGCATATTGGAAATAACAGGCTGACTTCTCTTCCCAAAGCAGTTTCAGAATTGGAATCTTTAGAGGAGCTCATTGTAAATAGTAACCATCTAAAAGCTCTTCCTAATTTAAAAGGATTAACCCGGCTAAAAACGTTGGTTGTCAACTATAATTTCCTTTCAAAATTGCCTCTGAGTTTAGCTTCATTAACTCAATTAACAACACTTGGTATACGAGAAAATCGACTTCCTAAATTCCCTCCTGAAATTCTAACCTTAAAAGCTTTAGTTCAGCTCGACCTTAATGGGAACGAAATAGAAGTTTTGCCAGAAGAAATTGGAGAGCTCTCCCAACTAGAAAGGCTTGATTTGGGAACTAATTACATTCAAAAATTACCCCCTACTTTTGGGAAATTAACCCACTTAAAAACATGCATTCTCTCCGACAACTTTTTTAAAAGTCTCCATAGCTGTGTAGGGAAACTCCGTTCTCTACAGACACTCGTTCTCACTAGGAACCAGCTCACACACCTTCCTGAAAGCCTGGGCAGGCTAGAAGCACTTAGTTCCATCGAAATCGATGGCAATCAAATAGACAGAGGCTCTCTCTTAGGAAGTATTCGTGAAAAAGTTACGGAAAGTTCTTATCAAAGAGCCGAAGGCATCAGCTACGAGGCCTAAGCCATTACTTGAAGTCTACTGGGATCACGAACGGCTATATCCAAAAATTTACAGCCAATACCCTCAATGTAAGGGGTGGACATGAATTTCTTTTCCACTCTGGGCAAGCACCCAACAACTCTTTTACAAATTTTAAAAGAGCAAGGCGTAAAGGCTCCTTTTTAGTTTCTAAACTTTACAAAACTCATTGTGTTGGTGACTCTACCTCACCACCCTTAGATGAGTCTTTGGATTCACTTGCAAGCTCGCTAGGAACATCAAAAGTAATTTCAGGACAATTTGTTTCTCCACCTTCAAAGATGAAGTTTTTTAAATCAACCAATGTTTTATCAGTGAATAAATTCCCTTCAAGGCAAACTGAGCTCGTTTGAGGTAGCTTAAAAATAACAGAAGGAGGGGTAGTAAAAGCATTTAAACTTAAATGCAAACACACAAGATCGGTAAGCTCACTGATGCTGTCTGGTAGCTCTTTAAGACGATTGCCACTTAAACAAAGGGCACGTAGTGGCAGCTCTCCTATGTCAGGGTTAAGTTCATCAAGTTGGTTATTATTTGCATGAAGGTGTCGTAGTCTGGTCAATGCTGAAAGTTTAGGAGGAAGCTTTTTCAAATGATTGTCACCTGCAATAAGCACCGTTAAGTGCTTCAAATTCGTGACTGCATCTGGAAGAGTACTAAGACCATTTCCCGACACATCAAGCCAAGTTAACTGTTCCTTAAAAAAATCCAAACTAAGAGGCAACGACCCCACCTTCAATCCCTTTAAATTTAGTTCTCTCAAGTAGAACTGAGCACAGAGAGTTATTTTATTCAACGCATCCTGTCGGCCACTGGCAGCATTTTCATCCACATCCTCTTGCATCGACCATCCTAAGAAAGAGGATTTTACCTTGCCTTCAAACACATTCTTAGAGCCGTCGCCATTTTTTAATTGCTGCAGTCGAACTGCTTCTTGATGCTCAAGCTCTGCGAGCACCTGACTACATAGATCGCCTTTTTTATAGACCACTCCCCCAAATGTTTGCACCTCTTTAGAGGTTGCTGGAGGAGGAATAATGGATAATAAAAACCCTAAATTAGTAAAGGCCTTACGTTTTGCGTCCTCATTTTCAATATCACGATCCCCTTTTTCCAATCTTCCTGAAAATATGGGCCACTCTTCTCTTTGAATCGATCGTATCACACTGTATAAAGACATTATTGACCTTGAAATATTAAAAAAATCAATCGAGAATATCTGAATGGATTAAATATTTCTACCCTTTAGTGACAATGAAATTTCAATTTCAAAAACTGTATCTGTTTAATAACAACAAAAAGGAGCAAGCATGAAAATTAAATTTTCAAATTTTGTTATCAATAAACAACTTCAATATGATAAACATTACTCTTTAATCTAATCACTCAGGGTTTAGTTCAGTTGAAAATTTTGTTAACCGGAGCCAACGGATATATTGGCACTAGATTAATGCTTAAGCTACTTGAAGAGGGGCACTTTATCTATGCAATTGTACGCAACCCTTTAAGATTTAGTATTCCTAAAAACTTTGAAAAACAAATTCAGGTTGTAAAAGGAGATATCTTAGAACCAGATAGCTTAAAAGATATCCCCAAAGATTTTGAAGCTGCTTACTATCTTATTCACTCCATGTCCAAAGATGCACTGCACTTTGACTCAAAAGATCGTGATGCAGCAAACAACTTCTTAACAATCACGAAGGACTCCTCCTGCAAACAAATTATCTACTTAAGTGGCATTGTTAATAGTAAGAACCTTTCAAAACACCTCCGTTCTAGGCTTGAAGTAGAAAAAATATTGCGTGGGGGACCGGTACCCCTGACGTGCCTAAAAGCTGCTATTATTATAGGCGCTGGAAGTGCCTCTTTTGAAATTATTAGGGATCTTGTCGAAAAGCTTCCTATTATGATTGCCCCCAAATGGGTCTCTAGCCGCTGTCAACCTATTTCGGTTGTCGATGTCATTGACTATATGACACAGGTTTTGGGCAGAAAAGACTGCTATAATAAATCATTTGATATTGGCGGACCTGATCAACTTACCTACAAAGAAATGCTCCTAAAGTTTGCCGAGGTAAGACATTTAAAACGCTCACTTTTTGTAGTGCCTGTACTTACACCCAGCCTATCTTCACGATGGCTTTTTTTCATTACATCCACAAGCCGCCACCTTGCTAGAGCCCTTGTAGAGAGCTTAAAAAATGATGCAGTGTGTACTGATAATGAAATCCAAAAAATAATCCCTAAAAAATGCCTTTCCTATAAAGAAGCTATCGAGCGCGCTTTCCAAAAAATTGAAGACCATCAAGTGATCTCTAGCTGGAAAGACTCCTGGTCAGCAAGCGACATCCCTGCAAACTATAAAGAGTATATCAAAGTTCCTAGCTTCGGCTGTCTATCCTATTTAGAGAAAAAAAATATCCCACAAAACATTTCTAACCAAGAAGTCATGGATGCGACACATCAATTGGGGGGAGTCGATGGCTACTACGTTAACTGGGCTTGGAAAATCAGAGGTTTTATTGATCGAATGCTGGGTGGTGTAGGACTTCGAAGGGGCAAGGTAAGTCGAAAAAATCTCAGGGCAGGCGATGCACTCGATTTTTGGCGTGTTTTGTTGGTAGATGACACCAATTTTCGGTTTTTACTTTACGCTGAAATGAAATTACCTGGTGAGGCCTGGCTAGAGTTTAGCATTCATCAAGAAAAGGACCTTCGTCAATTATTCATCAAAGCCACCTTTAGACCTTCTGGAGTATTTGGAAGAGTTTATTGGTATAGTCTCTGGCCAATGCATCTCATTATTTTCAAAGGCCTTGCAAATAGAGTGATAAAAAAAGCTTTGTCTAATAAAAAATAAAACTCCTTTAGCTTTTTATTTTTTTAGGCAAAAATCTAGCATCCTGTTTCAATTACAAAGTTCACTTAACAACCCCCTTGAAAAGGTAAATCACATCACTTCAATAAAAATTTGAATAAGGGGTGAAAGAAAATAAAAAAATAATTTAGAATAGCCACATATGATGCATATTTTATCACTCAAAGACTTTAAGAAAGACGCGCTGTTTGCCCTGTTTGAATTGGCTAAAAAAATGAAGCAGCACGCAGCTCCCTCTCTTTTAAAAGATAAAATTATCATGAACTGCTTTTTTGAGCCCTCAACAAGAACGCGCCTTTCCTTTGAAATTGCCATGAAAAGATTAGGGGGAGAAGTGGTTAACTTTTCAGAGCCTCAAAATTCTTCTTTGGCAAAAGGAGAAAGCTTTCAAGACACCATTGCTGTTTTAAGTCGCTATGCCGATCTTCTTGTTTTGCGCCATCCTCTTGAAGGGGCCGCTCGTTTAGCCAGTGAGATTTCAAGTGTTCCTGTAATTAATGCAGGTGATGGCTCCAATCAACACCCTACACAAACTCTTCTAGACCTATTCACCATTTTAGAGGGGCAAAAAAAACTAGAGGGGCTCGACATTGCTCTTTGTGGAGACCTGCGCTTTGGTCGCACCATTCATTCTTTTGCATCGATTGCTCACCTCTTTAACTTTCGCCTTTATTTAGTTCCAGTTCGAGGTTTAGAAATGCCTGAAAATATTCTCCAATACTTGCGACAGGAAGGTGTTAAATTTTCTTGCCACAATTATTTAGAGGACCTGATAGGTAAGCTTGACGTTCTTTATATGACACGCCTTCAAAAAGAACGCTTTTTAAAAGAACACAAACACATCACTGCACAAGTACTTCATAAATCGATGCTCAAAAATGCCCGCTCTAACCTTCAAATTCTCCATCCACTGCCGCGCAATGAGGAGATTGATAAAGAAATCGATTCAACGCCTTACGCTTCTTATTTTCAACAGGCAGAAAATGGACTACATATTCGAAAAGCTCTACTTGCAACCTCTTTAGGAGCTTCACTATGAATTTAAAAACCCTTGAAAAATCTCCTCCGATCGCAGACATCGATTACGGGACCGTCATCGACCATATCCCAGCGGGTTACGGCCTGAAAATTATCCAGCTGTTGCACTTACTCAAACAAGAGTCCCCTCTTTTTGTGGGTTTTAACTTACCAAGTGAAAAAATGACACTCAAAGACTTGATCAAAATTAAAGGAGTTAAAATTTCACCGTTGCATGCAGACTACATCACCGCACTCGCTCCTCATGCCACTATTAGCATGATTTGTGACCATCATGTTGAAAAGAAACTCGCAGTTCCTGTCCCCGATGTGATTGAAAAAATCTTTCAATGCTCCAATCCTTTGTGCATTACCAAAGAGACGCTCTGCAGCGTTTTTATCGTTCAAAAAAATTGCAAGCACCCTGAACTTAAATGCAAATATTGCGAACAAATTTATTCACCTGAAAATATTGTTTTGAAATATGATTCGCTTTATTAACAACCCTGCTTTGGAGCATTTGCAACTTCAAGCTCCACATAACTTAGAAATAGAGGCAGGCCATCTGACCCTTTTGCCGGCTCTGATTGACCCCCATGTGCATTTTAGAACACCCGGGCATACCCATAAAGAAGACTGGAAAAGTGCTGCTCAAGCGGCCATTGCAGGAGGTGTTACCCAAGTGTTCGATATGCCTAACAATCGGCCCTCTTGCAATACTTCAGCTCATTTTCAGCAAAAAGTGCAATTGATCGAAGAGCAGCTTTTAGAAGCTCGTATTCCTCTACGCTACCAGTTATATATGGGAGCGGATCAAAACCATTTAGAGGAGCTTGAAAAGCTTCCTTCAAAATGCGTGGGAGTCAAAGTCTATTTAGGTTCTACAACAGGAGACCTTCTCTTAGAAGATCTGCCTATGCTCAAACGCGTTTTTGACATTGCCAACCAACATCAACTAATTCTCTCTTTTCACTCTGAGAGCGAGCGTATTTTAAGCTTGGCTAAAAAACAAATCCCTCACCCTAAGGTTTTAGATCACCCTTTAGTTCGCCCCCGTAAAGCGGCGATTGCGAGCACCGAGCAGATCATTGAACTGGCTAATGACTATCCTATGGCTAAAATATGCATTTTGCATATTAGCACTTTAGAAGAAGTGGAATTGATTCGGCAAGCCAAGAAAAAAGGGCTCAAAATTTTTGGAGAGACCACCCCCAATCACCTCTTTTTAGATGCTTCCAAATACTTAGAATACGGCTCTTTAATGCAAATGAACCCCCCCGTTCGTGAATCAAAAGACCAGCAAGCGCTTTGGCAGGGAATTGATGATCAAATAATAGACTGGATCGGAACAGATCACGCACCACACACTCTAGAAGAAAAAAGCAAGCCCTACCCCGACTCCCCCTCTGGCATTCCAGGAATCGAAACACTCTTGCCTCTCTTACTCAATGCGGTTAATGAACAAAGGCTCTCTATAGAAAAATTGATTCAACTAACACGGACTAATATTGAAAGAATTTTTGCTGTTCCAACAAACGATGACTTTGTTTTAGTCGACCTCTCTGAGAAAAAAAAGGTCGACAACCAACACCTTTTTACCAAATGTGGATGGTCTCCCTACCATGGCTGGACGCTTATAGGATGGCCTCAATATACCTGTCTTAAAAACCACCTTTATAGGTGCCATGACCTTGTGGAGTTAACCTCATGATCCCTCGATGGTGGCCCGACCACCCTGCTATCTATGATATCCACCAAAGTTACCAAGACAACTTAACTAAAGGTCCTTTTTTTAAGGGAGAAATCCCCTTTCTCAAACGACCCGAAAAAAATCAATGGATCAACTTTTGTGGTTACAAGATAGCTTCTCCCGTCGGCGTTGCTGCCGGCCCACTTTTAAACTCTAAATGGGTAGAGCTAGCAAGCCAATTAGGCTATGATATTGTCACCTATAAAACCATCCGTTCACAAAAGCACCCCTGCCACCCTCTGCCTAACTGCTCGTTTGTCGATATCGATCAGCCTCTAGACCCTCAGAATATTCCTCGATCCACTTCTTTAAGAGCACACCCTCCAAAGAGCATGAAAAAGCTCTCAATTACCAACTCATTTGGGATGCCCTCGCAATCTTGTGAATATCTGAAAGAAGACATCCCAAAAGCGCGCGCTATTCTGCAACCTGGACAAGTGCTCGTGGTCAGTATTTCAGGCAATCCCACCCAAGAAGTTTCACTGATGCAAGACTTTGTCAAAGCTGCTTTGATGGCTAAAGAGTATGGCGCTGAAATTATTGAAGCTAATTTCTCATGCCCTAATGTCACTTCTTTAGAGGGAACGCTATATCTTGACCCCGAGGCAGCCTTTGCAATTGCAAAGGCCCTGGTCACTGCCCTAAAAGGGACTCCATTAATCATTAAGGTAGGTGTTTTTAAAGACCTCAATTTAATGAGACGCTTTTTTAAAAAAATGGCACAGGCTCAAGTACGCGCTATTTCGGGAATTAACACGGTGAGCATGGAAGTGTTAGATGCCAATAATAAACCGGCTTTAGGCCCTCAAAGACTGCGAAGTGGTATCTGTGGAGCTGCTATCTTCGACATTGCCCAAGATTTTATCAAATCAGCATATCAGATCAATTTAGAAGAAAAACTAGGGCTCACACTGATTGGCGTTGGAGGCGTTACGCAAGCAGGTGACTTTACAACACTTTTAGAGTGCGGTGCACATGCTGTGCAAACGGCCTCTGGCATGATGTGGGACCCCTATCTTGCCATGCGTTTTCATGCAAAGTGATTAGATAAGTCTATTTGAACTTATTTTTATGTTTAGGGTGAGTTTTCTCGTGAGTTAAATAATAAATTTAGCAGATCTATTCAAAATATTTTTATTTCTAAACAGCTGAAACCCCTCTTTCTGTGGGTAAAATTCAGCCAGCAAGTTGACGCCAAAAGAGGTTTTATCAAATCTTAACAAAACAGATGTAACATATAAGCTAAAAACAACTATAACCAACTCCAATAAAAAACATGCAAACACGTTTAGAAGCTTCCCCTGCTCAAATTTTAAATAATACAACCAATGAAGGACAAGGTTACTTTCAATCGGCAATAAGCAGGTTCAAAAGCTTTGGAAAACAAACCGCAGAGCTTCTTTATGCTCACCCTAAAACAACAATCGGCACCCTTGCTTTGCTCATACTATTTCAAGACACCGCCTCTCAAGCTGCAACTCAAAACCCAATCACGAAAAGTCGACTTTTTCAAGATGTTTTTGTTTTAGGAAATCAACCATGTGATCAAATTGATCTTAAAGAAATCCTCGGCATCTATGATTATACCAATAGTAAAAACCCCTTTGCATGTGCTGAAACCATCCAAGCATTTATAGCAAGAAACTGCTCTACCGTAGACACATTTAATCGTGCAATATTTTCTGATAAAATTGATGCCGTCAAGATGTTCATAGAGGCTGGGGCTGATATAAAACAAAAAGACTCACGTGATTTTTCACCTTTAGGGACAGCTTTATTGAAACAGGACAAGACACTTGCAAAGCTACTTCTCAAGTCTGGAGTGAGGATAAACCAGGAGATTGTATATGCACTTCCTCCTTTATATTGGGCGATTACATCTCAGGATGAAGAACTAGTAAAACTACTCATTGATGCCGGTGCTGATTTAGATCAAAAGGGCATGATAGGACGAACACCTCTCCACGAGGCTATCAAAACAAAAAGACCTGAGATCATAAAAATATTCATTGAAGCTGGAGCGAATTTAAACCAAAAGGATAATTTTTACAAAACACCTCTCCACGAGGCTATCAGAACAAAAAGACCTGAGATCATAAAAATGCTCATTGAAGCTGGGGCTGATGTCAATGCAGACCCTCTTGTGTTGTGTGTTGCTATTGACCTAAAAGAAGTTGAAATAGCTAAAATGCTCATTGAAGCTGGGGCTGATGTCAATAAAAAAGTCATCCTCCGCTCGAATAGACGTCGTGTGACTCCTTTAAGTCTAGCAAAATCTTTAGGTGATGTAAGTCTCATAGATTTACTGAAAGAAAAAGGGGCAATAGACACTAAAACTGATGCATAACAATAAGCAAAGTTTAGGTTGAAGAACTGACGTTAATTTTAGAAATTAAATCATGGCAGCTATATTAGCTGCCATTTTTGCTTTGTGTAATAGCTAAAGAGACTTTCTTTAATAACTAGGCTTACATCCCGTTTCATGAATTACAAGAGTGGAAAGTGCAAAGCAGACCAGGTAACAAAGAGGTATGATAAAAAGGGTCAGGCTAAAAACATATTGAGAATAGTAGGGCGCATTTTGAACGATAGTGCCATTCCAATTCCAGCGCAGTAAAAGCCCAACAAGCGGCTGAAAAATAGCACCTCCTAAAACCACCGCCATGTTATTAAAGCCTATTGCAGTTGCAATTACCGTTGGTTTATTCAAATCTTTCACTAAGGCAAAGGTCAAAATCTGGCCTGCAGAAGCCACTCCGAGTAGAAACATCCAAATATAGCTCGTCCAAAAAGGGATTTTGGGCAAGTAAATTAAAATTAAAGAAGCAAAGACTCCTACTAGTGCGCAGATCATCATCAATAAACACCGTCTTTTCAACACATCTGAAAGCCAACCTACTAAAGGGCTTGCTGCAGCAAGTCCAATCCACATCAAACTTAAGCTAGAAGCTGCAAGTTCATTGGAAACACCAAAACGAGCTTGTAAAAAAGGGCCTCCCCAAAGAGCCGCAAAAAAGGCCATTGGCGCCCACCCTGCAAATGCATAGAGAGCAATCCACCAATTCTGGGGTTTAGAAAACACCGCTGAAAGGCTCTCTTTAATTCTAGGGTTCTTAAAGACATCTCCAGCTATTTTTTCTTTAGGATGGTCTCGGATAATCAGCCAAGCAATGACGGACAAAAAAACCCCTAAAAAACTTAAGCCGATTAAAACTAAGCGCCAATCAATCCTAGCGACTAGCAGGGCTAAGGGGAAAGCTCCTCCCATCGCTCCGAGGGCTGCAAATAGCTGTGCAGCTCCTACAAGAACTGCAAAGTGATGGGGACGAAACCAATTAGCTGCCACCACCAACACCCCTGTAAAAGCAAATGCAGAGCCCACTCCCATTAAAAATCTTCCTGCACTAGCCCAAAAAATTGTGTAGGTATTTCCAAAAAAGAAAGCTCCTAGTGCACATCCAAAAATTGCTAAAGTGATTAAAATTCGAGTCCCTACCCGATCTAATAGTAAGCCTGCTGGCAGCTGCATCACAGAATAAGAGTAGAAGTAAAATCCTGCCATGATTCCAAGACCTCCTGCATCTAAGTGAAAGTCTCTCATCAAGTCGGCGGCCATCACACTGGGAGATACTTGTAGGCCCATTTCGTAGAATAAAAACAAAACAGCGACAATGTAGATAAGGACTGCACGAGAAAAAGAATACCGGGGCCTGTCGTGTACGTTCATATTGAATCAGTTACATGGTTTTACTTGCATCCCAACTTAGTGGGTCTCTAAACCATTGAGCAATACTTTCTTTTTGCTCAAATGTCAAGATTCCATTTTCATAGGCAACCTGAATAATATCATAGCCCGAAGCTAACGAAATCATCTTGAGGTTCATTTCCTCAATATTAGACTTAGCGAGTGGGTGTTGGTAGGTGGTTGTCGACATCGCGGTAGTCACAACTCCTCCAGCTGCTCGTATCGCTTCTACGTTCTCACGAATACTTTTGGCACTTGAAAGATGATCTTCAATCACCAACACATTTTTTTTATCGATTAATTCACCTTCTATTTGATTGCCAAGTCCATGTTTCTTTGACTGCATGCGCACATAAACTAGAGGAAGGTTGAGGTGGTCTGCAAGCCAGGCTCCCATTGGGATAGCTGCTGTGGCAGTCGCTGATATACAGCTAATTGGCTCTTTAACCTGCTTTTTTATTTCTTGAAGATACCCTTGGATTAAAGCGCTTCGTAACTTTGGATACGACATAATTTTACGATTATCTAAATATATAGGCCCTTTCATTCCAGAAGTATATGTAAATGGAGGGTCAAAGCTAAAATGAACAGCCTTAGCTTGTATCAAAATTTGAGCTACCTGAAATTCCATCCCCATAAACACTCCTTATAAATTAAAACTTGCGAGTAAATAACTGATAGATTAGCAGCATATTATTAACCATACAATGTACTTATAGGTAAAAATTATGAAAAACTGCATCAAAATACTCAATATTATCGTGATGGCACTGATGGTCGTCGGCTCTATTTCTTGGCTTATTGAGGGATTTTTCTATATCGATGCTCTCTCAACTTTCTTTGGCCCTAAAGTGGGGCGTACGCTGTATCGAATTATTGGAGCGAGTGGAATCTATGGGGTTCACCTTTTTATCGACTATGCCAGAGTTATTTGGAACAAAAAATAGTTTTGTTTTAATTGTAGAAACAGAACTTAATCAACTGCTCACTTAAAAAAAGAGCGTCATCAACAAAGAAATTGCAAACACGGCATATACGGGTCTTTTGACAGATTCCCATCCATGAGTTTTATGAAAGACATTTACAATTGTCAGTGCAATTAAAGATGGGTAGCAGACCATTAAGATAGGGGCAATCATATTACAGATCCCATTAAACCCTAAGTTAGAAAATAAAAATCCGACCAAAACGGTACCCGTAACACAAGCAGTGTAGGGCACTTTTCCTTTGAAGCAATCGGTGAATATAAAGCTGGAAAACACTGAAACGAGGGTGATAGAAGTGGTCAGACAAGCAAGAGCTACTGCCAAGCCCATAACGAGCCCAAGCTGACTCCCTAGAATTTTCTGGCTGACAGCTCCTAAAAGAGCTTCTTGGGGAATTGATTGAAAAAAGGCACTCTGGTTGGCAGCTACATAGCTAAATCCAACATAAATTATTGCTAATAGCAAAGCGGATAAAACAGCTGCTTTTAAGAAAGTTTGCCTAATATCTGCTGGGCCTTCTCCTGGAAGGGCCTTTTCTTTCAAGCAGGCTAAAACCGTCGCTGAAAAGAAGAAAGAGGCAAGCAAATCCATCATCTGAAAGCCCCTTGTAAGTCCATAGAAAAAGACTCCTGAGGAGCTTTGGGTGTTTGAAATCACTTTACCTTGCGGCACATAAATTCCTTTGAGGATAATGATTGCCAAGCAAAACAAAAGGAGTGGGGTTAAAATCTTCCCCAAAACATCTATCAAACGACGTTTTTTAATGGTTTGCAGAAAAATGACGGCACAGGTAATGGCGCTAAATAAGATTAAAGGGGTAGACCCTAGGTGCGGTTTGAGAGTCGAGTATGACAACGTAATACAGCGAGGAATCCCTGCAAAAGGGCCTATTAAGATCATGATCAGAAAGATCATCACAAACCCGGGGATTTTACCAAGGCGATTAAAAAACTGCTTGTAATCACCATCATAAAGAGCAATCGATGCAAGTCCTAAAATGGGAACTAGAATCGTTGAAATACTAAAACCTAAAACAGCAAAGATGTTTTTTTCTCCCGACAGACTTCCTATTTGCAAAGGAAAAATAGAATTCCCAGCTCCAAAAAACATGGAGAAAATAGCAAAGCCTATTGGCAAGTATGCGGTTCTTTTTTTTATCGCTAGTTCCATCTTTTTTCCTTTAACAATTAAAGTAAATTTGCTTTTTAAATAATAATCAGGGGGCAAGCGAAGAGTGTGAAATCAAACGCTTCGTTGCATTTAAGACATGATGAAGATAATGGACTATTTAAAATTGAGGTTGTCATAAAGAATCAATCCCATTAAATTATGGGCAAGTATAGCCTATATTTTATTTTCTTGGCAAAGATTTATACCATAACAAGTTGGAAGATGACAAATTCAAATTTAAGTTATCATGAGCGCGCTGAGCATGCACAACACCCTATGGCTCAAAAAATCTTTAAACTTATGGAGGCTAAAAAAACCAATATCAGCGTCTCTCTCGATGTTGTAAAAGCTGAGCAGCTCATTGAATATGCTCACTTACTAGGCCCTCATATTTGCGTTTTAAAAACCCACATAGATCTTCTACAAGACTTTACCCCTCTGGTCATTGAAAAATTGCAGCAAGCGGCTATTCAACATCAATTTTTAATTTTTGAGGATAGAAAGTTTGCAGATATCGGCAAGACTGTACAAGGTCAGTACCAAAAAGGGATGTATCAGATTGCTCATTGGTCTGACTTTGTCAATGCGCACCCAATTGTGGGCCCTGGAGTCGTTGAAGGGCTGCAGAGTATTGGAAAACCTTTGAATAAAGGCCTGATCTTAATTGCACAGATGAGCTCTCAAGGAAACTGGATGGACTTAAACTACACCCATCAGACACTAAGGCTGGCCGCTGAATACCCCGATTATATTTTTGGTTTCATCTGCATGAAAAAAATAAGCGATCACCCAGGACACCTCCACTTTACTCCAGGTGTTCAATTGGAAGAAAATACTGATCACCTTTGCCAACAATATCGCTGTATCAGCCATGTTCTAGGAGAAGATCAAAGTGACATTGCTATTGTTGGAAAAGGTATCGTGCAAGCATCAGACCCTTTAAAGGCTGTGCAGCAATACCAGCAAGAGGGTTGGAGAGCTTATCAAAAACGCCTCTCCTAATCTTGTGATAACATTATACTCGCATTGGTAAAAAAGCATACAAGGATATCTACCTATGACTCATATTTGGGCAATTGCCGATTTGCATTTATGTATTAGCTGCCCTGAAAAAAACATGGAAGTTTTTGGCCCTAGTTGGAGCCGTTATATTGAAAGGATCAAAGAAAATTGGAAGCAGGTTGTCAGTGAGGATGATCTTGTATTGATCGCAGGTGATATCACCTGGGCTATCAAACCAGAGGACGCAAAGATTGACCTCGATTGGATTGCAACGCTGCCTGGCACGAAGGTGATGATTCGAGGAAACCACGACTACTGGTGGCGCACCAAATCGCAGGTCGACAAGATCCTACCTCCTCGCTTCCATATTGTTCATAATGATGCTTTAAATTTACCCACCCTTTCTATTGGAGGATCTCGAATGTGGGACAGTTTGGAGTATCGTTTTGCTGACATTGTTGATTTTAAAGACAATCCCAAAGCGAATCCTAAGGTAAAACCTTTAACTGATGAAGAAAATGAAAAAATTTTCAGAAAAGAGCTGATACGCCTTGAAATGAGCCTTGCTAAAATGGATCCGAATGCACCTTTGAAAATTGCGATGACCCACTATCCTCCGATTGGCAACGATTTGAAACCTTCTAAAGTACATGCTCTTTTGAAAAAATATCACATTGATCTGTGTGTCTTTGGTCATTTGCATAACTTAAGACCCAATCACCCTCCATTATTTGGGAGCTTAGATAATATCCAATATCTGTTCACAGCTGCCGATTTTTTAGAGTTTAAACCACTGAAAATCAAATAAACTTTTCAATTGAAAGTTTTTCTAAAGGTTCTTAAAATATCTTTTTTTTAACCGTAAATGCATCATGAAAATCAACTCATCTTCACCACTTATTCAACCCCATTCGATTTTCAATACCCAAAAACGTGATGAATTCTATGAGGGGATCGAAAGCCAGTATGGCTCCAAAATCTTAGAGAGGGTCCTTCGACATCTTCATCCTCAAGATATTGAAGATGTCACTACCACTTCAGCAAATAGCATTTCGCTCTACTGCCATTTATTCGAAATAGAGCAGCAGCTACGTGACTCTACAGGATCAGATCAACGCATCCAAAGGCTCGTCAAAAAATACCTGCGCTATATGAATGAAGACGCTGTCCATCAACTGCATCAACAAAACTTAACCCATCAAGAAATAGAAAAGAGCAAACAGACATGCCAAAAGTTGATGCGCATGATTCCTAGGCTCATCGAAAAATATGATGAATGGATCTGCCACCGCGCGCTCAATCACTTTTCAATTTTCCCAAGTGATCTTTTGCTTGGAAAACAATCTCTCCCCTCGTTCGAAACGCTATGTGAAAAAATTGACCTCGTCTTTAAAAAAGAGATGGCACTTAGAGCTCGCTTAGAAGCAATGCCTTTTGAAGATGTCAAAGAGCAGTATGAAGATCTACTCGCAGAGATTAATTCTTTACAAGACCCCCATGCAGTGAAAGAGCTCACCCAAGAGCTGCTCATTCACTCGGGAAATCACCACCGCTTTACCCCTCTTGTTGAAAAGGGGCATATCCAGGCTCATTCCCAGCTATTTCAAGCAAGCTTAAAAGGAACCCAATGGGCAGATCAATTTGAAGAGCTGACTCCCCTTGACAATGACATCCACAAAAATATCAATAAAGTTTATTTTCTCAAAGACCCCCAATCTCCAGAAACCAATCTCGCTGTTTTTAAAACCCCTGACCGCGGCGACCCTTACTCTGGGAAAATGGAAACCCTCGCTTATGATGCAGCTTTAATTTTTGGTCTTGCAGAAGCTTTAGCACCTACCAAAGAAAAAAGCCTTAAAGGAATGCGTGGCAGTATTCAGACTTTCCAGACTAGCACGATTGATAGATCTCTTTTTTTAGAAAAAACGAGCGCTGAGCAAGCAGAAATTTTTGATAAAATTCCGATGAAAAGCTTTTTAAGAGCAGCTTTAACGGGTCTTTTATTTGGAAATAGAGACATGCACCTTGAAAACTTTTTCATCGTCCAAAAAAGCCCTGAAGAATATTCTATTGTGGTTTTTGACAATGAGTTTTGTTTTCAAGACAGCAACTTAACCATTACCCTTTCTAAAAACGAAACTTTTTTACCGATTCGCTGTGCCCTTGTGCTCATGCCCCATGGAGACACTATCATTGAGGGAGAGACAAAGCTTTGGCTGCAAAATCTCGTTGCCACTTGGCCGCAAAAGCTAGAGCTTTTTAAAACTTACTTAGAATCTTGTGCTGGCAAAGACAAATTTCAGTACCTCTCAGACGCTGCCCTCATCGCCTTTAGGGAGCGCCTTGAAAAAATCCTTATATATACCCAGCAAGAGCAAGGTTACACGCTTCGTGATCTCATCGAGCACATTTACCCTCTTTATTCCGATTTTTATAAACTAACGCACCTCGTGTATCCAAGTTATACAGATGCTTATATAGGAGGACAATCTGCTGAGAAACTTCATTCAAAAGTAGCAGCTAAAAGAGAACGAGGGGAAAAAAGGCTCAATATCTTTATGGAGTCATTGTTAATGCGCAAAAACTACTCTTCATTAACAAAGTCGCCCACTAAACAAAATACTGTAGATGAGTCATCACCCCTCTCAAAAAAAAGTGATTCCGAAAGATCATCTCAGGAAAATCACTTATCCCCTGAAGAGCAGATCGAAGAAAATGAACATCTGATTAAAACCATGCTTGAAGAAGTGGCACTTAGAAAGTCTACAAAAGAAGAGACAGAAGAGAGTGTATTGGTCTTTTTAGCTCGTGATGTCATCGATAGAAAAGCTAAAGAAGCTAAAGCAACTCAGTACCTAACCCGCATTCTAGAACATGTCCCGCACAAAAAAAAGCGGGAGCCTAAGCCTTTTGAAAACCGCGTTGAAAATCAAGAGCCCTCAAAGTAGCCGCACGTGCTTAGAGAGAACATACCCAGGGGGACGACCCCTTGACTTTACTCTGACCCAATCTCGATTTTCACTTAACGAGAGGATCTTACACTTCTCTCCTACCTTACAAAGATTGGGATCGAGCACTTGGTACTGCAGTCCAGCATCGCAGTGAATGGCTGCCGGCTCCACAAATAGTCCTGTTGAGGGAGCATATTCGATATGCAACAAACTTGCCAGCAGCATCAAAAGTGCTAGCAGGCAAGCTGAAAAACCTCTCAACACCCATTTATTAGAGCGCCACAAAGCGATTGATGCCAGTAAAAAAGCAAGAATTGCACAAGCGATGAAGAGGTTCGACTGCTCCTTTTCACTGAGCTTAAAATGGAAAAAAAAGAGGCGTTTTACAAAAAGGTCTCGCAAAGATGTTGGCACGTCTAGCGCTTGACTTACCGCCTGTAAGTTATAAATTATTTTAGGGTCTCTTGGCCTAAGCTTGCATGCTTTGTGGTAATACCAAAGTGCATGGCCCAGCTGGTCGAGTTGGTAATAGCAATTTCCAAGGTTATAATACACCTGAGCGTTAGGGATTTCATTCTCAGCATATAACAAAAGGGCTTGATTAAAGTATTGCTCACGCTCTTCAATAGTCGTTGCCAGCTCTCCTTGTTGATATAGATCAAATGCCTCCTGAAAATCGGCTCGCAACCAAGTGGTTGCCAATATCAAAATGATAAAAATGGTTCTCACTCTCTTCCTCCTATTTTTTTGTAAAGAGCCACTGCCTGTTTTTGGCTCTCTTCAAATACAAAAGAACCTTGCTTAGAAAATATTTGCTCTTGTAATTGCGCCATAAATTGCTGCACTTCTTTTTCAAAAGAGGAGGCATTCAGCTCCTTTAAACGTAGGTGCAGCGCTTTTTCAAGCAACAAAAAATATCGCTCCGGGGCCGTTTTATTTGCAAAAGCTCCTTGCAATAGAAAATGGCTTTTAGAAGTTTTTTTTCGTAATTGCCATCCTTTTTTAACCAAGATTTGAAGGGCGAATAAAATAACTAACACAAAAGCTATGATTTTGTAATTCCATCGAGATGAGCTACTCTTAATATTGTCCAGGCGATCAACCATTTGATTTCCCCGTATTTCAATAGTTGCTGGTTTAGTCTCTTCACTCCACTTTGAGTACGATTCTAAGGCTGTCTTTTCCTCTTCTTTGGCAGGGCCCATGATAGGAGCAATAGATTGGGGGTGAGAACTACTGGGGAGAACAGTTAGTGGTAGTGGTTGACTCTCTAGGGTTAAGTAAGAATTGGTCTGAGGATCAAAAGATGAAAACTCAATAGGAGGGATTTCTATCAGATCTGCTTTCATAGGACGGAGCTCAAAGACAAAGGTTTTACCAAAATCTCCAGTTGAAGAACTCAGGGGCAGATCGTTAAAACGAAACTGATCTTTAAAACCTTCTTGCATAGAAATTTTTGGCAGGCGCAATGAACCACTTGAAGCACTTCCTTGCAAATGGATTTTAAGCTTGAGTTTGTCGCCTACACAAACTTGATTACTTCCCTCTAAACTAACCTCCATAGAAATAGGTCCGATGGCACCATTAAAAGAGGCGGGCTTATTTTGAAGTGGAAAGTCGTGTACTTTAAAATGTGTTTTTTCAGTTTCTGCACGGCAGGTCGTTTTTTGGTAAATGCGTTGCCCAAAGACACCTGGAGAGAAAAAACGCACCTCTACAAAAGAAGGTTCTATTTCAAATTCTCCGACCTCTTTCGCCTCATATTGTTGCATGCATTCTGTGACATACTGTTGACCATTAAAATAATCGCGCGATTGCATCGTCCCCTTTTTTTGACAACCTTTGAGGTCAAGGAGGGGGAGGTGGCTATAAAAAATATGGAGAGGCTTGGGAGACTTAAGCTGGTAAGAGACCTTAAATTGCTGACCTGGGTACAGTTTTTTAGGAGAGTTTATAAATGCCGAGAGGCTCAGATTATTATGAGTTAGGACTTTATTGACTGTATAGTAAGTAGGCTGTGATTCATACCTCTTTCCTCCAACATTGACACTTACAGAGTCTAAAAGATGCTGACCTGCTTCTTTGCCCTCTATCTCAAAAAAGTAACAGCTAATCTGTTTTTCTGTAGCGTATCGTTTGTTATTGACCGTTTCTGTAAAAGATTGTGTGGCTTCGCTATAAAGCTGTACCTGCAAAGGCTCCCCTTTTGTAGAAACACTGTTAAGATCTACTCGTTGATCTGAAGGGCGGTCAATAATCAGCTTGGCAATCATCGGTCTCCCTTCAATTGCCATCTCTTCTTGCACTTCTACATGCACAGAAACAGCTTGTGATGCACTTAGATTTGCTATCAAAAGCACACACAATAAACCTATCCACTTTACCATGGCTTTAATCCCTCTTTTGCTGGCATTTGTTTTTGTGGCAAAATCTGATCGTCTTGCTGCATTTCACTCAGCTGCTCTAAAATACCATAGATAGCTGGCTCTTGCTCGTTCTCACCTTGAGAATCTCCTGAAGTATCTGCCAAATCTTCATTGGATGCTTCTAAAGAGCCCTGCTCATTATTTTCAGATTCTTCAGATGAATTTTCAGCGCTCATCCCTTTTTGACTCGATTCTAAAGACTCTCCATCTTGATCTTTTTGACCTTGATTTTCACCTCCTTCTAGCGCGCGCCGCCAATATTCGAGTGCTTGACATTGATCAGCTTGTACTAAATCCCAGGCAATGACCGAGCTCTCTAATCTCTTTTGTGCAGATAAAGCAGCCCTTAATCCTAAGCGAAAATTTTCTAAAAGCGAATCGTTCGCACCTCCTGAGGACTCGGGTTGTTGTGCGCACTCACGATGGTAGGTCATCTCAAAATTTTCAACTGTCTTAATAGGCTCTCTTTGGCTCTGTTTCACCCATTTAAAAAACGATTCTTTTTGTGTCGTTTGGGTCTCATGACTATTCAGATACAATCGACCGACCTCTAGGGCATGCTCCTCTTCTCTAATTGCTTCTGAAAGTTGTTTTGAAGAAGGGATCACCGTTTTTTGGAGGTTGCGTTTAAGCCTTTGAGCCCCCAATAGCCCTTTGTTGAGGAACATATTTTTAAGCTCTAAGCTTTGCGCTACTTGATAGTTTTCTAACCCCTCTAATTGCCCCTCCAACTCCTGAAAAACCATCTCTTGAGCTGGTTTCTGCTCCGGTGGTGGGGAGGCTTTCTGCTCTAGAGATTGTAGCTTTTTAACGTCATTAACAAGGATTGAGGCCAGTTGATCTACACCCTCTTTCTTTTGGGTGGCACTTTGATAGCTTTTAATCAAAGGATCCATCTGATCACTGATAAATTCAGAGTAATACAAATGGAGCAGATATTTCTCTAAATACTGACTGCAGCTATAGGCTCTATTGAACTCAATTTCATGGCAGCCTTTTTTAATGAGGCTACAGGCTTCTTCTAAACGTTTTTGATCTTGCGAAAGAGACCGCTCAATCTGCGTATATTTTAAAGCTGCTAAAAGCTTCCACTTAGCTGAAGATAAAGAAGCAGGCAAATCTTTTAATAAATGTTTATAAATAGCAAGAACGCTCTCAAACGGCTCTGAAAAAGTCTGCATATAAAGCGAATAAATTTCTTGTGGATGACTGTTAGCTTTCAGGTTAGCTAGCACTTCTTCTTTTAAGAGGCATGCAATTTGCGCAAAAAGGGTTTTCTCTGTCTCTAAATTCTTTTGGCATGCTTGAATTTCCTGCTGCAGTAAAGAGCTTGCCTCTTGAACACACTCCTCTATTTCCACTTCTAGAGAGGAGGCCCAAGCGGGCTGGGAGATCTCTAATTTTCTCTCAGAAACTCTCTGGAAATTTTCTAAAAGGCTTAAAATAGGATTTTTGTGATCCATGAGATCTGAGAAAAGAGTCAAAGAGCGTTTCGCTCGCGCTAATTGCAAGCGTCCTGGCCACAGTTTCCCTTCTTTAAAATAATCCATGGCCTTTAACCAGGCAGAGCTACTTTGGTAAAGGCATGGGAAAAGCACCTCTTTATTCTCTCCATCTGTTTTCTCCCATGCATCCTCTAGTTTTTTGAAGATAGGCAACTTGTATTTGGTTCGGATAAAAAACTGGTCTAAAAAAGAGCGCTCTAAACTATCTGGAAGCTCTTTAGCCCCTAGAGCCTCCAATTTATCTTTTTCTTGGCTGATATATACCTCTAAATGTTGCAGTGCCGATCCAAGGGTGAAACCAGCTAACTCGCTCCTCTCTTTTTGAAGTGCCCACTGCGCCTGCAAAACTTTTAAAGCTTTTTTAAAACTTAATAAATCGTATTTGCCCGCCGATTTATCGACGGCTTTTTCAAATTCCTCAAGACTGCTTTGAGCAGATTGCAGCTGCTTACTAACAAGTTCTAGGAAATTAGGACCCTCTTGCTCCATTAAAGTAGAAGCATTTTGAAGAAGGGATAAAATCAGGTTACAGCAGCTTTTCTCATAAAGATATTTGGGAAGACGCGCTTGGTTACTTAGCACCTTTTGCAGCAAGTCAATCGCTGGATCCAGCTGCTGATTTTCAAGGTAGCTGGTCGCTAGATTAAAACGAACAATATCTTGTTCAATGCCCACGGGTGCTTGTTCTAGCGCTTCGAGGTAATACTTAATTGCCTCCGAATACTCTTGCGCTTGATGAGATAATTTTCCCTTTTCAAAAAGAGTCTGAAAATTATCTGAAGCTAAAAATGAAGCTACAGACCACAAGATTACTAGAAGATATTTGGAATTCATAAACTCACCTCCTTCTTTACGGGCAAGTAGGGAAAAACCATTTCCAAAGCAAGCAGTATCAGAGCAATAGCCAGTGGCCATTGATAGTACCTTTGGATATTTTTATCTCCTGATTGAGGTTGAGCACGCTTAAGCTGCATCGAAATCGATTCATCTTGTTCAATATAACTATTTTCAGCTTGGACCACTTTAAAAATATGGTCAGCAATAGAGACAGCGGAATAGTCGTTGGCAAAAAAGTATTGGCCGCGCCCTCTTTGGCTTAGCTCTGATAACAGCTTGCTATCTAGTGAAGAAATAACAGATTTCCCTTCAAATTCGACACCCGGAATCACCTGCCCTTCTTCCTGCCCAAGCCCTATGCTAAATAACCGCACATTCTGCTCTTCAAAAGACTGGAGTTTTTCCAAAAGAACTTCCAGCTGCTGGCTGCGCATCGGCTCTTGTAGCGATGACAAATAAGTATCTCCTCCATCTGTGAGTAAGACAACAACTTTTTGTTTTTTGGGGGAATGGACAAGGTGCTTGTTGATCACACTTTCTAGGGACTCAAAAAGATCTGTGCCCGCAACCTCTCCATAGTTTAAATGCACATCCTGCAACATCAAGCGTGTAAACAAATAATCGAGAGTTAATGGGACAATGGGGGTTAGAGCTGAAGTAAACGAGTAAAGCGCTACATTTTGCCCGTCCAACTTTTGAATCATCTCGTCTATAATTTCTTTGGCGACTTCAAGGCGCGTATTTTTTTGGCGTGTATCTTTAACACTCATCGAAGCAGAAGTGTCTAACATAAAAATAAGATCGCAGCTGCGTCTTTTAACTTTTGCAATTTCAGGCTCTTTTGTTTTTACAAAATCATCGATGTTTTGATCCAATTGCTTTTCCACCGTTAATAAACGATTAATTTGCCGTTCGGGTTGCATCAGAGCTAAAGTTGCAAAAAAACAAACCCCTACTAAAAGAATCCAACGCAAAAGTGTCCTTTTTTCTAAAAACAGCAGCGTCGACAGAGAGTCCGCGTGTGCAAAACGCTTCAAAGACTGCCTCCTTGTCTTTGAAGAAAACACCAAAAGAGCTGTCATCAAAGCACACAAAATAAAAAAATAAGAGGCACTGTAGTTGGCAAAATAGATCTGAAAAAACATCTAAGGCACCCTCTTTAAAATGGTATTTTCTAAAAATAACGAAATAAAGAGAATCCAAAGGCCAGCTAGTATCAGCATAGGGGAAAAGAAAAACTTTTGACCTGGCTGATGATTAGACCGGTTCTCTTCAATGCGCACACGATGCTTTTGCGTGCTGGAATGGCTCGCGCGCTCCATCTGATCTATCGCTTGATAAATGCGATGCAAAGCCTGTGCATCAGTCGCTAAGAAAAACTGTCCTCCAGTAAGCTCTGCCGCTCGCTTTTGAACAGCTTGCTCCTTTTGGTGCTCCTGGTATCCCATACCAGGTTCAATATTAATGATATATAAACGTATTCCTTTTTCCTTAGCGAATAAAGCCGCATCTTCGATGCCGATACTGCGCAATGGATGCGAGCTATCTTCATTAGCGGGACATTGAAAACCGTCAGTTACCAAAACCATGGCGGTACTTTTAATCTGATAAGCAGGTTGATCACTACCCGTCATTTTTTTAGAAAAATGCTCCGTAGCTGCAATGATATGCGCTGTTTTATAAATTGCATATCCAATGGCTGTTCCCTCTTCACGGGCATCTTGAACAATTTGAAAATTATCAAGCGTCTCTAACACTTGATGATAATCCAAGGTAAGTGGAACCATCACTTTAGGCACCCTCGCAAAACCAACGAGCCCCATCAAATCGTCTGAACGACCACTTAATCCTAAAGATTCATTACCTTTGATAAATTGCGAAGTGAAAAATTTCAGTGCATCTAAACGCGTTAAGTTTTGTTTTTGGCGACTCCCCAGCTGCAATTGAACAGTTCGACTCATGGAGCCTGATTGATCTAAAACAAAGTAAAGTGCCAATCCTTCTGTTGGAATACGCATCTGTTCAAACTGAGGCTTCCCTTTTTTCTTCGGCTTATTTTCTGCTAAATTTTTATCTGCTTGCTTAAAGGGGATTTTCAAAGAAGGATTACAAAGAGCAATTAAAAATAAGGCAAACGCAATTTTTTTGAGGTGGTTGGGAAAAGAAGCCCATATAACGCGCCAGGTTTTTTGTATTCCAGCCATCTCTTGAAGGTCGGAGTACAGCACACTTGGAGTATGTTGATTGTGACGAGTACAACGATAGACTATGACAGTCACCGCAAGGATACCTAGACCCCAAAAAAGACCTCCTTGGCTCCACTGAAAACTTGCTGTATCCATCCTTAAATTTTGGCTGCTCTAATTAAAAAATTTGGTTTTTTTAAATTAAAGTTTCGCTACGAATAATGCAAGAATAAGATCACAAAGGCCATCTAGTTTTTTTCGATTAATAACCAAGCCCTTTTTCGACAGACTGAAGGCGTATGTTGTAGTGCTCAAGATTCTTTTCCGAGAAATAGTCTTTCCACTTACCCACTTTTTTTTGGTTGATGTAAGTCAAAGTGCCACCTGGGATATTATTAATCAGCTGATCGATCTTTTTAGAGGTTACTTGGGCTCCTGTAAACTCACACAACTTGGTAAACGCCTCAATTTGTTTTTCGCGGCATGACCCCCCATACTCTGGGCCAACTAAATCTTCAAACTTCAAAAAAAGCATATTGGGAAGAGCCAGCTCCATTAGCTTTTGAGCAACCAGATAATTCCCAATAAACCAAGGGGCAGTTATAAAAGGCTTTAGTTTAACAGCGCTTCCTCCAGCAAGAAGCTGGTCAACTTTTTCCTCCATGGTCGCTTTTTCCCAATCCTCATCTAAAGGCGAAGTTCCCCTTTCCATATTTTTGTCAATCCACTGGATATAGGAGATTAAAAAATCTTTGGGGTCGCGCACGGTGACAATATATTTTTCTTTGAGGTCAAATGCTGCTTTTAAATTTTCTGGATTTAAGAAACCATAAGGTAAGACATCGGCATACTGGCAAATGTGTGGGGCATAAGATAAACCTTGGGAGCGAAACTTGTAGCTAACTCCCATCATTCCTAATATCTTAATGAGTAAATGGGTCCCACTTTTAGGGGTTGTGGCTACATTCACACAGTCTCCAGCACTACCAGGCTGCAGTTCAATAAACATCTGTGGTTTTTTTAAAACGCATTCTGGCTTTTCACGCACACTAGGAGGAAAGCGAAAACATTGTGTTTGATAGCCTGTATCGATTTCCATAAAGCAGCCGTTGATGTTTTTTTTGAGGCGATGTTACTACTAAAAATGATTTTAAATCACCCAAATAGATTAGTTTCTGTGTGCCCACTTGAACACCTTTGGCACTTATCTAAATTTGAAACAGATATCTTAAGTTGACTTTTTTAAGATTAAACACAAAACTTAAAAATTATTTTAAAAATCATTTTAAAAATCATTTTTGGACCCACCCACTATGTTATTAAAAAAATTAAGACTCTTACTAATCACATCTCTTTTATGTTCACAGGGAATACTGTGGCCTACTCAATGGATAGGGCCAGGTAGGGGTGGAAGCTGGAACCAACCCAGTAACTGGGAGGGTGGCATTGTCCCTAATGGCCCTACTGCCACCGCCACAATCCCAACACCAACTTCTAATATTAATATAGGTAGTATTACCTTGGACGTCCCTGTTGAACTAGAAACTTTAGATATCAACTTCAACGAGGGATTCGAGTTGATAAAAAGCGTTGCCAATACCCTAAGTATTAATCAAGATTTCGTTTGTCAAGGACTTGACGATTCATTCGTGTCTTTCTTTTCAGGAAATGTCAGTTTAGGGGATCAATCTCTAACTTCATTTACAGGTGATACAACGAATTTGACAATAAACCCCTCAACTTCAGGCCTCTCCACTTCTTCTACAAATTTTTCATCCGCTACTATAAATGTGTTTGGTACTGGCGAACTTTGGATCAACCACCCCACCACTTTTGCTGAAGGTGCGACAATGAATTTAAATGAGCAGATAACCCTCAACATTAATACAGACACAAACATCGACAATCTCCAAATAAGTGATGATACATCACTTATTGTTATGAGCAGTTTAACATCTAGCATTACTGGTAATGGCCCTATCCAGGTGTACCAAGGCTCAACGCTAAATTTTAACCAAGCCGAATCTGGAACTTATAGCGGACAGATTTCTATGGGTGGGTCTATCAACAAGATCGACCCAAACACCTTTACTTTGATAAACTCAAATACCTACACAGGAGGAACTACTGTTACTGCTGGGAATCTGGTAGGCTACACTTATTCTATCCCATCACAGGGGGGCCTTAACATTGCCGCCGCTGGCACCTGTACTTTTGATCAAGCTTCAGACGGAACCTTCTCAGGTGTGATTTCTGGAAGTGGATCTTTAGTTAAAGAGGGGACAGGGACTGTAACTCTATCAGCAAAAAACACTTTCTCAGGAGATACATCTTTAAATGCTGGGAGCTTAAATATTACGGGAACCCTTGGAGATGGAACCATTACTGTTGCTGCAAACGCTGTTTTAAATGGGGATGGAACCATAGGGGCTGTAAACAATAATGGGACAATACAACCAGCGATATCAGGCCCCCTATCTGCCCCTCAATCTCTCAATCTTTCGGGTAACTATACTCAAAATACTGGGGCTACTTTAATCTCTCAAATTAATGGAATTAGTGGAGCAGCTAGCCTAACCCTTGGAGACGGCTATACAGCAACCCTAGATGGGACTCTGGAGCTCTATATCGATTCTGGGCAAATATATGTTGCGAATAACCCATTTACAATAATCACTGCGGATGAAATCACAAATAACTTCTCAACGGTATCTTCTAGCCAAGGCTCCTGGCAAACTCAGATCTCAACATCAGGCAGCAAAAAACTTTTACAAATATTCCCTACTGAAAATCAAGCACCTTCGCTAGCTTACTCTAAAAATGTTGACGCCCCAGAATATTCGGGCGAGAGGGTTTATAAACCAGTTGAGGTGTATTTTCGTAATGCTCGCAGCCAAGGAATTGCCGATCACCTTTTCAACGACCTTGGGACCATCTTCTCAAGCCTTGACAGGGTCAATATAGCAAATATTTTGTTGAAGCTTAATGGAGAAGCCCTAGAAGAAGCGCTACTGCGCATCTCTCCACAAGTGCAAGCGGCTAATGTATATTCCACATACCAGAATAATACGCAGATGGCCATTGTCTTAGATCAGCAGTTTCAAAGAGCTGCTAAAAATCAATCGAAGGATCATAAAAACTTACAGTATTCCCAGCCAAAATCTGGATCCTTTGTCCAGCCAATTGCACTGTTTTACAACCAAGATCAAGATAACAGCACACTCTCTATGAGCACTCAAGTTCCTTTTAAAGCCGCTACCTATGGAGCGGGAGCAGGTGTTAACTACGTCTTTGACAACCAATTTATCTTAGAGGGCGGCATAGGATACACCCACACGAACATTAAGTGGAGCAATAACTTTGGAAATGCCAACTGGAGCTCGGTTTATTTAGCTCCTTTCTTTGGTTGGTTTAATGACTACGGTTTTGTCAATGCCATGTTTATGTGGGCAGTAAACTTCTACGATGTAAATCGTAAAATTATTATTGCCACTATCAACCGCGCTGCAACGAGTAGTTACAATAGCTACGACTATTTGCTTAGAGCAAATGGTGGTTTTCAGATCTTTTTAGAGCATGGCTATTGGCTGCAACCTGAGTTTACCCTCAACTACCTTGCTGACGTTCGTGAAAAATATCAAGAAGTGGGAGCCAACGGCTTAGACCTACTTGTCAAACGCCATATGAGCAGTTTTTTACAGCCTAGCTTTCGAGCAAGGCTTATTAAAGAGATAACCAGCCCTAAATTTTGCTACTCCCCTAATATCTATATTGGGTGGCTTGCTAACATCCCGCTAGATAATGGGACACTTACAGCGCGTTTTGTACAAGCCCCTTCAGACCTTTTCTTTAATTTTAAAGGGGGCAATGAAGCAACTAACCAGTTAGTTTTAGGTGCTGAGTTTTTCGCTCGTAGATTTAATATGTTTGAGCTCACCTCAAACTTTGAAGCCGACATCTTAAGTCACTTCCAAATCTACACGGTGAAAGTCAAACTCGAGTGGATGTTTTAGTAGGCAGTTAAGTTGTCAGTTCCTTTAGAGGTCACTAAAAGGCTGTCTTCAATACGCACTCCACCCAAGCCTGGGATATACAAGCCTGGCTCAATGGTAATGACCATCCCTTTTTCTAACACCATGCTAGGGTCCGCTAAAGAGGGCCCCTCATGAATTTCAAGGCCAATACCGTGGCCAAGGCCATGGCAGAAAAGCTCATCGACTTGGTGTTTTTTAAAAATAGTGTGCACACAATCATTGAGCTCTTTAACGGTCACAGAAGGGCGGCACATTTTAATAGCGGCTTTCTGAGCTTCCCAAGTCAGTTGATAAATTAGCTCCATCTTCTTAGAAACTTTGCCAAATAAAAATGTGCGTGTCATATCTGAATGATAATTTTTCATAACAACCCCACAATCTACCAACACCACATCGTTTTTCTTCAGCTTGGTGTTTTGTGGCGTGTAATGGGGATTGGCACTATTTTTTCCAAAAGCAACAATAGGGTCAAAGGCCATTTTTTCCGCGCCATTTTTGATAAAATACATCTGTAGTTTTTGTGTCAGTTCCAGCTCTGTGATCCCCTCTTTACATTGCTTTTGGATATATTGAATGCCTTTTGAAGTAAGTGCACAGCTTTTTTTGATCCACTTTATCTCTCCAGCATCTTTAATCATCCTGAGCTGATTTAAAAATCCCAAGTAAGTCACTACTTTGCTAAATCCATTATAGAGCTCATAATCTTTAACATAAGCGCATTGACTATCAATCACCGTTTGAGATGGTAAATTTAGCTCACGCAGTGCATCTTTAAATTTTTTGGTGGCCACTACGGGGCAAGGAGCTAGTTTTTGACAGCGATCTGCATACCGAAAGTCGACTATCAGCGCTTGCTTTTTAAGCCCCACATACAAGATCCCCGTGGAGATATTAAGCCCTGTGTAATAGAGCAAATTGACAGGGTCTTGAATGAGACAACCCGATGCCTGATGCTCTTTAAGCCACGCCTTTAGTCTTTCAAAACGACTTATAAGATCTTTTTCTAATGCCATGATGCACTCCGTGTAATCATTTTTTTTTTTAAAAGTACTGCTTTTGTTACTTTTCATCAATCAAGAGTTGCTTCAAAGCTCCTCAAAAGGAAAGATTGACGAATCACCCTCAAACATGTTATCTGTAAAAAAAATTTTTAGAAAAATAACCCAACGAGTTTTTTTATGACCTCAAATAAATTGAAAATTTTCACCCTTATTTTCCTATTCACCTGCCAAAGCCTATTTTGTGCAGACGGTACTTGGAAAAATGTCCAGCGCGGAGACTGGAATAATGCTGCCAACTGGACAGGCGGAATTCCAAACAGCACAACTGACGTCGCTACTTTTACCGATTTTAGTATAAGTGGTGTCGCCCAGCTAGATGTAAATGTCGCTCTGGGAAGACTTAATATAGCAAATGGAGCCTTTATTGATGCCCATCCAAGCGAGACAGAGCTCAATATGCATGGGCCTATCTATCTCACGGGAACTGTTGAATCAAATGAAGGCTATGTACGCTACAGTAATGTTACGCTAGCAGACCCAACAACCATCAATGTAGCTGCAGGAGGGTTATTTGGCTTTGCTTATAATCCATCGGTAACCGGAGGTGATCTGACAATCAACGGTCCTGGAATGTTTGCAATGGGTGGAGATTCTGCAGATGTCTACGATTTCAACCAAATCACCGTCAGCAATAACGGTGTCTATCGTATTCGATTTGACAACAAAGTCACTGGCGGGATTGACACTGTTCAATTAGATGCAGGAACCCATATACAATTAGAGGCCGAGTTCATCCACAATATTCAAGGGGATGGAGGCGTGACTAGTATCGCCGGCCCCTATACTCCAAAGCTTACAGGAACCAATACCTACACAGGACTAACCACGGTTTATCAAGGAACTCTGACAGGAAATACTACTTCAATTCCATCTGCTGGAGGGATCTCTATTTTAAATGGATCGACGATGATCTTTGAACAGGATACAGCTGGAGCTTATACTGGAGACATTAGCGGAGCTGGAGCTCTTACCAAAACTGGAGCTGGAACTCTGACGTTATCAGGCACTAATAGCTATTCAGGAACTACCACTATGACCACTGGAAACCTGATTACAAATGTGACAGCAACTTCAGGAAATATTGTAATTGGAGATGGACTAACACTTACCATCAATCAAACCGCAGATGCCTCCTACGCTGGAGTGATCAGTGGAGCCAGTGGAACATTTATCAAAACGGGAGCAGGGAACCTAACTCTAACAGGAACCAATACCTATGGAAGCGCCACCACAATTTCAGGTGGAACCTTAACAGGAACTCTTACAAGTGTTCCGGTTGCTAACGGTGTTGCCGTTGCCAGTGGAGCCACTTTTGCTTTGAATCAGGCCACAGATGCCAGTTCTAGTGTCGTCATCAGCGATGTTACTACTGATGGGCAGTTTACCAAACTAGGTGCTGGAAATTTGACTTTAACAGGTGCTAATACCTACACAGGATTAACGACTGTCTCTGCAGGAACCTTAACAGTGCCTACAACCAATATTCCACTTACAAATAATATCTCCATCGCTACTGGAGCCACCTTAGTATTGGATCCAGCCGCCGCCACCGTAACCTACACCGGGAACATTACTGGAGACGGAGCGCTTACCAAGCTTGGAACAGGACCTTTAACCTTGTCAGGAACCAATACCTACACAGGATTAACAACAGTTTCAGCTGGAGACTTAACCACAACTGTAGTGGCAACTTCAGGAGATACAGCACTTGCAAATGGATCTACTCTTATATTGAACCAACCCACAGATGTTACCTACACTGGAGCAATCACAGGAACAGGGGGGATACTTACCAAAACAGGGGCAGGAAACCTAACTTTAACAGGAGCCAATACCTACACAGGATTAACGACAGTCTCTACAGGAACCTTAACAGGAACCCTTACGACTATTCCGGTTGCTAATGGTGTTGCCGTTGCTAGTGGAGCCACTTTTGCTTTGAATCAGGCCACAGATGCCACTTCTAGTGTCGTCATCAGCGATGTCACTACTGGCGG
>CAYGLF010000014.1:0-26740 GCA_964350945.1 uncultured bacterium
CCCCTCCGCTTGCTCAAAATATTGCCGCTAAAACTCCTCCTATCCACGAAGCTGCCCTCCATTCAAACGAGGATAAGGAACCTCCTTTCGAGAAGATTGAACCGCAAGTTACCAAAGTTTCTGAGCTTCAGAGAATGAATATTGCAGAGCTCAATAAATACGCTAAAAATTTTGGAATTAAAAATTTAGGGAACATGAGTAAATCTCAGGTGGTCTTTGAGATTGTCAAATATAAGTCAGGAAAACTCAATGAGGTGCTTCAAGGAGAAGGCGTCTTAGAAGTTCTTCCAGACGGATATGGTTTTTTAAGGTCCCCAGCCTACAATTATCTACCCTCTGCTGAGGATATTTATGTCTCTCCTCCACAAATCCGTCGCTTCGAACTCAAAAAAGGCGATAGTATCAATGGATCTATCAGAGCTCCCAAAGACAAAGAGAAATATTTTGCCCTTTTAAAAGTAGAAAGAATTAATGACCATCCCCCAGAAAGGGCCAAAGAACGCGTTTCCTTTGAAAATCTAACTCCTCTCTATCCGGACGAACGCTTTGTTATGGAGACTTCTAAGGAAAACATCACCACTCGTGTTTTGGACTTAGCCGCCCCTATTGGAAAGGGTCAGCGTGCACTGATTGTCGCTCCTCCAAGAACCGGAAAAACCATCATCATGGAAAAAATCATTAATTCGATTGCCTCGAATTCTCCAGAGGTTAAAATTATGGTTCTTTTAGTGGGAGAGCGGCCTGAAGAGGTTACCGACATGGTTAGGCATGTCAAATCAGGGGAGGTCGTAGCCTCTACCTTTGATGAGCCGCCCGAGCGTCATGTACAAGTTGCTGAGATGGTCATTGAAAAAGCCCGCCGCTTAGTAGAGTACGGAAATGATGTCGTTATCTTACTCGACTCCATTACTCGACTTGCCCGTGCTTATAATACTGTAGAGCCGCATTCTGGCAAAATCTTAACAGGTGGGGTAGATGCGAACGCCTTGCATAAGCCCAAACGCTTCTTTGGAGCTGCTCGTAACATTGAGCATGGAGGCTCCTTAACAATCATAGCCACCGCTCTGATCGACACGGGGTCCCGTATGGATGAGGTTATCTTTGAAGAGTTTAAAGGAACTGGTAACATGGAACTAGTCCTAGACCCTCGCCTCTCTAACCGTCGCATATACCCAGCAATTGATATTGTTAAGAGTGGAACTCGAAAAGAAGAGCTTCTCTATCATCCTCATGAGCTTGAAAAGGTCTATATGCTTAGAAGGAACACCGCCGATTTAACTCCGGTCGATGCCATGAATCTTTTAATAAGCAGATTAAAGAAAACTAGTAGTAACGCAGAATTTTTACTTTCCATGAAATCATAACTGTTATATTAAGAAATAAAACAGTTAATTATTATGCTCCGAAAGTTAATCATCTTTGTTTTATTTCTTGCTATTGGTGGTGGTGGTTATTACTACTACACACAGAATACTGATTCTGTGCATGAACTCGTCTCAAAGTATTTTGACAGCAGCAGCTTTCACACTCTTGAGATTCGCTATAGCGCCAAGGCTATAATGCAGGAAAATCAAGATAAGCTTCTAAAAGATGAATTCCATAAATACCTAACTCCGGATCTACACTTTTATCCGTATATGTTGATGGAAGTGAAATACAGTAAAAAGAATAACACAACTGCAGAGGGAGTGATTCTTTGGGACTTAGAAAGCGGTGAGTTTGTGACGTCAACCGGCAGCTGGGAGAAAACGCATGGTTTTGAAGACTGTATTAATGCCCACCTGGACCAAAATGACTTTAGAGTGATTAATCACCTGGCAGCTCACGGAGGTCAACTGTCTCGAAAAGACCTCGCCAATGGCATCCATGTTGAGACTGAAATTTTAAATAAATGGCTCGAAAGCTGCATTAAGAAGAAAATGATTGTTCAGACCGGAAACGGCTTTAGACTACACCTACATAAACCTAAAATCGCCGTCCCCCCCCAAACTACCTTAGAGCATCACTTAGTTACCCAGTCTATTAAAGATGTTAAACAGCGCGCAAAAAGGTATAGCCCTCGACAAATTGAAAAGATTGCCTACTATGCTTTTGGAGCTGATTTTTCAATCCGCAAGGCCACAGAAATCTTCCTTCCTATCTATAAAATTGATGTTCAAAATCCAGATGGATCTATATTAACCACCTATTGGAATGCTCTGACTGGAAAACAGATCAGCAATCTACATACAATTTTGTAACTCCAAGCGCTGTTGGCAAACATTTCTCAAAAATTAATTATTGCAAATAAGTAATTTTGAATTCATAATATTTCTATCCGGTTTTTATTCAAAACAAACACCACACTAACTTCTATTTATAAACCAAAAAAATTCTTAAAAATTAATTTTATAAAAATAATAATTAAACTCATTACATGAGCAAATATGAAAAAAAATGAAGCCGCTATAGTTTTATTTAATGACGATTTTCGAGTTCAAGACCACCCTGCACTGTGGAATGCATGCAATGACTATGAGCAAGTACTTCCTTTATTTATTTTTGATGAAAATTTATATGGGCGCAAATTAGGATCCGCTGCAAAAGTTTTTTTACATCATGTTCTTAAATCTTTTACACAAGAGCTAGATAAATCCTGTGAGCTTAACCTTATTTTAGCTAAGGGTGACACCTACCAAGTACTAGAAAGCTTTATCAAAGAAAATCAAGTGGACGCTCTTTACTTTAATCGTTCCTACACTGCTAATCAACTCAAGTTAGAAGCAAAAATTAAGACCCATTTCCAAGCACTAGATGTTAAATCTTTTAAGGGCAAGTTGCTTTTTGAACCTTGGCAGATTAAAACCGGTAGTGGTGAGCATTTTAAGGTGTTTACCCCCTTTTTTAAACTGTGCATGAAAAACACTCCTCTGATTGGTAACTCATTGCCTGCTACAAAAGCTAAAAAATCTAAAAATGCTAGATCTCTAAAAATAGACTGCCTTAATTTACTCCCAAAAAATGAGGGAGACTGGGCTCATCAACTGATTAGATATTGGCAATTTGATTACCAAAACCTTCATCAAAAAATTCAGCGTTTTTTAAGTTCTAAATTAGAATGCTATGGTAATGATCGTAATATGACTGATAAAGACGCGACCTCCAATCTGTCACCATATTTTCGTTTTGGTATGATTTCACCCAGACAAGTTTACCATGCTGCTACTAATTATAAAAATCATGAAAAATTTGTTTCTGAGATTTGCTGGCGTGAGTTTGCTTACCATATTTTGTATTTCTACCCCGATATTGCCAACCGAGAAATTCGTGAAGAGTATTCTCGCTTTGAATGGGAGGATAGTGATGAGCATTTTGATAAATGGAAAAAAGGAGAGACTGGGTTTGATATCGTTGATGCCGGTATGAAAGAGATCTATGCCCGCGGCACTATGCATAATAGAGTACGCATGATCACTGCTTCTTTTCTAATTAAAGATCTGATGATTAACTGGCGCCAAGGTGAGCAATATTTCTGGGACTGTTTAGTTGATGCTGATTATGCAGTGAATGCTTTTTCTTGGCAGTGGGTATTTGGCTCTGGTTTTGATGCCGCGCCTTATTTTCGAGTTTTTAATCCCAAACTGCAGCAAGATAAATTTGACCCCCAGCATCAATATTGCGATAAATGGCTTGGTAGCCGCACTACGGTGCCAGAAATGGTTGATCACTCTAAGCAAAGGGATCTTGTTTTGACCAAGTACAAAAAAACTTTATAATTGTCTATCTATGAACAGATAAGATGTGTCCCAGGAGAATCAAAGTGCCGCTAGTCTAGCTTTGAAGCTTCACAGCGGTTCCAACCACTAAGATTTCAGAGCTTTTAAGCATGACATTAGTGATTGAAAAACGCACACAAACAATCGCATCAGCCCCTAATTTTTGAGCTTGCTCAATCATTCGTCCCTTGGCCTGCTCACGAGCTTCTGCAAGTACTTTTGTAAACTGAGGAACCTCTCCTCCAAAAATAGCACGCAGATTCCCGACAAATTCCATGACAAAATTACGGCACCTGACCGTATTCCCACAGACAATTCCAAGGCTCTTTTCAATTTTATACTCTGAAAATTGATCTTGCGAAGTGATATGAATAGGATCTTTCATAGAACCCTCAATTGGGTAAGAAATTCGGAAAGAGAGGGATTCGAACCCTCGGTACCCTTACGAGTACGCGTCCTTAGCAGGGACGTGCCTTCGGCCACTCAGCCATCTTTCCATAAAATTTAAGAGACATAGAATAAACAGAGGACTTGCTTTTTTACAAGCTCTAAGTCTCCAGAATCAGGATAAAAGAAAAAGATTATTAAAAAGAGAGGAAAATCCCCCCTCCAAAGTGAAAAGCAATGTTTGATACGTCAGCAAACCCCTGGTAAACGGGAACTGATGCGTAGCTAAAGGTTGCCTTACTATCAAAAAAAATCCCGAACCAACGCGCTAGTTGCAGGGAGTAATTAACCCCTGTTAAGAGACTCAGTCCGGAGACAAAATATCCGTCTGTATCTAGCCAGGGAAAGCCTCCATGCTCACTAAATGGGTTGTTACGTATCCGAGATTCGGGGTGGGCAATGACAATTCCCTCACCTAGGATTAAGGAAAGAGAGGACACTTTATTGGAGCACAATAAAAAAAACTGGTCACAGAAAAGCAAATTAAAGCCGTTAGTTATGGTAAATTCTTGAACATAACTTGGTACATTGCCCACCACATATATTTTGTGATGAATCAGTTCAGCTCCAATTTTAAACCAGTCATTTTTCTGATAGAGATAGCGCACTTGATAATAAGGCGAGCCCTCAAAAGATTTTGTTTTTACTTTAGGTCTAAGATTAACGTTAGCAAAAGGTGGTTGACGAAGGACAATTTTAGTGTAGACATTCTCTGCATAAGCAGTGCCTCCAGAAATCTGATGTTTTTCTAGGCTATACAAAGGAGCAATTAGAAAGAAAGTCAGCAGGGTTAAAAAAAATTTCATACGTTGATCATGCACATTCTTTTGCTATTTGTCATTTGTTTTTTGACTAATCACATCGAGTGTGCTATTTTTCGTTTTTTATAAACAACCGCAGCCGCCTCTATCCAAGATGACTTCAAATAAATCCATAAAAATCCCCCCCAACTCCAAAGAAGCTGAGATGATGGTTTTGGGTTGTATGCTCACAAATATCAATAGCTTAAATTCAGCAGTTGATATCTTAGATGACACTGACTTCTACTTTAATGAACACCGCCTCATTTTTGCATCAATGGAATTTCTTTTTAAGAGTGACAAGCCAGCTGACGTACACTTAGTTGCTGAAGAATTAAAGCGACGCGATAAACTCAATGCAGTAGGAGGTGTCAGTTACTTAACAACGCTTGCACAGTATGCAGGAACTTCTGCACACATCGAACACTATGCTAATTTAGTTCATGAAAAAGCCATTTTAAGACGGATGGCGAGAACGGCACAAGAGATTGAACAAGATGCCTTTAATGAACCTGAAGATGTCTATTCCTCTCTAGACGAAGCCCAGCAAAAGCTTTTTAAAATCAGTCAATCTAATAGAGCTTCTGTAGGGGTAACAGTTTCTGAGATTCTTTCGGGGGCCAAATCCGACTCTTCAATGCCTTTTTTAAAAGAGCTTGAAAAAAAGCAGGAAGAGTATCAAAACCGTCCAGAAGGCGACCCGGGAATTACAGGGCTGCCAACTCAATTTATAGATCTAGACCGCACCATCAACGGGCTAGGAAAATCTAACCTGATTATTTTAGCAGCTCGCCCAGCAATGGGAAAAACTCTCTTAGCTATGAACATCGCTTCTAATGTAGCCATCCACCAGAATCGAGCTGTAGGAATTTTCTCCTTGGAGATGGCGGCAGAACAGCTGCTGCATCGATTGATCTGCGCGCATGCAGAAGTTGAGTCCGAAAAAATCACAACTGGCTCTTTAAGCGGTCATGAATACCAAAGTGTGGTCTCAGCAGTCAGTGAATTTCAAAAGCATAATATTGTCATCGATGATCAGCCAGGGATAAAAATTACTGACCTTAGAGCACGAGCTCGCCGCATGAAAGAAGCCTATAACATCGACCTTCTGGTGGTGGACTACTTACAACTACTTTCGGGATCCAATACTTCTAGAAATATGGAGAGCCGCCAAAGTGAAATTTCAGAAATTTCTCGTCTTTTAAAAAACTTAGCAAGAGAACTGGATATCCCTATTATCTGCCTTTCACAACTATCAAGAAGGGTTGAGGAGCGTACAGGCCACCGCCCTATGATGAGTGACCTTCGTGAAAGTGGGAGTATTGAGCAAGATGCAGATGTCGTTATTTTTATGCTTCGTAGAGACTACTACGACCCAATGGACAAACCGGGAATGGCAGAGCTTATCATTGCAAAAAACAGACATGGCGCCATTGGAAATGTGAATTTGACTTTCTTAAAAGAAGTGGTTAAGTTCTCAAATTATTCTGCGGACGAAGTTTCCTATACTTAAAAATCTACATGCCATTGAGACGGGCTTGCCTAAAGGGTGAAAAGCTTCAATCAAGGCACACCCTATATCCATAAAGTCTAAAATTCCTGAAGCTAGAGGTCGCGGTGCTGCCCTCGCTTTCTCCTTTCGAATTTCCCACCCCCTTTTTCCATAACCAAGGGACTTCCAAATAGGAATACACTGCTTATCTATAGCCAAAGTTCCAACTGCAAAATTATATACAAACTCTTCCGATGAGGGTCTTGTCACATTTAATAAAAAGCCATCTTGTTCAGAAGTGTTTGTGATTGATAGCAGTTGATCCCCCACATGCCTAGCAAAGATCTCCAATAGATTAATATTTTTAGATCTAAGAATAATATGATCTAATTCGGTGTCCTCTCCCTTATCGTATAAAGAAAGAGAGTGTATAGGAAATTCGGCATATCGTTTATTTGGAGCAAACAAGACATCTTTAGTGAGGTCGGTGATAGCGGGAATTATCTTTAAATTTCCAGACCTTGTTTTTTGGTAAGGGGTGTCTGTCTCTTTGAGATATAATAAAGGAGAGGTATTAATAGATTGCCCAAAGTAAGAGCTTGCTACCACTCGGACCATCTCTATGATACCTAGCATTGTTTGCTCAGTTACTGGACATTCAAATAAGGGCTGAATCAAATGCTCTAGACTTTTTCCGACACAAAACATGACACTACCATCACTACATTGAAGTGCTGAGCTTGGACAATTAAAGGAAGAAATACATTCCATAATGGAGATTAAACCGTTAACTTTTTTATTTAAATACTTACTAAAGTTCTAGTTTATTCAATAATTATTAAGATCTTATAAAACCCTAGAGTCTGAAAAGTGACATATTTATTTTTTGAACCACCTCTTAGAAAATCCCTACTCAATTCTTATTTTAACCTGTTTGGAGGCACAAATAAGTTCTTCTTTACTTTTATCAACTCTATCTCCTAAAATTGCGTTGTTATTTTTAATTTAGTATCAAAAACTACCTGATTATTGGAGTAAATCCCCTAGATGTCATCCGTTCTTAAAAAGCGCAGAAAAAAGATCTCTAAGCATAAGCGTAAAAAACGTCGTCGTAGAGATCGTCATAAGAAAAAATAATTTAATCTCGTAAGATTTATGTGGCAATACCCCAAACACTATGATGTCATTGTGATTGGAGGGGGTCATGCAGGCTGTGAGGCTGCTCATGCAGCAGCTAAAATGGGCGCATCCACCCTTCTCTTGACGATGAATTTGGACACTATTGCCAAAATGAGTTGCAATCCTGCCATTGGTGGGATTGGAAAAGGGCATATAGTACGAGAGATCGACGCTTTAGGCGGTCTGATGGGTAAAGTCACGGATCAAACAGGCATTCAGTTTCGCATGCTCAATGCGACGAAGGGCCCCGCTGTATGGGCCCCCAGGGCACAAGCTGATAAAGTCGCCTACCAGTTTACCATGAAAAAGACCTTGGAAGAGACTCCTAATCTCGATATAATTCAAGGAACCACTGAAAAGTTATTTATAGAAAATGACCGAATCCAAGGGGTCATTACAAAAGAAGGCATTTGCTACCGAGCGAAAAGTGTTATCCTCTCAGCCGGTACTTTTATGCGTGGCTTAATGCATTTTGGAGACGTCAAAGTAAAAGGGGGACGAGCGGGCGATCAAGCATCACTTGGTCTTTCTCAAAACCTTTTGGATCTAGGCTTTCACCTCAAACGTTTGAAGACAGGCACTCCTGCCCGTATTCATATGAAAAGCATTGATCTAACACACCTTGAAGAGCAAAAAGGAGAAGAAAACATCTCTTTTTCTTTTGACCCAATAGAAAAAAAGCGTCTTCCTCAAGTTAGCTGCTACATCACCTACACTTCCTTAGAAACTAAAAAAATTGTTGAAAAAAACCTGATGAAGTCACCTTTATACAGTGGTAAAATTGAAGGGGTGGGTCCTAGATACTGTCCGTCGATTGAAGATAAGGTCGTTCGGTTTAATGACAAAGATCGTCATCAGATTTTCTTAGAGCCCGAAGGCCTAGATACCCAAGAGGTGTATGCAAACGGCATTTCTACTTCCCTGCCAGTTGATGTTCAGCTTGAAATGCTCCACAGTATTCCAGGTCTTGAAAAAGCTTTAATGATGCGCCCGGCCTACGCTATTGAGTATGACTATGCAACTTCTGGTCAAATAGACTCCACTCTTCAAAGCAAAAAAATTCAAGGACTTTACTTAGCAGGTCAAGTCAATGGAACTACGGGTTATGAAGAAGCTGCGGCTCAGGGGATGATGGCAGCGATCAATGCTGTTTTGGCTATCCAAAATAAACCTCCCTTTATTCTTAAGCGCTCTGAAGCTTACATCGGTGTTATGATTGATGATCTGATTCGTCAAGATTTAGAAGAGCCTTATAGGATGTTCACCTCTAGAGCAGAGTACCGCCTACTGCTTCGCCAAGATAATGCAGATTTGCGTTTGCGCTCCTATGGCTACCAGTATGGCCTGATTAACGATGAGCAGATGCAGCGACTCGAATACAAAAAAAAGGTTCTTGAAAATGAGACCCAGCGCCTTTCGACCACCTTTAAAAACACAGCTGACAAAGGAACCTCTTTAAAAAAGCTGCTTGCAAGACCTGAGGTTAGCTATGCGCACCTTAAAGAAAAGTATCCTGAAGATATCAATAGCTACACTCAAGAAATTGAAGAGCAAATTGAGCTAAACACTAAATACGAGGGATATATCAAACGTCAACAAACTGAAATTTCTAAGTTTAACCACTTAGAGAATATTTTCTTACCCAAGGGCTTTGTTTTTTCTAAAACAATGGGCCTGCGCAATGAAGCTGTTGAAAAGCTTGAGAAGTATCGGCCTCAAAACTTGGGGCAAGCTTCGAGGATCGCGGGCGTCTCCCCTGCTGATATTTCTATATTAATGGTTGCAATCACACCCAAAAAGTAATGGCAAAACCAACAACTCAACTCATTCATTTAAATGGCTGTCCGATTTATCGCCAGCTAGAGCTTGAAGAGGCTCTTCTTCGAGCACATGATGAGAACTTTTGCATCATAAACCAAGGCTCTAACGACGCTATTGTCTTGGGCATTTCCTCAAAACCAGAGGAAATGATCCATTTAGATCAAATTCAAAACCACTCCGTGGAAGTCATCAAAAGATTTAGTGGAGGTGGCACAGTTTATGTGGATCCTAACACTTTATTTGTGACTTTTATCTGCCACAAAAATGCTTTTCCAATCCTCCCTTTTCCAGAGGCTATTTTAAAATGGGGTGAGTCTATCTATCAACCTGCTTTTGGACTTAAAGATTTTAAGCTTCGTGAAAATGACTATGTGGTTGGGCATAAAAAAGTGGGCGGCAACGCGCTTTACATCCGTAAAGATCGCTGGCTTTTACACACCTCTTTTTTATGGGACTATCATGTTGAGAAAATCAATCTACTCAAGCAACCTAAAAAAATCCCTCAGTATCGCAAAGATCGCTCTCACGAGGATTTCATCACCCCTCTTAAACAGTTCTACCCGGATCCTCTTACCCTCATAAACCTGCTGAAAACGCAGATTGCTCAGACTTTTACAATCCAAGAATCTTTCGATAAGCTACCTGCTTCTTTTCTGGGCTACCCGCACAGAAAAACTCTAAAAAGAATTTCTATCTAAAGAGTTTATTAAAACTTAAAAGTAGTTGTTATTACGAAAGAGCAAATAGTTTCGGACCCTTGGGCACCCTTTACTTCAATGATTTAGGGATAGAATATGCACATCAATATTTATAAAAACTAACCCTATTTACAACTTACTGATTAAGGAGCCTCCCTTCATTAAGTACACACTATTTTCTTTGCAGATAAATCCTAACCATGTAATTGGATTATTAATACAAAAAGCTTCACCTTAAACAGATGAACAAAATCAATGATCACGACCCAAATGACCCGTTCTACCAGTTAGAACATAAGCAACACTCAGAACAACAACGTTCCAAGATTTTTGAAGAATGTCTACAAGCCACTATCAAAACAAATCATATTTCTAGCGAACAATTTCGATTATTATCAGATTCATGGAATCTGCCGATTTCTGATACCTTATTGAGAGACAAGGTTTTAGATATTGCCAGACAGCAGCAGGGAGATTCTTCTGTCAAAGATGTTGCAGAATTATTTTTTCATCACAGCTATGACTGGGGTAAAATTAAACAGCTTATGGAGGAGGGTAAGGACCGGGTGATCCACACGCTGAACTCATTTCCAGATGAAGTTATTCGCAACTTGGATAATACGTCAAAAACAGCTTTAGTGTATGTAGCAGAACGTTCTTGTGAATTAGCTAAACAGTTAGTGAAAGATAGAACCGCCTTAGAAATTCATGAAATTCTGACACAAAATATTTTTCAAGAAGATCGCGTTGAAGAAGATTCGACAACGAATCATTTGGCCCCCGACATTGAGTCCATTGCCTTCGAGGTAGATTTCGATCTTCACATTCCCTCTGATTTGGAGCATTTAAGAGGGCCCTTTAGATCCTATTTATTCCAAAATTTTCACTTAATCGGCATTATTGAAAAATGTTGTAATCGGGAATATCTTTGTTTTGAAGACTTTTTATTATTTGAGCATTCAAACCGTTTTTTTCAAGCCTGCCTCTACCTAACTGAAAGAAAAGGGCAAATTCTATACGACTGCCTACAACAAGAGCCTCGGCTACTTTCTCTGGAGCAAAAAGGGATTATTACGCTTGCTGATTTTGCCATCTCCTTTGAGGCAAAACTCCTCTTTGAAATGTCAAAAACTACTTCAGGTTTAGAAATTAAAGTTCTTGAAAACAGAGTCAAGAAACTCTTAAAACTTAATGAATACCAAATAGAATATTTTAAACAGCACCCAACTCAAGCTCCATTACTAGATCTCTCTCTTGAGCATATCTGCAAACAAATTACTCTCTCATGCAACATGGGATCTTTGCTAAAAGTAACAGAAGAAAGTCGCTTAAACCAGCTTCTCAACAAACCAAAATTGGCAGCTTTTGTGATCAACCATTTAAATCATATCCCAGGAATCGATGCATTTCCTCTTGATCAAGTTTGTGTGTTCATAGAAAAATTGCAGTATGACATCCCGATCTGCCGCTATGTAATTCAACAACAAATTCAAGGTCCAATCCCTGCTATTATTAATTTCTTAGATCACTCTAAGGTGATCTCCGCCCTTATTAAGTTAAGAAAAACAACTACAAACGGTGACTCCGACTGCGACCTTAGTCAAAGAGAAATATCTGAACTTGAATATTTCACCACAAAAACCCAAGACCCTGAAAAGCTTTTTGCTATTTTTAACTATGATCAGACCACCAGAGATTTACTTAGAAGTGATGAAATCTTTACTCTACTACTTCCATTCATAGGACATTCCCCAGAAACTGTTCTATTTTTTCTTTCCAAACATAAAGAGTATGCCCAGTTTCCCTTTTCAATTGATTCACAAAAAAAAGCTCTCCAACAAGTCGTTGTCTCTCTGGAAAACCGCGTCATCAAAGACAGGGAAGTCGGTGCGTGGTTAAAGTTGGCTTGTCTTGCAAAAAAATCCATAGCTAAAGTGACCTCTTGGGTTTTAAAGTATCCCTTTGTAAAAATGGTGAACTCAAATTTAGTAGATCAATTAAATCATCCTTTTTTTTCTATAGTGCAAGCCCACCCTTTTTTAAAACTTGGGCTAGACCCTAAAAGCTGTGATGTGCGCGATGAAAAGACACTGGTCGCTGCTGCTAATAAAAAACTGGAAGCTGAGGTTGATATTGACAACTTTCTATACTATGGAGATGACTTAAAAAAGTGGCTAACCCCGCTTGAAGATAGCTTGGGATTTGAGGCTTTAAATTGCATTAAAGCACTTCCCGAGGCATTTCCTTTACTACTCTATGAGAAGATCCCCGACTGGATGCTTGATAAATGCTCTCAAACAGTACTTCAGCAAGCTCTCTTACTAGTAAAAACTAATGTACGCCTTGCTGAAAGTCTCATTCGAAGTAAAAAACCAATCCAAGATAGCAACCAATATCCTCTTTCGATCGAACCTATCAAAAAACCACCTCTTAAACTACCCACAACTAGCTCTTCATATCAGTTGAGTTTAGAAATGGCAAAAAGGCTCCTTAAGGAAAATAACCAAGTTGATTTTGAGGCTGCAGCATCTCTATACCACCAGCCCCTTGAAGGGACTATCGACCAGATAAAGCACTGGAGAATGGTATTGAGGGCAATCCAGCACTTTCAGAAAGACCTTAAAGAAGTTCCTGTGGGTAATCTTGGCAACTATCTATTAAAGAAATGTGGATTACACAGTCCTGCCCAAATGTTACTGAGTGCTATTTTAATAAACCCTAGACAGCCCCCTATTGGGTCGTGCTTTGTATCTAGTTATATTATCCAACAGCACTCCTCACCTATTGGCCTACTTAAAATAATCAAAGACTACAAAAAAACACTCTTACGTTCTGAAAAAAGCTTTGGTTATCTTAGGCACCTACACCCTCTTATTGATATTCACACCCAGGTAATCATTCATTCAAGACATGGATCAGGGGGTGAAATCACAAAACACGACTTTATCCAGCGACTTTTTGCTAGGTTTGGACCTATTGATCTGATCTGCTACAACCATGCCCGCTCCTTAAAAAAAATCTATAAAAAATTTCAACAAAGAGTTTTAACGACACTACAAACAGGATTTAAAGGGAGCTATTGGACTCTAAACGATTCTAAAACAGGTAAAAATATAACAAGCGTTGCAGACCTTGCCCATATTATTACAGAGCTCATTCCAAGTCCCACAAGGAGCGAAGAGGCGCGTGCAAAAATCCTCCAGGAGGTGACAAGAGCTTTAGACTTCCAAAAAATAACTTCGAAAAGTCTTTTGATTAAAACATCTGGATCAAAAAGTATTCATAACCCCACAGAAGTCTTAGTACAGTGCCCAGCCTTAAGTCCAGAATGTGTGCTAAATTTTCTTTATCGACAAGTCCATCTTTTATCTAAACCATACCAAGATTATATTAGGTGCTATCCCACCACTAAAACGGGACTTGCGCTATTCCATCATTCTATTAGCTTAGAACCCATCCACCTGCTTTCTTACCCATCTTTTGACAAGTTAGAAACAAAATTAAAAAAAGGGAGTGAAGATATGGCAAATAAAAAAATCCCTCCCAGGATTAAGAAAAAAGTGATTGAGAGATATACTCGCGATCAAACTTTTAGAAGTTTATTTTTGAACGAAGAGACTGAAACTGTCGCTTCATTTACTAAAAGATTTTTGGAAGCAGCTTACTGTTTTGAAGGTGAAATTTCAAAAAAAGTACAGTATAAGGTTGAAAAAGCGCTTTTTCAACTTTCGCCATTTTCAACTACTAACTATGTAATTATTGGAGATTTAAATTGGGAAGATGTGGCACATAACAAAGCAAATATTAAAATTGCCATGGCCTATAGTCCATTTACCAATTGTCTTGGCTATTATCAAGTGACCCTTGATGAATGGTCTATCATGCCCCTTAGTGCTGAATTTTTCAAAAAGCCTATACGCCTTTACTGTGATAACAGCTACCTAACACCGGGCTAAAAAATAAACTCATTGCCAGTCACGTAAAACCATGAGTTGTAGTCTAAGTCAACAGCTCCAAGCCCATTTTTAACAAAGAGTCTCGAACACCCAAAAATTAGGTCTTTAAAACAGCCATAAAAGCACTTTGAGGAATATTGACTTTACCAATTTCCTTCATGCGCTTTTTACCTTTTTTCTGTTTTTCCCACAGTTTACGCTTACGGCTAATATCTCCCCCGTAACATTTGGCGGTGACATTTTTAGCAAGTGCGGAGATCGTCTCACGAGCGATAATTTTACCACCAATCGCCGCTTGAATAGGCACTTTGAACATCTGTTTGGGAATAACTTCTTTGAGTTTGGCACAAATAGCCCTTCCTTTGGCATCCGCTTTTGAGCGGTGAACCAAACAAGAAAAGGCGTCGACAGGCTCTCCATTAACTTTAATTTCCAATTTGATGACATCACTTTTTTTGTAGTCATAAAATTCATAATCAAAAGATGCATATCCTTTGGTTGCTGATTTGAGCTTGTCATTGAAATCAGTTACCACTTCATTGAGAGGAAAGTGGTAGGTTAGAAAAAGACGGGACTGCCCTACGGTCTCAGTTTTGACAAGATCTCCACGTTTTTCACTCCCCAAATTCATAATGGCCCCTAAATAATCGGCGGGCGTCATAATATGACATTCCACCCAAGGTTCCTCAATTTGCTCAATATGGGTGGGATCAGGGTAGAAAGAAGGGTTATCTAAATTAAGTTTTTTCCCGCTTTTTAGAGTTATTTGATAAACGACTGAGGGAGCTGTTATGATAATATCAATATCAAATTCTCTTAAGATACGCTCTGAGATAATCTCTAGGTGCAAAAGGCCTAAAAACCCACAACGAAATCCAAATCCAAGAGCTTGGCTACTCTCTTGTTCAATGTGGAGGGCAGAGTCATTAAGCTGCAGTTTTGAAAGAGCCTCTCTAAGTCCCTCAAAGTCGGTGGTGTCAATCGGATAAATTCCGGCAAAAACCACAGGTTTGACTTCTTTAAATCCCTTTAAAGGTTCTTTGAGTGGATTTTTCTGCGTGGTGATCGTGTCTCCAACTTTTATATCACTTGATTTTTTGATATTTGCAATCAGATATCCCACCTCACCAGGATTTAGCTCATCTATTGCTTTGGAGTTGGGGGCAAATATCCCCACTTCAATCACCTCAAACCGTTTGTTGGTGGCCATCATTAAAATAGGCACCCCTTTTTTTAGCGTGCCGCTAAGCAATCGAATATAGACCATCACTCCACGATAGGGGTCATAGAAAGAATCGAAAACTAGCGCTCTAAGAAAACCATCATCAATCACGGTTGGAGGCGGTACCACTTGAAGTATTTTTTCAATAATAGTATCGATCCCCTTTCCTGTTTTAGCAGAGCATTCTACAGCTCCTGAAGTATCGAGTCCAATGAGCTCTTCGATTTGCTTTTTCACCTCTTCGGGGTCTGCTTGAGGTAAATCTACTTTATTGAGGACAGGCAGAATTTCAAGGTTGTGTTCTACGGCTAGGAAAACATTCGCAAGTGTCTGCGCTTGGACCCCTTGAGAGGCATCAACCACAAGCAAGGCCCCCTCACAAGCTGCAAGTGAGCGAGAAACTTCATAAGAGAAATCCACGTGACCTGGGGTGTCAATGAAGTTGATCTGGTAGGTGTGACCATCTTTTGCCTCGTAGGCCATTGTCACCGGGTGAGCCTTGATCGTAATTCCTCGCTCTCTCTCTAGCTCCATATCATCTAAAAGCTGCTCTTGCATTTCTCGCTGCGTCACTGTTTGAGTGGCCTCTAACAAGCGATCAGCAATAGTAGATTTGCCATGATCGATATGTGCGATGATTGAAAAATTACGGATGTACTTGGGGTCTCTTGCCATAGGTATTACACGTTATACTGCGTTGCAGAAACAGCTCCCCCACGTCCCGTCCAATTCGTATGGAAAAATTCACCACGGGGAGCATCGATGCGCTCATAGGTGTGTGCACCAAAGTAATCTCTTTGCGCTTGTAAAAGATTTTGTGGAAGCCTTTCAGAGCGCAGACCGTCGTAAAAAGAGAGGGCCGCACTAAAGCAAGGCGTTGGAATTCCTAACTGAACAGCTTGAGCGATCACGGATCTCCACGCTCCTTGCGATTGGTCAATAGCCTCTTTGAAAAAAGAGTCGTACAAAAGATTGGAGGGATCTCCCTTTTCATATGCTTTGGTAATTTGGCTCAAAAAGGCGCTACGAATGATGCAACCACCTCTCCACATAAAGGCGATCTGTGCATAGTCTAATGTCCACTCATACTCTTTAGCAGCTTCTTTAAGCAGCATAAACCCTTGTGCATAGCTAATAATTTTAGAAGCATAGAGGGCTGAAAAGACTTCCTTTGTAAAAGTCTCTGGATCCCCTTCAAATTTTGAAGATGGACCACTTAGAATTTGAGATGCTTTTTGTCGCTCAGCTTTCTGGCTAGATAAAAATCTAGCAAACACAGATTCAACGATTAAAGTCAAAGGAACACCAAGTTCTAGCGCATTGACCCCTGTCCATTTACCAGTTCCTTTTTGCCCTGCAACATCTAAAATTTTATCGAGTAAAGGCTTGCCATCTTTATCTTTGAAATCAAAAATATCCCGAGTGATTTCAATGAGGTAGCTGTCGAGCTCTTTTTGATTCCAGCTATCAAAGACATCTCGTAGCTGCTCAGCATTTAAGCCACATGCTTTGCTCAAAAGGTGATAAGCTTCACAAATCAACTGCATATCGCCGTATTCAATACCGTTATGCACCATTTTCACAAAGTGTCCAGATCCACCATCTCCGACCCACTGGCAGCAAGGCTTGTTGTCTACTTTTGCTGCAATACTTTGAAAAATAGGAGCGACATATTCCCAAGCTTCAAAGCTCCCCCCAGGCATAATAGAAGGGCCATGACGCGCCCCTTCCTCCCCTCCAGAAATTCCAGCTCCCACATATAAAATACCTTTTTCTTTAAGGGAAGCTAACCTTTTATTGGTGTCTAGGTAGTGGCTGTTTCCTCCATCGATAATGATGTCCCCTTCTTCTAAAAAAGGGACGATCTGATCGATAAATTTATCCACCACTTCGCCCGCTTTGACCATCAGCATAACCTTACGCGGACGCTTTAAACTGGCGCATAATTTTTTGATAGAAGCTGCTCCAATCACTTTGGTTTGAGCTGCTTCATTCTTTAAAAACGACTGCACTTTTTCAGGAGTTCTGTTAAATACAGCAACTGTAAAACCGTTGTCATCCATATTCAAAACTAAATTTTGCCCCATCACGGCAAGGCCTACCAGTCCAATATCAGCACTAGGTTCCATATTATTTTCCTTTGAGTTTTCATTTTAAGTGGGTTTTAAAAATACTTGAGATAAAATCATTTGTCTAGTACTTTAATTTCCAATCACCTGCGTTCTCGTAGCTCAGTAGGATAGAGCAATTGCCTCCTAAGCAATAGGTCGCGCGTTCAAATCGCGCCGAGAACAACTAAATTCTTTTAGCGGCATTATAAGTGTTAACTCCAATTTTTTCACTGTAAATCTCTTCCTAAAAAACAGCTTTCACGCTTTGCAATGTAAAATTTTAATTAGGTACATTTATGACTTAAAAACCGGATGTTAATTAAGGATCTGGGATTTATAAAAGCACTTTTTGCTCCATCAGCTTCACGAGCTCTTTAGCTACTTTAGCATCTTGAAAAGGAATTTTTTGCCCCTTAATTATTTGATATTTTTCGTGCCCTCTGCCGGCAATCAGTATAATATCTCCTTTTTCGGCTTCTAAAAGTGCTGCTTGGATAGCTTCTCTGCGATCCACAATCACCTTTGCAAAAGGGGCCAAAGATAAGACCTCCTGACAAATACTATCAGGATCTTCAAAGCGAGGATTATCAGAAGTGATTAAAGTAAGATCACTTAACATCGAAACTATTCGCCCCATCTGGGGTCTTTTCGAGGCATCTCGATTACCTCCACACCCAAACACTGTGATCAGACGCTTAGGGCGCAGATCTTTTAATGTTAACAAAACATTTTTCAAGGCATCCTCAGTATGGGCAAAGTCTACAAAAATCTGGATGCCTAAATGATTGGGAATACTCTCTAAACGCCCTTGTGGAGAGTGAAGCACCTTAGCCGTTTCTATCAACTGTGGTAATGAATATCCTAAAGCAAGTGCTGAGGCCATCGCTCCTAAAAGATTGTAAACATTATACCGCCCCCTTAAAGGAGTTTGAACTGAAAAACGCTGACCATTCCACAATAGATCAAAATGAGTTTCAGTAGCGTCACATTGGATGTTTTCTGCTCTAAAATCAGCAGGGTTTTCTATTGCAAATGTCATAACTTTTGCGGGGCAATTTTTGAGTAATTTTAAATGCACGGGGTCATCTTTATTAACAATAGCTACCTGGTTGGAGGAGAGGCTTTGAAACAGCTTTGCTTTGCAGTCTATATAGGACTGCATGCTCGAGTGGTAGTCTAGATGATCTTGGCTCAAATTAGTAAAAAGGGCGACTTCAAAGTGAATATTTTGCACTCGATTTTGATCTAAAGCAATGGAGGTAACTTCCATCACTGCATGCTTTTGACCTATCTTATACATTGATGCTAGTAATTGCTGATTTAAAATAATCCCGGGAGTTGTCAGACATGCATCGAACTGATTTTCTCCAACGAGATACTCAATGGTCCCTATCAATCCACAGTTGTTGGCGCCTAATAATTGACGAATTAGATAGGCGCTTGTAGTCTTTCCGTTGGTTCCGGTAATGCCTATCACTTGCATCTGCTTTGAGGGAGCCTGATAGAATCTGCTTGCAAGCTCTGCTTCTAACTGATTGATATCTGAAGCAACCAGCTGGGTTATATGGGCATAGGAGGGGATAAACTGCTGACAAGCAAGGGCAACGGCCCCTTGATCAAGAGCCTCTTTAATAAAATTAAGGCCATCACTGACCGCTCCTTTTTTGACAATAAACAGACTATTTTCAACGACTTCTTTAGAGTGTGAGCAAAGGGCTGATATTTTAAGAGATTCGTCTCCAATCAATTCAGCTTTTAGGTCTTCTGTTAAGGCTTTGAGTTCCATAATTCATTCAGCTTTTCAAGTTCTTTCGATTCTTTTTCCCAATAATTTTGAGAGACATCCCGCCGTGGATCTCCAAAAGGATAATGGGTCGGGTTATCAGGAGCAACCCCTAAATATTTTAATGAACGTCTTGCAATTTCTCGGAATACGGGAGCAGCACACTTGCCCCCCCAATACATGTACCCAATCCCATGCTTGAGAAAGGGTTTAGGCTCATCCATTGAGACAATCATAACAAAACGAGGTTTTTTAGCAGGAGCGGCCCCTATAAACGACGAGAAATAAGTAGCTTTGGTATAGGCGCCGTTGAGAATTTTTTTAGCAGTTCCTGATTTACCTGCCACCGTGTACCCATAAACGCCTGCGAGGTTCCCACTACCTGAAGGACGGGCTATATACTTTAAACAGTTCATAATTTCTTCGCTGATCTTGGGAGTTAAAATTTGCGGAAAATTTTCAAGGCGTTGCAAACTGCGATTATCTAGTAAGATTTGCTCTCGACCTGCTTCATCAGTTTTAGAAATTTTTTGTACAAAGGTAGGTTTGACAAGATATCCCCCATTCGCAAAAGCACTGTAAGCAGACAGCATCTGGAGACTGTTTACGGTAAGGTTGTAGCCGATTGCTAGGGAGTAAGGGGTAGGCACGGACCACTCCAAGCTGCCATTGGGATTGGTATGCCCTGGCCGCGGAACAAAACCAAAAGATTCTAAAGGGTATTCAATCCCTGTTTTTTGCCCTAGCTTAAATGTTTCACATAGCTGCTTGCGATACCAGTCTACTCCAAGCTCTTTGATCACTCGCTCAACAATTCGCGCAAGATAAATATTTGTCGATTTTTGCATTGCTAAATACATATTCGTATAGCGGTAAGGCCTTGGATCTTGTAAAGGGCGACTTCTTCCTGGAAAATTTCCAGAAAGAGATGATACTTTTTCATTGGGATCAAAAACTGGGGGTCTCCCCTGTTTTTTAAGCTCTTCATTCGCCAATAAACAAATCGACATGGTAATAGCTTTAAAAACAGAGCCTGGCTCGTTGCTATCACAAATGCACTTGAGCCTCGTTTGGTCTACTCCCTCATCATTTGCATAGTAGTCTTTATAATCTTCGGGAGAAAAAAACGGGTATTGGGCACAGGCGAGCACCTCTCCTGTGTAGGGGTCCATCATCACTGCCCACCCTGATTCTGCCTTACAATTTTCCACCCCTTTTTTGATCTCTTCTTCAGCAATTGCCTGTAGGTGATGATTAATGGTCAAATATACATCGGCACCATGTACTGGGTCTTGAATGGTTTGGCCTTGGTCGAGAGGGTGCTTAGGAGAGCGCAAAAGCTTTTTTTTCCCTTCAGCACCCTTTAAGTAGGAGTTAAAGTAATACTCTAATCCTCCTGTTGGAATCCCCTGCCTTGTCACCTCTTCCTTATTCTCCTGAATCGTGTGCAGTACCTGTCCGAGTAATGACTTAAAAGGGTAAGATCTTTTGTAATCAGAAACAAAAAATAGAGCGTTAGAGACTAGTTTATTCTTTTTAGCATAGCTAAGCCAAGCTGCTTGCAACTTTTTCTGTTCCGCAAGGGACAACCACATTTTAAGCTTCCTAGAGCGGCTTTTTACATGGCTAAGCTCCTTTAGAATAGAATCTTTAGAGTCTTTTTGGTTGATTGAATTTAAGATAAGCTCAGCAACCTCTTGGTGCTTCGACTCTGGGATTTGGTAAGGATCGGCAAAAAGATGCACCTGGGGAATATCCATAACAAAAGGCTGTTTAAGGTGGCGAGTGGTTGTGAGCAAGCTGGTATTGGAGTAAAAAAGGCCTCTTTTAAAAGGCTCTTTAACAATCAACTCATGCTGAGAATTGGCATGTCGCTGCCATTTTTCCTGCTGGATGATTTGGACACGAAAGAACTGAACGATGAGAATAGAAAATAAGGCAAAGACAAAGCAGGCTACCCATAAAACCCGATGAGACTCTTTGATCATGATAATTTACTTTGTGCCGAGATAAAAGGGCCACTTAAAGCCGTCTACACGACCTGCAACCTCTACCTCATCTTGTTTATTTTCATATCTCTGTGCAATTCGCTCAGAGACGATCATTACTTCTTCCATAAATGGAAATTTAAGATGACTATACTCGGGTTGCTGAGCAAGTTCAAGAAGATGTTGAGGATTTTTGAAATTTTCGAGTTGAAAAGCGAGTTCTACATTTTGCTGTGACAGCTCATGAATTTCCTTTTCAATGAGAGGAATTTGTAGCTTAAGGGCATTTTGATCATTGAGCTTGTCGAGATAAAGAAAGAGACTTATCCCAAAAACACTGATACAGATAAAAATACGACACCAATTGATCATAGAGCCTCCTCCTTTTCTACAAAGCGCATTTTCGCGCTACGTGCACGAGGATTTTTCTTACATTCTGAAACGGTTGCTTCGATTGGTTTTTTATTCAAAAGCGTTACTCGATACTGTGTCGGTGCATTTTTAGAGCTCATTTCTTTGAAGTAATTTTTCACAATGCGGTCTTCTCCACTGTGAAAGCTAATCACTCCGAGTTTTCCTTTGGGCTTTAAAGCGCTAATAGCTACTGGTAAAGTATACTTTAAAACGTCCAGCTCGTTATTCACAGCAATTCGAAGTGCTTGAAAAACTAAGGTTAGGGGATGTAATTTCTTTTTAGAGCTCATTTTAAGGTAGGGAGATAATAGCTCTACAAGCTCCGTGGTTGTGGTGATCCGTTTTTTTTTGCGCTCTTCTACAATTTTTTGTGCAGCAATGCGCCATTTAGAGACATCTCCATACTCTTTAAAAATAGTCCCTAGCTCTTTTTCGCTCCACTCGTTGACAATTTCTTCAGCGCTTTGCGTACACTCTTGATCCATCCTCATGTCCAAAGGCCCCTCTTTGGAGAAGCTAAAGCCGCGTTCGGAGCGATCAAGTTGCATGGAGGAGACACCTATATCTAAAAAGATGCCATCGACTTTTTCAATCTTTTGACGCTTTAACTCTTCTTTCATTTCACAGAAATTTTTTTCAACAAAGATGACTTTTTCCTTAAAGGGCTCCAATCGAGATGAAGCAATTTTTAAAGCCGATTTATCTTGGTCAAATCCAACAAACTTTTTAATCTCAGGATGAGCTTTTAAGATGGCTTCTGCATGTCCTCCAGCCCCTAGGGTTCCATCGACAAAAAATTCGAGGGTCGAGTTTTCGAAAAAACTTAAGAATTCATCTAGTAGAACTGGTATATGCGCTGGTTGGTTCACGAAATTTGTTTGTTGGTAAATATAGTTTCTATTTCTTTGTCGTCGACTTCACAAAAGGCCTCTTCAGCAATTTTGGTAAAATCAAAAGCCTGCTCTTCTCCTTCTAGGAAATGGCTAAGTGTTTTTTCATAAGACTCTTTGGGCCATATTTCTATTTTACTCATCACCCCTGCAATGACCACTTCTTGATCAATACGCGCCGCTTTTTTAAGCATTGCAGGCAACGTGATGCGTCCGACTTTGTCACATTCGGTATGGAAGAGTGTTGAGAAAAAGATGGTTAAAAACTTTTGGTATTTGGCGACATATTGCAATTTTTTAAATTGAATGACGAGGCGTTCGATGTCACTTTTTCGATAGATCGATAGCTGTCCACCCATTCCAAGAGCTAGGGAAAATTGCAAGACCCCCTTTTCAACAAGGCCATATCTTAAATCATGGGGAAGAACCAATCGGTTCTTCTCATCAAGTTTACTGATATGTGCTCCGCTAAAAAAATGATCCATGGCACCTTTTCCCACTTTAGCCCACTGTATACCACAAGATTCCCACGAAAAACAATTAAAAATCTAAACTTAGATGCAAGCATCTGAATAAAAAATCACAAAAAGCTTAAATTCAGTAAATTAAAAAATAAATCTACTTGAAAATAATTGTGGGAAACAGTGGGATTGAATGTGGAAAACTAAAAAAAAAACTTGTAGCAACAGTTAAAAATGCTTTTTATGAGACTAAAAACTGTTGTTTAAGGTGATGAAGCGCAACTGCCCGATGGCTGATTAAATTTTTGTGTTCTAGGGATAGCTCTGCCGCTGTTTTCTTGAGTTCTGGCAAGTAAAAAATAGGGTCATAACCAAACCCATTCTCCCCCTGGGGCTCTTGGCAAATGAGTCCTTTCCACGAACCCATGGCGACCAGTGGGAAAGGATCTTCTAAAAAGCGGACTAAAACGAAAACACATCGATAAGAGGCCTCTCTTTTTTCCTGAGGAACTCCTTTAAGCTCTTTTAAAAGCTTTTCTAAATTAGATTCACTAGATGATTTGGGGCCGTTGTACCTTGCTGAATATACCCCTGGAGCACCCTTTAGATACTTCACTTCAATCCCCGAGTCGTCTCCAAGGGCTGGTAACCCAGTTTGTTCGCACGCATTTCTCGCTTTTATAAGGGCATTTTCTAAAAATGTGACCCCTGTCTCTTCAACGTCAGAAAACGCAATGCCGTCTTCACACAAAAGCTCCACATCAGTGCCTAGAAAGGCTTGTTTCACCTCGCGGATTTTCCCTTTATTCTTGGATGCAAAAACAATTTTCATACGTCTTCCCTTATTAAAAAAATGGTGGTGATAGAAAACTTGGCTATTTTCTCTCTAATTCTTTTTAAAAAGAAAAAGTTATAAAAAAAACACTTCTATGGCAAACATTTTATCATTTAAATCATCGATATTCGTTTTCGTTAAATAGCTAACTCCCTACAATATAGTCCTAAAAAGACTTCTGACTATGAAAACTATCAAGATCCTAGCTCTCCTTCTATCTCTTCTTACTTTTTCAAGCTGCGCTCGTGCTATGGTTGCTTACCCTTACCCCCTGCCAGCACTTCCTGAGCCTGTAAAGATTGAAAAGCCCATTCGCGTAGCGCTTGTATTAGGTGCTGGTGGCAGCCGTGGCATTGCTCACCTAGGAGTGATTGAAGAACTTGAAAAAGCAGGGGTCCCTATAGATCTTATTGTAGGAAGCAGTATCGGTAGCTTTATTGGCGCTCTTTATGCAGACAATCCTTGTGCAGACGACCTTATTGAACATCTAATGGCACTAAAATCCACACAGCTTATGCACTACAATCCCTTTTCAATGAGAGGCGGCATTTTCAAAGTCAAATCTTTAGAAAAATATTTAGAAAAAAACTTATCCACCCACAAGTTTGAGGGACTGCAGATCCCTTTAGAAGTCGTTGCCACAAATTTATTAGACGGCGACCCTGTGGTGCTATCAGGAGGAGAGCTTATCTCCAGCATCTGCGCCTCCTGTGCGATTCCTTTTTGTTTTCAGCCGGTCCCTATGTATGGGAGGCTGCTTGCTGATGGAGGACTGGTCGAGCCTGTTCCTGTTAATGTCGCCTTAAAATCTCAGCCTCAATTAACCATCGCAGTCGATTTAAGTGGTTTGATTGTCACAAAGCCCCCTAAAAATATTTTACAGATGACCAAGCGCGGTTTTCATATCGCCAATATCCAGCACTGTAAAAATTCAGCAGCACAAGCCGACATCGTCATCAAACCTCAGATCGATGCCAATATTAATATTTTGAGCAACAAAAGCCACGATGCCCTTTACCTGGCCGGGAAAAAAGCGGCATTAAAAGCACTTCCTGAAATCCTTAAAAAATTAGAGGCGGCAAACGCTCCCACAAAAGCCCCCCCAACTAAAAAATGACCCCCTTTATTTAAAGGCTTCTCTTCCGCGACATCAACTATATATAATTCATTCTAAATACCCTTTTTCGGTTTGTTAGCAGTAAAATCGCTTGGCTCTTTTGACTCTTTTTGATATTAAAAAAAATATTTTAACAATCTAATGAGCGCTACCATGTCTCTACAAAAAATGAATCAACTATTAATTCTCTCTCTTTTATGTGTCTGTTCAGCTTTGCCTGCCGCTACTGCGACCTGGAGTGGGCCTCAAGCTGGGGGTAACTGGAATACAAGCGCTAACTGGGATACGGGTATTGTTCCCAATGGCCGGACTGACACAGCGACCTTCGAAATGACTACAAAGTCCTCGGGGGTTAACCTTGATGTAGACGTTGCATTAGGAACTTTGAATGTCACTGCAGCCAACTTCGATCTTATTCCTAGTGATTTTCAAACCCTTACAATTTATGACTCAGTAAACCTAGAAGGCATTAATGCATACTTAAGTGATTTCAATATCACTTATGCTAACAATATGTATTTTAATGGCTACAGCATTGCGATAAACAATAATACGAAAGGAACTTATCTTTATAGTTACGCAATTTTCTCAACCCCCTTAGTAAACGTCAATGGCCCTGGGGCATTTTATCTAGGGGCTAACGCTGAAATCATCCAGGACACCACCCTAATGCTTAATAATGAGGCACAACTTTTTGCAGCTTATACCGGGGGCAACACAGATGTCGCCAATATAATAATGACAAATAATTGCAATCTTCTAGTGCTAGCAAACGCTAATTTAATTTCTAATGTTACTGGCACTGGGTTCATTAACATCAATGAAACTGCATCTCTAACCCTCAACCCCACATCTTCAGCAACTTTTAGTGGTTCTATCACTGGAGACGGAGCCTTGATTAAAAGTGCAGCTGGAACCCTAACTTTATCTGGTACTAATACTTATACAGGAGCGACTACCGTATCAGCTGGAGAGCTTTCAGTCACTGGAACCTCGGTGGGAACTACCACTACAGTAGATGTTGGCGCCACTCTCAGTGGAAATGGGACTGTGGGCCCTATCATTAACAATACCGGCACCGTACAAGCTGGATTGGTTCCAGGAGAAACCTTAAATGTAATAGGCACCTTTTCTCAAGTAACAGGCTCTACTTTCAAACCCTTGATCAATGGTAATGGGGCCAGCAAATTGGTGGTTTCATCCACAACAGGAATAGGTGGCACACTTGAACTAGACATTGGTGCTGGGGCTTATAGACCCACTGACTCATTCACAGTCTTAACATCAACCGGTGCTATTTCAAATGTGTTCTCATCGACGACGCCAGCTACTTGGTCAAATACTACTAATACTAATGAGGTTACTGTCTCTCCGAACGTCAACCAGCTAGTTACCCCAATGGCACTAAGCACCCTGCCCACTAACGCGCGACATATTGGTGAATATTTTTTTAATAATGACGCAGTTGCGTTTGGGTCTTCGGATCTAACTGCCGTTGCTAATGCTTCATTAACACTGCCCACATCAGGTCCTTTTCAAGACTCACTCGTCCGCCTCTCTCCACTCTCCCAAGCAGGAAGCATCTCGGCAAGTTACCAAAATAGCTTGCAGATGGCCATTGTTTTAGACCGCCAATTTCAGAAAGCGGCCCAAAAACAAAGCGCAAGCACCTACAGCGAGCTGCGGTACAGCCAGGCACAGTCAGGCGGATTTGTGCAACCGATTGCTTTATTTTACAATCAAGATCAAACGACAAACTCTCTATTAACCA
>CAYGLF010000015.1:0-25488 GCA_964350945.1 uncultured bacterium
ACCTACGACCGCTTGCTTACCATGCAAGTGCTCTACCCCTGAGCTATCTGGGCATTCCGCCATTTAGACAACTAACTTAACTCTTTGCCCTTAAATATCTTAAGGTGTCTGTAACTAAACTCTCTGACAATGAGACTAAAATATTTTTAAAGGTCATGATTTTAAAGAGATCATATAAATAAATCAAGCATCAATTTAACGCTGCCTGTAAATAATACGAGCCTTGGACAAATCGTAAGGGGATATTTCAACCATTACTACATCTCCAACAGAAACACGTATGTTACGTAATCTCATTTTTCCACTTAGGTGAGCCTGGACCACTTTGCCATTTTCAAGCTCAACTTTAAAAGTCATATTTGGCAAAAGCTCTTGCACTTTACCTTCTAGTTTCAATGTATCTTCTTTAGCCATTCAAAATTGTTTGTTAATTATTTAAAGAGCAATAGGGTTATTCAACATAACCCCGTTTTCTGTCAATCACAATCTATAAATTACTGCATAAATATCTCTAAAAATAAATTTAACTTCAAAATCTAAACCCATTTGACTTTTTCTTTCAAAAAAAAATTATTTCTAGCAAATTCTTAAACATGTATAGAAACAACCCTAATCACTATTGAATTTTATGGATACAACAGCACATTTAAAAGACTCGACTGGATTTATAATAGAAAGGCATCCCATACGGCTATATTTCCTCTCTATTGTAGTCGGGGTGATCTCATCTTTTGCTGCGATTGGCTTTATTTATGCCTATGACCTTCTAAGGGCTTGGATTTACTTCTCTCCAACTCCTTCATTTGTCTACATCGCACACAACATCCCCTCTTGGGCCTTTTTTATCTCGTTTTGCGGGGGCGGCTTAATTATAGGTCTTTTTATTTACTACATTGTTCCTTTGCATGGGCATGGACACGGCATGCCTCACTTGCTTTATAGTTATCGACATTTTGAAATAGTAGGCGCTCGTCAAGGTATCAGTTCTATGGCCGCCAGTGTCCTCACTATTGGCTTGGGAGCTTCTGTTGGTAGAGAGGGGCCTATTATGTATTTTGCAGGTTCAATCACGGGTTGGGTGTGTCACTGGTTTCGTCTCAAAGGCCACTATTTCCGGGTCCTTTTGTGTTCAGCTATTGGAGCAAGTCTTGCCACCTCTCTCCACTCCACCTTTGCTGCCATTTTTTTTGTATTAGAAGTTATTTCATTTTCACTGACAACTATCGATTTACTTCCTATTACACTTGCAGTATTTGCAGGAGCTATTGTCCGAGAAATTTTCCCCCATATTCTCCCCCCGACCTTCTATTCTTTTAAAGCTCTAGGCAATATACACGAGCTCATCAGCTTCGTTATCCTCGGGATACTTTGCGGAATTTTAGCAATTTTATTTATAAATACCCTAAAAAGAACTATTCAAGCCCACACAAACAACCAGTTACCTAAATGGATCTGGCCACCTATTGGGGGGATTGGCCTAGCATTAATAGCAATTTATGTCCCACAAGCGATGGGTCTTAGTTTTGATGCACTAGGTGATGTGATGGCTCACTCATTGCCTCTGCAACTTTTATTTGCCCTTTTGATTGCAAAGTTGATCTCGACTTATCTTTCTATAGGCTTTGGCTTCAGTGGCGGAATTATCACCCCTGCCCTGGCAATTGGAATTTTCTTTGGTTATTTCTTTGGCTCTTTGCTGCTGATTATATATCCTGACAGTGGAATAGATGCTAACATATACGGTTTAGGAGGAGGGGCTGCTTTTATCAGTGTCGTCATAGGAGCTCCTTTGACAGCAACAATTCTAGCATATGAATATACTCACAATATTTCTTTAACTATCAATGTCTTTGTTGCTATTTTCTGCGCACAACTAGTGATGAGATCTTTTAAAACAGAATCTTTTTTTAAAACAATTTATGTACATCTTTTTCGCAAATAACAATTATTTGCCCATTAGTCTGAAATCAATTAAAATAGTCGGAAGATATCATTTTAATAAAACCAGCTATGAATTCACTCGATCAAAAACACCATGAAATTATCCAGGCATTTTCAGGATGTACGACCCCTGAGTCTGTGTATGTTCGCATTATAGAAATTGGACAGCAAAAACAAGCAGCTTGCTTGTGGAAACACCCCCAGTACCTGGTTCCTGGATGCCAAAGCCAGCTTTATTTAAAGTCCGAAGTCCGCAACGAAAAACTCTTTTTTGAAGTTTATTCAGAAGCCCTTATTTCAAAAGGATTAGCTGAGCTGCTTGTTTGGTACTACAACGCCGAAAGTGCTGAAACTCTTTTAAAAGAGCCTCCCCATTTTCTAGAGACGCTGCAAATTCCGGGTTCATTAACTCCTGGACGGGCCAATGGGCTGTACAATATCCACCTTAAAATGAAGCAAACTGCATTAAATTCACTGGTTTCTACTAAAGAATTTTAAAATAGTTGATTCGCAAAAGGGTTTCTAAAACAACCACGAAAGCTGAAAAGGCAAGTAAAAAAGAAAGGCTCGTTTTTCCCCCAGGAAATTTGAATTCATTTCTCTTTTTTAGATAATAGCGCCCTCTCCAAACCATTAATACTGGGATAATACCATTTAAAATCGCATCTCCATATCCACCTGTGGTATCAAGAGCAATCAAAAAAGCCTTGGGATATAGGATCGCAAAGAAAATTGCGGGAGAAAAAACGATTAAAGTCAGCCAGATTTTATTAATTCCTCTCTTGGCCATTTTTAACCCATCTGCAATAAAATCATAGAGCCCAAGAGAAATCCCTAAGAAAGAAGTTACTAGAGCAAAAAAAGCAAAAAAACCAGCAAAACCATAAACCCAACTGTTTTTAACTACTCTTCGCAGAGGCTCTGTAATCGGAAGCCCCTCGCGCATAGCAGCTCTTAAACCGTGAGGGCCCTCTAGCGGAACTGTTCCTAGCACCAGCCAATCCCATATCAAATAGGCAAGAAGAGGGACTGCTGTTCCCCAAATAATTGAAAGACGGAGAGCTTTGGCATGCCCCTTAAGATAGGGAGTTAAACTAGGCATCATCGTCTGGAAACTAAAAGAGGTGAGCAGTATAGGAATTGCAAAAACAGAACTTTGCCAGTTAGCTAGTTTTAGGTTTGACACCTCAACACCTTGGGCACCAAAAAACACCAGAGCAAAGTATGAAACCACCATTCCTGCGATTAGCAAAGAATTGATGCGGCCAACCGCACTGGTACCCAAATAAATAAAGGCTCCAAAAAAAAGTCCAAAAGCAAGACAAGCTCCTGTCTTGTTCAATGCTAAGGTAGAACCTTGAACAACCCCTAAGAGCAAGTCTGAACCTACTGAAATGTAAGCCACCAAAGAAACGTAGCAAACAAACAAATATAAGATGAGAGTCGCCCACTTACCAAGAGGCCCCAGCAACTCCTCTGCCATTGAAATAATATGCTTCCCAGGCCCCAACCACAGGTTGGCTTCTAAAAAAAGAAGCCCTGTCGACGCCATAAAGACCCAACAAACTATAAGCATCAAAGATGAAGGAACAAAACCGGCCAAACCAGTCATGAGAGGCAGAGCAAGCATCCCTCCTCCTATACAAGTTCCAGCAACTAGTAAGATCGCTCCCACTAGGTGGTTTATAGGTATTTCTTTTTCAACTAAAGGATCATTCATAAAGATGCCACTAAGTTTGAAATTTCTAGAGGTGCTTTTTGTACTTTGCGAGATTCATAATTAAAAAATGCAACATCAGTGATCACTTCGCCCACACGCTGCCCCGATTCTTTTTCTATAAGTATGCAAGTGAGGCTACAACGGCACTTTCGAAGCTCTCCTAAAAAAAGTTTCGCAATAAGGGTTTGTCCTAAAAAAGCTTCTTTTAGAAATTTGATGCGAGCTTCGACAACAATTAATCCACAGCCAGAACTCCCAATATTGATTTCTTTCCACCCACAAGATCTCAACCAACGAACCCTTGCCTCTTGAGCAAGTGTTAAAAATCGATCGTTGCCAAGGTGTCCCCCGTAATTAATATCAGAAACTTGAATCAAAATTTCTGTTTGAAAAATTTCCTTTACCTGTTGCATAAAAGCAATAGTACACCAATAAACCCTTAAATTTACACCTTTTTCCTCATGAGCTGGTTCATTGTATTTCTTTTTATATTCATAATTTTGACTTTCTTAAAAGACAGCCTTCACTTTGGCATTACTCCCACCCCTACTTCAAAAAAAGTGCGTAACAAGATTCTTGAGATTCTTCCTGAAAAAATCGACGGTTCTATTTTTGAACTAGGAAGTGGTTTTGGCACCATGACTTTTGATTTAGCACAAAAATTTAACTCTAATAAGGTGCTGGGGTATGAGGGAGCTAAAATCCCCTACTTTATCAGCCAGCTTCTTTCTATGTGGAAAAGGCCGTTGAATGCTGAACTTCTCTATCGAGATTTCAAACATGAAGATTTATCTAAAGCAGGTCTTGTCTTTTGCTATCTTTACCGAGATATCATGCCAATTCTTGTCAAAAAATTTAATACTGAGTTACCCAAGGGAACCTGGGTTATTAGCCATACATTTGCGATTTATGATTGGAAACCTTTAAAAGTTTACTACGCCGATGATATCTATAAAACGCCCATCTATGTCTACCAAACATAAAACAGCAGGGCTTTACGCTAAGCCCTACTGTTTGCGGAATTAAGAAGGTGTCTTACAATATAAAACGATCGTAAGAACCGTATTTTTCATGTATTTTACCTTTCGGTAGGCAAAATAATATCATTAAGATTCCTACAAGTAGATTGGTCCAAGGGCGGCTTGCTAGTTCTGGTACTGGGAAGATCCACACCGAGGCTATAGACCATATTCCTAGTAGCCCTATAAAATAACGAGTAGAACGAATCACTTCTGCCATAGCTATAAATGAACAGACAATCGTTAAAGCTCCTGTGATGTAGTCCAAATCTCCAGCAATTGAATTGACTGTGAAAAGAGATGGAGTTAGCATCAACCAAACGCCACAAGCTGCTGTCACTAAAAGATTCCAAGGCAGTGTCACCCCCCATCGCATGCAGGAGAAGATCGCTCCTTTAGAATTTAAAAATGGAGGGGTCCTTTGATCCTTGGTTGCTCCACTTGGAAGACCTCCATTCCACAAGACATCCCACCAGCCTCTTCCTTTCTTGCACTCGGAGTGAATATACTGACAAACAGCAATTACTTCATTGATAGCGAAGGTGATCATAAACATACAGCAAACAGCAGCGGCTAAACACCAGGTGCACCAATGCCCTACAATAATAGGCTGTGAACAAACCAAAATAATACTCACTATCCCAAGTGGCACAACTAAAATTCCAAAGCAAACGACCAACCATGGCATGGTATACCAACGACGAGTTCCCCCCTTAGCACCTAAAAGGAATTCTAAAGAGTATGCCATTGCACCCATTCCCGCATCTGAGATAGGAAAGGATTGAGATAGTTTTGAAGTAATCACTTGTAAAGTTCCTTCTGATCCAAAGAACGGATCCCACATCACATCAATATACCCAAGTTGGTAGGCTGCCATATACCGCGCAAAAAACCAACTGACAACAGCAAGAACCATGGTAGGAAGACGCTGAGGCCATGATGAGGGATTGTAGCTCCACCCTTCAGGAACTTCAGGCCCATTACAAAGTGACTCTTTGGGAACTCCTGGAATTAAAATAGAAAAAGCTATAATCAAGGAGCCTACCATAGTGTCATTCAGATACATGACTGACTCTGGCGCCCAAAAAATGAGAGGGGCAAAATTTAGCCAAATTCCAATAACAGCTAGGCAATAGGGGAAAAATTTACTTTTAGGTGAAAATGAAAACCAACCAAAAAGAAAAACCAAAACTCCCATGACCATATCATTGATCATGATATGCTGGCTAGAACTATGGTAACCCATTGCGATAGGAACAAAGAAAAGCCAAAGGCCTAGGAAAATAATCGCAAAACGAGTCCATAAATTCTTCTCATGATGTTTTACAAGCTGCTGATAGGTTTCTTCTGAAATATCTGCCATCGTCTTCTCGCTCCCTATTTGCTATACTTTTTAGCAAGCCAGCTAGGCTCTTTTAAATTATTTACTTTGTACCACTTAATCGGATCGCGCTTTAAATCTTCTATCATTTTAGGCACCATGTCTCCGACAAAGTATTTGGGTTTCCAGCCCAAATATTTTTTGGCTCTTGAGATATCTAAGGTCCAATTATTATCAGCAATATCAATCATCCAAGGACGAATAAAGCTCTCGGGCATTCCTGGAAGTTTCCACTGTAGCCAGGCTCCAATTTTAGCAACAATTTTAGGAATCCTTAATGTTGACATCTCTTTTCCGTGGCAACACTTAGAAATAAGCCGTTGTAGTTGATCGACGCTCAGAGTTTTATCCTCTCCAATTAAAAGAATTAACTCCTCTGGTAGGCTTTTTCTTTTTTGAACCGACAAATCTAACACATCTGTCAGATCCTCCAAGTGCATGAAAGGAGCTCCTGACTTTAGATTTCCGGGGAAAACCTTACTTTGAAGTTGATTCTCAAAAATACGTTGGATTTGATTTGAAATAGGAATGGAATGACATTCATCATCATAACAACCCACAATCCTCAAAATAACAGCTGGAATATTCCCTCTTTTTGCGTGGATAATTTTTTCCGTTTTAATTTTAGAGATGGGATAATCCCAGTTAGCATCAACCGGTGAATCTTCATCGATTTTTTCACCAACCTTGCAAGGAGCCATCAAAAGCTGGGTGCTGGAGAATATAAACTGTTCACAATTGAAACTTTGGAGATTCTCAAGCATCAACTCTGAACCACGAACAGTGATTTTATCGTAAAGATCTTGATGCCCTCCTGTAAAATTATAGTAGGCTGCTAAGTGCACCATGGAAACCACATGATCCCCGAACTTGTCTTTAACTTCTTTAAACCCTTGAGCGATGTTCTCTTCAGATGAAAGATCCATTTTAATAAAATGGAAATTTTCAAATTTTTCTTTTGGGGGGACTAAGTCAAAGCCAACCACTTGATAATTCTTAGAAAACCGCTTAATTGCTCTGGTTCCTATGCGGCCACTACAACCTGTAATAATTACAATACCTTGTTCCATAAAAGCTCTCCTTCTTTCCAAAACCTTGAGGAAAATAACATTTGCACCTCAAAACCACGCATAAGATGATCAGGAACAAAAATCAAGCTAAATATTTACAAGATGCACCCTACTAACTTCTAATGCATTGCATTAAAGAAGAGGCAGCAATCACTCGCAGTGATTGTGAGGGATGGTAGATAACTTCCATTAAAAAGGGGATGGAGTCTTTAGAAGCAATTTGCCCAACTAAAACCACTATCATCTCCTTAAGCTTCTTATCTACTAAAGGATAAGATTCATAAAGGATCTTAAGAGCTTTTTCATCTTTTTTCATCATAGCGACAAGAGCCGCTGCCCGCACCCTTTTATTGAGGTCGGGGTGGTCAAAAAAAGAACGAACCATCTCTATAAAGCAAGGACTTTCAGAACGTATAAACTGATCTAAAAATGAAAGTGCAACGCTTGAGTGGTGGTTGTCTAAAAACTTAGAGATTGCCAAGGGAGCTCTGTCATCTCCCAAAACGGCCAACAAGTTGAGTAATGATAACTGCACCACCTCCTTATGTAGACTCGCTGGCATTTGCTCAACAAAGCCTAAACTTGCTTCTGATAAATGCAAAGGCCATATGGTTTCCATAGAAAAAGGGAGGCTTGTTTTATATTGAGTGCTCTTTGAGCTTTCTAAAAATGCAAACACTTCATCACAAGCCTCTTGAGAGCATATCCGCTGTTTAAGAAGCGCTACAGATAGGTTTAAACGAACAAAGGGATCAGAATGGGTATTAAAGAACTGCACAGCTAGTTCCTGGCAAAAGGGCTGTGAGTAAGCAATTAGAGAGGCGGCTTGCAATCGAATTTTTTGGTTGCTGTGAAATAAAAAGTCTCTAAAGGGATGTTTGGGGGTTGGGATTTTTCGAAGCATCAATGCCCAACTAGCTAAAAGAGCCACTTCCGTGGTTCCTTCTTCGAGGCAGGGTTTTAAAAGGGCTGCAAGCGCCGCATCGTCTAGCTCAGGGAGCTTCAAAGCTCCTATGCTCATGATCGCATATTTTTGAACATCTTGAACTGGATCTTTAACAAGATCTTTGAGTATATCTGTATCTTCTTGATGTTTAAAAAATTGGAAGATACAGCATGCAATCATACGCTCTATAGTATGGGGACTTTTAGCAAACTCTTCGATATCTGCCCGCTCAATCGTCTCCTTTTTTTCTAAAAAACCTAATATCATAGTGATGCGTTCATGATAAGAAAGGTTTGGATCGTTTAAGGCCTTTTCTACAACGGGTTTTGCCTGGTCCCCTTGGATACGAATTAAAACTTCAAATGCTTTCCGACGAACGCGAGCAACCTGCTCTTTTTCTAGTAATTTTAAAATCTGGTCTGAAAGGACCTCATCTCCATGCGTCAAGGCAGCCTCTAGAGCCATCTCTCTTACAATATAATTACTATCTTGCAAACCTTCTCTTAAAGATTGAACCGAACTAGAATCAGTAAATGCATCAGCACATGCAAAACGAACTTGTTTCGCAGAGCACATTTCTGATAAAGCCCCTCCACGTAAGACGCCTTTAGCAACAAATTCCAAAATAGAACTATCTAGATGATGTGATGGAAAATCTCTTGAAAACTGCTGCCAACTGCGCAGCAATTTTTTTTCATCTCCCACATTTGAGAGAGCTTCAAAATAAAGCTGTCTTATTTTAAGAGATTCAGGAAAGCGCATCATTGCCTCATCGGCTTCTTGAACAGCTTTAGTGTCGTTTCCTACAAGGAGATAATAGCTTACTTTTTCTCTTAATAGCCTCTCTAAGGAAGGATCATCTTCTAATGCATAAAGTGCACCGCAAGAAAATATAAGAAGAAAAAAAAGACACTGTAAAAAACGAGCGGAAAAAGTAAACAAAGAAGTAATCATAAGCATAGGCCAATCATTCAAATAATTGCTTTTCAATGCAAGAGATTCTCTCATTTTTTTAACAGGTGACTAGCCTTTAAAAAATGAGAACAGCTAGCCAAGCTGATCTTGAAGTGGGGCTCCTCCCATTAAATGAAAGTGGAGGTGAAAAACGGTTTGTCCTGCTTCTTTTCCATTGTTAGTCACCAAACGATAACCCTCTTCAATTCCAAATTCACGAGCCAGGTACTGAGCTGTTTTCACTATTTCTTCTACCAGATAAAAATCTTCTTCTTTTAAGTCTTGTAGTCCTTTGATGGGCTTTTTGGGAACAATTAAGATGTGGACTGGAGCTTGAGGGGCAATATCCTTAAAAGCGATTAGCTCTTTATTTTCAAAGACTTTGTCACAAGGAATACTCCCTTCTATAATTTTTTGAAAAATCGCTCCCACTTAACGACCCTCTTTTTGGACATATTCCAGAGCTCGAAGAGCATCTTCTTTAGTCTTCCATACAGAAATAAAACGGCCCTTGTGGCAAAAAATAGCCCCTTCGATACCGGTTACTGCTCTAAGCTCTTTCTCAAGCAGCCCCTCCCATTTTTTGGGAAGAGCCTGGCGTACTTTAGTTTTTTCTTCGTAGCTAGGTGGGATCCCACGAAGCTTCCAGTGATTTCCGGCTGGCATAATAATAAAGGTTGCTGGATGTCCTGCTCCATTAAGTTCAAAAAAACTCTCTATCCACGGTATGCTTTCATTAAAAATTAAACAGTCTGTGTATTTTTTCATCGCCTCTTCAACCTGACTCCGGCAAGAGATATTGTAGAGGTATCTTTTCTGAAGGCGTCTAAGGTGCCCTAAAGCCAAATCTACAGCTGCAAAAAAAGCGTCATTCATTTCCTCTTTTGAAGCACTGTGTTTTATGGGCAAAAAATTAGAAATTAGATTTGAAAAAGAACAGTAGCCAAGGTTGTTAGGTGCGCGTCCGTTGTCAAAGGCATCTACACCTCGAATCAAACTATTATTGAATAGAGAGTACTCTTTTTCACTCATAATCTTCTGGGTGCGCAGATACTTTAAAACCATGCCAGCACTGCTCATCTCTCCTTGATAGCTAACCTGGTGATGATCGAACTTTTTTTGTGATTCATCGTAAATTCCCCCAACATCACAAACATACTCGCATTGCTTTAAAATTTCGGGGTCTCTGGTACGTACCACTGTTTTGATATCGATTAAATCAAACAAAAGCAGAAGAGAGCAAGCTGTCACTTCATCTGCATGAAATGATCCATCGTGTGTTCCTAAAGAGTACTTCATTATTATGTTCCACTAAAGAACACATTTTCATTCCTCTAAGATTAATTCTCAACTCATTTTTTCTAATAATAGAGATAAAGATAAGAGTTTTTTCTCCTAAACTCTTATTTTTGACTTAAAAACCATAAGAAATTCTAAAGCCAAAGTAAGAAAGGCGCTCTTTGTAAAACTGTCCATCAGGAGCAAACCCATCATGCCATTCCATAAAAATTCTAAACCGTCTTCCAGCTCCACGGAGCTTGCTCCATTCATAACCAGCCACTATGGTTGCATCCAATGCCCAATTTCGCGTTTGAGAATTGACTAAGTGGGCAGCAACAAATGCTTGTCCATAAAGTCTGTTGTAGTGCACAACTTGCCTTAAAAATCGAAACTCCCCTCCATATTCCACATAAAAAGGTCTCATGAAAAATGTCTCGTCGCTTCGAAAGATATATCCTAATCCAAAGTATGGTTTCAAATTTTCTAGAACCTCATAGGCAGCAAATAAGTCCACTCCTTCATAACTTGGATTCAAACGAACCAAATTCGGATTGTTGACTAAAAGCTCATCTCCTAGATGTGTAGAAATGTGGTATCCACGAAGCCTACCTGTCCAATTCCCAATTGCCATGGTAATGGGGACACCTAAAAAATAATCCGCATTCACATACTCACTCCAGTCATTAGGCTCATTGTGATCAATTCTAAAAAGTGCCCACGCAGCTGCCTCTAAAGAAAACTGCAACTTAGCGTGCACAGTTCCTAGATCAATAAACCTATATAGTGGAAAAATATCACCAAAAGAGACTGCTACCGCATTTTTTCCAAGCATATTAGAAGATTCTTTCCACTGCCAGCGATAACTAATAGAGTTTAAAGCCGCACGAGGATTGGCGATTAGAGGGGGAAATAAAACGGTATTTTGCGGAAACCAGATCCCTTTAATGCGAGGCTTTTTAACCACACGATCTTTTGATAGCTGCGCTGAAACGTTGGGCACTTCCTTAATCCTAACAGCTATAATCCCAGGTGTTTTGGAAACAAGGGTTTGGATTTCTTGTCTAAGCAGCTTGTTTTTTGGAAGACGATATAGATAGGCAATTCGATTTCTAACAATCACCCGCACCAGGTCTCCTGGATAAGAAGAATCCAACTTCGCCTGAAGATAACCCTCTAAATAATTATCACTTACAGTGATATTATTCGCATATGAGGGTTTGGGTTCAAATTCTTCTGCAGCCAGGGGGGGGCTGAAGAAGACAAGTATCAAAACCCCTGTTATTAAGACTATCAAACGCATACACAACATTGAAGAAATAGAGTTCGTTTTTTTTGCCACCATAAAACTTTTACTTCTATTTCCTTTAGCCAGAAAAGACAAGTAAAAAAGATCTAAAGTAAAAATTAGCACCTAAAGGTGCTGCTCGTTGTCAACCCTCTTATCATCACCCAGATGGCAACAAAAGAAAGGATAATAAAAGAAATAAAGACCATAGAAGAACTCAAATAGACATAAACTATCGTTCCGATAGCCGGCGCTAGGCACCCCCGAACCCCTACCATCAACACGTTGATACTCGTAAAGGTGGTGCTATTTTCATTCTTCGCAAAAATGGGGCCTGATAAGTTCCAGCTAAGTTGACTTCCTGCTTGAGCCACTCCATAAACCAAGTAGGCCACATACAAAAATGAAACATTGAAAGAGGAAAGGATCAAAAAGATAGCAAAAAGAATAAAACAGATCATGACATAGACCATGAACTCAAAGATAGGAAGTGTATTGAGTTTTCCACTCCAAAATTTAGAGGAGAGCACATAGCCAATCGATAAACAGATCAGCCTTGCAACGACAAACTCCCCAAAGCTAATATTAAGCACATTGACAAAGTACAAGGGAAGCACGGCTGTTGCCATAACGAGTCCTGAGCCACAAAGAAAAAAGCCCACTTGGTACCTCAAAAAATCAGGCCGCTCGGACATCAATTTAAAGGCCACCTGCCATGGTTTAATCAAACGATCTTTCCAAGGAACAAATTTTTTGGTGGATTTATCTGAAACTCTAAAACCTACAGGAATAATGCGATTTTGCACCACAATCGAAACCATCCCAACAATTGCAGCTACTGGGAAGCACCAGCGCCAAGCCATTTCATCATGGCGAAGCCATGGGATAATCCATAAAGCAATCACTAGTCCCTCTGCATAAGCAAGAGCTGAGGCAAAGGCATAAATTTTACCTCGATGTGAAGCGGGCAAGTTCACCTTGATCACTTCCATCCAAGCAGGGCCACTTGCTCGATAAAAGAAAATGTAGATCGCAGAACAGGCTATGAAAATCCAAGGATTTTGGATCCATGGGAAAAACAAAAAAGGCAATCTCGCTAAAATCCCTGCCCAGATCAGATTGTTTCTTAGCTTTTCAGCATCAAAGTGAATTGAAGAACTCCAATACAAAATAAGCAGTCCTACACTAGGCTTAAGCATTGTTAGAAGAGCAAGCTGAGTGGGGCTTCCTTTTAGAAATTTACATAAAATAAACCCGACTAAACTAAAAAATAATAAAAGAGGCTCACTAAGCAAACGATCCCATAAAACTGCTGTTCGCGTTTTTGCAATCAAAAGCGCACTTTGGTCTTGTGTCATTTTATCTGTATTTGAAAGCATTACAATAAAAAGCGTTCTATCTATTAAAGGGTGCATATTAACGCATTAGATGAAAAGGAGCAATAGAGCACTGGATTTGAGTCTCCTCTTGATCTTTTAAAGATATTATTTAACCTATTTCACAATCAAGCCCTCTATAAAACTTACACCTAATAGGAAGGTGAAATAAAGAACTTGATTTATCTCTTTTGAATCATGTATCTTACCCTACCAAAAAAGGGGCAATAGCTCAGTCGGTTAGAGCAGCGGACTCATAACCCGTCGGTCGCTGGTTCAAGTCCAGCTTGCCCCACTTTTTATTAGACTCTTTCAATTCCTATCTAAAAGCTATTATTTTCTAAAAATCTCTTAGCCTTACAAAAAATAAATTGTATTATATTGCTTCAAAAAAATAGGAGCACAAATAACACACCTTACAGCTTTTTTTCAGGAGCCGCTCTTTTTTTTGCGGGTGATGTTCTTACAGATAACACATACGCAAATAACTATTACAGCTCCTTGACCTACGACCACTTTGCCAAAGAGGCCCCTCCTTTTAAATAATGCCACCTCTAAATTTTGTCCTCACAGCGCTCTAAAAAGCAGCATGGGAGGTGACGCTCCAAGCCTTTTAAAAACTCAATGGCAAACATTTAAAACGATGAAGTATATAAAAATTCTTCAAAATTAATTTTTTACATTAGTAGTCCAAAAAGCACTTTTTCAGTGGACTCCCCACTATATAGATACGCTTATTGGTCACCCAGCTCGACCTGCCCAGAGCCTAAAGTCAGCAGCCATTGTCTTTAGAGCCTTTGCTGAAACTGCTATCATGAATTACATTGAGACGGGAAACGTAACTCCAGTAGCGCCCCAAGACCAGGAACTATGGGATATTTTTCCACGGTATATTAAAAGTTTGGGCCTTGGGTTGATTGCCGAATCAAAGCATGACAGCGTGGGGGCGATGGTTGCAATGTTAACAAGTGGAGCAGTGTTAGACCAGAGACTACAAGCACACGGTCACTAGAACCTGCAAAAAGAGCCCTTATTCTAGGTCATTGACAGTTATTTATTGACACGCTACTATATCTGCCAGATATATGAATACAGGTAAGTAATGGCAACGCTAAAAACACAGTATGCTATTTTAGGTCTTCTAAAAATGCATGGCAGTGCCTCTGGCTATCAGCTAAGAAAAGTGATGTCAGAGAGCACTGAATATTTTTGGAGCGAAGCATTTGGGTCTATTTATCCAACATTTAGAAAACTTGAAGATCAAGGCCTGGTGACTCGAAGTGAAAGTAAAGGCAACAGCAAGCCAACAAGTATTATCTATAGTATTACCCCACAGGGTGAAGAGGTTCTAAACCAGTGGCTGCAACTAGAGCCTGAGAACCAAAAACCCCGCAACGAGCTCCTCTTGAAGATTTTTTTTAGCCATCATCAACCCACGACTCATGTTCGACATTTAATAGAAACCAAGCTGTTAGAAAAAAAAGATAAGCTAGCTGTTTTTAAGCTCGTGAGTGCGCAGCTTCTAAAGAAAGAGTCAAATAGTCCTGAGCTCCCTTACTGGTTAATGACTCTACGCCATGGAATTATCCATGCCAAAGCGACTATTGACTGGTGTAATGAATGCCTGAAAAGCCTCGATAAGGAGACATGACATGACGCGCCCAAAATTAAATAAAGACCATGTAACTTTGATAAATTGTGCCGTAAAAAAAGCATTTACTGAAGATTCATGGACCTATGTTGAGACATTTTCCAGGGGTAACTCTCCTTCAGCACTCTATAAGTTAAAGATCAATAATAAGAATTATGTGGCCAAGCTAACGGACCCTAATTATCCAGGTTGGAGTTTAACTGCCGCATATAGCGCCCAAATAAACGGCTTTCATAACAAGGTAGCACCAAGAGTACATTATTCCGATCCGAGTACTGGCATTTTGGTTATGGATTACATTGAAGCAGCGCCACTGGAAGAAATAAACCATAAGCAGCCTGAAATCACCGAGAAACTATCAAAACTATTAAAACGCCTCCACCACTGTGATGATTTTCAAAAAGGGCTGTCAATGTATCAACGGGTTGAATTCAGGCACAACTTGCTACCGCCAAATTTCAAATCCCACAACTTGATTAAGCATGCTATGCAAGCAAAAGAGATGATAGAGCATATCCTCATTGACGCGAACGACATTAAACCATGTCATGGGGATGTGACTCCTTTTAATCTTTTGTTTGATAGAAATTCTTTTTGGCTGGTCGACTGGGAGACTGCAACCCAAGATAATTTCTATTTCGATGTAGCCACATGCATGATTTTTTTCTATTTCAATAATAAAAAAACTTCTGAACTATTTTTAAATCATTATTTTGAAAGGCCTCCAACTCAAATGGAAAGGGATAAATTAGATTTAATGAAGGTCTTTGTCTATGTGTATTACGGAATAACTTTTGCATACACAAGCTCACTAAGAAAAGTTGATTTGTTGTCTCAAGAAGCAATTGATGCTCTGCCAAGCTATTTGGAATTTATGGATTCTATAGGATCGGGAGAGGTGAATTTAGGAGATGGCCAAGCCCAACAACAACTCGGATTTATTTATCTAAAAATGGCTGAAGCAGCTTGCTCAAGTGAGGAGTTTCTCAATTCTGTCACAAGCTTGAAGAAATATCAGAAAAGCATCTTTAGAAGATAAGGAAATCATCCAAAATCTTGCCTGCTTCTATATTTATGATATGTCTAGATATTGTGGTTCCCTGGAGGGATGGGTAACTCCATCGAATGGGCTATATGAATGCTTCGATCTTTCTCGATATTGGGATGGACCCGACAGGCATCCATTTTTGATACATGTAGACGACGAGCTAGCCGGATTTGTCTTGGTGAATAAAATTGGAGGCAAACCTGAAATAGACTGGAATATGGGAGAATTTTTCATCGTTTCAAAATTCCAAAAAAAGGGCGTAATTATTTTCTGGAACAAGGTTGTGAATTTCTATACACAAGGAATTTCCAGAAATCCCAAAAAGCTATCGCCGAACCCAAACCACATCCAATGCTGATTTTAAAATTCAGTTCCACTTGATAGGCCGAGTCATCAAAACGGTCGTAAAAAGGGGCTCATTGCTTGCCAAGAAGCAGCATTAAATGACCTTCTTTTGGGTTCACTGCACCTGAATAATCCTTTCATCGTGCTCAAGAACTTTTGAGATCCCTTCAAAGCCAAGACCACTGGTTCCTGCTGCCGCGAAATTCTCTTCAGTGGTTGACGCTTCACAAAGATTGTTGACGTACTCTCCAACATGATTTCCAAGTGTAACATCGGGATCCGATGCATTAAATAGTGACACTCTTTTTTGAGGGTTTTCCTTTTTCAAATTCTGGGCCAGTAAAAGAAGATCGGTCCCTTTTTCAAATAAGTTAACGATTTTTAAAAGGTGATCGTTGTCAGGATATTTCTGTTTGTACTCGCCAAGAATTTGTTGAAACTCACTTCCATTGCAGCCCTTGTAAACACCACTCCATGTCTTTTGATGACCCGGATTAATATAAATTTTTTCTACGTTAGTATCAGCTTCAATTATGGCATCGAGAAAGGCTCTCCAGTAAATATCTGGATCTCCTCCCCAAACCCCCATTCCCACAGCAGGAAACACTACATCCCCTTTTTCAGCAGCATACAATGCTGTTTTAAAAACGTTTTTCATGATCACTTGATCAATCTCATGATTTTTATTTCCCAAAACCTTCGTAGTCGCATAAAAGGCACGGATACCACTTGCACTAATTAAATTGAGTGCTGTCTGATCACCAACTTGGCGATGGTTTATTTCATACCCATTTCCGGCTAATGGATAATAGTCTTCACTTTTTATAATCAACGAACCCACCTGATAAAGCGTTAGGTTCATGATTTTCTCAAAAGAGAACATGGTTCCATTATCTATAAATCCATACCTAGCGGGGTTTTCAGAGACAGAGCACAAAAATTTTTGTAAATGAGGGTATTGCGAAGAATCAGTCAGTAATCTTTTCATCGTGTAAATATTTTTTTCATGGCCCGGCAACAAGACAATTGCATCTCTTTTAAGGGCTGTTTTCATTTCAATATAGAAGCGCTTTGGAATCAATGGAGAAATATAGACCTTTTGACTCTCTAGCAATTTCTTTATTTCACCAATCGATATGGAAAAGGTATTTGTCCCCAAATAATCACTAAGATCTACGGTGCTCTTTTTGACCACCTTCACAGTGTTACCAAAATATTGAGGAGCGTAGAGATCGGCCTTTTTAGTCGTTGCTGAAAACGAGATCTCTTCTCCATCTGCTCTACCGATTAGATTACGATGAATATCCTCATTAGAAGCTGTAAACCTAAACAATCCCTTCCCCGGCAAAGTGGTGGATTGAGCATTAGAAAAGAGTGCTTCAAAGAACAAGTTTGCTGGTCGAACGCTTAGATCTGTTAGGTGAATCGATGGATTTTTTCCAAATCCATAACCTTGAAATTTTGGAGTGAGCTCTACAACACTGTTAACTTCAGTAGCTTCTTTGGGTACAAACAAATCATAGCACGTATTTATCAAACTTATTGCATGTGGGAGGATTTGGTGGGTCATCATTATCCTAGTAGTGGATTAAAAACTAAGGATTTTATAGCACAACTCTTCAAAGATTGTGTAAAGAGACTCTGAAATCCAACCTGCTGGGCTTCATCAAATAAGTCTATTTAAAAAATAGTCCTTATTAGAATCTATTTTTTCCTATAGGAGAACCTAAAATTAAAAAAATAATGTGAAGTTCTGGCGGTCAAAACCTTGTCATCTTTTTTTTGAAACGGAAGCTTTCCTCTCTATCTTTCCTTCTTTAACAAGACCTCAACTATATTAAGAACTCTGTCAAGATCCCACCTATTCTTTCAAAGATTCTATAGAGCCTCAAATAAGGGGAAGTCAAAACTAATTTTAAATGAATTACAAATAGTGTTTTGTTATTATTGAAACTTGGTGAGAAATAAGAATAGTAAAAGAGACATCTAAATGATTATCGATGAATTATTAGTCAAAAAACTTATTTCCAAGCAGTTTCCACAATGGAAAGATCTGCCTATTCGAAAAGTTACATTAAACGGATGGGACAATAAAACGTTCCATCTTGGTAAACATATGACTGTTCGTCTTCCAAGCATGAAGGAGTATGAACCTCAGGTCGAAAAGGAACATATGTGGTTACCAAAGCTTGCTCCGTTATTACCACTTAAAGTGCCAAAGCCGCTAGCAATGGGGAAGCCTGAGGAGGGTTATCCTTGGAAGTGGTCCGTTTACAGCTGGATTGAGGGAGAAAGCTCTGTGTCTGCAGACATTGCAGATTGGTGTAAGTTTGCAAATGACTTAGCATTGTTTTTAGTTGCATTACATAAAATTGACACTACCGGAGGGCCATTAGCTGGTCTTCATAACTTTCATCGCGGCGGCTCACTAAAGATTTATGATATAGAAACTAGAAAGACTTTAGAATTATTAAAAGGTCAGATCGACACTGAGACAGCCACCAAGATATGGGAAACGGCTATAGCTACAGAATGGACCCATCCCCCTTTGTGGGTTCATGGAGACATTAGTGCTGGCAATCTACTACTCAAAGATGGAAGGCTGCATGCCGTCATTGACTTTGGGCAATTAGCAAAAGGGGATCCTGCTTGTGACTTGGCAATTGCATGGACAATGTTTAAAGGGAAAAGCAGGGAAATTTTTCAAAAAATGATTCACTTAGATTCAGAAACATGGAACCGCGCTAGAGCCTGGGCTTTATGGAAAGCGCTTCTCGTAGCATCTGGCTTTACAAACCCAAACAATAGAGAGTCGATGGATTGCTGGCGTATCATTGACGAGATCCTTTCAGATTTCACACAACAGAAACGATAATCTGAATCTATCGCTGGCAAGAAGTTTAAGAGTAGTAAGGGGCGGACTCTCTTATTAAAAATAGAAGCGCACAAACAAAATCAACTTAACTAAATTTAAGGACTCTAATGAAGAATTTTCTGAAATTTCGTGAGGCTACAATCAAAGACCTCCCTGCCCTCGTGCTTCTTTTGCAGGAAGACAAACTCGGTCAAGCGCGGGAAGACTCCTCTAAGCTAGTCTGCTATGAGGAAGCCTTTTATGCTATTGACTCTGATCCGAATCACCTCATTCTAGTCGTGGAGGAGAATGGCTTAATTTTCGGATGTGTTCAGATTTCCTATCTTCCCAACCTCACTTTCAAAGGGACGTGGCGCGCTCAACTTGAAGGTGTTCGCATCAAGTCTACTTGCCGCGGACAAGGCTTAGGAAAGCAACTTATTAATGAAGCAATTCTTCTCTGCAAGGCCCGAGGTTGTGGTATTATTCAACTCACAGCCAACAAACAGCGCACTGAATCCATTACCTTTTACGAGCAGATCGGTTTTAAAAACACCCACGCAGGAATGAAGCTATACCTAAATTGAGGATCTTAATAAACCATACAGTTAAAATTTCCTCCCCATATGGCCCACATTGGATACAAATATTTGAAATTGAGGCTAAACTTACCAAAGAAGCACTCAATTATTCTCTGCGTATAAGGGCCTCTATTTTTTGAATTTAGAATGCAAGTGGTAAAAAAAATAGGGAGACTTTTTACACTACAATCACTTTCTTGAATTAATTTGCTGACCGCCGCTATAGTCTAGCTCTAAAAAACGGCAGGCAATTTTATGACCATCCAAAATAAACGCCCACGAATTTCTATTTACATTGCCATGAGTATTGATGGATATATTGCTCGTGAAGATGGAAACATCGACTGGCTTGAAATAGGCCATACTGGAGATGAAGACTATGGTTTTAAAGAATTTTTCAATAGTATTGATACCTTGATTCTTGGGAAGAACACCTATAAAGTGGTTTCTAGCTTTGACAAGTGGCCCTATTCGGGAAAAAGAGTTATTGTTCTAAGTAATACCCTTAAAAAGGTTCGAAAAGAAGCCGAGCTATATAGCGGGCCACTTCCAAATTTAGTTTCTTCACTTTACTCAGAGGGCGTCAAACATATCTGGATTGACGGAGGAGTTACGGTATCTAAATTTTTAGAGGCAAATCTTGTCGACTCAGTGACCCTATCGGTCATCTCTACAATTTTAGGGTCTGGCATACGCCTATTTAATACGATGAACCAAGAGCACATCTGTCGTCTTATATCCACAAAGTCTTATCCCAGCGGATTGGTACAATTAAAATACGAGCTGCCATAATAAGTTCAGCTTCAAGACCCACTAAACAAGTTTGGCTTAAATCCTAATTATATGAAGCTTGCTCAAGATTATTACACTTTTATTAGTAAAAAAACGAAGAGGAGTTAAAAGTTTTTTACACTCTAACGTAGAGCTCTATAGCCCCTTAGCAACACTTCAAGGAAAAAAGGCCGTTTTTAAAGCCACATGTAATTTTATGAAGCCATTTGACACTCTTAAAATACGCTTATAATTAGGCTCTGAAAGTCAAGCAATGATCGTTTATGATTCAGATATCCCTGGTCTTATAGATCATTTTCCTGAAGCTTCACTTTTAAGCTTTAGATATGGTCTTATTGTAAAAATTGAACTTTTTTATGATGGAAGTCATTTTTCAGAAATGAAATAAGCATAAGACTTTCCTGCTCTCTCTTGACTGTAATCAGCAGCTTACCTATCTTTAGATGTCTACCATAGAGAGTTTATGACAATTAAGATCCCCCAGCGCATTGCTATTATTGGAGTTCCTGGAAGTGGAAAGTCGACCCTTGCGTTGCAGATTGGCCAACTTTTAAACCTTCCCGTTCACCACTTAGACAAGGCTGTGTTTACCAAGAATGGAAAAAAACGTAGCTTCCAAGAGCGCCTTGAGATTCAAAGGGCAATTATTAACCAAGACCAATGGATTACTGAAGGCTGCTCTATCAAGACTCTCCCCCTTCAGTTTTCACGCGCTGACATTGTGATTTACCTTAAATTTACACGCCTACTGTGTATCTGGCGCACATTAAAAAGGCTTTTTACATTTAACCAAAACCTAGCTAATACAGGCTGTGTTAAGCTAGCAAACTGGACGCTTCTAAAATATATTTGGAATTTTAAAAAAAATAAAGACCCTCAAATTGATGAGGCAAAAAAACTTTTTCCAAAACTAACTTTTCGTACCCTTGAAAACCCTACTGATGTCATTCACTTTTTAACACTAATAAAAACACTCTAAAAAAACTGCGATTTTTCATCTATGGAGCACCCTAGAGGCTACTACCCAGACTTTCGAGTCTTTTTAGAATTCCCCAGAGGGCAATTAATTTCGTTGAAGCCTAGAAAAAGATGATTTAACCTCTCATAGACACACCTGCTTGGGTAGAGGTCCCATCCTCGACGCACATAAAAGCTTCTTCTGCCACTGTAGTGTTTTCTCCTTGCATAGAAGGCAACTGACTATAGGAGCGCCTTTCATTCGTATAAGGGGTATAATAGGTGCAATTATAAAATTCCCCCCTATGAGCGCCTGCTGGCAAACGTATATACTCAAAGTCAATGCGATCATGTGAAGTTCTTGTCTTACTATCCCCTCTTAAAAAAACAAATTCTCGACTAGACGGTGCATTAGAAGCACCTCTCGTTGAATAGGTCATTTGATGCCTATATCCAGGGTAACGCTCATTATCAAAAGGGATGGCAGTTTCAAACTGCACTCCCGTCCCTTCTGCAGCTTTTACAATTTCAAAGTGGTGCCCTTGATAAAGCTTCCATCTATCATCAAACTCATCTTCTTCTGGCTGTAACAGCGTCACGTGTACCGTCCCATTTTCACTTTGAATTTCTTTCGATGCCTGAAAAAAACCAGACATTAAAGGGGGCAATGTTTTTGGAATCGCATAGTAATCACTGCGATCGTGTGGGCAGTTCATTTGAATACGTACAAAATTATGACCTTCAAAAACTTGATTGATTAAGGTGCAATCTAAAGAGTAGACAAATTGCCCTCCTTTTTTTTCAAACCAGTCGATTGTTTTTTTGACCTCTGGACTTTTGTGCATCTGATCATGCGTCATCAGCTCTGAGCATATCAAACGAGAAGACACATTAACCTCACCAGCATCTTCATGCTTCGCAATCCATGACTCTGCAAAAGTCATATTCCCTTCTGCTAAGAAAAGAACATCGCGATTGGTTAGATCAAGTTTTCTATTAAGTGTGTAAGCACTGGTTCCATTGATTGGATATCTTGTGGGGGCTATTGAGGGGCGAAATGAGGTCCCAAAATTTGAATAAGAAAGCATTTTCATCCTCCGTAAAAAAGAGAGGAGTCTGAGTATGCGCTTCTATTAAAAATTATCCAAGAAAAAATAAAAAAAAGAGGGACGTTTTTTAATCGTTTAAAAATAAATCTCAAAGATCTACTAGATTAAAAATAACGACTCTCAATAGCCTCATTTTTTTTAGGACCAATGACACGCCAGCTTAACTTGAATCCATCGTTATTGAACTGAACCTTACCAAAATAAGAATCATTTCCACACAAGTGAGGCTCTACTGAAGACAAAGAAGAAAGCGTTGATGGGGCTAAACGAAATAAGAAAACAGGGTTTTCTGGTCCCCTTCGTAAGTGTTCAAGAGAAATCTCTTCACTAGATCGATCTAGAGTCCAGCGAAACACATTGCTAAAAGCAATCTCTTGGTTATCTTTACTTCTCCAAGTTCCCTTTTCATTAAAAACTAACACACTGGGATCTGCTTTAGTCACGACCACCTGCCCTTGACCCCTGCCATTCCAACCTGAATTTTCTTTGGATTCTGCTGAAAATTTTAAAGCTTTTACAGCTGATAACTTCTTCCAAAATTCAGTAAGGATCTGCATTTTGTCGTTTGATGAATTAAACATGAGAAACATTAAATTTATCTAAAAAAACACATTGTACAAATCTAAATATATTTTAATCCAACTCATTTTGGTGTAGGTCTCTATAACAATTAATGAATCTTAGGTTTTTCTAAAAATGACTCATAAATTAAGCTTTTTAAACCTTAGTTGAAAGTAATTAGAGCTAAAGAAATGACCATAGTGACAAGCGTTGGAAATAAAGCTGCTGCAAAAAGATTTAAAGGCGCCACTCCACCTTTAAAATGCTCTCTCAGCAAAAACTGCCCTGCAGGGTTCGGGGCATTAGCGATCACAGTCAGCCCTCCTCCTGCAACAGCACCACTCATAACAGCATATTTCACAGAGGCTGATAAGTCCGGAATTAAGGAGCTTAAGTAAGTAATGAGTGCATTATCATTAAAACTTGCCAGTCCTGTCGCTGCTATCATTAGAGGAGCCGGTGAAAGCTGCTTGACAATAGGCTCTATCCACCACCCCTGTAAACTACCATGAATAATGAGACCGGCCAAGAAAGTCCCAACTAAGACCGGCCCTCTTAGGTATAGGTCATCTTGGTGAGGCATCGTCGCCTTGTGAAAGGCTAAAAACATAAAGAGAATCCCAATTAAAAGGATGGAGTAGTGCGCAAAGAAGACAATTGCAAATAAGAAGATAATATGGACACAGGTGATCCAAAATGGGACTTTTTCCTCTTTAGGCACCTCTTCTTCCGACTTCTTTTCTAGCCCTTTTAATTCTTTAAGAAAAAATAAAAAATAAACCACATTAGAAATAACAATCGCAATCATCGACTTAATTCCAAAGTTGAAGAACATAAATGAGTTACTCCAACCCCATTTTTTAGCAACCATCAAGACTGGGGGTGCGGCAAAATTGGTAAGTAACCCACCAATGGAAATATTAACAAATAGCAGACCCAAAGTGGCATAAGCCAATTTCTTAGAGGGCTTACAGCTGTAGAATTTTTTTTTTAGTAAAAGAGCTCCCAGAGTCATCGCTCCTGGCTCTGTAATAACGGAACCTAAAATAGGGCACAGAGTCAAAATAATAATCCACCAGGCCGCAACATTTTCATTGAATAACTTGGCAAGTTGCTTAAGACACCACTGAGCAAACTGCAAGATAGGTTTTGTAGAAGCTAAAACCATGATAACCACCACAAAGAGAGGCTCATTGAGGTTCACTTTATTAAGATATTTTACAGCGGCCCTCCAATCCCAATACATCGTAATCGCAATCAAGAGAGGAATCACCCAAATGGCAAAAACAATCTCCACCTCACCTAGGAAGTGTAATATTTCTACTCTAAAAGAGTGCCCTTTCTTATTCTCTGAGTGGCTCGCTGCTAATTTATCGGAAAGGGTGTGAGCTAAAAGAGTGATTTGATGAGCAAAAAGAGTGTGAATAATCGCACAAGCAAAAATAATTGTTGAAATCAAATAAAAGGGATTTTGAATAATATTCGCTCTCATGATTTCCCCTAGGCTATAAGAGGAATCCCAAAAAATGGGTTTAGGAGGAAATGCGGCTGGGTTCATTACAGGTTCTCACAATTGGATTTTCAGCAAAGAATGTGCTATTCCATCAGGCATTTATAAAAAAATTAGAATCTTTAATTTCCTAATAGCATCTGACAGCATTTAGATAAATACCTAGATCGTCAGTAGACATAATTCTCCACAAGAAAATTAAGCTTTTTAGAACTTAGTTTATTGAGATGAGAACCAAAGAAATCACCATAATAACCAGCGTTGGAAATAGGGCGGCAGCAAAAAGACCTAAAGGCGCAACTCCATCTTCGAAATGCTCTCTTAGTAAAAATTGCCCTGCAGGGTTTGGAGCATTCGCAATCACTGTCAACCCTCCTCCTGCGACAGCTCCACTCATAACAGCATACTTCAAAGAAGACGATAAATCTGGTATTAAAGAGCTTAGGTATGTAATCAGCGCGTTGTCATTAAAACTGGTAAGCCCTGCCGCTGCGATCATAAGTGGACCAGGAGATAATTGCTTAATAATTGGCCCTATCCACCACCCTTGAAGGGTTCCATGGATGACAAGACCGGCCAAGAACGTCCCGACTAAGATTGGCCCCCTTAAGTACAGCTCATCCTGATGTGGCATCGTCGCCTTATGAAAAGCTAAGAACATAAAGAGAATCCCAATTAAAAGGACGGAGTAGTGTGCAAAAAAGACAATTGCAAATAAGAAAATAACATGAACAAAGGTGATCCAAAATGGGACCCCGGCCTCTTTAGCTATTTTTTTCACCGTTTTTTTGCCAAGTCCTTTGAGTTCTTTAAAGAAGAAAAAGAAATAAACCACATTAGAAATTCCTATTGCAATGACCGACTTAATTCCAAAATGGTTGAACATAAATGAATTGGTCCATCCCCACTTTTCTGCAACCATCAAAACGGGCGGCGCAGCAAAATTGGTGAGTACTCCACCGATAGATATATTGACAAAAAGCAGTCCTAGCGTCGCATAAGCAAGCTTATTAGAAGGATTACAGCTGTAAAATTGTTTTTTTAATAACAAAGACCCAAGAGTCATCGCTCCAGGCTGTGTAATGAATGAGCCAAAAAATGGACAGA
>CAYGLF010000016.1:0-1382 GCA_964350945.1 uncultured bacterium
AAGCGCTACGGCATTTTTAAGTGTTTGAACTTGAGCTTTGAGTACTTCTTCAGAATGGCTCTCATTGTCTTGAATGACATTGATTGTATTAATAATTGCCTGAAGTGCATTTTCTGATCTTTTGACAATAAGGCCCTCTGGTTTAAAAGTACTTTTTAAAGCTGTAATTTTTAGTTCAATCTGATTTTTAGCGGCAGTAAGGCCTTTGATAAAAGGTTCACACTTGATTTTTTTTAGATTAAACTGAGAAATGAGCTTCAGAACTACTTGGAACATTTCGTATGTCTCCTGTAGTTGACTCTTTGCAGTACTTCCAAGAGCTATCTCTTCAATGCGTGCTGACATTTCTGTCTTGGGCTTTGTTTTAAACTGAAGGCCAAGACTGCAGGCTGTTGATTCTGATGCTTTTGCTATTATTGGACCTGTTTCTTCAATCGTTTCTGGTAAGGAGCTACGTTTTATAAATAAACCAAAGATCAAGCTACGAACACTTTGAAAGACATTGACCGCAAAGGTTGCAACCCTAGAAGACAGTGTTTTCAGGTGTGTATTTTCATCTTTAAGTTCTTGAATTTCAGATTGTTTTAGATTGTTTGATTTTTCAAGGCTATCATTTTCAAGTTGTAACTTTTTTATTTGCTCCACAAGATCTTGGGCATGTTGGTCGGTCTTTTCTGTAGCATCTGTTTGAGTTGAGGCCGTAGCTGATTGTGAACTTGTGCTTTGCGAAGTTCCTTTTGCTTTTTGTAGTTTTGCTTGGCTTGCTAGTGTAGAAAAAATAGCAATATCTACACCCGATTCACTGGATTGAGTTGCAACTGTTGCTTTACTTCTAGAGACAGTCTTTAATTGTGTTGCAATTTCCTGAAAAAGTTCAGGCTTTTCAGGTTTCCCTTGAGCATTACAAATAGCGTCAAAAATTTCCTTTGCTGCAATATTTGTGGCATTTTCTCGAATCTTTGGTGCTAAAAATTGAGCTGCTTGTACAACATTTTTGGCTGTTTTTTGTGGTGAATCTTCGATTTTAATACAAGCTCCTTGGAACTGTATTACTGTTGGTGTAGTTGCTGCTATTGTCGTGGTTGAACTCATGGCTTCCTCTTAATATTGATGATTTTTATATTAGAATTTTTACAAAGCCCCTTATAGGGAGAAAATTCATAGTTTTTGTCGTAGTTATTAGAAAGGCTTAAAACTACAAAGGTTGCAAATGCGATAATCCCAATAATAGGGAGCATCGGTAGCTTAAACATGCTAATAACGATAGATTGGGTAAGTAAAAAGGCAAAACTCAGCCACCAGCCCAGTGTGACGTGTTCGGTGAATTTATTATAATTTATTAAAACCATTTTATCTCTATTATAACTGAAGAATTGCCTATA
>CAYGLF010000016.1:1482-20334 GCA_964350945.1 uncultured bacterium
AAGGGTTAATATTATTGAATTGATCGCTACAGCGGCTGAATTAACCCTTATTATTAAAAAATTGAATTGCGTAAAGGAGAGGGAAGCTTACAGGAAAAACTTTGTTAGGTGATAAATTGAAAACTATCAGTTGAATTTAAATGATTGAAAAGATATAAACTAGGGTCATTTTTTGGAGAAAATAAAATGAAAGTTAAAGCATCTATCAAAGCAGACCCACTGAAGGGAGATAAGATTGTTCGTCGAAATGGACGTTTATACGTAATCAATAAAAAAGACCCTAATCGCAAGCAAAGACAAAAAGGGCCTGCTAGAAAAAAATAAGGATTTAGACTCATATGGCAAAAAAAGCAATGGTGGAAAAGCAAAAGCGCAGAGAAAAAAAAGTAGCGCAGTGCTGGGAAAAAAGGAAATCGCTTAAAGCAAAAATTTCAAGTATTACAACCGATGATGAAGAGCGTCTTGCTGCTGTAGATGAGCTAAACAAAATGTCAAAAGATAGTTCAAAAATTCGTTTAAGAAACCGTTGTAAAATAACAGGGCGTCCTCGTGGATACCTTCGTAAGTTTAAATTGTCACGAATCTGTTTTAGAGAAATGGCAAGTCGCGGTTTGATCCCTGGAGTATTCAAAGCAAGCTGGTAAGCTTTCTTTTATTCCAATTCTATCAGTAAATAACTCAACTTTTTAAGCGGCATCCAATCTTGCATCCCTTCGCTCCATAGATAGGAAGAAGGCAGGAGGAGGCCGTTTTCTTTTGCCTCTTTGAGATCTTCAAGACCAATAGGGCCTATTTGTGATTGGTTTTTATCTAAATAGTACCAGCTACGGGTTGATAATGTGGTCTCAAGAGGGTTTACAGGTGCTATAGGTGTATTTACAGCGCTGTTTGCACCTTCTTGAAGTTCTACAGGTTGTAGAGCTTCAGGGGGAGGGAGAAGCAGGAGAATGCCCAAAGCAAAGATCGTGAAAAAAAATCCTAGTGCAAACCATCTCTGCGGATTCCGGTTTCTTTTGATAGCAAAATGGGCGCAGGCTCGAGCACAAATAAAAGATACAATCAGTCCAATAAAAATTTCTTGAAAAGTGTAGGGAAGTTTCATCGTCGACCTCTTTAATATTTGGAGTTTCTCACTCTATTTTAAAGGATTTCAAAATTAATCGACATGTAATTTATCCAATAACACGCTGAGATTAAATCATTGTAGGCAAAATAAATTTCAAGTAGAATAGGAAGCCACTTTTAAAGCTTTTTTATAGAGGGAATTATGGAAGAGAAATTAGATGCCCAGGCACTTCAAGAATTAGAAGTTCCTGAGACCACCTTCGTTCGTGATATTGAAAACAGAGTGTTTCAGGCCATTATCTTACAGGTTTTAACTAAAGTCAAAGATATTAATTTAATTGAAGGGAACCTTATTGATGCGATCTTAAATCGTGGAAATGTAGAGAGAATCAAGGGGATTTTTGTTGAACAAGATTCAAAAAGCCCTACCATTAAGGTGAAAGTCGAAGTGAATGTTTTTTATGGAATTTCAATTCCTGAAAAAGCGAAAGAAATTCAGCAAAAGCTTTCAGATGAAATTAATCACCTAACAGGTCTTCATGTTTCGGCTGTTCATGTCATTTTCAAAAATATGTATGTGGAGCCTTTAAAATTACATGAGACTCAAGTTCAAGATTTAAATAAATCTGAATTTGGAATTGAAGAAGAAGTCGAGAAATAGGGCCTTTGTCTTGAGGATGTTTTAGATGGAACGATCCCGTTTTCTAAGTGCTTTGATCAGTTTGATGCTCACACTTTTTGTAAGTGTGTTGGGTCTTGGCTTATGCCTTGTATCTAGCAATCACTACTTTCAGCAACTTCTGATTGAAGCACTCACATCAAACCAGCCTCTTTTGTATAAAATAGGCCTGATCATGATTTTTTCGAGCTTCTTAATTTTAGTTCTTTATTATGCTTTGCATCGTAGAGCTTATTACACAGTTCAATTTGAACGGTCTTTAAGTTGGAGTCTCCACAGGCGCATTGTTGAAAAAATTGTAAACAGCAGCCTCTGTGAGATCAGCTCTAGTCAAGCCATTCCTTTTCAGGTCTTCTTTTATGGTAAAAAACTGGAGTTGTTGCTCGATCTTTCAAAGGTAAGTCTAGAAAAGCATGATGATTTTTTAGAAAAACTAGAACCGTCACTTATGGATTCACTAAGCCAGCAGACAGGTTTGCCACAAGGGGTTACTCTATCTGTTCTTTGTTCAAAATCATAGCTTTATTTCTTAAAAAATAATTGAATATTTTCAAGGTCTTTTTGTGTGAGTAGTGATACTTTTTTAAGTTCTTCCTCGCTAGCTTCTTTGACTTTTTGTGGACTCTTAAAATGTTGGATCAAAGCTTTCTTTTTACGGGGCCCAATCCCAGGAATTTGATCTAAGACACTTTGAAAAGTGCTCTTTGAGCGGCTCTTACGATGAAAGGAAATAGCAGCTCTGTGTGCTTGATCTCTAATAGATTGTAGTAGAAATAATAGCGAAGAACGTGTGGGCAAAACCAGGGGAGAGGGGCGGTTAGGAAGACATACTTTTTCCTGGCTCATCCCAAAGTCATGGCGCCCTTTCTCTTTAACCAGTGACACAATATCCACATTGACAATATTTAAAGAGCGAAAAACCTTTAAAGCTACATTGAGCTGATTACGCCCCCCATCAATGACAATGAGATCAGGAGGGGGGAGCTCTTGGTTTTTATAGCGTCTTAGTAACACCTCTTCAAAACCTTTTAAATCATCAAAGACTTGATCTGTACGTAAATGATATTTACGCAATCGTGATTTGTCATAGCTTCCTCCAACAAAAGAGATCATCACAGAGACAGGGGAGCTGCCTGATAGATGTGAGTTATCAAAGCATTCTATAACTTGTGGGTAATTGGTAAGCTCTAGCTTTTCTTTTAAATCGAGTAGAAGTTGTTCGCGGCTTATTTTCTGTCGTTGAGTTTTATCAAACGCAGACTGAGCGTTCTCATATGCCATCTTCAATAACGCTGTTTTGGACCCTTTTTGTGGATAGAGAATGCGAGCTGTATGTGGTTTTTGCTCACTAATAATAGAGGATAGGGTTTTGTCAAGCTCTAAGCGGGTCGGCGATAAAATCTCATGGGGAATTTGTTTTTTCTGTGAGTAGTTTTGGTAAATAAATGAGCTAATAAGTTCACTGTCTGTTTGTGTGTCATTACTGATAGGGAAGGTCTGGACATCTATCAAAAGACCTTTCTTAAAGATCAAGAGTGACAAAAGAGCACAAGCGCCTTCTCTATATAGTCCAATGACCTCACAATCAATCTTAGAGTTTGAAACGACGTGTTGTTTTTCTAAAAGAGATTCAATATGACGAATGGTTTGTAGATAATGCTTTGCCATTTCGTATTGCATATTTTCAGAGGCTTTTTTCATTTTAAGCTTTAAATCTTTGATAATAGATTCATTCTGACCTTTTAGAAACTGGCGTGCTTGGTGGACATATTCCATATATTCTTCTTTAGAGCATTGCTTGACACACGGCGCTATACAGCGACCAATTTGTTGAAGAATACAAGGGCGAGAGCGGTTTTTTAAAACAAAATCAGAGCACTCTCGGAGAGGAAACAACCGTTGTAGAAGGTCAAGCATCTTGCGGGCAGAGAAGGCGCTGGGATAAGGTCCGTAGATGTCTGAGTCATTATGTACATCTTTACTGCGAACCAGTTTAAGAGCAGGCCAAGGGCCCTTAGAAATTTGGATGCAAATGAAGCTTTTGTCATCTTTAAGGAGGAAGTTATAGCGGGGGTGATGCTCTTTAATGAGCGAATGTTCTAGTAAAAGCGCTTCTTTTTCTGAGCTGACGACAATTGTTTCCACATCGACAACTTTGGCAACCAGCATCGGGATCTGCGGTCTAGAATCTCTACCTGGTACGAAATACTGCTGAAGTCTTTTTTTAAGGTTAATTGCTTTGCCCACATAGATAACCACGCCCTTAATATCGCGCATTAAATAGACGCCAGGTTTTGTAGGGAAAAGAGAAAGTTGAATCGGCATAAAAACCTCAAAAATGCGCTCTGTTTAAGTCTTAAGCTTATAGCCTCTTTTAAAAAGGATACTAACCCATAAAAGCGCTATTACAAGAAGTGAAATAACGAGGATGAATCGTAGCCATGGCATGGACTCTTGAACGCCAATCATTGAATAGCGAACCCCTCCGATAAAATAGAAAAAGGGGTTGAAGCGGATAACTTTTTGAAATTGAGGAGCGACCATATCTAATGTTGTGAACATCCCCCCTAAAAAAGCTAAGGGGGTGATAATGAAAACTTCAAATGAAGAGGTCTGTTCCCATGAATCAGCCCACAGCCCAGCTATAATGCCTAAAACTGCAAAGAGAGTGGCAATGGCAAGTGCGTAAAACAAAAATTGCCAAAAGTGCATGATGGTTGCAATCTTAAAAACGATCGCAATTAAGTAGATGCCGCTGGTTAAAATAACACTTCGAAAAACAGACCCTAGAATGTAGCCTAAGATAATATCAAAGTTGGATAAAGGAGCTACGAGTGTTTCTTGAATGTGGTGAGCAAACCGTTGATAGTAAATTGAAAAGGCTGCTTGAGAAAAAGAGGATGAGATTAAATTGAGAGTTAAAATCCCAGGAAAAACAAATTGGAGATAAGTAAATTGCCCATTAAAAAAAGAAACGCGTTTGCCGATAATAAACCCAAAAACCATGATGTATAAAAAAGCGCTGATCCAGGGGGCTATGAGCGTTTGTATAGAAGCTCTTAATGTACGTTGAGCTTCTCGGTTGAAAATAGTTTCAATGCCAATAAAGTTAATTTTCATGGTTTTTGATCATCTTTAAAAATGCCTCCTCTAAAGAAGCGTGTGTTTTTAGTAGTTCACGGATGTCTCCTAAGAAAAGAAGCTGGCCACGATCTACAATCGCAACTCTTTTGCAGAGGCGTTCAATTTCTTCAATATAGTGAGAAGTTAAGATAATTGTTTTGCCCATTTTATTGAGCGCTTTAATATGCTCCCATAGCTCATAGCGTAATTCTACGTCTAAAGCAGCTGTCGGTTCATCTAAAATTAAGAGTTTGGGATCACAAATCATGGCCCTTGCTAGCATTAGGCGCCTTTTCATCCCACCAGAGAGTTGTTGAAATTTTTTATGAGCGTGTTTGGTTAAATCGAGTTGTTTGAAAATAGCATCAATTCTTTTTTTTCGTTCTGCGCGGGGGATGCCATAGTAGCCACCAAAAAACATGAGTACTTTATAGATAGGCAAGAAAATATCGACGTTAAAATCTTGTGGAGAGAGGCCTATGAGGCGCTTGGCACTCATTGGATCTTTTTGTACATCATGGCCGTGAACGTAGATATTTCCCTCTTGGAAGTTGCAAATACCACATATGGAATTAATCATGGTGCTTTTTCCTGCACCATTAGGACCTAAAAGGCCAAAAATCTCTCCGGGTTCTATGCCAAATGAGATATTATCAACGGCCTTGAAAGAGCCATAGTATTTAGATAAATTCTTAATTTCTAAGGCAAATGACATTTTATGTAGCATCCTTCTTTAAACGGTTGAGAACGTTTAAAGCTTCTATCGGAGTAAGTTCATTGGGCTCTAGATGATTGAGCGCTTCAACGACAGGGTGGATTGGCGTGTGTGTAGGGGGAAGAAACTGCAATTGTTTTGCGAGAGATTTTTTTAAGGGTCGCTGCTTTTTTTCTTCTTCTAGCTCTTTTAATATTTCTTTAGAGCGGGTAATTAAAGATCGGGGTAAACCGGCAAGCTCAGCAACATGGATGCCATAGCTTTTATCAGTACAGCCTAAAATTATTTTATATAAAAAAGTAATTTTATTGGAATCTTCATGAACTGCGACGGTGTAATTAACCACTCCCTTATGTGTTTTAGAAAGCTTAGTTAGTTCTGAATAATGAGTTGCAAATAGTGTTTTGGCTTTTGTTTTCAGTAAAAACTCGGCAGTAGATTGGGCGATGGCAATACCGTCGTAGGTGCTCGTTCCTCGCCCAATTTCATCAAGAATAATGAGCGACTTGTCTGAGAGGTTATTTAAAATATTAGCCGTCTCAACCATTTCAACCATAAAAGTGGACTGGCCTCTTGCGAGGTCGTCAGAAGCCCCTATTCGTGAGAATATCTTTTCCACGATCCCTAAATGAGCGCTTTGAGCTGGGATGTAAGAGCCTATTTGCGCGAGGATAACCAATAGGGCGACTTGTCTGATATAGGTTGACTTTCCCGCCATATTAGGGCCTGTGAGGATCGCCAGTTGATTGGAGGTGTCATCGAGAGTCGTGTCATTGGGGATAAAGTGTCCAAGAGAGTCTAAAACAGGGTGGCGCCCTTCGTGAATTTTTAAAGTTGATCCTGTATCTATTAAAGGTTTGATATAGTGATTTTGCTGGGCAAGATGCGCAAGAGACAACAAACAGTCAATATGGGCGATGGTTTTAGCAGACTCCATGACCTGATTTTGAAAACCAGAGACCTGTATTCTAAGAGTTTCGAAAAGCTCATTTTCAATAGAGGTAATTTTTTCTTCAGCAACTAAAACTTTGCTCTCGTAAGTTTTCAACTCATCAGAAATGAACCGCTCGCTATTAGTCAGAGTCTGCCTGCGGTGAAAGCTTGGGGGCATTAAGGCAGCTTGACCTTTACTAACTTCAATATAATAGCCAAAAACACGGTTGTAACCAACTTTTAAGGTTTTAATCTCAGTCTCTTCGCGTAGTCGTGCTTGGTATTCAGTGATCCACTGTTTGGAAGATTGGTTGATTTTTTGATATTCATCTAACTCACTGTGGTAGCCAGTATTGAAAGATCTCCCATCTCCCAGTTTGGCAGGAGGATCTTCAACAAGTGCATTTGTAATAATTTGAATTAATCCATCCAGGGATTGCAGTTCTTTTTCTAGTTCAAGAAGGCGCTCTGCTTTAAATATTTTTAATTCATTTTTAATATCAGGGATTTTAGAAAGAGAGCTTTTTAGAGCGATGAGGTCTTTGGCACTTGCATAGCGTGTGGAGATCTTCATCATCAATCGCTCAAGGTCTTGAATGTCTTTTAATGATCTTTGTATCCGTGTATGAGACTGGGGAGTTTGCAATAGGTTTTCAATAGCATCTTGTCTTTTTAAAATGGTGTCTAATGACAATAGAGGCTTTTGCACCCATTCGCGAATGAGCCGAGCCCCCATAGCTGTTTGAGTGCGATCTACAAGGTGTAGTAGAGTGTGTTTTTTATTCTGAGCATGCTGAGGCTCGACGATCTCTAAATGATTTAAGGTGATGTGATCTAGTAACAGGTGGTCTTTGTGTTCTATTTTTTGGAGACTGCGAATATGATCAACGGGCAGGCAAAGATGGTCAGTAAGGTAATTGAGTAAAGCTCCACCACTTGTAATGGCTGCATTTTTCCCTTTGAGGCCAAAACCATCTAAAGAGAGAATTTTTAAGTGAGAGGTAAGTGTTTCTGTAGAAAGCTGCAAATCAAAATGCCAGTTGTCAAGGGGGGATAGGCTGCATTCAAATGATCGCTTCAATTCCTCGAAGAAATCGCAGTGGTCTGATTGAAACTTTTTTGACATCACTATTTCAGAGGGGCGCGCTCGATAAAGCTCCTCTTTGAGGTTTTTGAGGCCCAAACATTCTAAAACGAGAAAATTAGCAGTTGTAATATCGAGTAGAGCTACTCCAAAATACTGGCCAATCTGAGTGATAGAAGCAATGAAGTTATGGGTATTCGCTTCCAATAAATTGGACTGGATTAAGGTGCCTGGTGTGATAATGCGCACCACCTCTCGCTTGACAAGCCCCTTGGCTGCCTTGGGGTTTTCTGTTTGCTCAGCAACAGCGACTTTGAGCCCTTGAGACAGTAATCGATCAATGTAATTTTGAAAGGCGTGATGGGGAATTCCGCTCATTGGAATGTCTTGACGCTTCGTCAATGTGAGATTCAGTGCCTTGGCTAAAACCACAGCATCTTCGTAAAAAGCCTCGTAAAAATCGCCCATGCGAAAGAGTAAAAGGGCGCCCTTTGCCTTTTGGCGGCAAGTGTGCCATTGCACCATCATAGGAGAAGCTGTTTGCGAGTTGAAGGTCGTCATGGAGCTCATTAGAAAGTTAATGCGAGGATTTTTGCAAATCTAGGTCTTGGAAAGCAAGAAAAAAAGTAGATTTAAAAGTTGCAGAGAATCTTTTAAATTCGATATCAAAAAGAAAGTGTTATTTAAAACTATAAGGCCAGGTTACGATGATCCAAATTCCAAAAGACCCTTCAAATATTCCTCCAAGTGGAAATCCACAAAATTATTCTGTTGGAAAGATGAATGGGAGGCGCTTTACAGTAATCCATAGGCCTTTAATGGGAGAGGCGAGAGTTGCAGGCGACTCTTCAAAGTCTTTAGGAGGCATCTCAGCAACTCAACAGAGAGGCTCGGAGACTGCGAAAATAGCTCAACAATTTATCAAAGCAATTCACTTGCATGACTAAGATGATACTTTAGTCCGGTATATCGCTTTTCAATCTCATTGTTTTTAATGGCAATTGCCAGTGCCTTTTTAGTTCCCACTAGGACGACTAGTTTTTTGGCTCTTGTAACTCCTGTATATAGTAAGTTTCTACAGAGTAATTTAAAGTGATGTGTATGGATCGGCATCACAATACAAGGGGACTCACTGCCCTGATATTTGTGGATAGAGACCGCATAGGATAAATTGATTTCATCAAGCTGTGAAAACTCATAGACAACCTCCCTGTGATCAAAGCGAACTGAAACAGTCTGGTCTTCTTTGGAAATAGCTTCGATAATGCCAACGTCTCCATTGAAGACTTCTTTTTGGTAGTTGTTTTTTAATTGCATCACTTTGTCATTTACAGAGAGTCGTTTATAGTTCCACTCTAACGTCTCACTATGGGGATTGAGCGCTTTTTGCAGCTGCAGGTTTAAGTTTTCAGTGCCAATGATCCCTTTACGCATAGGAGCTAATACTTGAATGTCTTTAAGAGGATCTAGCTGATACTTTTCTGGTATCCGTCTCGTTGCAATTTCCACGATGGATTGTAAGACCTTCTCCGGCTCTTTTTCTTCAATAAAGAAAAAATCATCATCTTCAGATGCTTCTAGCTTGGGAAAGTACCCATCGTTGATTGCGTGGGCATTGTAGGTGATTTTAGAGCCTTTTTGTTGCCGGAAAATAAATTGTAAGGTCTTAGTCGGTATTTGCTTGGAATCAATGCAGTCTCTTAAGACGTTCCCGGGGCCCACACTGGGTAGCTGGTCGATATCTCCAATTAAAAGGACTCTGCAGCTACTGGGAACCGCTTTGAGAAGCTGGTACATAAGATGAGTATCGATCATACTGGCCTCATCGATAATCAAAAGGTCAGCCGGAAGGGGATTGTCGTGATTTTTTTTAAATTTTCTTAAGCGAAAGTCATACTCTAGTAGACTGTGAATCGTTGCCGCCTGACGATAAGTGATCTCTGTCATTCGCTTGGCGGCTTTCCCTGTAGGGGCGGCTAAAATAATCCGTTTTGAAATTTGCTCTAAAATCCTTAAAATAGCTTTGGTAATAGTGCTTTTTCCGGTTCCCGGCCCTCCTGTGATAATCAACACTTTTTCTTGCAAGGCGGCTAAAATCGCCTCTTTTTGAGCCGTAGCAAAACGAATCTTCGTTTTTTCTTGCACCCAAGATAGTGCAGCCTTTGTATTGACGTCTCTTAGAGCACATGGGGCATTTAAGAGCCTTTGCACTTCTTGTACAATACCTATCTCAGAGATGTAGAGGGGTTTTAGCCAAACAAAGGCCTCGTGATCTATATTTCGCTGTTCAATTCTTTTTTCAGAGGTCAATTGGGCTAAGACAGGCTCTATAAGAGAGCACTCTACCTCAAGTAGCTCTTTAGATTCCTCGATAAGGCTTTCTTGGGGGTAGCAGGCATTTCCACTCTGAGCATGTTCTACTAAAAGATACTCGATCCCTGCTGCTATTCGATGAGGAGAGGTGGTTTCGATATTTAATGAAGTAGCTACTTTATCGGCCATTTTAAAGCCAATCCCTGAAATGTCTTGAGCGAGTTTGTAAGGATTTGCCTGCAGCAGGGAGATGCATTCATGCCCATAGCGCTTATAAATTCGTTGAGCATAAGCAGGGGTTATTTGGTGAGATTGTAAAAATACCATGACCTCTTGAATGGTTTTGTGAGCCTGCATTGAGTCAACCACAGCCTTAAGCTTCTTTTTTCCGAGGCCTTCAATTTTTAAAATTTGCTGGGGGTCATGTTCGATCACATCGAGAGTCTCTAGGCCAAAGCGTTCGACAATTTTTTCAGCAAACTTAGGACCAATCCCTTTTATGAGACCTGAAGCTAAATATTTTTCGATGCCTATAATGGTGGAAGGGGCTTTTTTCTGGAAATGATCCACTAAAAACTGCTGCCCGTGCTTGGGGTCTGTCTTCCACGAGCCTTGACATAGCAGCGACTCTCCAGGTTGTAAGTCGGTAAGTCTGCCCACAATAGATATGGGTTCAGAGACTTGTGGTATTTTGATTTTAGCTACAGTAAAGGCATTGTCTGGATTGTGAAAGGTAATCCTTTCTACATACCCTGTAATTTCTTCCATTTTTTTGATTGGTTTGATTTCATCAATCTACATATTGATTCAAAGAGGCCTTTATAAGCACTCTTTATTTTAACGGTTTTTTTTTGCATAAAACTGGCACAAGCCACTATTCTCGTCGAAATTTTTAATCTTTGAGGAAAACAATGAAAAAAACGATCTGTATTCTATGCGCTTTACTATCAGCCCTCTCTCTTTATTCTTATGAAGAACTTTCCAATAAGCAGGCATTGCTAGATGCTGAGCAACCACTATTGCAAGAAGCCCCTCTTAAAGACTATAATCCTTCAAAAAAAGTAGAATCAACCTCTCGAGGTCCATTTGTATCGTCAAACACAGGATTAGGGTTTGTCTTTTTTGGATCTTCTTTTGTTGAAAAAGCTCCTGCATACGAGGCCCTTTTAGGCTATCAGATAGCAAACTCTTTAAAAGTAGCTCTAAGTTACCAATATCAAAATGTTCCTTTAGAAACTTCTTACAGACAAGATGCCTCTATTTTACAGGATTATATCAACCGTATTTTTCAATCAGGTATCCGTTTGCAGACGGGTGCTATAAAGGTCACCAGCTCGCTACCAAGTCCTTTTTTACTAGGCCTTTTGAGAGTTACGCCCTATCTATCTTGTGGAACGGGTTTTGGGTATGCTGAGCTCGTGGACGTTTTTGGTAGTGTAGAGTCGGTATTTATTGTGGATATGGGGTTTGCTTTGAAAGTGAAGTCTCTTTCAGCTCAGGTGGGTTGTAAATATAACAACTGGTCGTGGAGAGGGCGGTTCTTCTCGGTGATTCCCTATGTGGGACTTCAGGTTAATTTTTAAACGAATTATGGCATTATGTGTGATTGTTGGTCTCCTTTCTTAGAGGAGCTCTTCAAGTAAAGAAGATCCAGCTATTTTTCTAGGGGGTCGTTCGGTAATTTGCATCACGATAGTATAACTGTAGTGATAAATGGCAATTACTTGGAATATGCTTTTGGATAATTTGTTGCACTACATCAAGCAGACATTGTGAAAATGCTTGATCTCGATGAGGTTTGGTTAAGAGCCACAGATTAACTAAAATATGTGAATGCCTAAAGCACTTTATTGTGGTGGCTCTTGATTTACAATCGCCTGAAGATGGATCGAATGTCTGAATGGTTTTTTCTATAGACTCAAAGAGCTTGTTTACATCTACTTTAATATCTTCGGAATAATTTATTTCTAGGTGTGGCATGAATTGTACAGACTAAGAAACGTCTATGAAATAAGAAACTCCGGATGCTGGATTCGAACCAGCGACCAATTGATTAACAGTCAACTGCTCTACCGCTGAGCTAATCCGGAACAAAAACGAGCGCCATTCTAGCGAATCATGACAATATATTGCAATTAGTTTTCAATCGTCCTCTTCTTGAACTTTTTTAGAATGCGAAAATATTTTTTGAAAAATCCCTCGAGATTCTGCAGGCAAGGCGTCTTTATAATTTAGAAAACTTTTTAAAGAAACAGGCTTTTCGTGATCCGTTTTAATGAAAATTTCTTTGATCCAGTGAAAGGGGAGTTGGGGGAGAGTTTCTACTAGGTTCTTAAAACCCGAAAGAGAAGCGAACTTACGCAGCATAGTGGTTGTTATCACGCTTGCAATTTGTCCTGTTGAAACAGGGTGGCCTGTTCCCACATTATTTATTTCCATGTTTTTAATCAACGGGAGGTGCGTTACTCCAGCTGTTAAAAATGGATTGCGGTATGAGAAGTTAATTTCTTTGATGGTAATTTTTTTGACAATGACAGGCCTGCGGTGTTTTTTGCCACCAGGAAAACGCTCTTCAGCGCGTGTGTGGATGTTACCGATTATGGTTTTGACATTACTTTTAGAGCCAGAAAGGTTGTACATATCTACGAAAAAGTCCACGCGATCTAATGTAATTTCTTCGATAATTAGAGTCTTTCTAAAGAGATTCAAAAAATGAGTCTGCAGTTCTAAGACCCTTGTTTGGATGGCATTTTCAGCTCCATCTTGTGAACGGATAGGATTACGGATCGCCACATTTTTTCCAGATACTCTTGAGAGAGAAAGAGAGATGTCAACATCTTGGATGGAGACGGGGTTATTTAAAACCGTAGAGAGTAAGTGCTTGGTAGTAGGAACTCTAAAGTGCCATGCAAAAAAGCAAATGCCAACAAAGATAATAACCACAACATAAATAAGTGTTTTAAAAAATCCGATCATAGAGTGTATCAAAAAGGGTTTGGGATATCCAGAAAGTGATGGGTTAAATGAAATTTTTGTTTTAGATGATTGCCAAGGGTTTGAACTCCTATCTTTTCAGTGTTAGAGTGCCCCATTGCAAAGAAGTGAATATTGAGCTCTTTGGCTAGGTGCCAGGTGGGTTCATCAAAAGATCCTGTGATAAAAGCATCTGCTCCAGCTTTGGCTGCTTGCTCAATTTCTCGATGAGCGCCTCCAGAAATAAGAGCAACTTTAGAAATAATCTGGGGGCCACCTAGAGCTGTTGTTGCGCTATGATTATAAAAATCTTCCAGCTTCTCTTGAAAAGCGGCTACTGGAGTTGGCGGAATTTCTCCAAAAACTCCAAGCTGAGCTTGAGGACACCTAGGACCAAAGCCCTGCAGGTTTTTCCAGCCCATGTCATGAGCTGCTTTATAGTTATTTCCCCACTTTTGATGGCAGTCTAAAGGAAGGTGGTAGGCTAGAAGAGAAATGCCATGGTCTAATAGTCGTTTGATTTTATCTCTTTTAACGCCCGTGATGCATAGAGAATCTTTATTCCAAAAAATGCCGTGATGCACCAACAGCACCTGCGGTTTTAGAGCAATGGCAGCATCAATGGTTTCTAGACTTGCAGATACAGCTGTCGTGATTTGGGTAATTTCATGATGGCCACTATCGACTTGTAGACCGTTAGGGCAGAAGTCATCGATGCTAGATAATTCTAAGTTATCATGCAAATAGTTAACCAGTGATTCTAAGTCCATCATTGTATATTGAATTTTTTATTCTAATAAGTTAAACGTAATATAACCTGTAGGAAATGATTATGTCTAATGATAAAGCAAAACGAGCCGCAGGCTCTGCAGCGGCAATGCTTGTACAAGAAGGGATGAAGGTAGGATTAGGGACGGGTTCCACCGCCTTTTTTTTTATTGAAGAACTGATAAAACGGTGCCAAGACGGGCTGAAAATTCAAGCTGTGGCAACTTCTGTGGCCTCTACAGAGCAAGCTCAAGCTGGAAACATCCCTCTGATAGCTGAAGATCAGTTAGAGCATTTAGATTTAGTCGTTGATGGTGCTGATGAAATAGACCGCGAGATGCAAATGATCAAAGGAGGGGGAGGGGCTTTATTTCATGAAAAAATTATAGCAAGTGCTGCTTCTGAAATGGTGGTGGTAGTTGATGAGAATAAAATTGTCGACAAGCTTGGTAAGCACAAGCTTCCTATTGAAATCACACCTTTTGGAGTTTTGTCTATTCGAGCTCAGCTAAAGCATCTAGGAGTTGAAGGAGAGCTGCGTATCAAAGGTGGTGAGCTTTATAAAACAGATAGTGGAAATCTCATTTTGGATGCTGACATAGAAAAATATCCATCTAGATACCAAGATTTAGATGCCCAAATCCTAAGAATTCCAGGGGTGATTGAAACAGGTTTTTTTTGGAACCTTGCAAAACGTGTGATTGTTGGCTATAGCGATGGGCACTATGAAATTAAGGAGACTTTATGAATGAAGTCATAGAAATATCTCTGAAGAAAATTTTGCAGACAAAAACCTACACGGCTGTAATTTTAGGTAGTCAAGAGAAAAGCTTTTGCATTTACATGGAGCCAATTGTTGGGCAGATTGCTCAGGAATTTTTTACCAATGAAAAGCCCAAAAGACCACAAACATTTGATTTTTTAGACCGCACTTTTTTAGGGCTCGACCTTACCGTGAGACGAGTGATTATTTCTGATTTGCAAAACACCACATTTTTTTCTAAGATTTTGTTAGAGCAGCAAGAGGATGTTTTAACGCATCTTATCGAAGTTGACGCCAGACCTTCCGATAGCCTCGTATTGGCTCTTCGTCATAATGCCCCAGTTTTTTGTGATACCAAGGTCTTCAATAGAGTCGTTCCCTACATTGACAATGAAGATTGAAGATTTTCAAGATCAAAAAATAGATCGTAAGATTTAATAGTTAATATTAAAATTCTTTTTAGAAAGATGTAAGACAGCTTCAATTGCTTCTTTAGCGTCTGGCCCTTTGGCTTCGATTTCAATTTTAGTGCCTTCACAAGCGGCTAACATCAAAATTCCCAAAATAGACTTTCCGTTTACGACCATGTTTTCTAGGATTAAATTGATTTGAGACTTAAACTTGCTAGAGCAGCGGACAAGCTCCATTGAAGGCCTTGTGTGGAGTCCCTTTTCATTTTCGACCGTAAAAAAACCTTTGAAAATTTGAGCACTGTCTGGGTCATCTTTTGAGAAACGTTGGTCACACTGAAGCATGAGAATTACCTTAAAACAAAAAGCCTTGATACTTCAAACAGCCGTTTTTTTTCAATCAAATTTGTGTGATTTTTGTTGTAGAGCTGGTTGTGTTGAGGCGCCTTATCAATGCTTGGATTGATTCTAGCTTCGGATATTGTTTGCTAATATCTTCCAAAGTTGTTTTTGAATCAGTTAAAATTTTTTTGAGTTTTGAATTTTTTGTTAATCCATTGATGGATTCCATCTCATCAAGAATCTTTCTAGCTTTTAGATCCCAGTTTTTGCAAAATGCTTCTCGATAGCTTTCTTGAAGGGGGGTGCTATTAAGCTTGTCGTAGAATTTTAAGTTGGATCTAAGTGCTTCTAAATTGAAAGTAAGCTGTGCGAGAGGTAAGCCAGTTACATGGTTTTTTGGAGCAAAAAAATGCTGGGATAAATTTAATGGTTTTGGAGCCTCTAGAGGGTTCTCAGCATTTCTCAGTAAAAATTTGCTTAAGCTTGCTTTATTCACAGATACGTTTATTTCACCAATGGTAACCGTAACAGCCCGTCCAGTTGCCCATTCCCATAAGGAGGCTTTTTTAATTCCAGGCTTTTGTTCACTCTTTGAGTGAAGGGTTTCACAAATAGACGACCCATGAGCCATAGAAAAAATGCGCGATTTTTCAAAAAATAAACGTGTCATTGTCAGAGTCCTTGTTATAAAACTGTTGTTTTTTCCTCTTCGGTCTCTTTTGTGCGGCCTACTATAACGGCATTCCAAATCAACCTGATTCTCATTGGGATCTCAATGGTGAGCTCGCGCGGTGGTCCCTTAATGTCAAAATTATAGACCGTATCCATTAGAGCTTTTTTTAAAGAAGCGAGAGCCTCATCGATTTGTATTCTCATCTGCTTTTTTTCAGCAGTATTTTCATAGGAACTCTTTTTATAGAGGGAGGTTAGTTTATGTAGTTTTTCGGTTTGTTTAATGAGGTGTGCTATTTTCTCATCTAAGGTTTTAAATTTTGTAACACTAAAATCAAAGGTGGGTTGCAGTATACCTGAATCGCAAGCTATTTTAAGTTCTCGATCTTGAGGCAACGTCATACCACGATAAGCGACTAAAGCTTTCTCTAAGTTCGCTTGATAGTTTCTTTGAACAAAGAAATGTTGTGAAAGTGACAGGGGTTTATTGTTAGTTTCAGTATTTGTATTGCGTCGAATAAATTTATGCAAACTTGCCTTATTAACAGAAACATCTGCAGAATTAATTTTAACTGTAACAGCGCGCCCGGTTATCCACTCCCATAAAGAGGCTTTTTTTATGCCGCTGTATTGGTTTGTTGAACCCGGTAGCAGGGAGTTTGATACCAATCGAATGTTTTCAAAAAATATATTGACCATTTTATCTCTCTCTTCTCCCCCTTATTGGGGGCTTCGCTTCCAATATTATAGCAGCGAATTGTTAAGATAAGATAAAGATTTTATTTAAATAGAGGATCTCTTAGTTTTCGGTAGAGTTGAAATTATTTATTTTAAAAATATAGTTTCTAATAGTAGACCCCACCCGAAAAGGCAGGGTCAAATTATTATTTTATAATAGTCTTTGTTGTCTACTCCTCCCTAGTGGGCAAGTTATGATTACTTTACTCAATTTCAAGGGGATTCGGACTAAATTCAACTTTCTCTTCAGGGTCATTTTCACCGGGAACTGAAATTCTTACTAACGCGGCTTGGAGGCATTTCGAATAATCTCCTAGAGCAAAAAAGTGTAGGTGGAAGCTTAGGGGCTTAGGGTTTGTAGGTGCATCATTGGCATTTCTTAGTATAAACTTATTCAAACTTGCCTTGTTAACAAAATGCTCACCAGTAGTTCCAATTGTCACTTTGATAGAGCGGCCGGTCAGCCATTCCCACCAAGAAGCTTTTTTTATGCTTGCTTTTTGCTTTCCGTTAATATTGTCCTTATTTTCACAGCCATCTAGTGGTATGCGGCTTCGTTCAATGATTAGGTTTGTCATGCTTCCTCCGAAGTTATTATAGTTTGATTTTTTGTGGAGCTGATTGTATTTGTTGCCAACACCCTCTTGCCTCTTTAGTAATGAAACCCTTTAAAACTAATTCATTTATTTGATTTGGTTGAATCGCAGATAAATTCATCTTAAGGGATTCGAATTGTTTTCCGATTATTGATGCGAAGTCAAATGTTACAGAGAGATTGCTGCTTTGGTCGTCTGTAAGATTCTTCTCGTCTTGAGTAACATCACCCCTTGCAAGGTTTAGTAAATCATCATAAAAAGAGGTTAAAAGGGTTAGAAATGAGGTTCTTTGGTTAATAACATCATAAAGAAGGTTGGAGCCCTCTTCAATGTTCGTGCTAACCTTGTTAAGGTAAGTGTCTATATTTTTGGCCACAAAAAGAATGGCTCTAAAGAACTCTGCCCTTTCTTTACTATCTAGTAGAGGGGCCTGTTGGAAATATTTAGAGATATCCTGGATAGATTGTCTTAGAGCATCTAGAGCTTGAGCTATATCCTTTGTTGTAGGGTACAAGATCAACCGATCTACGAACTGAGAACCGGAGGTATCGCTTCTTTCAGAGACATCTTCCATTGAGCTCTTACCTAGAGTCTGTGTAGCAGTAGCCTGAATAGCTGCGTTAATAGTTTTTCCACAGTCCCAGGAGTTTGTGAAAAAATATCGAGAGAGGCTTTTAGAGGGTTGTTTTCCATGACATTTGTCAACAAATTCATTAAAGCTAGAAGTTGTTACCCAAATGTTATATTTAGAACCGCTGCTTAGAACAGTGATTTTGACCGATCTCCCAGTAAGCCACTGCCACCAGGTTGCTTTTTGCATCGATTTACCATCTAATATTAAGGATTTGGCGGTTACGGTTGCGCCTTCTACTGCTGTGATTGATTTTTTGTAATTTGCATTTAATATCATCATAATCTCTTCCATTTCAGCTCTGGGAGCTTCGCTTTACATATTATAGCAATGAATTATTAAGATTAGATAAAGATTTTCTTTAAAAAGGGCTTTTCCCTTTATAGCGGATTAGTTGTAAAATATTTTTTTTAATGAGAGGGGTTTTTAGGTAAAAAGACAGGATTAGAGGGAAAGTATCAATTAATTATTTGAATATCTGAAGTTTTTTTAATCGCTAATAGCTGGCGAGACAATTTCCTTGAGCTTATCGACCAGCTCCTTAAAGACGCTGAGGGCAGTCTCAATAGGCTCTTTGGACTCCATGTCCACTCCAGCAATTTTTAAAAGGTCGATTGGGTAAGCGTGCCCCCCACTTTTTAAAAATTGAAGGTAGTTTTCCTGAGACTGAGGCTCTTGATTCAAGACTCGCTTAGAGAGGGTGAGCGCTGCCGCGATACCTGTCGCATATTGATAGACATAGAAATTAGAGTAAAAATGAGGGACTCTAGCCCACTCAATAGAAATTTCCTGGTCGAGGGTAATGTGTGGCCCATAATAATCACGATTGAGCTGGTAGTATGCCTGATTAATGGAGGCGGCGGTTAATGGCTGCTCTTTTTCTAGGCAGTCATGGATGTAGAGCTCAAACTCTGCAAACATAGTCTGCCTAAACAGGGTCGCTCGAAGTGCTTCGATACGCTCATGTAAAAGTGTTAAAGGGTCAATGTTCTCAAAGTTTTGCTTCATTAAGTAGTCCATCAAAAGAGATTCATTGAAAATAGAGGC
>CAYGLF010000017.1:0-19667 GCA_964350945.1 uncultured bacterium
GTCTTGAAAACAGTTGACCTGAAAGGGTCCGGGGGTTCGAATCCCTCCTCTTCCGCATTTGCAACCAATTCGAACCTTTGGTTTTGTCATCTAGAAGAGCCAGGGTTTGAATGTTGCTATGAGCGACATAGTAAGGTTTTTCTTGAATCAAGTTGTTGTTTTCAATGTACTGCTCACCTGGAAATCCTTCCATATAGATAGTTCCAAGTAATTTTTTTAAAGCTAAAGCAGAGCTAGTGGTATTTTGCTGAAGTGTTTCATGCAAATTATCTAAACGATGTTCTATCCATTCTTTAGGCGGTGCTTTGAAGACTTTGTTAGCTTGGTATTCTAAGCTATCCATTTCCTCTTTTAATATTTCTCCTTTTTGCTCAGCTTCACTCAAAGCATCAGAAACTGCCTTTGAAAAATTTCCCACTTTGATGAAGTTTAAATAGTTCTGAATCTCAGATAAAACTTTTTCATGTTGTGCTTTTTTCTTTTTGATTTCCCCAGGTATTTCTCCTGATCCTTTAGCTAAAGTTTTTTCAATCTCCTTAAATATATATTCAAGGTTTTCTGCAATTAGGAGTTTTTCCTTTAACTCTCTTAAAATGATTTTCTCGACTTTATTTCTGGCAATAAGAAGCTTATTTGAGCAGGTTTTTCGCTTAGCATTATAACAACCATAATAGCCACTTCCTTTGCCACTCACTAAAACCATTGCCCCGCCGCAGTGTTTACATTTCATTAATCCTGCTAGTAGATGATCTGGATTGGTATGCACATAGCTCTTTTGTTTCTTTTCAACTTCTTTTCTAATTGGAAAGGCATTGTTCATTTCCTCCCATCTGCTTTTTGCCTTCTTCCAGGTTTCATCATTAATGATAGCTAAATCTTTTCTTTCAATAGTCATTTGTTCGTGTTGAGGTCTTTTTATCTGTTTCTTTTTTCCAGAAATTGGGTCTCGAACAGCTCTCCATTTTCTCCAGTTCCATTGGCCTACACCTTTATGCCAACTATAATATTAAAAAAAGAACTAATCTTGTCCGAAAAAGAGCTCTACGTACACACCAGGCCAAGTAAAAGGCTATTTAATTTGACGGTAGTAAATAAAAGAAACTATGGCACATACGGATATATAAAACACAATGCTATTTTGAGAATGAAAAACACTTACAAGTCCCAGTGATATAAATCCGACATTGAGCAGTTTCAAGAAACTTTTTTTTTATTTATTTTGTCTTTTATTTTAGGACAAAAAACTTACTTATCTTCTTTAATCAACTTAATTGATCTAGGATGAAAACCTTCTAAATTATTTTCATCGTAAATGCAAACTGTGATTTCTCTTTTAAAATCACTCTCTCTGTCAGGAATATGCTCGTGCATATTTTTTTTACTGCTATCTAAAAGGCTCTCGAGGGAATCTTTCATCTCTTCAGCTTCTTCTGGAGTTAAGTAAATAATAACTTTATTTACTTTGCTGTCTGCGTCTATGTTATAAATTCTCATAAAATTCCCTAGTTATGAGGCACATCTATAGGATAGATTGGACCAGATTTTATCCATTTACCATTAACTTTCAACTCTACGTGAGCATGCACATTATTGTGAGGAACTGTTTTATTAAAGTCAAATCTGACACATCTTAAACCGTCTTTAGAAAGAAAGATAGGGTCCCCCACTTCATTTTTGATTGCTCTTACTCCTTCACCAAGTAATTCCGAAATTTGCTTCTCGAGATAAATGATATGGGAGGAGTTAGTTAATTTCAAAGCTTGCTTCAAATTAAGTGCTCCTTGTGCATTTAGACCCAATTTTTCAGCCGCTTGTACAATTTCATGATTTGCCATAATGGCTTCAGAAATCTTTACCCCTCTCTCAATAGCCGCCCCCTCTAAAGCTAAAGCACCCTCAACTTTCTGCAAAGAATTAGAGATATTTAAAAGCTTATTCGCCCCTTTGAGCCCTTTAGAAGCCAATTTAGCCGCAGCTCCGGGGATAAAGATATCCGTTCCGCCTTTACCTATGGCATAACCTGCAAGCAGGCCTCTTTCATCTGCAGATAGACTATTCCATTCCGTGGCTAGTTTGTAACCTTCCGGAGATAGTGCTTCAGAGAGCTCTCCCCATTGATCTGTTAAAACCAAGTTGCTTAAATCCCTGAATGCATTGATAACTTGATCTGTAGTATCAAGAGGATGCTTTACAAATTCAGTGGCTAGGTATTTCCAACCAGATCCTGAATCTTTCACTCCCTGAATTATCCCTTCAGTGTAGCCTTTGCAGAAATCTTTTGTGACCTCAAATGCCCCAGGTACAGGTATAGGCGTAGCTATTGGGTCTGGGTTTTGGGCTATATTGGAGGCGAGGACATTCCTTTCTGGATTTAAGGCGAATCTTCTTTCAAGTTCTTCTATTTTATTTTCATAATATTCTTGAGAAAAAGGTTGTTCACTCTGAGCTGTAAATGGATTCGGTTCGAGATCTGCCTCCTCGGCAAAAGATTGAAAACGCTCTTTAAAATCCTGATCATAGCAACCAAGAGTATCCCCTTGAGGGATGTGTGGAAGATGATGTTCTATTGAAATATTTTCATGATCTTCTAAAGGCGAAATCTCTCTTAATGGAGGTTGAATGATTTGAGGGTTATCATTATTTTGAGGAGGGACAGAATCCAATGGATGTTGTGGGGAAGGGGCTAGCTGTGTTGGAACATCTTCTTGCCATTCATTTTTGGGTTGTGAAGCTGCTGCTGCCGCTCCAATAGCTGTTCCTGTAGCTGCAACCCCTTCTGCTAAAGCTGCCATGCCGATTGTATTGACAGCAGCTATTGTAACTACTGCCGCAACTGCTACCGCCGCAACAACCACTGTGGTAATAATAATAGCCTTCTTATGCTTTTTCACAAAATTGACAAGCTTCTTGCCATTTTTTTTAAAGAATCCCGGCTTATTTGACTTCTTAAAGCATAAGCTTTCATAGGAGCTCTTGCTTGAAGACTTTTGTGACACTTGAGAAGAAAAACTATTTTCTTCACTCAATAAATCTTGGATATCTTTTTCTAATAATTTCTGCTCATTTTGATCTTTAACACCTTTTCTTGCGTACTCAATCAGTAAATCTATGATGATTTCAATTTCATTTTCAGAAGCATTGTCAAAATCTACCTGGGCAATTTGATCAATAAATTGCGCAATTTCTTGTTCAGCCTGGAAATAATCTTTGGGATTTTTTAGCTTTTGGATAATTAAAGAAAAGTCTGTTTTATTAATTTTGAAATGAGAGTTGTTCGGAGCTATTACTTTATGATTTTGTCCAAAGGGCAAATGATTTTTTTCATTTTTAAAGAAAAAAATCTGATTTAAATAAGGATTATTAGAAATAGCTGGAAAAGACATCTTTTTCTCCTTTTGCTTTTTATTTGAAAAGGCTATTCTTCAACTTCTTTTCTTACAATACGATAAAATATTTTAAAATCAGATCAAGCTATGCAGAGGCCTTCTTATTAGTTAATTTGTATTACCAAGTCTACGAGTAACACCCATTTCAAAAAGAATAACCATCTGTAAGAACTCGTCATTAATTTAAAAAAAAAATTAGGGCTAAATAGTTATACGAATTCTTTAGATGTACCAAGGAACCGCTACTGTTTTTCCCCGACTACAATCGACCGATTTCCTAGAGTTTTTTTCGAAGTAATATTTTTGAAACCTGCCTTTAATAAGATTTTTTTAATTTCAGAAAACGTGTATTGCTGCCTCATTTTTGTCCATAACATCATTTTCATGTTATATGCAGATGAAAGAAAAGGACCCGTTTTATCCTCGTTAAAAAGCATTTCGTGAAGAATTAAGATGCCGCCTTGGATTAAACAGGTCGCCGAAAAAGTTGCCCTTTCCATTCCTAAAAAGATTGAGCCAAAGGGCTGTCCTATTTGTAAAGAGACAGGTTGGCTAGAGATTGCTGGGGCGGGAATGATCCATCCTAATGTTTTAAAGGCTGGTAAGATCGACCCAGAAGAGTATAGTGGATTTGCTTGGTGCTTTGGAATTGAGCGCTTGCAGATGCTTTTATGTGGTATTTCTGATATACGTTTATTTACTGAGAACGACCAACGTTTTTTAAATCAGTTTTAATCTAGACCAGAGAAATGCATTTGTCATAGAATACTCAACTTAACTTCAACGGAAGAGTGGCAGAGTGGCCGAATGCGACTGTCTTGAAAACAGTTGACCTGAAAGGGTCCGGGGGTTCGAATCCCTCCTCTTCCGAATTTTCTCAATGAGCCTATAAATAAGTAATCTGTAATTTATCTAGAAATTTTAGGGTTCTTCAATTTTTCTGATTATAAATTGAGACCATTTCATAGAGTTGCTTGTGTGGCTAGCTAGCAAATAAATTCAACAAATCCATAGAGCTCTCTTCATCACACGAAGAGTTTATTCGATCAATAAATAAATTTAACATGAAAACAAAGAGACTTTAACTTGCCTTTTAAATTGCTATTTAGTAAATTTACATATAATATCATTACTTACTAAAAGAGGCCGTTGTGTGGACTAAGACTTACAGCAAATTATACAAAGGAATTCAAAAGGAAGATATCTGGAGACTCTGGAAAGATGTAAATAACTGGACCCAGTGGCACGATGATCTAGAATACTGTAAAATGGAGGGAGAGTTTGAAGAGGGGAATTACTTTTGGCTCAAACCTAAAGGAGCCCCAAAGGTAAAAATTAAGCTCGTTTACATCGATTCAGGCGTTCAATTTACAGATTGCTCCTATTTTTTTGGGGCTAAAATGTATGATACGCACTCTTTAGAAGAGTCAGAAAAAGGTCTTATTATCAAAAATGAAATCATTGTAAAGGGCCCATTAAAGAAGTTGTGGATTAAACTAGTCGCTGAAAAAGTAGCTCTCTCGATTCCTAAGAAGATTGAGGCACTAGTGAAGCTTGCGAGATGGGCCAATGTCTAAGCTTCCCTTTGGTTTTCAAAAGCCAGAAGACAGCCCTGGTTTTTTGCTGTGGCAAACGACCATGCTGTGGCAGCGACAAATTAAAAAAGAGCTTGAGCCTTTTAAAGTCTCGCATCCCCAGTTTGTGATTATGGCACTCCTTTTGTGGTTTGAGGCTCATCAAATGGAAGCTGTTCAAGGGCTTGTTGTCAAATATTCCAAACTAGATAAAATGACGGTTTCATCTTCTTTGAAAAAACTTGTAGAGAAAAAATGGGCGCATCGAGCTGAAAATAAAAAGGATACTCGCTCAAAAGATGTGACTTTAACTACCAAAGGAAAAAAGCTTATCAACCAACTCGTTCCGTTAGTTGAGCACATAGATGCTGCATTTTTTGGCAGGATACCTCAAAAGAAGCAGCGGCAATTGATTCAGGATTTAGCGTCTTTAAGTCAAGAGTCTTAGCTGTAGTCTTTATGATACTTTTTTAAGAGTTGAACATGAGAGCTGTACTCATTCCCATAATCACCACTAAAGAGAACAAAAACATCTGCCTGGCCCACATAGTATTGTTTTTGCATCTAAATCCTTTAATATTGAGGGCAAGCCAGGTAAGACCTAATAGAAGGGAAACGAACAAAAATAGCATGCCCGTATATTTCATTAAGGTCATCACAGTCGCCGTAAAAATAAGAGCGACAATATTTAAGAGCATCACTATTTTTGTGATGAAAAGTCCTTTTTCAATCGGTAGTAGGGGAATTTTTCCTGCAATGTAGTCTTTTAAGCGATAAATAGCGATCGCAAAAAAATGGGGCATCTGCCAGGTAGCGACTAAGATGAAAAATAAAAGCGCTTTGGCATCTAGAGCGTTTGTGATGGCGCAATAGCCGACGAGAGGGGGGACAGCCCCAGCAAAGCTTCCTATGAGCGTACAGTGGATGGTAGAGTATTTAGAGAAGCTATAGAGAATCACATAGACTAAAAATCCAAAAAGAGCAATCTGCAAGCACAGTAGATTGACATAACAGGCCATTTCAAAAAAGCCAAAGACTCCGATAAGGGATGCAAAAATAAGCGCATTTTGATTTGAGATCAACCCTTTGACGAGTGCTCGATTGCGGGTGCGTTTCATCTGGGCATCGAGCTTGCGATCAATAAAATTATTAAAGACACAAGCAGATCCGATAATACAAGAGAGAGCCACCGTCATATGTAGGAAAAGAAAAGGGTTTAATGATCCTTGAGTTGCCAGTGCAAAACCGGCAATTGCCGTGACTAAATTGCCAAAAATAATTCCCGGCTTAGTGATGGAAAGGTAGGTTTTAAACGTTGTCGAAAAGGGTAAGGGGGTTGTTTTTTCCATAGAGATCTTCATAGTTTTTAATCATTAAGTTTTTTCTTTTATCCTAAAAACAGAATTGAGTGCTAGTTAAAAAAAATGAATTTATGCTAAAGCTAAAATAAAAAAACCAGAAGAGAAAATTATGAAAAAAAAATTACTTTTTTTAGCCCTATTTGTTTGTTGTTTAAGCTTTTCATCCTGTTCGTTATTCAGCGGGAAAGGGAAAAGTGCAGGATGTTCTTGTGTATGCGACGACCCTTGTGCGTGTGATGCAGCATGTGTTTGTAAGTGTAATGCTTAATTTACATATTGGTCATTAGGTTGTAGTCTAGGTTCCGCATAATCCATACAGAGCCTGCGATTACAATAAAAATAACGAGAACTGTAAATAAAAAAGTCATCATATTCCAACGGGGCTTTGACTCAATGCCCAGATGGAAGAAAAAGTACAGCTGGATCACAGCTTGTAAACATCCAAATCCAACGACCATTAAAATAAGGCTCCAGCTATTGAAGAGATGCTTTTGAGCAAATAGATAAGCTGCAGTGGTTAAAAGCACTGATATGATAAACCCTACAATGAGAGGTTTAAAACTTTTATTGGAAGGGTGAGTGATATCGAGCATTTAAGGTTACCTCAGTAAGTAGACGATCGAAAAAATAAAAATCCAAACGATATTTAAAAATTGCCAAAACATTCTTAAGCAAGTAAGTCGTTTGATGCAAACGGCGTTAATGCCTTTATAGCAAACAGGTACAATCAAGACGATGACCCAGAGTAGGGCAAAAAGCATATGAAGGGAAAAAGTTCCAATCAGTGTGAAAAAAGCGGATAGAAAAGCACTTTGAGCCATGTCGTTTCCAGCGATGATAAGATCGGAGAACTCTTTTTGTACTATGACCATAAAGGCAATTCCTAAAAGGGCTGCCAAGCAGAAAAAAACAATGGTTTTTTTGCGATCTTGCCGATGGGCAAAGGCGCCGCCAAGACCAATCAGATAGCTACTCGTTAATAAAATCAGTGTTTGGGAAAATGCCATGGGAAGATTGAATAGGTCTTGCGCACTAGGCCCCCCAAATGTACTGTTTTTCAAGACAATATAGACGGCAAACAAGACTCCAAACAAGACAAAGTCGGTGAGTAGGTAGAGCCAAAAACCAAAAACGGTTTTAGAATATACATCATGGTGAGTGTCTGGGTAACTTTCTTTAAGTGTGTTCATGTGGCCATCCTTCTCTCGATAGTTTCAATTTCTTGGGCTGTGACGGTATATTCCGTGTCTTTTTCAGAAAGGCGAATGATGACACATGCAACCATTGCAATCGCGCTTAATCCTGCAAGCCAAAACATATGCCAGATTAAACCAAATCCAAATAGGAAGCTGAAGACTCCAATATAAAATCCCATAGATGTATTGCTTGGCATATGAATATCTTTTATCGGTGGCTTGGGCTCTTTTGTAGTGGCGTGTTTCGCCTCCCAAAAAGCATCTTTATGGTGCACTTGCGGGGTGGTGGCAAAGTTATAGAAAGGAGGGGGTGAGTGGATTGACCACTCTAAATTGCGTCCATTCCAAGGATCGCCCGTAGTGTCTCGGTTCTCATTACGATTTAAAAAGCTAACCACAAATTGTAGGACTTGAAGACCGACCCCTAATAGAATAATGAGAGCTCCAATTCCAGCAACTACAAACAAGGGTTGCCATCCAAAGATGTCATATTGATTGAGGCGACGGGTTGCCCCCATAATTCCTAGAAGGTATAGGGGGAGGAAAGCTAATAAAAAGCCCACCATCCAGCACCAAAAAGAAAGTTTTCCAAGCTTTTCATTGAGCGTAAATCCTGCAAATTTCGGGAACCAGTAAGTATATCCTGCAAAAAAACCAAAGACAACCCCTCCAATAATGACCGAGTGGAAGTGAGCAATTAAAAATAAGCTGTTGTGTGCTTGGAAATCAATCGCTGGAATCGACATTAAAACGCCTGTCATCCCTCCTATTGTAAAAATGGCAACAAACCCTAAAAACCAATACATCGGTGTTTTATACTCAATGCGCCCTCGAAACATAGTAAAAAGCCAGTTGAATATTTTAACCCCTGTCGGAACAGCAATGACCATGGTCATAATTCCAAAGAAGGCATTTACGTTAGCTCCTGCTCCCATCGTAAAAAAGTGGTGTAGCCAGACGACAAAAGAGAGAAAGGCAATGGCAATAATAGCCCATACCATTGAGGTATATCCAAAGAGTCTTTTTCCTGTAAACACAGGGACAATTTCAGAAAAGATACCAAAGGCTGGAAGAACTAAAATATAAACCTCAGGGTGCCCCCATGCCCAGATAAGGTTGACATACATCATGGGATTGCCCCCATACTCTGAGGTGAATATGTGCGTGTCTAACAGTCGGTCCGTAGAGAGCATGGCAAGGGTGGCTGTTAAAATAGGAAATGCAAAAATAACCAAAATCATGGTTGCAAATATCGACCATACAAAAATAGGCATTTTCATAAGGGTCATTCCAGGGCAGCGCATTTTTAAAATAGTAACTAAAAAATTAATTCCCGAAATCAGGCTTCCTGCCCCTGAAATCTGGATGCTCCAAAGCCAGTAATCGACCCCTACATCTGGGCTGTATTTCAGTCCTGAAAGAGGAGGGTAGGAAGTCCAGCCTGTAGCAGCAAAGACACCTACGACTAAAGAGACTAAAACAAAAAGAGCGCCTGAGCTAAAAAGCCAAAAGCTTAAAGAGTTTAAAAAGGGAAAAGCGACATCGCGTGCTCCAATTTGAAGAGGAAGAATTAAATTAACAACTCCAAAAACAAGACCCATGGCAACGAAGAAAATCATAGTCGATCCGTGAGCGGTAAATATTTGCTGGAAATGGGAAGGTTCTAAATAACCCGTACAATCTCCTACCGCAAAAGCCTGTTGGGCGCGGAGCATCAAGGCATCAATTAACCCTTTAGTAAGCATAATAAAAGAAACGATTAGGTACATAATCCCAATCTTTTTATGGTCTAAAGAGGTGAGCCACTCTTTCCAGAGCCAAGTCCATCTTTTAGTATAAGTTAAAAGCCCTGCTATTCCCAGTCCTCCAAGCACCATAGAAAGACCCGCTAGGTATTCTATCCAGTCGTGCTTTAAGGCTTCAAGAGTTAGTTTTCCAAAAAAGTTCATGCCTCTATTCTCGTGTTGGGGGTGCGTATTTATTCAAGATGGCTGTAAAGAGGTCTGGCTCTTCAAGTCGAAAGTTTTCTTGAGGGTTATATTCACTAGGAGCAGCCAAAATTTGATAAGAAGAAAAATCTATCTTTTTTGAAGATCCTCTAACTTGCTTGGCCCAGTTTTCATAATCTTCTTGCGACAAAGAGGTCGCTTGAAAAACCATTCCAGCAAATCCTTCTCCACTTAAGTTGGCAGAAGAGCCGCGAAAAACTCCCGTTTCATTAGCCATTAAGTGAAGCTTTGATCGCATTGCGGGCATGGCGTAGATTTGTCCACCAAGCTGTGGAATCCAAAATGAATTCATCGGAGCATCTGCAGTAATTTCAAAATTCAGTGGCGTTTTTTCTGGGAAATTTAGGTAGTTGACAGTCGCAATGCCTTCTTCAGGGTAGATAAAAAGCCATTTCCAATCTAGCGCGACCACTTGTATTTTAAGCGGCCTGACATCAGAAGTGAGTGGTTTAAATGGGTTGAGCTTGTGGCTTGAATTCCAGGTCAAAAAGGCCATGACGATAATAATCAAAAAAGGGATACCCCACCAGATGGTTTCGGCAAGAGCACTATGTTCCCATTCAGGCGTGTATTTGGCCCCAGCGTTTCCTTTGCGATATCGGCAGGCAAAAATAGCTGTTAAGACAAAAACGGGGATGACCACAATGAGCATCAGTAAGCAGGCGTGTATCATCAGTTGCCTTTGTTGGACGCTAATTAACCCTTTTGGGTTTAAAACGCCCATATTTTGGGTGCTGATATAAACACCTGCCCAAGCTAAAAGCGCAACACCAATTAAAATAGCAAGGGTAACTTTAAATTTTGTTTTCATACGAGTCTCTAAGTGTGAGAACTTATTTTAAAATAAATATTTTTACTTTCTACCAAGATAGGTGGCTAATTGTCTATCATAAAAATAAGGTGAAGAGTTATTTTTTTATTTAGATCAAATAAGTAGGGGGATCTCCTATAATAGTGGGAGAGAAAAACTTTTTATTATAATCAGTGTTATGGATGTTGACTTAATTGGTTTATTAGTAGAGAATTTTACTGTATTGTTTTTAAATCACTTGCGTTTATTTTTTTCTTCTTTTACATCTTGAGAAAACAGAGATTTTCATGAACAGGCCCTCGTATCAAATTACTCGTCACCCTATAGGATCATTAAAAGAGGTGTGGACAATCTCCTGGCCCCTTATTTTGGGGCTGATTTCAAATGGTGTAATGGTTGTGGTTGATCGTTTGATGCTCGGGAAACATTCCTTAGATGCTATGAACGCGGCAGCAACTGCAGGGGCTGCGGCTTTTGCAATCTTTATTTTACCGATGGTTATTGCTGGGATTTCAGAAGTTTTTGTGGGAAGAGCTCACGGGCTTGGAAAGCATCATGAGATGGGTTCACATGTCTGGCAAATGATTTGGTTCGCATTCTTTTTAGCTCCTATTTTCATTCTATTTGGGATTTGCTTTGGCCCCATGCTGTTAAAAAATATTTTTCGCCAGGATTATGCGAATGAGTATTTCTACACGATGGTTAACTTTGGAACTGTCTTTTGTTTAAATACAGCCTTGATGGGCTTTTTTATCGGCCAAGGGAAAGTACGCATTATTACCATAACGATTATTTTGGCCAATATTGCCAATGCCTATTTTGACTATACTTTTATTTTTGGAACCAGCTTTATACCTGCAATGGGAGTGAGAGGGGCCGCTACTGCAACGGTATTGTCCCAATGTTTTATAGCCTCTGTTTTATTTATTTCTTTTATTCGTAAAAAAAATAGAGAGAATAAAGGTACTGGCTGCTTTAGATTTAAAAAGAAATATTTTGTGCAGTCTTTAAAAGTGGGGACTCCTGCAAGTTTTGGCCATCTCTCAGAGTATTTGAGTTATTTTTTCTTTTTGAAGTTGATGGGGAGTTTAGGAGAGCATCTGCTCACTATCGCGGTATTACTCAATACCGTTTACATGATTGTTTATTTTATCATTGAAGGAATCTCCAAAGCGGTGACTGCTATCTGTTCAAACCTAGTGGCAGCAGGCCAACACGCTCTGGTGAAGAAAAATATACGTGCAGCTTTTAAGCTACACATTTTATTTGTAGCTATCATTACATCTATTTTGTTGATAGGGGCCCCTCAAATTTATATGGTGTTTATCGGCCAAGCTGACGCAGCTCTTTTAGAAAATGCGGCCTTTGTTCAAGATGCTCGGAGCTCGACTATTTTTATGTGCCTCTTTTATTTATTTGATGGACTTGTTTGGGTGATTATTGGCATGTTCACAGCAGCAACAGACACCTCATTTATTATGAAGGTGGAAACTTTTGCCCCTTGGGTGCTCTTTTTGTTGCCGATCTATGTTCTTTCAAAATCCTTTTCTATCACTTCTAATCAAGTTTGGATGATTTGTGCCATCTACGGGTTGCTTCATCTAGCTATCTACTGGATGCGCTATAAAAGCGGGGCTTGGAAGCGAGAAAAGGCAAAGCCTCCCTCCTATGAAGCAGGGTAATTTTACCCCTCTATTTTAATGTCAGTTCTGCTATTATGGTTTATTTTAAAATGTTTACCTGGAGGACCGTATGATCAATGCAATTTCTCAAAATTTAACTATACATATGCAGCCAAAGGCCTCGCAAGTACCACAGCTGGCCCCTGAAATATATGTGCAGAAGGTGGCTCTTCCTCATTTAGAAGAGAGTGTGATTACTATCTATCAAAATACAGCGCAGATCGCGGATCGATTTAGTATAGATGTTAAAAGTGGATCTACAAAGCTTGTATATCAGCCTCTTTTAAACCAGATGAATCAACCTTCAGCATTTGTCCATATAGACCAAGGAAGTGGGCAAGTTCTTTCCCAGAAAATTAACAACCAAAGTTTTTCTATGGGTAAATTCTATCAGTCATTGATTGGTCAAGATATCACTTTAACTACAGAACAAGAATCCTTTTCAGGTAAGCTGATTGAAATACATGGTGATCAATTCGTTCTCTGCTGTGATAATGGTCAGCTGCAGCTGATTTCACAAAAACAAATACGATCGATTGACTGTGAGAATTTGGAACATAAAATCTTAGAAAAACCACATTTAAGTGCTGATTATTCAACGAAAGAGAGTGAGACCATCGAAGGTCAGGTGCTTTACTTAACACAAGGCCTTAAATGGACGCCTCTTTATCGCTTGATTCTTAACGAAGACAATGACACTTTAACTGCACAGCTAGTTGCTGATGCTCAAATTACGAACCAGACGTCTCGCTCTTTGAAAGACATGGTTGTTAAGGTGGTGAGCGGGAACTTAAATTTAGAGACCCCCTCTCCAGTTCCCCAGCCGATGTATGCTGAGATGCGCAAGATGGCCTGTAGCGTTGATGCAGGAGCTTCTAATGCTGCTGTAGAACAGTACTGGCAAGACTATAAAGCTTATCTCATTCCTTACAAGGTGAGCTTAGAGCCTAGTGAGATGATTTCAACACGTCTTTTTGATCCTCGAGATATTGAGCTGAGCAAAAGCCATGTCCTTCATTCCCATGAATACCAAAATGGAGAGCGTCACCCTCAGGTTTGCTACCACATTGAAAATAGTAGAGATAATCACTTAGATCAGGCGTTTCCAGCAGGAAAAGTGCAGGCCTTTAGAAAGTCTTCAGGGGGGATTGATTTTATTGGAGAGCACCGCCTAGATCATACTCCACAGGGGAAAGATCTTGATATTATTACAGGAGAAGCTTTTGATCTGATGTCTAAAAGGCATGTTGATATAAAACATATCAAAGAGTGGAACAAAACCGTTGCTCAAGAAATTACGGTGACAATTGAGCTTACCAACGGCTCAGATCGCGCTCAGACTGTTTTCCTGCATGAGCATACAAATGGTCAAAAGAGTTTACTCTCTTCTTCATTACCCATTGTAGATCCTAGTTTGCAGGAAATGGTGATAGAGGCGCGGGTTGAAGCTAAGACAAGCTCTCAAGATCCGATGGTGGTCAAATACACTTACCGCAAAGAGCTTGCTTAGACTTTGATGCCTTCATCTTCGAACAAGCTTGTTCTATGAGCTTTAGAGGCTGCAAGTGCGCTTGCAGCTTCTTGGTCTAGAATTGCTTTTGCACTAGGGGCGTAGACAGCTAAAAACTCATTTGCTTTCCTATGGCTCTTTTGCAATAAACGGCAGACGTTAACCTCTGGAGTCTCCCTTGGATTTACAGCAGTCGTTGCTAATGCTTTTTCCATCGCCTTCAATTCAAATTGGTATCCTAAGGATTTTTTGTCAAAAGCATATGCTAGTATTCTCACAGCCTCCTCATTGAGAGGGGCAATGTTATTTAGTTTATTTAAAAATGCCACTGTAGGATTGATCATTTTAGTGGGTGTTCGGTCCAAGATGATAGAGTAGATATGATCAGATGCTTTTTGCCCAGGTTTAACCTCTTTAAAAGAACCTCCAGAAATAGATCTTGTTGCTGAGGCTATTGATTCAAATGAAGTTTGAGACAATCCAGAGTCTGTACTCACTACAGAAATTCTATCAGGAGAACGAGCTTCTTGCTCTTCTCCAATGCTAGAGATCGATCCAATCGTATATCCAGAACTGCTGCTATAAGTAGAACCCTCGCTCGCTACAGAAATTCTATCAGGAGAACGAGCTTCTTGCTCTTCTCCAATACTAGAGATCGATGTATAGGTATCTTCTTTAGCAAAAGTATCATCAAAGATGATAGAGTCTTCACTCGATAGAGAAACACTATCAGGCGATTTTACAACCTGGGCACCATCTCTATAACTTAAGAGATCTTCGAAAGAACCAAAAGGTTGTTCTATTCTAAGAGGCTCAACCAAACTAGAAGAACGATCTTTTGCCGCAGCTTTGCATCTCTCTATTAAAGAAGGCCCAGCAGAAAGCACAGAGCCCTGAGGGGTTAAAACAAGAGGTGAGTAGGCTCTTGGAGTTTCTATGACATTATTTTCTAGCTCGTTTGGTAAGTATCTAGAAACAACAGTAAGCTTTAGGTTAAGCTCTTCTTTTTTGCAGGTAATTGCTGCTCTAAGCTCTCTTTTTGCCTGATGGATAGCTGCCTTAGCAGTAAGTATCCCAGTATTAATTTCACAGGTAGTGAGAGGTGTTTTACTTGAGCTAAGCATGTTTTGTGCCATTTTAGCTGCTTTTTTAGCGTGCTCTGGAGCTTCTTTAGCTGCCTTTTTAACATCTTTTCTTAATTGGTATGCAGCATGAGCAGCATCTGCAATTTCGTCACTATATTTAACAACATTCCCAATGGCTCTTTCAGCAGCCTCTTCAGAAGCTTGAGCTACCCTTTTTGCGGCCATAGCAGCGTATTCAAGAGGCTTAGTCCCCATAGCGTTTAGAGCTTCACATATTTCTTTTTTGTTTCTGTAAGCTGCCTTAACCGCTTCTTTTTTTACTTTTTTCTTGGCCTTTTCTTTAGATTTTTCTACAAAAACATAACCATTGACGAGAGTGTCAACCATGCGTTCCCCAGCATTTTGAACCAATCCAGCACCTTTCTTTACTGCGCTTGTAGCACTATCTACAGCGGTGCTTAAGGTGCTTTTATCTTTAAGTTTAGTGAGCTCGGCAAGGCTCTCTTGAGCAGCTTGTAGTGTTTCATTATACTTAGTGACCGCTGCATCTAGGACCACTCTATTTTGAATGCGCTGGATGGAACTAAGGCCTAGATTAGGATCAGTCGGGTGTGTTTCTTCAAGCATCTCTTCGATGGCTTTTATTTGGGCCAAGTTGTACCCAAGTCCACTCGCTGTTTTTCGTAATTCGGCACCTGTAGATTGGTTACAAGAAATTAAGCAAGACACTAATAGGGTTAATTTTTGTCCCTTTTCTTGAGAAGTCGAAGGTCGTGCAATTGAGCTCTTAGAGCCATTTTGCATAAACTTTTTGTAACTATTCGTATTGAGGTGGTAGGTTTTCCCATCGATAGTGACATCGGTAGATTTTCCAATAATGCGTTGAAAAATATTAGCTATACGAACACCGCGCTTGACAAGCTCATCAGAGCCAGCAGAGGCTTTTGAGCCTTTCTCGGTCTCAACGAAGACAAGGCGGTTAGCCTGTGTCCAGTAAGTCTGTTTGTTTGCAATGATGTTCATGTTAGTTACTCCTCTTAGGGGTCTTAATATATTATATCACAAATCTATATTAAGATCAAGGGGTATGTTTTTTTTTAAGCTTGGGATAGAAAAAATTGGAGCCAATTTTAACGCGCGATCTATGGAAATGCTATAATTAGCTGAGAATGACTTTAGAAGCGTCTGAAAGAGGGGTTTTCCAGCGCGGGAGGTAACCCCGGGCTATAAAGGGCTTCTAAAGGGCCTAGGGGGCTTTTAGGCTGTTTTTCTAGGGGGTTTAATAGAAACACCCCACAGCATAGCGTGGGGCGTTAAAAAAGCGTTGGAATAAAGGATTGAACATGATGGAAGAGCCCTTCTTACGGCCTTATCCGTCAAGCTTGCTTGATGGAGTACCATCCTTTAATTTTGAGATTCGATTAGCTATATTGGTGATAAGTTGGCCCACAGCCTCACGCCCTTTTTTGCTGCACTCTGCTACATTAGCCTTAGTGGTACTCAAAAGTGTTTTTGGTTGTTGTTTATCGACAGTTGTGGGAGCTTTATTTTCTTCAGCAGGTTTTAATGCCTTATCCGCTTTTGCTTTTTCCTCTCTAGCTTTAGCTTCCGCCTTTCTTTTTTCAATCAGCTTCTGACCTTTTTCGATTGCGTCTCGAGCCCATGCAGGAACCTGGCCATCTACAAAATGGTCATGCACCTCTGGAGCATATTGGATACTAGGACTTGGCGCATTATCTTTTACTTTGATTTCGGGTGCTTGAGTGGCCGTGAGGACTGTAGCTGGAGAATCTTCATGCACATTGGAAGAGCTAGGCGCAGGGTTGATATCTCTATCTAGAGGTGTTAGATCAGTTGAAAGCACTGAAGATGATAAATTTGAATGTTGGGAAGTACTTATAGATAGAGCATCGGTAGAGCTAGCAACTGAGCTCATAGAGTCTTTGTCAGCTTCAATACTCAGTTCCTTTGCATATCCTTTTCCTGTTTCTACACTACGCTCGATAGAACAATCATATTCATAATCGATCAAACTGTTTGCTATAGATAAAAGCTTTTGACCTCTATCTTCTGGGTTAGCGGATTGAAAAAAACTGGGAAAATACTTATTCCAAAAATTGGTTGTTTTTAATTGAGTGGAAGTGTTCTTCCCAGGGGACAATTGAAGGAACTTATTATAGCTTGAAGTGTTGAGCTTGTAGGTTTTTTCTCCAAGTTTTATAGAGGTATACCTGCCAAAGAAACGCTCTATACAGTTCGCAATTTTAATTCCATTACAAAACTTCTTTATTTGAAGAATATTATTAGGTGCATCAGAAAGCAAAGGGTGGACAGATTCTTCACCCTTCTTAGTAGGGGTTAATTTAAGGCGGTTATCATCTGACAATTTAATGTTTATATCAAAAGATTTATCGATCATAGAATCACTCCACGTGTTAAAAGCAACTAGTACCTAGCTAAATGATAGCAAAAAAAAAAGATAAAGTCAAGGTAAAATTATAATAAAAAATAAGGTTTGCTTGTTTTAAAGGATAAAGAGAAAATTAATCCTATACGGCTTAAGAGGAAAAAAGGTCATTTCAAGATTCGTCTCAATATTAAGCTGCAATAGCCGCTACAGTTGTTAAAAGTGCTTCGGCATTTTCTCTAGGAGAAGGAGCCCTTTTCGTGGTGAAGGTAAAAAGAGAACATTTTGTCTTTTTAGCGGGATTTTTATGATTAATGAAGCTTAGGTAGCTTTTTTTACTCACTTTGTATACTTTTTGACCAAACTGTAGGCGGACAAACTGCCCACAAAGAAGCTCGAAAAAGTTTGCAAGTTGGATATCAGTTTCTATCGTAGAACGTGAGTCTTTTCGGTGACAAAAGAAAATTCGTTTATTTTGAGTTTTTAATGTATATGTCATTGGCACTTTCCCTCCTTGCTATAAAAACATTGTAGCATAGAAGAGGTTAAATGTCAAGTTAAAATTCTAAAAGCAAAACCTCTAGATACAGCAACTATTTTAAGAGGCTGTGGGAGTAAATGCAATTTTTAGAGCTTGCGTAACACCGAAAGCAATATATTTCATCTCGGCAGGGTTACTTGTCTTTTCCGCCTCTTGAAGCTCTTTTATCACAAAAGGATCAGGGTCTGAAAGCTCTTTTTCTGCGAGTACTTTTTGTATAATATTCTCAACGGTGCGTCTAATTAACTGAGCATCGACTTGGTCAGATTTTTTTGCTTGAGGAGTGGGGCTTTGAGGTACCTTGGGAGGAGAGGTCGGTTGAGAACCCTTTATGTCCGTATCCATTTGGGTTAGGATGGTTTCAATCGCTATTAAACCTTGTGGGCTTAAAGAAATGGTGGATTTAATAGAGTTCCATTGATCCATAAACGGAGTGTTAGAGATTTCGTGTCCCTCTTCATTTTGAGCTACTTGTTGGGCAATGTGCTGAATCGTAGTTTGGATTAATTGTAGATCTTGTGCTTCACTTCCAAAATGGGGCTTTGAGATCGTGGGAGGTACAGGAATTTCTTTTCGATCAGCTTCTTTTCTGTCTTCTGCTTGATCGGATTGGTGTTTTTTTATCTGTTCTAAAACTTTAGAGAAGTTTCTTCTGGCATTTAATTGAATGTCGAGTTCGTTCTCAATTCGACGGATCGCCTTGTTGACATTCTCCTGGTAGTTTGGCTCATTAGTTTTTGCTTGGATTTCTTTCAGTAGGGCAGAGGGGGTTAGCTTATGGGCCTTTTTTTCAACTTGTAGGATATGGTCATTTACCTGGAGAAGAAGTTGCTCTGGATCATCAGAGTAGATCATGGCTAAACTTTCAAAATAAAGAGCTATGTAAGGAGCATTAGCCTTGAGTTTTTCTTTACTCTGATTAAACTTTTCGATATCGAAGGAGTTTTTTTCTGAAGATTTCGTAAAGTGGGCAACTAAGGACTTTTTAAATGCGACTAATTTTCTAAGGTTAATAACGGGATTTGTTGAACCTGCTTTTTCAGCAATTTCTTGATAACTCCCTATAAGTAAGTCCAGGCTGTAAGCGGCCTCTTTCTGCTTGTCTAAAATGGTGCGAGGAGGGCTAACGCCAATGGGTTTTGCTGGGTCAACGCTGACGGGATTTAAAGAATGTGGTCCTATTTTTACGGCATTACTTTGAGAGGGTGCGTCTTCCTTTAAAAACACATTTATTAATGCTTCGGAACTACTAAAATCAAATGATTCTATTTTTCTTTCCAGTTTTCTTTTCAGTGCAGCCTTGGCATAATTAGATAAAATGGCGTTTTGAGGCCGCTGGAGTCGAGGGCTTTTAAGGGCTGATTCAATCGCTCTGTGTTGCTTATCAGACAGGTTAGACGCTTCTCCTAATCGAGCAATCCACTTATTGCGACTTCTTTTATTGATTGTGAGTATTTTGGGTTGATCATTGACAGTCACCGAGATTTCTTCAGCGTACCCTAGAGCTTTTTGAACTAAGCCCGTGAGCCCTGTAACAACACGGATTCCATCTTGTTGCTCACTCGTATTGTGATCAAAAGGTGCTTTGGTTTCATTAAATATAAGCCTTGTTCCTTCTCGGAAACAATCTAAGTTGTAGTTATGTAAATATGCTTTGATCATTCTTTTATTTTCCTTCAATGTTAACGCGATCACACACTTATTATAGCAGGTTTTCATCAATGTGTAAATATAGCATAAGTCGCTTATTAATAGATTTATAGATGTTTAATCTGGGCGTATTTAATGAGATCTTAATAATTTAAATCAAGCGCTATCAATTAAGAAAAAAAGCTAGCTAATTTTAAAGATAAAATTAGCTAGCTAGGCGTGCAAAATATAAAATATGAATGGGAGGCTGCTCGCCTCCCAAAGTCTATTTGGTAATTTTAAAAAAATTACTTACCAGCAATATTGCTGAAAAAATTAGAGAGTTGGCTCAGGTCGAACAAAAATAGCGTTATACAATTTGGTTGCAGCTTCTTGTGTGCGTTCAATAGCATAATTAGCATTGCTAGATACAGTTTCTCTTAAAGCTTGAGCATTCTCAAGAGTAGAGGCATACA
>CAYGLF010000018.1:0-18496 GCA_964350945.1 uncultured bacterium
AATAAATTGATACGAATCAAGCTGCTTTTTAATAAAGGGGTCCAAAAGGTATTTCCTCTGCATACACTTACTATATAGAGACTGGAAACCAAGAGCCCCTAGAGAAAAAGAGCACCCATGATCTGACAAGTAGACGTTAGTAATACGTTTAACCATATTAATTGATAAATAAAAAGAAGAGGGCAATAAAAAACCATGGTAGAGTGTCTCATTAGAAGTTGTTTTTAATTGATGTAACGCTTCCAGTGAATACGCTACATCAATTAAAAAAAGTTCCTTCTCAGCAGTGGTAAGAGTTTTATCTAGAAGATAGTGAGAGAGGTTCATTAAGGTCTGCCCTGTTGGCAGCATATACTGCAGTTCAACATTGACTAGTTGTTGATTTTGCACTTTAATCATGTTTTTTGGAAAATGCTGTGATCCACTTCTATCCAATAGGAGGTGATATTCTCCAAAACGCTGTACTATTTGATCGCTATAGAGTTCTGGATAAAAAATAAGACTCTGCCCAAAACGGCCATCGGTTAAGGTTACGACCTGCTTTTTTCCAAAAAAGTCACTTTTGGCAAATCCTTTAAAAGTAAGCTCTTTAAGTTGAGATTCTGTTTTTTTAAACTGACTATGATGACATTTAGTTAAGTCTTTTTGCCTGGAGAACTTCAACCAAAAATAGAAATAGAAAAAAGAAACAATGCAAAACGAAATTATTAAAAATAATAAAACATCTCCGATGGGAGATGACAGTGCTTCTTTAAGCGGAAAGAAAAAATTCATAAAAAGGTGACAACACGTTTAAAAAATTAAAGGATAGAAAATAAGCGTTTTGGATCTATTTTTCAATCAATTAGAGACCTGCATTGATTTTTATTGCTAATACAACTTCTATTAACCTACTGGTAAACCAAATCACCTCTAGAAACCACGAACTGTCTAATAAAATATTTATTTTAAGACTAAAACTTTATAGAATTCCGCTCTTTTTGGAGAACGACGAAACTTTTTTTTTGCATATCTAATAAATTGTTATGCCTCGCATTTACTAAGGAGTATGAATTTGTAGACAGGCATCTTATCATTTAATATACCAATTGCAATACAGGAGCTTTAAGAACAGAATATCTTTTACAGAAAAAAAATGGAAGAAGGGGCTTTAGCTTCAGGCGTTACTATTTTATCCTCAGCTAAGCATCACTTTGAACCGGAAGGAATGAGACACATATTGCTACTTGCAGAAAGTCATGTAAGCATTCATACTTACCCTGACCTTGAAGCCTGCTTTGTTGATTTTTTTACATGTGGAACTCAATTTAAATTAGATAAATTTGACCAAATTCTATCAGCTTTTTTAGAACCTAAGAAAAAACCCAACAAGCTACTACACCATCAAGAATCGTGTTATGAGATTCCCTTTACTTGTTTGCCTCAGCTATCATCAGATCGGTAAAATCTCAATTTGCATTTGCAATGAACCCTCGTCTTTGGGGTCTGTTTTACGGAAGTATAGATGCCGGTCAAATGTTTTGTTAAAATCTTTGACCATCTGTGATTTTCTATTTTCACGTACTTGTTGTGCCCACATACCTCTTTGAGAGTTCGTCTCTGGAAAGGTCATGATAACACGTACTTTGTGATAATGAATTTCAATAGAGTCTGCTAAGTTGAACATAGAAGCTTTGTTTCCACTTGATAAAATGGATGCACCTGAAGATAAATTGGTGTAAAAAGCCACATCGATGTCCACATCTTGTGGATGAGAGAAGGTAAGCAATAGAGTTGTTGGGGTCAATTGTTGAATAATCGTGAAAGAGCCCATTTGTAAGACTAAAGAATCTGCGCGACCTTTTTGATTTTGAAGTAAAAGCTTCAGGGGATAAAAGCCTCCCCTTTTCTCCCAACTTTCCCGATCAAGGTTGAAATAGCTATAACTAAATAGCTCCTGATTTTCAGTGAAAATCTCAAAAGGAGCCAAGGAATATGAAAAAGACTTCTTCGCTTGGATAGGAGCCTCTCTGCAAGGGGTCTTTAATAAAAGAGCTTCTAAACGGTCTGCATCCAAAAGAGGTGCTTTTTCCTGGGAAAGCCATCCACACATATAATCATGATAAAGTGTGGGCTCTTGATGATCTTCAAAAACATGTTCGTTTAAACCAGCACCTATATAAGACTTTAACTCAACAGACCACGATTTCACTAAAAAATCCCAGAAAACATCAAAGGCAATCTGCGTATGCTCATCTTCAACTATCTGTAAAAATAAAATCATTTTTGCAAGATGACGCGTACTTCCCCAGCTTTTGTTAGGCCCTTGAGCAATAACTTTTTCAAGCATTTTCTCCCCTTGCAGTTCAATCGCTGACAGCTCTAGCAATCCGCCCACCGCTTTCAAAAGACAAGCTTCTTGCAGGCGCAGTAAGTATGAGTGCTCTTTTTGCTCAACAAGAGCAACGACTCGATTGAGACCTTTAGTAAGAGCTTCATTTATTTTGTGATGAATTTTTTTAGGTAAAACCGTTTGAAAATCTTTAAAAATCCAAAATAACACCAGTAACATATCGATGATCTCAAACGATCTCTGAACATAAGGGTATTCATGCAAATAACGCGGAAACCCTCCACTCTCTTCTCCTTTGTCAATTTGGAAGTTAAGTAACCTATCGATAAGGTCAAACCCTCGCTCCATAGTCGAGCGCTCTTTATTTTTTAAAAGTGCATAAGCAAATAAAAAATTGTGGTAAATCGCAATGGGATCGCCTTTGACAAAGGGGCGCCCCTCGTAAGAAAGATGTAAAAAACCCGTCTCTTGACTCTCAAAAGCAGTGGCTGCCTCCAAAGCAAGTTTTACGCTTAATTTCTCTATCTGGCTCATTTCCCTCCCACCATTAGAAAAGCTTCTTCAAGAGCCGGGATAATTCCCATTTTGTGGACGCTAGGGGCGACTATGGTTGCTTGATCGAGCAAGGCTTGCGGAGAATCTGGCATCGCTATCTTCACATCCGCAATTTGCAAAAGAGACTCATCATTCGTGTCATTCCCTGCAGAAATAATAGGAGTGGGCAATACATCAGAGGTCATCAGTTCTAAAACCGCCTGACCTTTATTAACATCATTTCTCATAATTTGAATAATTGAAAACTGTGGATTTACACTATCTATAACAAGATGAGCATGAAGGTTTGGTTCTTTTTCAAAGATGGGCAATAGTAGTTGAAGTTCTTCTTTCTTTCCATAAATTTTCCCATAGGGAATTTCCTGAATGGGTAAATCATTAAATGAGTCTACAACCTCCCAGTGACAAGCAAGGCGAGTCAATTGTTGATTAAAATAGTCTCTCACTTCCTTTTTTAAAAAAGAAGGCCTGTAAAAGCAAGGCTCATTCTGATCAATTCCTCCAAATAAAACAAAATCATGGCCTAGGGCGTGTATTTTTTTTTCTAAATTGATAAAAGTTGCACAGGATAGATACTTTTTAAGAAGCATCTTTTGCTCCGGCATTTGAAAAGCACTGGCTCCATTCTGAGGAACTAACAAAAAGGGTGCTGAAAAGTTTTTAAGAGGAGCTGCCGCCAGTGAAAAGGTTCTTCCAGTTACAAAAACCAGCTTCCAGTGCCGTTTTGCAAGGCCTTCTAAGTAGGCCAAGACTTCATTAGGAATTGAGAGGATGTCTGCAGTGATCGTTCCGTCGATATCTAGGCATATCCATCCTTTTGTGCAAGTGCGCTCCATAGATCTTAAAAATCAATTTATTTAAAATAGTAGATCTGACTATTATAACGCTTTCGTTATTATTTTGCTCGGCTCTTTATTGTGAAACCTATTAATAAATTATTTACTTCGCTCTTTTTAAGCTTCTTTTTAGTCTGTGCTCCCTCCCCTTCTTTTGCACAAGAGCCAGAAGCGCTTTTACCTCAAGTTTCAGAGTTAATCGATCTAGATGACTCTCTGACCCCCTTTGAAAGCGATGAACCACGCAATGAAATGAGTTATTGGAAAGAATTTTTTCGCATGATGATGGTCTTGGGAATTATTCTTGGGGTTGTTCTACTCATTGCCTGGATCTTAAAAGGTTTTTTGAATAAACGAGTGCAACAAATTAATGAAAGTAATGTGATTAAGGTCATCGAACGACGCAATCTTTCACAAAAATCTATGATTTATCTCGTTGAGATTTACCAAAAACAATTTTTAATTGGAGATTCAGCCCAAGGTGGCATAAGATGCCTTTCTGAATGCTTCCCTCCTCCTGAAGAGGAGATTCAAAGAGCAGTTGCTTCTATCTCCAAACCCTCTTTTATGGATATTTTACAAAGAAAAATTTCAGAAAAAAAACTAAAACCAGGACTTGAAAAATAATCATGTTTAAGAAAATAAAATTCACATGCTTACTAGGCCTTTTTATCCTACTATCATCGTGCCTCTATAAAATGCCAACAGAAGAGACCTATAGCTTGATTCCCAAAACCAACAATCCCCATTTTATTGGTGAAGAGCAAAACAAGATGCCCAACCAAGCGGCTTTCTAATTTATGGCTAAAAGAGCAATTTACTACGACACGGAAACGACCGGAGTCCATTTTGAGACGGACTTTATTATCGAACTTGCAGCTTATGACCCAGTTCGCAACCAAACTTTTGAGCAGCTTATTAAACCCGACATTCCAATTCCCCCCTCAGCAACCGCAATCCATCACATTACAGATGAAATGGTCCAAGATAAACCAAGTTTCAAAGAAATTGCCACTCAGTTTGCTGATTTTTGTTCGGGAGATGTTGTTTTAATTGCGCACAACAACGACCGCTTTGATAAGCTTTTTATAGAACAAGAATTCGCAAGAGGAGGAGTCGAAGTTCCAGATTGGAATTATTTAGACAGTCTAAAATGGGCCAGAAGATACCGCCCAGACCTTCCACGCCACTCTTTGCAGCACCTTAGAGAAGTATATGGATTTGCTGAAAACAACGCTCACAGAGCTTTAGATGATGTGATCATCTTACAACAAGTCTTCGAAGCAATGATTGATGACCTCTCTATCGAGGAAGCTTATAGCTTAATCAATCAAGAAAGAGCCATCCAGACAATGCCTTTTGGAAAGTATAAAGGAAAACCTTTGCAACAAGTTCCTGGGGATTACATTGCTTGGCTCTTCAAAAATGGTGCTCTTGACAAGAAAGAAAATGAAAACTTAAGAAAAAGTTTTGAAAAAGCAGGCCTACTGACCGTTTAATCTGTGCTAGCAAGCACCGTCTCGGATTCTTGCTCTGACTGTCTTTCCCTTCTAAACATCATGTCCCACATTAATTTAAATCCTGAACAGTTCTCATAAAGGTCTTCACGAGTACCCTCAGCAATTTTTACACCATACTCCATGTAGACAATTTTATCAGCGTCTTCAATTGTTGAAAGGCGATGAGCAATAATAATTTGCGTCATTTCCCCTTTCAGCTCTAAAATTGCTTGTTTAATTTTATTTTCACTAATAGAGTCTAAGGCAGAGGTTGCTTCATCCATAATTAAAATAGGTGCTTTTTTCACTAAGGCACGTGCGATTGCTAGACGCTGCTGCTGCCCTCCAGATAGATTTTTTCCCATTTCAGCTAGCATGGTCTCATATCCATTGGGCAAACACTGAATAAATTCATCCGCATGAGCACGCTTAGCTGCGCTGAGCACTTCACTTGTGGTATAGTCACGCCCATATGAAATATTGTTGCTGACTGAATCATAGAATAAAAAAGGCTTTTGTGAAACGCTAGAGATCCCTTCTCTCAAAGACTTCTGCTTTAAATCTTTAATTGAAACTCCATCTACTAAGATATCCCCTTTCTGTATATCATAAAGGCGAGGTAGAAGCTGCGCAATTGTTGACTTCCCAGCTCCCGTAGGGCCAACCAAAGCAACCGTTTGCCCCTTTTTTACTGTAAAGCTAAAATCTTTTAAGACCCATTCTTCATCATACTTAAACCAGACCTTATCAAATTTTATTTCATTTTCAAACTGTGTGAATTCTTTTGCATTGGGTTTATCTTTCACCTCAGGTTCTATATCGAGAACGCTAAACATACGATCTGCTGCAGCAAGTCCTCTTTGAATGCTAATATTCTCTTCACCAAATTTTTTAATTGGATCGTAGAAAAGATGCAAAAGACCCACATAAACAACGAGATCTGAGACGTGCATTTTAGCAAAATACAACCCATAAATAATAATAACTGCTAAGAAGGTAGTTCCTATCATATGCAAAACTGGCCTAGAAATATAGCCATATAGAGCAATCTTTTCTTCAATTTTAGCCGATCTGTCGTTCATATCATGATATTTTTTTGAAGAAAATTTCTCCATATTAAAAAGCTTTACAGTTTGAATACCTGCTAAGTAATCAACAAGTATGTGAGCAAACTGCTCCCCATAAATCTGCATCTGCTTTTGAGATTTCCTCGCTTTTTTTGCGAGAAAGATAATCGGAAATCCTAAAAGGGGAAGGCCTACAAAAATAATCAACGAAAGCTCAAAAGAGAGCATAAATAGCCCAAAAAGACAGCTGATAATAATAAAGGGGAGCTGGCAGTAGTTGATAATGATGGAAATAATTGATGCAGAAACAGCTCCAGCGTCTGTCCCAACTCTTGCTGATAGCCCACCGATATTATGTTTTTGGAAAAAACTCATAGGAAGTGTCTGTAGGTGTTCAAAATACTGAGCTCTAAGCTCTTTACTTACCCGTATTCCTACTAATGAAGAGGCATATCTGCTTAAGAAGGTGCAAACGACTTTAAAAAGAGCGACCCCTCCCATCATAATCAGTAAGAGGGTCACACTATTAGATAGATGTAACTTTTTCCCTACTTGCAACATAATACCTGTAAGCACATTCCGCCCAGTGCTCTTATGCATGTAGCTTGAAGCATCTCTTTTGGTGATATAGCCTTTCCCATCGACATCAATTTCAGGCCATTTTTCACGCACATCATTTATTGAAATGTTCTCTGCAATGGTCTTCTTTTTATTGAGGTGCTGCTTATAGCTGCTTATTTTTTTAGCTAAAAAACCCTGGGTCTTTTCGGGGTTTACTGGAACAACTTTTTCATTTTTTTGAGAGGGGGAAAATAGGGCAAAAAAATCTGGCCCATTATTTGTAAGTAAACCAATAGAATACATCTCCATCATCGATGATATCTGCATCATCCAAGAGAGGACCACTGTCAAAAGTAGCAATACAAAGTGTTTCTTATTTTGAAAGGCTAACTTTGTTAAATTCTTCATCTTTTGGTCTTTTCTCCTGAATATGAGTTGTCTTTCCAATCTTGCGATATTTGCAATATCTCAACTCGAGGAGCATATCAGACGAAATGCATTTTAGTCTTTTCAATTCTTCTGAAATAAACTTTTGAACACGCTTATAAATAAGCGCTTTATCATGATGAGCTCCACCCAAAGGCTCTTTGACAATTGAATCTATCACACTCATTTCCAAAAGGTTCTCTGAATTAAATTTAAGAGCAGAGGCAGCCTCCGCATTTTTCTGGGCATCTTTCCATAAAATAGAAGCACACCCTTCAGGAGAAATTACAGAGTAATAGGAGTGCTCAAGCATTCCAATCACATCCCCTACAGCCATAGCAAGGGCTCCTCCAGAGCATCCTTCCCCAATAATCAAAACAATAATAGGTGTTTTAATCTGAGACATATGAAAAATATTCTCAGCGATAACAAGTCCCTGCCCATGTTCTTCAGCAGTTAACCCGCAAAAAGCGCCAGGAGTATCAATAAGTGAAATAATAGGTAAATTAAATTTTTCAGCCATTTTCATAAGGCGAAGAGCCTTTCTAAAACCCTCGGGATTTACCATTCCAAAATTTCTATAAATTCGGCTTTCGGTATCATTTCCCTTCTCTTGGCCAATGATCACGACCTTTTCACCGCCTATTGTTGCAAGACCCCCTATCACAGCATGATCATCTCTAAAATTTCGGTCTCCAAACAACTCCACAAAATCTTCACAGATATTTTTAATATAATCAATCGTATGAGGTCTTGAAGGGTGCCTACAGATAGCAACTCTTTCCCAAGCGGAGAGCTCTGAATAAACCTTTTTCTTGAGAGACCCTAGTTTCTTTTCAAGACTACTCAGTTCATTTTCAGACCAAAGGGCATGCTTAGATTGACTTTGAGTCTTTAGCTGCTCAATCATCTTTTCATAATCTTTAATCTGTCTTTCATGGGGCAGAACGCTCATAAGAACCTCTTTTGAAGTTAATCAAATTGTTTTTCTTCGCCAGGAAGTTTGGCTTCATAAAAATCTTTTACAAGCTCAACAATTGTTGGCCTTGAAACTATAATCGCAAAAAGCTCTTCCATCTCTTCTTGCTTAAAGCGAATACAACCATCACTTTCAAAACGACCGATTCCAGAAAGGTCTTCTTCAAGTAATCCAGTAGCTTTGTTGAGAACCAAAGGGGTGCCGTGTAATCCAAAGCCTTTGGCTGGTGAGGAGCAACCCTCTAGCTCTTCGCCAAAAGGAATCCAGCGAGTACCAAAAACACTGACCATTTCTGTTTTTTCGTTATTAAAAAAACCTGTCACTCCCGGACGATAAACGGCTATTTTTTCACCAAGTTGATACTTACCAATAGGAGTTAAGCTTCCAGAAGCTTTTCTCTCATCAGACCGTCCTAATCCTACATCGTAAGTTTTTATCAAAGTGCGTTGGTTGTCATCTTCATCGACATAATAAAACCACGTCTTGCAACGGGAGATATCAATCAGAAGGTAAAAATGGAAATTTTTATCTGTTCGCAAAACATTAAATCGATCTTTTTCCTTTACATCCTGTGTAAAGTAATCTTGCTTTTGATTCAGACTTCTGGCTATAAAGTGTTTAGAAGTCTTGTAGTGCGTTGCATAATCTGAAACCCAGGCGAACTTTCCCTTGAGCCAAGGGACTCTTCTTGAGTAGGTCACAGTCTCAACAATTGGAAGTTTGATAGCGGCTGGATCAAAGAAACTGTCTATATAATTGGCATATGGCAGATTTTCACTAGAGTTTGAAGCTATCAATTCTTGCTTTGAGATTTTCTCTTTTTTGGCTTTTTTCGCTGCAGCTTTAGACATTTTTTTTGGAGTCACTTGGGCCACAACTTCAGGTTTTTGGCTCTCAAATTCAATTTCTTGAACCGTTTGCGTACTCACTGGCATGTAAGACTTTTCTTTATCTTTTTTCCCCCACCCAATAAGTGCAATGACTGCAAATAATCCAACTGATGAAAACAGAAACAACCTTGGAAATGACATTAAATCCCCTTTTATAAGATATTCATATTATCTCTTAACTCCACCTTTATTTCAAGTATGGAGTATATTTTTAAAGCTCTAACCCTAAGCGTCTTGCATTTTTAAGCAGCTTATTTCCCACTGATAGGAGCTCTCTTGATCACTCAAGCCATAAGCTATTAAGTAATTCGCTCCCCAGAAGCTTTCTCCTCCCTCTAAAGGAATTATTTTCATAGAGCCCTTAGAAAATAAAGGATCAAAATTGAAAGCATTTTTTTTATTTAAAAAAGATACACTGCAAATATCTCCCTGGAATTGTTCTAAAGAACGGTATAAAACTTTTTTTTGTGCTTTGATCAAACACTGATCAGCAACCACATAAAAAATAAAGTAAGTCTGCCCAGGAACTTTTAAAGGATTTACTTGCACTTGCAGATAGTTTTGTTGAAAGGATATGTCTAATTCAAGCCAACCTGAAGTCATCTCCCATGAAACCTCACTAGAACTTTCTGATAATTTTGGCAAACTAACTAATCCCCGAAGAGAGACCTCCTTATCGCTTTGTTTTGCAACAAAAGGGTGTTTAAGACAGGTTGAATCTACTGATCCAAATAGTCGCCCATCTGCTAAAGATCCTTGCTGGGGCCCAAAAGCTGCAATTTCTAACCCTTCGTATTTCAAAGCCCCCATTGAAGCACTCGAACCCATTAAGTGCAGCACCAAACTAACTTCATTGGACCTTAGTCCCACCATAGCTTCTTGATCAGGCTGATAACTTCTAGGAAGATTGGGTTCAGAAGGAATTATTTTTTGCGGAAATTGCTCATTAAAGATGTTGAGAAAAAGCAGAAAAAGAATCTCAACGCTGCAATTCTTTGCTAGCTGCTTGTTTTTTAGATAATCAAAGTGCTGATTTGCTATGGATGCCATTTCCATATCTTTTGCTGCAAGCGAGGCTCCGTAAAATAAAACCCCTTGAATCAAAACTAAATTAGAATAGTTTACATCTATATGATTAGATAGAAAACTTCGATATGGGAGTTGCTGTTGGCTTAAGCTATGGAGTTGCCAAGAAGCTGCTTGAATTCCTGCTTGAACAAGTTCTGTGTCTTGAACAAGTTGTCCAACTAGTATCCACAAAATAGCAAGTTCTGCATGAAGATGTGCGTGCAGCGCGGGCTCTTCCAAAAAATCATTAAGAGAAGACAGTGCTCGACCGCTCTTATGCTGACGAATAGTTAAAGGTTTGCCGATTGAAATCTTTAAGACATGTGCACACAAGTGCAAGTAAGCCTGCTCAAGTGGATGATTCTCCAATGAACAGCTGGCCAACTCTTGCCAAGTGCTTTTTAATTCATCAAATTCTATAGAATCGAGATTATAGGCTAAACAGACTTTAGAAAATGCCCTCCAACGAACTAGATTCCCAGCACCTTCTTTTCTCTCCAGCATATTGGTCCCAAAAGAAACAGAAGGTCTTTTACCTTTAGACAAGTAGTGAATAACACTCTGATCAATGGGGCTATAGGACCTTCTTTCTAAGATGAGTTGCTGTTTTAGACATTCAATCAACTGCATGCTCACTACATATCAAGGGTTCGATTTGGTAAACGAACTAAATGTTTATAGAAACAACGCCAAGACAAGAGACCTTAATTGCAAATATACTGATTAAGATCTAAATGACTTAAGAGTCGCTCTCAATTTCATTTTTCATCTTTTTACCTGGAGTAAACTTAACAGCTTTTCTCGCAGGAATAAGAATTGGAACAGAAGCATTCTTAGGGTTACGGCCGATCTTTTGTCGTCTATGCACGACTTCGAACACACCGAAATCTCTAAACTCCAAGCGGTCTCCTTCAGAGAGGCACTCAGTCATTTTATCCAAGAAAGATTGGATAACACTTCTCACATCATTTGGATGAATCCCTTTTTCTTGTGAGATGCTATTAATTAAGTTTTTTTTTGTAATGGTCTTTTTTTTGCTATTAGCCATCGTGGTCATATCCCTCGAGACTCCCTTAGTTAAAATCGGTTAATTTTGCTTAGTTTCATAAAGTTAGTGATTTTCCACCCTCTTCTCATTTCAATCAAGTCTTTTGTTCTATTGGAACAACTTTTTCAATATGATCAGTTTGAGGTTCATCATAAACAAATTATGTTTCGTTACAAGATTTTTTTTAAAAATCTTGTTTTTTTTTATGGGCAAACAAAAAGAATTACCTTTTTTTTCTTTCCCATAGCGATCAACAAACACTCATCTTCAATCAAATGTGATTTTTCAACCACCATGTTTTCATCCAAGATGCGTTCGTTATTCAAATAGAGACCCCCGTTTTGAATAAGACGTCTGCACTCACCCTTACTCGTTGAAAGGCCGGCCCCTATTAGTATATCAATCATCTTCTGATCTATCACTTGACTCGTTTTTAATGTCACATGTGGAACTTCATTTGCTAGTAATTTCAAATTTTCAAGATTCAAATCTGTTTTTAAACCTGGGCGCATCCGCTCGGTCACCTGCTGAGCAACCTCAACAGCTTCTTTCCCATGAACAATTTCTGTGACCTCTTTAGCAAGTATCTTTTGAGCAGCATTCGCCGTAGCATTTTCTTGTTTCATAGAAGACTCAATGGCATGAATGTCTTTGAGATCTAAATAGGTCAACATCTTCAAAAGGGAAATGACATCTGCGTCTGGGGTCCTAACAAGATGCTGATAAAAATCATATGGAGAAAGCAGCTCTTTAGAAAGCCAAATAGCTCCATCTTCAGATTTTCCAAATTTTTTACCATCACTTCTGGTAAGTAAGGGAAAGGTCAAACCAAAAGCCTCTTTTTGCTCGACTTTACGAATTAAGTCCATGCCAGCTGTGATATTGGTCCACTGATCACTCCCCCCTAACTGTAGCTGAACTTGGTGTTCTCTATATAGGTGAAGAAAATCATAACCCTGAAGTAGAGGATAGCTAAATTCTTTAAAGCTCATCCCCTCTTGGGACTGCAAGCGCTCCTTAACGGTTTCACGATGTAACAAAGTGCTCAAACGAACATGCTGTGCAACTTGGTGTAAAAAATCAAGAACGCTAAATGAGTGATACCAGTCATAATTATTAAGAACAACAACCGGTTTTTGCGGATTGAACTTTAAGATGCCTTCTAAATCTCGTTGAATACCCGTTAAATTTTTGGCAAGTGTATGTGAATCTAGTAATGGGCGGTCTTTACTCTTTCCTGTAGGATCTCCAATAATGCCGGTAGCTCCCCCTGCAAGGGCAAAAGTAGGGTGACCCCACTTCTGAAACCAACCAAGAGCTATAATACCTACCAGATTACCAAGATGAAGGCTAGGTGCAGTAGGATCAAACCCTATATAAACACCTATTTTCTGCGCACAAATCTGATCTAAATTATTAGAGGTTGTGTTATCAATAAAGTCTCGTTCTTGGAGAAGTTGAATGATATTTTGCGACATAGGGAGCTTACTTGGGTCGTTATACATTTTAACATCATGCTGTAAAGCAAGTTAAGATACTACATCTATTGAAATTAAAAAAATACTTTTTTGTTCATAAATTTAAGTTTGAGTTAACTTACAGCTTGTGATATATAACCTCATTTTAAAAAATAATATACAAGAGACGAGACATGGAAAGCACATCTAATATTATTATGAAACAAGAGCTGCCTCAAGTTGCTTTTACAGAAAAAAAACAACAAAGACTTAAAGACAATCATTACGCTCCACTTGATCCTAAGACACAAAAAATCTTAGACAAGCTTAAAAAACGACTTGCACATATTGACCAACTCATCACTCATGAAAAAATAGAAGACTCTAAATCCAAAATCCAGCACTGGCTAGAGCGCCATACCGCCGAGAGAGTCCCTATCCAAAAAAATGACTTTAACATCTTTAGCGAAGGTAAAAATACCGCTAAAACCAGCCGTCGCGTTGAGGAATTTAGAGACATTCTACGCAATGGATTTTATCAACAAGTGCAAGCCTCTCAAGACCTCAAGGGAAGGATAACGAAGCACCATGAGATCCAATCTTAACGTCCACATCCTCCCGATTTTAAAAGATAACTACACCTACATTGTACAGGCAAATAATAACTCTGCCTGTATTGTGATCGATCCAGGAGAGGCTGAACCAATAGAGGTCTTTTTAAAAAACCGCAACTTAGACCTCAAACAAATTTGGGTTACCCATCACCACTCTGATCATCAAAGAGGCTCACAAAAGCTCCAGCAAATCTTTTCATGTGAGATCGTAGGCCCTAAACAAGAAGCTGAAAAAATACCTGGGATTAATATTGAGGTTACTGAGGGTGACATGCTTCCTTTCTCAGATACTAGTGCACAGGTTATTAAGCTTCCAGGACATACTTTAGGCCATGTGGGATATTGGTTTAAGCAAGAAGGCATTTTCTTTTGCGGGGATACTCTCTTCAGCCTTGGGTGCGGGTATTTATTTGAAGGAAGCTACCAAGATATGTGGGGATCTCTTTGCAAAATACGTACATTGCCGCCTAAAACTCTTTTGTACTTTGGACATGAGTACACTCAAGATAATGCCCGCTTTGCCCTTAGCGTAGACCCTAACAACCCCCATTTGATTGCCTACTGCCACGAGGTCGATCAAAAAAGAGAAGGGCTACAACCGACAGTGCCTACAACAGTAGATAGAGAAATTCTCACGAATCCCTTTCTCCGAGCTGACAATCCACATTTCGAAAAGCAATTAAAGATGCCTCAAGCTAAACCCGTTGAAATCTTCAAAAATCTACGCAATAAAAAAAATGAATTTAAGGCTTCTTTTTAATCATCATTAAAAATTTCAGCCGCCTCTTCAAGTGAGACCCAACGCCCATCTTTAAAAAGGATATTAAGCTGAAGCTCAATTAGTTTTTCATCGACATGTTTTTTAGGACGCGCACAAACAGCGGTATAGTGAAAACCTTGAAAAGGAATTTTCAACTTTTTACAAAAAGCTTGAAAAGCAAGTATATTATCCATCCTGTCATCAATAAAAAGAACAGACTTGGGCCTTACATCTAAAAGCTTAAACGCTTCTTTAAGCACTTTTTGCTTATCCAACTTTGCCGTAAAAATAACCCCGTTTTTGATGTGAGGCGCCCCCTCAGGGCCCTGTAATTTCTGAAACATGGTTTCTTTTGAAAATGGAGAGAGCATCTCAAAATTTATTCCAAGGCGCTGCAACTCTTGCAGCCGCCAGCTCTCCACACTTTCAATCTCTCCAAGCCTTCCCGTTGCGCTATGGGTCAAACCAATCGTGTGTATTTTTTTCTGAGCAAGCCGATCTAAAAGAGCATAAATTCTTCCGTCAACAATTTCGACCTCTCTTGATTTCATCACAATGCTATAGAGGCGTTCGTAATCTTCAGCAGAAACAATCTTTTTATAATCACTGCAAACCTTTTCAAAGTGTTCTTTATTGAAGTCATGAAAGGTAGGATCAGAGCAGGTGATGAGCACTCCTTCAATATCAAAAACAAATAAGGCACCTTTATCAATCTGCTCAATTGCCTCTTCCACAGGATTTAAGCTTGCGGTCTGCACAATACTTGCATTAAGCAAGCCTATAGACCCCACTGCAACTAAATATATTTTTAATAGAAGTTTCATCATAACCGAATATATATAACAAGTGGGGGTTTTACATCAAATTTTGAGAGCGAGCTTCCAATAAAAAAAGCCCACACTTTAAAAAGTGCGGGCTTTTTGTAGGCTCAATCTTTAGCTTACTAAGCTTAGTAGTCCATACCACCTGGCATTGCAGGAGCTGCTTTCTTTTCCTCAGGAAGGTCAACAACCGTCGCTTCAGTAGTTAACAGCATCCCAGAAATAGAAGCCGCATTTTCAAGAGCACATCTTGAGACCTTCATCGGATCTAAGATTCCAGCTTTGATCATATCAACATATTCTCCTGTCAATGCATTGTAGCCTTGATTTTTAGACTCGCCTTTAATTCTCTGAAGGACAATAGCGCCCTCTTGTCCAGCATTTTCTACAATCTGCTTCAGAGGAGCTGCTAGTGAGTGAGCAATGATCATAGCTCCTGTGCGCAGATCTCCTGAAAGAGTTTTAGACAGATCTTCTACAGCTTGAATACAGCGAACGTAAGCAGTTCCTCCTCCTGGAAGAATCCCCTCTTCAACTGCTGCTGCAGTTGCATGCTGAGCATCATCAACGCGATCTTTTTTCTCTTTCATTTCCACTTCTGTTGCAGCACCTACACGGATAACAGCAACTCCTCCGGTAAGTTTAGCAAGCCTCTCTTGAAGCTTTTCTTTGTCATAGTCTGAAGTAGAAGCTTCAATCTGCTTTCTGATTTGATTAACGCGGCCATCGATTTTTTCCTTCTCGCCTGCGCCTTCAACAATGGTGGTGTCGTCTTTTTTGATCACGACTTTCTTAGCAGAACCAAGCATGTCGATTGTAACACTCTCAAGCTTCATTCCCAAGTCTTCAGAAATGACCTGACCATTGGTTAAAACTGCTAAGTCATCTAGCATCGCTTTTCTACGGTCCCCAAATCCTGGAGCTTTTACAGCACACACTTTCAGGCCTGCGCGAATACGATTGACAACGAGTGTTGCCAACGCTTCTCCCTCGACATCTTCCGCTACAATCAACAGTGGTCGAGATGTCTCAACAACAGCTTGTAAAAGTGGCAGAAAATCTTTCATTGCTGATATTTTTTTCTCAAAAATTAAGATATAAGCGTCTTCTAAGATAGCTTCTTGCTGCTCTGTATCAGTTACAAAGTATGAAGAGAGATATCCACGGTCAAAGTTCATTCCTTTAACCACATCTAAAGTGGTTTCAAAACCCTTAGCTTCTTCAATGGTTACAGTTCCATCTCGACCGACCTTTTCCATCGCATCAGCAATCATCTGTCCAATTTCTGAATCGTTGTTAGCTGAAATAGTGGCCACCTGAGCAACTTCTTTTTGATCTTTTACGGGAGAACAAATTTCTTTGAGTCGTGAAACAGCGGTTTTCACAGCAAGGTCAATTCCACGCTTTAAATCCATTGGATTTGCGCCTGCTGCAATATTTCTTAGGCCTTCAGAATAAATCGCTTCAGCAAGCACGGTTGCTGTTGTGGTCCCATCTCCAGCTTTGTCAGCAGTTTTGCTGGCAACTTCTTTGACCATTTGAGCACCCATATTCTCGTGCTTATCTTCCAATTCAATTTCCTTAGCAACTGTCACTCCATCTTTCGTTACATGAGGAGCTCCAAATGAGCGGTCAATGATAACATTGCGACCTTTAGGACCTAAAGTAACTTTAACTGCTGATGCGAGTGTTTTAACTCCTTCTAAAATCTTTTGACGCGCATTTTCTCTATACTTAATATCTTTTGCAACCATGTGCGAACTCCTTAATAATTATAATTTAGATTAACCTTCAACAATTGCAATAATATCATCGGCTCTTAAGATGTGATATTCTTGCCCGTCTAACTCTAGTTCTTGCCCGGCATACTTATCCATTAAAACAATATCCCCAACACTCACCGGCATGGGTGAAATTTTGCCATCTGAATCTTTTTGCCCAGGTCCCACGGCCATCACTTTTGCAGTCTCTTGTTTTTTTTGTGCTGAATCAGGAAGGATGATCCCTCCAACCGCTGCAGTGTCAGCTTCAAGACGCTGAACTAAAACACGATTAGAAAGAGGTTTAATTTTAAGTTCATTCATTTGTGTTGCTGTCATGAGCTACTCCTTTTATTTTTTTTTGTAATTCTATTTAATTGCCTAAAATTAGTCCCCATTATAGATTGACAATCATATTTTTAGCAACAATCAAAATAGCAATTAAGCTTCTAAACTGCTAATTTTGCTTTTCGACTTAACCCCCTTATTGAAGGCCTCTATGAAATCGATTCCGTTAAGAAAAAATTTGAAACCCAATGAATCCTGGAACTTAACTCCCCTTTTCCCATCTGAAAAAGCTTTTGAAATTGAGCTAGAATTCTTTTTATCCAAACCCCCACAAGAGCGCTGGGCTGCATTTTCTTCTTTGAAAGAAGTGGCGTCACTTGAAGCTTCTAGTATTAAGAAACTACTGGACATTTTCTATCAATTGGATCAAAAAATTGGGGCGCTCTACACTTATTGCCATCTTAAGCACGATGAAGATCTGGACCACGACCTTTGGAAAAGTTTTTTCCAAAAAGTCTCTTTTCTTTACCAAGATTTTTTCCAAAATACAGCCTGGATTGAGCCGCAACTTTTGTCTATTAATCCAGTTGATTTTGAAGCCCTGCTCCAAAATCCTGATTTAAAAGAATATAAATTTTATCTTAAAACACTTTTCCATAAAAAAACATACACCCTCCTAGCATCTGAAGAAAAGCTTTTATCCCTTGCAGCAATGCCGCTTTCAGCTCCACAAAGAACCTTTAGTTTACTTAACAACGTCGACTTAACTTTTGACCCTATCGAAGATGGCCAAGGAAAATCTCACAACCTTTCGCATGGGACGTACCGCTTATTCCAAAGAAGTGACGATCGCGTGCTGAGAAAAAATTCATTCATAGGTTTGCATCAAAAGTTTTTAACCCTCCAGAATACTTTTGCTGAACTTTTAATGGGTCATGTTCAACAACACATCTTTGAAATCAGAGCACGTGGTTATCAAAGTTCACTAATGGCTTCACTCTACCCTAAAAATATTCCTGTTAATACCTATCATAATTTGATACAGACCACCCGCGCAAACCTCTCAAGCCTTCACGATTACGCATTAGTTAGAAAAGAGATCTTAAAACTAGACTCTGTTCACCTCTATGACTTACAACCCTCCCCACAAACAACTCCAGCTGTAGAGATCCCCTATGATCAAGCTGTCTCTTGGATCATTGAATCCGTTGCCCCTTTAGGTGAAAAATACCAAGCAGCACTTGCTAAAGGGCTCCTCGAAGATGGCTGGGTAGATCGCTATGAGACCCCCCATAAACGATCTGGCGCTTATTCTTCTGGCTGCTACGACAGCCACCCTTACATCTTGATGAACTATAAAGGGACGCTCAACGACGTCTTTACCCTTGCCCATGAAGCGGGGCATAGCATGCACACTTACTTAAGCAATCAAAATCAGCCCTATACTTATGCAAACTATCCCATTTTTGTTGCTGAAGTTGCCTCTATTTTCAATGAATCTCTTTTGATGGACTACTTAATGAAGCAAAACTTTG
>CAYGLF010000019.1:0-16628 GCA_964350945.1 uncultured bacterium
TAGGCAAAGTACCACCAGAGAGGCTAAAAGCTCAGCTTGAAGACAAAATCGAAGAGAAGTCAACGGCTCAACCAGCTTCATAATCCCCCCCCCCCAATCAATGACCCTGTCATAGGTTGGGGGCGATTCACTTAATATTTGTGATTATTTGGCTCCAAAATGAGCAATAACAACCCAATCATCATCTTTTATTGAAGCACTTTCTTTATCGATAACTGCTGGCTTCGACCCTACAGTTTTCTTAGTAGAGGCTTTTTCATCACCAATTTGCATCATTTCGTAACAAGCTTCTTTGTAGACTCTATCAATCTTTGCATTCATCTCTACATGAGTCGCTCCTCGAAAAGAAGCTGGGTCAAAAACATATTTTAGCGACGGCCCTCCGCCCGCTTTTAGCCAGCCATCAATTTTTTCTAACTTTATAGCTTGAACGTCTCTCTTATCTGCCTCCAAAAGCAACACAGCACGATCTTCTCTACCGAGCCCTTTGGGCTTGGGAGGTTTTGAAGAAATTTTTGAACCAGACGGATAGACGCTAGAGTAGATATTGAGGATTTGCATGGTCTTTTGGAGGCCACAACCTAAATCTGCTGCTAATTCTTGTAGAGGGGCTAATTTTTCTTGCAAAGACCCCTCTTTTCCTATCAATGCTGGATTAGCTTTAAAAAAAAGAGAAAGTTCTCTTCTTTGTAACTGATCGTCTGCCAGAAGAACGCTAAGGTCTTCTAGCATCTCACCAGCCCTTCGATCAGCAGCAATTATAGGGTCCTCAGCACCCGTTTTGGGTGGATAAATGCGCCCAAAAATTTTTGAATGCCCTGCCCATCTGTAAGTTAATTTTACTCTTTCTGGGACAAATGTAGCCTCTTCATTTTCACGAATCGTTCCCAATTTAGTCTTTTCAAAACCCTCTTCAATCGTCGGCAAAGCATTTTTATGAACCAGTTTTTCAAGCTTTGTTCTCACTTTTTTTGCTGGAGAATACTTTGGCATTTTGGGACCGATGCCTCCACTTGTATCTGCAGAAAAAATATGAATTCTGTGAATTAAATCGAGACTATCTACCATCATACTGCTACCATTTTTTAATTAAGTTACTCTATTATAGTAATTTATCATAAAAAAGAACCTGTGTCAAGGGTTTTATTGATTCCATGTAATAGCGTACGAATCTTAAAATACTTGTTGCCACCCGAAAAAACGTTGTTAAGAGACCTTTTTACCCCTTCCTAAAAGACTCTTTTCCAACAGTCAGTAGGATTCTGCGTTAGCCTAGACAACCCTTTCTAGAGAGGCTTTTTAAGTCGCTCCTTGAGAAATCCCAAGACTCTAACAGTAAATGCTATACAAATTAAAAGTCTCACAACCCTCAACATTTTCCTTGACAAAGTAGTCTTTTTTCTCTAAAATGTACTTAAAGTTAGGGGTTTAAATATGGAATCAATCACTCAGAATCTTGGATCGGATGCATACATTTTCACCAGGGAATGCACAAAAGCAGCTCTTCCTCAAATAGCTAGTCTCACTCCTTTTTTGGCACTACAAGTCACACTTGGAACCTCATTCGAAGAAAAGACCATCCAAAAAGCGTATGCTGTAGGAAACGCTGTCCTCGCTTTTTGTCATTTTGCAACGGTAGCCAAAAGCTCTAAGTCATTGAGTCACCAGCTAGGTCACAGCATCCTTAGTGTCGGGATCACAAGCATGGCCATTGCTGAAAATTACCACCCTTCAGAACAGGCTCGCCTTATGCTGTTATTGCTGTGTGTGGTCAGTTTTATGCTCAATACCTTTCAGTCTATTTCAGATATTGAAAAATCCCATAAATTCCCCTCAAAAATCAACTCTAATGTCAGCCTAGAGGCTCTTGCTAAAGCATCCATTTTTATAATTTCTTTTTTGATCATGGGCATCAACTTACTACAAACAATTCAAAATATAAAAGAACTTCGAATCACTAAAGACTTACAAGAAAGCTACCAGCCTCAAACAGATATTAGATTGAGAATCAAACACATCGGCAAAAGCTGCCCGAATCCTAATACCAAATCTATTGTCGACCTTTATCTTCTAGAGGATAAAATTAAAAGACTCGATTATCACCCAGGAACTACTGTATTTCCCCCAGAGCCGCAAGCAAATCCCATGAACATGACCGTTGCAAACTGGTTCTATAAATGCCACCTGGACAAAGACCAACCTGTCGCACGCGCTATTTTAGATCATCACCTTGGAGTTTCTTTTGCAGAATTTAAGAGTAATTTAATTGCAAGTGTTCAGGCCTTTAACCAAGCGCTTGATAAACTGCCGCCAAAAGATCGACATTACGTTTTAAAAAGAGACTATAGGGACGAAAAAAGCACCGCATGGGTCATTAACATTGCACTCCCCTACCTAAAAATTTTACCAAGGCAGATTGTCAGTGATTACGATCACCTCAAAGTACTACCTGGAGTCAACAATATTGTAATCATGGATGATGCAGCCTACTCATGCACACAGTTGTCAGGGACCGTTGGTATTATAAATGGCTTTGCAAAATATCACTTGCAAGCTTCATTCAATGCATGGACAATCGTTCCTTATAAAAAATCTGCTGATTGTGAGCTTCATATGGGAAACCCATTTGAGCGCCTTAGCAACGTTTTTTCAATGCCAAGTGTTCGACCTCAAACGCTGTGGGATCTTTTTCCAAGAACAACTGTAAAAAATATTATTGGGCAAGGCAACCGCGATCAGACTCTTTATGAATATCAATCTAATGGAATTGAGTACATGCTACTTCACTTTGATCACAAAATTGCAGATAGATACTCTATTTTCCCCTCACTCTACACAACCACTCTACCCCCTCAATTTTCTAAAAACAATCACTATTGCCAAGCCTTATCACAAAGAAAAGGCAATTTAATCAAAGTGCGGATCCCTCCCTATAAAAGATAGAGCAAAAAACTATTTAGTATTGTTTTCTTCTCATCAGTTTTTTAAAAACCATTCTGACTCTTTACTAAAATAAAGTAACTCTCTCTCTACTTTTATTCCTCTCCCATTACTACTGAAAGTCACTCAGCTCCTTTTCTCTTTTAAAATAAACTAGATGGTTCTAAGCTTTTCATAAACATCTTACATTGGAGGGGAAAATGACAACTATTAATACCTTTGGACCAAATAATATACTCATTCATTTGGAGCCTACAGCTAGAAGTTCCATTCAAGCCACAGCCTATCGGGTAGACCCACCCCCTCCACAATCTACGTTTCGACAGGAAACACTTTCTGTCCTCTCTAGAATCCCCCCACAAAATATTCGCATTACCTGGTGTGCGAGTTTGAATATCCAACCTCCACCGATTGGATCCCATGCCACCACAACGATCCCAATCACGCATTTAGATACAAATAAACAAAATGAAATCCTTTCTCTCTTTAATTTGGGGGTATTTAAAGCCCAGCCCGATGGTGTTTATCGCCACCCTAATGGACAAATAAGAGAAGTGACGAGCGTTATTATCACCCCTTCATTGAGGGCGAGAGTTTAGAATCTTAATTGACCCAAAATTTATTTTGGTTGTAACCTATCCTTTTCAACTTACCCTAGCTTAACATGCTAAAAAAAGTCGCTTTACTTTGCTTTTTGCCATTGGCCCTTTACTGTGAAGATCCCATATTTCAACTTCCCAGTTCACTCGTTACCCAATCCTCATCGACCGCTAATGAGCAAATACGCGACCGCTCTTTTTTCAAGCAGTGGTTTATGGGTCCTTTGCTCGTTCCTTCTCCGACCACAGCAAACCCCAAAAACCCTGGATTTGAACCCACCATTACCGCCACAAATACCTACGGGAACCATGACAATCACTGGAAAATTCATAAAGCAACCCACAACATGACCTCTGTCCAATATTTAGCCTATTGGCAACAAGGTTTGAGTAAACACATTGGCTTTGAGTTTATGGCTTCTATTTTATCAAGCTATACAAAACAGGCTTCATCAACCTACTTTAATGACACGATCTTTAGAATTGGGTATCAGCTTACCTACGACAAAAAAATTCAAGATGACTGGACCCCCAACACCCGAATCATTTTAGCAGAAGTCTTTCCAACAGGGCACTACAACCGGCTCAGAGCCGATAAACAGGGAACTGATCTCACAGGAGAAGGATCTTTCCAAACGGGGCTTATTTTTGCCTGTGAGAAAGGGTTTAAATTCCACACTGATCATGCCTACAACCTGTATGCTTCGATTGGCTATTCCATTCCAACATCTTTTAAAGTTCAAAAGCTGAACCTCTACGGAGGCAATAACTTTACCAATGGGCGAATTCACCCAGGAAATGTCCTCTCTGTTTATTTTTCGGGAGAATATGAGCTTTCTAAACACATTGCAATTGCCTTTGATTCGAACTACCAGCAAAACTTTTCAGGAAGGTTTACAGGGACTATGGGCAGTGGGAATCCTGTGGTTGTCCCTCAAACGGTGACTTTTAGCATCGCCCCTGAAGTAGAAATTTTGATCACGGAAAATGGCGGTCTTTTAATCGGCCCCTGGTTTTCATTTGCAGGCCAAAACTCCCCTGCATTCGCGGGTTTATTTCTAGCCTTTCTATATATCTTTTAAGCTATTGATCGTCGCCCTTTAAAAGATATAAGCTGGCAATGCTCTAGATTTGTTTTTTAAAAACTATAAATTTCACGCATACAGTTATTTAAAAATAAATGTTTGGCACTAATTCACAAATAGGTTATTTGTAATCTTTTACAGCAGGTGTCTCTATGTTTAAAAAAATTGCAAGCCCCGTATTAATTATCCTTGGAATTGTCTTTTTTGTCTTTGGCAGCTATATCTCCAGCCAAGTCAGTCAAGGAGAGCAAAAAATACAAAGGGCCGAACGAGGTGTGAATCATGCATGTAGCTTAACTAAAGTAGATCCTCTAGTGCATAAAGTTGGTAAAGTCTTTACAACGCCTATTCGAGACAAAATTGCTGATGGAAAACAAGAAGCTAGTAAATACAAAAAAGCAGCCACCTGGCTCCATATCTCTGGGATTGTTCTCTTTGTTTTGGGGATCGCTTTTATTTTCCTCTTCAACAAAAGGAAAAAAAACTAATAGAAACTGTTAGCTCTCCTGTTTGTTATAATAAGATCTTTTGGTTGAATTACTTTTTACCAGCAAAAAGAAGATAAAAAGGGAGCTTCTTTCTCCACAACCTAATTGAGATTACTCTTTACCACCCAATTTCTTAAAAAATTTCACTCTACATTTAAAACAGTGAATGCTAGGCTTAGTTTCCTTTTTACCATTATCAGTAAATCGAGATAAAAAATGTCATCTGTCACCAGATTCTCTAGCAGAATCGTTCAAAATTACGTTGATCAAGTCAAAGAAGAAAATTATGAAGTTCCTAATGATCAAACTTTAAGAGCCATTAGCACTACTATCGATGCTTCCTTTCAAAGGTCTTACGATAAAGTGACTGAAATGATGGCTTCTAGCTCTTTGATCACAAAGGGCGTAAGTCATTTATCCTCTAACAGAACCTGTGGAGGGTTTAAACCTGAAAATGCCTCTCTAAAAAACCTGACAGCATTTGAACAGATGTATACGGTCGCTGAATATATTGATCAGCACCCACAAATGAGTCGACAACCTAGAACCTATGCATTTTATTCTGGAGAAGATGAAGTGGTCCCTATTTGGGTCAAACACCCTTCTAAAGGTAAGGCCTCTTTATGGACCACTTTGCTTGGCACAACTAAAGGCAGACTCAAAGCCCCTTCCTATGAAGATCTAACCCTCACTGACCCCGAAAATACTCCAGCCTGGATCTTTATCAACTCATTAACGGCTCTTGAAATGCACCGCAATCCCTCAAGAATAGGAGCTTTGGCAATCAAAGCTGCTAGCTACGAAAGAGGTCGCATTGACCACACCTGGCGCTTTCAAAATTATGCAGAAGATGGTAAAGCATACCTCACAGCAAGCGCAGAACTTAAAAAACAAAAGACTAAGAAAACCCGCGAAATGGTGGCACAAGCCTCGGGATATAACCTCTGTGGATTGTTATCTCTAGACGGAACAGCAGATAACACACGTAATCTATTGCCCGTCTTAAATTTTGAGGACTTTGCCCAAGAGGGATATCATGATGACTCACATCCTTGTGTCACTCCAAAGTCCATAATCAAAGCCCTTCCAAAAACTCTGAAGGGAGATACCGATCAACTTGACGAACTTACAAGTCGCGTCTTTGCCACACAATTAGGCCGCTCCAAGATCCCTAAAGTTCGTCGTCATGTTGCTCGAACTCTATTTCCAAATGCAAAGCAAGATGATTAAACCTGCGCTGCTAAATAGCTATCACAATCGATATCGGTTCTCTGAGAGTAGAATGTATGGAGGTTAGGATCGTCTTTTGGCCATACAGTGGCGCTGAAGTTTGTGGAATCCGGCAGTGGATGCCTGCAAAAATAATCATGGACCACCATGGCACAAGGGTCCGTGGGAGCTTTTGTAACTCTTTCATTTCTTTGATATGCAGCAAACTCATTTTTATTCAACTCTGTCAATGTACAGCGTGTCTTTACACGAATATAAAGTTGACTGTCAATTTCATTTTCGCAGGTAAGCTTGCATTGTACTCTACGAATTTCAGTTGGAGGCTTTAATTGAAAGTAGACTAGTGTAGAGCTCGCCTCGACGCGTTGGTATTCTTTTTTAGGTGTAAAGGTAGCGTAAATAGCTGAGGTATTTTCAAGTCTACATTTAGAAGCCAAGCTCGGTGTATGCTGTCTTTCAAACCCACAAAAACCTGAAAAAGTGCCGTCTGTTTTAGCAGCAACAAAACAAAAGGTCCCTTTCCGATCTGATTCTATAAAAAATGAGGGGGCATTTGAAACGCGGCTTACTGTTGACATTATAAATTCCTTTTTTGCGATCAATTCGTATAAATGAGGAGAGAGTCTAGCCAAAATTAGACTTTATGAATATCAAAAATTAACTTCCTTAAAAAACTACCAAAGATTGATACGACTAGGTCCTATCACATTAATATATCCCCTAAACAAAAAGAGGTTTCTACATATTGTATTCATCCTAGGAGAATTTCCACCAATATTTTTCCCATTTAGTGTAGATTTTAAATAAGTGAGACAATAGCCTAGTAGAGCTGAAACTCTAAGAACCACCAATACAAGGAAATTTAAATGGCAAGCCCTGTTTCATTACAATCAGCACCCACCTTTTTATCGCCAATAAACCACAGCCCCATAGCGATCCCATCTCTTCAAATAGCTCTTGCAACCATTTTTTTCTCATCTCTCATTCAAACCGCAGAGGGCAATCCCTCCACTTTTATGGCTTGCATCCAAAACTGCATGCAAGAGACCACATTTTTTGCTAAATCCTTGGGATGTGCAGCTCTTTGCAGCCCCCTTCTTTTAATGAAATAAATAGCACTTTTTAGCCGCGCTTAGAGTCAAACTGTTGGACCACTGGCATTTTTTTGGGAGGGTGTTTTTTAGCTCCCGCTTCAATAAGCTCAGCTTTGATCATCTCGCGCTCTGTAGAGTCATACGCTCGTTTTTGCCTGCTAGTTAGCATATAGCTCAACACAGAAGCACCCCTTTTATTGACAGCATTTACATCACCCCCTGCTCGAATCAGTTCTTGGACTACGTCAAGACTCCCATGTATAACGGCTTGATGCAATGCGGTATTTCCATCCGGACTTTTACCATTGGGATTTACTTGAGCCTCAATTAACAGGCGAACCACCCCCAGACCCTGTTTGACTACCGCTAAGTGTAGAAGGGGGTGTCTAGTTTCTGTCTTAACTTCTGTACTAGCCCCTGCTTGAATAAGTGTTCTAATCAAAGCTTGGTTTCCAAAACCAACAGCTCCCAACAATGGAGCGTTTCCAGCTTTATCTTTAGCCTCTATGTCGGCTTTCGCTGCTATTAATAGATCAATACTCGCTTGATCGTTAGTAGCTATTGCAAAATGAAAGGGAGTTTCTCCATCTTTTGTTCGAGGATTGATCTCAGCACCTGCTTGGATGAGCTCTTCAACCACCTTGGAGTTGTCCTCGACGGAACAAGCCAAATGCAAAGCCGCTGCCCCTTGGTTGTCTTTGAGGTTTAAATCAGCCCCCGCCACCATCAACTCTCTAGCTGCCTGCAGTGACTTTTTATAAACAGCCATGTGCAAAGGACTCATTCCATCCATATTTTGGGCGTTTACGGGACTACCAGCTTTGAGAAGCTCTTTTATAATGTCGACCTTCCCACTAGCCGCACAATGCAAAGCACTCGCTTTAAACTCATTCAAAATATGAACATCTGCCCCAGCCTCAATAAGCATTTGGACCTCTTCTAAGCTTTGAGTCGTTGCTGCAATATGCAGGGGGGTATTACCCCCTCTATTTTGAGTATTGATGTTAACTCCCCATCTAATAAGCGCCTGGAACATCTCTAAATTTTGTGTGATGGTTGCTATATGAAAAAGATTATCCCCATGATTATCGACAGCATTTATATCCAAACCTGATTGATAAAGCCGGGTTAGATAAGCTAAGTCTTGGTCAATCACCGCTTGATGCAGTGGGTATAAAAGAGAGTTATATCTTTCACTCAGCTCATAAAAAGGCTTTGCAATCAGAGAAACTTGTAGTAAAGATTTCCCCGCCTCTTTAACTTTCTCCAAAAGCTTATTAGGGACTTCCTTTTCAAGTTCAATTGAGCAATAAGGAGCTTCTAAGACCGTCTTTAATTTGGGAGCAAGAGCTTGTCTTTGAGCATGAATCGCCTGATTGTGAACTTGTGTTGAGTGAGCAGCTCTTTTTTTTATCCTCCGGGTCTGTCCTGTAAACCTTCTATGAACCAGGCTCTTCAAGTTGCTATCCTTTTCCTGCAAATACTTTGGATCAATTTCAAAATCATCCTCCTTTTTCAAAGGAATGGTCACACCTGTCTTTTTATTTAGGTTTAACCTCTTTATGTAATAAGATATAAAAACAGAGACCGAGTCAAACACATCTGCAATCAAATCATTGGTCAATGCTTGTTGAAGCGTATACTGATAACAATTGACATCGGATACAGCCTTTATGGTACGCCCAAGTAAAAAGGAAGGGAGGCCTACCTGATAGTGACCCAATAAGGAAGCTTCTAATCCCACAAACTTTAAACCCGTTGATAAATAGCTGGAGAAATCACAAGCACTATAATTATATGCTCTTACAGGAGCAGTTTGGTTCATACTAAAATCCTCATTAAAATTTTCCTGAGACAGTTTAGTTTTGGTATTTAATTATTCGCACGAGTTATCCAAGTTTTCTCTAAAATAATTAGCGCTTGAAATGCAAACTCACGATTAGCTACCATTCCTCGTTAATCTTTATTTTGAGGTACTAAAATGCCCATTCAAAACCCCACAACATACAATCAAACAAACTATGGAGTAACTTATGAGATCGCTCCAAATATGACACATAAGCTGACTTATTCTGAGTTTGCCATTCGTCAAGTTTGCCATCTATGGGGCATAGGATCTATAGGATTGACTCTTGCTCCTCTTGGATATGGAATAAAAGCTGCTGCTGATCTTGCAGGACATCTCATCCCTGAAATGGCCCCACGAAAAAATGTTTTAGGACACCAACTCCCCTTTATTGGAAGACCTCTTAACTGGATGTGGCAAAATCCCAGCAAAGCATCTTTTATCACTTTATTGGCATATGCACCCAATTTAGTCGCTCATCTAGTCGGCTGTCTTGGAGAACATGTGTATACAGCCCGAACCCTGTCTTATGCTTATAAGAAAGAAATGGGTCAGAAATTTGATTATTCAATTCTTATCCCTGAAAAAATATATAGGCAGGTGCTTGATGAGCATCCCCATTTTATAACCAAGAATTTTTTTGATCAAGGCCGTAAACCAAGGCATTTTTTTGTACACCTAAATGAAACATTATTTAATGTGTTAAAAGATAGGTTTTATAGCGACCCTGATTTTTTGAGCCTGATGCAAGAGCCATCTTCAGATACGAAGAAGCTAAGAACTCTCATCATTAAACATATTAGCAGAGCTAACGCTGCCCCTCCAAGCTCTCACACTGAGCTCTAGACTTATTTGACACAAACTGCAGCTAGGGCTATCTCCTTTAGAAGTAAGTGTCTACCCGCTTGGGGAAGCGTCGCAATCTTAAAATCAGCAACCAAAGGCTCTCCGGTTTATTTTTTGAGTCAATTGTTTTGAGATTAAACTAAAAGTCTATTGCTCTTGTAAAAAATCCAAAATATAGTTCCGAGCATTGCCTTCCATAGTACCTCCAAAAGTAAACCATTTTTGAGCAACAGGATGATAGTAGGGCAAATTTTCTGATGGAATACATGGGAATGTAATTCCATGTCCAGCATCTTTAAAAGAGTTGTGGTTCACATTAATTTCAGAGGAGCTCTTTTTAAGGCGATCTAAAATTTGCTGACAATAAAACTCTGAGGGCCACATTTTATCATCATCTGCAGAGAGAAGTAATAAAGAAGCTTTCATATTCTCAACAGGAATTTGAGCTCCTTTAAATCTTAAAGGATGCATTTTTTCTTGAGCTAAAAAAATATCCGTAACTTCATAAGGATCTGTGTAAGATCCTTCATGAAATGGGATTTCATGAGATTCAGTTAAACTTTGAATCACTTCATCTTGCAACTCTTTCATAAAAGGAATAGGAGCCCCAGAAAAAGACCAAGCAGACATATTTTTATCTGGAAATCCATTGTGAGCAATAGACGAAGGCACAATCGCAATTACCTGATCCATCTTATCAGGAAAGTATGAAGCCACCAAAAGTGCTAATTCAGCTCCTCTAGAGGTGCCCAGAAGAGTGACTTTGTCACAATCTCCTTGTTTTTTTAACCAATCAACTGCCTCCACTACATATTCTAAAGGCATATTTTCAAGATTATTAGAAAGGCCTTCAGCTCTAAAATAGGCTAATGCTAAAGAAGGATAACCATGTGAAGCGAGCAATTGAGCTTTTGCTCTAGAAATGCCCCCATTAGAGCCTCCAAATACGATCACTCCCATTTTTTTTCAATCGAATCTGAAGTATAAAATTCGCCTACAATACCCTCCCGCACCTTCATTATCTTTACATCTGGAGCTTTGATGTATCTCCTAATTTCTTTTTCAAAAACTAGCGAAAAACCTCTGAAAAATTTTAAAAAAAAATCCATCCACTCACAACGATTATAGTAATATTAAACCTGCTCCCTTCCAGGCAACATACTCCAAATGATACCTGCCGAATCTGGTACATGATAGGCTCCTTTTATAGGAGCTACTTTTGAAAGATCTACCTACCCTAGCGAGCCTACTTTAAATTTTTAATTTGGCATCCAGCTAGTGCCGTCAGAATCTGTGCATTCTGCCTTAACCACCACTTCTTCACCGGGAGACAAAGCCTCCATCGAGAAATGAAACGGCGCATCAATCAGGCCATTTTCAGGAGAAATAGACACTGAAAAGGAGTCTCCCCAGAGTTGAGTGACAAACACCCCAATAAATAGTAATAATAACTTAAAAAATTCCTTCATAGGTCGGCCATAACGGTATATTTGAGCTAAATAATCAACTATCAACAAATACAACTAGTTACACTAACTATAATATAATTGATATTAATCAAACTATTATCACAACTAAATATCAACTAATGAAATTTAAAAATAATATAATAAAATGAATTTATAGTGACACTTAATCAGTTATTGACTATTCTTTATAAAGAAACTGTTAAGATGAGGTCTTTTATATGAAAAGCCTACAGAAACACGACTTCAGCGTGGCAACTTGCTTCATAGAATATGATGGTAAAATTCTACTTTTACAGCGAGCAAAAAAAGATAGCCAATTTAAACTTTGGGGAATTCCTGGAGGAAAACTAGAAATCTCTGAACAACCTATCGATGCTCTGGTAAGGGAGATTAAAGAAGAACTAGGTCTTTCAGTTAAAAAAAGTGAAATTGAATTCCTGCACTCTACCTCGATGAAAAACAAGTGTGATGGGAGCTACCAACTATATATCTATTTTTTAAAACTAGACACATTACCTTTAATTACTATAAATCAGCTAGAACATCTTAATTATCAATGGACTACTTTAGAAAATTTTAGCAGCTACCCTTTGCTTTTTTGCCAAGGAATAGCTTTTGATTTAGTAAAAAAGAAATTAAATAATAAGTTTATACAAGAGGAAAAGCAACTATGTCTCACAAGCACAAGTTAGAACCCACATTATATACTGTTATAAGCGGCTCATTTAGAAAGCATCTTAATCAAATCTCCACCTTAAAAAAATCTCTTGAAAGACTAGATGTTTGCGTGCTTTCGCCATCTAAATGCAGCGCTATTAATCCAGATGATGAATTTATTATCTTGGAATCTGACCCAGTTTGTCATCCTGAGTTACTACAAAGTTCAGTATTTACAAAGATGAGACGCAGTACTTTTTTAGTACTTGCTAATTTTGACGGATACATTGGCTTAGCTGCCGCTGTTGAAATCGGTTATGCTATCGCTCTGGGATTAAAAATTTATGCAATAGAAGAAGTTACTGATCCCAATATTGCCCCTTTCTGCACACCAATATTTCATGTTTTTCCTGAGCTTCAAAAAACTATCCATAAAAAAGCTGCTCACCATTGTGTAGGCTAGTAACAAAATAGTTTTTTAATTCAAAACCTGAATAAATGATGCAAAATGACGATCTTCAAAAAATGATGAATTTTCTCCAACTCACTGAAAAGTTAAAAGTTGAGAAGAGAAACAGCTACACTTCCAATGGTGAGAAGGAGAGCGTAGCATCTCACAGCTGGAGAGTCGCATTAATGACTATGCTGTTGAGTGGCTATCTAGATAATAGCATTGATACATCCAAAGCGGTAAAAATGGCACTCATACATGACATTGTGGAAGCTGAAATAGGTGATGAACCTTATCATATCTATGAAAAGTCTACAGAGTCCATGGGATTAAGAGCAGCCAATGAATTAGCCGCTTTAAAAAAAATTAAAAAAAAATTGCCAGAAGCCCTAGCAAAAGAAATAGAAGATCTTTGGTTAGAGTTCGAGTCAGCAGAAAGTGAGGAAGCAAAATTTGTTCAAGCAGTAGACAAAATGGAAGCTCAAATTCAAGATAATGAAATAGACTTTTCATTTTGGACCAGTTACGATATATCTAGCTCGCTAACACGCTTAGACAGATATTGTAGACACGATTCATTTTTAACTAAAATGCAAAATGCTGTGCAGCAGATATCGAGAGAGAAAATTCAAAAAAACACATTAAAATCTCCAAACTAAATCATAAAACAGCTATACCAAACCACATGATAAGAAGATGCGAGTAAACTCACTGTGGCAAATTTCAAAAAAATATATAAAATTGTCCCATCTTGTATTCCTTCAATTATTGCAATTGTAGCAGCCGAAACGATAAATGTCGTTATGTTCAAGTTTGGCCCTATAAAAGATAGTATTGTATACTTACTACTATGGCTTGTTCTTCAATTTCTTTCTGGTTTAATCTTTGCTTATATTTCAGATCAACATTTTAGAAAACTTGCACTTATTTGGTGCCAAGTGTTCGGTGTTATCTCAGGAATTATATTATCTATTTTTGATCTACAACTCTTTGTAATGATTATTATTGGAATATCTTTTAACCCGCTGCCTGTCGCAAGAGCCACCCTCCTGGATAACTTCCCGAAACACTCGTCTCTCAGAATCATTGCATTCACTTTTATTGCACAGTATGCACCCTGGGCACTTTTTAGATGGACAGGCCAAATAAACTATAAATTCATAATATGGGCAGTACTTATTGCTCTAGCAATTAATATTTTATTAACCCACTTCCTTCTTAAAGATAAGTATGATGATGAAAAAGAATGTAAAAACAAATTAAAATTTAGAGAAGTACTTCATTTAATAGTAACAAGTAAACCTCTTCTTTTTACTCTTTTAGCTTTTATTTTAGCTGAGTCTAGCTTCTACTTACTTATGGACTACTTTGAATATATGCCCCAGGCTAGATCATACTTCTCAATTGCAAGCTTTTCAACTCTGCTTGGCTTTTGCATTTCAGCACTATGGAACGCTATCCCTCATAAATCAATTATTGCTTTCTGCTACCTTATTGGGTGCGCCACCAGTCTTGCTATCATATTTAACATTATCTTTGTTAAGTACGATACTATCAATAACGCACTCGTACTTGGAATTGGTGTTTATGCCATTGTTGGTGGCGTATATTTACCCTTAGTTGTTGATATGTTTATAAAGTTACTTGGCTCTAAACATCGTGCTGTTGGAGCATCCTTGGCCGAGCTTGGCGATACTGTTGCTTCATTTGTAGGCCCTGCCTCTAGCCTCGTAACTAAAATCAACCCGTTAAAAGCTGCAGGGATCTTCTCATTTTTTTTCCTTTTCGCTGCTATTTTTCAAAAAATGGCAGAAGCACGCAGTTTTCTTTCTAAAAAGAAATAGGTCTCGAGTTTTATTTATACCGCTCCCCATTAAGAAAAATGTAAAAAGATGTATTATTTTAGAAAAATAAAATCATCAGGAGCATTTATGAAACAAAGGAAATGGGATTCAAAAACCAAATTAAGAGCAGTTTTGGAAGGTCTAAAGGGACGAACTGTTGCAGAGATTTGCAACAACTACCAAATTCAACCCTCTCAGTATCATCAATGAAAAGATCGCTTTCTTTCAAACGCAGAATCTGCGTTTGAAAGTAAAAGGACTCTCTCTAAAGAAGTACGTATGGCAGAAGAAATAATGGCATTAAGCTCTTTAGTTGGCGCTTTAACTTTAGAATTAAAAAAAAGCGAGGAAGAGTTTTGATAAGACAAACTTCTCAAGCAGTAATCAATAGAAATAAACCTCTTTTAAAACAAATAGAACAAATTAAACAAGATCATCCATTTTGGGGTTATCGAAGAGTTTGGGCTCATTTGAAGTTTGTGGATCAGTGGGTTGCAAATAAGAAAAGAATTTATAACGTGATGAAAAAACATCACCTTATAGTCACTAAAGAAACTAGACTCAAGGCCATTCGCACACCCCGTGCAAAACCCAAAGCTGATCATCCAGATCAGATTTGGGGTATTGACATGACCAAGATCAAAGTCAGTGAACTGGGTTGGATTTACGTTGTTATTACTTTGGATTGGTACACTAAAAAGATTGTCGGTCATTCAATAAACATTCGCTCTAAGACATCAGATTGGCTAGAAGCCTTAGAGAGGGGCCTGTGTACTCAATTCCCTCAAAGCTGCAAAGGAGAAGGAGTTAGGCTTGTTTCAGATAATGGCTGTCAGCCTACTTCAGGAAAGTTTATGAAAACCTGCCAACAATTAAACGTTAAACAGATTTTCACAAGCTATAATAACCCAAAAGGGAATGCAGAGACAGAGCGTATGATGGGAACTCTCAAAGAAGAGCTTCTTTGGCTCCGTGAGTGGAAAAGCTATCAAGAGCTGAAAACAGCTCTTGATAGCTGGATAAAACAATACAACCAAAGCTATTTACACTCTGCTTTAGGTTACAGATCTCCAGAATCAGTGGAGAGGAACTATTATGAAAAAAGAGTAGCTTAAATGAAAATCAAAAAATACAACTTTTTAACTGGCCTTAATAGGGGGGATTACAGCCATTAAATTCGTTATAAGAACAATTTCAACATGCTATCCTACAGAAAAGAACCCAATACATTGAACATAATTCCATTACCTACTAGCATATTTTAGTATGTTCATGGAGGTGTGTTATGTTTATACAAAAGATTGCTTCTTACCAAAAAATACCGTTTTTAGAAATCAATAGACCCCGTCAGAATTCTGAATTATCAAAGAAGACAGCTTCTTTAACATCATTTTTTACGTCTAGTATGACAAGGCATACTTCTAATGCGAGGAGTTTATCAACGACTGAAAAGTGGTGGACCTGTGACAATTGTTATCGGAAGAATCTAGTTGGTATATGGGCGTGCGCATATTGTGGAGCTCCTAGATCATCATGACACTTAAAACCTATATTTTTCTTTTAAGTGCACTTTTGTGTCACTCTCTATTTGGAGTTCAAGTAGATCAGGGGCTGAAGGAACTTTCTTTTCGTGAAAAACGGTGCTTACGCTCTTTTTTTAATAAAGCTGTCAAACAAGATCAAGCTGGACATGTCCTGCACTTTAGTACCAAGCCTGTGGCTTTGGTCGCCATTGTCTTAGAAAGTAAAGGCAAAACGTTTAAAAAAGAGCTCTTGGCTCTGGAAGGATTAGAAGTATTAAAAAAGCATCGAAACCTTTTTCCTCACCCCAATTTCATTTTTTCTGAGAACCTTTTTGAGCCGGACAAAGATCTATCTGTTTTACATATTTACCTAATTAATAAAACATCTCTTAAATCCTGTCTAAAAAAGCACCTTAAAACATACCAAGAAATTTTAGGATCTTCATTTTCTCCCGAAGAATTTATATCTCAACTCGAAAGAGGAGTAAAGCTCCCCTCTTTGATTAAAAAAGATGAACTATTAACTGGGCTTTTACTAGGGTTTGGGGAAGAGTCT
>CAYGLF010000020.1:0-16365 GCA_964350945.1 uncultured bacterium
CAAAAGAACGGTCTTTGATTTTTGACATGGCTTTTAAAACTAGAGGGAGTCCCTTACGTTCATAGTTGTTACCAACAAAGAGAAACTGAAAGCAATTAGGGTTGAGGTGGAGCTTTTTGCAGTAAGAGATTTTCGGGGCAGGCTCCAAGGGATATTTTTTAAAGTCGACTCCATTATGGACCACTTTAATTTTGGAAGGTTGGACTTGATAATATTTAAGGATCTCTTCTTTAACCATCATAGAATTTACAAATAGAATCTCTAGTGAAGGATTCTCAAAAAGTTTTTTTTCTTTGCGCAAAATGAGTCTGTGTTTGGGATCCATCTTAAAAAAGAATCGCTTTATGCTAGATGTGCTTTTTTTTTCGAGATAGGAGCGATGGGAGCCATTGCCCGCACGATAATGGGTTTGGAAGTTATTGCGGTCGAGACCAAAAACAAGGTCGCTCGGATGTTTTTGAAGCCAGAGGTCCACTGCTTGGTTGAAGGCGGGAATGGAAAATAGAGAAGATGAACTATGGTCTCCAAGTGAATAAACGTTGACCCCCTCAACATCAAGAGGGGAGCCTGTTGTTAAAATACAGGTGTTAAGACCCTTTTTAGCAAAAGCTTGTGCAATGGAAATTGCATACCGTTCGAGTCCACCTAAATACTCTAATCGGCTTTTTAAAATGGTGACAGTTCTCATGGGGTTTCTTCGAGCGAGTCTGGTGATACCGAAATCACAAAAGGTTCATGTTTAACATAACGAATCAAAGGATAGGGGTTTATTAACTTATTTAAGAATACTACCTGGTTTTTGTTGGCAAGAGCCACCCAGTCCTTTTGTTTGTTATTTGCATTAAAAAGCACCTGAATGTCCTCTTGGTTAAGATCTTCCAGTACCTTTTTATACCCAACAATTTTAAGAGTAATTCGTTCGTTTAAAAATCCATCCCGACTCATGCCATCGACATGGACTCCTTTGGGAACATTAGTTACGCGTACAGGGACGTTAGAGAAGTTTTTTTCAATGATCAAAGAATTATTGACCAAGAGCCAAATAATAATTGCTAAGACAAGGGAAATCAGTTTTCTTTGCCAGTCTTTTTTGAAAAAATCATGAATTTTATTTTTCATCAACTCCTCCACTTAAGAAGGCTAAAACGAGAGCCTCCACTGACTTTAGGAGGATTAAAAACGCTGCGGATGATCCCTTTGAATCGGTCGATTTTCACACCGCGTGTCATAATCCCATCTCTAGCAACTGAAACGCGTCCTGTTTCTTCAGAAATTAAAATAACAAGGGCGTCCGTAATTTGGCTGACTCCTAGTCCTGCAAGGTGGCGAGTTCCCATTGATCGAGTGAGTTCAGAGCTTTCTTTTGCAAGAGGGAGAATGGTCGCAGCAGAGACAATCACGTTGTTTCTAACAATAATAGCACCATCATGTAAGGGGGTCGTTGTTGTAAAAATAGACTCTAGTAACTCAGGGGTGAATTTTGCATTGAGAATCACAGAGCGGTTTGCAAATTCATCAAGAGAATCTTGATTTTCAAGTAGGATAAGAGCACCAATACGTCTTTCACTCATTCTATAAACTGAATTGGCAAGATTGTCTAAAAATTTATCAAATTCAGTGATGTTACGTCCCTTGCGCCCTTTAACACTGAGCTTGGAAATAGCCAGTCTTAGTTCGGGTTGAAATAAGATAATTGCAGCAAGAGCAGCCACATTAGCGATATGTGACATGATCTTTTTTAGTACAGGCAAATTGAGATAAGAAACAACTCCAAAGGCTATTAAGAAAATGACGAATCCAAACAAGAGATCCATCGTACGTGTGTTCCAAAAAAATGAGAGAAGCCAGTTAATCGAAAAGGCAATCAAAACGATTTCTATAATCGATATGTAATAGTGGGTTATTTCCATTATCTCTGTATCACTTTAGGTGCTTGACTAGCCAGGTTTAATATGGTCACCATCTCCCGATGGGCTTTGACATCATGAACTCGCATAAGATCCATTTGAGGATAGTAATAAGCATGCATTGCAAGCGTTGCTGGAAGTGACTCTTCTGTCGAAATTCCAAGCGTTTTATATAAAAAAGTTTTTCTTGAAAGTCCAATAAGTATAGGAAATCCAAGAGCTTTAAACCGGTCCAGATTTTGCAGGATTTCAAAATTATCAGCAAGGCTTTTTCCAAATCCAATTCCTGGATCTATGTAAATGTTTTTAGGGTTAACGCCCTCTTGTATAACGCAATCGGTTTGTAATCGTAACCAACTTGTAATTTCCTCAACGACACCATCGGGGTATTGGGGATTTAACTGCATGTTATGGGGTTGGTTTTGCATGTGCATAATACAAATAGGCACCTGATATTTTTGGGCAATCTGTCGCATTTTTGGATTTGTAAATCCTTGGATGTCGTTGATAAACTGAGCCCCTGCGTCTAAAGCGCGCTCAGCAACTTCAGGTCTGTAAGTATCGATAGAAATTCGAAGCGGTGTTTTTTGACAAAGAGCTTGAACCACAGGTACAGTGCGTTGGATTTCTTCTTCAATGGAGGGGATATGGGATGAATAAGGGTTTGTAGAGCAGCCTCCTACATCTAATATATCAGCGCCCTCTTCAAATAAACGCAATCCGTGCTCAATAGCAGCTTGAGGATCGAGTGTTTTACCTGCCTCGAAAAAGGAGTTGGGAGTGACATTTATAATGCCCATTATTTGGGGTTGGTCAGGCATAGACTTCCTTTTTTGACGACAGGGTAGCACAATAGAACCTTTCAGACTAGGAGGAATATTAAAAAAAAGTTTAATGGTGTTTGGAAAAAAATAATGCAATATGTATCTTGAGAAAAAAAACAGGTAAAAAGTTTATGGCTGATGTCGCTTTACTTTCCAGAATTCAATTTGCAGTTCACATTGGATTTCACTATTTGTATCCTCCAATGACCATTGGGCTTAGCTTTTACATTGTTATTATTCAAGCGATGCATCTGATTACAAAACGGCCTTTTTATAAAAAGATGGCACGTTTTTGGGTCAAAATTTTTGGTTTGATTTTTGCGCTTGGGGTGGCAACTGGGATTGTCAATGTTTTTGGTATTGGAACTAACTGGTCACGCTTTGCTTATTATGTTGGGGATGTTTTTGGAGCGCTTTTAGGAGCTGAAGGGATTTTTGCTTTTACTTTAGAAGCTGGTTTTTTAGGGATGCTCTTATTTGGTTGGGACCGGTTGACTCCAAAAGTGCATTTTTTCGCTACGTGCATGGTCGCTTTGGGAGCTCATTTTAGTGCGACATGGATTGTTTTTGCCAATTCCTGGATGCAAACACCTGCGGGATATCAGCTAATTGGTCAAGGTCTTGATGAGCATGTTGTTCTGACTAATTTTTGGCAGGCTCTTTTCAACCCTTCTGCACTCACACGTCTTGGACATGTCTTACTTGGCTGTTGGCTTACCGGCACTTTTTTGCTATTAAGTGTATCAGCATTTTATCTTCTAAGAAAAAGACATATTGAATTTGCAAGAACATGCTTGCGCTTGTCTCTTTGTTGTGGATCAGTCTTTTTATTGTTGCAGCTTTGGTCCGCAGATGCAAGTGGCCGCGATGCCGCAAATTTCCAGCCAGCAAAATTAGCCGCTTTAGAAGGGGTCTACAATACAGAGCCCAACACCCCGATGGGGCTGATTGGTTGGTCGAATCCCAAAACTCGCAAAACATATGGAATTAAAATCCCTGGTTTGTTGAGCTTTTTGGTAAATAGAGATTTTAGCAAGCCTGTTTTAGGGTTAGATCAAATTCCCAAGCAAGATTGGCCCGATGCAGTATCAGCACTTTTTCAAACGTATCACTGGATGATTTATATGTGGGGTTGGATGTGTATTGTCGTTGCCTGGGCCTGGATTCGCATGAAACATCATCGTATTGAAAGAAGTCCTTGGCTGCTTAGGTTACTCGTGGTTTCCATTATAGCGCCGATCTCAGCAAATATTGTGGGGTGGCTCTGTGCAGAAATGGGCCGTCAGCCCTGGGTTGTTTATGGGATGCTGCGTACTCAAGATGCAATTTCTCCTTCAGTAAGTAGTCGCCAGGTAATGTCATCACTGATTATGCTGATTTCTATTTTAAGTTTGTTATTAGTTCTTTTTCTATTCCTTTTAGATCGCAAAATTCGACACGGACCCGGAGAACATGAAAACGAAGTAGATCCTTATCGTGACCCTTATAAAGGGCGAAGACGAAAATTTGATAGTAAGAACAAAAGGCCTGCGCATGAGCATTGAATTTCTTCAAATATTTTGGTATTGCATCGTTTTTACCGCTCTTTTTTCTTTTGCAGCTTTGGATGGTTTTGACCTAGGTGTTGGCATTTTGCACTATATGGCACGTAAAGATGAAGACAGACGCATTTTTTTAAACGCAATTGGTCCTGTTTGGGATGGAAATGCGGTATGGCTTGTGATTGTAGCGGGAGGGTTGCTTGCAGGCTTTCCTAGAGCTTTTGGAACTATTTTTTCTTCGTTTTATGACCTGATGATGATCTTACTAGCCGCTATTATGTTTCGAGCAGTTGCGATTGAATTTCGCAGCAAGAGCGCCTCGGTCGCTTGGAGAGCTGTCTGGGACTTCTTCTTTTTCTTTGCAAGTCTTGTGATGTCTGCTGTGGTTGGATTTCTTTTGGCTAATTTAATTACAGGAATCCCTATTGATTCTAATGGCAATTTTCAAGGAGGTTTTTGTACTTTCTTTAACTATTACACCATAGTGATTGCGATTAGTGTGGTGGCATTGTTTGCCATGCATGGTCTCATTTTTCTGATGATGAAAACAGAGGCTCCTCTTCGCCAGCATTTAAGGCGCTGGGCTACTTTGGTCATCTTTTTTTGTGTTCTTTGCTTTACTGTGTTGACTCTCAATACATGGTTTATGCAGCCCCATATGACAGAGATATTTATACGAAATAAATGGATGGTATCTTTTGGTGTATGTGGCGCATTCTTAACTGTGATGGCACTAAGAGATGTATTTTTTGATAAAATGGCACGGGCTTTTATATGGTCCTCTTTAATGATTTTCATTTTATTTTTACTTTGCGCGTTGGGTAAGTATCCGGTTCTTGTACGATCTACATTAGACTCCGCAAACGACCTTACGATATATAATGCAAGTTCTTCTCACAAAACTTTGACGGTTTTAGTTTACATTGTTGCAATTGGCCTGCCTTTTGTGATCGCCTATAGTATCTGGCTCTATCGTGCGTTTAGAGGGAAGGTTGTGCTTGACTCCCACAGCTACTAGGGGGTGATATGAAGCGTTTTTTATTGGCACTTGTGCTATACTGTTTTTCAGTAGCACTCAGTGCCTTTCCCATAGATTTTCCCAATTCTGTTTGGTCTAGCAACCAAATCCCAGATTGCTGGGGCTTTAGAGATAAAATGGCAGAGAGGGGCTTATACTTTTTGCCAACATATTGCCAAGATCTTACTTGGAATGTCAGCGGGGGGGTGAAAGCAAGTCCTGAGCCTACTTTTCAATTCTTATTAAACTGCAGTTTCGGAACGGATTTACACAAACTGATTGGTCTTGATGGCTCCTATGCTTTCATTAATTTTTTGGTTCATGGAGGGCAAAACCCTGGCAGGGCACTTGTGGGAAGTTATCAGCCAATTGATAATATGTCTGCATTCCCCTTAGTTCAAATAGATCAGTTGTGGTGGCAGCAAGATATGCTGAACAGAAAACTATCATTGGTTCTGGGGAAAATCGACTGTTATTCAAATTTTGGGTACACTAAATATGCACAGGTTCTTCTCAATGGCTCTTACACAGAAATTCCAACGATTATGGGTTATCCCAGTTACCCACTAGCAGCAGTTGGAATCATCTTAACATGGTTGCCTAACCCTTGGCTGAAACTTAAAACAGCAGTTTTTGATGGATCTAGTGCGCAGGGAGTTAGAACGGGGAACCTAGGGCCGCGCCTTTTTTTTCAAAACCTGGGGAAACACCTACTTTTGCTTAATGAAATTGATTTTTCTTGGCGAGTATTAAAAGAGGAGTACTCCGGGCAATGTTTGTTGGGGTTGTGGGGATACAATGGTAAATTGCCAACTCTTGAAAATCAAACGATGGGTAAAGCGATCGGGCCTTATGTTTGTTTGAGCCAATCTCTTTATAGAGCTTGTCGTAGTCCTGTGATGGATAAGATGTCGGAACTTGGGGCTTTTTTGCAATGGGGGTGTATTAATCCCCATTTAATGGGTTCCAAACAGTATTTAGCGGGGGGGCTTACTCTAACGAATCTTTTAAGAAAGTTTATCAGCGACTCTCTGAGCGTGGGAGCTGCCACTGTTTTCTTTTCCAGAGTTCCAGGGGCTACATTTAATAAAGCTGCTGAAACCTCTTTAGAAGCAACTTATTTAATTAAGATTGCCCCCAGATGTTCTATTCAGCCTGATATCCAGTGGGTCCTTCATCCTTCCGGACGGGAGCGCAATGCTTTGGCTTTTACTTTGCGGCTATGGGTAAGTATTTAGAGCAAAGTAACAATCGATTAAATGTTCTACACCTTGCATGGCTTTATGTGGCAGTGCCTCTTTGGGCAGCTGAAGAGTTCGAGCAATATTATTTTTTGAAATCCCCAGATCCCAAGGGGGCTTAGACTCTCCACTCTGGAATTTTTTCATTGTTAAAGCCCAAAACATAGAGGCTAAGTCTAGCCAATGGTATGGCCAGTGATTGGCCTCTTGAGTCGCTGAGGGGATTAGCTGCGAGAAAAAAGAACGGTCAAAAGAGGGGTTTTGGCAGATGTAAACTGCGGATCCTCTTTGGATTTTATAAGTTTTAAATAGCTCTAAGATCTCTTGAACCACTTTGCTTTCTGGCTTCCCATGCCGTAGCATATCAAAAGTGAAGCCATTTATTTTAAGAGAATTTGGATCACTTTTATCCCATGTTTCAGGGGATTGACTGACAATGGTTGAATAGGCTGTCAACTCTTTTTGTGAAAGAAGGTCGATAAATTTAAAGGCAATTTCTAAGGGGCGATGCCTCATTACATCTAAGCCATTGGATTCAATATCTAAGAATATGCCAATCATTGAGGTTAAAAGGGGGCAATCTATTATAAATGAGGGATCGTTATATATTTATACTGGTTTTAATAGCAAAGTTTTCTTAAAATAGATGCAATTATTTTTTTTAAATGGTTGGATTTGCCAAAAATGCAGGCACTAAAGCACATTCATAAGTTTTTTCAGCGGATGAAGCACCCTATTTCCCTGCCCGAAGATATCGGAAAAGATTTGGGTATTCAAGTGCTTTATAATGAGCTTAGCTTTGAAGAGTGTATTGATCGTCTAGCTTCTAGTTGTGCGTCAAAACATCTCAAACGTTTTCAACCCCGGGAAGAGGTTGAACCTCTATTCAAGACAGCTGTTCGAAAAGAAATTTTTAAAGAGACCTCTCTTTTTTCCTACTATTTATATGATGGATGGCTCGCTTTTAAACTCATCTTTGATGATCAAAATCGTCTTCGCCGTGTTTATATCCAACATAAAGAACTTGATCATGCTTTAGATGGGCAGGGGTTGGAGATGTGCATTAAGTAATTGTTGCCTAGGTCCCCTTATTTAAGCTCACAAAACTTGCTCTTTCAAGGGCATATTCTAATTACAAACTCTTATTTGATCACAGACTCTCACTTTATCGCAGACCTGCTAGTAACTAGAGGCTAACTGTCTGCAGTTTTTTTCGGTAAGGTAGCAAGACTGAGCACCACTTAGATGCTGATTACACACCTGCACTTTATCGCAAACTTTTTTATAAAATAAAGCTACCTTGCGACAGTTTTTTTCTACGATGTGGCAATTTGCCTCTTCTATATGGCAGTTTTTTTCACGTTCTATAAAAGGTGTGTACACAAACTTTCGGCCTGCCAATGACTCTGCGGCTTTGCCAGTGGAAGAGGGAAGTGAATGAAAAACTTGATTCGCCCTGTTGTTTGTTTGATAAGAGTTTCGCTCAAAAGCTGAAGGGGGTTTATAGATGGGTTTTTTGCTAAATTTAGCTGGGTCAGAATGGGGGACTGGCACTGTGGAACCCATGTTGAGCATAGATGAAGGAGCACCCATCATGTGTTTAGTTAAAGTTTGGTGTTTGCTAGGTAATAAACGTGTTTTTTTGCCCAATGAGTCAAGACTTTTACCATTCATAAAATCGCTGTTGTTATCTCGTGTTGGTGCTGAGTAGACCATAAGAGCAGCTAAACCGACCAAGCCCACACATAAAACAAGAGCAGTAAGCCCGCTACTACTACTATTATTATGAGGGTTTACATGGGTGTAGGTTGTGTTGGTTTTTGTGGGGTGCAATGGAGTTGTGTACACATAAGTTGTCGTCGATTGGGGAATAGTTGGGTAGTAATTGACATGAGTCGTATGGGTTGTATAGCTAGGATCTAGGTAAGTGGTCCCATAGTCATGCACTGTAGTTACGGTCTCATCAATCTTCGTTTCAGTCTGCCCTACAATAGGGTCGTTCATGTGATAAGAAATTTCGTCGGTATAGTGCGTTTCTCCAACTTTGGTGTGTGTTTGCCCTATAATGGGGTCATTTAAATGTATCATGATAGTTCTCCTGTATCTCAATCATAAAGTCGGGCAAGAATATACATGGTTTGTATTAAGCATTTATTAAGAAGTGTGTAGGCATTGAAAATATTTGCAGCTTAAATTTATCTATGGGGTCTTTTTTTATAAAATGATTTTAAGCATAAAAAAAATGAAACTTAAAAAGTACTTTCAAGCTTCATTTTTGTTTCTGACAGATCTTTTATAGAGCGGGTTTGACTAAAGGTGTTATACCGTATCCAATGGCAATTTCTTTCAACGTTATAACAACCCGATTTGGCGCCACTGGCATGTAAGTTACAAGTTTCTACTATATCACACTTCTTAAAATTTTGGCCAAAGTTGGATGAGTATCGGTAGCCCCTAGAAGGTGCTAAAGAAATAGCAGCAAGCGCACAAATTAAAAATGTACCGATAAGGAGGGTCCCTGCCACTTCACTGGCACTATTATTGTAAAAACGAGTGTAGAGAGGGGCTCTGCGCACATATGAAGAAGAGTAGTATGTGGCAGGGTAGTGGTTAGTGTATGTTGCGTAGTCCGGGTTTATATAAGAGGTGCCATAATCATTGACAGTGGTTACGGTCTCTCCCACTTTAGTGTGTGTTTGTCCAACAATTGGATCTTGGGTGGTATGAGTATGGGTTTCTCCAACTTTGGTGTGTGTTTGCCCTATAATGGGGTCATTTAAATGTATCATGATAGTTCTCCTGGTTCTTCAATAATGAAATTGAGCAGGAGTATAGGAAGTATTTATTAAGTTATTATTAAGAAGAGGTCTTTTACAGGAATACTAGGGGAAGTTATTCTATTTATTTTTTAATTGCAGAACTAATCTTGATTTTAAGCTTTTTGATCAAAAAATTTGCGTAGAAATTGATTCAGTTCTTCCTGTCCGCCATTTTTTAGCCTGAACCGAGCTGATAAATTGATGCGATCTTTTGTCTCTTCTGGGGCCCTATGGTAAATATGGTCGTCAAAAATGATTGCTTGTCCTGGAGTCTGTCTGCTTGTTGGCCATGGCAGCATCCATTTTTCCGCGGCTCGGCCTGCTGTTACGCTAGAATTTATCAGCTTCACACGTCCCTCTGGGCAATAATCTGCCCGGCAGTTTTGAGATTCAATGGTATTTCCCATAAAACGATCAAATGAAAAAAGTTCGGTGGGCTTATAATTATCAGAGACTGCCATAATAAAAATGTAACCGCCGTGCCTTTTTGGACATACGAATGGGGAATTTTCAGGGTTCTTGTAGTCGTCGGAGTTGCAGCTTCCACTATTTCCTCGAGCATCATTGTGGATATCTTGGGCTCGCTCGCCAGCATCTCGATTCAAGGAAAATGAGAACTGTCCTTCTAAGTAAGTTTTCCAGCGTCTTTTTGAGTAAAAAGACGTTGCCCCAGCGTTTAAAAATCTATCTTTGAGAGATGGAATGTCATAGTCAAAGGAGTTTATTTTAGAGTGTCGCATCTTGTTAATCTCTGCGTCTGATGCCATGGGTTTAAAAACAAATGCCACTTCAGCTTCTTTGTTATGTTCTTTAAAAAGAGCTCTTGCAGAGCTTGCCTCTAGTGCTTTTCCTGAAAGAGGCTGCGGTAGCTTTGTAAAAGGGTTGGGTTCTTCAATAGAAAAAACACTCCAGCGTTGTCCTCCAGTTTCATCAGTAAAGTTCGCATTTTTGTATATTGAATAAGTGCTGTTCGTTCCGAGGCTAAAGGCGCTGGAAATCTTAGTGAAATTCTTAGAATTAGCAGCCGTATTTTGAAAAATGCTTGTTACAGGGAGTTTTTCTGAGAATTTATCCTCGAGAGGGGGAGCTTCTTTTAAGCAGTTGGCAGCAAGAAGGGCCCCTCCTAATACGACAGCTCCTTTTAAGAGCGTATTTTTATGTCGATAAATAAATTGAGTTGTTTGATCAAAATATCCTTTTAGGGAAGGAATTAAGCTAGTATTTGTCGTCATTTCTCTTCTTCTCATTCTTTATTTTCTCTTTTATTATAAGCATTATATATTAAGATAAAATAAATAGGATAAAGTTATTTTCTATAAAAAATAGTTTGATTCATGTGAAAAATATAGGAACTAAGGCTTAGAAATTTTTTTAAAAAGACTCGTCAGCCTCTAAAAAGCGCCAACAGCCCTCTTTAAGAGATTGTAAACGAATTTGACCCACGCGCACACGTTTGATCGCCGTGACATAGAGCTGAACACAATCACACATACGTCTGATCTGGCGCTTTCGACCTTCTTTAAGAGTGAAGCGTAAAAGATGAGGTTCTAAAATATCTACCTTGGCTGCTTTTAAACGTTTTCCATCTAAAATAAGGCCGTATTGGAGCCTTCGTATTTTATCAGGGGTGACTATCCCATCGATGCGTACTAAGTATTCTTTTTCAATTTCAGAGTCCTCTCCAATCAACTGTTTAGCAATCCTTCCATCTTCTGTTAGGATTAAAAGACCTGTCGAGTTGATGTCGAGTCTGCCGGCAGTAGACAAGTAAGGAACGATGCTTGGGAGTTTAAGTTGGGTTTTATAATTCGTGTCACGGCTTTTTGGATTGATAAGTTCGAGAGCCTCTTTATAATCTTTTTCAGGTTGGCAAGAGACAATGCCAAGCGGTTTATTTAAAAGAAGGGTGAGCTTTCTTTTCTGAAGCTGCGTTGCTTCATTTTTTAAGGAGATGGTTGCTTGCGGAGAGACTTTGGTTCCCAGAACATCAACGATTTGGCCATCGACTAAAACCCAGCCCTTTTCAATCAAGCGATCGGCTTCTCGCCGAGAGCAAAGTTTTCTTTCACCCATCAGTTTAGAGAGACGAACTAAAGTCATCAACTAGCCCTATAAGTAGTTTATTATAGGGCCCATTGTAGCTAATTTTTGCTAAAAGATCTACGTCTAATTAGACTGGGCAATCAAGTTTAAAGCGCTTCCTGCCTTAAACCATTCTATTTGATTTTGTCCATAGGTGTGGTTTAAAGAAATTTTTTCACTTTGCCCATTTTCATGAGTGATTTCTAAGGTCAAAGGCTTATTGGGAGCAAAGTTCTCAATATCAAGGATGCTTAGACGGTCTTTTTCTTGGATTTTATCGTAGTCTTTAGGGTTGGAAAAAGTCAGAGCTAAAACGCCTTGTTTTTTTAAATTTGTTTCATGAATGCGCGCGAAACTTTTGACAATGACAGCACTGGCTCCTAAAAAGCGAGGTTCCATAGCCGCGTGTTCTCTAGAAGAGCCTTCGCCGTAGTTTTCATCTCCAATAGCCACCCAGGGCATTTTTTTTGCTTTGTAGTTTCTGGCAAGATCTGAGTAGGGCTCAATCTGTCCTGTAACTTGGTTAAATCCTTTCCCTATTTCTTCTCTAAAAGCATTCACAGCGCCACAAAACATATTGTCTGAAATGTGATCTAAATGCCCGCGGAAGCGCAGCCATTTACCAGCAGGGGAGATATGATCTGTCGTGCACTTTCCTTTAGCCTTCATCAGGACAACCATATTCTGAAATTCTTCAGAAGTTCTGGGATTAAAAGGGACGAGCTTTTGTAATCGATCACTGTCGGGGTTTACTTTGACATCAACGGTTTTTCCTGATGTGCTGGGGGCTAGGTAGCAGTCCTGTCCTGGGTCAAATCCTTGCGGTGGAAGTTCTTTTCCAAAAGGCTCTTCTAAGCGGACCGCTTGCCCTTGATTATTGAGAAGATCATCAGTTAAAGGGTTGAATGAGAGCTTTCCTGCCAGTGCAAAAGCCATGACGATCTCGGGGCTACTGACAAAGGAGTGAGTTCCAGGATTGGCGTCATTTCTACCAGAGAAGTTGCGGTTGTACGAAGTAAGAATTGAATTGCGCTCTCCCATTTTTACATCGTGGCGTTTCCACTGTCCAATGCAGGGGCCACAGGCATTTGCAAGCACCATACCACCGACGTCACTCAGTTCTTTTAAATGACCATCTCTTTCTATGGTCGCTCGTATTTGCTCTGAACCAGGGGTGATCACAAGTTCTGACTTGGCTTTTAGGTTGTTTTTTTTGGCAAACCGAGCGATAGAAGTGACGCGTTCAATATCTTCATAGCTTGAGTTGGTACAGGATCCAATCAGCGCGACTTTAAGTTCTTCTGGATAATCATTTTTTTTCACAGCTTCACAAAATTCAGAAAGTTTCCACGCTTTATCTGGAGAATAGGGGCCGTTGATGTGTGGCTCTAGAGACGAAAGATCTATCTCAATCACCTGATCATAGTATTCTTCAGGATTTTTTAAAACTTCGGGGTCTGCTTCTAAACAGTGCTGAATTGAGTCTGCAAGATTAGCAACCTCTTCTCTTTGGGTTGCTTTTAAGTAATCAGCCATTCTTGAGTCATAGGGGAAGACGGAGGTTGTGGCTCCGATTTCAGCTCCCATATTGCAAATAGTTCCTTTTCCAGTACAAGAAATGGATTTAGTCCCTTCTCCAAAATATTCAATAATGGCCCCAGTCCCACCTTTGACGGTTAGAATTCCTGCGAGTTTTAAAATGACATCTTTAGGGGATGTCCACCCACTTAGAGCTCCGGTGAGTTTTACCCCAATAATTTTAGGGAATTTCAGTTCCCAGGGCATACCCGCCATGACATCCACTGCATCTGCTCCACCCACTCCTATCGCAAGCATTCCCAAGCCCCCAGCGTTAGGAGTATGTGAATCAGTGCCTATCATCAAACCTCCTGGAAAAGCATAGTTTTCTAAGACAATTTGATGGATGATTCCAGAGCCTGGTTTCCAAAATCCAATGCCATATCTATTGGATACACTTTCTAAAAAGCTAAACACCTCGTGGCTTTCGTGATTGGCTCTTTTCAGATCTTCTTTGGCTCCAACTTCTGCTTGGATCAGGTGATCACAGTGTACAGTAGAAGGAACTGCTGTTTGCTCTTTATTGGCGCACATAAACTGCAGGAGGGCCATTTGGGCGGTCGCATCTTGCATGGCAACGCGGTCAGGAGCAAAATGAATGTAGGATTCAAGGCGTTTTGCGGGCTGTTCTAGTTTATCGCTGTAGTGAGCGTAAAGAATTTTTTCAGTCAAGGTAAGGGGGTGTTTGGCAATTTTTCTAACCCGCTCGAGTTTTTGGGGTGCTTGGCTATAAACAGAACGTATCATTTCAAGATCAAAGGGCATAGGGGTACCTATTTAAAGTATTAATTGAGTAAAAAGTTAAATTAAATTTTTAAATGAAAAAACTCAAGAGTCAAAAGGCATTATATGCTAAAATGATGGGAAATTAAGTTGAAAGAAGAGAAATTATGTCCTTGCCTGCCAATAAATATAGAGAACTTGTTTTTCAGATGCTTTTTAGCCGTCATTTTTCAGAAGAGCTATCGCCTACGATGAGCACCTTTTTTATGAAGCAACTTAAAACGACTCGCTCAAATGTAGAGAGTGCTTTTGAGCGAGCCAGCAAAATTATTGAGAAAAAAGAACAGTTAGATAGTTTGATTGCTGGAGCATCACAATCTTATGATATCTCAAGAATACAATCTGTAGAACTCAATATTTTGAGACTCTCCTTATATGAGATTCTGTTCGACGAATCAATTCCTGAGAAGGTATCCATTAGCGAAGCGCTTCGTTTGTCAAAAAAATTCAGCACCCAAGAGTCAACCTCTTTTGTCAATGCTGTTTTAGATTATATCTATAAAAATAACTCAGAAAAAGTCTATACTTCGCAGTGTTAATAAAGATGCGAGGTGTCTCTTGGAAACGTCCACATGCATTTGGCAACGCGAAGTGTCATTGGCCGCTTTTTCGACTTACAAAATAGGTGGAAAAGCAAAGCTATTTACAAAGGTGCAGAGCGTTCAACAGCTTTCGGATGCTGTGAAATATTGTAATGAGCATCAAATTCGATTTTATATACTTGGAAAGGGATCTAACACTCTTTTTGATGATCGGGGGTTTGAAGGGGCTGTGATATTAAATGCTCTTCGTGGTGTCCAGCAAAAAGGAGATGTTTTTGAAGTGCTCTCAGGAACTTCGTTTGCTCATTTGGCTGCCCAAACTGCAAAGCTGGGATATGGAGGTTTAGAGTATGGCTGTGGCATTCCAGGCTCTGTTGGAGGCGCCGTCTTTATGAATGCAGGTGCCCATGGCCAAGAAATTGCCCCGCTTGTAGAGTCGGTAGATTATCTAGATCAAAAAGGCGAGCTTAAAACGCGACCTCGAGAGGAACTGCAGTTTGCATATCGATCCTCATGTTTTCAATCTATGTCTGGGATTATTACGACGGTTGAATTGAAATTATATAAAGATCAAAATGCGCGTAAGCGCCAGCTTGAGTTGATCCAAAAGCGGAGTTTGTCGCAGCCACTCCAACAATCCTCGTGTGGTTGTGTTTTTAGAAATGGTTCTAACTATTCGGTGGGGCAGCTGATCGACCAGTTGGGGATGAAGGGTTTTGAAGTGGGGGGTGCTCAAATCTCGCCTGTTCACGCTAATTTTATTGTAAATAGGGGAGAGGCAAAAGCCGATGACGTACGCGCGCTTGTTGAGAAAATTGAAAAAGAAGTCTATGCAAAAACAGGTCATCGTTTAGAGCGAGAGATTCGTTTTGTACCTTTCCTTGAGGAGACAAAAGATGCGTTATGACCTTCACTGTCACACCCACTTTTCAGATGGCGATCGAAGTGTTGAAGAGCTTTTTAAAATTGCTTCCAAATCACAGCTAGCAGGTTTGTCCATTACTGATCATGACACGACTCAAGCTTATCAACAAGCCTTTGAACTTGCTAAGCACTATCAATTAAAATTAGTTACTGGTGTTGAAGTTAGCTGCCTACACAAAGGGAGTTCGGTACATGTTTTAGCCTACTCTTTTTCTCTTCATGACCCACTTTTTAATCAGTTTTTACAAACTTGTAAAGAGAGGCGACAAAGCCGCAACAAAGAGATGATCCAAAATCTTCAGAAGATGAATTTTGATATCACCCAAGAGGAACTTGAAGAGACTTTTAACAAAGAGCTTCAGTCTATTGGAAGGCCACATTTTGCAACCTTAATGGCACAAAAAGGGTATGTTCTTCATGTTCGTGATGCATTCAATCGCTACTTAGGAGATGGAAAGCCATGTTTTGTAGTGGGTTCTAGGCCGTCTGTTACAGAAGCACTTGAAGCGATCCATCGAGCCAATGCTTTTGCATCCCTGGCTCATCCCCATTTTCTTAAAAACTCCTTGCTCGAGCAACAGTTATTAGAGCTGCCTTTTGATGCTTTGGAAGCCTACTACGCTAAAATATCTCCCAAAGATGAAAAGCCTTGGGTTGAAAAAGCAAAAGAGAGAAATTGGATGATCACAGGAGGTTCTGATTTTCATGGTCAGATCAAACCTCTAAACAAGTTGGGTTGTTCCTGGGTGCCCCATGAAACGTTCCATATTCTAGAAAAGAGGCATTTGGAAAATGACAAGCTATTCACAGTGGATTAAAAAGCTATACGATCTTAATTTTGCCAAAAAATCGAGAATGGCAATCGAAGAGATTCAAATGCTCCACGATGCTATGGATTTAAAACCTTTTTTAAAGGTGCACGTTGCGGGAACTAATGGCAAAGGTTCTTTGGTCCGCAAAGTGAGTGAAGCGTTGATCTTGTCAGGTAAAAAGTGCGCAACATTTACCTCTCCCCACATCTCCACTATAAGAGAACGTATTCAAATTAATAACCGCTGTATTTCTCCAGAGGATATGGTCAGATACTTGCCTGAAATTTTTGACCT
>CAYGLF010000021.1:0-13737 GCA_964350945.1 uncultured bacterium
GGCTTATTAAGATTGAAAGTAGGAAGTTTATAAGGAAAAAAAATCAATCAGCCTGAAAAGTGATGTGATGACTACCTGAGAAAGAAGGCTTTTCTAAAAATTTGTCTCATAGTTTGCAAATTTAGCCCCCCCCTTTGAGTTCCTTTCGATTCTTCTGCTTCAATTTGAGCTGTAATCATTTCAGACTGCTTTAAAAATTTTTCGGAGTAAGGCCCAAAAGAATCAGGCTTACAAGGCTTTCGTCTAAGTGCAGAGTCTCTTGAAGGGTAGCGAGTGAGGTAATGATTGGCGGCCTTGCCAATTTCAGATACAGTCATTTTTCCGAGCCCTTCAGGATCCTCTTTTGAAGCTTTTGAAATGGATTGATAACTTAAGCTAGAAGTTTTTTGGGAGGGGTACATAGGTTGAGCTCTTGCGTGAGTGTAGGCCTTTCTTAGCGAAAAATTGGTGGAAGGTTTAGGCTTCCAAATTAAATTTTTTAGACTCTTAAAACAATAACTTATACAGCAACTGATTCTCTCCCAGATAGATGGGGTTTCAGAACGCTCCATAATGGGTTCGATTTTGTATGTTTTTTGTCTCCAACTGCTTGAGTTTGACGGTGCCCCATCTACTCTTAAGTATACTTGTGCTTTGAATCTTAAATTACTGGAGGCTTTCTCTCTAGCCTGGAATTTAATTTGAGATTGTGCAGGGACGTCCCAGGTCTTTGCATTTCCAGTAGCGTCAACACCCGTCCATTTTCCTGGAAGAGGTTCGCTGTAATCAGCTTCTTTAGACCATTCAAATTTTTTGAGATGTTCTCTTAATATACTGCTCATGATATACTGCTCATGAGTTCCTAAGTAATAAGTTTCCTAATACCCATTATACAGCTAAATCTTTAAATTGTCAAGATTAAGGTTCTGGTAAAGAGATGTTTAGGTTTTTTATAGGAAAGGATTTAAAAGTAGGTTTTTTGTAAGTGTCTTATTATTAATTAATAGAGCGTATTTTTAAAATTATTTATTGATCTAGACTGCCTTTTTTCGGTTTTTTTTAAAAAAAGGGCATCGTTTTTTTCGAACAAGCATCTGATTTTGAATGTGGGCCTGGGGTTGATCAAGGAGCTTAGCGATAGTCTCTACCCAGTCTTTGCGGTCATTAAAAGCTGGGAGGCGGTAGGCTTTTAACCCTTTTTCTTCGATCACAGGCATATATTCAGTCTCAATTTCAAAAAGTGTTTCGATGTGGTCTGAAGTAAATGCAAGAGGAATAAATAAGACTTTTTTCTTCCCCATAGAGCGTGACTGGATTTCTTTGCAAACATCTATTGTATAAGGCTTTATCCATTCTCCAGGACCGAATTTCGACTGGTAGGCGAGGATAGAGGCGCTTAGTGGAAATTTTTTAGAGATTGCCTCATAGGAGAGGATACACTCTTTTTGGTAAGGGTCTCCCTCATCCACATATTTTTGGGGAAGACCATGGGCAGAAAAAAATAAAAGAAGCTCGTCTTCAGAGACTTGATTTTCATCCATCCATCTTCGGATGCGACTTTCAAATAGAGAAACATAGTGTGGGTCACAGGGGTAGGACTTCAACCAGTTTATTTTAGAGCGAAAATGCATTGGCAGTTTTTCATCAAGCCAGCGGGCAATGCTACCTGATGTTGTGTAGCTAAACTGTGGAAACATGGGAAACACTTGCCATTGATCAAGGTCTAGCTTAGAGATGGTACGTATAAATTCTGGGTGGGTCGCTGGAAGGTAGCGATGGAAAGTAACGATGGGACCTAAGCCCATTTCTCTGAGCATAGAGGCTACTTTTTCCGTGTCTTTAAATATAGGAGATTGACCTCCAATACTTTGGTAGTCGGCTTTAATTTTTTTTGCTCTTTTTTTGGCGATCCAAGTAAAGAGGGCTTTATGTAAAAATTTGGGGAGAGGAGTTCTTAAGACTTCTTGGTCACATAAAAGACTGATTAAAAACTCAGGGATTTCGTCTATCGATCGAGGTCCTCCAAAGTTGACCACTAAGATTCCTGTTTTGCGCTTGACATTTGTTGCTGAGATTTTCATATAGAAACCAGAGGGGGAGGTAATAGATATGAGACGACTATTTCATTTTTTAATAATTTTTGTCATTTTATTTTCAGGTTGTAGTGGGTTTAAAAAGAAATACTCAGTAGCTATTGATCCCACCTTTTACCCTGCTAATTTAGGAGGGTCAGCAGACAATGTCTATGGGATGATGATTGATCTTTTAGAAGAAATTGCCCGAGAAGAAGGGGTGATCATCCAGTGTATCCAATCCGGGACAGAATCATTGTTAAATGGTTTGCAAAGAAATAGTTATGATGCTGTGATGACCACTAAATATAACCTTGGTGTAGAAACCAACATCTACTCAACTTCTAAACCTGCCTTGATGACAGGTCCTGTTTTAGTCACATTGGTACAGTCCGATTTTTCAACCATCAGTAGAGATAGTGAAAAAATTATTGGAGTCGTCGCTCAGTCTGATGCCCAGCTGCTAGTTCAGAAATATCCTAAAGTAGTAATTGCTAGATTTTTAAGTGAAGCATTGTTAATGGAAGCTTTAAAAAATGGTCTCATAGATGGTGCCGTTTTAGGAGTGATCCCAGCAAAGTCGTTTTCTGAGAATGTATACCAAGGATACTTTAAGATTAATCCCAAACCACTGAGTGATGAGGGGATTATGCTCGTGACTATGGTTGATAAACACCCTTCATTAATTGCTTTATTCAATAGTGGATATAAAAAAGCAAAAAAATCAAAAGTATTGAGTCGACTGCTCACAAAATGGAATGTAGCTTAGCTTCCTATTTCAAATAGACATCTTTGCAATGTGTCTCTCGTACCCAAAAAGTCAATATCAAAGACAGCGCAAGAGAAAGCGTGAGGGGGAGCAGCGCAAATTTGAACATATTACCCGTCCCTATATTATCTTTCACAATATGTGCAATCGCAGGCTGTAATATAGGGGCCCCTATCAGCAAACAGAGCATATTGGCAAACCCCATGGCTTTCCCTTTCACATTAGGAGGAAGAATTTCTTTGATGATTGCAAAGGAGAGAACGTAGGAGCTGCACGTAAATCCTAGTAACAAGTTGAGAAATCCGGCCAAATAAAGGGGAGCGTCTACATGAATAATAAAGTAGAGACACAGTGTTGATATTAAAGACCCTAAGATCATAATAGGCTTTCTTTTCTTTATATGATCTGAAAGCCAACCTAAAAAAGGGCTGCCGATGCCTGCCCCAAGTAAGCCTAGAGAGACGATACTTGCAGATTGTGTCGGGGAGATGTGATAGCGGTGGCTGAAAAAAGGGATGCCCCAAAGAGCAAAAAAAGCTGGGATGACTGCAAAAGTCAGTCCTGTATACAGGCCATTAATCCACACTTGTGACCGTTTGATAATTTCAAATAAGTTAGAAAGCTCCTTTTTTAGAGAGAATGAGCTTGCTCTATGCTCTATAATTGATGAGTCATTTGGGTGGTTGCGAACGATTATAAAGATGAGCATTGAAAGTCCAATACCTAAAATCCCACAAAGCAAAACAGCCTGACGCCAACCGAAATGTTGTACTGAGAACGTCAGAGATACCAGCGCAAGGGCAGAGCCTGCCATTGCAAATGTTTCGGTAAGTCCTAATAAGAGTGCAAACCGCTTAGGTTCAAACCAGCGGTCTATTAAGGAAAAGACGGAAACCAGGGCGGTTGCACACGAAAATCCCATGATAAGTCGGGCGCTCTCAGCTATCCACAAACACTCACATGAGGAAAAAATAACACAGGAGATGCCTGCGAATAAGCTCCCCAGTACCAACAAAATGCGCGGCCCTACAATGTCGACAAGAATTCCAGCAGGAACCTGCATGACAATGTAGGAGAAGAAAAAGTAAGTGGTGATAAAGCTGGCTTGTACGTAGCTAATAGACAGATCCTTAGTCAATTCAGTGAGCATCGGGCTTGGGGAGCTTTGCAGCATGAACTGATAGGTCGGAAAAAGGGCTGCAGTAGCCCAAATCAGCCAGGGAAGGAACTTTGAAAAAGGTTTTTTAAACGTGGGCAAAGAGGGGTTCCTTCAGTATCTTTTGGTGAGGATATTAAGTGTACCTTAAAGCTGGTTTTTTCTTAAAAAACAAAGATTAAAAAATAAAAAAAAACTTAGGTGTTTAAGAATAAGTTTATTGAAAATAGATCTCGGAAGAGAGCTATTTTTATTGGGTAAAAAAGTTTTTTTCTGTACATCAAGTGAAGGGGTCGGTGTTAAAGAGGTGACCGTGAGAACAGGCATTCGTATATTTTATATCTTTTTCTATTCAAGTATTTTAGGTGTCGTTATGTTGGCTGGATTCGGCTTGATTGAAGGGCTGCATGCAGAGGGAAAAGTGATCGAAAAATTTGAAGCAGGTCCTATTAAAGTTCCTAAGAAACAAGTTTTTAGAGCCAAGACTCACTTTGAATGGAATTTAGAAAATCCATGTCCCTGTAATGATGATGAGGCACCATGTATTAAAAGCTTTCTTGATAAAGACCTTCCAACAACAACTCCCGAGTATGCAAAGAGTTATAAAAACTTTAGCAATAAAAATACTCAGTATCAGGGGGGTAGTGTAGTACCTAATTCAACCGGTGAATCTTCAGTAAGAGTGATTGTCATTCCTTTTTGTAGGCAAGATCGCAAATCTTAATCGCAAGATAAATATTTTTCGGCTACTATCGTTGGCATGGTAAAAAATTACGTTTTAACTTGCCTAATTGTCCTCTGTTTCCCTATGAGTTTCTTAAAAGGAGCAGAGACTGTGTCATCATTATCAACGGCGATATCCCCCTTAGATAGGGCAAAAAAAGGCTCGCTGGCCGGTAATTTGTTACTTCCCGATCCTTTTTACCAAGAAAAGTTGCCCGCCATACTGGGCCCTCATTTTAATGCTGAGGGAGAATACACCACTGCTTTTTTTGCAAAACCCAATCACTATCACCCTTTTTCCAATGATCCTTTTGTTAATAGTCTCTGGGAGCTATGTACTGGAGGATTGTCACAGCTTCAGGTGGGGCACTATGAAACGATGTCTCCTCATTTAGGGGCAAGTATTACTGAGGAAATTGATGAGAAAGGGATCCATTATACGGTTCAACTTCAACCGAACCTTTTTTGGCAGCCTCTAAAAGCATGTGATTTTCCACATATTGATTTAAGTCCAGGCTACTTCCAAAAAAAACCTCTTTGCTCCCAAGATTTTAAGTTCTATGTAGAGATGTTTAAAAATGCATTTGTAGATCTTCCTAAGGCTGTTTCTTTAAGACAAGTGTATCAAGATTTACAGGAAATTGAAATCAAGGATGATCAAACATTTATTGTTCACTGGAAGCTTAGCGACCAAACTCCTCATTCGATTCGCTTACTCACCGGGCAATTGCGGCCCTTGCCACAACATATTTATGGTCATTGGCCCAACGGAGAGCCGATAGCTGATGAAGCAACCAGTCCTTTTCTGATGGCTCAGCATTTTGCAAACCACTGGGCGCGTCAGCATGTTTTCTCGTGTGGCCCCTGGGTATTTGAATCTAAAGATGCGAACCGAATTGAGCTAGTTCGCAATTCTTCGTTTCCTCATTGCTTTGCAGCTTTAATGGAAAAACTGGTTTTTACCTATAAATCATCTGCTGTAAGTGCTTGGCAATCATTCAAAGATGGGGAGCTCTCCAGTCACTTTTTAATGCCGCAGCAAATGAGTGATTACACGCGCTTTTTGAAAAGTGCTGTTTATCAAAAACAAAAAAAAGAGCTTGGGGAGATAAAAGCATTAGAGTACTTTTTAAGACAGTATTATTTTATAGGCTGGAACCAAAAACACCCTCTTTTTAAAGATGAAAAAGTAAGAAGAGCGCTCTCCTATGCGATTGATCGAGAAAAAATAATCGAACACTTTTTAAAAGGGGGAGCCAAAGCATTGAGTGGCCCTTTTATGCCGGGTAGTGCTGCCTATAATTCAAAAGTAGCCCCCACAATTTTTGATCCTGAGCAATCCAAAGAGCTTCTTGAAAAAGCCGGTTTTAAACCGGGCAGCTTAGGGATTTTAGAAAAAAAAGAGGGGGGAGCAACTTATCAAATGCGCTTTCACCTAGCTTACTTTGCCCAAAATGAGCAGGCGCAAGCAATTTGTCAGTTTATTGCGACAAGCTATAAAGAAATAGGCATAGAGTGTTTGCTTCAGCCGCTAAATTACGCTGAAGTGATGGATCGCATCAAGAATAAAAATTTTGATGCTCTATATCTTGCTTGGGGTTTGAAACCACCCCCTGAAGATCCAGGCCCAAGCTGGCACTCTAAGGGTAGTGAGCGATTGGGATCCTCTAATTTTATAGGCTTTGAAGATCAACAAGTCGATGGTTGGTTAGATGAGTTGAAGTATTGCCAAGATCCAAAGAGACGATCTGCACTAACTCAGGCCATTCACGCGCGGATTGATGCCTTGCAGCCCTGCACTTTTTTGTATATCCCTAAACAAGTATTTCTCTCTCGCTCTTATTTAAAAAATGTTTTTATTCCAAAAGAGTCAGAAATGATCACAGAAGCAACAATTGCAGAGCCTTGCCCCAAAATATTTTATATCCAAGAGTAGTTTTTCTTTTTTGATGACAAAATGTGTAAGGTCGCGTTTACTAGTGGCCTTTGAAGTCTAACAAAAAGATGACATGTCCATAGCGCCCTTTATAAGACAGCGCCTTTTATTCATGCCCTTGGCCATTGTAGCCATTTTATGTGTTAATTTTTTGCTGATCCACTCGGTTCAAGATTCCCTTTTAAAACCGACGAAGGGGGAACTTGAAATGGACGATATCTGTTTTCAGGCAAATGGTTTTAGTGAGGATGATTTTTCAAAAGAGTATGGGCTTAACCTACCTCTGATTTTAAATACCTGGCCTTGGATGAAAACTTCAACGCTTAAAAAGAAAATAGACCTCAAAGAGCTTAATTTACCTTCTATTGCACCCTACACTCTACGGCAGCTACGTAAAATTTACCTTAAGGGCCCCGATGATTTTACATTTAAACTCATCGCTATGGGGCAGATGAAAAAAATAAGTAGAGGGATTGTATTCGAGCAAAATAAGCCTCCCATAGAACAAACTCCACTTTTTAATCAGTTGGAAGATCTATTACTGCATCAAGATTCTATGACCCAAGATCCATGGGTTCTTCCCGATGAGAAAAGCTCTTGGCTTGAAAATATACAAGTGCTTTTTTTTAAAACGCGTCTTGCTTGCTACGTTCGCAAGTTGGTGTCTCTCGATTTTGGAACTTTACGGTATCAGTCAGATCAGAAAGTTTGCCACAGCGTAATAAAGCGCTTGAAAACTTCAGGGAAGCTTTTGGTCGTATCTTTGATTTTAACATGGGCATTTTCACATCTTTTGGGTCTGATCATGGCGCTTAAAATGCAGAAGTGGTCAGGACGTTTTCTAACCATTTTTTGCAGTCTTTTATATGCGACCCCTCTCTACATTATGATTCCCTTTTTAATTGAAAAGCTAGGGATTGGTTATCAGCTTCCATTTTATAACTTAAAAATGGAGCGATTGAGTGAATGGATCTTACCTATGATTGCATTGACTTATGGAGGTATTGCCATTTACTCGAAGCTAAGTGCTGCGCTTTTTACTCAGTTATTTTGCCAAGAGCATCTTTTGGTTGCCAAAGCTAAAGGACTGCAGATGGCTCGCTTAATATGGGTACACACCCTGCGGCAAGCAATCATAACGACCACTCCTTTACTTTTAGGTTCGATCAGCTTTTTTATGGGCTCTTTGGTGGTGGTGGAGACACTCTTTGAAATTGATGGATTTGGAAGCTTTTTTTATCAGGCAATTTTACAAAAAGATACCAACGTTTTGATTTTCTCCACGCTTATTTTATCCCTCCTCTCTTTAGGAGGTTATTTTTTAGCCGATTTATTTTTATATCAATTCGACCCAAGGATTAGACGTCATGTCGATCAACGAGTTTTTAAAGCAGTTTAAGAAAAATAAAGCAGCTAAAAGAAGTGTCGCTTGTGTGGTTGTAGTTTTACTGTTTGGGATCTATGCCCCACTCTTTGCTTCTTCTAAGCCGCTTTTGGTCATAGCTAATCGCCAGTTTTTCTTTCCTCTATGGAGTCACCTTTTTGATAAAAGCTTCTTTACTCATAAGCTCGACTTATTTTTTAATTTGCTAATGTTCACGCTTCCATTAACTGTTTTTTTTACAGTGATTTTTAGAAGGCGAAGAAAAAAAGTATGGGGGGTGATGGCTCTATTGCAAGTGCTCCTATTTATGGGAGTGTGCTCACCTTCTTTTAATGTGAGGGGGAGCTTTCAAAGTTCGATAGCCCAAGAAGCAACGGTGGTGATTCAACCTTTGCTCGTTCAAAAACACTGGCAAGAAAATGCTTTAGATCAACACTCCGATTCTCTTTTAAAAGCAGTTAGGGTAAACGGTAAAAGTTTGTGGGCAGCTTTACTATTTGGAATACGTTATAGCCTTGCGACTGCAGCGTTGTCCGTTGCTCTAACATTTTTAATAGGCACTACCTTGGGGGCCATTGCTGGTTACTATGGAGGAAAAAGTGATCTTTTTATTGGTAGGCTAATCGAAGTCTGGGAGGCTTTGCCTACCTTTTTTGTCCTCCTATTAATCGCTTCTTTTTCTGGAGGGATGAATTTTATCACATTAATTGTTGCCCTTGCCTTGTTTAGTTGGACATCCATTGCAAGGGTCGTTCGTTTAGAAATTTTGAAGCAAAAGTCGATGAGCTATATTGAAGTTTTACAAGGTATGGGATATCGCCCCTCTTTGATTTTATTAAGGCACGTCCTTCCCAATAGCTACCCCTCGCTTATTACTTTAGCTCCCTTTGCCCTTATCAGTGCAATTATCATTGAATCCGCCCTGTCATTTTTAGGGGTCGGCCACATCGAGAGCTGTTCCATCGGCCAGTTGATTGATGAAGCAAGGCGTCTCTATCCTTTAGAGCCCAGTCTATTTTGGCCTCCTGCTCTCTTTCTAATCATTTTATTGTTGAGTCTCACTTACCTCGGGGATCTTTTAAAAAAGATGCTCCAACATAAGCAGCGGGTGATTTAAGCCTAAAGAAATATAGGCTTTAAAATGTAGTAGGTAATGATGGTGAAAATAGCCCCCGCAGGGATCGTGATCACCCAAGCTGCGACGATATCTTTAAGGACCCCTAAATTTAGAGCTCCAATACCACGAGCAAGCCCTACTCCTAAGATCGCACCAATTAGAGTGTGAGTGGTTGAAATAGGAAGCCCGAGTTTAGAAGCAAATAAGATGGTCGCTGCAGCGCTAATTTCTGCAGCAAATCCTCGGGTCGGGGTTAGGTCTGTAATTTTTTTTCCAACCGTTTCAATCACACGCCAGCCCCAGGTCATCAGCCCGACCACAATACCGGCTCCACCAAGAGCTAGAAGCCATAGTGGTGTTTGAGTGGCCATAGTCACTGTCTTATGCTTGATAATTGCAATAATAGAGGCAAGAGGGCCAATGGCATTCGCGACGTCATTAGCTCCATGTGCAAAAGCAACAAAACAAGCGCTTAAGATTTGCAAGTAAGCAAACACTTTCTCGACTTGGCTGGTTTCATGCCCCGTCACTTGAAGGTCAATCTGCTTTTTAGCACCGTGAGCGGCTAAGGACAGATCTTTTAGCATGTGAGCCACATTTGCTTGTAATTCCCCATTTGCTAGTGTTTCTGTACGACGTAAGTGCTTGATTGATTTATGCAGCCCTTTGAGGAGCTGGAAATCAACTTGTTTTTTTAAGGTGGTCTCTTGTGGACTCGTTCTGATTTTTCTTTTAAAGAAAAAAGAGGAAAAAAGGGCAGCGAGCACTCCCAGCAAGATGGCAAGGCCAAGCGCGGGGAGAAATGTAAAGTTAAGGTGCAGCTTTTTTAAACCACCGACAAATAACCCTAATCCCAAAATTAAGAATGAAAAAAATACAAAATAAGGGGTGAGTTTTCGTGCAGAGACGAGGGGATTTGCAGAAAATAAGATCTTTTTTTGGATGAGGCTAAAGACAATGTAGCTGACAGTGGCGCCCAAAAGGGGAGACAGAATCCAGCTAATGACAATTGTCGAAATTTTAGACCAGTAGATTGCTTGAGGACCTACAATAATGAGGCCAAATCCAAGTAGGGCGCCAATAATGGAGTGGGTGGTAGAAACAGGCCAGCCATTGTAAGAGGCGAGTTGCAGCCAGATGCCAGTTCCAAGTAAAGCCGCGATCATTCCCACCGCGAGCATCATGGGATTTAAAGAAAAAGCAGTGATGTCCAAGATGCCGTGTTGAATGGTTTCAGAGACTTGTGAGCCGACTAAAAATGCCCCAGCAAATTCTAAAATAGCAGCGAGAATGACCGCTTTTCTTAGGGTGAGCGCCTTGGAGCCTACTGAAGTTCCCATCGCATTGGCGACATCATTCGCACCAATATTCCAGGTCATGTAAAATCCAAAGACTAAACTTAAAACTAAAAGGGCTGTTTCCATACTACCTGGTTATAATTATCTTCTTTCTATAGTCGTTCGAATGCAGTTTGCAAGCTTTTCTGATAGATCTGATATTTTGGCGATGCTTTCTACAATGCGCATTAACAAATGGAAGGTTGTATAAGGAAAGGCATCTTCTAAGTTAAAGAGCTTTTTTAAAAATATGCGTTGATCTAAGTCTACCTGATGTTCTTGATAAGCGACATCTTCAGCAAGGGCTCGAACGGTTTCTGCTTCAATTCCTCCGAAAGAGGACTGAAAGAGTTCGTTGAGCTCAGCAATGACTTGGAAAACTTTTTCAAAGCAGCGAATGTTACTTTCTAAAAAGCTTTCGAAATCTTGGGTAAGCTCTGGGGTTACTTGAATTTTTTTCAGCGAAAGTAAAATAGCGACGTCTTCAGCAGTGTCTGCAATATTGTCTTGGATAGTAAGAATATTTAATAGGGTTTCACGCTCAATGGGCAAGAAAATGTTTTTGGGCAGTTGATTGCGAATCTCATTTTTTGAGAGATCAGCAATATGCTCAAGCTTTGAGATCTCAATGGAGAGAAGCTCTACTTGATTCCAGTCTTGCATCTTGAGAGCTTTGAAAGCATCGCGCAATTTCAAGACACAGTTTGAAACGCATTTCATATGCTCTTGAAGTGGAAAAAAAGGTGATTTTCCGAATAAACTTGCGAGCGCTTTCATAATTGTTTTTTGCCATATTAAATTTGATGCGACCATTTTATAGGATGTGCTGGATTTATTCAACTGCTACCAAGAAGAAGGTAATATTTTTTTGGATTTTTTTTAAAATTTGAGAGAGTGAATCTTGAGGGATGACAACATAGCAGTGAATTAAAATATTTAATATCAGCCTTCAGAGGCTCTTGAACTAAGCAAAGACTTTTCAATTGTTTTTAAGAAAGGAATCGGAATAAGCTTCTAACATGCAAAAATTAATAGAAGTAAATAACCTATCTGTTCGTTGTGACAATTATCGTTATTTACTCAGGTCTGTTTTTCTTGAAATACACGCTGGTGAGACATGGGCGCTCATGGGGCCTTCTGGATCAGGAAAAACGACTCTTGCTTTAGCTATTATGGGGTTATTGAGTATTGATCTAAGGCAAGAGGGCGAGGTTTCTCTTTTAGGTCATAACCTAAAAAATTTGAATGAAGTAGAGCGATCTAAGCTGAGAAAAAAAGGGGTCGCTATGGTTTTTCAAGATCCTTCGGTAAGTTTAAACCCCTTTTTCACTATTGGCTTTCAATTACAAGAAACGGTTGGTAAAAACTCAAAATTATCAAAAAAAGAGCGTAGAGAATATGCAAGGCGGGTTTTAGAAGAAGTTGGATTTTCTAATCCGTTGGATTTGATGAAGCGCTATGCACATGAGCTTTCTGGGGGAGAGAAGCAACGCGCTTTGATTGCAATGGCATTAATACAAGAGCCTCAAGTGCTCATCGCTGACGAGCCTACTGCTTCGCTAGACTTTATTCTCAAAATTGAAATTCTTCAACTACTTCAGCGGATTCAAGAAAAGAGAGGGCTTGCTCTTATTCTAATTACACATGATCCACGCATTGCCTTTAAAATGGCTTCCAAAGTATGGGTAATCGAAGATAAAAAATTAAGCGTTCGCGATCGTGCGGTAAGCTTGAAGTGTTAGAGCAAATGTTTTTTCATGATTGAATTTTTTCGCTTGCTCAATGCCCATCTGTACTTTTTCTTGGCACAGGGTTGGATTGTTTAAAACTTGTAGCAGCGTTGAGCTTACAGTGTCTATGTGATTGTCAGAAGGGTGAATCGCAGCTTCTCCCACCACCTCAGGAAGAGAGCTGTTATTGAAGCAAACGACCGGTGTTTGGCAGTGCATAGCTTCTAAGGGGGGGAATCCAAATCCCTCATATTCCGATAAAAAAGTCAAAGCTGTTGCGTGCGAGTAGAGGTACTTTAAATCTTGTTTTTCAGGGAGCTGAACTAAAATGACGCGATCGCCAAGTCCTTGGCTTAGAATCTCTTTATGGTAAGTATAGTGGCTGTTTACACAGTTTCCCCCACAAAATAAAGGACCTGCTAAGACCAAATTAATGTCTGAGAGTTTCTCTTGTAGAATCAGCTTTTTAAAAGCGCGTAGCAAAAGGTCGATGCGCTTGCGATCTTCAAGTCTTCCCAAGAAAAAAAAGTAAGGGGCGTTGGGGATCTTATATTTGTTCAATATATTGGCATCAAGAGCCTTGTGAAATGTCTGTGGGCATACAGCAAGGGGGGTTACAAAAATTTTATGAGGATCAAACTCATAGTATTGGATGAGATCTTGTTTGGTATGCTCCGAAGGGACGATCGCCCAGCATTTTTTGATAGACTTCATGACTAAGGGGTGCTTGTAGCTCATGGTGGCTAGCCACTCAGGAAAAAGCCAGATAATCAGGTCATGAACTGTGATGACGACTTTTGTTTTGCTGTTTTGGTGGTAAAAAGTAGGGGCTGCTAAACTGTGGGTTAAAAGGTGGAAGATGTCGTAATTTGTTAGGGGAGGATCGAGTCGATGAGAAAAATGCAACTCTATGTCAGGGCACAGCATCAGCCCGTCAATTAAGTCTCGAACATAACGATAGACACCTGTTCGATGCTCCTTGATATGACGAGCGCGAAACAAAGGAGATTGTTCTAAGGCAATTTTTAGCAATGAAACAGTTTCTTATTGATGGGGATCTTGGTGATCATCCTTTTTTTTCATACAAAAGATACCGTGTCTTACACTAATTCCAGCAGGAATACCGATTAAAATCCCCATCATAATTGTTGGGATAATAAAGGCTAGAATAACCGAGATGACGGCCACTATAATGTGAACGACTAGTTCTTGTTTTTTTAGGAAATTACAGGCTGAACAGGCCGTGTTTTTCATAAAGGAGAATAAAAACAGCCCCAGTAAAAAGCCAATCCCTGTGAAAATAACAGCTGCACGAGGCGCTTTAACAAGTGAGTAGATAAAAGCGATAACGACAGCAATTAAGTAAAAGATCTCAACGAAGTAATTTGCAAACAGCGACTGTGTTGCCTGTACTTTAGGATCATTTTTCATTTCCTTGTACTTGTCTTGTAGATTTTTCATGTCAGATTTAAGATCGCTATCCTTATCTTCATCATGGTGTGGTTTTTGTTACAGATGATGGGGCAGAGTCTGA
>CAYGLF010000022.1:0-9921 GCA_964350945.1 uncultured bacterium
ATGCATCTACATGCTTAAAATTGCGGTGCTCTATTGGTATTTTATGGGGAAATGGTTGGTAGTTGTCAGCTGGTAAAAAAAAATTGAGAGTCGGGAGCTTAAAAGAGGGGAGAGTAAAGTTATCCAGAGGTATTTTCAAAGTGTCTTGAAAACGAAAAGGATTAGTAACATTCATAAGGCAACTTTACACCAGCTTTATTTTCTTCCTAAAAAGATACGCTCCAGTCTGTTTAAAGGCAAAGTAAATTAATTTAATTTTTATTAAATTAAAAAAATTATAATTTACTATAAATTAATAGTTTTTATATAAAGTTAATTTATTATTGGGGTGAGAGGCGATGATTTTGGGATGTCTCATTTGTTAAATTTACCCCATGTTGATTTTAAAGATACTGTTAATATTTTTTTGTTTCAAAGTATGAGAGGAATAAAACTTCTCTGAAAACATATGTCTTATAAAATGAATAGTTTGAGTGACTTTTTATTCAAAAAAAAGCCTTTAAAACCTCTAAGAAAGATAGCGGCTACTCGCGTAAAATCAACTTTCTACTTGATAGGAATGCTTCTTTTCAGCCTATAATGGTGTACTCACTTTTCAATTTAGGAATCATCTATGAAAGCTTTTTGGTCATCTCTCTATATATGTGCTCTTTTTTTCTCATTTCATTTCGCTCATGCTGATGTCAAAGCAGTTGTTTTTGACTGCGATGGTGTTCTAGTTGAATCTGAAGGTCGTAAGCTTGTTGCGTGGCAACATGTTTTGGAAAAAAGAGGCATTCATTTTACAGAAGAAGAGTATATCTCATGTGTCGGTCACCCCGGAACGCACATTTTAGAAAAAATTTGTGCGAAGCATGATATCGAATATGACCCCACAATTATCGATAAAAAAAATCAGACTTATGAAGAATTTCAAGCAGAAAAAGTGTGTTCAATTGAGCCTATGATGGATATTGTAAAGATCGTGACTCAACTAAGAAAAGAGGGTAGAGTCAAACTTGCAGTGGCCTCTTCTGCGAATAAAAAGCAGATCCTCTCAAACTTAAAATCTCTCGGTATTCTAGATTCATTTGACGTAGTTTTGTCAGGGAAAGACGATCTTAAAATGTACAAAGACAAGACTGGGGTGAATAAACCCAAACCCTATATCTATCAAGAGGCTTGCCTACAGCTTGGGGTAGAGCCTAAAGACTGTCTTGTTTTTGAAGACTCAGGTCCTGGTGTGGAAGCGGCGGCTGCAGCAGGATGCCAAGTGATTGCGATTCCCAATAAATGGACCCATAACCATTCGTTTGATTTAGCACACCATGTGGTAGATGTAGAAAAGCCTGAGTTATTGGACTGCTTTCATACTGTGATGGGATCAGTGAAATAAACTTGCAGCAAACTTTTTATGAGTCTGCTGTAAGCTCGTTTTTAGTCTAGGGGTTAATTTTTGTAAGCCTCCCCTCGATCTTATCTCCTGATGCTACTACATTTTGGCTCGTCTCAACACAATCCCACTGAGGACCAATCGGTTTTTCATGCTTAAGATTGGGATGTATAATTTTAATATCTTTAGTTTTTGCAGAAGCATTATCTTCGATAGAGTATGCTGATTGTTCACAAGTAAAATCTTCAGTTGTATGAGTATAATTAAAACATCCTGAATACTTTATCAAAAAGTTAGGAGCAAAAAATCATGCTTATTATTTTAAAGAAGTTGTTAAAAAATCTCTTTACATACATCCTAAGTATGTTTTTAATAGTAGGGAGATCACTCTTCAACTAGTTTATTAAATTGTAATTCCTCACAACCTGCTCATGTTGTCTTTTGCTAGCATGACTTAAAGTACAAATTATAGATGGTCTTTTCGGTTAGAAGTAATCAGCTTTTTTATACGGGCTCTTTTGTACTTTCAGGCTATCTATGCTTGAAAAGGAGTTTGAGTGCCGGAAATCATTTGTGTACTTCATTCTTTGGATCACAGCCACTGAACAAAAAAATTGAGAAATATACCATCGACTTTTTTTCAAAAGGGGGGTCTTTAAAAGAACTTGTTTTAGGTACAGATAATCAAAAAAAACGCATCTTTAATCTAAAGAGAGGGGTGAAAAGTAGTCTGGAGGCACTGTTTTGGGGATTTGTAACTTGTCTTTGCATTAAAGCGAGCAGTTTGCCTCCCCAAGAAAATGCTCTTCAAGATGCTCTTACAAATGGAGAGGATCTTGAACAAACTATAGATAAGCTACTGCAAGAAGTTCGCCCCTACATTAGAAAATCTGAGATCAATACATGCTATAATGAAGCCATGCAGTGGCATGTGGTGCCACAGCTACGCAAGTGTTTAGACCTCTCATCAGTGAACCCTCCACGCTTTCAGTATTTAAGAGCAGAGCTCTTAGATCCCAAAGCGCACGATCCTACATTAAACTGTTCTAATCTAATGACTCTTATTGGAGGGATTTCTTTTTATAAAGTAGATCTTTTCAGGTATCAGCTAGAGACTATCGAAATACAGTTCAAACGTCTGTTATCTCTTTTTAAATCGAGTGTTGCTAAAGCTAGAGAAGAATTTGAAGCCTTTTTAAGTAGTAAGTACTTAGGGGACTGGAAGCAGCTATGGATAGGACGTATAGTTGCAATCAACTATAGAGTGCTCTGTAACCCCGCAGCGTATGAGCTGTTTAATAATTTGGAAAATGATTGCTCTTTATATCAAAATCCCATCATCGATAACCTAAATAAGATAGAAAAATTGCAAGGATCCATCCCATTTACCAGTGGGACGCGTATTGATTGTTCTTCGATCCTGGCTTTTGACTTTTCCATATTAAATGCCAGTAATTTTTCTTTACCTTTAAATTTCACAAGTTTGATTAAAGAGAATAAATTTCAAGAAGTGGCTGATTTTTTTGTCTCTCATGGAGGAACAAGGCCTATTAAAGATCTGGAATTTAACTTCAGCTCTATTCCATCCAAGTCTCATTGTAAGTATGGGGAGGAAGATTTTAATGAGATATATGATGAAAATGTCCTTTTTCAAAGATCTTTTAGATCAACCGGCCGCTCCTTAAATAGCAAATTTAAATACCTTAGCACTCAAGAAGATTTTAATTTTACAGGATCAAATAAAACCGTGAGCCAATGGCTCAATAAAATTAAAGGAGTTCTTGTGGCATGATTTCTTTAAATGTGCGTGCATTGCCAGTTTACATAGGAGGCTTTGCTTTAACAGCTGTGGCAACCCACACCGGTTTGAAAGCTATCACTTACTTTGTAAGGGCGTTGTTTGATCAAGAGAGCCAAAGAAGCCATTCTCAAAAGACAAAGCCCAGCCATTTTTGGAAAGGAGTTCAATACTCTACTATAAGCGCTGCTTCTTTGTATGCCACGTCTCATTTTTTCAATTGTATTGCTTATCCTCTTCCTCAAAAGGAGGTTCCTTTAAATGAGGAAGATTTTCAAGTTTGTAGAAATCAATTAAGAGAATTTGAATTATCTTCTGTATATGCCGACATGACAACCTTACCAGGAATTGAAAAGTTTTGTAGTGAATATTTCCTTAGTTTAGAAGCATACATGCATTTTTTATCTACAAAAGAGCCCAGAAAAGAGCCTCTCTCTTATTGGCTAAAACGGATTCAGCCGTCCTTTTCCTTCGAGAGATGGAAAGAGGATGGGTTGGATCTTTTACAAAGAAACTACGACGGCCATCTTAAAATATGTCAGGCCAGCTTTGTGGAGGTAAAGCATGCATTTAAGAAAGAGGTTTTAGCCGGCGTGACTCTTGATTATTCGGCTTTATGCGAAACTTATTCTCAAGAGGCGCACCCCTCGTGCAAAAAAATAATTCGGATGAAAAAGGATCTTGAGAAATTATATCGAAAGCAATCGGAGCTAGATTCATTAAGATCCAAAATAGATGAATTTTACAAGATTCAAAAATGTGGGCCTATTCTTCACTTAAGTGGTGGAGAGTCAGCTGCTCTCAAATCTGATTTTAGGAAGGTGATTTGTTTAAAACTGCCCTTTAATGAAACGTCTATATGCGAAGGAAAACGCATTTGATGATTTCATAAAAAGGCTCTAAATTAAGAGGTATATAATGACTGGAATAAATTTTAAAGAACTAAGCTGTGCTACATTATCTTTAGGCGCGCAGGGCGTACGAGAAGTAGGTCCCTTTTTTGGCCCTGCAGGACACCTAGGTGCTGTTGCAGCTTCATTAGGTGCAAAAGGGGTTGAAAAAGCACTTTGCTTTCAGCACTGCGTGGATTGTGACTGGGTGTTTTTATCTCCTAGGGAGTGGAATTTTGAGTATGTTAAAGGGGCGGCGGCATTAGTCAAAGATGGGTTTTTGAAAGAAGCAAAGGGAGCTTTGGGAGGGAAGGCCTTCAATACCGCCTATCATGCGGGGCAACTAGTTCTTGGAGTCACTGAATTGATAGCGAGATATGCGGATAAGAGCAATTGCTGTAAGGTAGATCCCAATTTTTCTCAGAAATTTGATACGCCCATTTGTGAGGATTTGGCAAAGACTCTCAAAAAAATTGAAGAGACAATGCGATCAGAACAAGTAGGAGATGCCTATGCAAACCCTATTGTAACAGGTCAAGAAAGTCATGATCCGAAACCAAGTCTTGAATCCTTATTGGCAGAGGAGAAATCCTTTAAAAGCCAAAGGGTAGCATCTTAAAAGGATACACCATAAGAGGGCACCCAGTCGTAGGTCAGGTGTTTATTAGTACCTCTATGCAAAAAATCTAGATGTTTTTAGGATTTAAAGATAACTTGTTAGGTTAACCTTGTATCGTACCTAGGTACTTTTTTTCATTATTTACAAATGCCTGAAATGAGCCAAGCTCTTTCACAGCTTCTAAGCATCTATAGTTTGAGACATCGGTAGTTACTTTAGATTGTATACTTGCCCATATGTATGTAGTAGGAGACAAAATAAGAGCGGCATATACAAAAGTATATGGAAGGACTCTTAAGGAGCTAAGATTTCGAAACGTTTGCCCAAGAAAAAAACCTACAATACTGGTAGCTCCTGAGAGGGCAGCGACCGGTTGGCTTGCATTCCAATAAGTATCCATAATAAATTGGCCACGTGCTGTAGCATATTCATCACACGATGCATAGTTAGATACGAGAGGATAACTCATTTTTCTGTCCTTTTAGTTAAAAAAAATTTAATGAGAAAATAGTGTATTTAAGGTTAGATATACTTGCAAGGGAAGGCTCCTATATTTAAACAAATGCTAGGGGCGTCTACTGAATATTTGAGGATCTTTTAGCTGGCAGATCATGCATTTTCAGAGAAAGCTTTTTCATAAAATTCAGTTAAAATCAGGTCATGGGTTTTTCTAATAACTTCAATCTGATGATGGTCACAGTCATTGACATCGTTGACATGCTCAAAGTAATAAAAGAGGTGCTTTTTTTTACTCGACTTTTCTTCTATTTCAAAGTTACAGTTTTTAACCGTAGGGTCATTCTTTTTGTCCTCAAGCCATCTAAAGCCTGCAGATTTAGCCTCGTCTCTTTTTTTATATTCAGAGAAAAACTTTTTATGACCCAGACAAACCTGCACCTCTTCGACCTCAGTTAAAATCAGGGGTTTTGAAATTTTTTCAAGGGCACTTGCTGGATTCATATAAAAGTTCATCTTTAAAATTTCTTTACACAATTTTATGGCTTCTCTTAAGATTTATGCAATCAAGAATTATGGTGGTTTGTTTTGAGTATTTCCGCAGTTAGCAACCCTCCAAATAGAAATACACCTGATTTCTACGATCATCAAATAAACCAACCGTTTGCTCAGCCTATTCAAAATGACAAGCAGCTATATTTTTATATCGATACTTTTTTAAAAGTGGTTCCCATTCAACTTAAAAAAATAGACGACCTGTACTTCTATGAGAATCTTGAGATGGGGAATCTTTTAGAAGAAGTTACAGAAAGGCCTGTTCAAGTAACTGTAGAGCAGGCAATGGAGATGATAAAGTCCATAGCTAAACATTCTTTTTTTAAAGAAGAGACTCACACTTTACATAAAGTATGTCAGGGGCATATTAGACAAATGGGAAAGTCTAATATTCGACCTAAAAATATTGCAAGAGATGAGAAAGCTCTTCTTAGAGAATGGGAGTCTAAAAAAGAAATTAAAAGCGTGTCTGTGATTAGAGAAGTGACTCCTACGCTCTTTCGAGTGCTGACTATCAATAAACACTACGATCTTTATTTGAACTATACCCATATAGATAATCACCCAGGCTGTTCATTCACGTATGTCAAAGAAAGATCTATTAAAGATCTTTCTTTTGAGAGTGTGCTGAATCAATTTGAAAGTAAAATTGAAAGCGCTTGTCTAGATAAAGACTTAGAATGGGGAAAATTAGCTAAGCAGGTTTTTGGTGAAAATTTGCTTATTGTGAGGTAGAAGCGTGGATTTTGCTGACCCATTGCACGGTGATCGCTCTTTAAGAGATAACCCCTTTTTGAAAAGTTATTTTGAGGAGAAAGACCGCCAGCAACAAGCCTCGGTTGCACATAGAAGTCCTATAAAAAGTGTTCATCGGCATTCTTTTAAAATAGAGAAAAATCCAACAAGATCGATTGATCCCAACCCATTTATCGCATCTATTCGTAGAGAGCGTTTTGCAGATCAATCCTATGAAAGAGATCGTGATAGAAGCGTTAATCAATTGATCCAGCATAGAGCTTCTCCAGCCCGTGATTTGGGGAATAAAATTCTTAAGATGGCCCAGGATCCTTTTGAAGATTTGTGGGATCCTGGTAGAATGGCAAGAGTCCTCGCTTTAGCTCAAGAATTTCAAAAAGATGAAGAGCAAAGACCTGAAAGACGAATTGATTCAGAGCAAGCTCATATCAAAAAAAACCAAATGATTAGCCAAAGGGCATGGGACTATGCAACAGACCCTTTTGGTGATTTTGGGTCTGTAGATCCAAATCGTTTCCAGCAAGTAAAGGAATTGGCAAATGCAATCCCTTTAGAAAATCACCTAATACAGAAAGCGACAGGAAATTTACAAACGACCAATCTAAAAACTTACGTTGCGCAAAGAGATTTTTCTCAAAATGAATCTGAGGTAAAAAATCAAATCCAGAAACATCAAGAAAAAATAGGGTTTATTAAAAAAGCAGGCCAGCATCTAGAGCTTTTCATAAAAAAAAACATTCCTAGAGCAAACCCTCTTCACTTTGAGGGGGTGGTTAGCCAGCAAATTATCCAAGCAGCAAACTTCTCTCAAGAACAAAAAATTCAAAATTTTGAGAATATTATTAGAGGAATCAATGACTATGTCGTTTGGAGTAGTGATAGCCTACTAGGAGTTATTCCCGGTCTAAAACATTCTTCAGAAGAATTTAATGACAAACACCGAATGAAAAGAAAGGGAGAGGGGATTGAAGACAATCTATACTACTGGACAGGTATGAGCGTAGGGTTTGTTCTTGAGGGGGTTTTGTTAAAAACCAGCATATCAGGTTTATCAAGAGGAGCGGCTCTCTCTCAAAAAGTAGGGAATGCGCTGGTCAAAGCGGGTGTGAAAACAGCTATTACAACCAAACTAGTCGCTGGAGGCATTGGAGAAGGAGTCAAACTCGCTTTACCTCATGCTGCAGGGGGATTTTCCAAGGTTGCCCAGGAAGGGGCTTTTGTCTCACATGTTTATTCAGCAGCGAAATTAAAGAAGGCGACAGACGCGGTAAAAGTAATTCAAAACAGCCCAGAGCTTTTAAAAAAATCACCTCAACTCGCCGAGCTTATTAGAAAGCCTATTACAGATGGAGCTGCTTTTTTTAGAGATCTTATGAAATTAAGTAAGCAGATCACTCATTTACATAAATTTACAGATATCACTGCCAAAGCTGCTGTTCTTCCTGAAATAGACTCTATTGTTAACCAGGCAATGGCTCAAACAGTTAAAGAAACCTCTGAAACGGCGGCTATTTTAGAAGATTTTGGAGGTATTTGTGAATCTCTTGATAATCCAGCAAAAAGCTTAGATGCCTATCTTGAATTTGCTCACCGCCAGCAAATGCGTCAATTTGTCAAGGATATGAATTGCCCTGAAGAGGCTGTTTTTTATGTGATGAAACAAATCCCCAAAAGAGCTGATTGTAACCAAAATAGCATTGAAGAGATAATCAGGCATGTCATAAATGCCCGAGAAATAGCGACATATTGTGACAAGTATGTGAAAGATGTATGGATTAGGGAGAAGCTTATAAAGCTTTTATGGTTAGGTCGTAAGCTTTCTGTTCTGGATCCAAATGTAGAAAATTACTCAGATAAGTTTAAAGAGATTGTTGACCACTATGGGCTTGATCTGACCAAGCACTGGAACCATGTAAGATTGCCGAGGCACCCACAGGTTGCTGAGAAATACTATCAGTGGGTTTTAAGTGAAGTGCAAGAGATTCATCAAGAAATTCAAAATATGGACATCTCAGATGAACTTAAAAGACAGAAAAAATTTCTAGAGCAGTTTCATCAAAGAATAAAAAACCCTTTAAAATCAAACCCTTTAATAGCCGCCCATAAATGGTATAAATTTTGGAAAACGGATCAATTGAATTATGAGATAAAAAAGGCCCAGGTTGCAGGTGAATATGTTGAATTTGAAAATAACTCTATCACTTTGCTAGAAATTGAAAAGATTCACGAAACCCAAGGCGGTTTTAATGGTTTCTATAAAATACATAAAGATCTACAATTTAAACACTTTGAAGAAGGAGGGGCAATAGATGATAAAAAAAGCCTCGTCTACTGGGATATGGAAAAAGTTGCAGCTAAAACAGAACCTTTGATTGGAAAGGGGATTCCTTTAGATGGTAAAAAACTGGGAGAGAAAGACTTCAAAGAAATTATTAAATTTGATGAGATTTGTGGGGAAGCCTACCTGGAAAGAAGCAAGGAGTGGGTGCCTACACAATTTGCAAAGGTGCACTACAGATTAAACGGGCTCTATCATATTGTGCCATTTGATTTAAATAGTAAACCCGCTTGTGATTGGGAGAAGTATAATGGAAAAGATTAAACCAAGTAGAAATTCTGAAGAAGAAAGTGTGTTAGCAAGTTTAAAAATACATGCCTACATAGCTCTTAATGGGATGGCTTTGCCCTCATTAAGATGTGTAGGCATTAATTGGGACTCATCTCAAACAGATGGAAAATTAGTTTTTTTTCATGATGGATTAGTGGATGAGCCTGAAGAATGGCATTATGGTTGTATAGAGACAGAAGCGACTTCAATGAGGCACCCCTTATATCAAGGAGAACAAATTATGATGCATCTCGAAGTGATCTCTTGCCCTTATCCCATGCAGCTACCAGAGGTTTCTGAGGTAGTTTATTTAAGGAGAGAGCCGAATACAAAATTTAATGACGTTGATATGTACGTGCCAAGCTGGATCGTAGATTCGGTGATACGACTTAAAGTCAATGAGGCTCTTCGAGGGAAAGTGACTCCCGAGCTTAGGGAGATCCATTTGACCTGGGATGAAACCAATACCAAGGCTCTCATAACTTTTATTCATGATGGGGCAATAACTAAAGAAACCTCAGAGCATTATCAAGAGATTTTTGAAATAGCAACTGCCACATCAAAAGAGTGGAAAAGAGATGTGAAGGCAGTAATCCCACAGCTAGACATTAAGGCGGTTCCACACCCTGAAAAAATAGAAAAGCCTAAAAATTTAGACCGGCTATACTCTAGGAAAGAACCTTTTACAGACAAGCCTATTGGTGAGGGTTAGGATTGGAGGGTGTGACTTTAAGGTGCTGAAGAGTAGGTGCCGGTGTGTAAAAAGCTTGGGTGTAATCCAAGTTAATTCATATCCAGAGATTCATGTGTGCAGAGTCTCTCTAGGGAGGTTTTAAGAGGTTTTCTCGTTTTTTTATAGGTAGACCA
>CAYGLF010000023.1:0-5347 GCA_964350945.1 uncultured bacterium
CCCCAGCAATCCCCCCTTTTCCTTCGGTAGAAAAAAAAGAGTCTCCTCCCACCTTTTTTCCGGATTCAATTCAGGCTAAAATTATTTATCGAACTCCGACTTTTTGGAATGATTTTTTTTGGATTGCTGCTGGAGAATGTAGCAATCAACAATCCCCCAAAATTGCACTAAATAGTCCCGTCCTGCACCAAAATACGCTCATAGGCGTTGTCGATTATGTTGGAAAAAAACAATCTAGGGTTAAATTAATTACAAGCTCATCTTTAACCGTATCGGTAAGAGCTCTACGAGGAGGGCAGCAGTATTACGACCTACTCAACCACATCCAATCGCTTCTAAACTACCAATGCATTCAAAACAATCCTACGCTTTTAAAAGAGCTTGACCTTCTCAATCAGAAACTTAAAACATCACCCAAAAGCACCTATTTAGCCAAAGGAGAACTTACAGGGCTAAGTAAGCCTCTATGGCGAGCAGACAGCAAAATAATGATGGGGAAAGGCTTTAATTGTTCGACGGAAGACCATTTAAGTATTGCAAGAGAGCTTATTACAGGTAAGCCCCTTCACTCAAATGAAGCACAAGCGCCCCTTATTTTACCCGATGATCTTTTGCTAACCACAGGTTTTGATGGAATCTTCCCAGAAGGGCTTGTTGTCGCCAAAGCTCTTACGGTTAGCAGCTTAGAGCCTGGGTCTTTCTATTATTCGATCTCAGCAGCTCCTCTAATTACTGACCTCGATAACTTGAATCAAGTAGAGGTTATTCTTCCTGTAAATTTTGATGAGAACCATTTAAAGCTTTAAGGTCGGCTAGAATTAATAGCCATAAGCACAGCTAAAAAATTCGTATCTAGAAAAGAAGATTTCTTTTTTCTGTCGACTTAGTGAGCTGCGATTGTTTTAGCTAGAAAGTCTTCTGATACATCAAATTCATGATAATCAATAGGGATTTTAAGTTTGCGAGCAATAGTTATCTCTGCCAAGATACCTTCTGAGTTTTCCCAACCTTCAATTTTTAAGACTAACAACCTGTCACTTCGACACAGCAATTCTGAGTTGAATTTTTCCCAGTAAGTCCAACCAATGGGGAGCCCATATTTTAGAATATAGTAATTGTGTATCAAGGGGCAGAATACGACGATACCTTCTCTCATTTTTTGTGCACAAAAATAAGAAACCGACTCGACTCTTAACTTTCTAATTTTTGGGTCATCTTGACCAAAAGCACACGCAACGTAAACAAGCTCAGTCTGGTTCATATAACCCTCAAGAAAAAACAATGGTAGTAGTATTAATGGTCATCGTAAATGAGTCAACCCTTATTCTTTTTTAGTTTTTCAGTGCTGTGAAAAGAGCTCATAAGATATAGATACATTTTTGATTCTCAACAGACTATTAATATGGAAGATGAAGACCTTGTTTACTCCCCAGGATATGTCATTCGTGATAAGATTCTTAAAAAAGAGCTTTCTTGTGTGGAAGTGACTCGGGTGTTCTTAGAAAGAATCGAAAAACTCAACCCAAAAATTCATGCCTACATCCTAGTTATGAAAGAACAGGCTCTCTTACATGCTCTTGAGATTGACCAAAATATCAACCTTTACCTAGATTGCCCCTTACTCGGGATCCCCCTTTCAATAAAAGATCTCTTATTTGATATTGAGGATACTGTGACAACAAATGGTTCTTTAGCCTGTATCTATAAAGTTGCTGAGAATGACTCTTTAAGCATCAAAAGACTGAAACAAGCACATGCTATTTTTTTAGGAAAGACCAATGTCCCTGAGTTTGGCTCGGAATTTATTACTAAAAACAGGCTGATGAAGCCAACTTCCAACCCGTGGAAACTGACCCATTCTGCAGGAGGATCTAGCGGGGGGGCCGCTGCGAGTGTTGCAGCTGGCATGGCAGCCATTGCACTCGCTAACGATTCGGCAGGCTCTATACGGCTTCCAAGCAGCTTTTGCTCTCTCTTTGGATTCATGCCATCTTTTGGCCGCATCCCCTTTTGCCAACCTGAAGAAATTCTCTTTAAACCGCTACACCGTATTGGTCCTATTTGCAGAACCGTCAAGGATGCGGCTCTTGTTTTAGATGTTATTGGCAAAAATGCAGGAATAGACCCTGACCAAAAACCAGAAATTAATTTCACCTCTCTTCTTGATAAGCACCCAGGGCGCTTAAAAATTGGCTGGAGCCCTGACCTCGGGTTTGGAATACAAAATCAAGAAATCATATCCTTAATACAAAAAAAATTAGTCGAACTACAAAAAATGGGATTTGAAATAGAAGAAATCAAATCCCCATTTGAGCTTCCAGAGCACCTTGATGACCTCAAAAACTATATCTTTTCCAAATTTAATACTTTGGCTGAAAAAATCCCTCTTTTTATTCGACCCATTTTAGGATCGTCAATCTCTCATTTACTCAGTGAAGCTGCAGAGGTAAGTTCCAGTGATCTTATAAGGGCAGAAGAATTCCGCCAAAAGTTTCGCTGTAAAATGAATCAGGTCATGCAAACGTACGACCTTCTTATCACCCCTACTGCAGCCTCTAGTTCTTTCTCTATTAAAGATTACCCTGAATGCATTACAAAGCTGCACTCAGACCCTTTCGTGTTTTTTGCATCCCTCTTATTCCCATTTAACTTCTCTGGGCAACCAGCAGCTTCTTTACCCTGCGGATTTGATCAGAAAAATTTACCTATTGGAATGCAGGTTATTGGTGCAGAAAATAACGATTCTGTTATCTTCCAATTTTGTAGTCATTTTGAAAAGGTATTTCCATGGATAAGCCACAGGCCCTCTCTCTAAAACTTAAAATCATTATTTTTATTTTAATATGCACTTTGCCCACCTGCATGCTATCTAGTAATTGTCATGACACAAGCACCTATGCATTCATAGATCTAAATCCAGCAGAACTTGATACAGAATATCCACATAAACTCGATCAAGAAGAACTGCAAGCCCAGGTAGAGGCCCTCACTCCAACCTTTCCACTAGAAGGATTATCCGAACAAAATTTAGAACAGTTAAATAAGGACCAAATTACAGATTTTCTTATCACTCATGGTTTTTCTATTAACAATAATTCAGATTTGTAACATGCTACTTGTCATTAAGATTTGAATCAACAGCCCCAGCATACTTTTGGCAAGACAATCTTGAGGTATGGGGGATAGATTCCCAGATAGAAGGGGGTTAGGACATGTTCAGTCGACAGAGAAGATTTTCTCTAGAAATATTTCTCTGGATTTCCTTGCTATTGGCATTTGCTACTGTTCTCCACCTGTGCAAGATTTCTCCTTTTGATTGGTTTGTCAGTGACAACCTCTTTAAAAACAATCCCCAGTATGTCTACAAAAAAGATTTTAATCGATTGGTAATCACTGAAAACTCATTCTATGCTCCACGGTTAGAAAAATTTATCGCAAACCCAGATCTTCTTTTTGAAAATGTGATCCATCAATTTACAAGTCGTTATAAAGGAAAAAAAATTGCCGTAGTGCATCTAGATGGAATGTGCTTTATTGCCCACCAATTTAAAAAGAAAAGTCTTTTACAATGGCTTACCGCATTTTTTAGTTCTCCCTCTCAAGCTATGCGAACCTGGTACTATAGAGATTTACTAGAATCTAATGGGATTAACTGCTGCAAACCCCTTTTTTTGGTTGAAAAACGCTTTGGCCCTATCTGCACTTCTAGCTATCTTCTAACTAACTATATTCTAGGCTGCACTGGCAATGAGTTTTTCTCACAAAATTCTACGAGTAAAGATAAATGGCCGGAAGTCGTTGAAAACATTCAGCAAGTGTTAACGCGTTTAAGTGACGCCAAAATTGAATATTCAAAATTTGCAATGAATGATGTCATCATAAAGAATTCACGCCCCTACTTAATCGATTTAGACAAGTTACAACGCACTTTCTACCGCACCAAATCTATGCGAACTAAGACCCTCAACAAAAATCTAAGTCTCGTTGAAAATGAAATGTTAGAATCAGGGTCAGATGCCTATGAAATTTTTCATAAAAAAAATATTATCTATAAAATCAACTAAAAAGTTTTTGTAATATGATCCAATCGATTCCCTCTTTTATAGGAGCCTATGAAGATAAAATAGCCGCAAAAAAAATTCCCAACGAACTACTTGCTGAGGTTAGAAGCGCCCCTAGCGAAAAGCTTACGACTAACTCTCATCCCTATATAAAGCATCACAGAGCTGTTATAATTACCAGAAACGAAACAATACAAGAAATTAAAAATAGCGCGGCAAGAGAGTTTACCAACTTAGATAGCTTTCAAAGGGAGCTCCATAAACTTCTCCGTTTCTGCTCGCAGAATATATCCTGTATCAATAGTACACTTGCTAAAAGTTCATCTTGGGATAGTTACTTAGAAAAAAGCATCAAAGAGCAGAAGGTTGATCTGAAAATATTATCATCACTAAGTTCAAAAATAAAATCTTTTAGAAAAGAAATGATCTCCTTAGAGGCTTTAATGGACTTTCTAAGATTTAGCAACCAAAAGTTACCACAAGTAAAAGAACTTATTGTTGGTCTAAAAAAAGATCAACACAACATCATTCACGAATTAGAATCAGTACTCACAGAAAAAAACATAGAGAAAGACAAGTTAAGACAACAATTAGAAGCAGAGACTGGTGCTCATTTAATTTCCTCTCAAATTAGGTTACTACACCGACAAAAAGCACACCTTAACAACATGAGCGAACTACTTGATAAGCGACTACTATATTTAACTGGCTCCCTAAAAATGCTTCAATCAGTGGAAAGAAAAGCGCTTAGCTTACCTGACTTTTCCATTGTTTAGCAATCACAGTACAAGCTCTTCAAAACGAACTATTCAAAAAAAATCAATAATTTAAGTGCTAATTTCTAATAAAGAAATTTAAAATTAATTTGGGCAAAAAAAAAGACCCTAGAAATAAATCTAGGGTCTGAAAAAAAACTCGGCGACGTCCTACTCTCCCACACTCTTGTGTGTAGTACCATCGGCGATGCAAGTCTTAACTTCTGAGTTCGGTATGGGATCAGGTGTACCTCTTGCTCCAATGTCACCAAGTATAAATCTATACAATTAAGTTTCTAATTATTTTAGAAGGTGCTTGAGAACTAATCTTGGTGGTCTTTTCAAAAACCACAAAGAAAAAATATTAAGTCAATGGACCGATTAGTATTGGTCAGCTAACACATTACTGTGCTTACACCTCCAACCTATCAAACATGTAATCTTCATGTGGTCTCATTGGGATATCTTATCTTAAGGGAGGCTTGGCGTTTAGATGCTTTCAACGCTTATCCTTTCCGAACTTAGCTACCC
>CAYGLF010000024.1:0-5145 GCA_964350945.1 uncultured bacterium
GATGACCCCATACCCCACCCCCACCCACAACCACCCATTTACCCCCTCAACATACAGGACCAACTATCAAGTCTGTGGAGCAACAAGAAGCTGATAACATGCTTAATGCTGCGATTGGAGACATGAAGATCACCGACCCAGACCCTGATGCATGGAAGTAATAGAATTGTTAAAATTGCCATCTTCTTATATAATCGACTCCTTTTTAGAACATTAGTCTATGAATACATCAAAATATTTATTTACAGTTGAAGATGAGAAGTGTGAGCGCCTCGATAGCTACCTAACCAAGCGCTACCCCCTCTATTCAAGAGCCTATTTTCAAGAGTTGATTGAAAATAAACAGGTCCTAGTGAATGGCCAAGCTCCTAAAAAAAGAACAGTCCCCTCTATCGGAGACCAGATTGAAGTCTACCTACAAAAAAGAGCAGGCCCGGACTTAACACCTCAAAATATCCCTTTAGATGTGTTGTATGAGGATAGTCATTTAATAGCTGTCAATAAGCCTGCGGGTATGGTGGTGCACCCTGCTCCAGGAAACTGGTCTAATACCTTTGTCAACGCTTTACTCAACCATTGTGAAGTTGCCTCTACCTCTGAATTTAGGCCCGGCATTGTCCATCGTTTGGACAAAGAAACTTCTGGGGTGATGCTGGCTGCCAAAACAGAAGAGTGCCACCAAAAGCTATGCGAGCTTTTTGCAAAACGCGCCATAAAAAAAGAGTATCTGGCCATTGCTATTGGCAAAGTACCCTCCATAGAAATTAATGCCGCCATCAAACGCTGTAAAATCCACCGTAAGAAGATGACAATCTGTAATGAAGAAGGCAAAGAAGCCATTACTAAAGCTGAGCTAATAGGCTTTAATGGCAATTTTAGCTTAGTCTCTTTAAAGCCTCAAACGGGACGGACTCACCAAATTCGTGTGCACTTAAAATCTCTTGGAAACCCTATCTTAGGCGACAAGCTTTATGGTAAGCCATCCATTAACGAACGCTACCAAGCTTCTCGTCATTATTTACATGCAAAAAAAATCTCTTTCATCCATCCTATCACTCATACGAAAATGGAGATAGAAGCTCCTATCCCTAAAGAAATGAGTGAAATGTTCCAATGCGGGTTTTGATTCAGCGCGTACTAAAAGCTTCTGTGACAATCGATCAAAAAATGCACTCACAAATTGGCCCAGGTCTCCTTCTTTTTTTAGGCGTTCACACCCAAGACACCCAAAAACAAGCGGATTGGCTAGCAGATAAATGCGTCTCTTTAAGACTCTTTGAAGATAAAAATTCGTCGTTTAATCAATCCGTTTTAGAAATACAAAAAGATCTGCTGATTGTCAGCCAATTTACCCTTTATGGGAGCTGCCATAAAGGTAGACGCCCTGAATTTACGCAGGCAGCAAAAGGGGAGGTAGCTCGTAATCTGTACAATCACTTTATAGAAAAGATCTCAAAGCATCCCCTTAATATACAAACAGGTGTCTTTGGTGCAGATATGCAAATTGAACTTGTCAATGATGGACCTGTCACACTTTTGATTGAAAGATAAGGCTTTTAAAAGAGCCACTCTAAACCTAAATACGGGGCAAACTGATAGAGTGTTTGCACTCTAAAAGGTTGGCTAATCCCACTTTCTAGGCTTCCTTGCTGATCAAATAGCCCTATATTACGCGCTTGCCCCCACTGAGCATATTTACAGCCTAGATTGACTGAAAAGTTTCCTCTAGGCGATGAGCTTTTTAAACGCATTCCTAAGTCGAGTGTCCAGATTGCATTAAATGAAATTTTTCTCTTCAGAGGCTGCTCACTGATATAATTAATATAACCTGTGTCTAAACGAACATGCTGAACAACCGCTTCCCACGTTTGCCAGCCAAAGCCAACCCCTAGTGCCCCAAAAGGAGTGATGGCTATACTTTTAAAGATTGCTGAATAAGGAAGAAAGAACTCTCCTTTTGCTAAAAGACCATCAAGCTGTAGATTCGATCGAAAAGTTAACTTAGAAAGTGGGTTAGTATTAGCTCCTGGAACAAAGGCCCTCTGGGGAGTCGACTGTATATTAACACCCGCCTGATGAAGGTAATCCAACCCTATTTTAGCCCAATCATTGATACGTACCCCTAATAGATATTCGTAGAGCGGGGTTCGGTTATACTTTAATTTTCCTTGGATCTTGTCAGAAGCTCTTTCATAATTATAAGCACTACCTGGAACACCTGCTAAATTACCATGGATACCCGAAAAGTAAAGCATGCCAACTCCCATATTAAACTGTGTCCATAGCCAAGATTCATCTTCAATATTTGAAGATGCAGTCACGAAGGGTTTCCATGTATTGACTGATCGATTGTCAATGGTTTGCCTAGCTACCAAGTTAGCCGTTACAGGGAAGTTCCAAAGGATCCCAACATAGGGAGCAAAAGACCAAATATTTGTAGAAAGAGGTCGTACTAAACTCTGATTACTCCCTCCCTGCTGTCTGGAGTCGCCAATATTGCGAGCACGCCCCCAATAATTAAATTTTATCCCTGTTGACAGGGAAAGGTCACAGTCAGGATGAACACTTTTTCCATTGAGGCCCATGTCAACTAGCAACGAGGCATTAGAAGAAATTTTAGGAGATAAAAATCTTGGGTTGTTATTTCTGCGATTTCCTGGATTGAAAATCACATCTTGCACCGTAATGTTGGTCCATGTCTGCCAGCTAGGCCCCCCTCCAACCCCTATAAAAGGTCTGAAAGCCAAAGCTTTGAAAACAAAAACTCCTGGAGTTTCTAAAGTAGCCTTTAACATAATAGAGTTTAAACTAATGTCTGCCATCAAGCGATTTAAGTGCTGCGTTTGTCCACCTTGAACAATTCCCGTAGAATACTGCCACTGTGACTGTAGACTGATCTGTGACTGGCTTTGCACAGCAATACCTCCAGTCATCCATGGCAACAGCCGCCACCCCATCTCCATCTCTAAAAGAGGAGTCCTATTATAACTAAAAGCACCCTCAATAGAGGTATACTGAATGGGACGACCTACATTTGCTGTGGGAGATTCCCCATCTGCAACAGCAGTCCCTTGAGTCTTGCCAAAATATAAAAAGCCAATCCCCCCACTTACTTTCGCTCTAAAACCAGGATCTCTAAGAGCTTTTTGCCCCACCCAAAATGGAGTCCATGAATTAGCCACTCTACGGTCAATAATCAAAGGTATTTTTGAGTGACTCGAACATGGGAAATCCCACTGAACACCTAGATAAGGAGTAAAAGAAAAAAGAGTTTTAATTCGAAACGAGTTTGCTAAGCTCAATTTGAGCCGCATTTGATCCTGCATGCTGCCCACATTGCGAGCTTGTCCCCACCAAATATTTTTGCAGCCCAAGATGATTGAAAAGTTACTTCTTGCATCTGCATCCAAAAAACGCAGCCCCAGATCACTCATCCAAACCACATTGGGGCTATATTTATCGTTAAGAGATAAATATCGATTCCTAAAAAGCCCAGCAGCATCTAAATATTGCACCCATGTGCGTGTCCAACTTTGCCAACCAGCTCCAATCCCAAGCCCCAGATAAGGCATAGTAGCTACATTTTGAATGACCATTGCCCAGGGAAGTTCTAAGTATACTTTAGCCATTAAGGCATCTAGATTCAGATGAGAGGTCAACATGGCTTTTCCTGAACTATCTTTTGCAGATAAAAGAGCCTCTGTGTTGACTGTTAGATTCCCTTGATGCTGATAAGAGAGCCCGGCTTTTAACCAAGGAAGTATTCGAGCTCCCATCTGATATTCAAATAGGGGGGCTCTGTTATATTTCAAAGATCCTTTAAAGGGGACGTCTGTAAAATTGGGGAGAGGAGATGCAAAGGCGCCTGAAGGCCTTCCACCTAAGTTTGCACGAACCCCGCTAAAGTATAAAAAACCGACCCCGACGTTCGTTTGGAAAAAGAAGTCTTTGTTAGATTGCAGTTGGTCAGTCCACACCCATCTAGGACTCCAACTCTTAAACTTTAGTGGAAGATTCTTTTTTTTCTGGGACGCTTTAAATTTGTGTTTAACATGCCGGCCTTTTACAGATTGAGAAATGTAGTCATAGTATTCATCCTGATTAAATGGATCTGAATTCAAATCTTCAGCTGCTAAGTTACAGATTGAAAATATAAAGAGCAAACAAACACTCCCTAAAATCTTATTTTTTAAATAACTACCCATTGCTCTAAAAAAACCTTTAAAATCGAATACTTTTTAGTAATCTATTTATTTTATTTTTTGCAATGTTTTAAATAAAAAAAGACCCTAATTTCATTTAATAAAATCAAACTTTTAAGAGGGGGATTAAAGTTACTTTATTAAAAGCTCCAAATAAAACCAATATATGGAACCATTGAATAAATAAACTGAGAACGAAAAGGTTTTATCAATTCAAGATTAGAGGGGGTTATTTGCTCACTTATAAGACCTAAATTTCGAGCCTGCCCCCACCCAATAAATTTAGCTCCGACACATACAGAAAAATTAATATTGGGAATCACACGGCGCAGCTTCACGCCAACATCTCCCATCCAAACAAAATTGGCAATTGTTTTAGATTTAGTAAAAGCAACGCTTTGAACCAGGTTCACTCCCCTTCCAACTGCCATACTCTGGCTGATCTGAGACCATGTTTGCCAACCAAGCCCGAGTGCACCTCCAAAATAGGGATTATAAGAGACGGCCTTGCAAAGAACCGAGCCTGGTGCATTGAAGCAAAAACGCGTTAAAAGAGCATCTAGATTACAATTAGCACGGAAAATGTATCCCTGATCGCCGTCGTTCCATTGACGCACAACTTGAGTATTCACTCCTCCTTGATGAAGGTAAGTAAGAGCCAGACCCAAGCACTTCCACAGCTTCTGACCTATTTCCATCTCTACTAATGGCGTGTTAGTACTCTTAAAGTTTGGTTTAAATCTGTGAAATGTAACTGTCTCTTCTGGAAGATAGCTCGTAAATTTGATTTCAACCATTTTTTGGGTGAAAAATAAAAAGCCACACCCGACATCGACTCTGAAAAAATAACCAGACATCGGCTCAATAAATTGGTTGGGCACCCATTTGATACGCCAACTATTCGTTACTTTGTAGCGCGCACGTCTTTGGGGAAATCTTTCTT
>CAYGLF010000025.1:0-5107 GCA_964350945.1 uncultured bacterium
ACCGCTGTATTTCTCCAGAGGATATGGTCAGATACTTGCCTGAAATTTTTGACCTTGCACATTCTTGTTTACTAGAGATTACTTTTTTCGAGGTGATGACGCTGTTGGCTTTAAAATATTTTTCAGAGCAAAGCGTGGATCTTGCGATTATCGAAGTAGGGCTTGGGGGACGTTTAGATGCAACAAATTGTATTAGCCCCGAGTTAACGGTTATCACTTCAATTAGTTTGGACCACACTCAGCTTTTGGGAGAGACTTTAGAGGAAATAGCTTTTGAAAAAGCTGGGATTATTAAACAAGAGGTTCCCTTAATCACAGGCCCAACGGCTTGTCAACAGTCGATAAAAAAAATGATTCAAGAAAAAAAGGCCCCTCATTTTCCTGTTTCAATTCAGTGTACTTCCTATGACCAGGAAAATCAGGAAATAGCTAAAGCTGCCCTTCATTTTTTACAAACCAAGTTTCCAATTGTGAAAAGTGATATAGATCAAGCTGTGCAAGCCAAGCCTTCTGCTCGTTATGAGAAAATTTGTCATAATGGTAAAGAGCTGATTTTAGATATGAGTCACAATCAAGCGGGCCTGCTGCGTTTGTTTGAGCAAATAAAAGAGGAGTACCCAGGAAAAGAAATATTTGTGTTCACTTCTATGACCTGGAGTCACGACTACCTGGCTAACTTAAGGATCATTTCACAATACACTTCAAATATAACAGTGCTTGACGTCAACCACCCAAGGCTGGCGGCGGTTAAAGATCTTTTAAATGAATTACCCCCAAAAACATTATCAATGTCTATTGACCAGGCTCTTGAGATTGTGGAGCAAAATTGCAGCGATGCGGTTTATCTGTTTACAGGAAGCATTTTTATTATGGAGCCTCTTTATATAAAGCTAGGTTTGCATCTTGAAACCGACGATCCTCAAATTTATGATGGTGTCTTTAACAAGAGCGTATCTGGACGGTGATTAAAAAAGGGGCGCTACAAGTTCTGTTTGGCCAACTGTGTACACAACAGTTAAATCCACGACCCAAATGTTCAGCCCATTTGTTTACAACCAGCGCCTCCTTAGCCCCTTCTTCATGCCCAGGGTAGCAGGTAATGCTCAATAATCCTGTGGGTTTAAGGAGGTCTAAGGATTGCCCTAAAGCTTCAAGGGTAGTCGCGCTCAAGGTTGTGAGTGATTTGTCGCTCCCTGGCAAATAGCCTAAATTAAAAATAATCAAGTCTACAGGTTGATTGCAGTATAAATTAATTTTGCTGTGGCAGCAGTGGACATACTCTACTTGAGAAAGCTGCTTTTCACTCAGGTGATTTTCAAGGAGTTTTTTTGTGCTTTGCAAAGCTTTTTTTTGGATGTCAAAAGCCAGCAACTGGCCAGAGCTTCCTTCAAGAGCTGTTTGTGCTAAAAATAAACTATCTTGACCGTTTCCGCAGGTCGCATCAATCACACGGGCGCCTGGAAATAAAGCGGTCAACCAAAGAGAGTGGGCAAGGGAGATTACAGACTGTAAAATCATTTTTATAAACTAGTGGTTGAAATCTTACTATCGAATGACCCAATCTAAAGGATTTAGCAAAGAGATTTCAAGTTCTTCTTTTAAGATTGTACTTATACTGGGTTTTATTGTATTATTTCCTTTTTGAAACCCATGTTTTACTAGCAAATGGGGTATTAGCTCAGTTGGTTAGAGCGCCACGTTGACATCGTGGAGGTCAGCTGTTCGAGTCAGCTATATCCCATGCTTTTTTTAATGAAAAATTCATCCATAGATTTATCGCAGCTCTCTCAAGGAGTTGCAAAGCTTTTATCGCAGGCAATGCAGGACCTCTTTCCCGGCCTGCAGCTGGTTGAAGATTGGGTAGAAAATGCCCAATTTTGCGCTCGTTTTTGTCACTTTGAATCTTTATCAAAAATTGACCTTCAGCTGATTGAAAATCGAATGATTGCAATCATGCAGGAGGGTTTTCAACCTGTTTTAATGGAGATGATTCCCTCCAATGCAGCAGAGCTCTTTGCCCATCACAAACAAAAGATTTTAGAAAAAGAAGTTAGAGAAAGCCAAGCTCCTAGCGTGAATGTCGTTCGTTTTAGCGCCTATTATGATCTACTTAAAGAAAGCGTGCCAAAGCGACCCTTGCAAAAAATCCACTTTAAACTCACCCATTTTGAGTCAAAAGAGCTGGCTAAAAGTCATGAGATCACTCTTTTTGGATTAGCTGCTCCTGATGCTGGGCAGCTGAAAAAACAGTTCAAGCAGTTTAAAAATGAGCGGTCACACCTTTCGCTAGAAGAAGCCCAAGAGCTTTTTCTAAAAGGCAGCAAGGGCTATGTGTTCCTCCCAAAAGGAGAGGCACTTTTGCAGAGATTAAAAAACTTTCTTTCCAATAAATTTCAAGAAAATGGTTTTGAAATGCTATCATATAGCGGGAGAACAGAGAGCCTACAGACAGTGCTTGTTGACAATCGGCTTCTAAGCTCTAAAGTCAAATATTTTATATGGAAAAATGAGCCTGTTATTGAAAAAAATCCTCTTAGAAAAGGACTTTGCTCTCTCAATTCAGGAAGGGGGGACCAGTGGCTTGTAGGGTCGACTGAGGAACAAATAGATAAAGAATGTATTTCGTGCTTGAATTTCTACGTGCAAATGATTAAAATTCTTGGTTTTTCCTGCAGGGCGAGATGTCAGGGCATGGCCTGCACTCGATTACTGGAAGAAATAAAGAAATATGTTATGGATATCGAGATGGATCAGGGAGCGCGCAGCTTGAAAAAAGCTTTTGAAGTGCACCTAGATGTTCTCAATGAGTCAGGGAAAGTGGTATTTTCTCCGTTCATTAAGGTGGAACGAGTGAGTATTGAAAATAAAAAAAACCCGGTCATTACAGGCACATTTTGCGCCTCGATAGAAAAGCTTATGGCCCTTTTATTAGAGCAGAACAGTGAAATGGGGTCATTAGAAGAGAAGTTGGCAAAAAAGATGCTAGCTAATGAAATAGAGGCTGAATATTCAGTCGCTCGTTAGAGATTTAAAGTAACAAGGTTAGAAGATAGTTTGAAATTTAATCACCAAATACGCGCGAAGAAAGTACGACTAATTGGAAGCGATGGAAAGCAGGTAGGGGTTGTTTTAATTGAAGAAGCCCTGGCGATGGCGAAAGAGGAAGGTATTGATTTAGTAGAAGTCGTACCAACAGCTGAGCCTCCAGTTTGTAAGTTAGTAGACTACGGTAAATTTAGATACGACCAAACGAAGAGAAAGAGAGAAGGAAAAAAAACTCAACACCAAGTTAAGGTGAAAGAAGTTAAATTTAAGCCTAATATCGATAATCACGATTTGGAGTTTAAAATTAAAAACGCTCGTAGCTTTTTAGAAAAAGGAAATAAAGTACGAGTAGTATGTGCTTTTAGAGGGAGAGAGATGCTTCATAAGGAGATTGGGCAAAATGTGTTCAAGAATTTTTGTGAACAAGTTGCAGATCTTGGGACTCCAGAGAGCACACCCAAATTATTAGGAAGAACCCTTGCTGTTGTCATTGCCCCGGTGGCAACGACCGGTAAGAATAACTAAACGCAATAAGCCAAGGAGAGCATTGTGCCTAAAATGAAAACAAAGAAATCGGTTGCTTCCCGATTTCGCGTCACAGGAACTGGAAAACTCAAACGTGGTCATCCAGGAACTCGTCATATTTTAACGAAGAAGACATCAAAGAGAAAAAGACATCTTGCTAAGCCGGGCTTAGTGAATGAGACTCAACTCAAAATGTACAAAAGATTAATGGGGGCTGGATAAAATGGTTAGAGTTACCAATGCGGTTGCTTCTAGAAAGCGAAAAAATAGAATTTTCAAAAAAGCGAAAGGTTTTGTTGGAGATCGTAAGAACCACTTACGTTTAACCACTGATGCCGTAATGCGTGCGATGGCTTTTAACTATCGCCATCGCAAACATAACAAAAGAAATTTTAGAGCCCTTTGGGTGGTTAGAACTGCGATTGCAGCTAAAATCAATGGAATTTCTTACAGCAAGCTAATTAATGGCTTATCGAGAGCAGGTTGTTTGATCAACCGAAAAATGTTAGCGGATCTTGCTGTCAATGATCCTGCTACTTTTGCAAACGTTGCCACTATGGCAAAGGCCGCTTTAGCTTAACTTTCTTGCGCAGCAATACATGAATGAATCTATTGAAAAGATACGCTCTGAGTTTGATCAACAGCTGCGCCTTGCTCAATCGTCCTTACAGATTGATACCCTTAAAACCAAGTTTTTAGGGAAGAAAGGTCCCATCCAGAACCTGATGCGCTCTTTGAAAGATTGTTCTCAAGAAGAGCGCCCTCAAGTAGGGCAATTAATTAACACTCTCAAAGAGCACATTGCGAGTAGTTGTGCCCAACATTTTGAATCTTTATTAAACCAAGAAGAGAAAAAACGCCTAGAGAGTGAAAAAGTTGATGTCACTCTTCCTGGAAAAAAACGGTTTTTTGGCAGACCTCATCCTATTCGCTCGATTCTCAACCACATCTTGGATATTTTTAAAGAGCTTGGTTTTTCTGTGCAGTATGGTCCCAATATTGACTCGGAGTTTTATAACTTTGAAGCCCTTAATTTTGAAGATGACCACCCTGCGCGTGACATGCAAGACACCTTCTATCTGTCTAAAGAAATGCTCCTTCGCACCCACACGTCCAATATACAAGTGCGCTTGATGGAAAAACATCCGCTTCCTCTGCGTTTTGCTTGTCCTGGAAAAGCCTTTCGCAACGAAAATATATCAGCACGATCGCATGTCCTTTTTCATCAAATTGAGGGGATGTGCGTAGATAAAAATGTCTCTTTAAGTGATTTGATTACCACCCTCAATACATTTTTTTGTAAGATCTTTCAACGGGATATCAAAACGCGTTTTAGGGCAAGTTACTTTCCTTTTGTAGAACCGGGGTTAGAAGTAGATGTCGAATGTCTCGTTTGTAGTGCAAAAGGCTGCCCTATTTGTAAAGAAACAGGTTGGCTAGAGATTGCTGGGGCGGGAATGATCCATCCTAATGTTTTAAAGACTGGTAAGATCGACCCAGAAGAGTATAGTGGATTTGCTTGGTGCTTTGGAATTGA